>NZ_VAHJ01000005.1:0-306257 GCF_006386585.1 Pseudomonas sp. Hp2
CGTCCACCCAGTAGTCGTACCCCCGCGAGACCTCCTCGCGCCCGTACCACCGCTCCACCACCTGCGCCGGCAACCCCGCCAGCTCCAAGCGGTGCAAGCGGCTCGCGTCGGTCAGACGCGCCGACTGCGTCAACCACGTCCTCAACGCTTCCATTGCGTCACCTGCAAAAGCTCGGCCCGGCCGACACGTGATCCGGCCAGGATTGCCCCCTGCGGGACGGAAAGTAGCAGGTTCGGGGCAGGCCGGCATCCGCGGCCTGCCCGGCACGAGCCCGGGCCTCGGCGAGGCGATAGGAGCCGCCGGGACGCCCGGCCGTACCGGGCTCCCGGACGGGCCGGGATCAGTTGCCCGGATTGAAGGACAGCGTGCGGCGGGTGGTGACCGGGGCCGGCACCGGCTCGAATCTCCAACGCTTGACGGCATTGAGCGCTTCGCGGTCGAACACGCGCGGCGGGGTGGCGCGCAGGACGCGCGAGTTGGTCACCGAACCGTCGGTGCCGACCGTGATCTCCACCAGCACTTCGCCGGCGGTACCGGCGCGCAGCGCATCGGGCGGATACCGCGGAGCGGGCGTGCTGATCGGACGCAGCGACGGTGCCGTGGCCGCGGCCGGCGCGGCGGGCCGTGGGGCCGCCGGTTGCGCGGAGGCGCGCTGGTCGGCTTCGCGCTTGGCCGCGGCCTGGCGCTCGGCCTCGGCGGCCTGCTGGCGCGCGGCTTCCTGCTGGGCGGCGATCTGCTGGGCCGCGGCGGCCTCCTTGGCCTGCTGCTCGGCGAGCCTCTTCTGTTCGGCTTGCTGCTGCGTCCTCTGTTCGGCTTCCTTCCTGGCGCGTTCGGCTTCCTGCGCGGTGCGCGAAGCGGCGTTCTGGAGGCCATTGGCGATGCCGGACTTCAGGCGCGGCAGCGCCGGGGCCTTGGCGTCGACGCGCTCGATCAGCGCGACCAGGCGCTGGGCTTCCGGGAAGTCCTCGCGGGCGATGCCCTGCTCGGCGGCGATCAGGGTATAGGGCAGCAGGTCGGTCAGCGCGCTGGCGACGCTGGCATCGCCGGGCTGCTTGTCGCGCAGCGCGAGGTAGTACTCGACGGCGTTGTCGCCGGCCGGGGCGTACATGCGGTTCTCGCGCAGCGCCCGGGTCGCGGCCTCGCGCAGCTGGTCCACCGACATCCCGGCGACCTGCGGCGAAAGCGCGGCATCGGCGGCGGGTGCGGCCGGCGTACCGGCGGGAGCAGCGGCCGGTGCCGCGGGCGCGTTCTCGGCCGGTGCCGGCGACTCGGCGGCCGGCTTGTCGCCCTGGCCGGAACAGGCCGCAAGGCCCGCCAGCAACATCAGCGGCACGATCCGTCGTGCCTTACGGCCCATCTTCAGATCCGACATGTTTCCCCCTTGGCGCGATTGCGAATGAACGGCTGCGGCGTTGGAACGCCGCCGGCTTCTCCCGGAACCGGCGGCGGATTCCGCAATCTAGCATCGACCGGCGCGCTCCGGTCGGCCCGGAGTGCGCCGGTCGTGGAAAAAACCGTGATCCCCGCCACGTCAGTGGGCGGTCTCGCGTCCGTGCGCCGACGGGGCCATCAGCCGGTCGGTCCAGGCGATGCCGATTGCCGAGAGGATGAAGACGCAGTGGATGATGGTCTGCCACAGCACGCCCTCCCCGGTCAGGGTGGCGCAGCTGGCCTGGCCGACCTGGCCGGCGGTCTTGCTCAGCACCTCCGGGGCGCACAGCGGCATGCCGCCGAGCGCGCCTGCGGCGATGAAGGTCTTGAGCAGGTGGATCGAGGAGATGCCGATGATCGCCATCGCCAGCTTCACCTTCAGCACCGAGGCGTTGACGTGGCTCAGCCACTCGGGCTGGTCCGGGTGGCCTTCCAGGCGGAGCCGCGAGACGAAGGTCTCGTAGCCGCCGACGATCACCATCACCAGCAGGTTGGAGATCATCACCACGTCGATCAGGCCGAGCACGATCAGCATGATCTGCTGCTCGCCCAGGCTGGGCGCCTCGTGGACCAGGTGCCACAACTCCTTGCCGAACAGGAACACGTACACGCCCTGGGCGAGGATCAGGCCGAGGTACAGCGGCAGCTGCAGCCAGCGCGAGGCGAAGATCAGGGCGGGAATGGGCGAAAGCTTCTGCGAGGACGACATCGGGCAATGGCAGTGCGGGGAAGGAGCCGCAGGGTAGCGGCGCATCCATGAGCTGCCAAGCATCGCCGGCAGGCATGCGGACGGTGCGAAGGCGGCCGGTCAAGGACCTGCCCGGGTATTGCCGTGCGCGGTTCCCGGGCCTGCGTTCCGGTGGCACAGCGCCAGCAGCGGCGAGGCCATCAGCGTCGTGACCAGGGTCATGCCGAACAGCAGCGTGAACAGGGCGGGGCCGATCACGCCGCTGTCCAGGCCGATCTTGATCACCACCAATTCCATCAGGCCGCGCGCGTTCATCAGCGAGCCGACGGCGAGGCTGTCGCGCCAGCCGTATCCGCTCAGGCGCGCGCCCACCGTGCAGCCGAGCACCTTGCCGGCGATCGCCATCGCCAGGATCAGCGCGAACGCGCCGATGCCCGCACCGGCGAACGCATCGGGCGTCGTGGCCTGGCCGGCCAGCGCGAACAGGACCGGCATCAGCAGCGTGACCGCGATCGGCTCGATGCGTTCTGCCAGGTACCGCAGCAGGCGGTCGTCGCGCGGCAGGCAGGTGCCGAACAGGAAGGCGCCGAAGATCGCGTGCAGGCCGATCCACTCGGTGACGGCGGTGCAGGCCAGCAGGCCGACCAGCACCCAGGCCAACGCCTGGCGCGGGAATGCGTCGTCGCCGGCATGCGCCTGCAGCAGGCGTGCGTACAACGGCTTGAGCAGCACGAACACCACCGCGACGGTGGCGATCGCGCCGGCGGCGGTGAACAGGATGCTGCCGTGTTCGTTGCGGCCGGTCAGGGTCAGCACTACCGCCAGGAAAATCCACACCATCGCGTCGTCGATCACCGCCGCGCCCAGGGCCAGCCGCCCCGCGGTGGTGCGGGTCATGCCGCGGTCCTTGAGAATGCGTGCCAGCACCGGGAACGCCGTCACCGACATCGCGGCCGAGATGAACAACGCGAACGGCCAGAAGGCCACGCCCGCCGGCGCGAAGCGCGGATGCAGCCAGGGGGCGATCGCCAGGCCGAGCGCCATCGGCAGGACGATGCCGAGCAGGCCGGTGGCGAACGCCGAGCGCACCTGGGCGCGATTCCCTTCCGGCGCGCGCAGCTCGAGGCCGACGACGAACATGAAGAGCACCACGCCGAGGGTCGACAGGCTCGACAGCGCGGGCAGGCTGTCCCTGGCGAACAGCGCCGCATGCAGGCCTGGTTGCCAGGCGCCGAACACGATCGGGCCGAGCAACAGGCCGGCCGCCATTTCCCCGATCACCGGCGGCTGGCCGAGATGCCGGAGCAGTCTCCCGCACAGGCGCGCCGCGCCCAGGATGACGATGAGCTGGACCAGCAACAACGAGGTCGGATTCATGCTGTGCATCCTGTCAGGATCGAGGTTCCCCATGCGCCCGCGCCGGGCGGCCGCGTCCCCGGGCGGCAGGCGCGGAAGCGTAGCGCGGCGAGGGGCGGGAATTCACCCGTTCCGGGCAGGCATGGAAGGCGGATCCCGGCGGCGCGTCCTCGCCGCGTCATTGCCCGGGTGCGCAAAACGCTGTGTTGCCGCCGTCTTCCCGTCCGCTTGGCCTACTATCGCGGTCTTTCCCGCGCCGCGGCGCGATCCTCGTCCATGATCGGAGCCTTGCCATGATCGACCTGTACTACTGGCCCACGCCGAACGGCCACAAGATCACCCTGTTCCTGGAGGAGGCCGGGCTGGACTACGCGATCAAGCCGGTCAACATCGGCGCCGGCGACCAGTTCAAGCCGGAGTTCCTGCAGATCTCGCCCAACAACAAGATGCCGGCGATCGTCGACCACGCGCCTGCCGACGGCGGCGCCCCGGTCAGCGTGTTCGAGTCCGGCGCGATCCTGCTGTACCTGGCCGACAAGACCGGCCGGTTCTCCGGCGCGAGCGTGCGCGAGAAGGTCGCGGTCAACCAGTGGCTGATGTGGCAGATGGGCGGGCTGGGCCCGATGACCGGCCAGTACGGCCACTTCAACGTCTATGCGCCGGAGAAGATCCCCTACGCGATCGAGCGCTACACCAACGAGGTCAAGCGCCTGCTCGGCGTGCTCGACCGCCAGCTGCAGAAGCATGCGTTCGTCGCCGGCAGGGACTACAGCATCGCCGACATGGCGATCTATCCGTGGATCAACCCCTACGACGGCGCGCCGCTGGACATGGCGGCGTACCCGAACGTGCAGCGCTGGCGGGACGGGATCGCCGCGCGCCCGGCCACGCAGCGCGCCTACGCGCTGAAGCGGCAGGTCAACCCGAACGCCGGCAAGCCGCTCAGCGACGAGGAACGCAAGCACCTGTTCGGGCAGCGCTGATCGAGGCGCGGCGGGCCGCCGGGATCCGCCGCGTCCTGCGGAGGGCCGCGGCCAAGGCGGCCGCGACCGAAGCCGGCATGGGCATGCGGCGCAAGTGCCCGAGGGGTGGTTCACCCGCGCAAGCGGTTGCGCTTACCCTCGTGCCCACGCCCTCGCGCCAGCGGAGGGCTCCCGCCCGTTGCCAGAGACCCCGATGCGCTCCCTGTTGCTCGCCGCCTGCATGCTCGCCACGCCCGTCGCCGCCCACGCCGAAAAGCTCACCCTGGAAGCCATCACCGGACCGTTGCCGCTGTCCGGACCTACCTTGATGAAGCCGCAGGTGGCGCCGGACGGCTCGCGCGTGACCTTCCTGCGCGGCAAGGCCGAGGACCGCAACCGGCTCGATCTGTGGGAGTACGACATCGCCAGCGGGCAGACCCGCCTGCTGGTCGATTCCACGGTGGTGCTGCCGGGCGCCGAAACGTTGAGCGACGAGGAAAAGGCGCGCCGCGAACGCCAGCGCCTCGCCGCCTACAGCGGCATCGTCGATTACCAGTGGGCGCCGGACGCGCAGCGCCTGCTGTTCCCGCTCGGCGGCGAGCTGTACCTGTACGACCTGCGCAAGCGAGGGCCGGAAGCGGTGCGCCGGCTCACCCATGGCGAGGGTTTCGCCACCGATCCCAAGCTCTCGCCGCAGGGCGGCTTCGTCAGCTTCGTGCGCGGGCGCGACCTGTGGGTGATCGACCTGGCCAGCGACACGCAGGTGCGGCTGACCCGCGATGGCAGCGACACGATCGGCAACGGCGTGGCCGAGTTCGTCGCCGACGAGGAAATGAACCGCCATACCGGCTACTGGTGGGCCCCGGACGATTCGGCGATCGCCTTCGCGCGCATCGACGAGGCGCCGGTGCCGGTGCAGAAGCGCTACGAGGTCTATGCCGACCACACCGACGTGGTCGAGCAGCGCTATCCGCAGGCCGGCCAGCCGAACGTGCGCGTGCAGTTGGGCGTGATCGCGCCGAAGCAGGGCGCCGCGCCGCGGTGGATCGGCCTGGGCGCCGATCCCGACATCTACCTGGCGCGCGTGGACTGGCGCGACCCGCACCGGCTCACCTTCCAGCGCCAGTCGCGCGACCAGAAGCGGCTCGACCTGGTCGAGGCGGACCTGGCCACCGGCGCGCAGCGCACGCTGCTCAGCGAGACCTCGCCGACCTGGGTGCCGCTGCACGACGACCTGCGCTTCCTGAAGGATGGCCGCCTGCTGTGGAACTCCGAGCGCAGCGGCCATTCGCATCTCTACGTGGTGTCGGCCGACGGCACCGCCTCGACGCCGCTGACTTCCGGCGAATGGGTGGTCGACCAGGTCGAGGCCGTCGACGAAGCCGCGGGCAAGGTGTACTTCACCGCGACCAAGGATTCGCCGACCGAGAGGCAGCTGTACGTGGTGCCGCTGGCGGGCGGGCCGGTCGAGAAGCTCAGCCGCGTCCGCGGCACGCATGCCATCAGCTTCGCGCGCAACGCCAGCGTCTACGTGGACAGCTGGTCGAACACCGCGACGCCGCCGCAGATCGAGTTGTTCAAGGCCGACGGCAGCAAGCTGGCCACCTTGGTGGACAACGACCTGGGCGATCCGCGGCACCCGTTCGCCAAGTACCGCGATGCGTTGCGCCCGGTCGAGTTCGGCACGCTCACCGCCGCCGACGGGCGCACGCCGCTGCATTACCGCCTGCTGCGCCCGGCCGGTTTCGACCCGGCGAAGAAGTACCCGGTGATGGTCTACGTCTACGGCGGCCCGGCCGCGCAGACCGTCGTCGACAGTTGGCCCACGCGCGCCGACGCGATGTTCGACCAGTACCTCGCCCAGCACGGCTACGTGGTGTTCTCGCTCGACAACCGCGGCACGCCGCGGCGCGGCCGCGAGTTCGGCGGTGCGCTGTACGGGCGCCAGGGCACGGTGGAGGTGGACGACCAACTGCAGGGCGTGGCCTGGCTGAAGTCGCAGCCGTGGGTGGATCCGGCGCGGATCGGCGTGCAGGGCTGGTCCAATGGCGGCTACATGACGTTGATGCTGCTGGCCAAGCACAGCGAGGCCTATGCCTGCGGCGTGGCCGGCGCGCCGGTCACCGACTGGGCGCTGTACGACACGCATTACACCGAGCGCTACATGAACCTGCCGGCGGCCAATCCGGACGGTTACCGCGAGGCGCGCGTGGCCGAGCACCTGGACGGGTTGTCGTCGAAGTTGCTGCTGATCCATGGGATGGCCGACGACAACGTGCTGTTCACCAATTCCACGGCGCTGATGAGCGCGTTGCAGAAGCGGGGCACGCCGTTCGAGCTGATGACGTATCCCGGGGCCAAGCACGGGCTTTCCGGGCAAGATGCGCTGCATCGTTACCGCACTGCCGAGGCGTTCATTGCGCGCTGTTTGAAGCCTGAGGGCGATTGATGGCCCAGGCGTGGCGTGTTGCGGGGGGGCGGCGGGGGTGCGGCGGGGTGCTTCGGTTTTCCTTCTCTCTCTGGGGGTGAAGGCGTGTTGCATGCGAGTCATTGGCTTGCGCGGCGTTGAGCGCGATCGGGTTATGTCCGATGGCCGGCGATCGAAGATCCAGCGTCTTTGCCTTTCACGCTATCGGTCCGTTCTCCGACATCTATCTACCGTCATCCCCGCGAAGGCGGGGATCCAGGGACGTTGCTTTTGTGGCTTTTGGCGAGCAAGCCAAAAGCTTTCGCCTTCGGCGAGTCACTTTTCTTTGCTTGTGCACGCGCGCTGCAGGAGCAGCGCCGCACGGCGAAGCCGCCCCAAGGGCGCGGCACAGGGATGTGCCGCGTAAAGAAACGTAACCAAAAGAAGCGCTTCACAGCAGCCGAAGCGCTTCACAACAGCCGAATGGCTGGTCATGGCTGATCAAGCACACCCCGCCTTCGCGCCCGCAGCTGCGCTGCGGGTCCGCGGAGCCGACGGGATTTTTCGACGGGGCTCGTCCGCTATGCGGCCGAGTCCGGGGCATTCGCCGCACGGCGAATGCCCGCCTGCCGGGGCGAAGCGGTGCTTCGCCTTTTTCCGGCGAGCCCTGCCCCGGCGAAAAACGACGTGCATCCATGCACGTCGCCCCTTCGGGATTTTTCCCACCGTCTCCGCCGCTTCGTAGGGGCCTGCGCCGCAGTGACATTTGTGGGCCATAGTGGTTGGCGCGCCGCCGCGCGAGGAGGTGTTATCCAATCCAGAGCAAAATCACGAGCAACGGCAACGGCAACGGCAACGGCAACGGCAACGGCAACGGCATGGCTCATGGGCTTGCCAGCGGTTGTCGGCCGTCGTCCCCAGCTCTCCAGCGCCGCCGCTACAGCCGTCGCCATGACCTTTGGCCCGTTGCCGGCGCCCGGCCGGGCACGTAGGTTGCCGGCTACCGTTCCTGTGCAGGAAACCACCCGATGAAACCGCTCGTCCTGGCCGTTTCGCTGGCGCTGCTGGCGCCGTTGTCCCCGTCCGTGCAGGCCGCGGCGCCGGCCAAGGCGGCCGCGCCCGCCACGCCGCAGTGGGTCGCGCGCAGCAACGAGTACGCGCAGATCCTGTTGCAGGCGCAAGCGCCGTTCCAGCCGGAATTCGTCAGCTTCTTCGGCGTGCCCGGCTACGACGACAAGGTCGTCGATCTCGGACCGAACCACGACCAACGCGAGCGCGATGCCTTGGCCAAGGCGCGCGCCGCATTGCATGAGAAGCTGGCCGTCGAGCGCGACGCCAACGTGCGCCAGGACCTGGAGATCATGCTAGCCGCGATCGATCGCCAGGTCGAAGGCAGCCAGCTGCAGGAGCGTTACCTGCTGCCGTGGGTGGACGTGCCCAAGCTGGTGTTCGGCGGCATCAACAACCTGCTGTCCGACCAGACCCCGCCCGAGCGCCGCGCGCGCGCGCTCGATCGCCTGCGCAACTACGCCGGCCTCTCTCCGGGAGGCACCTCGACCGCCGCGCAGGCGCGGGCGCGCTACGAGGAGCGGCTCGGCGACGCGCAGTTGCTGCAACCGACCCGGATCGAGGTGGAGCAGGCGCTGGCCAACGTCGATACCTACATCGCCGGCATCGGCCAGCTGTTCGCCAAGTACGGCATCAAGGACGACGGCGCGCTGGCCGCCGTTTCCAGGCAGTTGAAGGACTACGCCGCCTGGACCCGCGCCGAGGTGCTGCCCAAGGCGCGCGAGGACACGCGCCTGCCGGAGCCGCTGTACGCCTTCCAGCTCAAGGAGGTCGGCATCGACATCGATCCGCGGCTGCTGATGCAGCGCGCGCAGCTGGAATTCATGGAGACGCGCTCGGCGATGCGCCAGCTCGCGCCGCTGGTGGCCAAGGAGAAGGGCCTGCCTGCCGGCGACTACGTCGACGTGATCCGCGCGCTCAAGCGCGACAGGATCGCCGACGACAAGCTCGAGTCGCACTACCGCGGCGTGATCGACCGGATCGACCCGATCATCCGCGAGCAACGCATCGTCGACGTGCCGAACCGGCCGATGCAGATGCGCCTGGGCTCGCCGGCCGAGAGCGCCGCGCAGCCGGCGCCGCACTTCCTGCCCGCGCCGCTGGTCGGCAACACCGGCCAGCAGGGTCAGTTCGTGCTGCCGCTGGGCAACCCGGATGCGGGCGGCAAGGGCCAGCAATACGACGACTTCAACTTCGGCTCGGCGGCGTGGACGCTGAGCGCGCACGAAGGCCGGCCCGGCCACGAGCTGCAGTTCACCGCGATGGTCGAGCGCGGCGTGTCGCTGGCGCGCAGCCTGTTCGCGTTCAACTCGGTCAACGTGGAAGGCTGGGCGCTGTACGCCGAGGCCGAGATGGTGCCCTACGAGCCGCTGGACGGGCAGCTGATCGCGCTGCAATTCCGCCTGTTGCGCGCCGCGCGCGCGATGCTCGACCCGATGCTGAACCTGGGCCTGATCGACCGCGAGCGCGCGCGCCTGGTGCTGGAGAACGACGTCGGCGTGTCGCCGGCGATGGCGCGGCAGGAGCTGGACCGCTACATGGTGCGCTCGCCGGGCCAGGCCGGCAGCTATTTCTACGGCTACTCGCGCATCATGGAGCTGCGCATGCGCACCGAGCTGGCGCTGGGACC
Organism: Pseudomonas sp. Hp2; assembly: GCF_006386585.1. Lineage (NCBI taxonomy): Bacteria > Pseudomonadati > Pseudomonadota > Gammaproteobacteria > Pseudomonadales > Pseudomonadaceae > Pseudomonas > Pseudomonas sp. Hp2. The sequence continues at coordinate 9,544 of NZ_VAHJ01000005.1, forward strand.
GAAGTTCGACCGGCTGAAGTTCAACAACTTCCTGCTCGACCAGGGCATGCTGCCGCCGGACCAGCTGGCCAAGGCGGTGGAGGAGGTCTTCGTCCCGTCGCAGCGCTGAGCCACCGAGGTACCGCCGCCGGAATCGGCGGCGGTATCGCAAGACATGACACTGTGAGGCGCTTCTGTGGGAGCGACTTCAGTCGCGACGGGCTTTATCGGGAAGGCCCATCGCGACCGAAGTCGCTCCCACAAAAAAACACCCTTGCGGGACTCTGTCCGCTGGTGCCCGAGTCAGGGCTGCTGCTGCGCGCCCGGCGGCACCCAGATCGCCACGCCGGCCGCATGCTTCTGCGTGGTCGGGATGCCGATGCCGAGCCCGCCGCCGACGTGGCCGCCGTAGCTGCCGGCGCCGACCGATACGCCGCCGCCCGAGCGCTGCGAGCCCACGCCCATCAACACCACGCCGTTGGCGCCGAGCTTGGCCGCCTCGCGCTTGAGCCGGTCCACCGCGGCGTTGGTCTGGCCCTGGGTGCCGAAACCGGCCGCGCTGGTGGCCTCGATCTGCGCGATCTCCACCGAGCCGACCGGCGCGGTGTTGTAGATGCGCACGAACGCCGGGTCGATCGGCGGGCGCGCCTGGCCCATCATCACTTTCGAGGAGCTCGCGCAGCCGGCCAGGGCAAGGCCGAGCAGCGCGGCGGTCAACAGGCGTATGGTCATGGCGATTCCCCTCAGCAGTCGGGTGGCATGATCCGGCGCGGCCGCTGAATGCGGCCGGACCTGGCGGGAGCGAGCATGCGCCTCCGGGCGTGAAGCGGCCGGCGAGGCATGACCACCGGCCCGGTTGCCAGCCCGGCCCGGCGCGCTATCGTGCCGGTTCCGACCAAGGAGCACGAAGATGGGACTGATCAGCCTGCTGTGGGGCATCGTGGCGCTGTTGTGGATGATCCTGGCGTTCATTCCGCTGCTGGGCTGGGGCAACTGGTTCCTGATCCCGTTCGCCGCGGTGGGCGCGATCATCGCCGCGATCGGCATCCTGTTCACTTCGCCCGGCAACCGCGGGCGCGCCAAGGCCGGGCTGTTGCTCAACGGCATCGTGATCGTGGTCGGCGTATTCCGGTTGATGCTCGGCGGCGGCATCGTCTGACCCGGCGCGGAGCGCCGCGACAATCCGTCGCAGGTCCGTCCGGCGGCGCGCGGCGGAGGCGTAGAATGCGCGGCCTGTTCCCCCGACGATCCCAGCCGCGCCGGCGCCGGCCGCCGCGCGGCGATCTCCGCGATGATCATCCGCCCGCGTCCCCACGGTTGGCAGCTGCTCTACATCCTGCGCGGCTCGATCGTGCCGGCGATCGCGCCCAAGGTGCTGGCGATCGGCGTGCTCGCGCTGGCCGTGGCCGCGTTCGCCGAGCTGGCGCACCCGCCCGGCATCGAGCGGATCTCGGTGGTGCCTTTCAGCCTGCTCGGCCTGATGCTGTCGATCTTCCTGAGCTTCCGCAACAACGCCTGCCACGAGCGTTGGTGGGAAGCGCGCAAGCAATGGGGGCAACTGGTCTACGAATCGCGCAGCCTGGCCCGCCAGTGCGCGGTGCTGCTCGCCGGCGACCCGGCGCGGCGCCAGCGCGTGGGCTATCTCGTGGCCGGGTTCGCGCAGGTGCTGGCGGCGCGGCTGCGCGCGCGCGACATGCAGGCCGCGGCGCTGCCGTGGCTGCCGGGCCGGGACGCGGCGCTGCTGCGGGGTCGCGGCAACGTGCCCGACCAGATGCTGACGCTGATCTCGGCCGAACTGGCGCAGCCGCTGCACGAAGGCCGGCTGGACGCCTACCTGTACGGCCAGCTCGAGGCGCGCGTGCACGCGCTGTCGGCGATCCAGGCGGCCTGCGAGCGCATCGCCGGCACGCCGTTGCCGTTCGCCTACACGCTGCTGCTGCATCGTTGCGCCTGGCTGTTCTGTGTGCTGCTGCCGTTCGGGTTGGTGACCGCGCTGGGCTGGGCGACGCCGGTGGTGTCGATGCTGCTGGCCTACGCGTTCTTCGGGCTGGACCGGCTCGGCGACGAACTCGAGGAGCCCTTCGGCCTGGAGCCCAACGACCTGCCGATCGACGCCCTGGTGCGCACCATCGAGATCGACCAGCGCGAAGCGCTCGGCGAGCGCGACCTGCCGCCGCCGTTGCTGCCGCGCGACTACCTGCTGCAATGACCCCCTTCAATCCAAGCCAGAGGAATCCCGCCATGGCCCACCCGCATTACCGCCCGCGCCGCATGCGCCGCCACGACTTCACCCGCCGGCTGATGCGCGAGCACACGCTGACCGTCGACGACCTGATCTGGCCGGTGTTCGTGCACGAACTGCCAGGACGCGCGCCGGTGGCGTCGATGCCGGGCGTGGAGCGGCTGTCGATCGACGAGCTGCTGCGCGAGGCCGAGCAGGCGCTGGAGCTGGGCATCCCGGCGATCGACCTGTTCCCGGTGGTCGATCCGGCGGCCAAGAGCCTGGACGCGGCCGAGGCCTGGAATCCGCAAGGCCTGACCCAGCGCACGATCCGCGCGCTGAAGTCGCGCTTCCCGGAACTGGGCGTGATGACCGACGTGGCCTTGGATCCGTACACCACCCATGGCCAGGACGGCATCATCGACGAGAGCGGCTACGTGCTCAACGAGGTCACCGTCGAGGCGCTGGTGAAGCAATCGCTGTCGCATGCCGAGGCCGGCGCCGACATCGTCTCGCCCAGCGACATGATGGACGGCCGCATCGGCGCGATCCGGCGCGCGCTGGATGCCGACCCGCGCTTCCTCAACGTCAGCATCATGGCCTACTCGGCGAAGTACGCCTCGGCGTTCTACGGCCCGTTCCGCGATGCGCTCGGCAGCTCGGGCAACCTCGGCAAGGCCGACAAGAAGACCTACCAGATGGACCCGGGCAACGGCGAGGAAGCGCTGCGCGAGATCGCGCTGGACCTAGAGGAGGGCGCGGACATGGTGATGGTCAAGCCGGGCATGCCGTACCTGGACGTGGTGCGGCGGGTGAAGGACACCTTCCACGTGCCGACCTATGCCTACCAGGTCAGCGGCGAGTACGCGATGCTCAAGGCCGCCATCGCCAACGGCTGGCTGGACGAGCGCAAGTGCGTGCTGGAATCGCTGCTGGGCTTCAAGCGCGCCGGCGCCGACGGCGTGCTGACCTACTTCGCGCCGCAGGTGGCGCGCTGGCTGCGCGAGGGCTGAGCACCGCGGCGGGCGCGGCCCGGTTGCCGCGCCCGTGCCCGCGCCGCATCACGGCATCGGCAGCGCGATCGCGGTGGCCTTGGCGCTGGCGCCCAGGCCCGGGAACGGGTCCAGGCTGGCCATCGTGATCACGTCGTCGATCGACACCACGTCGCAGGCGATGCTGTCGTCGTTGAGGCAGAAGTACGCCGCCGCGCCCACGCCCGGCTCGTACACCGCCTTCCATACGTAGTCCGGCACGCGCACCGCGTCCGCGCCGATGGTCGCCGGCGTGCCGGTGTCGAAGGCCGGGCCGGTGACCACGTAGACCTCGCCGTTGTCGCGGGCGAGCTGGCGGACCTGCTCCTCGATGGCGGCCCACTTGCCGGTGTTGAGTTTGTGGTTCTGCGGTACGACGTTGGCCATCGAGAAGGTCTCCTTCTCCGAGGTGGTGGTGGAGGCGTCGCCGGCCGGGGTCATGTGGCCTCGGTCGTAGCCGCTGTTGGTGTAGTCGCTGCTTTCGGAGCGGTCGGCGGCCGGGATGCCGGTCTCCTCGTGGAACGAGCCGGTGCGGCCGATCGCGTCGGCGCCGGCGACCTGCTGGTCGGTCAGGTGCTCGGCCGAGTACAGCGGGCCCTTGGTCACGCCCGAGGCCATCAGCACGTACTCGCTGTGGCAGACCTCGGTGGTGCGCGCGGCGATGGCAGCGTCCAGCGTCGGCGCGGCGCCGCGGTAGTACAGCGAGGGGCATCCGGTCGCCGCCAGGGCGGCCGGGGCGGCGAATGCGGCGATCAGGACCAGGGCGCAACGCTGGAACGTCTTCATCTCAGGCTCGTCGGTGGGAGTGGAGCCGGCAAGCTCGCGGCGCGTGATGGCAGGACCGTGACCGCGCGGTGGCGGCGGCGGCCAGCCCCAAGCGGGTCACGGGCCCGGCGTGATCCGCGGCGCACCTGACTGCGTTCGATAAGCGTTCTCATTTAGAATGCGCACCTCCCATCCCTCCGGCCGCCGTCCCCTCGCGTGATCAAGTCCCTGCTCTTCCAGTTGCACTGGCTGTTGGGCATCAGCGCCGGCGCGGTCCTGGCGCTGATGGGCCTGACCGGCGCCCTGCTGGCGTTCGAGGACGAGGCCCTGCACGCGTTGAACCCGGCGCAGGCCGCGATCAGCGAGCGCCATGCCCGCGGCGAGACGCCGCTGCCGCTGCCCGAGCTGCTGCGCCGGCTGCAGGTCGGCCCGGAACAGCGACTGGCCCGGCTGATCGTCGATCCCACCGGCGACCGGCTTTCGCGGCTGCGCGCGCAGCAAGGGCCGGGCCAGCGCCTGGAGTTCTATTTCGACCCGTATACCGGCCAGCGCCTGGACGACCTGCGCGGGGTGGACGCCTTCCAGTTCATCGAGGAACTGCACCGCCATCTCGCCGCCGGCGAGCGCGGCAAGGCGGTGACCGGCGCGTGCGCCTTCATCCTGCTGTTCTTCTGCCTGTCCGGGCTCTACCTGCGCTGGCCACGGCAGTGGTGGAACTGGCGCGCCTGGGCCGTGGTGGAGTGGCGGCGCCAGGGGCGCGGTTTCCTGTGGAGCCTGCATTCGGTGATCGGCACCTGGTGCCTGCTGCTGTACGTCGTCATCGCGCTGACCGGGCTCAACTGGTCCTACGACTGGTACCGCAAGGGCCTGGTGCGCGTGTTCGGCGACACGCCGGCGGCGGCGGCCGGGCGCGGCGCGCGCCCGGGCGATGGCGAGCGCAAGCCCTGGAACCTGGAGCGGATGCAGGCCGCGCTGGACGGCGTGCCCGGCCTGGCGCGCGATCTGTACGACCTGCGTTTCCCCGAGCGCGGCACCCAGGTGGCGGTGCGCTACCGGCCGGCCGACCCGGCGCACTCGCGCGCCTACGACCTGGTCGAGATCGACGGCATCCGCGGCCTCGTGCTGCGGCGCCAGCCGTATGCCGGCCAATCGGCCGGCGAGCAGCTGTTGACCAGCCTCTACGCGCTGCATACCGGCAGCTTCTTCGGCCTGCCGGGGCGCATCGCCTGGATGCTGGCGGCGGCCTGCATGCCGCTGTTCTTCGTCACCGGCTGGCTGTTGTACCTGGACCGGCGCCGCAAGAAGCGCGCGCTGCGCGAGGCCCGCCAGGCGCTGGTGCCGGCCGCGCCTGCGGGCGAGCCGTGGCTGGTCGGGTTCGCCAGCCAGAGCGGTTTCGCCGAGCGGCTGGCCTGGCATGCCGCGGGCCAGTTGCAGGCCGCTGGCCTGCCGGCGCAGGTGCGGCCGCTGGCGCAGCTCGACCCGGCCACGCTGGGAGCCGCCCGGCGCGCGCTGTTCGTGGTCAGCACCTTCGGCGACGGCGAGGCGCCGGACGCCGCCCGCGGCGTGGAGAAGCGCCTGCTGCGGCAGGCCCAGGCGCTGCCCGAGCTGGGCTATGCGCTGCTCGCGCTGGGCGACCGCCAGTACGCGCGCTTCTGCGGATTCTCGCGGCGGCTGGAAGCCTGGCTGACCGCGCAGGGCGCGCGCGCGCTGTTCCCGACCGTGGAAGTGGACAACGCCGATCCGCAGGCACTGGCGCACTGGCAGGCGCAACTGGCCGGCGTCACCGGCACGGCGGTCGCCTCGTTCGAGTCGCACCGGCCCGCGTACGCGAGCTGGCGCCTGCGCGAGCGTCGCTGGCTCAATCCCGGCAGCGAGGGCGGCCAGACCTGGCGGATCGACCTGGAACCGCCCGCGGGCACGTACTGGCGGGCGGGCGACATCCTCGAGATCGAGCCGCAGCAGCCACCCGACGTGGTGCGCGAGTGCCTGCGCGCGTGGCGGCTGGAGCCGGGCACCCCGGTGCAGGTGGACGGCCGGACCCTGGCGCTGGCCGAGGCCGCGGCCCTGCGCGCCTTGCCGACGCCTGCGCCGGAGGCCGCGTTGCCGGAGCCGCAGGCCTGGCTGGACGCGCTGGCGCCGCTCGGCACGCGCGAGTACTCGGTCGCCTCGGTGGCCGAGGACGGCGTGCTGCAACTGGTGGTGCGGCTGATGCACGACGAAGCCGGTCGTCCCGGCCTGGGCTCGGGCTGGCTGGCGCTGCATGCGCCGCTCGGCGGCGAGGTACGGGCGCGGGTGCGCGCCAATCCCGGCTTCCGCCGCAGCCCGGGCGTGCCGATGGTGCTGATCGGCAACGGTACCGGTATCGCCGGCCTGCGCAGCCTGTTGGTCGAGGCGCAGCGCGCTGGCGAACCCGGGCATTGGCTGCTGTTCGGCGAGCGCAACGCGGCGCACGATCGCCTGTTCGGCGAGGAACTGGATGCGTGGCTCGCGCAGGGGCACCTGCAGCGGCTCGACCTGGCGTTCTCGCGCGACCAGGCGCACAAGGTCTACGTGCAGGATCGCCTGCGCGAACGCGCCGGCGAGTTGCGGGCATGGCTGGCGCGCGGCGCCGTGATCCACGTCTGCGGCAGCCTGCAGGGCATGGCCCAGGCGGTGGATGCCGAACTGCGCCGCCAGCTCGGCGAGGACGGGCTGGATGCGCTGGTGGCCGAGGGCCGCTATCGCCGCGACGTTTACTGAGCCGTCCGCCGCCGGCATCGTATCGGGATCTTCCATCCCGGAGTCCTGGACATGTCCTTCCTGGTCCGCCCCGCACGCGCCCAGGATGCGGCCGAGATGGCCCGGCTGCTGACGCAGCTCGGCTATCCGGTGGGCGAAGCCGAAGCGGCGGCGCGCTGGCGGGCGATCGCCGCTTCGCCCCGCCATGCGGTGTTCGTCGCGGCCGCCGCCGAGGGCCCTCTGGCCGGCCTCGTCGCCGTGGAGCGGCGGCTGATGCTCGAACTGGGCGAGCGCTGCGAGATCGTGGCGCTGGTAGTGGACGCGCACCTGCGCCGCGGTGGCGTCGGGCGCGCGCTGGCCGATGCGGCCCGCACATGGGCGCAGGCCGGGCCCGGTCGGGCGATGATGGTGCGGTCCAGCGTGGCCCGGGAGGCATCGCACCGGTTCTACGAACGCGTGGGCTTCCGGAACATCAAGACCCAGCACGTCTACGAGCTGCGCCTGGAGTGAACGGTCGCCGCTTCAGCGGCAGCGGTCGTCCCCACTCGCGGCCGGCGCCTTCATCCGGTAGATGTCGAGCTTGCCGGCCTTCGGCGCGCGGGCACTGCCGCTCAGCAGCAGTTCGCCGGGCTTGGAGGCGTCCACCACCGGGCCGAGCGTGGTGCCTTCGGCGTCGTTGAACGACACCGCCAGCGCCTGCGCCTCGCCATAGCGGCCGTTCGCGCATTGCGCCAGCCACAGCCGCACCGGCTTGGTCGCGGGATCGGCCGAGCGCGCGAACACCAGCGCGCGGCCATCGCCCAGCCAGGCCGCGTCGAACTCGTCGGCGTCGGTGTTGACGCCGGGCACCGGGCGCGGATCGACGAAGGCGCGGCCGTCCCAGCGCGCCACGAACAGGTCGTGGCCCCCCGCGCCGCCATGCCCGTCGCTGGAGAACAGCAGGCGGGTGCCGTCCAGCGACAGCGTCGGCGCCCATTCGTCGCCCGCGGTGTTGACGCCGGCGCCGAGGTTCTCGACCGGGCCGAAGCCGTCCGCGCCGACCGCGGCGCGGTACAGGTCGTCGCCGCCGAAGCCGCCCGGCCGGTTGGAGAAGAAGTACAGCCAGCGCCCGTCGGCGCTGAAGAACGGATCGAAATCGTTGGCCGGCGAATTCAGCGGCAACGGCACGGGATCGCTCCAGCGCCCGCCGGCGAGGGCGGCTTGCCACAGGTCCCAGCCGCCCGCGCCGCCTGCGCGGTCGGTGCTGCCCCAGACGATGCGCCGGCCGTCCGGCGACACCGTGGCGCGCACTTCATTGGCGGGCGTGGACACCACGCCCATGCCTTCGATGCCGAACTCGGCCAGTCCCGTTGCCGACGGGACGCAGAGTACACTCGCCGCCAGCGCGAGCAGCGATCCTCGCAATCGCATGCGGTTCTCCTGCAGAGAAGGGACGCGCAAGTCTAGCCAATCGAGAGTGCCTCCATGCCCGCTTCCCGCTACGCCGTGTTCGGCCACCCCGTCGCCCATTCGCTGTCGCCGCGCATCCATGCCGCGTTCGCGAGCCAGCACGGGATCGCGCTGGAATACACCGCCATCGATGCCGCCCCGGACGCGTTCGCCGCCACGCTGGAGCGCTTCGCCGCCGAGGGCGGCGCCGGCGCCAACGTCACCTTGCCGCTGAAGGAGCAGGCCTTCGCGCTGGCGGCCACGCTCAGCGCGCGCGCGCGCCGGGCCGGGGCGGTCAACACGCTGGTGCGCGACGGCGACCGCTGGCACGGCGACAACACCGACGGCGCCGGGCTGGTGCGCGATCTCACCGATCGCCACGGCCTGGACCTGCGCGGCCGCCGCGTGCTGCTGCTCGGCGCGGGCGGTTCCGCGCGCGGCGTGGCGCCGGCGCTGCTCGACGCCGGCGTGCTGGAGATGGTGATCGTCAACCGGACCCCGGAGCGCGCCGACGCGCTGTGCGACGTGCTCGGCGAGCCGGCGCGCGCGGTGTCGCGCTACTGGGAGGACCTGCACGACCTGGGCGACTTCGAGCTGGTCGTCAACTCGACCTCGGCCGGCCGCCAGCCGGATGCGGCGTTCTCGCTGCCGCTGTCGCTGGTCAACAGCATGACCACTGCGGTCGACCTCAACTACGGCGACGCGGCGATCGCCTTCCTGGCCTGGGCGCGCGCGGCGCGATGCCGCAACAGCGTGGACGGACTGGGGATGCTGGTCGAGCAAGCCGCGGAGAGTTTCGAACGTTGGCATGGCGTGCGTCCGGATACCGCGCCCGTCTACGCGGCGTTGCGCGAGCGCAGCGCGTTGCTGGTGGGCGAAGACTGAAATCCAAAGGGAGATTGGAATGGAAATGATGAGCATGTTGGCCGTCGTGCTGGGCGGCCTGTTGGTCCACCTGCCGCTGTTGGCGGCGCTGGTGGCCGGATTCGTGATGCTGGCGGTGGCGCCAGCGGGCCGTCCGCGCCGTGGCGGCCTGTGGGGGATATCGCTGATCCTGCTGGCCTTGCTGCTGGGTACACTGACGAGCGCGCTGCCGATGATGTTGATGCACTTCGGCAGCGAGTCCGTGAGCATGATCCGCACGGTCGCGATCGCGGTCGGTTTCCTCGTCTCGGCCATCCAGGCGACGGGCCTGGTGCTGCTGGTGCTGTCGCTGGTGCGGGCGCTGCGTCCGCCGCGCGCGGCCTGAGCCTCGGAGGGCCCGGCTTCGGCCGGTGCGACCGGGCATGAGAAAATAGCCGGATGAACGATGCAGCCAGTCCGGGTACGGACACGACCCCGTCCGAGCCCCGGCGCCAGCTGGGCGAGCCGCTGAAGGCGAGCATCCGCGCGGCCTACGCCAGCCTGCAGGCCAACACCCCCGGCTTCGCCACCCGTCGCGCGCAGAGCCAGATGATCGGCGTGGTCTCGCGCGCGCTGGCGACCTCCGGCGGGATCGGCATCGTCGAGGCGCCGACCGGCGTCGGCAAGAGCCTGGGCTATCTCACCGCCGGCGTGCCCATCGCGCTGGCCAGCAAGAAGAAGCTGGTGATCAGCACCGGCACCGTCGCGCTGCAATCCCAGTTGGTCGAGCGCGACATCCCCGCCTTCCTCAAGGCCACCGGGCTGGAGGCCAGCGTGGCGTTGGCCAAGGGCCGCACCCGCTACCTGTGCACGCGCAACGCCGCCGAGCTGCACGGGGAGGCCAGCCAGGAGTCGATGTTCGAGGACGAGCAGGCGCTGTACGACCGGCCGCTCAGCCCGGCCGACGCCGAGATCGCGCACCGCCTGGCCAAGGCCTACGCCGACCGCAAGTGGAACGGCGACCTCGACGAGGCTCCCGAGCCGGTCCCGGTATCGCTGCGGATGCGCATCACCACGCCGGCTTCCGGATGCGCCGGCCGGCGCTGCAGCTACTCGGCGCAATGCCCGGTGCTGAAGGCGCGCAGCGACGTGCGCGAGGCGCAGATCGTGGTCACCAACCACGCGCTGCTGCTGTCGGCGCTGTCGCTCGGCGACTCGGACAACGGCCAGCCGTTGATCGCGCCGCCCTCGGACATGCTGCTCGTGCTCGACGAAGGCCACCACATCGCCGGCGTGGCGATCGACCAGGGCGCCGCCAACCTGCCGCTGGACGACATGGCGCGCCGCACCGGCAAGCTGCAGATCCTGATCGCCGCGGCCTACCGCGCGATCGACAAGGAGAAGATCGGCAACCTGCTGCCGAACGAGGCGATCGAACTGGCCGCGCGCGTGAGCAAGCTGCTCAGGGCGTTCCATGCCATGGTCGGGCAGGCCTGGAAGCCGGATCCCGCCGAGCGCGATCCGCAATGGCGCGCGCCGAACGGCCAGCTGCCGCCGGACTGGCGGCCGGCGATCGAGGAACTCGGCGAGGACACGCGCGCGCTGTTCAACTGGGTGCACGCCGCGCACGGGCTGGTCGCCAAGGCCAAGCAGGACGACGCGGCGCGCGAGCGATTGCAGCGCAACCTCGGCATGGCGCTGGAGATGGTCGAGCAGCAGCACGCCCTGTGGGGCGGCTGGCGCCGCGAGGACAGCGAAGGCCAGCCGCCGATGGCGCGCTGGATCACGCTGTCGCGCGACGGCGACTTGGTCTGCCACTGCTCGCCGGTGTCGGCCGCGCAGGTGCTGCGCAAGCTGCTGTGGAGCGAGGTCGACTCGGTGGTGATGACCTCGGCGACGCTGACCGGCGGCGGCGATTTCCAATCCTTCGCGATCGACAACGGCGTGCCCGAGCATGCCGAGATGACCGCGCTCGCCTCGCCGTTCGACCTGCCCAACCAGGCCGAGTTGGTGGTGCCCAGCTTCCCGGTGACGCCGGACGACCGCGAAGGCCATCCCAGGGAAGTGGCGCGCTACCTCGTGCGCGAACTGGACTGGGGCAAGGGCAGCATCGTGCTGTTCACCTCGCGCTGGAAGATGGAGAAGGTCGCCGACCTGCTGCCGGTGGCGCAGCGCAACCGCGTGCTGGTGCAAGGCGAGGGCAACAAGAGCCAGCTGATCGGCGAGCACCTGCGCCGCATCGCGGCCGGCGAAGGCTCGGTCCTGTTCGGCCTGAATTCGTTCGGCGAAGGCCTGGACCTGCCTGGCGAGGCCTGCACCACGGTCGTCATCACCCAGGTGCCGTTCGCGGTGCCGACCGACCCGCAGACCGCCACCCTCGGCGAATGGATGGAAAGCCGCGGCCTCAACCCGTTCAACCTGATCGCGATCCCGCACGCGCTGCGCACGCTCACCCAGTTCGCCGGCCGCCTGATCCGCAGCTCCACCGACCACGGCCGCGTGATCATCCTCGACTCGCGCCTGCTCACCCGCCGCTACGGCCGCCGCATCATCGACGCGCTGCCGCCGTTCCGGCGGGTGATCGGTTGAGTCGTCGGGACGCGGCCCTTCGGGCTGCGCCGCCGCTCAGAAGTCCAGCTGCGCGCCCAGCGTCCACTGCCGGCCGAGCCCGGGAATGACGGTCAGCGCGCCCCACGAGGCGGTGTAGTACTCGCGGTCGAACAGGTTGTAGACATCGGCGCTGAGCTTCAGGCGCGGGAGCGGCTGCCAGTACGCGGTCAGCCGCGCGGTGGTGTAGGCCGGCAGGCGATAGGTATCCGTGGCGGTGCCGGTGCGCTCGCCCACGTGCGTGATGCCCGCGCCGACGCCGTAGCGGCCCCGGGCCAGCTCGGCCTCGCGGATCGCGAACAGGCTGCCGCTGAAGTCGGGAATGTTCAGCAGTCGCTTGCCGACCAGCGCCGCGTTGTTGTCGCGCAGCACGTCGGTGTCGAGGTAGGCGGCGCTGGCGGTCACCCGCCAGTGCTCGCCGAGCTGCCCGGACACGTCCGCCTCCACGCCGCGGCTGCGGACCTCGCCGGCGGCGATGCTGAAGTTGGCATTGGTCGGGCTGCGGGTCAGCACGTTGCGCTTGCGGATGTCGAACAGCGCGAGGCTGGCCGAAACCTCCTCGTCGGCCGAGAGCCACTTGCTGCCGAGTTCGAACGAGCGCCCCGACTCGGGCGCGAAGGCGTTGCCGTTCTCGTCGGCGCCGCTGTTGGGACGGAACGACGAACTGGCATTGGCATAGAACGACAGCTGCGGGCCGGCCATATAGACCACGCCCAATCGCGGCGACGCCTTGGAATGCCGCTGGCGTTGCCGCGTGCCGGCCAGGTTGTTCTCCACGCGCTGCTCGAACCGGTCCAGGCGCACGCCGGCCAGCAGCTTCCAGCGCTCGCCCAGGCCGATCTGGTCCTGCAGGAACAGGCCGGCCGCGCGCTGCACGTCGTCGGTACTCGTGGTGAACGCCAGCGGCGGATGCGCTTGCCCGTAGACCGGCGCGTAGATGTCGATCGGGTAGCGATCGGCCGAGAGCGCGGAGTAGGCGAGGTCCATGCCGGTGGCCAGCCGCGAGCCCTCGATGCCGGCCAACATCCGATGCTCCAGCATGCCGGTGTCGAGGCGGCCTTCGACCTCGAACTGCAGCATGCTGTCGCGCGCCGGAAGCGTGCGCCAGCTGTCGCGGCGGCTCAGCGTGCGGCCGTCGGCGGCCAGCGTGCCGAGCAGGTCGGCGGCGCGGCCGTGGAAGCTGGTTTCGCGGTGCGAAGCGCCGGCACGCAGCGTCCAGCCCGTCGCGAGTTCGTGCACCAGCCGGAGCTGATGGGTATCGCCGTTGACGTGCAGGTCGGGATCGCCGGGTTCGCCCAGGAAGCGGTCGCGCGGCAACAGGCCGAGCTTGCCGCCGACGTTGATCAGGCCGCGGTCGAGCGGCGTACGGATGCGGATCAGCTCGCCGTCGTAGTCCAGCGTGGTCGCCTCGCCCAGCTGCCAGGTCAGCGCCGGTGCGAGCACGTACTTGTGGCTGTCGACCAGCGTGCTGCGGCTCGCGCCGTCCTCGGCGGCCAGGTTCAAGCGGTAGGCCAGGCGCTGGCCGAGCGGGCCCGTGCTGTCGAGGGTGGTGCGGGCGTAGCCGAGATTGCCGCCACCCACGGTCAGGCGATTGAAGGGCGCGAACAGCGGCTTCTTGGTGATGACGTTGTAGGTGCCGCCGGGCTCGCCGCTGCCGTACAGCGCGGCCGAGGGGCCCTTGAGGAATTCGACCCGCTCCACCGACACCATGTCGCGCTGCGGGCCGTAGCCGCGCGAGGACGCGAAGCCGTTGAGCAGCGAACCGCCATTGGCGTTGCTGAAGCCGCGGATCGCGTAGTTGTCCCAGGTGCCGCCGAAATCGTTGAGACGGGTGACGCCGCTGACGTAGTCGACCGCGTCGGCCAGGCGGTTGGCGTTGAGATCGTCCAACTGCCTGCGCGACAGCACCCGCACCGCCTGCGGCACTTCCAGCAGCGGCGTGTCGGTGCGGGTGGCGCCGCTGGCGCTGCGTTCTTCGCCGGCCGGGCGCTGGCTGCGGACCTGCACGGCATCGAGCGTGGTCGGGTTCGTCGTCGGCTCGGCGGCGCCAGCCGACGCGGGGAGGAGGGCAAGCGCCGCGGCGATGCAGTGGGAGATGCGGGTTGGGGTGGGCATGCAGGGGAAGAGGGCAGCGAGCGGGGACCTGCCTGGAATCCGCCGCCACGAACGCAACCGATCCGCCTGCCAGGCGCCTTGCCCGAATGCGAAACGGCCGGCTCGCGGCCGGCCGACGTGCCACTCCTGACGGAAGATCGCGGCGGACCCATGCAGGATCTCAAACAATAATGATTATTGTTATCTGGAGCCCGCAACCCTGCAAGCATCTCCCGCGTGGGCCTCGGCCGATGCCAATTGGCGTGGCGACGTCATGCCGTGGCCGAGTCGATCGAAGCCGTCGAAGTCGAACGGGCCTCCAACTTCGAAGTCGGCGCTCGGATCATGGATGCAGCGGACTGGCTGCGGGCAACATCGGCGCGCCGATCAACCGGCAACTGCGGGAGCGGCTTCAGCCGCGGCAGGCTTTGCCGGTAGGGCCCATTGCGGCTGAAGCCGCTCCCGCGAGGATGTCCCGTCCTCTACTTCTTCAAACTGCCGCCAACGCGGCCCGCAACGTCTCCGCCAACGGCGTGGTCGGCCGCCCGATCAGCGCACTGAGCTGGCGGCCATCGTCGAACAGCGCGCCGCGCGCGGCCGCGGCATCGTTGTCGGCCAGCATCTCGGCGAACGGCGCCGGCAGGCCGGCCTTGAGCAGGCTTGCGCGGTAATCGGCCTGCGGCAGGTCCTGGTAGGCCACCTGCTTGCCGGAGAGCCGGCTTACTTCGGCGGTGTATTCGGCCAGCGTATAAGCGCTGTCGCCGGCCAGTTCATAGGTCTTGCCGGCATGGCCGTTCCCGGCGAGCACCGTCGCGGCGGCTGCAGCGTAGTCGTCGCGGCTGGCAGTCGAGATCAGGCCGTCGCCGGCGCTGCCGAAGCGCACGCCGCTGGCAAGTTCGTGCGCCAGCGAATAGGTGAGGTTCTCGGTGTACCAACCGTTGCGCAACAGCACCGCCGGCAGGCCCGAAGCACGCAGCAGCGCCTCGGTCTCGCGGTGCTCCACGGCCAGGCCGAGTTCGCTGGTGTCGGCGCGCAGCACGCTGGTATAGCCGATCAGCGCGACGCCGGCGCGCACCGCCGCATCGATCACGTTGCGGTGCTGGGCGACGCGCTGGCCGACCTCGCTGGAGGAGATCAGCAGCACCCGTTCGATCCCGGACAAGGCTGCATCCCAACCCTCGGCGCGCGCGTAGTCGGCGACGCGCACGTCCACGCCGGCGCTGGCCAGGTCAGCGGCCTTGCCGGCGTTGCGCACGGCCACGGCCAGGTCGGTGGCGGGGACTTTCCTGAGCAATTCGGCGACCACCTTGCGGCCGAGCTGGCCGGTGGCGGCGGTAACGAGCAAGCGGGGAGAGGTGCGGGGCATGGCGCGGTTCCTGTCAGGTTTCGGGACCGAATCCGCGCACATGAGCGTGTGCTGCTTCGTGCGGGGATTCGCGGGAGAGACATGGTCTAGAATAGAGACCGAAACCGAGCCGCGTAAGAAGGCAGTTTCCCCTCCCTTGGTTACCTGCAAGGAACCCGCATGTCCATCCCGATATCCGCCGTGCTCGGCAATGCCGAGCTGCAGGGCAAGTGCCCGGTGCGCGACGTGCTCGACCACCTCGCCGCCAAATGGACCACGTTGATCCTGGTCGCGCTGGGCGAGAGGCCGCTGCGCTTCGGCGAGCTGCATCGCGCGCTGCCGGACATCTCCAAGCGCATGCTGACCCAGAGCCTGCGCGACCTGGAACGCGACGGCCTGATCACCCGGCATGTCTTCCCGACCAAGCCGCCTAGCGTGGAATACCGCCTGTCCGGGCTCGGGCGATCGATGCTGGTGCCGCTTGGCGCCCTGATCGACTGGGCCGCACAGGTGCACCCGGCGATCCTGCAGGCGCGCCAGGCCTATGACGCGCAAGCCGCGTGAATGCCATGTCCGTTCAGACGCCGCATGTAAGCTATCGGCCCTCGTCCCGTTCCCACCGCCTCGCCCGCCCCGTGCGACAGGCGCTTTTGTCATGACCCAAGCGATTCCCTCCGCACCGGCCCGCTACGCCGATTCCCTGCGCCTGTCCGTCGCGCCCATGATGGATTGGACCGATCGCCACTGCCGCGTGTTCCACCGGCTGCTGGCGCCGTCGGCGCGGCTATATACCGAGATGGTGCACGCCAATGCGGTGATCCATGGCGACCGCGAGCGCCTGCTTGGGTTCGATCCGGCCGAGCATCCGGTGGCCCTGCAGCTTGGCGGCAGCGATCCCGCGCTGCTGGCGCAGGCGGCGCGCATCGCGCAGGACTGGGGCTACGACGAGGTCAACCTCAATTGCGGCTGCCCGTCCGACCGCGTGCAGGCCGGACGGTTCGGCGCCTGCCTGATGCGCGAACCGGCGCTGGTCGCCGACTGCGTCGCGGCGATGCGCGCCGCGGTTTCGATCCCGGTGACGGTGAAGTGCCGCCTCGGCGTGGACGAAGACGACGATTACGCGCTGTTCGCCAGCTTCGTCGACCAGGTCGTCGCGGCAGGCAGCGCGATGGTCGTGGTGCATGCGCGCAATGCCTGGCTGCAAGGCCTTTCGCCCAAGGAAAACCGCGAGATCCCGCCGCTGCGCTACGACTGGGCGTACCGGCTGAAGCAGGAGCGCCCGGCATTGCCGGTCGTGCTCAACGGCGGCATCGCCAGCGTCGCTGCCGCGCAGGACCACCTGGCCCGCGTCGACGGCGTGATGATCGGGCGCGCCGCCTATCACGAACCCTATGTGCTGCACGAGATGCAGTCCGCGCTGTACGGCATGCCGCTACGGGCGCGCGCCGACCTGCTGCGCGCGCTGCGTCCCTACGTGGAAGCGCGCCTGGCCGAAGGCCTGGCGCTCAAGCACATCACCCGCCACGTGCTCGGCCTGTTCCATGGCCAACCAGGCGGCCGCGCCTTCCGCCAGATACTGAGCGAAGGCGCGCACCGCCCGGGCGCGGATTGGTCGCTGGTCGAGCAAGCCCTGGATGTCACGCACGCGCAGGCGTTGCGCGTGGCGGCCGCGTGAGTGGCGCGCATCAGCCTCGCGCCGGCACCGCTGAACATCGCCACGTACGAACAGCCAAGCCGTAGGCCCTAGCTGGCTTGCCGCCAGTGGCAGGGCGCAGCTGGATAGCAAAAAGCTAAAGAATCGTCCCAGGTCATCTCAACGCCATGTTCTCGATCAAGTCGGCGTCCTCCAACGAAATGCCTTCGACGACGCACTCGCGTGCCCGTTCCAGCTTCCTGTGCAGTTCGACAAGCTCGTCGTCGGAAAGGCACTCGAGCCCGTCGCGGCCGAAGGCGGCCTGATTCACCAGGAACTGGAGTTGGTATGTCCGTTGCAACCAACGGATCCGCTCCAGACGACAGGCACGGCTCACGAGGTCCCGCCGGGTCGATACCGGCTCCGGAAGGTCTTCCGCCCGTACCAGGCGAAGCTTAGGCCGTGCGGGCGCGGCCTCGAGTTGCCGGGCGATCATGGCTGCCAACGCTTCCAACCTGTCCTTGTCGCTCATTGCTGCCCTCGTCGATCTGCGAACCGTAGCGCACACTCATCTCGACCAGGTTCGCTTCAGGCGACTTCAGCAGCTCGGCATACACCGCCGCGATCATCGCGGTATTGGCCGATGCCGCGAAGACCTTGCCTTTCGCGGCGAACAGGTTCTCGAGGAAGGTGATTGCGGAGTGCAGTCTGCCGGGATCCAGTATCTCAGGCTGAGACGAGACGGAGGCCTGGATGTCCAGCCAACCCGCCGGCAGGCCCAACGCGCGTTCGATGGACTCGGCGGTCTCGTCGCTCACGTTCCTCGCCGACGAGCCCTTGGCCTCGCTCATCTGATAAAGGTAGCTGGGGCTCAGGCCGGTCTTCTCCGCCACGAGGTGTCTCCCCCGCTCCTGCAACAGCAGGGCAAGCCGCTGCCGGCGGTTCTCCTTGATCGCGCTTAGGCGGTTCGGATTGCTCATGTCGAGGATGCTGCGTCCAGGTGATTAGCAATTTGCTATTGA
Organism: Pseudomonas sp. Hp2; assembly: GCF_006386585.1. Classification (NCBI taxonomy): domain Bacteria; kingdom Pseudomonadati; phylum Pseudomonadota; class Gammaproteobacteria; order Pseudomonadales; family Pseudomonadaceae; genus Pseudomonas; species Pseudomonas sp. Hp2. Next base: position 27,230 of record NZ_VAHJ01000005.1, read on the forward strand.
CAGCTCGTAGCAATATGCTACCTTGGACTGAAAGGCATTTCATCCTCGGAAGTACGAGATCGCACCATCGAGCGCGCGGCTTCATCCAGGACCAGATGGACGGCGCGTAGATGCCTGCATCCAGGGCTCTCGTCATGCATGACGGTCGCTCGAACGGCGGTTCCGGATTGTGTGCGCTCGTTCGAGCAACACGGATGGCCGGAAGAAAATAACCGGCGGTCGATAAACGAATATCTAGCGCACGCATGCGAGAGGCGCGCGTGCATGAAATGAAAATATGAATACTTAATCAGAGCTGCACACGATGGCGCGTCATCGCGAGTGCGAAGCGCGTGGTCGGCGAGTAGCGATGCCGCTAAAGGCGTCTTCCGAGGAATGTGAAGTGATGCCTGACTCATCCACGCACCCTCTCAGGCCGTGAGACACCACGGAAGTACCTTGCGAACCTGGCGGGAAGTCCAAGCGAGAGTGGATGGAGATCCAGCTGGCAAGGATCCGCAATGGCATGGACGAAGAATGCGAATAGATGGTGGCAGGGGACTAAAGGAGATGGATCATGGCTGATGTTCGAGAGCTTCTGGCGAGGTTTGGACCAAGAAGCGTCCGTTTCGATCTGCGTATCAGGAGCGACGTTGTACATGCGCAACTGGACGTGCCGGGTGCCTTGGCATTCGTACCACCCGGCTTGGGCCGGGAGGTGCTGGAATGCTGCCATTGCTCCGACGTCGTCCGCCCGACACGGGTGCTCATGGACCATGTGCTGATAGTGGTCCGCAAAGAATGGGCTCGCCAGGCCGACCTGGTCAGAGATGCCCGCCTGTCGTTGAGCCTGGCCGAAGTGTGCGCCGGCTACCACGGCGTCGTGACCGGCGAACAGCGGCGTGAGCTCGAACGGGCACGTGAAGCGTTCGAACAGGCCAAGGCCCAGTGCTGGCCGAAGGAGTTCCCGAGCATGCTGCCGCGCGTGGTCCTGGCTGCATTGAACGAAATAAAGAAGCGCAATGGTTGTCCGAATTGCGGAGCACGCGGGGAGATCCGTAATAGCGCGGGCGTAGTGATCAAGTGCGAGAAGTGCAACGGGAGCGGCGTAATCCCGGTGAGCGATCGTGCACGGGCGGAGGCCATAGGCCGGCATGTCGAAAGCTATCGACGGCATTGGGCACCCGCATACATGTGGATGCTAAATACACTCAGCGACGCGGAAGCCGAAGCCGCATCTGCGCTAAGAAGGGCATTGCGGGAAGAAAGCGAAGTCCTGGCATGACACGGCATGAAGCCGTGATGATGAAAGCCTTTGCAAAGGAATGATCGTGTAATTTCACGGGACCGAGCTACCTCGCAAGCATGCGACACTTCGAAAGGCCTGCCTCAATGGCGGGCCTTTCTTCTTCGCTGTTCTGTGTAGAAACGGACGGTTGTCGGCTTGAATGGCCGACGGAACGGAAGGCATATTCGTCATCGTCAAAAGTAGTGTTTGCAAAGTAACTGCAGGGCCAGCATCGCCTGAAAGTCTTCGAGGAATGTCGGCTTGAAGGGCCGACGATAAAGTGGATAGATTATGTAACATGGAAAGTTGAATCGATAAGCCGATATCACTTTCCTAGAGCGAGCGGATCGCCCGCGATGGCGACGGCTTAGAAGAAGACGGATTGATTCCAAGCCTCGCTCCTCACGCGATGAGCATGGCGTGCCGCCAGGATTGATTCGGCGAATGCAGCGGGGATGAACCCCTGCAAATCAACAAAAGCCAAGCGCCGCCGGAAAGGACGGCACACTGGTGCGAGGAGAAGCAAGTTGGAAAGCCAGTACGCAGAGGGCATCGCCTCTGGTGTCGCGAAACTGTCGCCGCCTGCCACGGTGGTTGGAGTATCCATCATGGGGTATTCGCTCCAGGATTGGGTGTATGCATTGACCATCGTGTACACCACGATGCTGATATTCCATCACGTGGTTACCAAATGGATTCCCCTGTGGAGACGCAGCCGTGGCCGTTAAGGGAAAAGCGATGGCCGCTATCGCCGCCGGAGTTGCGGCTCTGGCGGCGCCTCTGATCATCAAATGGGAAGGCGTGCGCTATATGCCCTACTTGGACGCGGTAGGCGTGCTCACGGTCTGCTATGGCCACACCGGCCCCGACGTCGCGCCGGGCAAGAAATACACGAAGGAGGAGTGCGAATCGCTCTTGCGCGCGGATATGGCCGAAGCCAACAGCCATGTACGTCGGTGTATCGGCGTCCCGATGCTGCGGCAGGTGGAAGCATCGCTGACCAGTGCGGCTTTCAACCTAGGGCCGCAAGTGGTGTGCGGTAGCGCATTGCAACGCAAGGCCGCCGCCAATGACTGGCCGGCCGCTTGCGCAGAATTGGACCGCTGGAAGTACGCCGGTGGTCGCGAGGTGCGAGGTTTGGTGCTGCGTCGCGACGACGAGCGTGCGCTCTGTGAAGGACGTGCCCTGTGGCAGGAACGTTGAGTCGGTCATGCATCGCCGTTCTGGTCGTGGCGCTTTGGACGGCCACGGCCTTCTGGGGTGGCTGGGAATGGCGGAACCGAGCAGCCGAACTGGAGATGACTGCTCGCGACGCCCTGCAAGCCAGGGAGGAAGCCGCGATGCAGATGGAGACGAGGAGAATCGAAGATGGGCGAGACCGGGCGATGCAGGAAGCGGCCGACGCCGCAGATGACCGTGAAGAAAGGATCGAATCGGATTTTCGAAAGCGCATGGCAGCTGCCGCTACTGGCAGGGATAGCGAGCTTGGGCGGCTGCGCCTGGAGTGGGCCGGTTGCGAGACCCGCCGCCTGTCCGAAAACGCCGCCGCTGCCGCAGCACCTGCTGAAGAGGACCGATTACGCAGGGCAAGTGCGGCGAGCATTGTACGAGCCGCCGAACTATCCCAGTCCGAGCGAGACGAATGCATCGATCGATACGAGGCCATCTCCGAGCCCTTGAAGTCTGAGTCCTGAGGTACTGGCCATCGTGAGACCAGCATGCAGTTTGATCCGGTAGGTCATCGTGCCTACTGGCAACCGCCCGCCAGGGCAATCACTAGAGAGGAAAGAAGCAAGATGTCGAACGAAGGTTTCGAAGAAATCATCGATTGTGTCCACAAGATCGAACGAGAGGTCGCCGAAATCTCGGTTGCCCTAGCCAGTCTCCAGCAAGCCGTCGCGGCGCAGGACGAGGCGATCGCCGCCGTCAGGGACCACGTCGAGCGCGTGGACAACGCAGCCGGAGAACATATCGTCGATCTTCAGGAAGCCGTGGAAGAACTCAAGTCAGTAATGGCCTGAACTGAACAAACATCCGTCAACAAACATCGAGGAAAAGCGAGGAAATGAACATCATCACCATTCTTGAATCCAAGTACGAAGGCGCAAATCGTCCAGGCTACATCCAGCTCACCTTCGCCGAGGTGGACAATGGCGAGCCGCGCATCATCACCACCGTTCCGGCCGCGGATGCGGCAGACCTGACCGTAGGCTCCAAGTATCGGTTCGCCCCCGAGCTGGTGGCCGAACAGGCATAACACCGGGCCGAGCCCGCGCCCCATCTACGATTCCGCGATCTGCATCGGAGTCGGAGCAGAAGCGAACCAACAACCGCCGCAAGGCGGTTTTTTCATCTCTATCAGAAAAGGATACCCATCAATGTCGGACAACAAAGCTATCTCTGCACAGAACTCCGCGCTGTACGTCAAGACCGGCGCTGCCCCCACGACTCCCAACAATCCTGCGGAGTACAGTGAAGTGGATGGCCTGACTGCCTTCCCCTTCGGCCGCGGGCAGGCCAACACCCTGGATGCCACCAACCTGCGTTCGACTCAGGTCGAGAACATCGTGGGCCTCTCGGGCGGCCAGACGATCCAAGTGGCGGGTCATCGCTGGCCGGTTGGTCAATCCGCTGGTCAGGAAATCCTGCGCAATGCAGAGCCGAACGACGAGCTGCATTTCTTGATGGTGCTGCCGACCGGCGACATGGCCACGTTCGTGGCGAAGGTGGCCGCGTTCAATGTGACCCCGGGCGTCAACGCCGTGCTGACCTTCACTGCCGATCTGCTGCCGCGTGACTTCACGCTCGTGACCGCGCCGACCGGGGGCTGACGGATGCCGTTGCTGACCAAGGGCGAGATCCTCGCCATCAACGACCGCAAGACAGAGGATGTTCCGGTTCCTGAATGGAGTGGTGTCGTACGAGTAGCCACCATGTCGGCAAGCGATCGCGATAGGTGGGAACAGGAGACCTATGGAGGCGACAAGCCGAAGACGGAGGACTTCCGGGCCCGCTTCGTTGCGTTGTGCATGATCGACGAGAAAGGGGAGCGGCTGTTCACCGACAAGGAGGTCGTGCAACTCGGGGCCAAGTCGGCAGCTGCTTTGGATCGCGTGTTCCGGACGGCGCAGAAGTTGAACGCACTGGGCGGCGCTGCCGTGGAGGAACTCGAAAAAAACTGATGAGCCGGCCCGAGCGCCGGCTTCAGTTCCGTATCGCGTGGCGCTTGGGCTATGCGCATCCGGATCAGATGCTGGCGGGACTCACGTCCCGCCAGCTATCTGAGATGTATGCATTCGCCTCCATAGAGCCATTGGACGAGCCATTGCAGTGGATGCTGGCACAGCTCACCGACGTGCTGGCCAGGGTACATGGAAATCAAACTTCGCCTGTCGATTTCATGCTGGTCGAGCGACGGGCACCAAAGGACGACTCCGGGTTGAGGTCCCAGCAGTTGGTCGAGATGTTCCAAGCTGCAGCAAATGCGAATAAACGCCATTGACATAAAGGGGATCGTAATCTTCAGTTTCCATGGCGTCGAATTTAATTTTACCCTTGGGAATTTATGAAATATGAATATCGATAGCAACTCTGCGCTTTATATGAAGATACGCCTGGACACAGAGGGGTTTCGTGCCTCGATGGCTGAGGCTTCCCGTATTGCCCGTGAAATGTCACAGACGATTCGAAAAGAATTTGAAAAAACCGGATCATCAATAGCTGAAGTAATAAATATGGAGTCGGACAAGTCGGCAGCAAAGACTTATTTGGATAAAACTTCAAATAAACTTGAGGAGTACAATAGTTTCTTTAACCTTGGTAAGGATGGAGATATTTCACTGTACGAGTCAAAAAGATCTGAGATCAAAGGCGATGAGAAGAAAGATGAGAAAAAAAGGAGACAGGATGGCGTGACGGAGTAAAAAGTGCCTTCGATAGTCTTAAGAAAGACGCAGAAGATTTTGCTACTCCGACAAATGCAATAATCAAAAAGGTTTTTAACGGAGCGGAAGATGCAATTGTTTCTTTTGTCAAAACGGGAAAGATGTCTTTCTCTGACCTGGCAGATTCGATAATTTCGGATCTTACGAGGATGGTTGCCAAGCAAGCAGTTAGCGGAATTATGAGCGGCTTGGCTGGATGGTTTGAGAATTTTTCATCCGGAGGCTACACCGGCCCAGGTGGAAAGTACGAAGTCGCCGGCATCGTCCATCGCGACGAAGGCGTGCTGTCCAAGGAGGATATGGCGGCGCTGGGTGGTCCCTCGGGCTTTTATGCATTGCGCCGCGCTCTGCGCAAGGGTTATGCGAACGGTGGTGTCGCTGGCCAGCCCGGTAATGTCGTGCCTTTGTCTTCGGATGGAGCGGGGGGCATGAAGGTCGAAGTCAATAATTATGGAGGTGGCAAGGTGCAGACAAGGCAGGTCACGCAACAGACCCCGGATGGAGGCACGCTCAGGAAGATGGTGATCGATATCGTGGGCGAGAGCCTCGATGGTGGCGAGCTCAGCGCGTTGGGCAGGGCACGCTACGGATGGGCGGAGGTGGTCGGATGATCCGATGGCCTGATTACGCCGAAGTGCGGTTCGCCGATTATGCGGAGGAGTTCGATCCATCGGTGGAGCGCACCGAGATGGAGCGTGGCGTTCCCAAGCAGCGGATCGTCAATTCCGAAGTGCTGCAGTCGATCCAGGCTTCCGTGCAGTTTCGATCGGCCGAGGCGGTTGTTTCCTTCGAAAGGTGGTACTTCGAAGAGGTGGGGCGGATCGGCTGGTTCACGATGGAGCATCCCCGAACCGGCGAGACGATCACCGCTCGTTTTCGGAATGGAAGCATCGGCCAGCTCGTCCCCCTGAATACCTTGTTCCGCTTCGCCAAGCGGGATCTCGTCCTGGAGTACCTGCGATGAGTACGTTCATCGAGCGTCGCCAACGCGTATCGGACGAAGCCGGCGCGTTGGTCCTGGCAGAACTGTCCGCGCCGTCCTTCGCCGAAGTCCTGCGCATCGTCAACGATACCCGGAACTGGACCAGCCGGGGCCTGGAGTTCGTCGGCATTCCTTTCGGGTTCAAGCTGCCCGACGACGTCAGCGGGCAGACGCCGCGCACCCAGTTGGTCATCGACAATATTGGCCGATCGATCACGGAAGACCTGGAGCGGCTGAAGCCGGGTGAGATCGTCACGGTCAAGCTCATGATTACCGATCGCGCCGATCCCGATACGATCGAAGAGACGCTATACCTGCCCATGACGCAGGTGACCGTCACCACGAAGACGGCGTCGGCGCAATGCGGCGTGGACTACCTCATGCGACAGCAGGCGGTGCAGCTCCGCGCCAATAGATTCACGTTGCCGGGCATTTTCACGTGATGGCGATAGGCGACGTGGGCCGGTTCACGCAGATCCCCTACGACGAGGCGTCGTTCGATTGCGCCGACCTTGTGGTCATGGTGCAGCGCGAGCTTTTCGGACGCGAGATCGAGTTGCCGAGCCAACGTCCGCGTGGGGTACAGGGGCAGGCGGTGATCGGTAGGCTTTCGCGCTCATATGCCCGACGACGAGAAGGATCACCCCAGGACGGCGATCTCGTCCTGATGATCGACCACGGACAACGACGCCCCGGCCATGCCGGGGTTTTCTTTTTCCTGGCCCACGAGGGCTGGGTACTTCATACCAACGAACAGAACGGCTGCAGCGTTCTGCACCGGACACGTGAACTGTCCGGCTGGGGGCTGCGCATCGAGGGCTACTACGAATGGATCTGATGGAACATACCCCGAATGAAGGCATGCTGGTCATCAACCCGCATCCACTGCTTGCCGATGGCCTGCGCAGCCTGCCGGCGGACCTGCGGCCTGGAGAATCGCTTTACGCGTTTCTGAGCCGCCACGTGGAAGGACTGGATGGCGAGCCGTGGGCGGTTGCCGTCGATGGCGAGGATGTGCCACGGCATCTGTGGCACCAGGTGCATCCCAGGAACGGGCAAGTTATTGAGGTCCGAGGCGTAGTCGGTCGTGCTGCGGTTTCGTTGGTGGCCATGGCCGCATTGACCTACTTCACGTTCGGTATCGGCGGCTACGGTGGATTCATTGCGACCGAGTTTGGAAAGATTGCCGCGACCGGCGTCTATATGGCCGGATCCGTGCTGATCAACAAGGTGCTTGCACCCAAAGTCCCTAAGGTCTCAAGCAGTACTCAAAGCACCTACTCGTTGGGGAATCCGCAGAATCGCGCGCGGCAGTACGAGCCATTGGGCCTGCTGTTTGGCGCCATGCGCATTGCGCCGGATCTCGCCAGCAATCCGTATACCTGGTACGAGGGAGATGACCAGTACCTGTCGATGATCCTGACTCCAGGCATCAATGTCGATCGGGTCGATGATCTGTACAACGGCGACGCGTTGATGACCTCCTACGAGGGGGTGCAGACCTGGTTCGATGGCTTCGGAGGCATGGCCAGCCAGAAGATCCCGCTATACAGCAATGCCGATGTCGTGGAAGGCGGGACACTGATCGACACGACCCGCGATCCCAAGAACAAGCCCGGCGAATGGGTGCAGCGAACGAGCTCCGCCGACACGATCCGGCTTATCGTCGGCATCGAGTATCAGTTGTGGGACAAGACCACCAAGGGCGGAGACAAGAACAACCGCGAGGTCGTCGAGATCCAGTACCGACCCGTGGGCGCCAGTGCTTGGCAGATGTTCGGGAACTATGTCCTGAACAGCAAGACACAGAAGAACCATCGCGTCAGCTACGGCAAGGATGTGCCACCAGGGACATACGATGTTCGGGTCCGGGTAGGGGGCTGGAACACCGATGGTTCGGGCGCATCCTGCATGTTCCAATGGACTACGCTGACCAGCGTGCAACAGGACACGACCGATTACGCGGGCATTCCGCGCATCGGCATCAAGGCCAAGGCGACCGGGCAGTTCAACGGTTCCCCCAACGAGATCCGCTGCGTGGCGCATTCCACCCCGATCCCGGTATGGAACGGCACGCAATGGAGTACGCAGGAAAGTTCGAATCCTGGTGCGCAGATCCTCGCCTACGCCCGCGGCATCACCGACCGGAACGGCAAGCGCATCGCCGGTATCGGGCTCCCCGACTATCAGATCGACATCGAAGCGCTGCAAGGCTTCATGCTCCACTGTGCCGCGCATGGTTATACCTATGACAACTGGATCACCGACGCGCGCAGCCATGACGACATCCTGACGGCGGTGGCCTTGGCCGGCATGGGCCAGATCACCTGGGCAAAAGGGCGCTTGTCGGTGGCTTGGGCTGCCGAGGACCAGCCGCTGTCCGGCGTGGTCAACATGGCCACGATCAAGAAGGGCCAGTTCCAGGTCGACTATACCCTCGCCAACGCCGCGGACGGCATCGAGTACACCTATCTCGACCGGCAGAACTGGGAAACCAAGACGTTGCGTGTTCCCGCACCCGGCGTCACCACGATGCTGAACCCGGCCCAGGTAACCGGCGAAGGCGTCACCAGCGAGGCGCACGCCGCCGTGCTTGCCCGCTGGCACTTGGCCCAGAGCCTTTATCAGTACAAGAGCATCGGATACTCGACGGATCTGGAGCATCTTTCCTATCGCCGCCTGTCGGTGCTGGCGCTGCAGCATGATTTGACGCAGTGGGGCTATGGAGGGCGTGTACGCGCGGCCACGATCGGTGCCGACAATGCAGTCAGGCTGACCTTGGATGAACCGATCCCCGCGCCTGCCAACGGAAATGCGTTCATCGGCCTTCGCATCCCCGGCGAAAAGGTCTACCGGATCTTCAAGGTCAAGCCGTTCGGCGATACGAGCCGTACGATCGAGCTTTCCGAACCGTGGCCGGGTGACGCGGCCCTGCCGGGAGACAGCGATAAGAATCCGGCCTGGGATACCCTCTGGATCTACGATTTCAAGCAGACGCCCGGATACCGCGTTCGCGTGACCGGCATCCAACCGGAGAACGACCTGAAGGGGGCATCGGTCAGCGTCGTCGCCGAAGGTCCCGAGTTCTGGAACTACGTCCTGACCGGCGAGTATGTCCCGGCGCCTAACCAGTCGCTGCTGCAGACCCGCCCGGTCGCAAGCGACCTGAAGATCACCGAGCGCCAGGTGGTACAGGGAGATACGGTCTATACCGAACTGCAGGCTTCGTTCGAGGTCAGTGGGCCGGTGGCGCGGTCCATCGTGCTGTCCGATCTGGATGGCAATGGGGAGCTGGAACAGGTCGCCGAGACGACCACGCGGGCCGCAAGCTGGCGTATCCCGGGAGCGGGTACCTATCCGATCACGGTGCGGCCCTTCAACCAGGACGGGTTGGGCGGAGTGGCCGCGACCATCAATTACACGACACGGGGAGCCGATGCAGCCCCCGTCCTGGTCGATTACTTCAACGTGGAGGATCTGCCGGGCGGTCTGCGTCGCTACTCGTGGGGGTTCCACGATGCCACCATCCAGTCGCCGGACTTCGCGGGTGTCGAGATCCGGTACGTCAGTGGCGACATTCCCAGCCCTGCCTGGGACGACATGGACCTGCTCGGCTCCGATGGCTATCACGCAACGACTTTCGAATCGACGCTGCCGGCTGCAGGAACCTATACGTTCCTGGTACGTAGCCGGAACACGTCGGGTGCACTCAGCACGAGCTCGCTGCGCTTGGCGAAGACACTCTCTGGCAACCTGGGCGAGGTCATCGGTGGGATCGAGCAAGGCAACGAGCAGACCAAGCAGGAACTGCTCGAGCAGATCGCGAACGAGGCCGAGGCGCGCGTGCAGGAGGACGCTCGGGTCGCTGCCGAGGCTGCAGCCGCCCTTCGGCAGGAGGCCGCCGCCCAGGCCGCCGCGCTCGAGCAGACGGCGACCGATATCCGCGGCGAGGTCGCGGAACAGGTCGGTCAGCTGAACCAGGACCTTTCCGCGCTGCAGTCGGAGGTGGGCGACCTGTTCGGCGCCGATCAATGGTCGGCGACCACGGCGTACAGCCAGGGCGCGCTGGTGATGGCCGACGGCGTCATCTACAAGGCCCAGCAGAACGTCCCGGCCGGCACGCCGGTCACCAATACGACCTACTGGCAGGCGCTGGGCAACTACGCGCAGCTGAGCGACCAGGTGCAGGCCCAGGCGGCGTCGATCACCTCGCTGTCGAACCGGGTTACCTCGGCCGAGGGCACGATCACCTCCCAGGGCCAAGCGATCACCCAGCTGCAGCAGCAGGTCGTCGGCAAGGCCGACGCCTCGGCGCTGACCGCGCTGACCTCGCGCGTGTCGACTGCCGAGGGCACCATCACCTCGCAAGGTCAGGCGATCACTTCGCTGACCAACCGCATCGGCACGGCCGAAGGCAACATCTCGGCGCAGGGCGCTGCGATCACCTCGCTGTCCAATCGCGTCACCAGTGCCGAGGGCACCCTGACGTCCCAGGGGCAGTCGATCACGACTCTGCAGAACAGCATCGGCAACATCGGCGGTGAGAACCTGCTGACGAACAGCTCGTTCGAAATCCGCACGTCCGACACGTCCGCCCCCACGGATTGGGGGCTGGACACGGGCGGATTCGGATCGGTAACGCAGGGCTATGTCGACTCACCGCTGGCGAGTAGCACGAAGGCCTGGCGCGGCGAGGGCACGTCCAGCTCCGCATCCAACTGGATTGGCCTTGGCCGCGTGAATGCGATCGCCGCGTTTGCGAAGGTGCAGCCGGGAACCGTGGTCACCTTCAGCGTCTACGCGCGCGGCAAGGCCGGCACCACCGGGCTGTTCGTGCTCTCGATGTACAATCAGGCCGGCACGGTGGCGGTGTCGGCGCCCCAACTCACCGTCGCGCTGACGGAGTCGTGGACCCGCTACACGTTCACGACCACAGTCCCGAACGACGCCTATTTCATCAGGACGTATATCCGCGGGCGGGTCGCCATCAGCGGCATGGCCGTGTGGTTCGAGTTCGACAATGCTCAGCTTCAGGTGGGCTCCGTTGCGACGCAGTACGAGCCCAGCGTCTCCGAAGCCGGCGCCATCGCGGCAGCTACCGCCTCGGCGGTCTCGTCGTTGACGACGCGTGTCGCCGCGGCCGAGGGCGCCATCACCTCGCAAGGGCAGGCGATCACGCAGCTCACCAACCGAGTCAGCACCGCGGAGGGGAACATCTCTGCCAACAGCAACGCGATCGGCTCGCTCACCTCGCGCGTGAGTTCCGCCGAGGGTGCCATCACTTCCCAGGGGCAGAGCCTCACGTCGTTGCAGAACAACATCGGGCAGACCAAGACGTACAAGGTGCTGTCGGCCGCCAACGGATCTTCTAGGTACGGCCAATCTGGTGTCTGGAACGCGGCGAACACGCGCATCGTTACGGCGTTCCGCGGCCTTACTTTGGCACTGTTGCAGAACGATGGTACGTGGTCCGCGACAACATATGATGTTTACAACGACGCGAACGCTCGTCAGTCGCTGTCTGATGCTTTAGCTGGGCTTAGCAACACGCAATACTTCGCGATGTTCGGCAACGACTCGTTCGAACCTGGAAAGGCGGTGTGGTCTGCGGCAGCCATTGCGTGCGGTGCGTCGCAGGCGGCTATCGATAAGATCGGAAATCGTTTCGCCTACATCCTCATCGGTCGTGGCAAGCTGGGTGCAGGTAACGGCACCGAGCTGATCTCTACCACCGGCAATACGGTTGATTCGTGGGTCGAGCGCGGCATCCAAGTTCTTGGGAACGTGATTCTTGATGTCAGCGGCAACGCTGCGGCCGTGCAGGGTCTTGAGGCGGTGTCGGCGGCCATCACCTCACTGACCTCGCGCGTGCAGACGGCCGAGGGCACCATCACGTCGCAAGGGCAGAGCATTACGTCGTTGCAGAACAGCATCAAAGCGTCGGGCGGATCGAATTTGCTTACTGATCCGAGTTTCGAGTCTCGGTTGTGGACCCTGACGCATCCGGCCGTAACCAGCTATCTGACCGATGTTGCATATAGCGGCAGCGTGTCGTTGTGGTTCGGCCCGTCCACGAATTTCGTGCGTATCGCGCAAGCGCCCAACGAAATCCAACTGGTGCCCGGTCGAACCTATCGCGTCGGTACGTGGTATCGCACCAGTGCAGATTTCAATGGTACCGCTGGAAATAGCAAGTTGCGTATCAGCGGAATGCCCGGCGATGGATTTCTCGACCAGAGCGTTTTCACCGCGAACAAGCTTGAGTGGACCAAGGCCGAAGTCACTTTCACCGTTCCGACCGCGGCGACCTACGTTTCCCTCAATGTCCGCGTGCAAACGGACCACACGGTGGGCGCACTGCGCGTTGACGGATGCTACGTCTATGACGTGACGGACACGCTCACGGGAGCGGCCAACAGCAGCGCGATCACCGGCCTGTCCAGCACAGTCGCTAGTCAGGGCGGACAAATCACGTCGCAGGGTCAGCAAATCACCTCTCTGCAAAACGATACATCGGCGCTTTATCGCGGCACTTCGAACTTGGCCGTTCTTGGCGATTTCGAGGCGTATGCCGACGGTGCTTACTTGATTAATAACAATACCGGAACGGCGCAAGTTCAAACCGGAACGGTATACATCGATAGCAAAGCTCTAAAGATCACCTGTGCGTCCGCTACGAGCGGGGGCAACATGGATGTCTACCTCGGAAACGCCTTCACTACCACGCCTTCGCGTACCTATTACTTCGAAGGCTGGTTGCGCGTGGACTCCGCTGGCACTGCGCCGACCACTACGATCTTGCGCCTTGGCCTGCGGTGCATCAACACCGCCAATGGCAACGTGTGGATCACCGGCACCCAGACCGATCTTTCGACCGTAGCGCCCAATACGTGGGTTCGCGTTACCGGCTACGCCACGTCGCCTTCGAATGCGGTGAAGGGCCTGCCTTGGATCTCGGTTCCCAGCACGGGGCGCGAAACGGGCGTGATCGTGTACGTGGATCAGTTCGTCATTCGCGACGTGACCGAAGGTTACAACGCGCAACAACTGGCGAACGCCAACAGCAATGCGTTGGTTAGCCTGACCTCGCGTGTGCAGACGGCCGAGGGCACCATCACCTCGCAAGGGCAGAGCATTACATCGTTGCAGAACAGCATTAGCAACGTGGGTGGTGACAACCTGCTGAAAAACAGTTCGTTTGAGATCAGGGCCAACGACACGTCGGCTCCGACCGGCTATAGCACGGATGGCACACTGCCCAGCAGGGTGGTGTCCTATGTCGATTCGCCGCTGACTGGAAGCGTCAAAGCGGTACGCATGGAAGCCACGTCTACGGCGGCATCGCAGTACATGTCGCTGCTGGCCGTGGTGGACAAGAGTGCGCCGAATCAGCCTCACACGCTTAGCTGCTGGGCACGTGGACTGGCGGGCACGCGCTTCAATATCTATATCCAGTATCTCGATTCCGGTAACGCGGTAATCAACACCTACACGAGTCCGAATTTCAGCATCACCGAATCGTTCGCTCGTTACACCTTCAACACCGGCGCGTCGCCGGCTAACACAGTAAAGGCCCGCGCGTACGTGGGGCGCATCTTCTCGTCTGCATCGGGCCAAGCGCTATGGATGGAACTTGACAACGCGCAGTTCCAAGAAGGCACTGTTGCGACCAACTGGGCGCCGAGCATTGGAGAGACGGCAGCGGCCACGACTGCCAACTCCGACGCCATCACGTCCCTCACCAGTCGCTTGACCGCCGCCGAGGGCTCGATCACGTCGCAGAGCAACAGCCTTACCGCGCTGTCTAATCGGGTCACGACTGCCGAGTCCAACATCTCCGGCCAGGCCTCGGCGATCACCTCGCTGCAGTCGACGGTGACCCAGCAGGGCAACACGCTCAGCTCGCACACGTCGCAGATCACCTCGCTGTCGAGCTCGGTGGCGGGCAAGGCCGACGTGTCGATCGTGCAGAGCCTGGAGACCAAGGTCAACGCGAACCTCAATGGCTCCGGCAACCTGCTGGTGAACTCGACGTTTGCGGAATCGGTAGAAGGTTGGATGGTTGTTTGGGGCCAGCCCGCTGGGAGCAACTGGGGTCGCGATTGGGAAGGCGTGTCGTTGGACCAGAACAACGAACACGTTCTTGGTGCCAGTTGGCCTAGCAATCCGGCCGACCAGAACATGGTCATCTACAACTCGCAGCCGGTTGGTGTAACTGCTGGTGATTGGTTGATCTTTAGCGCGTGGTTGTTGATTCGAGGTGGCGCGCGGGTTCGCGTTGCAATGAAGTTCCAGAGCAACAGTAACGGCAATATCGCTGAGCCCTCGACCAGCTATATCACGCCGGCCACTGCTGACTGGGGCAACGTCGCAAACTGGACGCGTGTGTTCCTGAAGGTTCAAGTGCCGGCGGGCGCCACCAAGGTGCAGTGCGGTATGTGGGCCAACACCGGAACAGCCGGCGGCGATGGTGCCGCGTGGATGGCGCGACCGATGCTGGAACGTGTACAGGCCGACGCTACAGGCCCGTCGCCCTGGGCACCGGGAGGCTCGGAGGCCATGGCCCGCGTCACGCTAGCCCTGACTACCGATAAGTTGGTTTCGGGTTACAGCATTGCGAATGATGGGAAGATCTCAGAGTTCAATATCCTGAGCAACATCTTCCGCGTGCTCACGCCTGGATCAGCGGATGGGCTTGAACTCCGCGATGGCTATCTGCGCGTGTGGAAAGGTAATGCGCAGCGCATCATTGGTACCGGATTCGGTGCGGGTGGTGACAATCTCATCGACTACTTTGGCCCCAACGTTGGAGCCGGTGCTGCATCGAAGGCCAATGCCGTTATGTGGATGGACGCTAACGGTAATGCTTATTGGGGTGGTTCACTCTCTGCTGGCGCACTCAAGAATGCAGTCCAAACTACGACAACACAGACTATTGGTACGGAATTGATCAACGGTCCGTTCGCCACCAATGGGCGCAATCGTACTGTCGCGATTAGCTTTAGCCGGACCCATGTGCGCACTAACAGGAATATGGGTAATCAAGGATTCGTCGCTGGTAGCGGTAGCAACACGGCGACGATCCAGGTCTATCGGAAGATAGGAAACGGCGGAGAGGCGCTTTGGCAAACGGTTAATGCCACTGGTGGGGTATCAATTATGAATGAGTTTGATGGTCCGGATAGCGCAAGGTCGAGCTGGAGCGGTGCGGTGACCTTCAATGATTCGAGTTCAAGCGCTGAAACCGTACAGTACAGGGCCGTGATTACCGGCTTCAGTGAGCAATCAGTAACGCATCAATCAGGTTCTTTTACTGGTCAATCTATTACGCAATCGTTGTCGATTGTTTCCGTGGAGCAGTGATATTGACCTTGCTGTGGAGATAGTACTTTTTGTCATGGTGCCGCCATGCGCGGCACCATGACAAACGAGGAAACCATGAATCATTAGAATTCCAGATCCATCTGGGGGTGATGCAGTAATGCGGTATCAGATCAATCCACGCTGATCCCCGCCAACCGCTGCAGCGCCTCGGCGTACTTCGCGCGGGTGCGGTCGATCACGTCCTGCGGCAGCTCCGGGCCGGGGGCGGTCTTGCCCCAGTCCAGGGTTTCCAGGTAATCGCGCACGAACTGCTTGTCGTAGCTCGGGGGGCTGGTGCCGACCTCGTACTGGTCGGCCGGCCAGTAGCGGGAGGAGTCGGGGGTCAGCATCTCGTCCATGATGTACAGGCGGCCGTCGGCGTCGGTGCCGAACTCGAACTTGGTGTCGGCCAGCAGGATGCCGCGCTCGGCCGCGTAGTCGGCGGCGAAGCGGTAGATGCGCAGGGTGGCGTCGCGCACGCGTTCGGCCAGTTCGGTGCCGACTGCCTTCACCATGGTGTCGAAGTCGATGTTCTCGTCGTGGTCGCCGACCGCGGCCTTGGTGGAGGGGGTGAAGATCGGTTCGGCCAGTTTCTCGGCCTGGCGCAGGCCGTCGGGCAGCTCGATGCCGCTGACCTTGCCGGTGCGCTGGTAGTCCTTCCAGCCGCTGCCGATCAGGTAGCCGCGGGCGATGGCTTCCACCGGCACCGGCTTGAGCTTCTTGGTCACCACCGCGCGCTTGGCGTACAGGGCCTTGTCCACGCCCTCGGGCAGCACGCTGGCCACGTCGATGCCGGTGAGGTGGTTGGGCATCAGGTGCTCGGTCTTGCGGAACCAGAAGTTGGAGACCTGGCACAGCATCTCGCCCTTGCCGGGGATCGGGTCGGGCAGCACCACGTCGAAGGCGGAGAGGCGGTCGGTGGCGACGATCAGCAGGTAGTCGCCGGGCGGCGTGCCGGCCGGCAGCCGTTCGCGGGGGATGTCGAAGACGTCCCGGACCTTGCCACGGTGACGCAACGGCAGGCCGGGGAGATCGGATTGCAACAGCGTGGTCGACACAGGCACTCCTCTGGAACTTCGCGTTGGCGCTGTCCCCGGGACCCGGCGGGCCCGCGGCTGGACGGCGGGCCGCGTAGTGTACGGCGCTTCGGGGGCTGCCGCAGGGGTTTTTGCAGGGCCGTCCATGGGGCGTTCGGTTAAACTGGCAGGCCCGCCTCCCGGCCCTGCCCACGCCCCATGCCCTGGTACGGAAAACTGCTCGGCGCCCTGCTCGGCGCGTTGCTGTTCCGCGGTTCGCCGCCGCTGGGAGTGCTGCTGGGCCTGCTGGTCGGCCACGCGGTCGATGCCGGCTGGTTCAAGGCCCGGCGCGACGATCCCTACCGGGCGCTGGGGCTGACCCCGGATGCCAGCAATGCCGAGATCGAACTGGCCTATCGCCGGTTGATGTCGCAGTACCACCCCGACAAGGTCGCACGTGCCGATCCGGAGCAGCGCCGCCAGGCCGAGCGCCGCGCCAGCGAGATCAATGCCGCCTACGACCGCATCCAGCGCCTGCGCCGGCGCTAGCCATTCCGCTCCGAGAACCGCCATGTCCGACTGCATCATCGCCCCGTCCATCCTGTCCGCCGATTTCGCCCGCCTCGGCGAGGAGGTCGACGCCGTCCTGGAGGCCGGCGCCGACTGGGTGCACTTCGACGTGATGGATAACCACTACGTGCCGAACCTGACCATCGGCCCGATGGTCTGCCAGGCGCTGCGGAAGCACGGCATCGTCGCGCCGATCGACGTGCACCTGATGGTCGAGCCGGTGGACCGCATCGTGCCGGACTTCGCCGAGGCCGGCGCCACGCTGATCAGCTTCCATCCCGAGGCCAGCCGCCACGTCCATCGCACGATCCAGTTGATCAAGTCGCATGGCTGCCAGGCGGGGCTGGTGCTGAACCCGGCCACCCCGGTGGACATCCTCGACTGGGTGCTGCCGGAGCTGGACATGGTGTTGCTGATGTCGGTCAACCCGGGCTTCGGCGGCCAGGCGTTCATTCCTTCCGCGCTGGAGAAGCTCAAGGTGGTGCGGCGGAAGATCGACGCGCTCGGCAAGCCGATCCGGCTGGAGATCGACGGCGGCGTCAAGGCCGACAACATCGGCGCGATCGCCGCCGCCGGCGCGGACACCTTCGTCGCCGGCTCGGCGATCTTCAATGCCCCGGGCTCCACGCAGGAAAGTTACGCGGAAGTGATCGGCAAGATGCGCGCCGCGGTGGCCGGGGCCAGGCGCGGATGAGCGCTCTCGGCATCCGCGCCGCCACGCCGGACGACGCGCCGCTACTACACGAACTGGTCACCGCGCTCGCGGTCTACGAGCGCGAGCCCGACGCGGTCAAGGCCAGCGTCGAGGACCTGCGCGCCAGCCTGTTCGGCGAGGGCGCCACCGCGCATGCGCTGGTGTGCGAGCACGAAGGCGTGGCGATCGGCTTCGCCGTCTACTTCTTCAATTACTCCACCTGGCTCGGGCGCAACGGCCTCTATCTGGAGGACCTGTTCGTGCGCCCCGAGCATCGCGGCCTCGGGGCCGGGCTGGCGCTGCTGCGCCATCTCGCGCGGCTGGCGGTGGACAAGGGCTGCGGCCGCTTCGAATGGTCGGTGCTGGACTGGAACCAGCCGGCGATCGACTTCTACCGCGCCGTCGGCGCCAGGCCGATGGACGAGTGGACGGTCTATCGCCTGGAGGGCCAGACGCTGGCGGATTTCGCCGCCGGGCGCTCGCCCGCGCCCCGTGCCGCCCGGTAGCCGGCGCAATAGAACCACGCCTCGAAGAAAAACGGGGACCGCGCCGCCCGACGCGATCCCCGCTGGAAAATTGGAGGCTTATCCTGCCTCCGCCCATCGTCCCTGCTATGGCCTTCCATGTTCCGGATGGGCGATGACACGGTGATGACAGGCGCGGCGTTCACGATGCCCGGTTCCGCGCGCTGCTAGCCTGCCGCTTCCTTCCTCGTGGCCGGATGCCGATGCCCCCCCACTGGCGACTGATCCTCAACGGAAAATCCGCGGGCGACGACGCGCTGCGCGCGGCGGTGGGCCACATGCGCGAGCGCGGCGTCCGGCTGGACGTGCGGGTGACCTGGGAAGACGGCGATGCCGAGCGCTACGTCGCCGAGGCCATCTCCGCCGGCGTGGATACCGTGATCGCGGCCGGCGGCGACGGCACCCTGAGCGAGGTGGCGACCACGCTGGCGCACCGCGACGAACCGGCCGGGGCGTTGCCGACCCTGGGATTGGTGCCGCTGGGGACGGCGAACGACTTCGCGGCCGCGGCGGGCATCCCGGAGGAGGCGTTGGCGGCGCTGCGATTGATCGCCGGCAGTCCCGCCCGCGCGATCGACCTGCTGCGCGTGGAGGCCGACCACGGGCCGCATTGGTGCGCCAACGTCGCCAGCGGCGGCTTCGGCACGCAGGTGACCGTGGAAACCGACGAAGGGCTCAAGAAGATGCTCGGCGGGCTGGCCTACCTGATCACCGGCATGTCCCGCCTGGGCCGGATCGAGCCGGTCCAGGCTTCGCTGCGCGGGCCGGACTTCCACTGGCAGGGCGGCTTCATCGCGCTCGGCATCGGCAACGGGCGCCAGGCCGGGGGCGGCCAGGCCCTGTGCCCGGAGGCACGGATCGACGACGGCCTGCTCGACGTGACGATCGTGCCGGAACTGAGCGGCGAGGTCGCCGGCACGCTGGGGGCGCTGGTCACCGGCGGCAAGCGCGCGGCGCTGGAGCGCGTGGCCGAGCGTGCGCAGTTGCCGTGGCTGGAGATCGACGCACCCGAGCCGCTGACGCTCAACCTGGACGGCGAGCCGGAGACCTCGCGGCATTTCCGCATCGACTGCGTGCCCGGCCGCCTGCGCATGCACCTGCCGGCCGATTGCCCGTTGCTGTCGGATTGAGGCCGGGCGGCCCGCCGTCGCGAGGGAACCCGCCGACGGTTTCGGCTGCAAGCGAGCCTGCATCGCGCACGCGGGTGCGGTACAGTAGCCCGGTGTCCAGCCTGACGACCCCGCGTTCCTTCTCTTCCGCTCGCCGCTGGTGGCGATGGTGGCCCGTTGCCGTCGTCCGCTTCGTCACCGCCGCCCCCCGGAAGGAAAGTCGTCTTGATCACCGCAGAGCAGTTCCAGCGCCAGGCCGCTGAAGGCCACACCCGCATCCCTGTCGTCCGCGAAGTGCTGTCCGACCTGGACACGCCGCTTTCGGTCTACCTGAAGCTCGCCGACGGCCCCTACACCTACCTGTTCGAATCGGTCGAAGGCGGCGAGCGCTTCGGCCGCTACTCCATCATCGGCCTGCCGGCGCGGCGCGTGTACAGCTTCCGCGGACACACGCTCGAGACCTGCGAGCTGAGCGAGGTGGTGGAGACGCGCGAGGTCGCCGACCCGCTGGCCGAGGTCGAGGCGCTGCGCGCGCGGCACTCGGTGCCGAAGCTGGACGGCCTGCCGGGCTTCACCGGTGGCCTGGTCGGCTGGTTCGGCTTCGAGTGCATCCAGTACATCGAGCCGCGCCTGGCCGCCGGCGACAAGCCCGACGAGCTCGGCACCCCGGACATCCTGCTGATGCTCTCCGAGGAGCTGGCGGTGTTCGACAACCTCAAGGGCCGGCTGTACCTGATCGTGCATGCCGATCCGCGCCAGCCGCAGGCCTTCGCGCGCGCCAACCGGCGCCTGGACGAACTGGCGCACCGGTTGCGCCAGGCCGGCGCCGGCTATCCGCAGGCGCAGGTCTCCGACGCGATCGACGAGGCCGACTTCCGCTCGTCCTTCACCCGCGAGCAGTACCACGACGTGGTGCGCAAGGCGCAGGAGTACGTGCGCGCCGGCGACATCTTCCAGGTGGTGCCCTCGCAGCGCCTGCGGGTGCCGTTCCGCGCCCGCCCGATCGACGTCTACCGCGCGCTGCGCGCGCTCAACCCGTCGCCGTACATGTACTTCATCGACGTCGGCGGCACCCAGGTGGTCGGTTCCTCGCCGGAGATCCTGGCGCGCCTGCGCGACGGCGAGGTCACCGTGCGCCCGATCGCCGGCACCCGCCCGCGCGGCGCCACGCCCGAGCAGGACAAGGCGCTGGAAGAGGAGTTGCTGGCCGATCCGAAGGAGCGCGCCGAGCACGTGATGCTGATCGACCTGGGCCGCAACGACGTCGGCCGCGTCGCCGAGGCTGGCAGCGTGCAGGTCAGGGAATCGTTCGTGATCGAGCGCTACAGCCACGTCATGCACATCGTCAGCGAGGTCACCGGCACGCTGAAGGCCGGGCTCAGCTATGCCGACGTGCTGCGCGCGACGTTCCCGGCCGGCACCGTGTCGGGCGCCCCCAAGATCCGCGCGCTGGAGATCATTCGCGAGCTGGAGCCGGTCAGGCGCAACGTCTATTCCGGCGCGGTCGGCTACATCGGCTGGCACGGCGATGCCGACACCGCGATCGCGATCCGCACCGCGGTGATCCAGGACGGGCATCTGTACGTGCAGGCCGGCGGCGGCGTGGTCTACGACTCCGATCCGGACCTGGAATGGCAGGAGACGATGAACAAGGGGCGCGCGCTGTTCCGCGCGGTGGCGCAGGCCGCCAAGGGGCTGTGATGGACGGACAACCCGGCACCGGCAGGATCAGCTTCCGCAACGACTACAACGACGGCGCGCACCCGCGCGTGCTGCAGGCGCTGGTCGCCGCCAACGCGGAACGCAACGCCGGCTATGGCCTGGACCGCCACAGCCTGCGCGCGGCCGAGCTGATCCGCGGCGCCTGCGGACGGCCCGACGCCGAGGTGCACTTGCTGGCGGGCGGCACCCAGACCAACCTGGTGGCGCTTTCCGCGTTCCTGCGGCCGCACCAGGCGGCCATCGCCAGCGTGCAGGGCCACATCGCCACGCACGAGACCGGGGCGGTCGAGGCCACCGGCCACAAGGTGCTGACCGTGCCGACCGCGGACGGCAAGCTCTCCCCAGGCGACATCGCGCCGCTGCTGGCCGCGCACGACAACGAGCACATGGTGCAGCCGCGCCTGGTGTACATCTCGCAGAGTACCGAGCTGGGCACGATCTACTCGCGCGCCGAACTGCAGGCGCTGTCCGATTTCTGCTGCATCGAGGGGCTGCTGCTGTTCGTCGACGGCGCGCGCCTCGGCGTGGCGTTGACCGCGCCGGGCAACGACCTGTCGCTGGCCGACATCGCCGCGCTGAGCGACGCCTGCTACATCGGCGGCACCAAGAACGGCGCGTTGCTCGGCGAGGCGCTGGCGATCTTCAATCCCGCCCTCAAGGCGGACGTGCGCTACCTCGTCAAGCAGCGCGGCGCGATGCTGGCCAAGGGCATGGTGCTGGGCACGCAGTTCGAGGCGCTGTTCGAGGACGGGCTGTACTTCGAGCTGGCGGCGCATGCCAACGCGATGGCGCAGCGCCTGCGCGAGGGCCTCGCCGTCGCCGGCGCCGATTTCGCCGTCGATTCGCCGACCAACCAGCAGTTCGTCGCGGTCGATCCGGACCGCCTCGAGGCCCTGGCCCGGCGCTACGAGTTCGAGCGCTGGCAGGCATTGCCCGACGGCCGCACCGTGATCCGCTTCGTCACCTCGTGGGCGACGCGCCCGGAGGACGTCGACGCGCTGTGCCGCGATTTCGCCGCATCCGGCGCGATGCCCGGCTGAGCCCCACCAAGACCCCACCGCGATCCACCGGTCGCGCAATGAGTGACCCGCCATGCTGCTGATGCTCGACAACTACGACAGCTTCACCTACAACCTCGTGCAGTACCTGCAGGCGCTGGGCGCCGAGGTGACGGTGGTGCGCAACGACGCGATGAGCGTCGAGCAGATCGCCGCGCTCAAGCCCGAGCGGATCGTGATCTCGCCGGGACCGTGCACGCCGAACGAGGCAGGGGTCTCGCTGGAGCTGATCGAGAAGCTCGGCCCGACCACGCCGATCCTCGGGGTCTGCCTCGGCCACCAGAGCATCGGCCAGGTCTACGGCGGGGACGTGATCCGCGCCGGCAACATCATGCACGGCAAGACCTCGCCGATCCGGCACGAGGGCAAGGGCGTGTTCGCGGGCCTGCCGGATGGCTACCAGGCCACGCGCTACCACTCGCTGGTGGTGGACAAGGCCACGCTGCCCGACGTGCTGGAAGTCACCGCCTGGACCGAGAACCCGGACGGCTCGGTCGAGGAGATCATGGGCCTGCGCCATCGCGAGCATCCGGTCGAGGGCGTGCAGTTCCATCCCGAATCGATCCTCACCGAGCACGGCCACGCGTTGCTGAAGAACTTCCTGCAGCGCTGATCCCCGGGAGGCGCCGGGCCGCCCGGTTCCGCCGCGGCCACACGTTTGCCGCACCCCATCCGCCACAAGACCTCACGCCATGCCCATCACCCCGCAAGAAGCCCTGCAGCGCACCATCGAGCATCGCGAGATCTTCCACGACGAGATGGTCGATCTGATGCGCCAGGTCATGCGCGGCGAAGTGTCCGACACCATGGTCGCGGCGATCCTCACCGGCCTGCGCGTGAAGAAGGAGACCGTCGGCGAGATCGCCGGCGCCGCCGCGGTGATGCGCGAGTTCTCGCGCACCGTGGACGTGGCCGACCGCACCCACCTGGTCGACATCGTCGGCACCGGCGGCGACGGCTCGCACACCTTCAACATCTCGACCTGCGCGATGTTCGCCGCGGCCGCGGCCGGCGCCCGCGTGGCCAAGCACGGCAACCGCAGCGTGTCGTCCAAGTCCGGCAGCGCCGATGCGCTGGAGGCGCTGGGCGCGGTGATCGAGCTGCAGCCGGAGCAGGTGGCGCGGGCGATCGCCGCCACCGGGATCGGCTTCATGTTCGCGCCGATCCACCATCCGGCGATGAAGGTGGTGGCGCCGGTGCGCCGCGAGATGGGCGTGCGCACGATCTTCAACATCCTCGGCCCGCTCACCAACCCGGCCGCCGCGCCGTCGATCCTGATGGGCGTGTTCCATCCGGACCTGGTCGGCATCCAGGCCCGCGTGCTGCAGCGGCTCGGTGCCGAGCGCGCGCTGGTGGTCTGGGGGCGCGACGGCATGGACGAGCTCTCGCTCGGCGCCGGCACCCTGGTCGGCGAACTGCGCGACGGGCAGGTGCGTGAATACGAGGTGCATCCGGAGGACTATGGCATCGCCATGTCCGCCAGCCGCAACCTCAAGGTCGCCGATGCCGCCGAATCGCGCGCCATGCTGCTGGGCGTGCTCGACAACACGCCCGGCCCGGCGCTGGACATCGTCGCGCTCAATGCCGGCGCCGCGTTGTACGTGGCGGGCGTGGCCGACAGCATCGCCGACGGCATCGCCCGCGCGCGCGCGGCGATCGCCGACGGCAGCGCGCGCGCGCGGCTCGACGCGTACGTGGCGTTCACGCGGTCGCTTTGAGGGCTCCCCGCCCTCCGCGCCGGCGGGGGTGAGGCCTTCGTGCGGCGGTTGGCCCGATCCGTCCGGGAAGCCCGGCCCCGGCTTGCGCCGCGCCGGCGCGAAAGCCGGGGGAGGGCGCCGTTTTCGCCATTCCGCCGCCCTTGGCCGATAATGCCGGGCCCCCAGGAACCGATCCGATGAGCGACATCCTCACCACCATCCTCGCCCGCAAGGCCGAAGAAATCGCCGAGCGCAGCGCGCGCGTGCCGCTGGCGGAGCTGGTGGCGCGCAGCGCCGACCTGCCGGCCACGCGCGGCTTCACCGCGGCGCTGCAGGCGAGCATCGCGCAGGGCGATGCGGCCGTGATCGCCGAGGTCAAGAAAGCCAGCCCGTCCAAGGGCGTGATCCGGCCGGACTTCCGCCCCGCCGACATCGCGGTCAGTTACGAATTCGGTGGCGCCAGCTGCCTGTCGGTGCTGACCGACGTGGACTTCTTCCAGGGGGCCGACGCCTACCTGCAGCAGGCGCGCGAGGCCTGCACGCTGCCGGTGCTGCGCAAGGACTTCACCGTCGACCCGTACCAGGTCTACGAAGCGCGCGTGCTGGGCGCCGATTGCATCCTGCTGATCGTCGCCGCGCTGGACGACACGCAGCTGGCCGACCTGTCCGGGCTGGCGCTGCAACTGGGCCTGGACGTGCTGGTCGAGGTGCACGACATCGACGAGCTGGAGCGCGCGATCCAGGTGCCGGTGCCGATGATCGGCATCAACAACCGCAACCTGCGCACCTTCGAGGTGACGCTGCAGACCACGCTGTCGATGAAGGATGCCGTGCCCAGGGACCGCCTGCTGGTCACCGAGAGCGGCATCCTGGCCCGGACCGACGTGCAGCTGATGCGCGACAACGGCGTCGACGCGTTCCTGGTCGGCGAGACCTTCATGCGCGCCGAGGAGCCGGGCGAGGCGCTGCGCCAATTGTTCTTCGCATGACCCAGGCCTATCCGACCCCGCGCGAGGACGCGCCGCTGGTCGTCTTCGACTTCGACCACACGCTCTACGACGGCGATTCCGGCAGCCACCTGTTCGCCTGGCTGATCCGGCGCAATCCGCTGCGGCTGCTGGCCGCGCTGCTGGCCACGCCGGTGCTGGGCCCGATGGTCGCGCTGCTGCCGACGCGCCGGCGCGGGGTCTCGGGCTACGTCTGGATCGCCACGTTCGGCCTGCATCGCGCCCGCGAGTTCGATCGGGTGATCGACACCTACGTGTTGCGCCACGAGGCCGACATCCGCCGCCGGCTGCTGCCGCGCGCGCTGGAGGTATTCGCGGGCCACCGCAAGGCCGGCGACCGGGTGGTCGTCGCCACCGGCGCGCCGCCGGAGCTGGCGCGCGCGATCCTGGCGTTCGTCGCCCACCAGGACGTGCCGGTGATCGGCAGCCTGGTCGGCCCGACCCTGGGCGCGGTCATCGCCAAGCGGCACTGCCACAACGAAGAGAAGATGCGGATGCTGCGCGAGCGCGGCTATGGCCGGATCGAGGTGGCCTACTCCGACAGCGTCGCCGACCTGCCGCTGCTCAAGGCCGCGCGCGCACCGGTGGTGGTCAACCCGAAGCGGAGCAGGGTCGGCTTCTTCCGCGAGGTGCTGCCCCCGGGCACGCCGATCCTGAACTGGGGATGCCGCGACCGCGGTGGCGATCCGGTGTAGCGCAGCATGTGCGCGGAGCGGCTCTACGCCGACCTAGGGTCATTAGCCGCGATAGGGCTTTCCCGGCAAGGCCTCATCGCGGCCGAAGCCGCTCCCACAAAAGCCGATCCCCCGGATCGGCGTCCAAGTAGCGTCAGCAACTGCCCGGGTTCCCGGTGAATGTTCTGGAGGGTGCCCCGGGTAAGAGGGCGCGCGCCGGCAGGCGCGGGGGACGGGTACTTATGAGCCGGGGCCCACGGTCCGCGCCGCGGACCGTGGGGCATTTGTGCGAATGCGCGCCCGCTCAGCGCGTCCCGTAGAGCACCACGGTCTTGCCGCGGGCATGCAGCACGCCGTCGGCCTGCAGCTTCTTCAGCACGCGCCCGGCCATCTCGCGCGAGCAGCCCACCAGTCGCGCCAGCTCCTGCCTGGACACGCGCAGCTGGGTACCCTGCGGGTGGCTCATCGACTCCGGCTCCTTGGCCAGGTCGTGCAAGGTGCGCACGATGCGGTCGGTCACGTCCAGGAACGCCAGACGGCTGGCCTTGCGGGTGGTGTCGAGCAGGCGCTTGGAGAGCTGGGCGCCGATCGCGTACAGCAGCCGGGCGGCGTCCGGGGCCAGGGCGCCCTGCAGCAGCTGGTGCAGGCGCTCGTAGCTGATCTCGGCCAGTTCGCACTGGCTGCGGGTGCGCAGCACCACCTCGCGCTCGTCGGACTCGATGAACAGGCCCATCTCGCCGACGAACTCGCCGGCGCCGAAGTAGCCCAGCACCAGCTCCCGGTCGTCCTCTTCCTCGGCGATGATGCTGACCGAGCCGCTGATCACATAATAGAGCGTGCCGGCCGGGTCGCCCGGCCGGAACACGTCGGTGCGGGTGGGGTACCGACGGCGGTGGCTATGGGCGAGGAAGCGCTCGACGGTCGCCGCGTCCAGCGCCAGCGGCGGGACGCCCTGACGCGCCGGTGTCACACTGTGGGGGTTCACTAGGCTCATGGCAGTTCCGCAGCTCGATCGTCGGAAGCTTAACGGGACGGATCGTCCAAGGTAAACCACCTTGTGGGGTCGGCGTTTCGTTGCTGGGCACTTTGCCTCATAATTGCCCCTTTCCCGTCTCCCAGAGGACCGACCGCCGTGGTCAAGCCGTTGCCACGCCTGAGGCTGCAAGGTTTTAACAACCTCACCAAGGCGTTGAGCTTCAACATCTACGACGTCTGCTACGCCCGTACCGAGGAAGAGCGCCAGCGCTACATCGAGTACATCGACGAGCAGTACGACGCCGACCGCCTGACCCAGATCCTGACGGATGTGGCCGAGATCATCGGGGCCAACATCCTCAATATCGCGCGCCAGGACTACGACCCGCAGGGCGCTTCGGTGACGATCCTGATCTCCGAGGAGCCGGTCATCGACAAGAAGCAGGCCGGCAAGGAGCTGATCTCCGACGCGGTGGTCGCGCACATGGACAAGTCGCACATCACCGTGCACACCTATCCGGAGACGCACCCGCAGGAAGGCATCGCCACCTTCCGCGCCGACATCGACGTCGCCACCTGCGGCGTGATCTCGCCGCTGAAGGCCCTGAACTACCTGATCGAGTCGCTCGAGTCGGACATCGTGATCATGGACTACCGCGTCCGTGGCTTCACCCGCGACGTGAAGGGCAAGAAGCACTTCATCGACCACAAGATCAACTCGATCCAGAACTTCCTGGCCAAGAACATCAAGTCGCGCTACGAGATGTTCGACGTCAACGTCTACCAGGAGAACATCTTCCACACCAAGATGCACCTGAAGGACTTCGACCTGGACCAGTACCTGTTCGAGGAGAAGGCCAAGAACCTCTCGTTCAAGGAGCGCATGAAGATCGAGGCGCTGCTCAAGCGCGAGATCGAGGAGCTGTTCCACGGCCGCAACCTGGCCGAGTGAGGGTCATATCCGGTTCGGGTGCCGTCCGCTAGGATGGGCGCGGTGAATCGAAGGGCGGGACGACCCGCCACGCGGCGCAAGCCGCGGACCAAAGCCGACGGCGGCCCGGTGCGAAAGCGCCGGGCCGTCTGCTTTTGGGCGGTTCCCCGGAAGAACCCGCGTCGCTGCGCGGGATCGGTGTCCCTATTGGAAAAGGAGGTGTCGCATGTCCTGGATCTACCTGTTGCTGGCCGGCCTGTTCGAGATCGGCTTCGCCCTGGGCATGAAGTACTCGGAAGGCTTCAGCAGGCCGCTGCCGACCGTGGGCACGGTGGTGTCGGCGCTGATCAGCCTGTACCTGATGAGCCAGGCGATGAAGACCATCCCGGTCGGCACCGCCTACGCGATCTGGACCGGCATCGGCGCGATGGGCGTGGCCGTACTGGGCATTTTCCTGTTCAACGACAGCGCCTCGCCGGCGCGGCTGGCCTGCGTCGGCCTGATCGTGGCCGGGGTGATAGGTCTGAAGCTCGCCTCGTCCTGACCTTTTCGTAAGGCGGTTTGCCTGTGGGAGCGGCTTCAGCCGCGATGGAGCTTTCCCATTGGATCCCGCATGGGCGAGAGGGCTCTGGCGGCAGGGCGTGCGTGGTAAAGCCACATCGCGGCTGAAGCCGCTCCCACAGAAGCCATTCCGGCCGACACCGGCGATGGCTGTCGCTGCGGCTTCAGAGCCGGTAGGCGAGGGTCTTCATCAGCTTCGAGGCCAGCGCCATCGCGGTCGGGATCGGGGGAGGCAGGATGCGCGCGCCGGCCTGCTCGGCATGGTCGGCATGGCGTGCCTCGTCGGCCTTCATCACCTTCAGGATCTCGCGGCTGCGCCGGTCGTCGGGCGGCAGCGTCTCCAGGTGCTCGTCCAGGTGCGCCTCGACCTGGCGCTCGGTCTCGACCACGAAGCCCAGGCTCCACGGGTCGCCGGCCAGTCCGGCGAGGGTGCCCAGCGCATAGCTGCCGGCGTACCAGATCGGGTTGAACAGGCTGGGGCGGCTGTCCAGCTCGCGCAGGCGGTCGGCGCACCAGGCCAGGTGGTCGGTCTCTTCCTGCGCCGCCTCCAGCAGGTGCTGGCGGGTGGCTGGATCGCGGGCGACCGCGGCCTGGCCGAAGTACAGGCCTTGGGCACAGACCTCGCCGACGTGGTTGATGCGCATGAGCCCGGCCGCATGGCGCCGGGCGGGAGCGTCTAGGAGCGCGTCGGGCGTGCCGGCGGCCGGGTTGGCGCGATGCGTCGGCGGATTGCCGAAGACCGTGTCGAGCGCGCGCTGGGCTTCGGTCAGCAGGTCGTCGAGCGGGGTGTTCAGGCGCGGCATGGCGGGGGCTTCGGAGGAGGGGCGGCCCCGATTTTCCCCCGGAACCCGGCCCCGGGCCAGCCGCGGACCCGGCGGCTTGAACATGGCGGGGGAAGTGCGTAGAATGCCGGCCCTCTTGTTTCACCCTTCACAACGCGTGGCAAAGTTCCGGCAGCGTCGCCGCCGCAATGAGCCCGACCTACCTTGAGTTCCCTATGAGCACTTTCACCGCAAAGTCCGAGACCGTCCAGCGCGACTGGTATCTCGTCGACGCCTCCGGCAAGACGCTGGGTCGTCTGGCCTCCGAGCTGGCCCGCCGCCTGCGTGGCAAGCACAAGCCCGTCTATACCCCTCACGTCGACACCGGCGACTACTTGGTCGTGATCAACGCCGAGAAGATCGCCGTCACCGGCAAGAAGCTGCAGGACAAGCAGTACCACCGCTTCACCGGCTACATCGGCAACCTGAAGACCGAGACCCTGGCCGAGGCGCTGGAGCGCCATCCGGAGCGCGTGATCGAGATCGCCGTCAAGGGCATGCTGCCGAAGGGCCCGCTGGGCCGCGCCATGTACCGCAAGCTCAAGGTCTACGCCGGCCCGAACCATCCGCACGCCGCTCAGCAGCCGCAGGTCCTGGACATCTAATCATGGCTATCACTCAGAACTACGGCACTGGCCGTCGCAAGTCCTCCACCGCCCGCGTGTTCCTGCGCAAGGGCTCCGGCAACATCACCGTCAATGGCCGTCCGCTGGACGAGTTCTTCGGCCGCGAGACCGCCCGCATGATCGTGCGCCAGCCGCTGGAGCTGACCAAGAACACCGAGAGCTTCGACATCACCGTCACCGCCACCGGCGGCGGCACCACCGGCCAGGCCGGTGCGATCCGCCTGGGCATCGCCCGCGCGCTGGTCGAGTACGACGAGTCGCTGAAGTCCGAGCTGCGCAAGGCCGGCTTCATGACCCGCGACGCGCGCGAGGTCGAGCGCAAGAAGGTCGGCCTGCACAAGGCCCGTCGCGCCACCCAGTTCTCCAAGCGCTGATCCGGCGCCTGGTCCGGGCGGCGCAGGCCGCCCGAACTGGAGTGTTTCCGCAAAGCCCGGCCCAGGCCGGGCTTTTGCGTTTCCGCTCCCGCAAAAGCCGCTCCTGCGGGGATGGATGGGCGGCCAAAGAAAAAGGGCCTGATCTTGCGATCAGGCCCTTTCGGATTTGGCTGCCCCGGATGGATTCGAACCACCGAATGTCTGAGTCAGAGTCAGATGCCTTACCACTTGGCGACGGGGCAATGGATGTACTGCTCCAAGATTATCGCACGCGCGAGGCGGACTGGAAACCTTGGTGGCTATGGGTGGACTCGAACCACCGACCCCAGCATTATGAGTGCTGTGCTCTAACCGGCTGAGCTACATAGCCTAGGGAACCGCTAATTCTGGCGATGCTCCTGGTGGTTGTCAACGGTTGCCTGGCCGGCTTGTGGGCTTCGATCGAGCGTGGCAGAGTCGGGGGCAGTAGATTTTCAGGAGTCCGCATCGTGATCGATCCGGACGGCTACCGGCCAAACGTCGGCATCGTGCTGATGCGGCAGGACGGACAGGTGTTCTGGGCGCGCCGCGTGCGCCGGGACGGCTGGCAGTTCCCGCAAGGCGGCATGAACAGCGACGAAACCCCGGTCGAAGCCATGTACCGCGAGTTGCGCGAGGAAACCGGCCTGTTGCCCGAGCACGTCGAGTTGCTCGGGGCGACGCCCGGCTGGCTGCGCTATCGCCTGCCGGCACGGGCCATCCGCCACAGCGAGAAGCAGGTCTGCATCGGCCAGAAGCAGGTCTGGTTCCTGCTGCGGCTGACCGGGGACGAGTCCCTGGTGCAGCTGGATTGCACCGATACCCCCGAGTTCGACCACTGGCGCTGGGTGGATTTCTGGTACCCGGTCGAGCACGTGGTGGTGTTCAAGCGCGGCGTCTACGCCCGCGCCCTGCGCCACCTGGCGCCGCTGGCGCGCGGCATCGCCGGCGGGGCGGTCGGAATGATGCCCGAGCGCGCCCAGGAAGCCTGGCTGCCCGGCAGCAGCGCCGGGCACGACCGGCCGCGCAAGCGTTCCCGCAAGCGCCGGATGGGGCCGCGCGTGTCCGGGATCGAATGAACGGCCTTGAATTGACAACCATTCTCGTTTTCGTTTGAATGGCCACGCCCCCGATCCTGGGGCGTGAGCCTTGAGTTGTCGAACGTGTACGTATGCATCTGTAACGGGGTCACCGACCACCAGATCCGCGAAGCCGTCGCCAACGGCTGCGCCAGCGTCACCGAACTCACCATGCGTACCGGTTGCGGTTCCAACTGCGGCTCGTGCCTGGACATGGCTGCCGACCTGATCGCCCAGGCGCGCGCCGTGCGGGAATTCCCGCTGCCGATGGCCGGGCTGGCCAGCGCGGCCTGACGACCTACCTCGTCCGCCTTCCAATCGGCCAACCGACGGGCAGCGCGGGCAGGCGCCCGGAGCGAGGAACCCGCTTTTCGCCCACCGCCGCGGCCGAGACCGCTCCGGTGGCGGTGGCCATCCCGCCGGGCGAGCCTGGCTTTTGCCTCAAACTGAGCACGATTCGCGTTTCTTCATCGATGCGGCGAAAGCGCTAGAGTGCGCCCGCCCCACCGCTGGAGACGTCGCATGAAAGGCGATACCAAGGTCATCGAGTACCTCAACAAGGCGCTCTACAACGAGCTCACCGCGATCAACCAGTACTTCCTGCACGCCAAGATGCTGAAGAACTGGGGCCTGAAGGAACTGGCCGAGCACGAGTACAAGGAATCGATCGACGAGATGAAGCATGCCGACAAGCTGTCGGACCGCATCCTGTTCCTCGAGGGGCTGCCGAACTTCCAGGCGCTGGGCAAGCTGCGCATCGGCGAGAGCCCGACCGAGATGTTCCGTTGCGACCTGGCGCTGGAGCGCGAAGGCGCCGTGCTGCTGCGCGAAGCCATCGCCTATTGCGAATCGGTCAAGGACTACGTGAGCCGGCAGCTGCTGGCCGACATCCTGGAGCAGGAAGAAGAGCACATCGACTGGCTGGAGACGCAGCTGGACCTGGTGGACCGCATCGGCGAGCCGAACTACCTGCTCACCAAGCTGGAAGACTGATCCGCCTCGCGCGCGGCCGCTGCCGCGAGCCGGCCGGCGTAGCCGATCAGCGCGACGCGGGCGCGCGCGTTCTCCGCGATCGCCAGCGCCACCAGCACGCCGGGCCGGTCCAGCATGCCGGTGCGCGCCGACAGTTCGATCCTGCGCGCGGCGTTGGACAGGGCCATCGCGCCGACATTGGCGCTCGAGGCCTTCAGGATGTGCGCCACGTCGCGCAGCTTCTCGATGTCGCCGGTGGTGGCGGCCGTTTCCAACTGGCCGATCAGGCCGGGCGCGTCCTCCAGGAACAGCGCGATGATGCGCGCGGTTTCCGCTCCGGCCACCTCGCGCAGCTCGTCCAGCACGCCGGTGTCCAGCACCGGCAGCGCGGCCGCCTGGGCCGCCTCGGCGGCTTGCTCGGGCGCCTGCGGGACTGCCGGGGCAAGGGCAGGGGCCGGCGCGCGCCCGGGTTGCGGCAGCCAGCGGGCGAGGCAACTGGCCAACTGGTCGCGCGACACCGGCTTGGACAGGTAGTCGTCCATGCCGGCATGCAGGCAGCGCTCGCGATCCCCGGCCATGGCATTGGCGGTCATGGCGATGATCGGCAGGGGCCGTGCGGACTGGCCCGCTTCGCGCGCGCGCCAGCGGCGGGTCGCCGCGTAACCGTCCAGGACCGGCATCTGGCAGTCCATCAGCACCAGGTCGTAGGGCTGCTGGAGCATCGCTTCCAGGGCCTGTGCGCCGTTGCCGGCGGTATCGGCCTGGTGGCCCAGGGAGTCGAGGATCTTGCGGGCGACCAGCATGTTCACCGGGTTGTCCTCGACCAGCAGGATGCGGGCGGGGCGCGTCGGCGCGGCCATCGCCGGCGCGGCCGGCTCGGCCTCGACCGCCGGCGCCGGTTCCGGCGGGAACAGCGCGGTGCGGATGCTGGCATCCGGCGCCTGCCGGGGCAGCAGGTCGGGATGGCGCTGGATCTCGTCGGGGAGCGGGTGCTGGCCGTAGAGCCAGATCAGCCGGGGCTGGCCGGATTCCTGGCGCGCCAGCGTGCGCTGCAGCGCACGCGCGCTGTAGCGCAGGGTGTCGTGGTCGGCGACCACGATGCGGTAGGCCGGCAAGGTGGCCCCGGCGCGAAGGCGTTCCAGCGCTTCCTGCGTGGTTTCCACGCCCTGCACGTCCAGGCCCCAGTCGCCCAGCAGGCGGCTCATGCGCTGGGACAGCGCGAGGTCGCTGGAAACCAGCAGGACGCGCTGCCCCTGGGCGGTCGCCGCCGGGGCGTCCATGTCGCCGAGCACTTTCAGCAACGGGACCTCGAACCAGAAGTTGGACCCTGCGCCGGGCGTGGATTCCACGCCGATGCGCCCGCCCATCAGGTCGACGATGCGCTTGCAGATCGCCAGGCCGAGGCCGGTGCCGCCATACAGCCGGGTCGTGGAGGCGTCGGCCTGGGTGAAGGAACGGAACAGGCGCGACTGCTGCTCCGGCGCGATGCCGATGCCGGTGTCGCTGACCTGGAAGCGCAGCAGGTGCTGGGCTTTGGCCTCGCCGAGCCGCTGCACCTGCACGTCGACGTGGCCGCGCTCGGTGAACTTCACCGCGTTGCTGATCAGGTTGCCCAGGACCTGGCGCAGGCGCACCGGGTCGCCGCGCACCGACAGGCGCACCGCCGGGTCGATCCGCAGCGAGAGCTTCAGGCGCTTCTCCTCGGCGGCGCGCTGCATCAGCTGCACCACGCCTTCGAGCATCTCGCGCAGGTTGAAGGTGGTGATCTCCAGCTGGAGCTTGTCGGCTTCGAGCTTGGAGTAGTCGAGGATGTCGTCGACGATGCGCAGCAGCTGCATCGAGCTGGCGGTGGCGGTGCGCAGCATCTCGCGCTGGTCCAGCCCGAGCGGGCCGCGCGCGATCAGGTCCAGCATCGGCAGGATGCCGTTGAGCGGCGTGCGGATCTCGTGGCTCATCGTGGCCAGGAACTCGCCCTTGGCGAGCACCGCCGCCTCGGCGGCCTGCTTGGCTTGCAGCAGCTGCTGTTCGAGCTGGTCGTGGCTGAGCAGCTCCTGGCGCAGGCCATCGCGCTCCTGCTCGACGGCCTTCAGCTGCCCGCGCAACGCCGCCGCCCGCCGGCGTTCTGCGCGCAGGCCGTGGCCGAGCCGCAGGGCGGCCAGCAGCATCGCCAGGACCAGCGGCGCCAGCAGCCAGGCCCAGGGACCCGGTTGGCGCAGCAACAGGGCCGCGACGCAGCCCAGGGCCGCCACCGCCGCCGCGATCGCCAACCCGAGCGCCGCCGTGCGGTTGGCGGACATGCGCTAGGGCCTGTTAGCGCTATGGGGATGGGCCGTGCTGCCGTATGCGGCCGCGGGCCGGTCGTGCGCGGCGTCGTGGGCGGACCATGATGCGCCCGGCACCGGCCGCCCGTTCGAGCCGCACACGGCATCCCGGAGGGCCGCGCCTGGGCGTGCACGGTGTGGCGTCGTCACTCGATCGTCTACCGACATGAATCCCCTCGTTCTTCCTTGCCCCGCACGGCGTGGCCTGTCCCGATGGCGTTGCAGGCCCTAGAGCACCGCGTTCTGGAAATCGAAGTCCAGGCCCTGGCCGACGGACTGCACCAGGTTGCCCTGGATGAAGTCCACGCCGCTCACCCACATCGCCGCGGCGGCCTGCGCATCTTCGATCTGCTGGCCGATGATCTGCAGGCCGCGCCGGTGCGCCAGGTCGATCGCCTCGCGCAGTTCGCCGCGCATGCGGGTGTCGGCGTGGCTGCCGGCGAAGCGGTTGGCCAGGCGGACGTAGCCGAGCGGCAGGTGCCCGAGCAGCGCGTTCGCTTCCGGGCCGGGTTCGTACTGGCTGATGCAGAACTGCACGCCCGCCGGCATCAGGCGGGCGCAGAACCGCTCCAGCGTCACCGCGTGGATCAACGCATCCTGCAGGCGCACGTCGATGACCAGCGAGGTGCCTTGGATCGCGCGCTGCTGGATCGACTGCAGCAGCCATTCGGCGAACGCCTCGCGGGCCAGCGTGCGTGGCGATTGCGAGACGAACAGGCGCAACGGCGGCGTGGCGTGCTGGTAGGTGTGCAGCAGGCCGAGCGCGTGCTCGAGCACTTGCTGGTCGAGGTCGGCGATGCGGCCTGCGGCCTCGGCGGCCGGGATCACCTGCCCGGCCGAGAGCAGCGTGCCGTCGGGCTGGCGCAGGCGCAGCAGCACCTGGTACTGCGCGCCGCCGCCGCCGGCCACCGCGACGATCGGCTGGTAGGCCAGTTCGAGCTGGCCGGCGACCCACTCGAGATGGTCTTCGTTGCCGCGCTCGTCGGCGGGCGAATGGCGCTGTATGCCGCTGTGCAGGCGCGCCTGCAGCGCGGTGCGCTCGACCGCTTCCAGGACGGTGCCGGCATCGCCGAACGCCCCGGGGAGCGAGGCGAAACCGATCGCGCAGCGCAGGTGCACGGCTTCGTCGTCGCGGACCGTGAACGGCTGCGCCGCCAGGTGCGCGCGCAAGTCGCGGGCGAAGGTTTCCATGTCCGCATCGGGCATGCCCGGCGCCAGCAGCAGGAAGCTGTTGTCGCTCAGGCGCGCCAGCGCGTGCGATTGCGCGACCGCGGCCAGGCGGTGGCCGGCCTGGGTCATCAGCCGTTCGAACGCGGCATAGCCGAACCGCTCGCGCAGGCCGAGCGC
This sequence comes from Pseudomonas sp. Hp2, assembly GCF_006386585.1. Classification (NCBI taxonomy): domain Bacteria; kingdom Pseudomonadati; phylum Pseudomonadota; class Gammaproteobacteria; order Pseudomonadales; family Pseudomonadaceae; genus Pseudomonas; species Pseudomonas sp. Hp2. The sequence goes on from NZ_VAHJ01000005.1 coordinate 62,882, forward strand.
ACTGGCGATCTCGATGAAGAACGCGCCCCCGGGCATGCGCTCGTCCAGCAGCTGGCCAAGCCTGTGCATCAGGTGGACGCGGGTGGACAGGCCGGTTTCCGGATGGCTGGCTGCGGTGGCTGGGGCGGACGCGGGTTGCTGGAGCTGGGCCTGCTGGCGCGCGCGGCGGATGCGGTTGGAAACCGCCGCGACCAAGTGCCGGGGACGGATCGGCTTGGTAAGGAAGTCGTCGGCGCCGCTGTCGAGCACCTCGAACTGCCGCTCCGGATCGGGGTCGCCGGTCAGGAACACGATCGGCAGCAACTGGTGCTGCGGCTGCTGGCGGATCAGCGCGGTCAGGCGCATGCCGTCCAGGTCCGGCATGTGCAGGTCCATCAGGATCAGGTCGGGCCGGTAGTCCCCGATCGCCTGCTGCACGTTGGCCGCGACCATCTCCACCTGCGCGTGCATGCCGGCGCCATGCAGCACGCTCTGCGCGAACAGGGCCTGCGAACGATCGTCCTCGACGATCAGGATCCGGTACGGCGCGTCGTTGGCCGCCGCAAGTTCCGGCAGCACGGTGGCGGCAACGGGCGACGCGGGCGTGGCCGGTGGCGGGGTCGCCGTGGCCGGCGCGGGAGCGGGGACGGGCGCGCCGGCGGCCACGCCGGGGGGCGCCTGGTTCTCCCAGCGCCGCCAGTAATCGGCCGGCGGCGTCTCGGCGCGCACGGCATTGCGCCCGCGCGCGTTCGCGTCCTCGCGCACCGGAGAAGGCACCGGATTTCGATCGGCCATCACGTCCCCCAGGTAGAGCCGGCGATTATGCGGTCATCTTCACGGGAGCGGGGAACCGGGATGGCCCGGCGGGGGCTCGCGCAACGGCGCGGTGAGCCGTCGCACGCCGCGCCAGAGCAGCCGCCACGCCCACCACACCAGCAGCGCGCCGACCAGGCTGGCGGCGAGCACGAAAGCCAATGCCAGCCACGGGTGGGCCACGGCCAGGGCGAGCGTGGCGGTGACCACGGTGTCCTCGGCGACCGAAGCGATCCAGTTGCTGGCGGGTTCCGGCGAGGTGTTCAGCAGGGCGCGCGTGCCGGCCTTCAGGCCATGGCTGGCCAGGGCGATGCCCGCGCCGGCGGCGAGCGTGCCGGCGCCCAGCTGGCCGTCGGGCGACAGCGTCGCGGCCGCCAGGAAGGCGCCGGCCGGGACCCGCGCCAGCGTCTGCAACAGGTCCCAGGCCGAGTCCACGCCCGGGATCTTGTCGGCGAAGAACTCGACCAGCGCGAGCGCGCCGGAGGTGCCCAGCACCCACCAGGACTGGGTGGCCTGCAATGCCGGCGGCAGGTCGACCCAGCCGAGCAGGCCGGCGAGCCCGACGCCGAACACGGTCAGGTAGACGCGGATGCCGGCCAGCCAGGCCAGCAGGATGCCGATGACGAACAGGTGCGCTTCGTTCATGCCCAACGCCCGGAGCGGGGAGGGAGGAACTATCCGCCAAGCGCGGCCACGGCGCCAGTCGCCCGCCGGGCGTTCCCGTGCCGTGACGGAACGGTGGTTTACACTGCCGGGCCGCCCGTTTCAGGAACCGGCCGGCGACCGGCCGCGCATTCTCCGACGATGAGCCAGCCCAAGCCCCGCATCCGCTTCATGCAAACCGCCTCGCCGGGCTCGCCGTCGTGGCGGCGGGGCTGGATCGCCGCCATCGCGGTGTTGTGGCTGGCTTCGCTCGGGCTGACCTGGTGGTGGGCCGGGCGCAGCGCGGTGCCGCGGCTGGCCGAGGCGGAGGCCGAGCTGGGCCGGTCGCGCGCGCGCGAGGCCGCGCAGGCGCGCCAGATCGAGGAGCTGAAGCAGCGCCAGGTCAACCTGGCGGTGTCGGACAAGATCAGCCGCGCCGCCAATACCGAGATCCAGGCCTCCCTGGCCGAGCGCGACGAGCAGATCGCGGCGCTGCGGGCCGACGTGGCCTTCTACGAGCGGCTGGTCGGATCGACCAGCCAGCGCAAGGGCCTGAACGTGCACTCGATCGAGTTCGCGCCGGAGGCCGGCGGGAGCTGGAGCTACACCGCGGTGCTAACCCAGAACCTCAACCGCGGGGCGATCAGCCAGGGCCAGCTGCGCTTCTCGGTGGAGGGCGTGCGCGCCGGCAAGCTGACCACGGTCAGCTGGGACGAGCTGCACCAGAAGCAGAACGTGCCCGGCCAGGATTATTCGTTCCGTTACTTCCAGCAGTTGGAGGGCAGCGTGATCCTGCCCAAGGATTTCACCCCGCAACGTGTGAGAATCTCGCTGTCCGGCGGTGGGGCGCCGGTAAACCAGACCTTCGATTGGAAACGCGTCGGCAGCGACGCGGGGGAATGAACATGTTCGGGAACAAATCCGGCCGGGGAGGCCAGACCGTGGTCGACACGCTGATCGGCGCGCAGGTGGTGATCCGCGGCGACCTGACCTTCAGCGGCGGCCTGTACATCGAGGGCCGCGTGGTCGGCAAGGTGATCGCCGACGAGGGAAGCCAGGCCGCGGTGACCCTGGCCGAGACCGGCATCGTCGAGGGCGAGATCCGCGCGCCGGTGGTGGTCATCAACGGCAAGATGACCGGCGACGTGCACGCCTCCGAGAAGGTCGAGCTGGCCGCCAACGCCCGCGTGCAGGGCAACGTGCACTACCAGGTGGTCGAGATGAGCGCCGGTGCGCAGCTGACCGGGCGGCTGATCCACGCCGGCGCGATCGCGGCGCTGCCCTCGCCCGTGCCAGAAGAGGCGCTGGAGCCGGCTTGATAAGCCGGGCGGACGCCCCCATCTCGCGCGCATGAGTACGCTCGTTTCCCTGCCCACGGCCGCGCCCGCTCCCGACTACCAGTCGCTGGAACGGCCGCTGAACTTCACGCCGGCCGCCGCCGCCAAGGTGCGCGAGCTGATCCAGGAGGAAGGCAACGCCGACCTGGCGCTGCGCGTCTACATCCAGGGCGGCGGCTGCTCGGGCTTCCAGTACGGCTTCGAGTTCGACGAGAACCGCGCCGAGGACGACCTGGCGGTGGATACCGACGGCGTGACCCTGCTGGTCGATCCGCTGAGCCTGCAATACCTGATGGGCGCCGAGGTGGACTACACCGAGGGCCTGACCGGCGCGCAGTTCGTGATCCGCAATCCGAACGCCAAGAGCACCTGCGGCTGCGGCAGCAGCTTCAGCGTCTGAGCCGCGCCGGCGCCGGTCCGGGCGGCCGGGCGTTCCCGCGCGCGGTCGGATAGGTCCCTGGGCGCATGGCGCGGTTGCGATGCCATGCGAATGTCGGCAGGCTTCCGCGGATGCCTAACGATCTTCCTCCTCCGTTTTCGGGCTTCGCCTTCGTCGGCGAGCCGCTCGATCGCGCCGATGCGTTGCGCAACGATGCCGCCGCCGTGGCCGCGCTCTGGGACGAGGCGCGCGTGCTGGTCCTGGACAACGACGGCAATGCCTTCGCCGACGCCGACGGCCAGCCGTTCGCGCTGACCGGGGCCGAGCTGGGCGGCGGCCCCGGCACGGCGATCTTCCTCGGGTTGCAGGACGGGCGCGGCTGGTTCTGCGTGGACGCGGCGACGGTCGCGGCGCAGGCGCCGGGCCGGATCGACCTGCGCCAGGCGGCGGCGAGCTGGGACACGCGCGCGTCCAGCGCCTTCGCCTACGCGCGCGGCATGTCCTACTGGCAGGCGCGCACCCGTTTCTGCGGCGTCTGCGGCGGCGCGATCGAGTTCCGGCGTGCCGGGTTCATCGGGCATTGCGCGCAATGCGGCAACGAGCACTATCCGCGCGTGGACCCCGCGGTGATCGTGGCGGTCTCCGACGGCGAACGCCTGTTGCTGGGGCGGCAACCGAACTGGCCGCCGCGCCGCTACTCGGTGATCGCCGGCTTCGTCGAGCCGGGCGAGTCGCTCGAACAGACGGTGGCGCGCGAGGTGTTCGAGGAGACCCGGGTCCGGGTCGCCGGCTGCCGCTACCTGGGAGCGCAGCCATGGCCATTCCCGGGCGCGCTGATGCTGGGGTTCGAGGCCGTCGCCGATCCCGGTCAGGTACCGCAGGTGGACGGCGAGCTGGAGGACGCGCGCTGGTTCGGCCGCGAGGACGTGGGCGCGGCATTGGCGCGCGACCGCGAGGACGATGGCGATGGCATCCGCCTGCCGCCGCCGATCTCGATCGCGCGGGCGCTGGTCGAGCACTGGTTCCACGCCCGGGACTGACCTGGGCGATAACGCGGCCGTTGCCGGCGCTCGCATAGAATCGGTCCAGGAGGATCCGACATGTTCACCACCCTGGTCGCCGTGATCGTCGCACTCGCGTTGGGCCATGTCGCTCCGGCACTGGCGGCATCGCTGCGCCGTTTCGCCTGGCTGGAGCGCTGGGTGGGCTGGCTGGACGCGCACGCCGGCGGGCTGGCGGCGTGGCGTGGCGTCTATGGCGTGGCGCTGGTGCTGGCGCCGCCGCTGCTGCTGGTGCTGGCCGTGCAATGGGGACTGTCCGGCATCGGCTTCGGGCTGCCTTCGCTGGCGCTCGGGATCGGCGTGCTGGCCTGGACCTGGGGGCCGCGCGACCTCGACCGCGACGTGGAAGCGGTGATCGACGCCGAGGAGCCTTCCTCGCGGCGCCTGGCGATCGCCCACCTGCAATCGGCCGGCGGCAGCCTGCACGAGGACGCGCCGTCGCTGGTGGCCGCGGTGGTGGTCAATGCATTGCGGCGCTGGTTCGCGGTGATGTTCTGGTTCCTGCTGCTCGGGCCGGTGGGCGCGGTGCTGTACCGGCTGAGCGCGCAACTGGTGGAGGGCGCGCTGTCCGAGCGCCTGCCCGCGCGCCACCTGGAAGGCGCGCACCGGCTGCTGGCGGTGCTGGAATGGCCGGTGGCGCAGCTGATGGCGCTGTCGATGGCGCTGGTCGGCAATTTCGACACGGTCTACCGGGCCTGGCGCGAGGCCCATGGCAATCGCTGGTCGCTGGAGCCGGCGTTCCTCGGTGCGGTGGCGCGGGCCAGCGTCAGCGCCGAATTGCGCGAAGAGGCGCACGACTACACCGATGCCGGCCTGGTGCCGGTATGGCGTCGCCTGCCCGAGCTGCGCGATGCGATGAGCCTGGTCTGGCGCGTGCTGCTGCTGTGGATGGTGGTGCTGGCGCTGCTGGTGATCGCCGGCTGGGTGGCCTGACGGGGCCGCGGTGCCCTGGCGCGGGGCGGCGGCGCGCTAGATGGGCGCGAGCCAGGTGAACGGCGGCCACGGCAGGTTGCGCGCCACCCAGTACGTGGGCAGCAGGACCAGCCACAGCTTGGGTTCGAGCACGACCCGCATCAGCGGCTGCAACGGGCGCGGCTGCCAGCCGGACGACCAGGCCGCCATCAGCGGCATCAGCGGCAACGCGATCATCGCCAGCGGGTTCATGTGGAAGGCGCGGGCGATGTCGCCGTGCACGAGCGCGTGCAGGGCGCGGGTCAGCCCGCAGCCGATGCAGTAGTGCCCGGTCAACGCATAGAACATGCAGGGCGGGAACGGGTTGCCCGCCACGTTGGGGTCGTAATGGCGCAGCACCCAGACGCCGGCACCGGCCGCGAGCGCGGCCGATGCCAGTCCGGTGACCTTGAGCCAGGCCGGGGCCTTCAAGTCCGCGCCCTTACTGCTGGTACTGCTGCAGCATTTCCATGTAGGCCTGGGTGCCGCCGGTGGCGAACCAGACGATGTTGATGACCAGGCCGACGATCGCCAGCGCGGTCGCGACCCAGCACCAGGTCTTGGCGGTGTTCGAGGCGCGCCGGGCGCCCTCGATGTCGCCCTGGTTGAGCAGCGTGGTGACCTTGCTGGAGAACACGATGGCGACGATGCCGATCAGGCCGACCGGGCAGCACAGGCAGGTGGCCAGGATGGTCGAGATGATCGACCACGCCAGGTGGTTCGGGATCGGCTCGGAGGCGGCGACCGGCGGCGGGGTGACGGGAGGAACTGCGCTCATGTGGAACTCCTGTTTCCTTGGGTGGTGATGCAGAGTGGGCAGGGCTTGCGGGGGCAAGAGGGACGAGCGGCGGACGGCGGGTCGCGCCGGCGCCATGGCAGGGTGACGGGGCCGCGGAGGCGGCGGCCGGCGGCGACGCTGATCGATGTCGACATGGCCCTCCCCCGTGGCGGATGCCTTTCCGTGTGCAATGCAGTGGAGCCCCTGCAGCGTGCTTGCCGGTACAGCGTAGCGATGGCCGCGGCGGATCGCAAAGGCGATCCGCCGCGGGCTCAGGCATGCTCGCCGCGCAGCGCGCGCACGCGCGCTTCCAGGGCCGCGGCGCTGCTGTCGCCGGGCATCGGCTCGCCGGCGACCACGTCGACGTGCGCGCGGAAGCGCCGCGGCAGGCGCATGCGGCGCATCCGCGAGTCGCGCCGGCTCCACATGCTCGACCACATCCCGCGCAGCGCCATCGGCACGACCGGCACCGGCCGGCGCGCCAGGATCCTCTCCACGCCGGACTTGAACGGCGCGATATCGCCGTCCTTGGTCAACGCGCCCTCCGGGAAGACGCACACCAGCTCGCCCTCGGCCAGCGCCGCGTCGACCGCATCGAACGCGCGCTGCATCAGTTCCGGGTCCTCCTTGGCGCCGGCGATCGGGATCGCCTTGGCGGTGCGGAAGATCCAGCGCATCACCGGGATGTTGAAGATCTTGTAGTACATGACGAAGCGCACCGGGCGCGGGATCGTCGCCGACAGGATCAGCGCGTCCATGTAGCTGACGTGGTTGCAGACGATCAGCGCGGCGCCTTCGTCCGGCACGTGTTTCTCGATGCCGTGCAGGCGCAGCCGGTACAGCGTGCGCACCATCATCCAGCTCAGCAGGCGCATCAGGAACTCGGGCACGATGCTGAAGATCCAGATCGCCACCAGCGTGTTGGCGATCGCCAGCGCCAGGAACACCTGCGGGATGGTCCAGCCGAGGAAGCGCTGCACCGCGATGCCGAGCACCGCGGCGGTGACGATGAACAGCGAGTTCTGGATGTTCAGGCCCGCGATCACCCGCGACAGCTCGGCCTTGGGCGTGCGGCTCTGGATCAGCGCGAACAGCGGCACCACGAAGAAACCGGTGAACACGCCGATGCCGACCAGGTCGAACACGATCCGTCCGCTGCCCGGCTGGCGCAGGAACTGGCCGATGTCCAGGCCAGCCAGCAGCGCATGCCCCGGACGGGCGAAGTAGAGGTCTAGCAGGAACGCGCTGATGCCGAACGCGCCCAGCGGCACCAGGCCGATCTCGACCGTGCGGCCGGACAGCTTCTCGCACAGCAGCGAGCCGGCGCCGGTGCCGATCGAGAACAGCGCCAGCGCGAACACGTACAGCTCCTGGTGGCCGCCGAGGTTGATCTCCGCGTAGCTGGGCAGCTGCGCGGTCAGCACGGTGCCGATGAACCAGAACCAGGACACGCCGAGGATGGCGTTGCGCACCGCCGGCGTCCTGCGGGTCAGGCGCATGATCGCCAGCGACTCCGGCAGCGGGTTCCAGCGCACCTTCAGCCCGGGCGCGCCGGCATCGACCTTCGGGATGAGCCGGGCGCAGAGATTGCCGCACACCGCGATCGCGATCACCGCGGTGGCGGCCGTTTCCGGCCCGTGCGTGCCGGCGATCTGGAAGATCAGGCCGCCGACGATCATGCCGCACAGGATCGAGATCGACGTGCCCATCTCGACCAGGCCGTTGCCGCCGGTGAGTTCCTCCGGCTTGAGCACGGCCGGCAGGATCGAGTACTTCACCGGGCCGAACAGGGTGGACTGCAGCCCGGTGCAGAACAGCGCGACCAGCAGGACCGGCATGTTCTGGGTCAGGAAGCCGACCGCCGCCAGCGACATGATCCCGATCTCCATGGTGGTGGTGATCACGATCAGCTTCTGCTTCTCCAGCCTTTCCGCGATCTGGCCGGCGATGGCGGAGAACAGGAAGTAGGGCAGGATGAACAGCGCCGGGGCGAGGTTGGTGTAGAGCGTGCGCTGGGCTTCGTCCACGCCCAGATAGAACAACAGGCCGATGATGGCCTGGCGGTAGACGTTGTCGTTGAAGGCGCCCAGGGCCTGTACGGCGAAGAACGGCAGGAAGCGGCGTTGCTTCAGGAGGGCGAACTGGCTGTGGCTGGACATGCAGGCTCCTTTGCGGACGCGCGCAGCCTAGCAAATCGGATGGGGTTCTGATTGCGGGGTGGGAGGTTAGTTGGGGTTGCTGTCGCTGACGATGGCGATTCTTGCTTCCGCTCCATCCATACGGCCACGGCATCTCACCGCCTCGCGCCATCCCACTACCGCCATTCCCGCAAGGCGGGAATGGCTTTTCAGCAGCCGAACGGCTGATCATCCAGGGACGTGATTTTGGCTTTTGGGGCCTTTGCAATAAAGCTAAAAGCTTTCGCCTTGCGGCGAGTTACCTTTCTTTGCTTGTGCACGCGCGCCGCAGGAGCGGCGCCGCACGGCGGAGCCGGCCCGAAGGGCGCGGCACAAGGATGTGCCGCGTAAAGAAAGGTAACCCAAAGAAGCGCTTCACAGCAGCCGAACGGCTGATCAAGCACACCCCGCCTTCGCGCCCGCAGCTACGCTGTGGGTTCGCGGAGCCGATGGGATTTTCGGACGCGACCTCCTGTCGCGGCCGAAAACGGCGCACTCGTCCGCTATGCGGACGAGTCCGGGGCATTCGCCGCGCGGCGAATGCCCGCCCGCCGGGGCGAAGCAGTGCTTCGCCTTTTCCGGCGAGCCCCTGTGCACCGCCCTTCGGGTTTTTCCCATCGTCTCCGCCGCTACGGAGGGGGCCCGGTAGGTCAAAGTCAAAAACGGAAAACAAGATCACGAGCAACAGCAACACCGTTGCTTGCTCGCCTAGTTCTTCTCGTACCGCTCGCGCAGCAATGCCACGAAGGCGCGGGCGGCGGGAGTGGGGTCGCGGTGCCAGCAGGCGTAGGTGAGGAAGCGGAACGACGGGGTGAGCTTGACCATGGCGATGCCGTCCATGGTCTCGGCGGTCGTCTGCGGCAGGATCGAGATGCACAGGTCCTCGGCCACCAGCTGGCGGATGAGTTCGGCATGGGTGGCTTCGTACTGCAGGCGCTGGCGCAGGCCGGCCTCGGCGAAGGCACCGTCGATGATGCCGCGCACGCCCGCGCCCGGGCTCAGGCCGGCCATCGGGGCGTCGTCGAGCTCGCGCAGGGCGACGCTGCGGCGGCGCGCGAAGCGGTGGCCCGGCGCGGTGATCAGCGCCAGGCCTTCTTCGTGCAGCAGCAGGCGTTGTTCCGGCAGTTCCACCTGGGTGCCGACGCCGACCAGGGCCACGTCCAGCTGGCCTTCGGCGAGATCGCGCAGCAGCGCTTCGCTCATGCCGGTGCGCAGGTGCACGTCCACCTCGGCATGGGCGCGGCGGAACTCGCTGAGCAGTTCGGGGATCCACACCGTCATCAGCGACGAGATCTGGCCGATGTTGATGCGCCCGCGCACCACGCCCACCGCCTGCGCCATCTCGTCCTGCAGGCGCTGCGCGGCGCGCAGCGTCCGGCGGGCGTTGTGCAGGAACACCTCGCCGGCCGCGGTGACGCGCACCCCGCGGCCGCGGCGATCGAACAGGCGCGCGCCGAGCTGTTCCTCGAGCTTGGCGATCTGGTGGCTGAGCGCGGACTGGACGGTGTGGCAGCGCGCGGCCGCGGCGGTGAAGCTGCCTTCCTCGGCGACCGCCACGGCGAACTCGAGCTGGCGCAGGCTGAACATGCGATCACGAAACGAGATGGATACGGTGAAAACAATACATTGGAAAGATGGCGGGGGGAGGTCCAGACTGGCGTTCCGCGATATTTCTCCGGTCTCCCGTGAACACCTCCCCCTCCTCCCACAACGCGCTTTCGCGTGGCCTGGTGCTGCTGATGGCGATGGCCACCGGCCTGGCGGTGGCCAGCAACTACTACGCCCAGCCGCTGCTGGACCTCCTGGCGCGCGACTTCGGCATCAACGTCGGCCATGCCGGGCTGGTCGTCACCGCCGCGCAGCTGGCCTACGCGGCCGGCCTGATGCTGGTCGTACCGCTGGGCGACCGGCTGGACCGGCGCGTCCTGATCGTCGGCCTGTACGCGTTGAGCGCGGCCGGGCTGTTGATCAGCGCCAGCGCGCACAGCTTCGGGTGGCTGCTGGCCGGCACGATGCTGACCGGCGCCTGCGCGGTCAGCGCGCAGGTGCTGGTGCCGTTCGCGGCCACGCTGGCCGCGCCGCACGAGCGCGGCCGCGCCGTGGGCACGGTGATGAGCGGGTTGCTGCTGGGCATCCTGCTGGCGCGCACCGCGTCCGGCCTGCTCGCCGGGCTGGGCGGCTGGCAGACCATCTACTGGGTCGCCGCGGCGCTGATCCTGGTGGTGGCCGGCCTGTTGTGGCGCGGCCTGCCGCCGCACCCGGGCCAGGCCACGTTGTCGTATCCGCGGCTGGTCGCCTCGGTGCTGGTGCTGCTCCGCGACGAGCCGGTGCTGCGCGCCCGGTCGGTGCTGGGCGGGCTGCTGTTCGCCGGCTTCAGCATCTTCTGGACCACGCTGGCGTTCCTGCTTTCGGGGCCCGACTACGGCTACGGCACCGCGACGATCGGCCTGTTCGGCCTGATCGGCGCCGCCGGCGCGCTGGCCGCGAACCTGTCGGGCAAGCTGTCCGACCGCGGAGCCGGGCACTGGGTCACCTGGGGCGGGTTGCTGATGCTGCTGGCGTCCTGGGGATTGCTGGCGGCCGCCCCGCATTCGCTGGTGGCGCTGGTCGCGGGCGTGCTGCTGCTCGACGTGGCGGTGCAGGGCGTGCACATCGGCAACCAGAGCGTGATCTACCGCCTGCATCCGGCCGCGCGCAACCGCATCACCTCGGCCTACGTCACCTGCTATTTCATCGGTGGCGCGGTCGGTTCCAGCGCCGGCGCCTGGGCGTACGCCGCGGCCGGGTGGAACGGCGTGGTGGTCGCGGGCGCGGCCCTGGCGGCGCTGGCGTTGCTGTGGACGCTGCTGACCGTGCGCCACGAGTTCAACGACGCGGCCGAACCGGCGTCCTCGCCCTGAATCAGGTCCCGGCGTCGACCACCGCGGCGGCGGCCGCACGCAGCTTGGGCAGCAGCCGCAGCATCAGCGCCAGCTGGGTGTTGACCAGTTGCTGCTTGGCCGGCAACGCGGCCTCGCCGGCGGGCGCGGCCTCGAGCCGTTCCGCCAGGGCCAGCTCGGCCGGCTCGTTGCCGACCGGCAGCTCCTGGCGCTGCGACAGCGCCTGCGCGATGTTCCCGAACATGCGCTGCAGGTAGCTGCCGGCTTCCGCGACGGCGCCGCCGGTGGCGTCCTCGGCCAGCTCGGCGCGGTGCGCGCCGAGCGCCGAGAGATAACCGAGCAGGGTGCTCGACAGCGCCAGGAAGCGGAAGCCCGCGTCGAGGTTGCGGCGATAGCGGCCGGGCTCGCGCAGCATGTTCGACAGCGCCGCGGAGAGCGCGGCGTCGGCGTTGTGCATGTCGCGCCGGGCGATGCGGTAGGGCAGGTCGTCGCGCATGCCGCTGCGGTACTGCTCCAGCACCTGCGCCAGGTAGCGCGCGCAGGCGGCCAGTACCGTCGACATCACCACGTTGAGGCGGCGGCCCTGCCAGTCCGGCAGGATCAGGAACGAGGCGGCCGCGGCGATCGCGCAGCCGATCAGCGTGTCGACCAGGCGCGGCCAGATCAGCACGAAGCCGTCGCCGATCAGGTTGAAGCACAGCAGCGCCATCACCGTGATCGCGGCCGTGGCCAGCATGTAGCGATCGGTGCGGGCGATGAAGAACACCAGCGCGCCCGCCAGCGCCAGCAGCAGCTGCAGTTCGGTGCCCGGGAACAATTGCATCACCGCCCAGGTGGCGACCAGGCCGACCAGGGTGCCGACGATGCGCTGGACCAGGCGCAGCCGGGTGGCGCCGTAGTTCGGCCGGCACACGAAGGCGGTGGTGAGCAGGATCCAGTAGCCGTTGTCGGCATGGATCAGCTTCATCAATCCGTAGCCGACCGCCAGCGCGATCGCCATGCGCAACCCGTGCCGGAACAGCACCGAGGTGGGCGTGAGCTGGCGGCCGATGCGGGTGGCCATCTCGCGCAGCGTGTGCGGCGAGGAATCGCGCAGGCGGGTGTCGACGGTCTCGCCGGTGGTGTCGGTGCGGGTGGCTTCGGAAAGCCTGCGCTCGATGGTCTGCAGGTTGGTCACCAGCAGTTCCAGCGAGCCGAGCAGGCGCGCGAGCCGGCCATCGCCGCGCGCATGCAGGAAGTCCAGCGAGGCGCGCAGGTCGGCGGTGGCCTGGGCGGTGCGCTCGCCGTACTCGAACGGCCGGCGCAGCCGGATCGCCTCGCCGAGCCGGGCGCAGGCCTTGCCCTGCAGGCCGAGCAGGCGCTGGCAGCGGTACAGCACGTCGCTGTGGAAGAATGCCTCGGTCAGCGCCTCGTACGGATAGTGCGAGGAACTGGCGCGCTCATGGAACTCCTGCGCCATGTAGTACAGGCGGAAGTACACGCCGGATTGCACGCCGGGCCGGCCCGAGCGCCCGAAGCGGCTGATGATCGCGTTCTTGGCGGCGTTCAGCGCGGCGACCACCCTGGCGTTCTGTTCGGCCAGCGCCAGCCGGCGCGCGTGCAGGTCGCTCTGCCGCACCGGTTCGAACAGGTCGGCCTTCAGCTCGATGAAGCGGCCCAGTTCGAAGAACAGCTGCGCCAGCCGCTCGCGTACCGGGCGGTTGGCGAACAGGACCGTCCACAGGATCGACAGCAGGCCGTACCAGCTCGCGCCGAGCAACAGCAGTCCGACGCCGTGCCAGGCGGCCTCGGGGCTGCGGCTGCCGTGCTGGTCCATGCCGAGCATCGCGTAGATCGACAGCGCCACGGTGGCCTGGGCGAGCGAGGCGTAACGCTCGCCGAGCGCGCCCAGCAGGGTCAGCGCGAACGTGGACAGCGCCAGGCTCAGCACGAACGGCAGCGGATAGGGGAACAGCAGCACGACCGCGGCCGCGGCCGCGGCGAAGCACAGCAGCGACAGCAGCACCGCCTTGCCGCGGCCCAGCCAGTTATCGTCGGTCTCGGCGATCGCGCTGGCGATGATGCCGAGGAAGAGCGCCGGTACCGCCTGCAGCTGCTGGTGCTGCCAGCATGCGCCCATCACGGTGGCCAGCGCGATGAACACGCGCAGCCCGTAGCTGGCCTTCTCGTGGGCCCACAACTGGCCGAGGCGGGAGTCGAGGCGGTTCATGCACGCTGCGCAGGGGACCGGCCGGCATTATCCCGGCCGGATCCGCGGGCGGGAAGCGCCGCCCGGCCTGGGCATGGCGGCGCGTGCGGGAACGCGCTCAGCCGCGTTCGCGCTCGATCGCGCGCCAGCCGATGTCGGTGCGGTGGAACTCGTTGGCCCAGTGGATCCGGGCGACGCCCGCATAGGCGTTGCGCTGCGCGTCCGACACGCTCTCGCCCAGCGCCGCCACGCACAGCACGCGGCCGCCGGCGCTGACCACGTTGCCGGCCGCGTCCAGCGCGGTGCCGGCATGGAAGACCTTGGCGCCGGCCGGGACCGCGTCCAGCCCGGCGATCACGTCGCCGGTGGCCGGCGATTCCGGGTACGGCCGCGCCGCCATCACCACGCCCAGCGACGGCTGCGGCGTCCAGCGCGCCTCGGCCTCGTGCAGCTTGCCGTCGATCGCCGCCTCGACCAGGTCGACCAGGTCGGACTGCAGGCGCAGCATCACCGGCTGCGTCTCCGGGTCGCCGAAGCGCACGTTGAACTCGATCACCTTGGGCGCGCCGTGGCGGTCGATCATCAGGCCCGCGTAGAGGAAGCCGGTGAACGGCACGCCGTCGGCGATCATGCCCTGCACGGTCGGCTCGACCACCTCGCGCATCACCCTGGCGTGCACCTCGGGCGTGACCACCGGGGCCGGCGAATAGGCGCCCATGCCGCCGGTGTTGGGGCCGGTGTCGCCGTCGCCGACGCGCTTGTGGTCCTGCGAGGTCGCCATCGGCAGCGCGTGCGTGCCGTCGACCATCGAGATGAAGCTGGCTTCCTCGCCGTCGAGGAACTCCTCGATCACCACGCGCGCGCCGGCATCGCCGAAGGCGTTGCCCGAGAGCATGTCGCGCACCGCGGCCTCGGCCTCGGCCAGCGTCATCGCCACGATCACGCCCTTGCCGGCGGCCAGGCCATCGGCCTTGACCACGATCGGCGCGCCCTTCTCGCGGACATAGGCCAGCGCGGCGTCCACGTCGGTGTGCACTTCGTAGAACGCGGTCGGGATGCCGTGGCGCTTGAGGAAGTCCTTGGCGAACGCCTTGCTGCCTTCCAGCTGCGCGGCGGCGGCGGTCGGCCCGAAGATGCGCAGGCCGGCGGCGCGGAAGCGATCGACCACGCCCAGCACCAGCGGCACCTCGGGGCCGACCACGGTCAGCGCCACGCCTTCGTCCTGCGCCAGTTTCAGCAGGCCGTCGAGATCGGTGACCTTGACCGGTACGTTGCGGCACTTGGCCTCGGTGGCGGTGCCGGCATTGCCGGGCGCGACGATGACTTCATCGACACGCGGGGATTGGGCGAGCTTCCAGGCCAGCGCATGTTCGCGGCCGCCGGAGCCGATGACCAACACTTTCATAGCAATCTCTCCGAAGGAAAGCCCCCTGAGTCAGGGGGCGATTCGCGCCGGAGGCGCGAATGGGGGTGTGGGAGCGCAGGGCTGGGGCCCGAAGTTTGCGCAGCAAACTTTGGGATTGATGCCGGCGCAGCCGGTATCAATGCCTGAAATGCCGCACGCCGGTGAACACCATCGCGATGCCGTGTTCGTCGGCCGCGGCGATCACTTCGCCATCGCGCATCGAGCCGCCGGGCTGGACCACCGCCTTGATGCCGGCCTCGGCCGCCGCGTCGATGCCGTCGCGGAACGGGAAGAACGCATCGGACGCCATCACCGAGCCTTCCACCACCAGGCCGGCGTCGGCGGCCTTGATGCCGGCGATGCGCGCGGAGTAGACGCGGCTCATCTGGCCGGCGCCCACGCCGATCGTGCGATGGTCCTTGGCGTAGACGATCGCGTTGGACTTGACGAACTTGGCCACCTTCCAGGCGAACAGCAGGTCGGCGAACTGGGATTCGGTCGGCGCGAGCTTGGTCACCACCTTCAATTCCTCGCGCGTGACCACGCGGTCGTCGGCGGTCTGCATCAGCAGGCCGGAGCCGACGCGCTTGGTATCGACGAAGCCCTTCGACGCCGGTGCCAGCGGGATGCGCAGCACGCGCACGTTGGCCTTCTTCCGGGCGTACTCGAGCGCGCCGGGCTCGTAGTCCGGCGCGATCAGCACCTCGACGAACTGGCGGTCCAGGATCGCCTGCGCGGTGGCCGCGTCCAGCGGGCGGTTGAACGCGATGATGCCGCCGAACGCGCTGGTCGGGTCGGTCGCGTAGGCCAGTTCGTAGGCATCGCCGCAGGCCACGCCCACCGCCACGCCGCACGGGTTGGCGTGCTTGACGATCACGCAGGCCGGCGCGTCGAACTGGCGCACGCATTCCCAGGCCGCGTCGCTGTCGGCGATGTTGTTGTAGCTCAGCTCCTTGCCCTGCAATTGCTCGAACGTCGCCAGCGAGCCGGGGGCGGGATGCAGGTCGCGGTAGAACGCGGCCTGCTGGTGCGGGTTCTCGCCGTAGCGCAGGTCCATGACCTTGACGAAGCTGCCGTTGGCCTGCGCGGAAAACGCGCTGCGCACGGGCACGTCTCCCGACGTGTCGGTGATCGCCGACAGGTAGTTGCTGATCGCCGCGTCGTACTGCGCGACGCGGTTGAACGCGGCCACCGACAGCGCGAAGCGCTTGGCGGCCGAGAGCTTGCCGTCGTGGGCGTCCAGTTCGGCGAGCAGGCCGGCGTACTGGTCGGGCGAGGTCGCCACCGCCACGCGCGCGAAGTTCTTGGCCGCCGAGCGCAGCATGGCCGGGCCGCCGATGTCGATGTTCTCCACCGCGTCGGCGAGCGTGCAGTCGGCGCGCGCGGTGACCGATTCGAACGGATACAGGTTCAGCACCAGCAGGTCGATCGGCGCGATGCCGTGTTCGGCCATGACCGCGTCGTCGGTGCCGGCGCGGCCGAGCAGGCCGCCGTGCACGACCGGGTGCAGCGTCTTGACCCGCCCGTCCATCATTTCCGGGAAGCCGGTGACGTCGGAGACGTCCTTGACCGGCAGGCCGGCCTCGCGGATCGCCTTGGCGGTGCCGCCGGTGGAGAGCAATTCGACGCCCCGGGCGGCGAGCGCGCGGGCCAAGTCGACCAGGCCGGTCTTGTCGGAAACGGACAGCAACGCCCGGCGGACGGGCAGGAAATCAGCAGGCATGGGGTCGGGTGGAAGCGGAGCGGGGGCGGTATTGTACCGGCCTTGCCTCCATCCTCTCGGCGCGGTGCCGTTCTTGCCTGCTTTCCGGGAGCGACGGCCAGCCGTCGGCGGGCCACTGGCTCGGCAATGCGTGGCGCCCTGTCCCGTCCTCACCCCAGCCGGCCATGCCGGCGCGCGCCAGCAGCGCCTTCTCGCCCTGGCGGGAAAGGGTTTTCAGATCAGCCCGTATTCCTTGAGCTTCTTGCGCAGCGTGGCACGATGGATGCCCAGCATCGCCGCGGCGCGGCTCTGGTTGCCTTCGCAGTGGTTGAGCACTTCCACGAACAGCGGGATCTCCATCTCGCGCAGCACGATCTCGTAGACATCGTCGGCCTCGCTGCCGTCCAGGTCGCGCAGGTAGCGGCGGACGGACTGCGCGACGTGCTCGCGCAGCGGCGACTTCGGCGCGACGCGGCTGATGTCAGGACGAGTGGTGGCAGCGTTCAAGAGTTTCCCCGTGGAGCGTGGTTCGGGATGCGTCGGCATCGCCAGCAAGGGGGGGCGAGTCTAGCGCGAGCGGCGGGGCCGTGCACGCCCATATTCGGCCGCGCCGTGTCGATCAATGGAACTCGAAGCCGAACGCGGCCGTGCTCGCGGCCGGTTCCCGTACGCGGAAGGCGATCTGCGTGCCCTGTCCCGGTGCGAGCGTGTCGCCCGGCGGCACCGGGTGGCCGAGGTATTCCCGCGGCGAGAACACGCGGCTGCCGATCACGCGGCCATCGGCATCGGAGAGCGACAGTTGCAGGTACGGCCACGCCTGGGCCCAGCGCGCATCGTTGCGGAAGCTCGCCTGGACCTGCAGCACGCCGCG
This sequence comes from Pseudomonas sp. Hp2, assembly GCF_006386585.1. Taxonomy (NCBI): domain Bacteria; kingdom Pseudomonadati; phylum Pseudomonadota; class Gammaproteobacteria; order Pseudomonadales; family Pseudomonadaceae; genus Pseudomonas; species Pseudomonas sp. Hp2. Next base: position 80,044 of record NZ_VAHJ01000005.1, read on the forward strand.
CTGGTCCGGGGCCGGGCGCACTTCCCGGTTGAGCATGGTGAAGGCCGCCGGTTCATGCCAGGCCGGCAGCTCGCAGCGCAATGCGGCGCACAGCGCCGCCAGCACGGGGCGCCAGGTGGCGTCCGCCGCGAGGCGCGCGCGGTCGGCGAGCAGCACCTGCATCGCCAGCACCAGGGCCAGCGCGGCCAGCACCGCCCACTGCCACGGAGGCGTGCGCCGCTGCACCGCGTTGGTGCGCGCGGCACGCGTGAAGCGCGGTGCCTGTTCCCATGGGGCGGGCGACGACGCGGGCGGGGTCTGCTCGACGGCCGGGACCGGCGCGTCCGCGGGGGACGGGGGCACCTGGGCGCCTGCCGCGGTGGACGCATGCGGCGGCGGGGTGTCCGCATCGCCTGCTTCGGCCTGCGGCTTGGCTTCGGGCGCAGGCGCGGGGCCGCGCAGGAACGTGGCCAGCGAATGCGGAGTCTTCTTCTCGTCGCTCATGCGGGATGCGAAAGAGGGCCCGGGCTGGCTATTCAAGCACGGCCTCAGCCGCGGCGGCGCCCGTCGATGCGCATCCAGTCGCCGTCCTGGGTCGTGCGCAGGTCGTCGAACCAGGCGGCGTAGCGTTCCAGCAATTCGCCTTCCTGGCCATGCAGGATCCCGGAGAGCGCGATTCTCCCGCCCGGTGCGACGCGCGCGGCGAGCGTCTCGGCCAGGGCGTCCAACGCCGAGGCGAGGATGTTGGCGACCACCACCGGGTACGTGCGCACCGGCTCCTGCTCGGGCAGGTGGACCGCGAGGCGGTCGGCCACGGCATTGCGTTCGGCATTGTCGTGGCTGGCCAGCAGCGCCTGCGGGTCGTTGTCGATGCCGACCGCCCGGGCGGCGCCGAGCTTCAGCGCGGCCAGCGCGAGGATGCCCGAGCCGCAGCCGAAATCGAGCACGTCGTGGCCCTGCAGCGCGCCTTCGGCGGCGAGCCCGTCGAGCCAGCGCAGGCACAGCGCGGTGGTCGGGTGGGTGCCCGAGCCGAACGCCAGGCCGGGATCCAGGCGCACCACCGCGGCGTCGCCGGTGCGCGCCTCGTCGGGCAGCTCGTGGTTCCACGGCACGATGAAGGTGCGCTCGCCGAACCGCATCGGCTGGAACTGGTCCAGCCAGGCGCGTTCCCAATCCTCGTCCTCGACCTGGCGGAAGGACGCCTGGCTCCAGTCCAGGCCGGGATCGAACGCCTCCAGCGCGGCCAGCAGCACCAGCGCGTCGGTATCGGCGGGAAACAGCGCGGTGAGCACCAGCGAGTGCCACAGCGGGGTCTCGCCGACGCCCGGTTCCAGGATCGCGCGCTCGTTGCTGGTATCGGCATCGGCATCCAGCAGGGTCACCGCCAGCGCACCGACGTCTTCCAGCGCGTTCTCGAAGCGCGGCTGGGTGGCTTCCGTGCAGTGCAGGGTCAGTTCGAGGAACGGCATGGCGGTTCTGCGCAGCGAGGGGGTGCACATCCTACTAGAGCGCGTCATCGGCTTTTCATGCGCGCGCGGCCGTGGCCATGCCGGGCGGAGCAGGTGCCGCCGCACCGGGGCGGCGGGCGACCGGGGCGTGCCGCGGACGGCCCGCGGCACCGGCGGCCGGGCATGGCCCGTCACGGCCGGCGGCGGGAACCTGCGCTAGACTGCGCCCCATTGCCGCGGCAGAGGATTCGAGGCCGCGGCGCCTTGCGACCCGTTCCGATGCCGATCATCCGTGCCCGCAACCTGTGGCTGTTGCTCGCGCCTGCCGTGCTCGCGGCGGCGTGGTGGCAGCATGGCGCGTCGCGCCCGGGCGACCTGGCCGCCGCCATCGGCGGCGAGGTGGCGACGAGCGGCCATGCGCGCTTCCCCGCGCCTGCGCGCGAGCCGGTGCGGCCCGAGCCGCGCCGGGAGACCTCCGTCCCCACCGGCCTGCCGCTCGACCAGCGCGCCGGCCTGGAGCAGGACGCGGACCTGTACGGCTATGCCCAGCAGCTCGCCGCCAGGATCGCCGATGGCGATGCCGACGCCGGCTGGATGCTGAGCCGCGTATACGACTACTGTGCCGGCTACGCGCTCGATCCGGCCGGTTATCTTTCGGACAGCGAGTGGATCGCCCACCAGGGCTCGGCCGGGATGAACGCGATGGTGGGCGCCAGGGCGCGCCTGGCCGCGCGCTGCGCCGGTTTCACGCCCCAGGACGGGCTGTCGGCGCAGCAGGTGCTGGCCCAGCGGGTCCAGGCGGCGCGGTCCGGCAGCCTGGCCGCGGAGGCCGCGCTGCTGTCGGCCGGTCAGCCTCTGGACAGCTCGGTTGCCTATAAACGCAATCTGGTCGAGCGCGTACTGGCCTCGCGCGACCCGGAGGCGTACCTGGCGCTGTCGCTGGCCATGGGCGCGCGCGCCAGCGGCGACGATGCCTACGAAGGGTTCGTCGCCGGCGACCAGTACGCGGAGCTGGCCTGGCAGGTCGCCGCCTGCCGGCTCGGCCTGGAATGCGGCGCGGATGGCACGTTGATGACGAGCTATTGCGCGATCGCCGGGATCTGTTCGCAGGACAGCCGGCAGGATTTCGAATCTTTTGTTTACGACGCAGCGGTGCCACGGCAAGGGGCGAGCAGAATGGACGAGATGATCACTTCGCTGGTCAAGGGTGAGGGAGTGAGGTCATGAATTACCGACGTTGGCTGTACGGTGCCAAGTTCTGGCTGATGGTGACGCTGTTCGTGGCGTATTCCGCCGCGGCGGTCGGCATCGTCATGATCGATACCGCCGAGCACCGCTATAACGAACTCGCCCAGGTGCGCTTGACCAAGGTCGACAGCGACGAGCAGGTGCGACGCGGCGGCGCGGCGCAGGCGGCGGCGATCTACCGGGCGCAGAGCGGCATGCCGTTCTCGTCGCTGCCGACCGGATCGACCTTCCAGATCGTCTGGCCGGACGGCTCCACCGAGACGATGATGATCGTGGACCCGCGTTCCAAGAACGGCATCGTGCCGGTGCCGGGCAGCCAGCAGAAGGCGGCCGTGGCGCGCTGACCCGCGTCCCGGCGCGGGCATGAAAAAAGGCGGGGGAATCCCCGCCTTTTTCGTGTCCGCGACCGATGGCCTCAGACCAGCGCGATCGACTGGTTCTTGCGCTCGGCCAGGCGCTTTTCCAGGTAGTGGATGTTCTGGCCGCCGGCCTGGAAGCCCTTGTCGCGCATGATGCGCTGCTGCAGCGGGATGTTGGTCTTGATGCCGTCCACGACCATCTCGCTCAGCGCCACGCGCATGCGCGCGATCGCGGTCTCGCGGTCCGGGCCGTGCACGATCAGCTTGCCGATCATCGAGTCGTAGTTCGGCGGGACCTTGTAGCCGCTGTAGATGTGCGTGTCCACGCGCACGCCGGGGCCGCCGGGCGGATGGAACGCGGTGATCAGGCCCGGGTTGGGCATGAACGTCTCCGGGTCCTCGGCGTTGATGCGGCACTCGATGGCGTGGCCGCGCAGCACGATGTCGCTCTGCTTGATGCTGAGCTTGTGGCCGGCGGCGATGCGCAGCTGCTCGCAGACCAGGTCGATGCCGGTGATGCGCTCGGTCACCGGGTGCTCCACCTGGATGCGGGTGTTCATCTCGATGAAGTAGAAGCGGCCGTTCTCGAACAGGAACTCGAACGTGCCGGCGCCGCGGTAGCCGATGCGGATGCACGCCTCCACGCAGACCTTGCCGATCTCGTTGCGCAGCTCCTCGGTGATGCCCGGCGCCGGGGCCTCCTCGACCACCTTCTGGTGGCGGCGCTGCATCGAGCAGTCGCGCTCGCCGAGGTGGATCGCGTTGCCCTGGCCGTCGGCCAGCACCTGGATCTCGATGTGGCGCGGGTTCTCCAGGAACTTCTCCATGTAGACCTGGTCGTTGCCGAACGCCGCCTTGGCCTCGCTCTTGGTGGTCTCGATCGCGGTCTTCAGCGCGCTCTCGGTGTGCACCACGCGCATGCCGCGCCCGCCGCCGCCGCCGGCGGCCTTGATGATCACCGGGTAGCCGATCTCGCGGGCGATCTTGGTGTTGGCGACGATGTCGTCGCCGAGCGGGCCGCCCGATCCGGGGACGCAGGGCACGCCGGCGGCCTTCATCGCGCGGATCGCCTCGACCTTGTCGCCCATCAGGCGGATCGTGTCGGCCTTGGGCCCGATGAAGATGAAGCCGGATTGCTCCACGCGCTCGGCGAAGTCGGCGTTCTCCGACAGGAAGCCGTAGCCGGGATGGATCGCCTGCGCATCGGTGACCTCGGCCGCGGCGATCAGCGCCGGGATGTTGAGGTAGCTCTCCGACGAGGGCGCCGGTCCGATGCAGACCGACTCGTCGGCCATGGCGACATGCTTGAGGTTGCGATCGACGGTGGAGTGCACCGCGACCGTGCGGATGCCCAGCGTGTGGCAGGCGCGCAGGATGCGCAGCGCGATTTCGCCGCGGTTGGCGATGACGACTTTATCGAGCATGGGATTCGGGATTCGGGATTGGGGATTGGGGATTCGTAAACGGCGGCTTCCTCGCGGACCGGGCGCGCGGCGTCCAGCGAACGAATCAGGGCATTGAGTCGGGAAAAGACGCGGTCGAGCAACATGGTCAGGGATGCATCCGCATCACGGAATCCGAGTCGTACGGCGAGTTGGGCTTGGGTATCCAGTTCCGAGAGCGAACCGCGGGCCATCGACAGGAAGCGCAGGTACTCCGCCGTGGAGCGGCGAGCCGCACCTTCGGCGATGTTGGAGGGAATGCTGATTGCCGCTCTGCGCATCTGCGATACGAGCCCGAAGCGTTCGGAGTCTGGAAAATGCTCCGTGACCCGGTAGACCGACTCGACCAACGTCATCGCATCGCGCCATACGTCCAGACGCTCATGCGGCCGCTGTTGCGAATCCCGAATCACGAATCCCCAATCCCGGCTCTTCAGCCGATCACAAACAACGGCTGGTCGAACTCGACCGGCTGGCCGCTCTCGCCGAGGATCGCCACGACGGTGCCGGAGACGTCCGCCTCGATCGGGTTGAACATCTTCATCGCCTCGATGATCGCGAGCGTGTCGCCGGCCTTGACGGTCTGGCCGACGGTGACGAACGGCGGCTTGTCCGGCGCCGGCGAGGCGTAGAACGTGCCGACCATCGGCGCGCGCAGCACGTGCCCGTCGGGCAGGGCGTTGCCGGGCTTGGCGGTGCCGCCGGTGGAGGCCTCGGTCGGCGAGCTCATCGGCATGCTGGCCGGGGCCGGCGCGGCGGCCGGGGCGGCCACGTACTGCGGGGCGGGAGCGGCGGCGACCATGCCGCCCTTCGGCGCGCGCGCCAGGCGGACGCTTTCCTCGCCTTCCTTGATCTCGATCTCGGCGAGATTGGATTCTTCGAGCAGGTCGATCAGTTTCTTGATTTTGCGGAGATCCATGACGGCCTCGTGGTAGGTGCAACGGGAAGCGGCAGCCGGGTGCGCGCGAGCGGCGCGGCGGCTATGCCGGGACGGGAAAACGGGACGGGCGGTTCACGCCTCGCGCCCCAGGCGTGCGATCACGCCGTCCAGCGCCAGCCGGTAGCTGTCGGCGCCGAAGCCGCAGATCACGCCCACCGCCTTGTCGCTGAGGTAGCTGTGGTGGCGGAACGGCTCGCGTGCGTGCGGGTTGGACAGGTGCACCTCGACGAACGGCAGGCCGACGCCGAGCAGGGCGTCGCGCAATGCGACCGAGGTGTGGGTGAATGCGCCGGGATTGATCAGGACGAACGCGGTGCCGTCGCCGCGGGCGGCATGGATGCGCTCGACCAGGACATGCTCGGCATTGGACTGCAGCGCCACCAGCTCGTGGCCGGCCGCGGCGGCCTGGGCGATCATCGCCTGGTCGATCTGCGCTAGCGTGGCATGCCCATAGACCTCCGGCTCGCGGGTGCCGAGCAGGTTGAGGTTGGGGCCGTGGAGCAGCAGCAGGCGAGCCATGCGAAGGGTCGGTTGGAAAGGGCGGGAGTCTGCGCCAAGCCGAGGATGCTGTCCAGATCGGCGAAGTTCATCGCGTTTGAAATGGCTGTTTGAAAAATGCCGGGGCCGGCGCGTTCCGCGACGGCGGGTACGCCCCTAGCCGGCCCGGGTCCCGGGCGACCCTGCGCCGGGGGTGGGGAGAGCGCCGGGCGGTTCGTGCAGCGCGTCCAGGTCGCGCAGGAAGCCGGCGATGAGGGTACGGCTGGCGCCGAGCGCGTGCAGCTTCGCGTCCAGGCCGGCGAGGGCGCGGGTGAGCGCTTCGTGGATCTCGTCGCAGGCCTCGAACAGCGCGCCGGCGTCCGCGCGCATGCAGGGCAGCAGCACGCGGATCGTCTCGATCTTCAGTCCCGAGGCGCTGAGCTGGCGGATGCGCCGCGCCACCAGCAGTTCCTGCTCGCCGTAGTCGCGGTAGCCGGTTGAGGTGCGCGCCGGCTGCAGCAGTCCGGCCTGCTCGTAGTAGCGCAGCATGCGTTCGCTCAGGCCGCTGCGGCGGGCGAGTTCGCCGATCTTCATGGGGGAACCTCGGGCTTGACCTTGACAGTGCTGTCAGAGTCTAGCCTCCGCGTCCCGATCCTGGCTGGAGTTCTTCCCCATGCAACCGACGCGCGACATCTTCCCGGACGACCCCGCCGCCGGCGCGGTCCTGCACGACGACCGCCCCGCGACCGCGGCGGACCTGGCGCCGCTGGCGTTCGCCGGCTATGCGCACTTCACCGCGATGCAGGTCCGGGACGGCCGCGTGCGCGGCCTGGACCTGCACCTGCAGCGCCTGCGCGAGGCCTCGCAGGCGATGTTCGGCCGCGTCATTCCCGACGAACGGGTGCGCTCGCGGATGCGCGAGGCGTTGGCGCGCTCGGCGCCGGACGCGTCGCTGACCGCGACGGTGTATTCGCGGACCGGCGAGTTCAGCGCGACCGACGGCGGCGAACTCGGGATGCTGGTGCGCACCGGCGCGGCGGCTCGACCGCCGGCCGGGCCGCTGGCGCTGATGGCGGTGACGCACCAGCGCGCGCTGGCGCGCTACAAGCACGTCGGCGAGGTCGCCAAGACCTGGTACCTGCGCGAGGCGGTCGCCCGGGGATTCGACGATGCCGCCTTCGTCGACCCGGCCGGGCACGTGGCCGAGGCGACGATCTGGAACCTGGCCTTCTGGGACGGCAAGGAAGTGGTCTGGCCGATCGCCGACGTGCTGCCGGGCATCGCCATGGGCATCGCCCGGCGGCAACTGCGGCGCCTGGGCGTGCCGCAGCGCGAGCAGGCGCTTGCGTTGGACGATCTGGCCGGGTTGTCGGCGGTGGTGATGAACTCCTGGTCGCCGGGCGTGGCGGTGTCGCGCATCGGCGAAGTGGTATTGCCGCCGGCGCCGGAGTTCGTGCGACTGCTGCACGAGGCCCATGCCAACGAGCCGTTGCACTCGCCCTGAGCCGACGCTTGCGCCCTCGTTTCGCCGCATGCGAGCGGCGAGCGGAAGCGCGCGTGATACCCATCACGAATGCGTATGCGCCCCGCTTCACCGGAGAAGCGTCGTGCTACTTTGCCCCGGCGCGAAAAGCGTAAGAGAACGTTCGCGTTTTTTGGAAGCCGCCTTGGGTTTCCTTGGGGAGAAATGAAACATGGTGGGCGCCAGCTTGATGGCGGCCGCGCGTCGGCCGCCCACGCTTGCAGTGGTGGAGGATGATCGGGTCTTCAGGGAAGACGTTCTCCTGCCGGTACTGGCCCACTCCGGTTTTTCGGTAGTCGGCATGGCGGGCGCGCTGGAGTTGTACCGGTCGATGACGGTGCGTTCCTACGACCTCGTCCTGCTCGACATCGGGCTGCCCGACGAGGACGGCTTCAGCATCACTTCGCACCTGCGCAGCCTGTCCTCGCGCATCGGGATCGTCATGCTGACCGGCTACGCGTCCGCCCCGGACCGGATGCGCGGCCTGCGCGCGGGCGCGGATGCCTACCTGGCCAAGCCGGTCGACATGGAAGAGGTCGTCACCACCCTGCGCAACCTGGCGCGCTGGGTGGTCACGGACACGCGCGATCCGCCTCCCGGGCATGCCAAGTGGCGCCTGGACGAGAACGGATGGTCGATCGTGACGCCGCGGGGCGTGGAGATCGGGATGAACCTCGCCGAGCGGCAGGTGATGTCGGTCCTGGCGGCGTCGGCCGGCACGCCGGTGCAGCGCGACGTGCTGATCGCGCGATTGGTCAAGAACGCCCACGATTTCGACCCGCATCGCCTGGAGATGCTGGTGCATCGCCTGCGCAGGAAATGCCAGCAACTGGCGGAAGAGGAGCTTCCCCTGCGCGCGGTGCGCAGCGTGGGGTACGTACTGAACTGGTAGTCGATCGCGCCAGCATCGTGCTGGCGCCGAGTGAAGGGCGTGGGAAGCATCGCAATGCGGTCGTGGTGGGCACTGTTGGCCATGGGCCTGTTCGCGGGATGCGCGTCCGCTTCGGTGCCTTCGGAAGTGAGGGCGGACCATCGCGTGGGCTGGCGTGCCTTCACCAGCGACGAAGGCTTGCCGCAGTCGGGGGTGAACGCCGTGCTGCAGACCGGCGACGGCTACCTCTGGATCGGCACGTTCGGCGGCCTGGCGCGTTTCGACGGGCTGGCGTTCACGGTGTTCCGCGAGCGGTCGTGGTCCGGCGCGCAGGTCATGGGCGATGCGCCGCAATCGGGCCCCGCCAGCGACCGCGTCCTGGCGCTGCACGAGGACACGGCGGGACGGCTCTGGATCGGCACGCAGGATGCCGGGTTGAGCGTGTACCGGCAGGGCGCGTTCCATCACCTGCCGCTCTGCGGCGGTGTCTGCCAGGTCAACGACATCCTGCAGGATGCCGACCGGACGCTGTGGATCGCCAGCAGCGCCGGGTTGATCGCGCTGGATCCGGACCGGGAGCGGGAGATCCGGCGCGATGCGGACGAGGCCGGCTATGCGCGCCTGGCGCAGGACGGGCAGGGTCGCCTCTATGCGGGCGGCAACGGCGGCCTGCTCGTCAGGAGCGGCGACCGGTTCCTGCGCGTCCCGCTGCCCGGCGGCGCCAGCCGCGTGCAGGTGCTGGAGCGCGACGGCGGCGGCCTGCTGGTCGGCACCGAGCGCGCGCTATATCGCTACGACCCCGGGCAGAGGCAATGGTGGCCGCTCGGCGTGGCCTCGCCCACCGCGGCGATGCAGGACGCGGCAGGCCGGTGGTGGGTGGCGCTGGCATCCGGGCAACTGATCGAGGAGGCCGGCGACGGGACATGGCGCGATATCCCCGAGCTGTTCGGCATGGGCATCACCAGCCTGGGGCGCGACGACGAAGGCAACCTGTGGATCGGCAGCGGCAGCAAGGGGCTGCTGCGCGTGCGCCAGTCCTTGTTCGGGTTGGTCGCCGCGCCCGGCGCGGGCGTGAACATGGCCGGGCGCGCGGTGGTTCCGGATGGGCGCGATGGCCTGTGGCTCGGATCGGCCTGCGGCGGGCTGCGCCATTGGCGGGCCGACGACGGCACGTCGTGGCGACCGCTGCCGCTGGGCCAGCAGCGCAATTGCGTCACCAGCCTGGCGCCGGAGCCGGGCGGCGCGCTGTGGGTGGGCATGGCGGAAGGACGTCTGTTGCGCCTGACCCAGGACGGGGCCACGCCGGTCGGCCGCTGGCCGGCCGACACGTCGATCAACGTGTGGCGACTGCGCGACGGGCGCCTGCTGGTCGGTGCCGGGCGTTCCACGTTCGAACTCGCGGTCGATGCGGACGGACGCGTCACCGGGCAACGCCGCATCGAAGCGCTGCAGGGCATGACCGTCAACAGCGTCGTTCCGGCCGCGCGCGGCGGCGCCTGGTTCGTCGGCGACCAAGGCGTGCTGCGGCTGCTCGCCGGCCGGGTCGTGGAGCGATGGACGCCGCGGGAAGGCCTGTCCTCGCGCTTCGCGCGGGCCGTGTACGAGGATCGCGGCACCGACACGCTGTGGGTGGGCACCTACGGCGGCGGGCTCAACCGCATCCATGGCGGCCAGGTGCAGCGCTACGACAGCCGCAACGGCCTGTTCGACGACACGGTGTCGTGCATCCTGGCCGACGCGCGCGGGCGCCTGTGGCTGGGCGGCAATCGCGGGGTCACGTTGCTGCCGAGGCCGCGGGACGCCGCGCAGGACATCGAATCGATCGGCTACGCGGCCAGCGACGGGCTGATCCCGCCCGAGATCAACGGCGGCCATTCCACGCCCTGCCATCGCGACGCGCGGGGCCGGCTCTGGTTCTCGCTGGTGGAAGGATTCGCGTTCCTGGATCCCGGCCAGATCCCCGGCCTGCAGGCGCCGCTGCCCCGGCCGCACATCGAAGAGGTGGCCGTGTCCGGGCACAGGCAGGAGATCGCCGGTTCGACCCTGACCCTGGAGCCGTTCGCGCGCAGCCTGGAGATCTACTACACCGCGATCAACCTGAGCCGCCCGCGCGAGACCCGCTTCCGCTTCCGCCTGCGCGGGTTCGACCGCGATTGGGTGGAGGCGGGGCAGAACCGCAGCATCCTCTATCCTTCCGTTCCCTGGGGAGAGCACGTGTTCGAGGTGCAGGCGCGCGTGCAAGGCGGCGAATGGTCCACGGCCTCGGCCGAACTGCGGATCGTCAATCCGCAGCCCTGGTACCTGCGGCCCTGGGTGCTGGTGCTGGCCACCTCGCTGAGCCTGCTGGCGCTGGTCGGCGCGACCCAGTACGGCGCCAGCCAGATGGCGTTCCGGCGCGGAGGCGCTCCCGATTGAACGCGGGCCCCGGCGGGCCTTCGATCACGCGTTGGCGATGCGTTTCCCGGTGCCGGCCTGCCTGGCGAACACCAACGGCCGGGCCGGCCCGGAATCCTCCTCCTGCTCCGCCCCGGGTTCGACCAGGGGCAGCCGGATGCGGATGCGCGTGCCCTGGCCGGGCGCGCTGTCCACGCTTATCTGGCCATGGTGGTCGGTCACGAAGCGGCGCACGGTCGCCATGCCGATGCCGGTTCCCTTGTCCTTGGGCTTGGTGGTGAAGAACGGCTCGAACAGGCGCGCGAGCACCTCGGGGGACATGCCGGTGCCGGTGTCTTCCAGCCGCAGGGCGGCATGCGTGCCGTCGGGCTCGACCGCGAGCAGGAAGCGGCCGCCCTGCGGCATCGCATCGCAGGCGTTGCTGGCGATGTTCAACAGCGCCAGCACCAGTTCGTCGCGGTCGGCGCGGACCCACAGGCCGGTGGCCGAGGTGTCCAGCGAGACCTGGATGCCGCGCGGGAACATCGGTTGTATCAGCGGGCGCACCTCGTCGACGGCCTCGGCGAGGTCGAAGGTGGACACTTGCGGGGTATGCGTGCGGCTGAAACTCAGCAGGCGCCGGGTGAGGGTGGCGCCGCGCTGCGCGGCCTGGCGGATGCCGGGCAGGACCGCGTCGATGGAGCCGCCGCGCTTGTCCACGGAGGTGGCGTGGCCCAGGATCACGCTGAGGATGGCATTGAAGTCGTGGGCGATGCCGGTGGAGAGCCGGCCGATGGTCTCCATCTTCTGCGTCTGCAGCAGGCGCTCGTAGGCGCGCTCCTTCTCTTCCACCTGCCGCTGCAGTTCCTGGCAGGCCGCGGCCAGTTCCTCGCTGCGGTGGATCGCGCGCTGCGAGGACAGCACCAGGCGGTCCAGGATCGTCACCAGCACCAGGAAGTTCATGCAGGTCAGGAGCAGGTTGGCCAGCGCGTCGGAGGCCTGGGTCGAGTCGGTGGCGAGCTGCAGGTCGGTGTGCGCGCCCACGGCGAGCACCGCGAGGTTGACGAGCGCCGCCCACCAGGCCGCGGCGCGTCCCAGCAGCAGGCCCGCGAACAGGAGCGGGAGCAGGTGGGTGATCTGCAGCCCGGATTGCGCGCGCAGCCCGTAGGTTTCGTAGCTGATGCCCATCAGCACCAGGCTGCCGAGCACGGTGAGGCCGGCCGAGAGCCGGAAGAACCCGTGGCGCAGCAGGTACAGGCATGTCCCGGCGTAGGCGCTCACGAACAGCGTCAGTCCGTTCTCGGCGATCCTCGCCATGTCGGCCGCGGCGATGCAGGAAGCGATCGCGATGACCAGGGTCGTCGCCGCGGTGACGGCGAGTATGGCTTGCAGCGTCAGCGCCTTGCGCCGTTCGCGCGCGTTGCGGGTAGGTATCCGTTTCACCCAGTCGACGAAGCCATGGCAGGCGGACGGGGGCGGTTCGTGGGGGGTCATCGGGGGCTGACGCAGGGTAGGGGAGAACTGGAAAGACATGCCGGTGCCATCGATGGCGGACGGCCCGTGACAACGGGGCGCCAGCGCTCGACAACCCAGGGCGGCATGCAGTCCCCTGTCCTGATGGGCCGCCGCCGGACAGGGTAGCACCGCGATCGCGTGGCGTTGCCCCGCATGCATGGCAAACAGCCATGCAAGTCGCTCTTTTTCCGGATGCAGGTCAAGCAATCGCACGATCACCTCGGCTCAAACCTCACCGCCGGTGAGTTTCGAACCGCCAGGTGCGTGCGTGCCGTCACGCACGGGCGGGATGCAGGCCCGCCCGCGGGCGCCGCGCAGGCCGGCGCCGGCATGGACGACATGACGGCGATCGGGCCGGCGAACCCCGCATGCGCGGCGCGCGGCGATCGATGCAGACGTTGCCGATGGCGATGGCGCATGGCCCGGCGCGCGCGCAATTCTTCGTGAGCCACCGTGCGTGTAATCGCGCGCGCTGCTCGCTAGTGTCGCCGCGCATGATCGGGTGCGTGGCGATGGGACCACCGCACCGCGTGCTTCGGATCGCCACCGGGATGGGCAATGCATGAAGCGTAGGACCGGCGAACGCAGGGCCAAGTCGTCAGCGCGGATCGGGGGCTCCGCTCTGTCCACGGAAATGCCGCGAGGCATCGGCGTGCCGCCGTCGGGGCGTGCCGCTCGCCGCGGGGCCGCGCATGGCCGCAACGGCTCCGTGCGCCATCGCCGGCATCGCCCCCTCCGCCGGGCGCTCCATCCGCTTTGCCTGCCCGACGACGGCGGCCGCATGCCGGCAGCCATCGCCGCATCCCACCTGCGCATCGACGTCCGCCTCCATCACGCCACGCGCTTGCGCGCGGCCCGATGGCGCCCTGCCTCCGCAAACCCGTAAGCCCGCCCTGCCGTTTTCGTCCGCGAACCGTCGCATTGGCTCGTCACCGAGGGAGCACGCAATGAACAGAATCTTCAATCTTGTATGGAGCCGGTCGCTCAACCAGCTGGTGGTCGCCTCCGAGCTGGCCACGCCGCGCGGCAAGACCTCGGGACGCACGAAGCGGGCTTCGCGCCTGGCGGTGACGCTGGGCGCGGGCGTGGCGGCGCTGCTGGGCGTGGGTGGGATGGGATGGAGTCCAGTGGCGCAGGCCGTGGATTGCACCACGTCGCCGTACAACTACTACAGCGGTAGCACGATGTGCGTGGGCTACCTGTCCCAGGCGACGGTGGCCGGAGGCACTGCCGTGGGTTATGGCGCCAGCAGCACGAATGTGAATGCCACGGCGCTCGGCTACCAGGCCGTTGCCTCCGGTATCAATGCCATCTACCTGGGTGCGCGCAGCGCCGGAGGAACCGGAGCGACCGGGGAATCGGCGATCGCCATCGGTACGGATGTCTTCTCCAGCGGCCCGGGCGCCATCAGTATCGGCGTGCAGTCGAAATCCACCGGAAGCAGCGGCGTTGCCGTGGGGGCGTTGGCCAATGCCGCGGCGCAGGGCGCGGTCGCCGTGGGCAGCGGTGCCTCCAGTACGGGCTTCAACGGCGTGACGATGGGAGCCGGCGCCACGGCTACCGGGGTCAATTCCATCTACCTGGGTGCCCGCACCGCTCCGGGAACCGGCGCGCTGGCGGACAGCGCCATCGCCCTTGGCACGGACGTGGAGGCCAGCTCCACCCGGACCGTGGCCATCGGCTTCCAGACCAGGGCCGTGGGCAACCAGTCCATCGCCCTCGGCCAGGGCGCGCTCGCTGGCGTGGTGGGCGCCCCAGCCACGCCCAACAGCATCGCCGTCGGCGTCAACGCGCGCTCCACCGCCAACGCCAGCCTTGCGGTCGGTGCGACCGCCGACGCCAGCGCCGACGGCGGCTCGGCCATCGGCAACACCGCCGCTGCCAGTGGGGTGAACTCCACCGCGATAGGCGCCGGCTCCAGCGCCAGCAGCGACAATGCGTTCGCCGGCGGCCGCCTGGCGACGGCATCCAATCTCGCCGCCACTGCGCTTGGGAACGCGGCCCAGGCCCAAGGAGACAGCTCGCTCGCGCTCGGCGCGCAGGCACTCGCCATCGGCACAAGTACGGTTGCGGTCGGCCAGGGCGCCGGTGCGGGTTCGACGACGGCCAACACGGGGTCGGCCGCGATGGGCGTCGCCGCCGGCACGCTGGTCAGCGGCGCGCAGAATACCGCCATCGGAGGCGGCATCGCGAGTGCGATGCGCGGCGCGGGTTCGGGCGTCACGGGTGCGCGCAACGTCGCCTTCGGCACGGGCGACGGCACGGTCGCCTACGATGCCAACCTGGACGCTTCGGCAGGCAACCTGGTAAGCGGCAACGACAATATCGCCATCGGCACCAACGCAGGCATCGGCGTGGCGAGCAACGCGACGACGTCGATCGGCCTGAACGCGAATGCCAGCGTGGGCAATGCGGTCGCCATCGGGACCCAGGCACGCGCTTCCGCGCTGGATGCCGTCGCGCAGGGCAGCAGCGCCAGCGCCAGCGGGCGCAACGCCATCGCCATCGGCTTCCAGTCGATCGCCTCCGAAATCAACTCCATCAATCTGGGTGCGCGCACGCTGGCGGGATCGGGCGCACTGGCGCAGGGCGCCATCGCGATCGGCACGGACGTGACGGCATCGCAGAGTCGCGCGGTCGCACTGGGTGCCGTCAGCCAGGCAACCGGTGCAGAAGCGGTTGCGGTCGGAACCCGGTCCACCGCGGCGGCCGACTACGCGACGGCGCTCGGCAGCGGCGGCGACAGCGCCGCGACGGCCGTGCGCGCCACCGGCATCGGCTCGGTGGCCGTCGGCGGCAATGCCACCCTCGGCGCCGTTGCGTCGGGCGCCAATGCCATCGCCATCGGCGGCGAGTCCGTGGCCGATGCCGATGAGGCGGTCGCCATCGGCCGCGGCTCCACCGCCACCGGCGGCAAGGCGGTGGCGGTCGGTTCCGGCAACATCGCCAGCGGCGACGGCGCCGTGGCGATCGGCGATCCCAACACCGCGAGCGGCAACGGCGCGATCGCCTCGGGCCTGGACAACACCGCCACCGGCAACGGCTCGGTGGCGATGGGCAATACCAACATGGTCGGTGGCGGCGGCCAGGCGGTGAGCACGCCCGGTACCGCGGCGCAGGGCGCGGTCGGCATCGGCTACCAGAACACGGTGGTCGGCCAGGGCAGCGTCGCGATCGGCAGCACGAGCAAGGCGCTGGCCGCCGGTGCCGTGGCGTTCGGCGACACGGCGGTGGCCAACACCGACCAGAGCATCGCCATCGGTACCAGTTCGAGCGCCACCGGCGGGAGCGCCATCGCCATCGGCAGGATCAGCACCGCGAACGGGACGAACGCACTGGCCATGGGTGCCGGTGCCAGCGCGAACGCCAACAGCACGCTGGCGCTCGGGAACTCGGCCGCCGCCAACAACTTCGGCGACGTCGCGCTGGGCAACGGCTCGACCACCGCGGCCGCGGTCGGCACGGCCGGCGTCACCATCGGCGGGACGAACTACACCTTCGCCGGCGCCAACCCGACGAGCACCGTGAGCGTCGGCAGCACCACCAACCAGCGCACCATCACCAACGTCGCGGCCGGGCGGATCGCGCAGACCTCCACCGACGCGATCAACGGCTCGCAGCTGTGGGCCACCAACCAGGCGCTGGAGGCGAGCATCGCCGGCGCGGCAAGCCACTATTACAGCGTCAACGACGGCGGCAGCCCGACCGGCAACTACAACAACGACGGCGCCACCGGCGCCAATGCGCTGGCGGCCGGCGTGCAGACCGTGGCCAGCGGCGGCAATTCGGCCGCGGTCGGCGTGACCTCGACCGCCTCGGCCGATGGCGCTTTCGTCTTCGGCAACAACTCGACCGCCTCGGGCGTCAACTCCCTCGCGCTGGGCACCAGCAGCGTGGCGAGCACGCTCAACGCCACCGCGATCGGTACCCAGGCGCAGGCGTCGGGCGTGGCGGACACGGCGATCGGCCCGCTCGCCCGGGCCAGCGGCGGCACCAGCGTCGCGATCGGCAGCCAGTCCAACGCGAGCGGGCTGGAGGGCGTGGCGATCGGCAACCTCGCCCAGGCGACCGCCACCAACGCGACCGCCCTCGGCAACCAGATCGTCGCCGCGGGCGACGGCAGCATCGCCATCGGCGCGAACACCGGCCTGGCAGTCGATGCCGCATCGACCAACGGCATCGCCATCGGCTGGGGATCGACCGTCGCCAACGCGCCCTCCGGCCTGGCGATGGGCGATACCGCGAGCGTGACGGCGGCCAATGCGCTTGCGCTGGGCAGCGGCGCCACGGCCGGCAATGCCGGCGCGGTGGCGCTCGGCTCGGGCAGCACCACCGCCGCGGCGGTCGGCACCGCCGGCACCACGATCGGCGGCACCGCCTATACCTTCGCCGGCATCAATCCGGCCAGCACGGTGAGCATCGGCGCGGCCGGGGCGGAGCGCACGATCACCAACGTCGCGGCCGGCCGGATCGAACAGAACTCCACCGACGCGATCAACGGCAGCCAGCTGTTCGCCACCAACCAGGCGATCGCGGCGATCGCCGCGAGCACGCCGCTGCACTACTACAGCGTCAACGACGGCGGCACGGCCGGTGCGAACTACATCAACGACGGTGCGACCGGCACCAATGCGTTGGCGGCCGGTGTCGGCGCCAACGCGTCCGGCGAGGGAGCGGTGGCGGTCGGCTACCAGGCCAGCGCGTTGCCGGGGCAGACCGTGGCCATCGGTACCCGGGCCACCGCCGCTGGCGGTTCCGGAGCGGCGATCGCCCTGGGAAGCGGCGCGAGCGCCGTGGTCACCGGCGGCGACGGCTCTCCGATCGCGATCGGCGTGAACGCCAACGCGAGCGGGTCCCCCGGCACGGCGCTTCCCGGCGGCTTCACCTCGTTCGAAGCCGTCGCGCTCGGCAACTCTTCCACCGCCACTGGCCAGGGCAGCACCGCGCTCGGCACCGGTACGTCCGCGACCGGGACCTGGTCCAGCGCGCTCGGCCTGAACGCCACCGCATCGGCCGACCAGGCGACCGCGGTCGGCGTCCTCGCCAACGCGGGAGCGGCCAACGGCACGGCGGTCGGCGCTTCCGCCACGGTCTCGGCCCAGAGCGGCACCGCCCTGGGCCAGGGGGCCACGGCCGGCAATGCCGGCGCGGTGGCGCTCGGCTCGGGCAGCACCACCGCCGCGGCGGTCGGCACCGCCAGCGCGACGATCGGCGGCACCGCCTACACCTTCGCCGGCACCAACCCCGCCAGCACGGTCAGCATCGGCGCGGCCGGCGCCGAGCGCACGATCACCAACGTCGCGGCCGGTCGGATCTCCGATACCTCGACCGATGCGATCAACGGCTCGCAATTGTTCGCGACCAACTCGGCGGTCGACAACGTCGCCAACCAGGTCACCAACATCACCGGCCAGCTGACGCACTACTACAGCGTCAACGACGGCGGTACCCAGGGCGCCAACTACAACAACGACGGCGCCACCGGGGCGAACTCGCTGGCCGTCGGCGTATCGGCAGCCGCGGCGGGGCAAAATGGCGTTGCGGTCGGTCTTGGCGCCAGCGCGTCCGGCGGTAGTGCCGTTGCGATCGGCCAATTGGCGGTCGCGGACGGGCTTTCCTCGGTGTCGCTCGGTTTCAACGCCAGGGCGACGACCAACATGAGCACCGCGCTGGGTTATGGCGCGCAGGCGCAGGGCCTTACCAGGTCCACGGCAGTGGGCGCTCTCGCGAATGCGTCCGGGAACTTCAGCACTGCGATCGGCACCAACGCGGTAGCGAACGGCAATGCGAGCGTGGCGGGAGGCTATCTCGCGCAATCGGCAGGCATCGCCAGCGTGGGGCTTGGCGCGCGTGCGGATGCCGCAGGGGATCAGTCGACGGCGGTCGGCAACCGTTCCCAGGCGCTTGCGGCATCCACCGTGGCGATCGGCGATACGAATACGGTCGCCGCCACGTCGGGCCCCGGCTCGATCGCCGGCGGCCGCAATTCGCAGGTGCTCGGCGGCACGGGGGCCGTGGCGCTGGGCGAGAGCCAGACGGTCTACGGCAACGGCGCCGTGGCGATCGGCGATCCGAACTATGCCAGCGGCACCGGCGCGCTCGCGCTGGGCGCGAACAACATCGCCAACAGCGACGGCACGGCGACGGCCGCGGCCACGAACCAGGCCAACGGCGCGGTTGCCGTCGGCAACAACAACAAGGCGATCGGGCAAGGCAGCGTGGCACTCGGCAATGGCTCGACGGCCGGTGCGGCAGGCGTAGCCGGGAACGTCGCGATCGGCGACGGCGCGAGCGCGACCGCCAGTGCAGGCGACGTCGCGCTCGGTTCGGGCTCGGTGACGGCGGCGGCGGTCGCCACGTCGGGCGCCACCATCGCCGGCACGGCCTATACCTTTGCCGGCACGGCGCCGACCAGCACGGTCAGCGTGGGCGCGGCCGGCGCCGAGCGCACGATCACCAACGTCGCGGCCGGGCGGGTCTCCGATACCTCGACCGATGCGATCAACGGCTCGCAGCTGTTCGCGACCAACTCGGCGGTCGACAACGTCGCCAACCAGGTCACCAACATCACCGGCCAGCTGACGCACTACTACAGCGTCAACGACGGCGGCACCCAAGGCGCCAACTATGCCAACGACGGTGCCACCGGCACCAACTCCTTGGCGGCGGGCGTAGGGGCCAGTTCCGCCGGTGCACAGGCGGCCGCCGTGGGCAACAACGCGGTCGCCGGAGGCGACCAGGCGCTGGCGCTGGGTGCGGGCGCTACCGCCAACCAGGTGGGCAGCGTCGCACTCGGTTCGGGCTCGGTGACGGCGGCGGCCGTGGCTACGCCGAGCACCACGATCAACGGCACCACCTATGCCTTCGCGGGCACCGCCCCGACCAGCACGGTCAGTGTCGGTGCAGTCGGCGCCGAGCGGACCATCACCAATGTCGCAGCCGGCCGCGTGTCGAACACCTCGACCGACGCGATCAACGGTTCGCAGTTGTTCGCCACCAACCAGGCCGTGGAAACCCTCGGCAGCGGCTGGACGGTCAGCGCGAATGGCACCAATGCCACCAACGTCGGCGTGAACAGTGCGACCGGCAACAGCGTGGACATGAGCAACACCGACGGCAACCTGGTGGTGTCCAAGAGCACGACCAGCAACGACGTGACCTTCGACCTGGCCGACGATATCGCGGTCGACAGCGTGACGGCGGGCGGCACGGTGTTGAACACCAACGGCCTGACCATCGCCGGCGGGCCGAGCGTGACGATCAACGGCATCGATGCCGGCAACCGGACGATCACCAACGTCGCGCCGGGCGTGAACCCGACCGACGCGGTGAACGTCAGCCAGCTCAGCACCGTGCAAGGCCAGTTGACGCACTACTACAGCGTCAACGACGGCGGCACCCAGGGCGCCAACTATGCCAACGACGGTGCCACCGGCACCAACTCCTTGGCGGCGGGCGTAGGGGCCAATTCCACCGGTGCACAGGCGGCCGCCGTGGGCAACAACGCGGTCGCCGGAGGCGACCAGGCGCTGGCGCTGGGTGCGGGCGCCACCGCCAACCAGGTGGGCAGCGTCGCACTCGGTTCGGGCTCGGTGACGACGGCAGCCGTGGCTACGCCGAGCACCACGATCAACGGCACCACCTATGCCTTCGCGGGCACCGCCCCGGCCAGCACGGTGAGTGTCGGTGCAGCCGGCGCAGAGCGGACCATCACCAATGTCGCGGCCGGCCGCGTGTCGAACACCTCGACCGACGCGATCAACGGTTCGCAGCTGTTCGCCACCAACCAGGCCGTGGAAACCCTCGGCAGCGGCTGGACGGTCAGCGCGAATGGCACCAATGCCACCAACGTCGGCGTGAACAGTGCGACCGGCAACAGCGTGGACATGAGCAACACCGACGGCAACCTGGTGGTGTCCAAGAGCACGACCAGCAACGACGTGACCTTCGATCTCGCCAACGACATCGCCGTGGACAGCGTGACCACGGGCGGCACCGTGTTGAACAACAATGGCCTGACCATCGCCGGCGGGCCGAGCGTGACGATCAACGGCATCGATGCCGGCAACCGGACGATCGCCAACGTCGCGCCGGGCGTGAACCCGACCGACGCGGTGAACGTCAGCCAGCTCAGCACCGTGCAAGGCCAGCTGACGCATTACTACAGCGTCAACGACGGCGGCACCCAGGGTGCGAACTACGCCAACGATGGCGCGACCGGCGTGAACTCGCTGGCGGCCGGCGTGGGTGCCAGCTCCACCGCGGCCCAGGCCGTAGCGGTAGGCAGCAGCGCAGTCGCGGGCGGGGCCCAGGCCCTGGCGTTGGGCGCAGGCGCGACCGCCAACGAGGCGGGCAGCGTCGCGCTCGGTTCGGGCTCGGTGACGGCGGCCGCGGTCGCCACGACAGGCACCACGATCAACGGTACTGCATACACTTTCGCGGGAACGGCTCCGGCCTCGACCGTGAGCATCGGTGCCCCGGGCGCCGAGCGCACTCTCACGAATGTCGCGGCCGGCCGCGTGTCGAATACCTCGACCGACGCGATCAACGGTTCGCAGCTGTTCGCCACCAACCAGTCGATCGAAGAGCTCAGCAACGTCGTCGACGCCACCGCCACGCACTACTACAGCGTCAACGACGGCGGCGTGCAGGGCGGCAACTACGCCAACGATGGCGCCACCGGCGCCAACTCGCTGGCGGCCGGCGTGGGCGCCAGTTCGACCGCGGCCCAGGCGGTGGCCGTGGGCAACAACGCGGTAGCGGGCGGCAACCAGTCCTTGGCGCTGGGTGCGGGTGCGACCGCAAACCAGGCAGGCAGCGTCGCGCTCGGTTCGGGCTCGGTGACGGCGACGGCGGTCGCCACGCCGGGCGCTACCATCGCCGGCACGGCCTATACCTTCGCCGGCACCAACCCCGCCAGCACGGTCAGCGTGGGCGCGGCCGGCGCCGAGCGCACGATCACCAACGTCGCGGCCGGGCGGGTCTCCGATACCTCGACCGATGCGATCAACGGCTCGCAGTTGTTCGCGACCAACTCGGCGGTCGACAACGTCGCCAACCAGGTCACCAACATCACCGGCCAGCTGACGCACTACTACAGCGTCAACGACGGCGGCACCCAAGGCGCCAACTATGCCAACGACGGTGCCACCGGCACCAACTCCTTGGCGGCGGGCGTAGGGGCCAGTTCCACCGCGGCCCAGGCCGTGGCGGTGGGTGCGGGCGCCACGGCGAGCGAGGCAGGCAGCGTCGCGCTCGGTTCCGGTTCGGTAACAGCGGCGGCCGTGGCTACGCCGAGCGCCACGATCAACGGCACCACCTATGCCTTCGCGGGCACCGCCCCGGCCAGCACGGTCAGTGTCGGTGCAGTCGGCGCCGAGCGCACCATCACCAATGTCGCAGCCGGCCGCGTGTCGAACACCTCGACCGACGCGATCAACGGTTCGCAGTTGTTCGCCACCAACCAGGCCGTGGAAACCCTCGGCAGCGGCTGGACGGTCAGCGCGAATGGCACCAATGCCACCAACGTCGGCGTGAACAGTGCGACCGGCAACAGCGTGGACATGAGCAACACCGACGGCAACCTGGTGGTGTCCAAGAGCACGACCAGCAACGACGTGACCTTCGACCTGGCCGACGATATCGCGGTCGACAGCGTGACGGCGGGCGGCACGGTGCTGAACACCAACGGCCTGACCATCGCCGGCGGGCCGAGCGTGACGATCAACGGCATCGATGCCGGGAACAAGACGATCACCAACGTCGCAGCGGGCGTCAACCCGACCGACGCGGTGAACGTCAGCCAGCTCAGCACCGTGCAAGGCCAGCTGACGCACTACTACAGCGTCAACGACGGCGGCACCCAGGGTGCCAACTACGCCAACGACGGTGCCACCGGCACCAACTCCTTGGCGGCGGGCGTGGGCGCCAGCGCCGCCGGAGCGCAGTCGATCGCGGTGGGCAACACCGCGACGGCGCAGGCGGCGCAGGGCGTGGCGATCGGTTCGGGCAGCCGCGTGGCGACCAACGGCGGGCTCGCGCTGGGCGCGGGATCGGTATCCGATCGCACGCTGGCGCCGCAGACCGGCGGCATCATCTCCGGCACCGGCCTGATCCCCTACAACACCACCGACAAGACCCTGCTCGGCGCGGTATCGGTCGGCAACGCCACCTCGTACCGGCAGATCACCAACGTCGCCGATGGCACCGAGGACCAGGACGCGGTCACGCTGCGCCAGTTGAAGGGCTCGCTGAGCTCGTTCGCGGTGACCCCGACGATGTACTTCCACGCCAACTCGACGGCCGCCGATTCGCTGGCGGTCGGGGCCGAGTCCGTGGCCATCGGCCCGCGCACCACGGTCAACGGCGACAACGGCATCGGCATGGGCAATGGCGCCATCGTGCAGATGAACGCCCCGGGCGGCATCGCGATCGGCCAGGACTCGACCGTCAACTTCGCCGACGGCGTCGCGCTCGGCACCAATGCGGTCTCCAACGGCATCCAGTCCATGGCCCTGGGCGCCGGCGCCACCGCCAACGAGCCGGGCAGCGTCGCGCTCGGCGCCGGCTCGGTGACCGCGGCGGCGGTGGGAACGTCGAGCGTGGTAATCGGCAACAGGACCTACACCTTCGCCGGCACCAACCCGACCAGCACGATCAGCATCGGCGGGGTCGGTACCGAGCGTACCCTCACCAACGTCGCGGCCGGGCGGATCTCGGGCACCTCGACCGACGCGATCAACGGCTCGCAGCTGTTCGCGACCAACCAGTCGATCGAAGAGCTCAGCAACGTCGTCGACGCCACCGCCACGCACTACTACAGCGTCAACGATGGCGGCGTGCAGGGCGGCAACTACGCCAACGACGGCGCCACCGGCATCAACTCGCTGGCGGCCGGCGTGGGCGCGGCCTCCAGCGGCGACAACGCCGTGGCCATCGGCGTGGGCGCCACCGCCGGCACCGCCAACAGCGTGGCTCTGGGCGCAAACGCGGTGACGGCGGCCGCGGTGGCGACCTCGGGCGTCATCATCAACGGTTCCGGCTATACCTTCGCCGGCGCCGCGCCGGTGGGCACCGTGAGCGTGGGCAGCGTCGGCGCCGAACGCACCCTCACCAACGTGGCCGCCGGGCGCATCTCGGCCTCCAGCACGGACGCGGTCAACGGCTCGCAGCTGTTCGCGACCAACCAGGCGATCGAGAACCTGAGCAACACCGTCAACGCCAGCGCCGCGCACTATTACAGCGTCAACGACGGCGGCGTGCAGGGCGGCAACTACGCCAACGACGGCGCCAGCGGCGTGAACGCGGTGGCCGCCGGCGTCAATGCGGCGGCGAGCGGCCAGGGCGGCGTGGCGATGGGCGCCAACAGCAACGCCACCGGCGCGACCTCGGTCGCGGTCGGCTCCGGTGCGCAGGCCACCACGGAAGGCGGCGTCGCGCTCGGCGCGGACTCGGTCTCCAGCACCGGTGCCGGCGTGGCCGGCTACGTGCCGACCGGCGCGAACGCCGCGCAGACCGCGGCCATCGCGGCCACCACCAGCACCTCCGGCGCGGTCGGCGTCGGCGACGCGAGCAATGGCCTGTACCGGCAGATCACCGGCGTGGCGGCCGGCACCGCGGCCAGCGACGCGGTCAACGTCGCCCAGCTGCAGGCGGTGCAGAACCAGGTCAACGCGACGGCGACGCACTACTACAGCGTCAACGACGGCGGCGTGCAGGGCGGCAACTACAACAACGACGGCGCGACCGGCACCAACGCGGTGGCCAGCGGCGTGAAGGCCACCGCCAGCGCGGGCAACAGCACCGCGGTGGGCTCCAACAGCAGCGCCTCGGCGGAGAACGCGGCGGCGCTGGGTGCCGGTTCCAAGGCCACGCATGCCAACAGCGTCGCGATCGGCAACGGTTCGGCCACCACCGTGGGCGCGCAGGCCGGCTACAACGCCGCCTACGTGGGCAGCAGCAACTCGACCGGCGAGGTGAACGTGGGCGGTCGCACGATCACCGGCGTGGCGCCCGGCATCGCGGGTACCGACGCGGTCAACGTCAACCAGCTGAGCTCGGGCATGAACCAGGCCATCAACGCCGCCAACCAGTACACCGATTCCCGCCTCGGCCTGATGGAGCGCGGCTATCGGGCGGCGGCGTCGTCGGCCATGGCCATGGCCGGCATGCCGCAGGCCTACCTGCCGGGCAAGAGCATGCTGGCGATGGGCTTCGGCGGATACCAGGGCGAGTACGGCATGGCGGTCGGCCTGTCGGGCATCACCGACAACGGCCGCTATGTCTACAAGGCCCAGGCCAGCGGCAACACCCAGCACGATTGGGGCTTCGCGGTGGGCGCGGGAATCCAGTGGTAGCTCCCATGCGCGACGGGCCCTGCACGCGCACGGGCCCGTCGCGCGGCGGCGCAAGCGCGCATCCCGGGCGCCGGGCATCCGGCGAACGCCGATATCCAGAGACGACACTGAAGAGGCGAGACGCCATGAACATCAGGAACAACTCCGTGCAGGTCATCCGGTTCGCGCTGTGCGCGCTCCTCGCGGCCGGTGCGCTGGCGGCCTGCACGCGCCACGTGAGCCGCGACATCACGCCCGAAGGCCAGGCGGGCGAGGTGGTCTTCCCGCCCCTCGACAGGATCGTGCTGAAGGAAGGCACCTTCCCCAATCCCGAGAGCCTGCGCCAGGTCGGCCCGGGCGTCACTCGCGACCAGCTGTACGAGCTGGTCGGCCGGCCGCATTTCCGCGAAGGCTTCTCCGCGCGCGAATGGGACTACCTCTTCCATTTCCGCCAGGGCGGCAAGATCGTCACCTGCCAGTACAAGGTGATCTTCGACAAGGACTACCACGGCCAGAGCTTCCACTGGGCGCCCGCCGCGTGCGCCGACGTGCTCGAGGCCGCCCCCGCGGCGGCATCGGTGGCCGCGCCGACGCGCTTCGAGCTTTCCGCCGACGCGCTGTTCGCCTTCGGCCGTTCGGGCCTGGACGACATCCTGCCGCAGGGGCGCAGCGAGCTGGAGTCCATCGCGCGCCAGTTGAAGGACTCGGAGGCCTCCATGATCCAGGTGGTCGGGCATACCGACCGGATAGGAAGCGAGAGCGCGAACCAGGCGCTGTCGCAACGGCGCGCACAGACGGTGCGCATGTTCCTGATCCACAGTGGCGTGGCGGCGCGCGCGCTCAGCGCGTACGGGGTGGGCGAGTCGCAGCCGGTGAAGGAGTGCGCCGATTCGCTGCCGCACGACGAACTGGTGGCATGCCTGCAGCCCAATCGCCGCGTCGAGGTGATCGTCGCCGGTTTCAGGTAGTCCCGTCGCGTCGTTCGCACGGCGCCAACAGATTCATTCAACAGAAGGGGTTTCGATGAAAAGGTTCTTTTCCACGATCGGCATTGTGCTGCTGCTCGCCACGGGCGCGGCGGCGGCGCAGCAACCGCAGGCGCAGGCCAATCGCCCGATCCCGGGCGCGATCGAGCCCAATGCGGTGCGCGATGCGGGGTTGCGGGTGGTGACGGTGGTGGACTCCGGGCAGCCGGCGCAGTTGTGGAACGAGGCGTCGTCGGTGACCAAGAAATCGGTGGCGCGCGATGCGTTCGTCGCCGGCATCAACAAGTCGCGCCAGCCGCTGGGGAAGGTGGTCAGCCGCAACTGGCTGTCGGTGCGCCGGCAGTCGGGCGACGGCAAGGCGTTGCCGGCGGGGTTGTATGCGTCGGCGGAGTTCCTGACGGAGTTCGCGGGCAAGCCGCCGGTGCGGGAGTTGGTGTCGTTCAGGCTGGACGAGGATGGGGCTTGGCGGTTTTCCGGGTATGCGGTGCAGCCGTAGCCAGGTCCCTTGCAGGAGGGATTTCTTCTCGTCGCCCTCGCGCTGGTAGGGCGCTGTCCGGGGACATCAAGCAGGAGCCCCGGCGCGTGGCGACCACGGGCCGGGGCTCCGTATCGGCGCCGATGCGCCTGGCTCAGTCCCTTGCCAGCGATTCGGCGAGGGCGCGCAGTCGCTCGCGGTACTGGTCCAGGTCGTGCAGGGGGCGAGTGGCGACGCCGCTGTCGATCGCGGCCTGCGCCACCGCGGCCGGCAGCTCGACCAGCAGCTCGGTGTCGAGCGGGTGCGGGATCAGCCGGTCCGGGCCGAACAGGCTGCGGCCTTCGGCGTCGACGTGCTCGCGCGCCAGTCGCGCCAGCGCGTTCACGCAGGCCACCTTCATCGCCGTGTTGATCTGGCTGGCGCCGACGTCCAATGCGCCCCGGAACAGGTAGGGGAAGCACAGCACGTTGTTGATCTGGTTCGGGAAGTCCGAGCGGCCGGTGCCGACCAGGGCGTCCGGCCGCACCGCGCGCGCGTCGTCGGGCAGGATTTCCGGATACGGGTTGGCCAGCGCCAGCACGATCGGCGAGGCCGCCATGGTCTTGAGCATGTC
Organism: Pseudomonas sp. Hp2; assembly: GCF_006386585.1. NCBI lineage: Bacteria > Pseudomonadati > Pseudomonadota > Gammaproteobacteria > Pseudomonadales > Pseudomonadaceae > Pseudomonas > Pseudomonas sp. Hp2. Next base: position 106,627 of record NZ_VAHJ01000005.1, read on the forward strand.
CGGCGTCAGCGTGCCCGGGCCGGACAGGCCCAGGAAGATGTCGGCGCCTTCCAGCGCCTCGGCCAGGGTGCGCTTGTCGGTGTCGCGCGCGTAGGCCGCCTTGCTCGGGTCCAGGTTCTGGCGGCCGCTGTGGATCACGCCGGAACGGTCCACCGCCAGCACGTTGCCGCGCTTCAGGCCCAGCGAGACCAGCATGTCCACGCAGGCGACGCCGGCCGCGCCCATGCCGCACACCACCAGCGTCGCGTCCTCGATCGCCTTGCCGACGATGTGCAGCGCGTTGCTGACCGCCGCGCCGACCACGATCGCGGTGCCGTGCTGGTCGTCGTGGAACACCGGGATCTTCATGCGCTCGCGCAGCGCGCGCTCGATCGCGAAGCATTCCGGCGCCTTGATGTCCTCCAGGTTGATGCCGCCGAAGGTCGGCTCCATCGCCGCGACGATCTCGACCAGCTTGTCCGGGTCGTTGGCGTCCAGTTCGATGTCGAACGCGTCCACGCCGGCGAAGCGCTTGAACAGCACGCTCTTGCCTTCCATCACCGGCTTGCCGGCCAGCGGGCCGATGTTGCCCAGGCCGAGCACGGCGGTGCCGTTGGTGACGACGGCGACGAGGTTGCCGCGCGCGGTCAGCGCGTGCGCGCGGCCGGGATCGTCGACGATGGCCTCGCAGGCGTAGCCGACGCCGGGCGAATAGGCCAGGGCGAGGTCGTCCTGGGTCGCCACGCGCTTGGTCACGCGGATCTCGATCTTCCCGGGGCGGGAGAACTCGTGGTAGTCGAGCGCGGCCTGGCGCTGGTCGGGCGTGGTGCGGGAAGCGGTCGATGGACTGTCGGAGGACATGGAGGATTCGCGTGGGAGGGGAAATCGTCGTGCGGTAGGGCGAGGGCCCGCGCTCAGCGCGCGGCGCGCAGCAGCGCGTCCTCGACCACCGCTTCGGTCAGCACGGTCGGCAGCACGGTCGGCGGCGTGCCGGGGCCGTAGACCACGTACAGCGGCACGCCGACCGCCTGGTGCTGTTCGAGGAAGGCGCTGATCTGCGGATCGACGTTGGTCCAGTCGCCCTTCATGTAGACCGCGTCGACCCGGCGCAGGGTGTCGCGGAACGCGGCGCTGCTCAGCACGTTCTTCTCGTTGGCCTTGCAGGTCACGCACCAGTCGGCGGTCATGTTGACGAACACCACGCGGTTGTCCGCGCGCAGGCGGTCCAGCAGCTGCGGCGAGTAGGCGACCTCGCCGGCCTCGGCGGCGGCGACCGGCGCGTGCAGGCGGGTCACCCCCCACACCGGCACCAGCGCCAGCAGCAGCATCAGCGTGGACAGCGCCATGCCGAGCCGGCGGCTCTGCCAGCGGCTGCGCTCGAACCACCACAGTCCCAGCGCCAGCAGCGTGGCGCCGACCAGCACCAGCGCGATCGCATCCACGCCGCGCTGCTTGCCGAGCACCCACAGCAACCAGATCGCGGTGAGGTACATCGGGAACGCGAGCACCTGCTTGAGCGTTTCCATCCACGCGCCGGGCGTGGGCAGGCGCCGCGCCAGCGACGGCACGAAGCCGATCAACAGGAACGGCAGCGCCAGGCCGAGGCCGAGCGCCAGGAATACCAGCATCGCCAGCAGCGGCGGGGCGGTGAACGCATAGGCCAGCGCCGAGCCCATGAACGGCGCGATGCACGGGCTGGCGACCACGCAGGCCAGCACGCCGGTGAAGAAATCGCCGACCGGGCCGCGCCGCGACGCCAGCGACTGGCCGATGCCGCCGAGGTTGCCGCCGAGCGTGAACACGCCGGTCAGGCTCAGGCCGACCGCGAACATCAGGTAGGCCAGCGCGGCGACGAACCACGGCTGCTGCAGCTGGAAACCCCAGCCGGCCGCCTGCCCGGCCGCGCGCAGGCCGATCACCAGCGCGCCGATCACCGCGAACGACAGCAGCACGCCCAGCGAGTACCAGAGCGCGTGGCTGCGCGCGCGCGCGCGGCTCTCGCCGCTGTGCGCCAGTCCGAGCACCTTCAGCGACAGGATCGGCAGCACGCACGGCATCAGGTTGAGCACCAGCCCGCCCAGCAGCGCCAGCACCAGCACCGCGACCAGGTTGCGCTCGGCATGCGGGGGCAGGCTGCGCCCGGCATTGCCGGCGGAGGCATCCGGCGGCGGGGCCGGCGCCTTGTCCGTGGCGGCGCCGGCGCCGGACAGCGGCGGGATCGGCAGCGGCGCGGCGGTGGCCTGGTCCGGCGGCGAGAGCTTGCCGGCCGGCAGCGCCAGCTTCACCCGGCGCGTCATCGGCGGATAGCAGATGCCGTCGGTCTGGCAGCCCTGGAAGGTCGCCACCAGGGTGATGTCGGCCGCGTCGGTGCGGTCGCGCAGCAGAGGCAGCGCGACCTCGGCCTGGTCGAAGTACACCACCACGTCGCCGAAGTGCTCGTCGCGGTGCGGCTTGCCCGGCGGCCACTGCGGCGCGCCGGTGCGGATGCCGGCCACGCCTTCCAGCGCCAGCGAGGTGCGGTCGCGGTAGAGGTAGTAGCCCGGCGCCGGGGTGAAGCGCAGCAGCAGCGTGTTGCCGTCGCCGGCGATCGCCTCGAACTCGAACGCCTGCTCGGCCGGCAGCGGCAGCGCCTCCACGCCGGCGAGGTTGGCGACACCGGCACCGGGCAGGCGCGAGGCCAGCGGCGACGGCGCGGTGTTGCCCGCGCTGGGCAGGGTGCCGGAGGGCAGCGCGGCGGCCGTGCCCGGCCCCGGCAGCCTGACCTCCAGGCGGCGCTTCTGCGGCGGATAGCACACGCCGGCATCGGCGCAGCCCTGGTAGCGCACCTCCAGCTGCAGCGCGTCGACGCCGTCGGCGGCCGCGCCGGTGAGCACCGCGGTCACCTCGTCGCGATAGGTCTCCACCTCGCCGAAGAACTCGTCGTGCTTCTTGTGCCCGTCCGGCAACTGCAACGGGTTCTGCTTGAACCCGGGGATCTCGCCCACGCCCATGCGATGGCGGTACAGGTAATAGCCCGGCGCGATCTTCCAGTGCAGCTCGACCCGGCCCGGCGCGGTGGCCCGGGCGCTGAGTTCGAAGGCCTGGTCCACCGGCAGCAGGTCCTTCTCGGAGAAGGCCAGCGCGGACAGCGGCAGCAGCATGAACGCGCACAGCGTGACGAAGCGGCGCAACAGGGTCATCGGGACATTCATTTCCTGCGGGTCTCGTCGTCGATCCACGCCAGGTACGCCGGCAGCCCGTCCTCGACGCGCAGGGCGATCGCTTCGGGCAGCTCGTACGGATGCAGCGCCTGCAGGCGCTCGATGGCCGCCTGCAGGCGGGTGGCGGTGGTCTTGATCAGCAATTGGACTTCCTCGCCCTGTTCGATCCGGTCCTGCCAGCGGTAGGTCGAGCGCGCGCCGGGCAGCTGCGTCACGCACGCGGCCAGCCGCTCGGACACCAGCGCATGCGCGATGCGCTCGGCGCTGGCGGCGTCCGGGCAGGTGCTGAGCAGGACGAGAACTTCGCACGGGGAAGGCGTGCGGCGCTCTTGCGAGGGGCTCGCAGCCGGGGAGGTGGAGGGCGGGGAAGGCATGGGTCCGCGAGTGTACCGGCTCGCTGCGCGCGGGGCAGCCGAGCGCGGGCCCGTTGCAGTTGGAACATTCCTTTCGCGTCCCGGGCCGAGGCGTGCGCCCGCAGCGCGGATTTCGCGCGGGACGCGGGCCCGTGAGGCCAACGGCGCACGCTCGCCCGGCCCCCGCGCTGGGGAGGGGCCTTCGTCTTCGATGCCGCGGTCGGTTCGGCAACTGGCAACTGGCCGGCCTGGCCGAGGTGAACAGCGCCGCGGTGCCCCACTCGGGATGGTCGATGAAGGGATTGCGGTTGCCCTGGGCGCCGTGGATCACCTCGTTGCGGGCGCGCTCGGCGGCGTCCGGCAGGTCGGCCTGGTGCCAGGCCGGTCGGGCCCGCCGGGCCGAGGCCGCCGCGACGGATCGGGCGCCCCGCCGCGATCCGGCGTTTTTTTGTCCGCCGCCCCCCTTGAAAGGCATTCGGCCGGCTCCATGTCAGGCCAGTCCCGATCCGTCGGGTTTTGTCGTGCGTGATGCTGGCACTCGACATGCGCGAGTGCTAACATCACCAGCCTTTTCCAGACCAATCAATCACTTAAGAGGTCTTTCAATGAGCATCAAGCCGCTTCACGACCGCGTGGTAGTCAAGCCGATCGAAGCCGACGAGATTTCCGCCGGCGGCATCGTGATCCCGGATTCGGCCAAGGAAAAGTCCACCAAGGGTGAAGTCGTCGCCGTCGGCGCCGGCAAGCCGCTCGACAACGGCAACGTCCGTGCCCCGGCCGTCAAGGTCGGCGACAAGGTGATCTACGGCCAGTACGCCGGCAGCACCTACAAGGCCGAAGGCGTCGAGTACAAGGTCCTGCGCGAAGACGACATCCTCGCCGTCGTCGGCTGAGTCTGTATTGCGAGTCCCTCGCAGAGGCGCGGCACATCCGTGTGCCGGGTTTGAAAGGCGAGTCCCTCGCAAGAACGCTGCCTTCTCTTTCCAAAAACACGAACACTTACTGAGGTAACAGCACATGGCTGCCAAGGATATTCGTTTCGGTGAAGACGCTCGTACGCGCATGGTGCGCGGCGTCAACGTGCTCGCCAACGCCGTCAAGGCGACCCTCGGCCCGAAGGGCCGCAACGTCGTGCTCGAGAAGAGCTTCGGCGCCCCGACCATCACCAAGGACGGCGTCTCCGTCGCCAAGGAAATCGAACTGGCCGACAAGTTCGAGAACATGGGCGCGCAGATGGTCAAGGAAGTCGCTTCCAAGACCAACGACAACGCCGGCGACGGCACCACCACCGCCACCGTACTGGCCCAGGCGCTGATCCGCGAGGGCGCCAAGGCCGTGGCCGCCGGCATGAACCCGATGGACCTCAAGCGCGGCATCGACAAGGCGGTCACCGCCGCCGTCGCCGAGCTGAAGAACATCTCCAAGCCGACCGCCGACGACAAGGCCATCGCCCAGGTCGGCACCATCTCGGCCAACTCGGACGAGTCGATCGGCAACATCATCGCCGAGGCGATGAAGAAGGTCGGCAAGGAAGGCGTGATCACCGTCGAGGAAGGCTCGGGCCTGGAGAACGAGCTGGACGTGGTCGAGGGCATGCAGTTCGACCGCGGCTACCTGTCGCCGTACTTCATCAACAACCAGCAGAGCCAGTCGGCCGACCTGGACGACCCGTTCATCCTGCTGCACGACAAGAAGATCTCCAACGTGCGTGACCTGCTGCCCGTCCTCGAGGGCGTGGCCAAGGCCGGCAAGCCGCTGCTGATCGTCGCCGAGGAAGTCGAGGGCGAGGCCCTGGCGACCCTGGTGGTCAACACCATCCGCGGCATCGTCAAGGTCGTGGCCGTCAAGGCCCCGGGCTTCGGCGACCGTCGCAAGGCGATGCTGGAAGACATGGCCGTGCTGACCGGCGGCACCGTGATCTCCGAGGAAGTCGGCCTGTCGCTGGAGAAGGCCACGATCAAGGACCTGGGCCGCGCCAAGAAGGTGCAGGTCTCCAAGGAGAACACCACGATCATCGACGGCGCCGGCGACACCGCCGCCATCGAGGCCCGCGTCAAGCAGATCAAGACCCAGATCGAGGACACCTCCTCCGACTACGACCGCGAAAAGCTGCAGGAGCGCGTGGCCAAGCTGGCCGGCGGCGTGGCGGTGATCAAGGTCGGTGCCGCGACCGAGGTCGAGATGAAGGAGAAGAAGGCGCGCGTCGAAGACGCCCTGCACGCCACCCGTGCGGCCGTCGAGGAAGGCGTGGTCCCGGGCGGCGGCGTCGCCCTGGTGCGCGCGCTGGCCGCGATCAGCGAGCTGAAGGGCGCCAACGAAGACCAGACCCACGGCATCCAGATCGCCCTGCGCGCGATGGAAGCCCCGCTGCGCGAGATCGTCGCCAACGCCGGCGAGGAGCCCTCGGTCATCCTGAACAAGGTGAAGGAAGGCAAGGGCAACTTCGGCTACAACGCCGCCACCGGCGAGTTCGGCGACATGGTCGAGTTCGGCATCCTGGACCCGACCAAGGTGACCCGTTCGGCCCTGCAGAACGCCGCTTCGATCGCCGGCCTGATGATCACCACCGAAGCGATGGTGGCCGAGGCCCCGAAGAAGGACGAGCCGGCGCTGCCGGCCGGCGGTGGCATGGGCGGCATGGGCGGCATGGACTTCTGATCCGCCGCGGCCCACAGGCTGCATGCTGTACGGAAAACCCCGCCGCGAGGCGGGGTTTTCTTTTGCCCTGTCCGCGCCCGGCCGCGGGCCGGAACCGCCGGTCCGCCTGCGTCCGGCACGGCTGCGTCCGGGGGAGCCCGCACCGCCTGCCAGCCGATGCGGACGGCGCGCTTGCCCGGGTGCGTCGCGGCCGGTCTGCCCACGCGCGCAAATCCGCGGCGTGCGCTGCATCCAGGTTTGCACGGATGCGCATGACATTCCGTTGACAACGATATCAGCGCGGACCTAGGTTCGGCCCGGGGAGCGCGGCCCGCGCAGCGGGCCAGGGGAGGCGACGCCGGCAGGCGCGCTTGCGCGACCGCGACCATGTCCGCCGGCCTCGCCGGTTCTTCCGCAGGGGAACCACCCATGAAGTGCCGTAGCCACCGCCTTGCCCTCGGCGTCGCCTTCGCCATCGCCGTGCATGCCAGCGCCGCGCAGGCGCAGAGCGCCGACGCATCCGGGTCCGCCACCGACCTGGATGCCGTGACCGTCACCGGCTCGCGCATCAAGCGCGCCGAAGTCGAAGGCGCGCAGCCGGTGCTGGCGATCAGCGCCGAGCAGATCCAGCAACAGGGTTTCGCCACCGTCTACGACGCGCTGGCGAGCATGAATCAGCAGGGCTCGGTGGAGGCCGACACCCAGTGGGGCTCGCACACCCCGAACGCCTCGCCGATCAACCTGCGCGACCTTGGCCCGGGCCGCACGCTGCTGCTGGTCAACGGCCATCGCGTGGCCGACTACCCGCTGCCGTACGGCGGCGAGAGCAACTTCGCCAACTACAGCAACATCCCGTCGGCGGCGGTGGAGCGCATCGAGATCCTGACCGGCGGTGCCTCGGCGATCTACGGTTCGGACGCGGTCGCCGGCGTGATCAACGTGATCCTCAAGAAGAATTACCAGGGCGACCAGGTGCGCCTGCGCGGCGGCACCTCGACCGAAGGCGGGCGCAACGCCTTCGACGGTTCCTGGACCGGCGGCCGCACCGGCGACAACTGGAGCCTGACCTACGCCTTGCAGGGCACCCGCCGCGATCCGCTGACCGGGCGCGACCGCCCGCAGATGGACGACCAGGAGGACATGGCCTACTCGAACTGGACCGCGCAGAACCGCAAGTACGGCTTCAATCCGTTCACCGGACTGAGCCTGGTCGATGCCGACAACTCCCAGCGGCTGTCGATGCCGTCCGGTACCTGCGAACGCTTCGGCGGCGAGTTCATCGATGCGCAGCGCCTGAGCTACGACCAGAACAGCGGCGTACTGACCAACTACGGCAGCTACTGCGGCATGGCCCACGACTACCAGGACTGGCTGCTCAGCAGCGGCGGCGAGAACTATTCCGGTTATCTCTACGGCACCTGGAAGTTCAGCGAGAACACCGAGGCCTGGGCCACGCTGTCGGTGAACAAGAGCACCGGCTACTGGACCTACGACCCGCCCTACGTCTACCTCGGGCCGTTCCACGATGCCGGCAGCGACCGCTCGCTGTACGCGATCCGCCAGCTCACCCGCCGCGAAGCCGGCGGCTTCGAAGGCCTGGCGAACTACAACAAGGAACTGTCCTGGGACCTGAGCGCGGGCCTGAAAGGCGTATGGGCCGACCGCTTCGACTGGGAGTTCAGCGTCGGCCGTTCGCGCTACACCGTGGACGAGTACATCCGCACCGTCGATCTGCAGAAGGCCATCGACTGGTTCCTGGGCCCGCAACTCGGCACCACCGCCGACGGCACGCCGATCCACGACGTCGACGAGGACCGCTGGTACGCACCGCTGACCTCGGCGCAATACGGCGACCTGGTCGCCAAGTCGCACAACGCGGCCGATTCCTGGGTCAACCAGGCCAGCTTCACGCTCAGCGGCGAACTGCTGCAGGGCTGGGCCGGGCCGATCCGCTTCGCCACCGTGGCGGAGCTGGCCAAGCAGGGCTACCGGCTCAGGCCCGATCCCTGCGCCAACGAGTGCTACTACGTCGACGTGGTCGACAGCGGCGGCGGCGAACGCCTGCGTTCCTCGGCCGGGCTCGAACTGCAGGTCCCGCTGCTGGCGAGCCTGACCGCCAGCCTGGCCGGCCGCTACGACCGCTACGGTTCGTACAAGTCGTACGCCACCGACCTGGCCACCGACATCGGCAGGCAGAGCGACACCACCTGGAGCGCCGGCCTGGAGTGGCGCCCGGTCGATTCGCTGCTGTTGCGCAGTACCCTGGCGACCAGCTTCCGTGCGCCGGACATGCACTACGTGCTCGGCGAGCCCAGCTCGACCAGCCAGACCGTGATCGACCAGTACCGCTGCATTTCCTCCGGCGCCTACCTCACCGGCACCTGCAACGACGAGAACGACGACATCTACTACACCATCGACGTGAACCGCCGCGGCACGCCGGACCTCAAGTCCGAGCACGGACGTTCGTTCACCGCGGGCTTCGTCTGGGACATCGCGCAAGGCCTGTCGCTGACCGCCGACTACTACAAGATCCGCCTCGAGGACATGATCAAGGACCTCGACCGCGACGAGATCCTCAGCGCCGAGGCCGGCTGCCGCACCGGCACGACCACGAGCGGCGGCGCCTGGACCAATCCCGGCGGCGCCGAATACTGCAACACCATCGTCTCGCGCGTGATCCGCGATGCCGAGGGCCGGATCGTCGGCATCGAGCGCGGCCCGATCAACCTGGCGCAGGCCGAGACCTCGGGCGTGGACGTCTCGCTGAAGTACCGGCTCGACACCGCGGCCTGGGGCAACTGGCAGTTCTCGCTCGACTACAACAACCTGATCTCCTACTACGAGCAGATCTACCGCGCCGACGAGAACAAGAACAAGCGCGACGAGAAGGTGCGCAGCAAGGTGCGCGCGAGCGCGCACTGGGAGAACGGCGGCCCGTGGGATTTCACCGTCTACGCCAAGCGCTTCGGCTCCACGCGCGCGGTCAACTGGGGCACCTGCCGCCGCTTCGACGACGGCTACCAGCCGGCGGCCGGCGACGATTGCCTGGTCACCGACAGCGCCAGCTCGCACTACGGCGAGTCGACCTCGCACTACTACGGCCGGGTCGGGCCGGCGTGGTACTGGAACCTCAGCGGCGGCTACCGCATCACCCCGCGCATGAAGGTCAACTTCTACGTCAACAACGTGTTCAACAACGTGGGCTACAAGCACAAGGAGGCGTACTACGGCTACGCGTTCTTCAACACCACGCTGTTCGACTCGATCGGGCGCGAGATAGCGGCCGAGTACGTGTTCGATTTCTGAACGAAGACCCCTGTGGGAGCGGCTTCAGCCGCGATAGCCGCTCCCACAAAGGCCGCTCCTGCAGGCAGGCTGCGGCCTTCGTTGCCGATGAAACAGTGGCAATGGCGAAAAAGCCGTGCTATCAATGCACCCCATGAACGCAAGCCGTGCCCGCTTTTACTTTTGGTACTACTTTCCGAAGCCGCTGGCGGAGGAAGGATTGCGCTCACCCTGAAGAAAGAAGCTTCAGACGCATCCCGAAAGCCGCCAGCGCAACTGGCGGCTTTTTTGTTGCCGCCATCGCCCTTGGGGCACACCGCCAAACCTCACCGAGCCAGACGCCATGCCCCCACATACCGATGACCTCCGCATCCGCAAGATCGAACCGCTGACGCCGCCGGCGCAGCTGCTGTCCCTGCTGCCCTGCGACGAGCGCGCCTCGCAGACCGTGTCCGCCTCGCGCGCGGCGCTGCACGAGATCCTGCACGGCCGCGACGACCGCCTGGCCGTGGTGATCGGCCCGTGCTCGATCCACGACCCGGTCGCGGCGATGGAGTACGCCCAGCGCCTGCGCCCGCTGCGCGAAACGCTCGGCGACGCGCTGGAGATCGTGATGCGCGTGTACTTCGAGAAGCCGCGCACCACCATCGGCTGGAAGGGCCTGATCAACGATCCCGACCTCGACGGCAGCTTCCAGATCAACAAGGGCCTGCGCCTCGCGCGCGGCCTGCTGCGCGACATCAACCACCTCGGCCTGCCGGCCGGCGTGGAGTTCCTCGACATCATCTCGCCGCAGTACATCGCCGACCTGGTGGCCTGGGGCGCGATCGGCGCGCGCACCACCGAGAGCCAGGTGCACCGCGAGATGGCCTCCGGGCTGTCGTGCCCGGTCGGCTTCAAGAACGGCACCGGCGGCGACGTGAAGATCGCGGTGGACGCGGTGGGCGCGGCCTCGCACCCGCACCATTTCCTGGCCGTGACCAAGGACGGGCAGACCGCGGTCGCGGCCACCGAGGGCAACCCGGACTGCCACGTGATCCTGCGCGGCGGCAAGCAGCCGAACTACGATGCCGACAGCGTCGCCGCGGCCGCGCAGGTGCTGCAGAAGAACGGGCTGCCGGCGCGGCTGATGATCGATGCCAGCCACGCCAACAGCGGCAAGAACCCGGACAACCAGCCCAAGGTGGTCGAGGACATCGCCCGGCAGCTGGAGCAGGGCCAGGACGCGATCATCGGCGTGATGGTGGAAAGCCACCTGGTCGGCGGCCGCCAGGACCTGGTCCCCGGCTGTGCGCTGACCTACGGCCAGAGCATCACCGACGGCTGCATCGACTGGGACACCTCGGTGCAGGTGCTGGAACGGCTGGCCGAAGCGGTGCGCGCCCGCCGCCGCCGCGCGCTGTCCGCTGCGGCCTGAGCCGGCGCCAAGGGCCGGGCAGGGGGTCCCTGCCCGGCGCGGACACGGCCGTCCGGTCCGGCGCGGCGGGAGGCGGAGAGAGTGGACCCGTCATCGCCGGACGGGATCGATGCTGCGCCCCGCATGTGGCCGCGCTTTGCCGGCCGGTGGGCGGCGCCGGCATCCGGTGCCGCTCAGTGCGGATCGTCGCGATAGACGAACTTGGGCATCTCCCAGCCGAACCGCAGTGCCGCCAGCCGCAACAGGAAGCCGCCGCCGAGGCAGGCCAGGGTGGTCGTGGCCTCGGGCAGGCCGGCCGCCAGCAACAGCAGGTAGGCCGCGCCGGTCAGCAGCGCCACTCCCGCGTACAGCTCGCGCTGGAAGATCAGCGGCACCTCGTTGCAGAGCACGTCGCGCAGCACGCCGCCGAACGCGCCGGTGAGCAGGCCGGCGATCACCACGATCGCAGGGTGGTGGCCGGCCCCGCGCGCGATCGCGCAGCCGATCAGGGTGAAGGCGACCAGCCCGAGCCCGTCCAGGACCAGGAAGGTGCGGCGGAAATGGTGCATCCAGCGCGCCAGCCAGGTCGCCACCAGCGCCGCGCCGATGGTGAAGCCGAGGTATTCGGGATGGCGCACCCAGCCCAGCGGATAGTGGCCCAGCACCACGTCGCGCAGCGAGCCGCCGCCGAGCGCGGTGACGCAGGCGATGATGACCACGCCGAACAGGTCCATGCGCCGGCGCCCGGCGGCGAGCGCGCCGGTCATGGCTTCGGCGCTGATGGCGATGAGGTAGATGATCTGCAGCAACATGCGAAAGGCTCCGGTCGGGGCGTGGACCGGCGCACGCGCGAACGCGCCATGGCGGCCATGGCGCGTTCGGGTGACCGGTTGCCGCTCCCGCTGTCCTTTTGCCTGAGAGTTCGGCGGCGTGGCCGCGTGCCCCTTCGGCGGGCCATCGAAGGCCTCTCTCCAGATCGGCTGTGGGTGGACGCAGTGGATGCCGGCGGGGGCCGGCGGGCCTGAGCGATTATGGGAGCCTGCGCCTTCGGCGGGAGCCTGGCGGCTCCGCTCTCCTGCGTTCCGGGCGATTGTAGGCGCCCGCCGCCGCCTGCGGAACCGGCGCGCGTTCAGCCGCGCATCGTGCCGGTGTCGAGCCAGCGCTGGTGCCAGGACAGCGCCTCCGGCAACAGGTGCGGCGTGTGCTTGCCGTAGCTGCCGCGGCAGGCGCGGTCGAAGTAGTCCTGCAACGCGTCGCGGTAGTCCGGGTGCGCGCAGCGGTCGATCACCACCTGCGCGCGGCGCCTCGGCGGCAGCCCGCGCAGGTCGGCCAGGCCCTGCTCGGTGACGACGATCGACACGTCGTGCTCGGTGTGGTCGACGTGGCTGACCATCGGCACGATCGCCGAGATGGTGCCGTTCTTGGCGGTGGACGGGCTCAGGAAGGTCGACAGGAACCCGTTGCGGGCGAAGTCGCCCGAGCCGCCGATGCCGTTCATGATCCGCGAGCCCATGACGTGGGTGGAGTTGACGTTGCCGTACAGGTCGGCCTCGATCATGCCGTTCATGCCGATGCAGCCCAGGCGCCGCACCAGCTCGGGATGGTTGGAGATCTCCTGCGTGCGCATGACGATGCGCTCGCGGTAGAAGTCGATGTCGCGCTTGAACGCCTCGTTCGCCTCCGGGCTCAGCGCGAAGCCGGTGCACGAGGCGTAGCGCAGCACGCCGGACTTGAGCAGGGCGAGCATGCCGTCCTGGATGACCTCGGTGAACGCCTCCAGGTCGCGGAAGCCGCTCTCGGCCAGGCCGGCCAGCACCGCGTTGGGGATGTTGCCCACGCCGGACTGCAGCGGCAGCAGGTTGGCCGGCAGCCGGCCCTTGGCGACCTCGTGCTTGAGGAACTCGATCAGGTGCCCGGCGATCCGCCGGCTGGTCTCGTCGGCCGGCGTGAACGGGCTGTTGCGGTCCGGGCCGTGCGTGCGCACCACCGCGACGATCTTGTCCGGGTCGCAGCGCAAGGTGGCCTGGCCGATGCGGTCGTCGCCGCGCACCAGGGGGATCGGCTTGCGGTGCGGCGGCAGCGCGGTGCCGTAGTAGATGTCGTGCATCCCCTCGATCGCGGCGGGTTGCCAGCTGTTGACCTCGACGATCACCTTCCTGGCCAGGTCCAGCCAGGTCTTGTTGTTGCCGACCGAGGTCGAAGGCACCAGCGTGCCGTCCTCGCGGATCGCCGCGGCCTCCACCACCGCGGTGTCGATCTCGCCGTAGAAGCCGAACCACACGTGCTGGGCGACGTGGCTGAGGTGGATGTCGATGTAGTCCAGCGTGCCGGCGTTGATGCGGTTGCGCGCGTCCGGGTCGCTCTGGAACGGCATCCTCATCGCGATGCCCTCGGCCTTGGCCAGCGCGCCGTCCAGTTCCGGCGCGGTCGAGGCGCCGGTCATCAGCTTGATCTGGAACGCCTGCCCGGCCTGGTGCGCCGCCTCGATCCGCCGTGCCAGCGCCATCGGCACCGCCTTGGGGTAGCCCGAACCGGTGAAGCCGCTCATGGCGACGGTTTCGCCAGGCTGGATCAACGCGGCGGCGGCTTCGGCGGAGACGATGCGATCGCGCAGGCGCGGATCGAGGATGCGTTCGTCGGACATGGCGACAGCGGAAAACGTGGGGGTGGCCATTATCGCCCCCGCATCGCGCGTGCAGGCTTCTACCTTCGTGGAATGGCGATGCGTCCGGCGATGTGGCCGATGGCCTGCGCTCCGCGCCTTCGCGCGCGGCAGGCATCGATCCCGTCATCGCGCTCTCCGTGGGCGCATCGCGTCGAAGGACATCGAGCTGCATGCACGCGGCGATGCGCGCACGCGATTGGCGCGTGCAACGGTTCGCATGCACGTGCGCTTTCGCCATGGATTGCCGGTGCGGCAAAGCGATGTGCAGGCGTCGCGGCTGTGCCGCGTTCGGCGCCTCGCGAGCGTTGGGTGCATCGCCACCGGATGCGGCGGCCCCGCGCGCTTTCGCGACAGGCGCCGGGAAGGCGCCAAAGGCCGGCCAAATGTACCGGCCGGTATTGTTTTGCACTGCAGCGTGCATCCCGAAAATTTTGTGCGCACTATGGCCCCGCATCCCGACGTGGGGGAGGGAGCAAGGCCCGCTGGCAGTTCGCTGCAAGCGGGCTTTTTTATTGCCCGTTCGCTGCCTGCCAGGCCTGCACTGTGGGCCCGGCCTCGCGGCCGCGGAGTGAAGGACGCGTGCCGTCGCCGCTTCGTCTCGACGGCCCGCGCAGGTTGCTGAAGTTTTCAGCATCGAGGCCCGTGGCCGCCCGGTGGTCGCGCCACTCCGGCCGCGCCTGCACGTCGCTGTGCGGGTGCCGGCCCTGTATCGGCCGTGATGGCCCGCATGGATGTCAGAATCCGCGCATGCCGTTCGAAACCGATTCCCTGCAAACCCTCGTCGATCGCCACTGCGCCCGCATCCGCCAGGCCGCCGCCGAATGGCCCGCGCGCGCGGGCTTCGACGACGACCTGGCCCGCGTCGTGCTCGCCAGCGATTTCGTCGCCGATACGCTGGCCAGGCAGCCCGCATTGCTGGCGCACTTCGCCGATCCCGATCCGGCACCGTTGCCGCTGCCCGCGCTCGATCCCGAACAACCCGCGCAATGGCAGGCGCAGTTGCGCCGCCATCGCACCGCCGAATCGGCGCGGCTGGCCTGGCGCGACGTGCTCGGGCTGGACACGGTCGAGGCCACGCTGGCCGGCGCCACGCGCCTAGCCGAGGACTGCCTGCAACTGGCGCTGGCCGCGCTGGAGCGGCAATTCGCGCAGCGCCATGGCCATGTCGTCGCCGCCGACGGCAGCGTGCAGCGGCTGGTCGTGTTCGGGCTCGGCAAGCTCGGCGGCGGCGAACTGAACTTCTCCTCGGACGTCGACCTGGTCTATGCCTATCCGCAAGGCGGCGAGTCCGACGGCGCGCGCCCGCTGGCCGCGGAGGAATACTTCGCCCGGCTGGGCCAGCAACTGGCGCGCCTGCTCGACGAAACCACGGTGGATGGGTTCTGCCACCGCGTGGACCTGCGCCTGCGTCCGTTCGGCGGCGCCGGGCGCGTGGCGCTGTCGTTCGCCGCGATGGACCAGTACTTCCAGCGCGAGGGCCGCGACTGGGAGCGCTATGCCTGGATCAAGGCGCGCACGGTGGCCGGCGACGTCGAGGCCGGCGAGGCGTGGCTGCAGGCGCTGCGCCCGTTCGTCTACCGCCGTTACCTCGACTTCACCGCGCTCGACGGCCTGCGCGAGATGAAGGCGGCGATCACCGCCGAGGTCGCGCGCCACGACCGGCTCGACGACATCAAGCGCGGGCCCGGCGGCATCCGCGAGATCGAGTTCCTGGTGCAGGCCTTGCAGCTGATCCGCGGCGGGCGCGAGCCGGCGTTGCGCGAGCGGCGCCTGCTGCCGGCGTTGGCGGCCTTGGTCGCGCTGGGCCAGGTCGAGCCGGCCGAGGGCGAGGCGCTGGCCGAGGCCTACCGCTTCCTGCGGCGCGTGGAGAACCGCCTGCAGATGCTGCGCGACGCGCAGACGCATGCCTTGCCGGTGGACGCGCTGGATCGCGAACGCATCGCGCGCGGCCTGGGATTCGTGGACTGGGATGCGCTGTTCGCGGCGTTGCAGGCGCAGCGCGACCGGGTGGCGGCGGAGTTCGCCGAGCTGCTGGCGCCGCGCCGCCGTTCCGCCGCGCCCGATGCGCTGGCGATCTACTGGCGCGGCCTGGCGCAGGCCGGCGATGCCGCGCAGCTGCAGGCGCTCGGCTTCGCCGATGCCGCCGGCGCGGACCAGTCGCTGCGCGACTTCGCGCAGTCGCAAGGCGTGCGCGCGCTGTCCGACGCCGCGCGCACGCGCCTGGACCGGGTGATGCCGGCGTTGCTCGGCGCCGTGGCGCACTCGGCGCAACCCGATGCCGCGCTGCGGCGCGTGCTCGGCCTGCTGCAAGCGGTGCTGCGCCGGACCAGCTACCTGGCCCTGCTCGACGAGCAGCCCACCGCGCTGGCCCGGCTGGTCGACGTGCTCTCGCGCAGCGCATTGCTGTCCGAGCGCCTGGCGGCCTATCCGCTGCTGCTCGACGAACTGCTCGATACGCGCATCTCCGGGCCGATGCCCGGGGCGCAGGCCATCCACGCGCTGTGCGCGGAAACGCTCGCCATCGACGATCCCGAGGCGGCATTGCGCGAACTCAACGAGCGTCGGCTCGCGCTCAGCTTCCGCATCGCATTGGCCACGCTCGACGGCCGCCAGCCGGGCCTGGACAGCACGCGCCAGCTGGCGTGGCTGGCCGATGCGGTGGTCGCCACGGTGCTGGCGATGGCGCGGCGCCAACTGGTCGAGATGCACGGCGAGGTGCCGGGCGGCGCGTTCGCGATCCTCGGCTACGGCAGCCTGGGCGGCAGCGAACTGGGTTTCGGCTCGGACCTGGACCTGGTGTTCCTGTACGACCACGCGGCCGGCGTCGAGGCCTCCGACGGCGCGCGCCCGTTGGAGACCGGCCGCTGGTTCGCGCGCCTGGCGCAGAAGGTGATGGCGCTGCTCGGCGCCGAGACCGGCGCCGGCCGCCTGTACGACATCGACGTGCGGCTGCGCCCGGACGGCGGCAAGGGCGCGTTGGTGTCCTCGCTGGCCAGCTATCGCGAGTACCAGCGCGAGCGGGCATGGACGTGGGAACACCAGGCGCTGGTGCGCGCGCGCGGCGTCGCCGGCGACCCTGCGTTGCTGGCGGCGTTCGAGCAGGCGCGCGGCGACATCCTGGCGCGCGTGCGCGAGCCCGGCGCGCTGCGCGGGGACGTGGTGAAGATGCGCGGGCGCATGCGCGCCGAGCTGGACCGCAGCGACGCGGCGCGCTTCGATCTCAAGCAGGGCGCGGGAGGATTGGTCGACCTGGAGTTCGTGCTGCAGGCCGGCGTCCTGCTGGAAGCGCACCGCCACGCCGGGCTGCTCGAACCGCGCGATACGCCGGCCTTGATCGACGCGCTCGCCGCCGCCGGCTGGCTGCCGGCAGAGCGCGCCGCGGCGCTGCACGCCGCGCACGCCGCGCTGCTCGATGCGGGCCTGTCCTGCACGCTGGACCGGCGCCCGCGCCTGACCGCGCCCACGGCGGCGATCGCGCAGGCGCGCAGGACGATCGCCGGCATCGCGCAGGCACAGGACCTGCCGTTCCCGGCCGGCAAGGATTGAGCAGTACCTGCACAATCGGACATGCCGAATGCAGGGGCGGCTTTTGTGGGAGCGGCTTCAGCCGCGACGGGGCTTTCCCTTTGAATCCGCGCACATGGATGTGCGCTGCTCTTGCGAGGGATTCGCGCAAAAGCCCCGTCGCGGCTGAAGCCGCTCCCACAAAGGCCGCTCCTACGGCAGCGGAGGCGCCGATGCGCGCCGGCGCAGCAGCGCGCGGAACGGCGCGAGCAGGAACAGGCCCATGCCCAGCTTCACCATCAGGTCGCCGGTGGCCCAGCTGATCCACGGCAGGCCGGCGCCTGCGAAGGCGATCGACCAGAAGATCGCCGTGTCCAGCGTCGCGCTGCACAGCGTGGACACCGCCGGCGCACGCCACCAGTTGCCCGCGCGCAGGCGATGGAACACCGCGATGTCGAGCAGCTGCGAGCAGATGAAGGCGCTGCACGACGCGGCGGCGATGCGCGGCGTCGCCACCCAGATCGACAGCACCACGGCGACCACGAAGCCGAACCAGGCCACCCGGCGCGCGACGCGCGGGCCGAAGCGCAGGTTGATCACGTCGCTGACGAGGAATGCGGCGGGATAGGTGAAGGCGCCCCAGGTCAGCCAGTCGTTGATCGGGTACTGCACGAGCACGTTCGACAGCAGCACCACGGCGCCCATCGCGAGGATCGCGAGCAGCAGGGCGCGGATGGTGGGCGAGGCGAAGGTGGGAGTGGGGCCGGGGGGCATGGTGCGGGGATGGGGGGAAGGGCGCGGATTATCGCTGTTGGGGTGGGTGGGGGCCAGCGACGTCCATGCTGTACGCCCTGTTCGCGCGATCTCGCTATCGCCGCCCCGCGAAAGTGGGGGCGAAGAGCCTCTGCTGGCGAGCCGCGGGCTCGCGCGGTACTGAGCGCCACCGGGCTATGCCCGATGGCCGGGGATCGAAGATCCAGGGACTTCGACTTTGCTTTTGGCTTTCAGGGCATTTGGCAATAAAGGCGAAGCTTTTGCCTGGCGGCGAGTTACCTTTCTTTGCTTGTGCACGTGCGCCGCACGGCAAAGCCGCCTGAGGGCGCGGCACAAGGATGTGCCGCGTAAAGAAAAGTAGCCCGAGGAAGCGCTCGCAGCAGCCGAGCGGCTGATCAAGCACACCCCGCCTGCGCGCCCGCAGTTGCGCTGCGAGTCCGCGGGGCCAATGGAATTTTCGGACGCGATTCGACGCTGCGCGGTCGAGCCCGGGGCATTCGCCGCGCGGCGAATGCCCTCCCGCCGAGACGAGGCGGTGCTTCGCCTTTTTCCGGCGAGCCCATGTGCGCCGCCCTTCGGGTGTTTCCCATGTCTCCGCCATTAAGAAGGGCGCGCGCCGCAGTGACACGCGTAGGCCGTAGAGGTTGGCGCGCCGCTGCGCGAGGAAGCGTTGTCCAATCCAGAGCAATAGCACTTACTGCGCATGTGACCCGTCCAGGGGAAACCCACCGGCAGCCGGTCATCGATTCCGTCCCAAGAGCACCGCTTCCCTGCCCGCAACTACCCCAGCAATCTTTCCCGCACCAGTGCCGCGATGCGGGCGGTTTCGCGCAGGGGGATGCGTTCGCCGGTGTCCAGCAGCGTTTCCAGCGGGGCGAGCCGGTCGCGCGCTTGCAAGGCCTCGATCAGGTTGCGCAGGCGTCCTTGCGCGCGTCCGGCGAAGGCCACGGCGACCGGGGCCTTCGTGGCGCAGGCTTCCGACAGCAGGTTGCTGGAATCGGCGGTGCATGCGATCGCGTCGGCCCAGCCGAGCAGGCCGGGGTAGGGGTTGGGGCCGTCGTCCTCGTTGCGCCAGAGCACGCCCGGCAGGTCGCGCAGCCGGGCCTGCAGGGCCAGGGCGACATCCGGCGGGGTGCGGCGCGAGATCGTCGCCAGCACGCTGCCGCCGGCGCGGAGCAGGGCGTGCAGCGTGTCCAGCAGCGCGGCCAGGTCGGCGACCGTCCACGGCACCTGCCGGGTCGGTCCGCCGACCAGCAGGGCCACGCGCGGGCCGGGCAGGGCGCCGAGGGCGGGGAAGGCGGCGCGGCCGGCCGCGAGCCAGGCGTCGTCCACCGGATGCAGGCTGCCGAGCAGGGTCAGCACGTTGCCGCCGCGCAGCGCGTCGTGTTCCGGCACCACCACCAGGTCCCAGTGGCGCGGGGCCAGGCGCGGGTCCAGGATCTGCACTGCCTGGCTGCCGCGGGCCCGGAGCAGCCGGGTCGCCAGCGCTGCCTGGCGGCCGCAGCCGATCGCGATCGCCGGCGGAGCCTGCAATCGCCCGGCGAAGCCCGGCCCGAACGCGGCCCGGTCGCCGGGCAGGCGCCGCGGCGCGCACCAGCGCCAGGGCGCGCGCGGGGCCAGCTCGACCGCGTCCCAGGCCGCGGGCCGCAGCGCGGCCGCCAGCGCCGCGGCCTGGCGGGCGTTGCCGGCGCGTCCGTCGCTGACCGCCCAGCAGGCGTCCGATCGTTTCACATCCGACATAGATTTGTTGCAGCCATGGGCGTGTGTGATGGCAATCTTGCCACTCTACACTGCCCCTTCTTTGCGGACGGCACAGGCCTTCCGCACCCGATACACGAGGAGACTTCATGTCGGACGTGCTCGACGCCGCCGCGCTGGACCAGTTGTTCCGTACCGCCCGTACCCAGAACGCCTTTCTCGACAAGCCGGTCGAGGACAGCCAGCTGCATGCGTTGTACGAGCTGCTGAAGTGGGGGCCGACCTCGGCCAACATGACCCCCGCGCGCTTCGTCTTCGTGAAGTCGAGGGAAGCCAAGCAGAAGCTGGCGCCGGCGCTGTCGGAGGGCAACTACGCCAAGACCATGGCGGCGCCGGTGACGGTGATCGTCGGCTACGACCAGGATTTCCACGAGAAGCTGCCGTACCTGTTCCCGCACGCCGATGCGAAGAGCTGGTTCGACGGTCCGCGCGAACAGCGCTACGAGGCCGCGCTGCGCAACGGCTCCCTGCAGGGCGCCTACCTGATCCTGGCCGCGCGCGCGCTCGGCCTGGATGCCGGGCCGATGTCCGGCTTCGACAACGCCAAGGTCGATGCCGCGTTCTTCGCCGGCACGGCGATCAAGTCCAACTTCCTCGTCAACCTCGGCTATGGTGATCCGGCCGGTGTCTACCCGCGCCTGCCGCGCCTGGGTTTCGACGAGGCTGCCCGCATCGAGTGATGCGGGCGCCTTCGCGGTTCCTCGTCCATCCGTAGTCCCCCGTTCCTCGCTTCCCACCCTTTCCGGAGAACCACCTGCATGAACACCGCACAGAAGCTGTTGCTCCCGCTGGCCCTGACCCTGGCCATCGCCGCCTGCTCCAAGCCGGCCGACCAGGCCGCCGCCCCGGCCCAGGACGCGCCCGCCGCCGCCGAGACTGCCGCGCCGGCCACCGCCCCGGCCGCGGACGCTGCCGCGGCAGCGCCTGCCGCCGAGGCGATCAAGGCGGTCTCGGGCACCTACGCGCTCGATCCGACCCACACCGACGTGCTGGTGCAGTGGAGCCACTTCGGCTTCTCCAAGCCCAGCGCGCATTTCGGCATCAGCGAGGGCAAGCTGGTCTACGACGCCGACGACGTGAGCAAGTCCAGCGTCGAGGTCACCCTGCCGCTGAGCGCGCTCGACAGCTTCGTGCCCAAGCTGGACGAGCACCTGAAGGGTGCGGACTTCTTCGATGCGGCCAAGTTCCCGAACGCCACCTTCAAGAGCACGCAGGTGGAGTCGACCGGGCCGAACAAGCTGCGCGTCACCGGCGACCTGACCGTCAAGGACCAGACCAAGCCGGTCGTGCTGGACGTGACGCTGAACGGCGCCGGCGAGCATCCGATGCTGAAGAAGCAGGCGATCGGTTTCAGCGCCACCGGCACGATCAAGCGCACCGATTTCGGCGTGGGCAATTACGCGCCGAACGTGAGCGACGATGTGCAGTTGAGCATCACGACGGAGGGTGCGCTCGCGGATGCGGCGGCTCCGGCGGCGGAAGAGAAGAAGTAAGCGTCGCTGCTGTTCTTTTGCGATGTGAGAAGGCCCGCCGTTTGGCGGGCCTTCTTCGTTCATGGGGTGGTGTTGTTCGGGAAGTGTGGAGGCGTAGAGGTGTGTGAGATGTAGTCCACGTAATCTCACCGTTTCACGCCATCTCTCTATCGTCATTCCCGCGAAGGCGGGAAGCGCTGTTCAGCAGCCGAACGGCTGATCATCCAGGGACTTTGCTTTTGGTTCTTTGGGCCTTTGGCAATAAAGGCCAAAGCTTTCGCCTTTGGCGAGTCACTTTTCTTTGCTTGTGCACACGCGCCGCAGGAGCGGCGCCGCACGGCGAAGCCGGCCCGAAGGGCGCGGCACAAGGAGGTGCCGCGTAAAGAAAAGTAACCAAAAGAAGCGCTTCACAGCAGCCGAACGGCTGATCAAGCACACCCCGCCTTCGCGCCCGCAGCTGCGCTGCGGGTCCGCGGAGCCAATGGGATTTTCGGACGCGACCTCCTGTCGCGGCCGAAAACGGCGCACTCGTCCGCTACGCGGACGAGCCCGGGGCATTCGCCGCGCGGCGAATGCCCGCCCGCCGGGGCGAAGCAGTGCTTCGCCTTTTCCGGCGAGCCCCTGTGCGCCGCCCTTCGGGTGTTTCCCATTGTCTCCGCCGCTTCGGAGGGGCCGCGCCGCAGTGACATTCGTAGGCCACGGAGGTTGGCGCGCCGCCGCGCGAGGAGGCGTTACCCAATCCAAAGCAAAATCACGAGCAACAGCAACAGCAACAGCAACAGCAACAGCAACAGAAACATCTGCAGTTTCAGCTGTTGCCTCAGCCGCAGCCGTCACGCTCGCATCAATCCCTCTGCCGTCCATGGGCTCGCGTGGCTCTGAACGCCATCGAGCTATGCCTGAGGGGCAGGGGTCGAAGACCCAGTGTGTTTGGCGGGAACAACCCCATGCCGACATCTTCGCCGTTGTAGGAGCGGTGCAAGCCGCGACGGAGGTTTGCCGATAACGCCCATCGCAGTTTATGCCGCTCCTGCAAGGGCCTCGCTCGCTCAGCCTTCTTCCTCGTCCGGTCCAGCCTTCCAATAGCCAGTGGCGCGGATCGAGTGCGGGCCCACCCGCAGGTGGCCTTCGACGAACTTGCGCATCATGCGCGCGCGCCGGGATTCGGTGGCGATCCAGTAGAAGGTGTCGCCGTCGTCCGGCTCGAAATCGCGCAGGACGTCCTCGAGCAAGGTGCTGGTGGCGGCGTCCACGCCGTTGCGCTCCAGCCAGTGGATGCGTACGTCGGCGGCGCTCGCCAGATCCTGGCGCTCGCCAGCGTCGGCGATCTCGATGAAGACCTGGGCCTGCATGCCCTCCTGCATCTCCTCCAGCCAGCGGCCGATCGCCGGCAGCGCGGTCTCGTCGCCGATCAGCACGTACTGGTCGTAGTCGCCGGCGACGACGAACGAGCCGCGCGGGCCGGCGATCGTCAGGGTGTCGCCGGGCCGGGCGCTGGCGGCCCACCCGGAAGCGACGCCGTCGCCGTGCAGCACGAAGTCCAGCGCCAGCTCGCCGGCCCCGGCGTCGTGGTGGCGCGGGGTGTAGTCGCGCATCGGCGAGGGCGCCACGCCCTCGGGCAGGCGCGGACCCTGCGGCGTCATCGTCGGCACGACGATCTCGCCGTCGGCGTTGGGGAAGAACAGCTTGATGTGATCGTCCGGCGCGGCGCTGTGGAAGCCCTGCAGCTGCTCGCCGCCGAGCACGATGCGGCGCATGTGCGGGGTGACCTGCTCGGTGCGCAGCACCTGCAGTTCGCGGCGCCGGATCTCGTGGCGCACCAGCCGGTTGTCGTGGGTCGTCATGGTGTTTCCTGGGGGAGAACGGTGCCGGCGGCATGCGCCATCGGCACCAGGTGGTAGCCGAGGCGCGCGGCCTGTTCGGCCAGTGCCGCCACGGCGGTGGAACCCGGCAGGCTGGCGTCGGCTGGCAAGGCGGGGAGGGAAGGAGGGGGCGCGGCCAGGCGCCAGCGCAGACGGCCGTGCGGCGTCGCCGACACGCTCGCCAGCGCGAGCCGTTCCAGGTCGCGGAGGGCGCGGTAGACGGTGCCCAGGCCGATCCGGGCCTCGTGGTCGCGCAGGCGCCGATGGAGCCACATCGCATCGACCGGCTGCGCTTGCGAGGCCAACGCCTGCAGCACCGCCAGGCGCGGCCGGGTGACGCGCAGGCCGGCCTCCGCCAGCAGGGCGCGCAGGGCCGGTTCGTTCATCGCGGTTCGTCCATGCCGTCGGCGGCCTGGTCGAGCAGGGCCGCCACGCGCGCGATCTCGGCTTCGTCCCAGCGCCCGTGGCGGGCGATCAGGCCGCGCTTGATCCGGCGCAGCGCGTCGCGCACCGGCGCCGGCAGGTTGGCCTTGGCGATCTCGCGCGCGCTGCGATGGGTGCGCATCAGCGCGGCCTCGATCGCCTCGCGCTCGGCCTCGGCCCGGGTGCGGCCGGCCGCGGTGATCGCGTAGCGCTTGCGGCCGTCCTCGCTGTCGGCCTCGATCCAGCCATGGCGCTCCATCTGCGCCAGGGTCGGATAGACCGCGCCGGGGCTGGGCGTGTAGACGCCGGCGAACATTTCGGCGATCAGCCGGATCAGCTCGTAGCCGTGGCGCGGCTGCTGCTCGATCAGCGCCAGCAGCAGCAGGCGCAGGTCGCCGTGGGCGAGGGCGCGGCCGCCGCGCATGCGCGCATGCGCCTGGCGGTGCGCGTGCAACAGGCCGGAGAGGAGCTTGGGCGGGCGCATTTCGATATGTCGTATCGGGTGCTGGGACGATATATCGAAATCGGCGATGCCGACAACCTCGCGGCCGTCCCGCCGGCCCCGGCCGTTCAGCCGCCAGTCTTGCTGCACTGCGGCTGGACATCGTCGCGTCGATATAATTATGTTGTGATTACATCAACATCATGATGTCGGAGCGGGCATGAGCCGAACCTGGGACACCCTGGCCGAGAGCCGTCGCCAACGCCTGCAGCGGGCCGCGCCGCTGGCGCGTGGCGGCCACCGTGTCGCCGCCGCCGATGCGGTGGCGCTGCTGGAGGCCGTGATCGAGCCGGGCGACCGGGTCTGCCTGGAGGGCAACAACCAGAAGCAGGCCGACTTCCTCGCCCAGTGCCTGACCCAGGTCGACCCGGCGCGCGTGCACGACCTGCACCTGGTGCAGTCGGTGCTGTCGCTGCCGGCGCACCTGGACGTGTTCGAGCGCGGCATCGGCAAGCGCCTGGACTTCTCCTTCTCCGGCCCGCAGGGCGCGCGCCTGGCGACGCTGGTGGCGCAGGGCGCGATCGAGATCGGCGCGATCCACACCTACCTGGAGCTGTTCGGCCGCTACTTCATCGACCTCACCCCGCGCGTGGCGCTGGTCGCCGCGCAGGCCGCCGACCGCCACGGCAACCTCTACACCGGCCCGAACACCGAGGACACGCCGGTGATCGTCGAGGCCACCGCGTTCAAGGGCGGCATCGTGATCGCGCAGGTCAACGAGGTGGTGGACGCGCTGCCGCGCGTGGACATCCCGGCCGATTGGGTCGACTTCGTGGTGCCGGCGCCGCGCCCGCACTACATCGAGCCGCTGTTCACCCGCGACCCGGCGCAGATCTCCGAGATCCAGGTGCTGATGGCGATGATGGCGATCAAGGGCATCTACGCCGAGTACGGCGTGGACCGGCTCAACCACGGCATCGGCTTCGACACCGCGGCGATCGAGCTACTGCTGCCGACCTACGCCGAGTCGCTGGGCCTGAGGGGCAAGATCTGCCGGCACTGGGCGCTCAACCCGCACCCGGCGCTGATCCCGGCGATCGAGAGCGGCTTCGTCGAATCGGTGCACTCGTTCGGATCCGAGCTCGGCATGGAGCGCTACATCGCCGCGCGCCCGGACGTGTTCTTCACCGGCGCCGACGGCTCGATGCGCTCCAACCGCGCGTTCTCGCAGACCGCCGGCCTGTACGCCTGCGACATGTTCATCGGCTCCACGCTGCAGATCGACCTGCAGGGCAACAGCTCCACCGCCACGCGCGACCGCATCGCCGGTTTCGGCGGCGCGCCCAACATGGGCTCGGACGCGCGCGGCCGCCGCCACGCCAGCGAGGCCTGGCTCAAGGCCGGGCGCGAGGCGGCGCGCCCGGGCGAGATGCCGCGCGGGCGCAAGCTGGTGGTGCAGATGGTGGAGACCTTCCGCGAGCACATGGCGCCGGCCTTCGTCGAGCGCCTCGATGCCTGGGACCTGGCCGAGCGCGCGAAGATGCCGCTGCCGCCGGTGATGATCTACGGCGACGACGTCACCCACGTGCTCACCGAGGAAGGCATCGCCAACCTGCTGCTGTGCCGCACGCCGGAGGAGCGCGAGCAGGCGATCCGCGGTGTGGCCGGCTACACCGCGGTCGGCCTTGGCCGCGACCGGCGCATGGTCGAGGACCTGCGCGACCGCGGCGTGATCCGGCGCCCGGAAGACCTGGGCATCCGCACCCGCGACGCTACCCGCGACCTGCTCGCCGCGCGCACGGTCAAGGACCTGGTGCGCTGGTCCGGCGGGCTGTACGCGCCGCCGCAACGTTTCCGCAACTGGTGAGGGCCTGCCGATGGAGACCCTGAACTACCGTTTCGACGGCCGCATCCCGGCCAAGGCCGCGCGTGACCATGCGCTGGTCGGCGTGGTCGCCTCCGGCAACCTGGAAGTGCTGATCGAGACCGCGCCGCTGGAGGGCGCGATGGAAATCGCGATCGTCACCGCCGCGCGCGGCTTCGGCGCGATCTGGCAGGCGGTACTCGACGACTTCGCCGCCCGCCACCCGCTGCGCGACGTGCGCATCAGCATCAACGACGTCGGCGCCACCCCCGCGGTGGTCAGCCTGCGCCTGGACCAGGCGGTGGAAGCGCTGCGGGAGGGCGAGGCATGAATTGCCTGGGTTATGCGGGAGGAAATCGGGTCCCCGTCGTTACCGGAGCCGACCAGCGCGCCGCTGCGTCTTTGTTCTATGTAGGAGGGACTTCAGTCCCGGCCGCTTCCGGAGCCGGTGAGCACACCACTTCGCCCGTCGCGACTGAAGTCGCTCCCACAGGGGTTCGTGCGCCGGGACGCGCGGCTGTCTTGCTTTCTGGGGGAGGGACTTCAGTCCCGACTGTTTCCGGAGCTGGCCAGCTCGCCGCTTCGCCTGTCGCGACTGAAGTCGCTCCCACAAGGGTTCCTGCGCCGGGACGCGCGGCTGTCTTGCTTTCTGTGGGAGGGACTTCAGTCCCGACTGTCTCCGAAGCCGGTGAGCGCACCGCTTCGCCTGTCGCGACTGAAGTCGCTCCCACAGGGGTTTCTGCGCCGGAACGCATGGCTGGCTTGCATTCTGTGGGAGGGATTTCAATCCCGACTGTCTCCGAAGCCGGCCAGCGCGCCGCTTCGCCTGTCGCGACTGAAGTCGCTCCCACAGGGGTTCCTGCACCGGGATGCATGGCTGGTTTGCGTTCTGTGGGAGGGATTTCAGTCCCGACTGTTTCCGGAGCCGGCCAGCGCATCGCTTCGCCTGTCGCGACTGAAGTCGCTCCCACAAGGGTTCCTGGGCCGGGACGCATGGCTGGCTTGCATTCTGTGGGAGGGATTTCAATCCCGACTGTCTCCGAAGTCGGCCAGCGCACCGCTTCGCCTGTCGCGACTGAAGTCGCTCCCACAGGGGTTCGTGCGCCGGAACGCGTGGCTGGCTTGCTTTCTGTGGGAGGGACTTCAGTCCCGACTGTTTCCGAAGCCGGCCAGCGCACCGCTTCGCCTGTCGCGACTGAAGTCGCTCCCACAGGGGTTCGTGCGCCGGGACGCATGGTTGTCTTGCTTTCTGTAGGAGGGACTTCAGTCCCGACTGTCTCCGGAGCCGGTGAGCACACCGCTTCGCCTGTCGCGACTGAAGTCGCTCCCACAGGGGTTCGTGCGCCGGGACGCGTGGCTGGCTTGCTTTCTGTGGGAGGGACTTCAGTCCCGACTGTTTCCGAGGCCGGTGAGCGCGCCGCTTCGCCTGTCGCGACTGAAGTCGCTCCCACAGGGGTTCCTGCACCGGGATGCATGGCTGGTTTGCTTTCTGTGGGAGGGACTTCAGTCCCGACTGTCTCCGAAGCCGGTGAGCGCACCGCTTCGCCTGTCGCCGCGACCGAAGTCGCTCCCGCAAGGACGCTCGCAGCCGGAACCGCATTCCCAAGGGCCGCCGCGCCCGCCCGATGGAGTCGCGCATGAGCACGATCCCCGCCACCCAGCGCAGTTTCTACGAGGCCGACGCGCGCGAGCGCATCGCCGGCCTGCTCGACGCGGGCAGCTTCCGCGAGTTCGTCGGCCCGCGCCGGCGCCTGTCCAGCCCGCACCTGGCGCAACTCGACCAGCCCGGCGCGTTCGACGATGGCATCGTGGTCGGCGAAGGCCGGTTGCGCGGCCACGCGGTGCTGGTCGCCGCGCAGCAGGGCGAGTTCCTCGGCGGCGGCGTCGGCGAGGTGCACGGCGCCAAGCTGGTCGGCCTGCTGCGGCGCGCGATCGCCGTGCGGCCGGCCGCGGTGCTGCTGCTGCTCGATACCGGTGGCGTGCGCCTGCACGAGGCCAACGCCGGCCTGATCGCGATCTCCGAGATCATCCGCGCCGTGCTCGACGTGCGCGCCGCCGGCGTCCCGGTGCTGGCGCTGGTCGGCAGCGGCAACGGCGCGTTCGGCGGCATGGGCATCGTCGCGCGCTGTTGCAGCGCGGTGCTGATGTCCGAGGAAGGGCGGCTGTCGCTGTCCGGGCCGGAAGTGATCGAGACCGTGCGCGGCGTGGAGGAATTCGACGCGCGCGACCGCGCGCTGGTGTGGCGCGTGACCGGCGGCAAGCACCGCTACCTGCTCGGCGAGGCCGCCGTGCTGGTGCCCGACCGCATCGACGCCTTCGCGCAGGCCGCGCTCGACGTGCTCGGCCAGTTGCGCGCGCCCGAGTCGGACGAGCAGGCGCTGGCCGCGCTCGAAGGCGAGCACGCGCGGCTGGCGCTGCGCATCGGGGCCTTCGGCGATTGCCGCGACGGCGTCGAGGTCTGGGACCGCCTGGGCATCGACGAGCCGCAGCGCCTGCCGCTGCTGGATACCGCCGATTTCCTCGCCGCCACCAGCGACCGGAGGGCGTCATGGTACTGAACGAGCTGCTCGACCGCCTGTTCCCGCACGGGCACCGCATCGCCGTGCGCGACGGCGTCATCACCGGCAGCGCCCGCACCGATGCCGGCGAGGTCACCGTGATCGGCACCACCGATCGGCTGGAAGTCGGCGTCGACCATGCGCTGGCGTTGGCCGCGCACGTGCTTGCCAGCACCCGCGCGCATCCGCGGCGCCCGATCGTGATGCTCGCCGACACCGCCGGCCAGCGCCTGTCGCGGCGCGACGAACTGCTCGGCATCAACGGCTACTTCGCGCACCTGGCCAAGTGCCTGGACCTGGCGCGCCGCCGCGGCGCGCGCCTGGTCACGCTGGTGCACGGCGAGGCGGTCAGCGGCGGCTTCCTTTCGTTCGGCCTGATGGCCGATCGCATCCACGCGCTGGCCGATGCGCAGGTGCGGGTGATGGACCTGCGCGCGATGGCGCGCGTGACCAAGCAGCCGCTGGAGAAACTGCAGGCGCTGAGCCAGGCCTCGCCGGTGTTCGCGCCGGGCGTGGCCAACTACGTGGCGATGGGCGCGGTCGAGTCGCTGTGGGAGGGCGACCTGGCCCGGGCGTTGCTCGATGCGCTGGCCGCGCCGGTCCATGGCGACGAGCGCAGCGTGCGCGGCGCCGAGCGCGGCGGGCGCACCCTGGCGCGCGACGTCGCCGATGCCGTGGCCGCGGGCGAGGCCTGACATGCCGCTGCCGCGCCACACGCTGGTCTGGCTCGACCCGCACGGCGCCTGGCAGGCGCTGGCGCCAGGCGTGCAGGCGGAGCTGCGCGACTGGTTCGCGCAGGGCCGGCCGGCGATCGTGGCGCGCCGCGACGAAGCGGCCGGCGACAACGAGTTGTGCCTGGGCGTGCCGCTGCCGCCGGCCTCGGGCAAGCGCCGGCTTGCGCTGCGCGCCCAGGGGCCCGCGGTGCGTCGCCACACCCCGCCGTGTGCGCTCGCCGACGTGATCGCGCATGCGCCCGGCGGTTGGCGCGGCGCTCTCGAGGCCCTGGCGCATGCCGCGGCCGCGCGTGGCCTGGCGCCGCGCGTGTTCGGCAGCTTCGCCTGGCAGGCGCTGACCGGCCTGGACTACGTCGGCCCGGGCTCGGACATCGATTTGCTGTGGGCCGTGGACGATGCCCGCCGCGCGAATGCGGTCGTCGCGCTGCTGCAGCGCTGGGAAGCCGCGCAGGGCCGCCGCGCCGACGGCGAGCTGGTGCGCGGCGACGGCAGCGCGGCGAACTGGCGCGAATACGCTTCCGGCGCCGCGCAGGTACTGGTCAAGCGCCACGACGGTTGCGCCTTGCAGCCGCGCGAGGCGTTCTTCGCCCAACGGAGCGCGGCATGAGACCCGCCGCTGCCGTCGCCACCCCGCCATCGCCACCGGCCTCGCCGCTGGCGCGCCGGCTCGGGCGGCTGGCGGTGGCGGCGCTGCATGCCGAGCTGGCGCTGGCGCCCAAGCCGGGCCTGGTGACGCCGTTCGACCGCGGCAGCCACGACGACATGGATGCCGCCACCTTCCTGCGCAGCCTGTTCGCGCTGCGCGGCTACTTCGTCGCCATCGCCGAGGCCGGCCGCCGCGATGCGCCTTTCGCCACGCTGCGTGCGCTCGGCCTCGAGGCCGAGGCGGCGATGCAGCGCGCCACCGGCGGCATCAACACGCACCGCGGCGCGATCTTCAGCCTGGGCCTGCTGGTCGCGCAGGCCGCGCGCCTGCGCGCGCTGCACGGGCGCACGCCGCGCGCGGCGCAGGTGTGCCATGCCGTCGCCGGCTGGCGCGCCGACCTGCTCGACGCGCCGCTGGACCCGCGCAGCCATGGCCAGCGCATGCGCCGCGCGCACGGCGTGGCTGGCGTGCGCGAGCAGGCCGCGGCCGGCTACCCGATCCTGCGCGAGGCCGCCGTGCCGGCATTGCGTGCCGCACTGGGCGATGGCATCCCGCGCGAGGCGGCATTGGCGCAGACCTTGATGACGCTGGTCGCCCGCGTGCAGGACCTCAACCTGCTGCATCGCGGCGGCCGCGACGGCCTGCGCCTGGCGCAGCGGCTGGCGCGCGGATTCCTGGCCGAGGGCGGCGTCCATCGCGCCGACTGGCGCGCGCGGCTGGACGCCATCGGTACCCGCTTCGTCGCGTGCCGGCTCAGCCCCGGCGGCAGCGCCGACCTGCTCGCCTGCGCCGCGTTCCTGCTCGCCCAGGAGGACGCATGAGCCTGGCATTGCTGTGCCCGGGGCAGGGCGGCCAGCACCCGCGCATGTTCGAGCGCGTGCTCGCCGCGCCGGCCGCCGCGCCGCTGTTGCGGGCGGCAAGGAAAACGCTCGGCCGCTCGCCGCAGGCGCTCGCCGGCGACGAGGAGCGCTATCGCAACGCCATCGCCCAGCCGCTGGTCTGCGCGGCGGCGCTGGCGCACTGGCGCGCGTTGCAGCCACTGCTGCCGGCGCCCGGGCTGGCGTTGGGCTACAGCGTCGGCGAGCTCGCCGCGCATGCCATTGCCGGCAGTTTCGACGACGCCACCTGCCTGCAACTGGCCGCGCGCCGCGCCGCGCTGATGGATGCGGCCAGCCCCGCGGATGCGGGGCTGCTCGCGGTGGTGGGCCTGCCGCGTAGCGCGCTGGAAACGCTGCTGCACCGGTACCAGGCCGCGCTGGCGATCGACAACGGCGAGGACCACGCCGTGCTCGGCGGGCCGCGCCAGGCGCTCGATGCGTTGGCCGCCGAGGCGCGCGCGCAGGGCGCGCGTGCCTGCCCGCTGCCGGTGTCGGTACCGGCGCACACGCCGTGGCTGCGCGCCGCCGCGGATGGCTTCGCGCAGGAACTGGACCAGGCGGCGCTGCGCGCGCCCGCGCTCGCCGTGTTGGCGGGCATCGATGCGCAGCCGGCGCGCACGCCCGCGCGCGTGCGCGACACGCTGGCCGAGCAGATCGCCACCACGGTGCGCTGGCGGCAGGCGATGGCGCAGGCGTTGGAGCGCGGCGCCACGGTGTTCCTCGAACTCGGGCCGGGCAGCGCGCTGGCGCGGATGGCGCGCGAGCTGGCGCCGCAGGCCGAGGCGCGTTCGGTGGAGGACTTCCAGACGCTGGAGGGCGTCGCGGAATGGGTGCAGCGCGCCTGCGCGCGCGCTGCGGATTCCGGCGTTTCGTAGGTAGGAGCGGTATCGCGTTGGAGCGGCCCCGGCTGCGATGGGACTTTCCCTCGAGCTCCCTCGCAGCCGGATGCCGCTCCGCCAACAACCCAAGCAACCCCGGAATGGCGGGTGGCCATTCGCAAGCGAATCAGGTGTCTCGGGAGGGCGCATGAGTCCGCAAGTCATCACGATCATCGGCCTGGTGATCATGTTCGTCGTATCCACGGCTTTGCCGATCAACATGGGCGCCGTGGCGTTCGCGCTGGCCTTCCTCATCGGCGGGATCTGGCTGGACATGGACGGCAAGGCCGTCCTGTCCGGCTTCCCCGGCGACCTGTTCCTGACCCTGGTCGGCATCACCTACCTGTTCGCGATCGCGCAGAAGAACGGCACGATCGACCTGCTCGTGCACTGGGCGGTACGCGCGGTGCGCGGGCGCATCGTCGCCATCCCCTGGGTGATGTTCGTGGTGACCGCGGTGCTCACCGCGTTCGGCGCGCTCGGCCCGGCCGCGGTGGCGATCATCGGCCCGGTCGCGCTGCGCTTCGCCAAGCAGTACCGGATCAACCCGCTGATGATGGGCCTGCTGGTGATCCACGGCGCGCAGGCCGGCGGCTTCTCGCCGATCAGCGTGTACGGCGGCATTACCAACAAGGTGGTCGAGAAGGCCGGGCTGGAAGTCACCGAGATGGCGGTGTTCCTGACCAGCCTCGGCTTCAACCTGATGATGGCGCTGATCTGCTTCTTCGCCTTCGGCGGCATCGCGCTGCTGCGCCGGCGCGAGGAACCGGTGGCCGCCGTCGGCGTCAATGGCAACGGCGAGCCGCAGGCGTCCAAGCGCGCGTTCGCGATCGAGGGCCACGGCGCCACCGTCAGCGCCGGCCAGGGCCTGCTCTCGCACGACGCCTCCGAGCTGGCCGCGGTCACCCTCACCCGCGACCGCGCCATCACCCTGGTCGGCCTGCTCGGCCTGGGCGTGGCCGCGCTGGTCTACAACCTCAACGTCGGCCTGGTCTCGATCACCGTCGCGGTGGCGCTGGCGCTGTTGTCGCCGTCGGCGCAGAAGGGCGCGGTCGAGGGCATCAGCTGGTCCACCGTGCTGTTGATCAGCGGCGTGGTCACCTACGTCGCGGTGCTGGAGAAGGCCGGTGCGGTGGACTTCATCGGCAACGGCGTGTCGGAGATCGGCATCCCGCTGCTGGGTGCGCTGCTGGTCTGCTATGTCGGCGGCATCGTCTCCGCGTTCGCGTCCTCGGCCGCGGTACTCGGCGCCACCATCCCGCTGGCGGTGCCGTTCCTGCTGCAGGGCCATCTCGGCGCGGCCGGCGTGATCTGCGCGCTGGCGATCTCCTCCACCATCGTCGACGTCAGCCCGTTCTCCACCAACGGCGCGCTGGTGGTGGCCTCGGCGGCCAAGGACGAGCGCGAGGCGCTGTTCCGCCGCTTCCTGGTCTACAGCGGCCTGGTGGTGGCGCTGGGGCCGCTGGCGGCCTGGCTGGTGTTCGTGGTGCCGGGCTGGATGTAGGCCCGGCGGCATGCAAGGCCGTGCCGATCCGTGCACGCCCTCGGGCCCTGCGCCCGAGGGCTGGATCGAAGCGCCATCGGGCGCGGCTCGCCGCCGCGGCCATGCCCGCGGATGCCGGGATGACGGTTCCATGACGGTACCGCACTAGAATGCCGCATCTCCCGCTCCCGCCCGCACCGTCACGATGACGCTCGCTCCCGCTCCACGCACCGGCAAGAAGCGCGTGCCGCTCTACGAAGAAGTGGCCGAGCGCCTGCGCCAGAAGATCTACGACTACGAACTGCCGCCGGGCGAATGGATCGACGAGCCGGCGCTGGCGGAAGAACTGGGCATCAGCCGCACGCCGCTGCGCGAGAGCCTCAAGCTGCTCGCCGCCGAAGGCCTGGTGCAGATCGACGCCGGGCGCGGCAGCCGCGTCACCCGGCTGTCGCTGGAGGACCTCAACCAGCTGTTCCCGGTGATGGCGATGCTGGAAGGCCGCTGCGCGTACGAGGCGGTGCGCCGCATCGACGAGGCCGGCCTGGCGAAGCTGGAGCAGCTGCACGCCGCGATGGAAGCCGCCGCCGGGCGCGGCGACCTGGCCGAGTACTACCGCAACAACTACGTCATCCACGAGACCGTGCAGGAGTACGCCGGCAACCCGTGGCTGATCCGCGTCACCCACGACCTGCACCGCATCCTCAAGATGCACCGCGGCCGCCAGCTGCTCACCCCGGGGCGCATGGCGCAGTCGCTGGCCGAGCACCGCGAACTGATGGAGTGCTTCCGCCGGCGCGACGCGGAAGCCGCCGAGCGCACCATGAACCGCCACCTGCTCAGCCAGGGCCAGGCGCTGGCCGCCTACGTCGCCAGCGGCGGCATGCTCAACGTGCCGGCGCCGCTGCCGCGCTCGGGCGGGATCTGACGAAAGCGCCGCGGCACGAACGCGCGGGCATGCGAAGCCAAGTCCTCCCGGACTTGGCTTCTTCGTTTCCGGGCGCCGTGCGCTGCCGGGTTCGCACGGCGACGGCCCCGGTCGCGCATGCCCGGCCCATCGCAACCGCAATGCCGCAGTGCACCATTTCGATCGCGAATGGCGGCCATTCCGCAAGCGAATCGAAGGCAGCAAAATCGCTGCATTTTCTGCTCCATACGCCGCCGTAGCCCTCGTTGCGGGCGAGGCGTGGGGTTACACTTCGGAGTTCGAGAAATCTTTGCTGGCGCACACACGCGTGCGCACTGGGAGCGCTGCTAATGAATTGGTTGAACGAAGTACTGCAGAACGATCCGAACCCGCTCGAGACCCAGGAGTGGCTCGAATCGCTCAAGGCGGTCATCGATGTCGAGGGCCCGGAGCGCGCTCACCAACTGCTGGAAGGCATGGTCGAGCAGACCCGCCGCGCCGGCGCCTACCTGCCGTTCTCGCCGACCACCGAGTACGTCAACACCATCAGCCCGCAGAACGAGGCCAAGAGCCCGGGCGACGCCGCGCTGGAATGGCGCATCCGCTCGATCATCCGCTGGAACGCGATGGCCACCGTCGTGCGCGCCAACCGCAAGCCCGGCGACCTCGGCGGCCACATCGCCTCGTTCGCGTCCTCGGCCACGCTGTACGACGTCGGCTTCAACCACTTCTGGCGCGCCCCGAGCGATAACCACCCGGGCGACCTGCTCTACATCCAGGGCCACAGCGCCCCGGGCATCTACGCGCGCGCCTTCCTGGAAGGCCGCATCAGCGAGAGCCAGCTCGACAACTTCCGCATGGAAGTGGACGGGCAGGGCATCTCCTCCTACCCGCACCCGTGGCTGATGCCCGAGTTCTGGCAGACCCCGACCGTGTCGATGGGCCTGGGCCCGCTCGGCGCGATCTACCAGGCGCAGTTCATGAAGTACCTGGAGCACCGCGGCCTGATCGAGAAGTCCGACCGCAAGGTGTGGTGCTTCATCGGCGACGGCGAGAGCGACGAGCCGGAGACCCTGGGCGCCATCGCCCTGGCCGGCCGCGAGGGCCTGGACAACCTGATCTTCGTCGTCAACTGCAATCTGCAGCGCCTGGACGGCCCGGTGCGCGGCAACGGCAAGATCATCCAGGAACTGGAAGGCGTGTTCCGCGGCGGCGGCTGGAACGTCATCAAGCTGCTGTGGGGCTCGTACTGGGATCCGCTCCTGGCCAAGGACACCAACGGCGTGCTCAAGAAGCTGATGATGGAGACCGTCGACGGCGAGTACCAGAACTGCAAGGCCTTCGGCGGCGCGTACACGCGCGAGCACTTCTTCGGCAAGTACCCGGAGACGCGCGAGATGGTCGCCAACCTGAGCGACGACGACATCTGGCGCCTCAACCGCGGCGGCCACGACCCGCACAAGGTCTACGCGGCCTACCACCAGGCCGTCAACACCAAGGGCATGCCCACCGTGATCCTGGCCAAGACGGTCAAGGGCTACGGCATGGGCTCGGCCGGCGAGTCGCTCAACCCGACCCACCAGACCAAGAAGCTCGACGACGAGGCGGTCAAGCACTTCCGCGACCGCTTCAACATCCCGGTGAGCGACAAGCAGCTGGCCGAGGCCGAGCAGATCCCGTTCTACCACCCGGGCGAGGACTCGCCCGAGGTGCAGTACATGAAGGAGCGCCGCGCCGCGCTCGGCGGCTTCCTGCCGCAGCGCCGCACCAAGGCCAGCAAGTCCTTCGCCGTGCCGGGCCTGGACAAGTACGAGCGCCTGCTCAAGGACAGCGGCGAGCGCACCTACTCCACCACCATGGCGTTCGTGCAGAGCCTCAACATCGCCCTGCGCGACAAGGAGATCGGCCCGCGCATCGTGCCGATCGTGGCCGACGAGGCCCGCACCTTCGGCATGGAGGGCATGTTCCGCCAGATCGGCATCTACGCCCCGTTCGGCCAGAAGTACAAGCCGGTCGACGCCGACCAGCTGATGTACTACCGCGAGGACCAGAGCGGCCAGGTGCTGCAGCAGGGCATCAGCGAACCGGGCGCCATCGCCTCGTGGATGGCCGCCGGCACCAGCTACTCGGTGTCCGACGTGCCGATGCTGCCGTTCTACATCTACTACTCCATGTTCGGCTTCCAGCGCGTGGGCGACATCGCCTGGCAGGCCGCCGACATGCGCACCCGCGGCTTCCTGCTCGGCGGCACCGCCGGCCGCACCACGCTCAACGGCGAGGGCCTGCAGCACGAGGACGGCCACAGCCACCTGCTGGCCGGCGCCATCCCCAACTGCCGCAGCTACGACCCCACCTTCGGCTACGAAGTCACCGTCATCCTGCAGCACGGCATGAAGGCGATGATGGAAGAGCAGAAGGACGAGTACTACTACATCACCCTGATGAACGAGAACTACGCCCATCCGGAAATGCCGGCCGGGTCGGAGGAGGGCATCATCAAGGGCATGTACCTGCTCAAGGACGCCGGCAAGCCCAAGAAGGGCGAGCTGCGCGTGCAGCTGCTGGGCAGCGGCACCATCCTGCGCGAGGCCATCGCCGCGGCAGAACTGCTGGACAAGGATTTCGGCGTCACCGCCGACATCTGGTCCTGCCCCAGCTTCAACGAGCTGCGCAAGGACGGCTTCGACGCCGAGCGCTGGAACCGCATGCACCCGGAAGCCGAGCCGCGCAAGGCCTACGTCACCCAGCTGCTGGAAGGCCGCCAGGGCCCGGCGATCGCCGCCACCGACTACGTGCGCCTGTTCGCCGACCAGATCCGCAGCTTCGTGCCGATGAGCTACACCGTGCTGGGCACCGACGGCTTCGGCCGCAGCGACACCCGCGCCAACCTGCGCCGCTTCTTCGAGGTGGATAGGTACTACATCGCCCACGCCGCCATCGCCGCGCTGGCGAAGGAAGGCAAGATGACCGGCAAGGATGTGGCCCGGGCGATCAAGCAGTACAAGATTGATCCTGAGAAGGCTAATCCGGTTGGGGTTTGATTGATATAAAACGGGGCCTTTGGGCCCCGTTTTTTGAAGTTGCATAGGGAAAATTGATTCGTCACTCAGTCCTACATGACAACGAAGATAAGGAGGTCGACATGGCAGTATCTGTATCTCTCGTAAATATGAAAGGTGGAGTCGGGAAGACGACGCTTGCCTTCAACTTAGCGTGGTATTGTGCATGGCAGGCTAACATGCGTGTGCTGGCAGTGGACCTAGATCCGCAATCGAACCTAAGCCAATACTTTATGGGTGCTGAGGGCTACCTCGCCTATCTCGATTCCGATAAACCCACTGTTGTAGACATCTTCGAGCAATTTTCTGCGCCCAAGCGAAACACCGGAGTGCCGCAGTTGGTGGATCCCCTTAAGCTAATCCATCGTGTTCGTCGTTGGAAGGATGGAAGTCAGCTGGACTTGGTGCCCGCGCGGCTAGAGTTGTCGTGGACGCTGAAAAACCCGACTGAAAAATCTCAGTTGCTTCCCCAGTTTCTTGCTAAAGTGTCAGATCAGTATGATCTGATCATAATTGATTGTCCTCCGACTGAGTCGATCTTGACGGCCGCGGCTTACCGTTCAAGCAGATACGTGGTGGTTCCGGTGAGGCCGGAGTTTCTAGCCACCATTGGCTTGCCGCTTCTTGCGAGGTCTTTGAATGAGTTCAAGCTGATGCATCAGCATCAAGACTTGGATATCGCCGGAATTATCTTTAATGATTTGAGGCGGACCGGTGCACCTCCTGAGCAGATTAAATCTCGAAAAAATGTAGAGGCGCTGGCCAATGATTTTGGTTGGCCAGTGTTCGAGGAGGTGGCTTATCATTCTGACTCCTATCCCGCTGGCTCTAGACAAAGTGCCCCAATATTCTTGACTGATTACGCTCGTGAGTATGTTAAGGACGAATTTAATAGCGTGGGCGAGCAGTTCTTAAAGGCTATAGGTGCGAAATGAAGAATGCCCCGATCGCAATTGCACTTAAAATCGCTGAAATAATTAATAGCAATAGCGAGAAAGATATTGTTGCTGCCATAAAAATACTCGAACGAGCTGGATTTGATAATGATCTAATTTATTTTGTATCTTCATCATTGTCTCGTGTCAAGGTGAGAAAGTCCGTAATAGGTGGCGCTTCGCGTACTTCTGGCGGAAAAGATTTATTTAAGAGGCGAATGATGGATTTGAAGGCCTCCAATCCTGCTTCCTATAGCCAGCTCATTAGTTTTGAGCGGAAGCTGAATGAAGGTATACTCTTGCCCGGCGCCGAAGAACTCAAACGATTTGGACAAGCGTTGTCGAAAGGCTTTAAGCCAGGAAAAGGACGTAGCGAAACTATCGCTGCGCTATTGCTCGAGCTGTCAGGACTTCTTCCGGACGACATCGAGACCGCAGTTAGACATGCTGAATCGGGAATAGGTAGCTCCGACGCGGGAGAGTTTAAGCAACTGGCGCACTTTTTGATTGGACGTAAGGCCGACTAGGTCAAGATTTCGGAATCTTTGCCGGCTGCTAGCGCGCCGTGAGTGCATATCGGCGCACTCGCCCATCGGCACTACTTAGCAGCCAAGTGATCGCCGTAAGGATTTGGTGCATCAGGGGGAACTACGTCTATGCATATCACTGCACGCAAGGAGCAGTTCAACCGTGCCTATGTAGGGGCCTTAGCCGCACAAGTGGGAATTAACTACGCTACGCCCACAGTTGACAACGACAGTATCGATATCACATTCATCGGGAAAGACTTTCCGGGGCTGATTCGTGATCCACAGATCAGTTTTCAGCTCAAATGCACACACCAAGATTTGAGGGTGGGTGACAACATTAGTTTTCCGCTGGGTCGTAAGAACTATGACGATCTAAGAGAAGTAAGGCTTAGCATTCCGCGCTATCTGGCAGTGATGGAAGTGCCTGAAAGCTGCGATGATTGGTCGCAGCACGTCGACGAGGGGACGTTACTTAGATCTCGCTGCTATTGGGTATCCCTTAAGGGGCTCCCGAACATTGAACAAGGGTCGATAACTGTTAGCGTCCCATTGGCACAACGATTGACGAGTTCATCGCTCGCTCAGTTATTGTTATTTGCAAGCGAGCGGAGAGATACATGAGTAATGTAACTCTGCAGCAGGTGCGTGGATATTTAACAACTCAGCAGTGGTCGCTTGTCAGTACGCCTGATGCTTTCATTGAGGTATGGAGATGCCAAGGTGAAAAGGGAGGTGAACTATTGCTGCCTACGGAACAGGCGATTGATAAAGATTTTTTACTAAATGAATCCCTGCGAAAGCTCGCTTCAATTAAGGATAGTGTCGTCAGTGAGATCATTCGGGAAGTTCGTGAGCTTACGGAAAACCTTGTGTCAATCCGCGTTGCTCACCGTGATGTTAATGACGGAAGCATTCCTCTTGAGGACGGTATAGCACTTAACGCGAATGCAAAGGAATTAATATCCGCAGCAGCAAACGCTGCTTTGGAAAGACGTCCTTTATATCAGGGGCGTCCACCCGCATTGGTGTCGGCGCTTCTACAGAGCGCTCGCCTCGGACAGACCACGCATGGCAGTTACGTGATCCATGTCTTCTGTAAAGATCCACCACAGAATGATCAGCCAATGGATTTTGCACGTGTGACCACTCGTGTGCTCGGTTCGGCACTGACTGGCCTCAAAAGCGCATTGGAAAAATACGAGGAATCTGGGAATACAATATTGTTTGAAGAGGCACTTACACGAGGTGCAAGTGCAAATCTGTGTGATGCAATTGCGAAATTTTCCGGTAAGGATCGTGCCCGTACAGTCGAAATATCACTGAGTGCGGATGCTGTTGACCAGCTCGCGCCATCTCCAAGAACCATAATTGAGTTCCCACCGTCACACCAACCTCACCTGCGTGTTGCGGCTGAGTACTTTCGCCAGACCTACACATTGCTGAATGAGACGATAATCGGGGTTGTCGAGCGCCTAGATAGACGTGCAGAACAAGATGCGGGAGTTGTGCGTGTCGCTACAACGCTTTCCAATGGGGTCCAGCGCAGTGTTAGCGTACAGCTTGGTATAAATGAGTATCCGGGTGCGATTCACGCTCACGAGAACAAGCAGCTTGTGCGGGTCAGTGGAAACGTCATCGTGACTCCTCGAACTGCGAGCATGGTAGAGCCGACTGGATTTAGGATTTATGGTAACTTCGAGCTCTTTGAGTAACTTAGGTAAGATCTTATTATCACTTAGCGCATAAGGTTTTCGCAGTTGGTGTAACAGGCTTGTGGCTGCTGGCAAGCGTGATGGATGAACGCCATTGTTGACATCGTCTAATATGGTAATCGTGGGTCCGAAGTAATTCCTTAAAGTTAGTAGGAAGAGCCTGACCCCGTCATACGTAATCCCCCTATTGACTTGACTTGGCTTCGGTAGCATTCTCGATTTTAAGGAGCGTCGAAACTCCGTACATAGCGGTATCCACCTCCGTCAAACCGGTGGATTTTTTGTGCCTGCCTGCTCGCAGGTGCAGCTGACGCGATGCCTGCGTCGGGAGGGCGGCTAATACAACACCCGCAAGGGGAATACGCCCGCCGACTATGTACGGTTTCGAACCTCCCGACTTCCCGTCCGCCGTTCGTGGTGGGCGAATCCTTCATGGAACGAGGAGGCAACGATGTCGCACCACCGTTTGGACGACGAAGACATGCCGGGCTATTTCCTGCCGGAGGAAAGCCAGTTCCGGCTGGTGAGGCTGAGCGACCACGTCAAGTTCCTGGCCCGGCTGGCGCACCCGCGCACACAGGCGGAAGAACGCGCTGCCGAGCCCAAGGTGTGCATGGGCGAGCTGGCGTACTGCCTGGAGCTACTGGCCGATCAGGTGGACTTGGTGCTGGACGAGGTGTCCTACCCGGCGCAGCGTGCCGATAGGGAGAACATGGCCCGGCTCGATGTCACCGGCGAGGTGATGCCGGACGCAGGCGGCGGCGCGTTCCGGGTCACGCTGGAACAGATCGACCGGCTCAACCTGCTGATCGAGACCGCATCGGCCCATGCCCGGGTGCTTGCAGTCGGCGATGCGACCGAGCGTGCCGGCCAGGCACTGCCGGCGGTGGGCGACACGATTTGCGATGCGATGAACGAGGTGCGGATGCTGTTGGAGCAGATCGAGCGCCAGCCGCTGCGTGAGCCCAAGCCCAAAGGTATGCGCGAGGAGCGGGCGGTCTATGCGGTGAAGCGGATCGCGCCGCCTGCCGAGGACACGCGGCTCCATTGATGGCAGTCCTGCTATCGACCCTCCCAACGCTCAATGACGATCCACTGGACCCACCGGCTGCCGTGGTCTACGGCAACCAGTGGGTGGTTCCTTGGTTCTCAAGCAATTGGGCTGCCAGTACACCCCGGGGAAGCCTCAGGGTCAGGTTCACTTATCGTCGGTGAAAGAGGTTTTCCGTGGCTGGTGAGCAGGCTTGACGCCGGCGAAGCGTTGGGTCATGGCATGGACCATGGTCTGGAAGGCATTGGTGCCCAGGGGGGGAAAGGGAACGAAGGAAATTAAGTGGTGGCGTCCCGCCGATTGGCCTCCGCAAGCAGCTGCTCATAGCTCTGTACGCGGGTCCGCAGTCTGATGAGGTGCCAGGACATCACGTAGGCGAATAGCAGGAGGAAGGCCAGGACACCCTGGATCAGAGTGATGTTTGCCAGGACGCTCCAATCACCCCAGTGCCAATCCTTCAACTGGAGATACAGCGCCAGCATCAGCGGGATGATGCCCAGTCGCTCCATCCCGCCGGTGAAAAGCCCCAAGCGTTCGTGCATGTTCAATCTACGATTGCGCATGAATGCTTCGCGTTGGAGGCGTTGTTCGAACGGGAAGGTGCGCAAGGCCGCGACGATGGCGTGGTAGTGGTGGAACTCG
Source organism: Pseudomonas sp. Hp2 (assembly GCF_006386585.1). Taxonomy (NCBI): domain Bacteria; kingdom Pseudomonadati; phylum Pseudomonadota; class Gammaproteobacteria; order Pseudomonadales; family Pseudomonadaceae; genus Pseudomonas; species Pseudomonas sp. Hp2. Next base: position 148,254 of record NZ_VAHJ01000005.1, read on the forward strand.
CGCTCCATGTCTGCGGCATGCTGTGTGTAAGGGTGCCGAAAGCCTGGCCACTCGCGCTTGATCTGCAGCGCAAGCGATAGGAAAAGTCCACCTAGCTCGATGGCAAGGCCAGACACGGCGAAGACCAAGCTGATCCTTCCTTCCAAGATCGAACCGAGCAGCATGCCGATACCCGCACCCAGCATGCCAATGGCGAAACTCCACCGCTCGAGCCAGCCTGCGCGGTTTTGGTCAGTGTCCTGCAGGTAGTGCGCCATCGCGGTGGCGAGCGCAGGAAAGCTCAGATCCGCCAGGGCAGATTCGTCTCTCGTCACGCTGTCTGATCCGTGCACAACGTCGTCCGGTTGGCCTTCCATTCGCTTTGGTTTCTCCTTGCGCCACGTCCATTTTCTACTCTGCCGAAATGGAGCCATGGAAACAACGGCCATCGCGTAGGCGCTGCCCGCGATCCACGCATGGATCTCGTAGCGGAGAGAAGAGGCGAGGGCAGGTCTACTTCTTGGCGGGTAAGCCAACCTGACCCTGTTACTCTGTTACTGTTTGATGATCTGACTATCGATGAAGCGGGCTCCTCGGTAAAGCGTACAAGAAAATTCCACTTCTGGTGTCAGCTTATTGGCGGAGGGACTACCGTCCCGCTTAGCGATCTTGGCAAATAATAATATATTCTTTTTCGAAAAGATCTTTGTGCGTAACGACATTATTGAGTCGAAACAGAAATGGCTCTCCGAGTCGGTGACGTGCAAGTAGCGATTGGTTGACCTGCGATTTTTCATATGCCGTCGGTACGCAGCCGAAACCAGAAATGCCGGCAATCGCTTCGTTAAGCGCTTTGGTCCTTGGATTAAGCGATGATACTTGGTAGGCTGCATATCCGACGAAGGCAAGTGAGCTAAACAAAGATACTAATAGTCCGCCAAAAAGAAGTACTTCTTTGGGGCGTTTCTTGAAATAGCCAACCGCTCTCATGCCACGCGAAAGTAGCCGCTCTCCGACTATCACTTGAGGCTCGGTGAAGCGAGAGCTCTCCGCGCTTGAAAGAAAGATGGCAACATAAATCTTCTCGCTTGGATCAAGTCTTGCAATTTGCACCACATGATTACTTGACTCGTAACTTGCCGATATTCCAGCCGATGCGCCGAATACATCTACAATGGGGTCGTATTGTGGTGCGAAAGGAAGCTTCACTCGGATTGATGACAGAACCTTCGATGAAAGGTTGTGAAGGCCAACCACCGAGAGCAAGAACTCTCGATCTTGATGGGCTTTCTTCAAGGCTATGTCTGGTACCCATTGTGGGCGCGGCGGCATATAGAAGTAATCGATCGCCGGCGGAGCCTTTTCACCAATTTCGAGTAATGCGGAAATGCTATCAAGCATGGATACTCCAGATTGCTAATGCCTTATGTCTTCCATTTTCCCTACTGTAAGCGCCGAGAGCCCGGCGTGTGAGCCCGATAACGCCTCGGTGTAGCAGCACCGTAATTCAGCAGGATCCACACGCCGGATCTCGCGCCCTACGCTCGGAAAGTTGCACGGGGCAACTCTCGTATCGATAAGCGTGGGCCCGGGCGCGATGCTCTCGGCGGGTCAACTCTATCGGAGAATCGCGATGACGGCAGTAGGGATCGACGTGAGGCTAACGGGGTCAGGTTCCTTACGGGGCAGGAGTGGCGGATTTACGAGGTCGATGCCTGGGCTTGACGCCGGCGAAGCGATGGGTCTTGGCTTCGACCATCGCGCGGAAGGCGTCATGGCCGAGGGCGCGCTGCTGTTGGAGGTGGATGCGGATGTCAGCCAGCAATTCGCCGGGCAGGGCTTCATCGAGCAAGGCGCGATATGCGCTGGATCGTTCGACTGGGGCGTTGCCAAGGACAAGCCAGGATGGATGCGGCGTCAGCGCCGAGTGCGCACGCTGCATCATCTTCCCGACTTCCGGCCTCTGGCGGCGTGGCGAGTAGATGTACGTGATTGTTCATCAGCGCGTAGGCATGCAGTTGGCACCCGGTGGCAAGCATGGCGTCATGCAGCAGGTGCAAACAGCGAACGCGGTCGCCATCTTCAAGAAAGCAGGGCAGCCGGTTGTTGCCCCGATGAATGATGTGCTGCGGGATGCCGGGAAGATCGATGCGCGGGAGTCGAGCCATGCCGACGAGCGTGACGGAAGAGCGCCATTGCCGGCATCGAGTAGCGCCGCCACATCTGATCGGAAGTCGACGCGTTACATCGCAGGAAGCCAACCTGACCCCGTTAGTCCACGCTGATCGTCCACCCTGGCCGGGATCGGCGGCGCAACTGGACCGGCGATCCGCAGCCGGGCCAAGGGTCGCGGACGGGGCCATTCCCTTGCCGCCTCGCCATGACGCGCCGCAACAAACCCGGGCAGAAAAAAATTTCCGGCCACCTGTCGATCTCCGCCATCCTCAACCGTCGTACCTAGTGAAAGCCGGCAATCCCGGCCCTAACCGAGGAGAACGACATGAAAGTGATGGTCATCGTCAAGGCCGATGCCGATAGCGAAGCCGGCGTCATGCCTTCGCAACAGTTGCTGGCGGAGATGGGCAACTACAACGAGGCCCTGTCCAAGGCCGGCATCCTGCTGGCCGGGGAGGGGCTGCACCCGAGCCGCCGCGGGGCGCGGGTGCGCTTCGACGGCAAGCAGCGCAGCGTGATCGACGGCCCGTTCGCCGAGACCAAGGAACTGGTCGCCGGGTTCTGGCTGTGGCAGGTGCGCTCGCTGGAGGAGGCGGTGGAATGGCTGAAGCGCGCCCCGTTCGACGGCGGCGCCGAGGTCGAGATCCGCCCGGTGTTCGAGGCCGAGGATTTCGGCGAGGCCTTCACCCCGGAACTGCGCGAGCAGGAACAGCGCGTGTTCGCCGAAGCCGCCGCCCGCGCCAGCGCCGCCCACTGACCACGACAGCCGGAGATACCACGATGAAGCTGATTCCTTACCTGATGTTCGCCGACAGCCAGTGCCGCGAGGCCTTCGACTTCTACGCCCGGGTGCTGCGCGGCGAGATCCTGTCGGTGGTGGGCTACGGCGACATGCCGCCGATGGAAGGCGCGCCGCCGATGCCCGAGGAGATGAAATCGCAGGTCGCCAACATCCACCTGCTGGCCGAGGGCGCGGAACTGATGGGCGCCGACAACGCCGCCGGCATATGCGGCGGGGAGGCGGTGGCCGGGGTCGACAACACCACGATCAACATCGACGTGGCCAGCATCGAGGAGGCCGAGCGCATCTTCGCCGAGCTGTCCGCGGGCGGGAAGGTCGTGGCGCCGATCGGCGAGACCTTCTGGGCGCAGCGCTGGGGCATGCTGGTCGACCGCTACGGCAAGCCGTGGATGGTGAACTGCATGAAGCCCACCGCCTGACGCGCCCACACGACAAGGAGAGGCGACATGCGAAAGCTCAGGATCTTCGAACACATCTCGCTGGACGGCGTGATCCAGCACTCCGCCGACGAAGACGGTTTCCCCTACGCCGACTGGACCCTGCCGTACCGCACCCCCGAAGGACGCGATGCGCTCACCGTCGTGCAGGGCCCGCGCTTCGACCTGCTGCTCGGCCGGCGCACCTACGACATCTGGTCGGGCTACTGGCCCAAGGCGCCAAGCAGCCCGCTGTCGGACGGGCTCAATGCGGCCAGGAAGTACGTCGCCACCCACCGCCCGGAAAGCCTGCAGTGGGGCCCGTTCGAAGCCCTCGGGCCGGACGTCGTCGCGGACGTGCGCCGCATCAAGGCACAGGACGGGCCGGATCTGGTGCTCTGGGGCAGCTCCACGCTGACCTCGACGCTGCTCGGACACGGACTCGCGGACGAGGTCGTACTGGCGGTCTATCCGGTCCTGCTGGGCACCGGCAAGCGCCTCTTTGCCGAAGGCACGCCGCCGCGGGCGTTCGAGCGGATCGGGACGACTACGACGCCGTCCGGTCTCGCCATCACCACCTACAAGGTCGCCGGGCCGTTGAAGGCCGCCTGAGACCGGCCCCGGCGCCAAGATCCAACAAGGAGCAAACACATGAGCAAGCCAGCGAAGAACACCATTTGCCTGTGGTACGACGACGATGCGGAAGGCGCGGCGCGCTTCTACGCCGAGACCTTCCCCGACTCGTCGGTGGGCGCGATCCATCACGCGCCGGCGGATCATCCGTCGGGCAAGGAGGGCAAGGTGCTGACCGTCGAGTTCACGGTGATGGGCATCCCGTGCGTGGGCCTCAACGGCGGCCCCGCGTTCGCGCAGAGCGAGGCGTTCTCGTTCCAGGTCGCCACCGCCGACCAGGCCGAGACGGACCGCTACTGGAACGCGATCGTCGGCAACGGCGGCCAGGAAAGCCATTGCGGATGGTGCAAGGACAAATGGGGCGTGTCGTGGCAGATCACCCCGGTCGCCCTGCTCGACGCTTTCACCGGCCCGGACCGCGCCGCCGCCAAGCGCGCGTTCGACGCGATGATGCAGATGCGGAAGATCGACGTCGCCACGATCGAAGCGGCCGTCCGCGGCTGAGCCCCGTACACCCCGAATCCCCAGCCAACCGGCCGTTCGCGGCCGGCCGGACCCACACGCCCAGGAGCCTCACCATGCCCACCCAGATCTTCGTCAACCTGCCGGTCGCCGACCTGGAAAAGTCGAAAGCCTTCTACACGTCGCTCGGCTACAGCATCAACCCGACGTTCACCAACGAGAACGCGGCCTGCGTGGTGGTCAGCGACACCATCCACGTGATGCTGCTGGTCCGCCCGTTCTTCCAGGGCTTCACCAAGAAAGCCGTCGCCGACGCGCACAAGGAACTGCAGACCCTGGTCGCGCTGTCCGCGCCCGACCGCGCCGCGGTCGATGCGATCCTGGACAAGGCGCTGGCCGCCGGCGGCAAGGAGCCGGGCGAGCCCCAGGACTACGGCTTCATGTACCAGCGCAGCTTCGAGGACCTGGACGGGCACACCTGGGAAATCGCCTACATGAACGAGGCCGAGTTCCCCGGCGCCTGAAGCGTGGCGCTGCCGCGCAGCCCATGCTGCGCGGCCGGACCGTCAGAGCTTCATGTCGATGCCCACGTAGAGCTGCCTGCCGGCCGCCGGCGAGAGCATCGGCTGCGCCTGGGCCTGGAAGAAGGTGTCGTACCAGACATAGGCGTACTCGCGGCCGGTGGCGTTCTTCACCTGCAGGTCGAGGCTCCACGCGGGGCTGATCCGGTAACGGGCGCTCAGGTCCAGCACGGCAAAGCCGCCGTACTTGCCGGCCACGTTCCTCTCTTCCAGGTAGTAATCGCCCTGCGCGCGGCCCTGCAGGCCGAGCTTCAGCGCCTCGGTGGCCTGGAAGTCCAGGCCGATGTTGCTGATGTAGCGCGGCACGGCGGCCACCTCGTTGCCTTCCAGCGACTCGACGCCAAGGCGGCCATCGTGCTCGATCTTGGCCTCCTGGTAGGCGTGCGACGCCCACGCCGTCCAGCGCTCGCCCAGGTGGGCGGTGATCTGCGCGTCCACGCCGCGGCGCCGGGTCTTGCCCAACTGCACCGTGGTGCCGGTGGCGGGCATGTTGGAGATCTCGTTCTCGGCATCCTGCTGCCAGATCGCCAGGCGCGCCTGCGCGCCCCGGAACGGGCTGAACTTGATGCCCAGTTCCATGCCGGTGTTGGTGGAAGGGCTCATCGCGCCTTGCCCGGGCGTCAGGTAGGCCGGGGCGGTGCCGCCGGTCAGGACCTGCGCGGTGCGCCCCCAGTTGGCGTAGACGTTGGCGCCGGGCGCCAGGGCGTACACCACGCTCAGCTTGGGCTGGTCGATGTTGCCGTAGCGCTGCAGCCGGCCGGTGCTGCCGTCCACCAGGCGGGTATCGCCGTCGTAGCGGTCGACGCGGTAGGCCGGCACGATCTTCAACGCCTCGATCGGCTGGTAGATGGCCTGCACGTAGGCGCCCCAGTTGTCCAAGGTGTGCCGCTCGTCGTTCTGGATCCTGGCCGGGGTGGTCCAGAAGTCGGTCGGCTCGGAATAGCTGAAGCGCAAGCGCTGGTAGCGGTTGTCCTGCTGCTCGTAGTTGAAGCCGCCTTCCAGGGTGAGCACGTCGCTGGCGTTCCAGGTCAGGGCGCCCAGCATGCCTGCCTGCCGCTCGTCCCATATGCGGCGCTGCCGCGGGGCATTGCCGGTCGGCAGGTCGCTGAAGGTGATGCGGCGGTCGTCCTCGTACCGGTTGTAGTACAGCTTGGTGCCGAAGTAGAGATCGTCGGCCAGCTTCAAGTCGACGCTCGCGGTGAACTGGCGCATGTCGCGATCGTCGCCGTCGTTGCGGTTGCGCAGCTCCGAGGCGCGCCGGTCGGCCTTCATCTCCGCCGCGGTCATGAAGCCGGGCTCCTCGGCTTCGTTGTGGTAGGCGCGCGCCGTCAGGCCCACGCGCAGGCCATCGTCTTCCAGGTTCCCATGGAACCATTTGCCGCCGATGCCGTACTTCTTCGAGGCGTCGTTGGCCCGGTAGCCGTTCGAATCCTGGTAGCCGAGGAAGTAGTTCTGCGCGAAATCGTTGCCCTCGCGCCCGATCGCCAACTGCGCGCTGCGGGTGTCGTAGCTGCCGTAGCCCAGGCGCGCATCGGTGTAGTTGCCGCCCTGGCGGGTCCCGAAATTGACGTTGCCGCCGATGTTGTGCAGGCCGTAGCGCGGGTCGTTGGTGCCGCGCACCACCTCGATGTAGCTGATCTCCAGCGGGAACAGCATGTCGATGAAGCGCTGGTTGCCGCTGTTGACGTTGCTGGGGATGCCGTCGATCAGCGTCTTGATGGCATTGAGGTAGCCCTCGCCGTTGAACGCGCGGAAGCTGACCTTGCCGGACTCCGCGCCCTGGCGGGTTTCGGTCAGTTGGATGCCGGGCATCTGGCCCAGGAGCTCCCAGCTCTGCGACACGTTCTTGTCCTCGATCTGGTCGGCCCCCAGCACGTCGACCGAGGTCAGCACCTGGTGCGCGGTGAGCTGCCCGTCGGCGTGCTGGTGCACATCGACCTTGCCCAGGGTCAGGGCGGAATCGCCCGACTGGGCGTAGGCCTGCGTGGACAGGCAGACAGCCGCGATCGCGGCCGCCAGAGTGCGGATTTTCATGGGCATGCAGGTAGGGAGGGGAACAGCGGACAGCGACGGCCCAGGCCGTCGATTGGTTATAACGTAACATTTGATGGGTCTGGCGGCCAACCCCGGCGTGGGCAGCCGCAGGGCAGTGCATGCGCTGGCCGCCGTGCCGGGACCAAAGCACCGATGTCGATGCAGTTTATGTTATGTAATATCATTTCATGATAGATTGCCGGGCCCAGCCCCCGGGATCCCGTTGCCTTGAACGCCTCACAGCCGGTCGTCGACATCCACGCCCTTCGGGTTGCCTACGCCGGCAAACCCGTCCTGTCCGATCTCTCGCTGCGGGTCGAAGCGGGCAGCATCTATGCCCTGCTGGGCGGCAACGGCGCAGGCAAGTCCACGACGCTTTCGGTCTTGCTTGGATTCCTCAAGCCCGCGTCGGGGCAAGCCAAGGTCGCCGGCATCACGCCCTGGGAAGCGCCGGCAAAGGCGCGCAGCCAGCTGGCCTACCTGCCGGAGAACGTGGCGCTCTACGAGCACCTGAGCGCGGTGGAGAACATGGACTATCTGCTGTCGTTGAGCGGCAGCACGCCCGACCGGCAGACGATCACGGTCGCGCTGCGCGCGGTCGGCCTGCAGGAGACGGCCTGGCACCAGCGCCTGGCCGGCTTCTCCAAGGGCATGCGACAGAAGGTCGCCATCGCGATCGCGCTTGCCCGCCAGGTTCCGCTGCTTCTCCTGGACGAACCGACCTCCGGGTTGGATCCGGGCGCCAGCGCCGATTTCCACGAGCTGCTGGAATCGGTGCGGGCCCGCGGCACTTCCGTGCTGATGGTGACCCATGACCTGATGGGGGCAATCGAGGTGGCCGATCGCATCGGCGTGCTCGAGCGCGGGCGCATCGCCTACGAGTCCGAGCGGGCGCACTTCGACCTGCCTTCGCTGCATGCCCATTTCGCCGGCCGGGCCAACGCTGCATGAGGGCCTGGCAATCGGTCATGCGCAACGAGCTGCGCGCCATGGTGCGGGATCGCACCGCGCTGTCCGGTATCGTGCTGCTCACCCTCCTGGCGATCGCCGCGACGCTTGTCTCGTCGCACCACATGCGGTCGGCCGCCGAGTACCGTGCCCGGCAGCAGGCCGCCGCGCAGCAGGCGTTCGATGCGCAGCCCGATCGCCATCCCCATCGGGTGGTCCACTACGGCCACTTCGTCTACCGGCTGCCGTCGGCCCTGGCCGCCTTCGACCCGGGCGTGGATCCCTTCACCGGCAGCAGCATGTTCCTGGAGGGGCATCGCCAGAACACCGCCAACTTCGGCGATGTCATGCAGAGCTCGATCCTGACCCGGTTCGGCCAGCTGACGCCGGCGTTCGTGCTGCAGGTGCTGGCCCCCCTGGTACTGATCTTCCTGGGTTACGGCGCACTGGCCCAGGAACGGGAGCGCGGCACGCTGCGCCAGCTGCTGCTGCAGGGCGCATCCACGCGTGCCATCGTCCTGGGCAAGCTGGCCGCACTGTGGTCGGTCGCGGCACTGTTCATGCTTCCCGCATTCGTCGGGCTGGCGATCCTGGCCGCCGCTCCCGAGGGGTCGCTGGCCATCTCGCTGGTCCTGATGCTGGGGTATGCGGTCTACCTGGGCACGTGGAGCACGTTGGTCGCCGCCGCCTCGGCGCTGCTGTCGCGCAGGCGCGACGCGCTGCTGGCACTGGTCGCCGTGTGGGCCGTGTCCACGCTTCTCGTGCCGAGGGTCGCGCCCGACTTCGCCCATGCGGCCCATGTGCTCCCTGACCGGCTCCAGACCGAGGTCGCCATCGGCCGCGACGTGCGCGCGCTGGGCGACAGCCACGATCCGGACGACCCGTACTTCGCCGCGTTCCGCAAGCGGGTGCTGGATCAATACGGCGTCTCGCGCATCGAGGACTTGCCGGTCAACTACAAGGGACTGCTGGCCGTCGAAGGCGAGCGCATGACCTCGGCGCTCTTCAACGACTATGGCGAGCGCAGCGCACGCATCCAGAACGACCAGAACCGCCTGGTCGGGCGCTTCGCGCTGCTCAGCCCTTCCATCGCGCTGGCACAGCTGTCGATGGCCGCGGCCGCGGCCGACCTGGCCGCGCATCTCCAGTTCATCTCGCAGGCCGAGGCCTACAGGTACCGGATGGTCCAGGACCTCAACCAGCTGCAGGCCGATGCGGTCAGCTACGCCGACGATACCGCCAAGGACGCGGGCGCCGACCAGCGCAAGCGGATCGACCGGCACCATTGGCAGGCCATTCCGCGCTTCGACTTCCGACCGCGCCCGGCGGCGGCCGTGCTCGGGGACATGCTGCCAAGGCTGCTGGTCCTGCTGGGGTGGTTCGCGGCCAGCCTGCTCCTGCTCGCCGCGAGCGCGCGCCGCGTGGGTGGGGCACGATGAAGATCTGGCGTTACGAATGGGCGCTCCTGCTGCGCTCCAGGATCGCCGTGGCGGGTTTGTGCCTGCTGGCGTTGCTGGCGGTCGCCAGCCTGCTCTCCGGAATCCAGAGGATCGAAAGCCAGTGCCAGGCCATCGAGCGGATCCCGTCGCTGCAGGCCGAGGACATGGCGGCCGCGATCAAGGCGCACGGCGCCTCCGGCGATGCAGGGCAGGCCGCCTACTACTCGTTCCACCCGACATGGAACCCGCCATCGCCCCTGGCGTTCTCGGCCGTGGGCATGCGCGACGTGGCGCCGTTCATCCTGCGAGTGCGCGCGCTGGGCCTCGAAGCACAGATCCACGACGGCGACCTGTTCAATCCCGAACTGGCACTGGCAGGACGGTTCGATTTCGCCTTCCTGCTGACCTTCCTTGCGCCGCTGTTCGTGATCGTGCTTTTCCACGACATCCGCTCGTCGGAGACCGAGTCCGGACGGGAAAGGCTTCTTGCCAGCCTGCCGGGGTCGCTGGGCGGCCTCTATGCCCGGCGTTCGGCCGTGCGCCTGTCGGCGCTGGCGCTCTGCCTGGGCCTGCCGTTCACCGTCGCCGCCTGCCAGCAAGGAGTACCGGTCCTGCAGATCGCGGGAGTCCTGGCGCTGATGCTGGCCTACCTCGCGTTCTGGGCGGCGGTGGGCGTGTTGATCGCCCGCCGGGGCTGGAACTCGGGCGCCAATGCAGCCGCATTGGCCGCGACGTGGGCCACCATCGCCCTGATCGTGCCGGCATTGGCGAACGTGGCGATCGAACGGGCCATACCCGTTGGCCAAGGCGCCGAGATCGCCCGCGCCCAGCGCGAGGCCGTCAACCACGCGTGGGACATTCCCCGCGAGCAGACCATGCAACGCTTCTATGCCAGGTATCCGGAGTGGAGCCATTCGGCGCCGCTGGGCACGGAGTTCCACTACAAGTGGTACCTGGCGTTCCACCAGAACGGCGATGACGCCGTTGCCCCGCTGGCAAAAGCGTACCGGGATGGCATCGAAAGGCGCTCGGCCGCCGCGACGGCCCTGGGCTGGCTACTGCCCCCCGTCGGACTGCAGGCGGCGCTGACGCGCATGGCGGGGACGGACATGCAAGCCCACCTGGCCTACCAGGACCGCATCCGCGCATACCACGCGCGCCTGAGGCAGTTCTACTACGGCTACCTGTTCGAGGACCGCCGCTTCGACGAGGAGGACTACCAGGCGGCGCCGGTGTTCTCGCCGGAACAGGCCGGCACGAGGGCGGGGCAGGGGTGACGTCGCTTTTTGCGGTTTGGCCGTATGGCCATCATCAGTCCACGATGTGATGCTCGCCGGAGGGAACTCTGTCAGGCAATGGAAGCACTGCTACCATGGTGCTGAAGGCGTCATGCCAAGCAAGGCCGTCGCGCTTGACCAGAAGTCGGTCGTAGGAAGTCAACCTGATCTGTTACTTGAGTGACCGGCTCATTTGGCTGCAAGCCAAACGAGAATAAGTGCGCCGGGGTTCCGTCGATGATCTGTCCGCGAACCAACCTCGGTTTGAATGAACTCTTAGTACCGTACTAAGCAAGAAGGCCGCACGCGTATTTGAATTTCGCCAATACTCCGAACTCTATCGGGAGACATCCCGAAAGCAAAACATGGCTCATGTCGCCGGCACGCCCTGACGCCGGGATCAAGCCGCACCGCCAAGCGGATCCGGCTTGGATGAGCCGTTCGGACTCATGTTCCTGTACGTGAAGTAGAACGCGATAGCTCCGATCCCGCCAAAAACTGCCGCATAGCCGACGAACTGGAAATAGTTGATCCAGCCGGCCAGGGTGAGGACGCCGTTGTCCACTATTTGGACGCCGTTGGCCCAGGAACTGGATAGCGTCCCGGTTTGGCCCCACGGGTGCTGCCAGATCGCGGCTGGTACGGCCCCAATGACGAGGCCTGCCAACAGCATTGGCAGCAAGCGGAACTTGCCAATGCGAAGTAGCCAGCCTGCGGCAACTAGGCCGAATAGCAGCGTGTGAGCGAACGCAACAATTGTCGCTACGAGAAGAACCAATGGCCAGATGGGATTTGGGCGATCATGGTCCAGAACATAGAACAGGCATGTGCATGCGAGCGCAGGAGCCAATGCTGCGGCCGAGGACGCGGCCAAAATGGCAAGGAACTGTCTCATGAGCCATGACGCCTTGATTGAGCCGATCGGCGAATCCGGTTCGGCCTGGATGAAGAGTTAGCCCTCTGAACGATCAACTTGCTCGTAGGGGCTTATGAGCCAATAGAAACAGTGGGCACAGAAATCGGCGCTGCGCGGGGAGGCACGGCCGGTCACGGGTGACCGGCCGCAATGCGGGCACGTTAGGGCTTCTTTTTCGATGAGCTGGCTGACGAGGGCGCAGGCGAAAAGAATGGACGTGGCGATGAACAGTGGCAACTTCGGCCAGACGAACATGGATATGAAGCAGGCAAACAGCGCGGCGAAGAGGACCGTTTGGACGCGGCCGGTGCGCCTGTCATGTGCCGCGATCTTTGCGGACCACTGATCTATCACGGACTGGTCATGGGTAGCGCGGAGCTTCATGGGAACAACCGCTACTCGAAGACAGGGCGGTGCATGGTGCCGGCCTGCGGTCCACGAACTGACGGGTGAATTCCAACTGCGATCTTCTCAGCGCTTTGCGCGCATCGCGAAACGTAATCCCCATGCCCGAGCATGCTGCGTCCCCCTGCCTTCCTAGCTGGAGTTACCGTATCACCCGGGCCGGCCGTTGCTCAACGGGCTTGCCCGCTCCGGGTTGCGTTTGTCCTCCAAAGACTTGAGCTAACCCGCAGAGCGGCAGGGAAGCCACTGCGAGTGAAATCGGCCGGGTTTCCTGCGGACCCGCTTGCTCCACCAATGCGATCGTCCTTGGCGGGTTGTACAGTGACGCTCCTTTCCTATGCCAGGTGCCCCCATGAGCCGGACAACGTTTTCCTTGATCCTGGCTGCCATCGTGGCCGGTCCGTTGCTTTCCGGATGTTCGCCGTCCCAGCCGGCCGCAACCGACGCAAATGCGGCCGCGGTGGGGCCGCCGGCGCCGCCGGCGGACCACCCTGATGTGTTCCGTTTCAAGATCGGTGCGCTTGATGCCGTTGCACTGAAGGATGGGGACATCGAGGTTCCCAACGATGGCAAGACCTTCGGCGTCGGCCGGCCCGTCGAGGACGTGGCGGCCCTGCTGGCCTCGGCGAACCTCCCGACCGATTCGCTACGCCTGAGCATCCAGCCGCTGCTGGTCCGCAACGGGGCGCAGGTGCTGCTGTTCGATACCGGAGCGGGGGATGCGTCGTTTGCGCGAGCCGGCCGCCTGCCGGCTTCGCTGCGCGATGCGGGCGTGGATCCGTCCCAGGTCTCCGATATCTTCCTCTCGCACCGGCACCCGGACCACACGGGCGGGTTGCTGACGCGCGAAGGTGCGCTCGCCTTCCCCAATGCCCGCATCCACCTCTCGGCGCCGGAATGGGAGGCGCTGAAGCGCGATGGCGATACCGCGCTCGTTGCCGCGATCGCGCCGAAAGTCGTGGCCTTCCAACCCGGCTCGGAGGTGCTGCCGGGCATGGTCACCTCGGTGGCCGTCGAAGGGCACACGCCCGGGCACAGTGCATACGAGATCGCATCGGGTGGAGAGCGCTTGCTCTATCTCGGAGACACGGCTCACCACTACGTGATTTCCGTGCAGCGGCCGGAATGGACCGTGGAATACGACGAAAATGCGCCGCAGGCGCAGGCGAGCCGGCGCGCGCTGCTGCAACGCGCTGCCGAGGGCAACCTGCGCATCTACGCAGTGCACTTCCCCTTTCCCGGGCTGGGGCGGATCAAAGCCAAGGACAGCAGCTTCGTATGGGTTCCCGAGGGTGGGGAGCTGGGCGACTGACCTGGCATGACCGGGGCGGTTCATCTCCCCCGCGGGAGAGGGCGGCAAACCGACCTCGGTTTGCCACTGCGAAGCGCATCCGAGTTGGATCGTGGCGTTGAAGGCGCCATGGCGAATCAAGCCAACAGACTCGGCTGGCATCGTCCACTGTGCTTTTCAGCGCCCAGACGGCGAGGTCTTGCAATTCCGGTCAAATGCCTGAGTCGAGGGTCCGATTGGCAAGCGTCTTTTGGCAAAACTCCAGCGCGGCATCAGCTCCTTGAGAAGGAATCCTGATTTCGCCCTCCGCATCGAAGTATGGGCGGAACTGGTCAATGAATGAGGCGCCCGCGCGACCGGACCCTGATCGCCCTGCTGCGCTGAAGAGGAAAGAAGGCTGTCGGAAGGCAGCCTTCTTCCTTGCGCGGTGCGGGGCCGCACGGGGCGGCGGTTCAAGGCGCCCGCTTCACACCCAACTGCAAATCCAGCCAATCCAGCACCCGCTGCTGCACGTCGCGCCCGTGCTCGCGCTCGAAGAACCAGTGCGGGCCGCGCGGATACGTCACCATCTCCACCGGCGTGCCGTTGAACTTCAGCGCTCGGTAGAACATCTCGCCCTGCGAGAGCGGCACGCGCTTGTCCTGCTCGCCGTGCAGGATCAGCACCGGCACCTTCACCCGGTCGACGTAGCGGATGGGCGAGTGCGCGTCGTAGACGGCGCGGTTCGCCAGCGGGTCGCCGAAATAGCCCGGCAGGTAGTCCGGCGTGTCGGTGGTCAGTGCCATCGCGCCGATGTCGATCACCCCCGCGCCGACGATGGCGGTCTTGAAGCGGTCGCTGTGCGTCACCGCCCACGCAGAGAGGTAGCCCCCATAGCTCCAGCCGCCGATCGCCAGGCGCTGCGGGTCGATCACGCCTTCGCGTTCCAGCAGGTCCACGCCATCGAGGATATCCTGGAAATCCGCGCCGCCCCAATCGTTGCGCACCATTTCGGCGAACGCGCGGCCGCCGCCCTCCGAACCGCGCGGGTTGGGCAGGAATACCGCGTAGCCGTGCGTGGCGAGCAGCTGCGCCCAGTCGTGCCAGGAGCCGAGCCAGCCAGACCACCATGCCCACGCCGGCCCACCGTGGCCCTGCACCAGCGTGGGCAGTGGCGTGCCGGGTTTCCAATCGGGCGGGGTGACCAGCAGGCCGGTGATGCGCAGGCCATCGCGCGAGGATGCCCATTCCAGCTCGCGCACCCGCCCGTGTGCCCAACGCGTGACTTCCGGGTGCGTGTCGGTGCGAACGGCGAGCTTGCCACCCTCCAGCGTCCAGACCTCGGCCGGCTGGTCGTCGCGTATGCCGAGATACGCGCTGCGCCCGTTGCGCGCGGTGGTGAACGACTGGAACGGGATCTGCGGCCGCGCCACTTGGCGCGCGCGGCCCGTGGCCGCGTCCAGCCGCAGGAAGCTGCCGCGCACGCCGCGTTGGCCTTGGCCGATGAGCGTACGCGCGTCCTGCCAGCGTGCCAGCCACAGCGTGCCGTCCCAGTCCGCGCCGAGCACAGTGCGGCGGCCGCTGGCGATGTCGTGCACGGTGATCTCGGCGGTCATGCCGTGGTCGCCCAGGTGGCCGTACACCAGGCGCGTGCCGTCCGGCGACCACTGCAGCGGATGCGCCGAGGCGCGCGCTTCGAGCACCTGGCCGAGCGCGCCGCTGCCGGCGTCCACCAGCACCACGCGCGAGCGGTACCAGTAATCGTTGAGCGTGGTGCCGTCGGAGACGCGCAGCGCCAGCACGCGCCCGTCCGGCGACCACGCCAGGTCGTGCACCTGCAGGCCCGGCGCGGTGAGCGCGCGCGTGTCGCCGCTGCGCAGGTCGCGCACCCACGCGCGCGAGAACCGCGTGGGGTGATCGACGCGCACCGCGTCGTCCTTGGCGTCGGCCGCGCGCTGGGCGTCGGCGTCCACGCCGTCGGTGGCCAGGTAGGCGATGCGCGTGCCGTCGTGCGAGACCTCGAAGGCGCTGACATCGTGCGCGGAGCGGGTGAGCGGCATCGCCGCATCGCCCTGCGCATCCACGCGCCACACCTGCGTGCCGGCCAGCGCGGGCGTCTGCACCGAACCGGGCAGTGCACGGTTGGAGAGGAAATCCAGGTGCCGTCCATCGGCCGTCCAGCGCGGATGTTCCTCGCTGGCGCGCTCCGGCGCGGGCAGCTCGCGCGCGGCGGCGGGGCCGGTCGCGGGCACGCGCCAGATACGGCTGCGCGGCGGCTCGCCCCGCGGCTGCGGCGTGCCGACCGTATAGGCGATCCAGCGGCCGTCGCGGTCGATCTGCGGATCGCCGACGCTGCGCAGCGCCATGATCTTCTCTGGTGTCGGCCGCTCCGCCGCGGTCTGCGCGGCGGAGGCGCCCGGCCAGAGCAGGGCCCACGGTAGGCAGGCGGCGAGCAGCCGGTGCAGCGTCGAGGTCATGCGGCGTGTCCTGGCAGGGAGGAAGGGGAAAGATGATCGCGTACCCACGCCGCGCCGCGGGCCACGGCCTCGCGCGCCTGGTCGGAAATCGCCATCGCCTCGATGAAGCTGTGCGGCGCGCCGGGGTACACCTGCGTGCGCACCACCCCGCCGGCGTCAGCCAGCGCCTGGGCCATCCGGGCATTCTGTTCGGCCAGCACGTCGCGATCGCCCCACAGCATCAGCGCCGGCGGCAGATCGTGCAGTGGCGCCAGCAAAGGGGCGGAGAACGGCCCGGCCACCCGCGCCGCATCGGCCCCGAGGTAGGCCTCCCAGAACTCGTCCATCTCCGCGCCGCTCAGCATGTCCTCGGCGGTGCCGAGCGTGCGCCGCGCGTGATCGGACAGCGCCGGTGTCCAGGCGCCGTAGTTCAGCAGCAGCGCATGGATGCGCGAGAGCTCGCCCTGCTCGCGCAAGCGCAGCGCGGCGGCGACAGCGAGGTTGGCACCGGCCGAATCGCCTCCCAGCGCCAGCCGCGCGGGATCGATCCCGAACGCAGCGCCGTGTTCGCGCAACCACGCCAGCGCGGCCACCGCCTGGTCCAGCGCGGCGGGGTAGGGATGCTCGGGCGCGAGGCTGTAGTCGATGGCCACCACCGGCAGCCGCGTCGCGTCGGCGTATTCGCGCAACAGCCGGTCATGCGTATCCAGCCCGAATAGGCACCAGCCGCCGCCGTGCAGGTACACCAGCGCCGGCGAAGGCGCGGGCGCGGCGGCCTGCGGATGCAGGATGCGCAGGCCGAACTCGCCGTGCGTGGACGGCAGGCGCAGGTCGGCCACCTCGCGCATCCGCGGGCCGCCTTCGCGCCAGGGCGCGCGTGCCTGCGCGGCGATGACGCGGCGCTGCGGCCAGCCGGGCTGCCCATCGCCCCGCAGGCGCGCGCCTTCGCGGCAGACCTCCTCGATGAAGCGGCGGATCTGCGGGTCCAGCGCGTCCAGGCTGCGGCTCATGCGCCGTCCCCGGCGAAATCGCGCATCCACGCCACCAGCGCATCCTCGCCGCCGGCCTGCAGGCCGAGCAGCAGCTGGGCGAAATCGTGGCGTGCCTCGTCCTGGCCGAGCTTGAAGGTCGCGCGGACCTCGCGCACGACGCCGCGCAGCGCGGTAACGCCGGCCGCCAGCCGCGCATAGCGCTCGCCCATCTCCGCCAGCGACCAGGCATGCGCGCGCCCGGCTTCCATCTGCGTGACCAGCGCATCGAGTTCGGCCTGGATGTCGGCCGCGTCCTCGCTCACCGCCACGTCCAGCTCGAACACCGCGGCGGCGTAGTTCCAGCTCGGCGCCTGGGTGCGGTCGTCCAGCCAGCTCGGCGAAACGTAGGCATGCGGTCCCATCACCAGCGCCTGCGCGCGGCCGTCGCGGCGCAGCCGCGCCACGTGCGGGTTGCGCCGCGCGAGATGGCCGCGCAGGGCCACCAACCGCCCCTGGGCATCGCATTCGGCGCGCAGTGGCAGCGGGGTGAACGCGGCATCCTCGCCGCCGGCCGAGACCAGCCAGGCGAAGGGTTGGGCGGCCAGCAGGCGCAGGAGGTCGTCCTGGCTGCGCGCGGCATAGCGGCTGTCGCGGGCGTGTCCCATCAGTGCGGCTCCTTCAAAGTGGTGGCCACCGAATGCGCGGGCCAGCGATGGCCCCACGGCGCGGCCTGTTCGAGTTCGGCGGCCAGCTGCAGCAGCAGCGGCTCCTGCCCGCGGTCGGCGGCGAACTGCACGCCCACCGGCAGCACGCCGGCCTGGCCCAGCGGCAGCGAGATCGCCGGCGTGCCGGCTAGGTTCTGCAGCGGGGTGTAGCTCATCCAGTGGAACATGGCCGGCATCAGCGCGTCGAAATCGCGATCCGGGGCCAGTTCGCCCAGCCTCGGCGGCGGCGTGCGCAGCGTCGGCGTCAGCACGACGTCGTGGCGCTGGTGGAAGGCGGTGAACGCCGGCGGGAGCGCGGCCAGCACCGCATAGGCCTGCTCCAGCTCGGCCACCCCGCAGTGGCGGCGGTGGTAGTCCGCCAGCCCGTGCGTCCACGGTTCCAGCGCGTCGGCGGCGAAGGCATCGCCGCCCTGCGCAGCGGCCAGCTCCACCGCATCCAGGCCCAGACGGGACCACAGCGTGTACAGCGCCTGCCAGACATCGGCGCCGGGCAGCGGATACGTCGTGCTTTCGACCTGGTGCCCGAGCGAGGCGCACAGGTCCGCGGCCACTTCCAGCACGCGGGCCACCGCCGGATCGGGCGCCAGGCCGGGCAGCGAATCGGCCACCACGCCGATGCGCAGCCGCCTGGGCGCGCGCGCCAGGCCGGCAAGGTCGATGCCGGCGTCCGGATGCGCGGTGGCGAAGGCCCAGGCGGTATCGCGCACGCTGCGCGACATCAGGCTGTCGGCGACAATCAGGTCTTCGATGGCATGCCGCCCGCGCACCGGCACCGTGGCGCCGCGTCCGGGCTTGAGGCCGACCACGCCGCAGGCCGAGGCCGGAATACGGATCGAGCCCGCGCCATCGCTGCCATGCGCCAGCGGCACGATGCCGGCCGCCAGCGCCGCCCCCGCGCCGCCGCTGGAGCCGCCCGGCGAATGCGCCGGCGACCACGGGTTGCGCGTCACCGGGCCGAGCAGCGGTTCGGTGGAGCCCATCAGGCCGAACTCGGGCATCGTGCTCTTGCCGATCGCCACCAGCCCGCTCGCGTCGAAGCGCTGCACGAACGGCGAGGCGTCCGCGGCCGGCGCGTTGCTGCGCGAGCGAGAGCCGCCGCGCGTAGGCATGCCGGGATAGCGCAGCGAATCCTTCGGCAGCCACGGCACGCCGGCCATCGGTGCATTGCGGTCCACGGCGTCGGCGCGGGCCAGCGCGGCGGCGTCGTCGGCGTGGCACAGCGCGCCGAGCGCGGGGTCCAGGTGGCG
This sequence comes from Pseudomonas sp. Hp2, assembly GCF_006386585.1. Classification (NCBI taxonomy): domain Bacteria; kingdom Pseudomonadati; phylum Pseudomonadota; class Gammaproteobacteria; order Pseudomonadales; family Pseudomonadaceae; genus Pseudomonas; species Pseudomonas sp. Hp2. The sequence goes on from NZ_VAHJ01000005.1 coordinate 166,990, forward strand.
TGCGCGCACGAGCGCCGCGGCGGTCAGTTCGCGCGGCGAAAGCTCGCCGCGGCGCACCAGCGCCCGTTGATCGTGCGCGTCCAGGCGACCCAGCTGCAGCGCCTGGGCCAGGGGAAAGTCGAGCGGGGTCATGCGTGGGAATCCTGCACTTGCCGGCGCGCGCGGCGCTGGCCGTAGACGAGATAGATCAGCGCGCCGACGGCGATGTAGCCGAGCAGCAGGCTGGCGGGCAGCAGGTCGCCGCGGCGCACCTGCGCGTACATGTCGCCCAGCACCGGCGCCATCATCGCCACGCACATCGCGATGCCCAGCGTGGGCACCACGCCGATCCAGGCGCGGCCGATCCACACCCCGCCCAGCGGCACGCGGAAGCCGCCGCGCAGCGCCGGGCGCGTGGAGCGCAGCCACATCACCGCGATGCACACCACGATGAACGCCGAGGCGATGCCCAGGCAGATCAGGTCGCCGAGGACGCCGATGGGCAGCAGCGCGGCGAGCAACGCGCTCGCGCTGCCGAAGGCGACGCTGGCCAGCCATGGCGTGCCCAGCCGGGGATGCACACGGGTGAAGAACGCCGGCAGCAGGCCGTCGCGCGCGATGCTCAGGCTGATGCGCGATGCGCCATACGCGTTGGCCAGCAGCACCGAGCCCAGCCCGGTTAGCGCGCCGATCTTGATCACGCCGGCAAAGCCCGGCCAGCCGATGCGGTCCACCGCCAGCGCCACCGGGTCGGGCACGCCGAGCTCGCGGAACGGCACCAGCCCGGTGAGCACCGCGCCGGCGGCGATGTACAGCACCGTGCACACCACCAGCGAGCCGAGGATGCCCAGCGGCACGTCGCGGCGCGGTTGGCGCGCCTCGGCGGCGGCCATCGAGACGGTTTCGAAACCGAGGTAGGCGAAGAACAGCATCGCTGCCGCGCGCAGCACGCCTGGCCAGCCATACGCGAAGCCGCCTTCGTTGGCGGGCAGGAATGGTTGCCAGTTCGCCGCATCGACGAACTGCGCGCCCACCGCGACGAATGCCAGCAGCACCGCGATCTTGGTCAGCACCAGCACCAGGTTGGCCAGCGCGGAGCGGCCCACGCCGGCGATCTGGATGGCCGCGGCGGCCAGCACCGCCAGCGCGGCCACCACGTTGATGCCCCCGCTGAAGGCCAGCGTCGTGTGCCCGTCCTGTTGCGTGGCGGTGACGCTGGACGTGGCCAGCCACATCGGCACCCGCACGTGCAGGTCGCCGAGCAGGCTGGTGAGGTAGCCGGAGAACCCGGCCGCCACGGCGGCGGCGGCGAGCAGGTATTCGAGGATCACCATCCATGCCAGCGCCCACGCCGCGCCCTCGCCGAGGGTGACCTGGCAATACGAGTACGCCGAGCCGGACACCGGGATCACCGACGACAGTTCCGCATAGCACAGCCCGGTGAACCCGCAGGCCATTGCCGCCAGCACGAAGGACAGCATCACTGCCGGCCCGGCGAAGTGGGCCGCCGCCGCGCCGGTCACCACGTAGATGCCGGCGCCCAGGATATTGGCGATGCCCAGCACCATCAGGCTGCCCGCGCCCAGGCGCCGGTGCAGGCCGGCGCGCTCGCCATCGGCCACCACCGCCTCCAGTGGCTTGCGGCGCAGCGCGAGCTGCCAGCGGCCGATCTCGCGTGCCTTCACGAAGACCCTCCCGTCCATCGTGTCAGTAGCGCCAGTGGACGGTCACGCCGTAGGTGCGCGGCCGCACCAGGCCTTCGCCGATGCCGTTGGTCTCCGACACGCTGCGGGTGATGCCGCGCTTGTCGGTGAGGTTGCTGCCGAACAGCGTCACGTCCGTGGTACCGAAGGTCATCCGGTAGCGCAGGTCGAACAGGTTGTAGTTGCCCTGGCGATTGGGCGTGATGCCCGGCACGGCCGAGTTGAGGTCGCTGATGCCACTGCCCACGTACTGGTGCGCGAGCGTCAGCGTCGGCTGGTAGACGGCATCGAAGTGGTAGCTCAGCAGGTTGCTCACCGTCCAGTCGGCCGAACCCGGCAGCTGCGCGCCGGCCGGCGCGGTGCCGTAGTAGAGGATGAACAGGTCCTCGTCCAGGCGCGCGCGCTGCCAGGTGGCGGTGGCCTGCCATTCGAAGGCATCCACCGGGCGCCAGGTGGCGGCGAACTCCACGCCGCGGCTGTACGCCTTGCCGCCGTTGCTGGCGTAGTTGTAGAAGTCCGGTGTCTGCAGGCGCAGCTGGATGTCCTTCCAGTCCACGTAGAACAGCGTGGCATCGAGCAGCAGGCGGCCGTCGGCCCAGCCGGTGCGCGTGCCCAGTTCGTAGTTGACCAGGCTGTCGCTTCTGGAGCCCGAGGGCACCGGGTAGGCGCTCAGGCCGGCCGTGTTCGGTTCGCCGAAGCGGAAGCCTTCGGAGACCAGGCCGTAGAACATCACGTCCGGGGTGGCCTGCCAGGTCAGCGCGACCTTGGGGTTGAAGCCGTCTTCCTTGGTTTGCTGCGTGGTGACGATGGGCTCGCCCGGATAGGTCGAGAAGCCCACCTGCGTCGAGGTGGTGCGCACCTTGTTGCGGAACAGGCGCCCGCCCACGGTGAGCTTCCACTGTTCGTTGAAGTGGAAGCTGGCCTCGCCGAACAGCGCCGCTTCCGAGCCGGTGAGGTGGGTGAAAAAGCTGTTGAAGATTTCGCCATCCGGGGCGATCACCGTACCGCTGCCGGGCCCGAACAGGGCGGACTGGTCGAACGCGGCGGCCGCGCCCTGCGCGCCGATCTGCTCGTAGAGGTCCTTGTCCGAATCGAAGTACATGCCGCCGATCAGCCAGTCCACCCGGCCGCCCGGCTTGGACGACAGGCGCAGCTCGATGCTCTTGCCGCGGCTCTCGCCGCCGGAGTCGATGTACAGCGGCGAGGTCAGGTCCAGGTCGAGATCGGCGTTGTAGGCGCCGCGGATGGGCGTGTAGTCGAAACGCCAGTCCTGCTGCTTCTTCTGGTAGGCGAGCAGGGCGGTGAGGTCGGCAAAGCCCAGGTCCTGGTCCAGGCGCAGGCTGTGCACGGCGATCTTGGTGCGGGTGAACTCCGGCAGCGCGGTGTCGCGCTGCAGGTCGCCCAGGCCGGCGATCTGGTAGCTGTTGTCGTCGTTGTCGATGTTCTGCAGCAGGCTCAGCCAGGTCAGCGTGGTGGCATCGCCGGGCGTGAGCACGATGGACAGGCGGCCGCCGTCGAGCTGGGTGTCGTTGGCGCCCTTGCGGCCGGTGCCGATGTTGTCCAGGAAGCCAGGATCCTCCCGATACTGCGCCACCGCGCGCACGGCGAGCAGGTCTTCCTTGATTGGCACGTTGACCATCGCCTTGGCGCTGTAGCCCACATCGGCGTTCTTGGTCTGGCTGACGGTCGCCTCGGCGGCGGCGTCGAACGCGCTGCTGTCGGCCACGTTGGCGACGTAGTTCACCGCGCCGCCCATCGAGGCCGAGCCGAACAACGTGCCCTGCGGGCCGCGCAGCACCTCCACGCGGTTGAGGTCGAAGGCGTCCACGTCGGGGATGGCGATGGTCCAGCCCGGCTCGGTCAGCGGCACTTCGTTGAGGAAGTAGCCGGTGGTCGGCTGGCCCTGCACGTTGCCCGAGCTGGTGGCGATGCCGCGCATCACCACGTGCGATACGCCGGGCTGGTAGTTGTTGAATACCACGCCCGGGGTGCGCTGAATGTAATCGGCCAGCGACTGCGCGCCGATGTCCTGCAGTTGCTGGTCGGTGACGGCCGAGGCGGAGCCGGCGATCTCGCGCACCGATTCCTTCAGCTTGCCGGCGGTGACCACGACGGTATCGAGCGTCCGGGCGGCGTCCTCGCCGGAGGCGTCGGGCGCGGGGGCCTGCGCCCAGGCGGGCGCGGCGGCGGTGACCAGGCCCAGGCAACAACCCAGACGGATGGCGCGGGCGAGTTTGCGAACGTGGAGCTGCGACGGCATGGCACGGTCCCCTGGTAGCGATGGAAGCGGCCGCCGGTGCATCCCCGCTGGCGGCCCGCATGGCGTTGGACCGAGTGAAAGTGAAAACCGCCACCGCTGTCCAGCAGAATCGGCGGGGCCCGCGCTATGGGCAGGCCCATGATTCTGCTAGGGTTATTCCGCAAGGAACCGAAGATATGGTCGGTATCACGGGCAAATAACGCAGAATCTGCGGGCCGTGCCGGCAAATAGCGAACAACCTGCGGCGCCCGCCGCCTCCGGAGCCCCATGACCGCCAAGGCCCTCGACCGCACCGACCTGAAGATCCTGGACGTGCTGCAGCAGGACGCGCGCATCACCAACCAGGCGCTGGCCGAACGCGTGGCGCTTTCGCCCAGCGCCTGCCTGGCGCGCGTGCGCACGCTGGAGGCGCGCGGCTTGATCCGCGGCTATCGCGCGCACGTGGCGGTGGACCGCATCCGCTCGGTCACGGTCGTGCTGGCGCAGGTGACCTTCAAGCAGCACGCGCTGGAAGAGTTCACCGAGTTCGACCGCCGCATCCTGGCGATGCCCGAAGTGGTGGAGGCCAGCCGAATCTCCGGTGCGTTCGACTACCTGCTGCGCGTGGTGGTGAACGACGTGCACCACTGGAAGGACATCGCGCGCCTGCTGCTGGCCGGCGACTACGGCGTGGAGCGCATCGTCTCGCAGTTCCTGATGGACGAGGTCAAGCCGTTCAGCGGCTACCCGCTGGTGGATGCCTCCGCGCGGCAGCCGCCTTCGCGCGGTTGAGCGCGCTCCACCCTGTTTGGACGGCGCCGCGTTGCATGATGCATCGACCGCGGCGGTGTTGGGCATGCACGGGCATGCCACGCCGCAAGCGGTATCTCTTCCTCATGAGGTGCATGCCATGACCGACCGCATCGAAGCGGGCCAGCTGGTGTTCGTGGCCGATGGCGAGATCGGCGTGGCCGGCGTGCGCGAAGTGCGCCCGCACGAATCCACCTTCGTGATCAACGTGCAGAACGGCGGCGACTTCGTGCTGCCGCTGAGCGCGGTCACGGACGTGCATTCGGGCAAGGTGATCCTGGCCGTGGACCAGTTGCCCGAAGAGGTGCGCGCCGCGCTGCGCCACCCGCACGCGGCGGAGATCCGCAATTCCAGCTACGCCGCTACCGACCCGGCCGAAGGCCCGCTGAAGGGTTGAGTTTCGCGCCCGCGCGCCGCGCGGGGGCGAGCACCTGGAGAGGCCGCAGGCCACGTGTTCGCGCACGTGGCTTCGTTGCGTGGAAGTTCCGCCCCGCCCGCGTGATGGCGTTACAACGCGCCTAAAAAAAGCCCGCCGGTGACGGGGCTTTTCGTGCGGCTGGGCGTCCTGGATCAGGAAGCCATCTTCAGCGCGTGCTTGCGGTTGCGCATGACGTCGTGGCACTCGCGCACGCTCGGCAGCAGGGCCTGCACCTCGGCGCGCACGGCCGGCGGGGTGTCGGTGTCGCTCAGGGTGTCCTGGAAGGCGTGCAGCAGGCGGTCTTCCGACTGCTCCAGCTCGGCCACATAGCCGTAATCGGTGTCGCCCAGCATGGCACGCACGCGGCCGTACATCTGCTGCATCGAGCCCACCATCGTGCCGTGCTCGGCCGGCTTGCCGCCCGCTGCCGCCACCGTGGCGCTGAGGCGGCCACGATGCGAGTAACGGAGTCAGGTTCACTTACTTGGCGGGGGGTATTGATCCGCGGCCGACGAGCGGACCAATGCTTACGGAGCTGATCAAAGTTTCTACCTTGGGCGATGAAGGTAGCATGGCCAGGCGAACTGTCGTATTTGATGTCGGATTGGCGCGGCATCGCGCGGTAGGAAGTCAACCTGACCCCATTACTCTTGCCATTACTCTTACCACGGATAACTGGTCAGGAGCAGGCTCATCATGGGAGGCGTCATTGGCGCTGTGTTTTTTAGCATCTAAGGTCCGAAAGCTTAGATGCTATGTTTTGCCTGCAGTGCCGCAACTGCGGGAATATCTGGAAGTGCCCAATCCATCTCGGGTAGCTCATCCGGCACGCACCAGCGCACTTCTGAGTGTGCTGCGAGTTTGCTTGGGCTGGTCGTGGCATCGCATATGAAGCAATGCAGCCGTAGATGCCATTTACCCAATTCGGTGAAGTAGGAGCCCAACTCTTCACGGACAGTGATAGTCATGCCTAGTTCCTCTTCGATTTCTCGCGCCAGGGCTACCTCAGGAAGCTCGCCGTCCTCGACTTTGCCGCCGGGGAACTCCCACTTGAGACCGGATGGGCCGCCTGCAAGGCGTTTAGCAGCCATAATTTTTCCGTCTAGGAAGATAACGGCTGCGACTACGTGCAGCTCGACAAGGACTTGTGCGCTTTTCTGATACATCATTAATTCCCGATGGCTCTTGCTAGGTAAGCTGCTCGGCTAGAATTAGCTCAAGGTGCTCAATCTTTAGTCGGAGCGCGTCATTGATCTCAATGCCATCGATACCAAAGTGGATGCGGCGATGGCAGGTTGGACAGACTGCCGCGACACGATGCGGTGCATCGAGACCACCATCCGAAAGCCTATCGATGTGATGTACTTCCAAGTATGGCGAGCCATTCGCTCTTAGAAAAGGAGCAGCTGCCTGGCAAGCTTCACAAATACCGTTCGCCCTAGCTAATGCGTACTCCACTACCTGGTTTGCGCGTTGGAAGAGAGTGCGCTTCGCGTCAATAGCTTTATTCTTTACAGAGGTAGCTGCTTGTATCGCTATATCTCGCAGCACTTTGAGATTTCTTCCGTTAATTGGTAACGGATCCTCTGTTAGACCAGTGCCTTGGGCACGTTGAGTCCTTTCGAGTGCTTCCACCCTGACGAGCTGGAACTGGAAAATCTTGCGCTGCGCTCCATTCCGATCAGGGCCTGTGGCTTCAATTACACCGGCACACTGCATCTCTCCAACATAGCGGCAGTAACCTCTCCCTTGTACGTTTGGGAGTTCGCCTCTCACCTCAGCATCGGACGCTATCGCGAAGAGATGGAGTGCTCGGCCGTGCTCAACATGATCACGGATAGCAGCATTGCCGGCATCCATCGTCATATTTCCAACTTGTCCCTCTCCTGTGTAAGAGAAGACTTGGTGGGAGGCGTCCCAAGTATCAATGTATCCATGCTGCTCTCCGCTGCCGCCTGTGAAGATGAACACCGCAGGCGCCTTCCTGGATGGCGAGATTCCTGACTGCCTGTTGCCGCCGAATTCGTCATGGATCGAAGTCCGTTTATAGAGCCGGTTTTGCTCAAAGCTGGGGATGTGCATCGATGGTCCTCAGCGATCAGAGCCAGTCGTCAACAAGGCCTTCTCGAACTTCTTCACGAAAGGCACCAGGTCCTGGCCACAGGCCAGGCAGTACTCGCGTAGCTGCAGAAGATCGAGCCTTCGGGCGCCTCGCTCGACGTCGCTGATGTAGGACTGCGATCTACCGATCAGCGCAGCGAGGCTGCTTTGATTCGGGTGGGCTTTGGTCCGCATCTCGCGCAGCAGTTCCAGGAGCACCTGGTACTCGGCTTTGTGGATCGATTTGGTGGGCATGGCGGCGTCTCAGTTGGAAGGCCGCCCTTAAAGCTATATCTGCTTTTCAAATATCTGAAAAACAGATATTGTTGCTCGGCGAGCTCCCAATGCCTGTCGGCCGTTCTGTGTCGGCGCTGTAAGGCGAGCCCGCGGTATCCACCCGTTGCTTCTCATTTCGAGATGGCCCGGGTCCGGCTATCCGCTTGAGCCGGGCTATCTGCGAGTGCGAGGCGATCTGCCGCTGAGGCGTTCATGAGCTGCGCGAGGGCAGATCAATCACCAACTGGAGACTTTGCATGTCGAACAACAGGGGAGTTGCAGTGATTGGCTTGGCAAGCGGAATCGGCCGGGTCTGCATGTCGGAACGTGCCGCACGCAGTGGGGAAGTCATAGGGCAAGACTGTGGCGGAAGCGCAATGCGGTGGAAGGTATCCGCGGGGGATGTGGCAGGGAAAGGGAGAATCCCGCTACACCGGTTCAAGCGGAGATTGGCGCATAGTGCCCTTGCGGCCGCGTTGGCTTCCCTGGCGCCGCTATACGGCGCCAACGCCCAGGAAACGCAGGGGGCCGATGCGTCGGATGCCGATCCTCCGGAGGAGGCGGGCAGGGAAGGCGGAGGCCCCACTCAACTCGAAGCCATCACGGTCACCGGCACCCGCATCCGCGGCGGCACGACGCCCTCGCCCGTGACCACGGTCGGCATCGAGCGCATCCGGGAGGAGGGCTTCGCCGACCTGGGCGAGGTGATCCGCAGCCTTCCGCAGAACTTCTCGGGTGGTCAGGGGCCGGGTATCGCGCCGGGGGCCACCGGGGGTGGGCAGGGCAACCAGAACATCACCGGGGGCTCGGGCCTGAACCTGCGCGGTCTCGGCCAGGACGCATCGCTGACGCTGCTCAATGGCCGGCGGATGTCCTATGGCGGCTTCGTGCAGATGGTGGACATCAGCGCCATCCCGGTGGAGGCGGTGGAGCGCATCGAGATCGTGGCCGATGGCGCTTCCGCCATCTACGGCTCCGATGCGGTGGGCGGCGTGGGCAACGTGATCCTGCGGCGCGACTTCGATGGCGTGGCGCTCGGTACTCGCTACGGTGCGGCCACGGAGGGCGGGCTGGCCACGCGGGAGTACAGCGCCATCGGCGGCGCCGCGTGGTCGAGCGGCGGGTTGATCGCGACGTGGAAGAGGAGCGAGAACGATCCGATCTACGCCGACCAGCGCGATTACGCCAAGGGCATGTATGCGCCTTCCACGCTCTACCAGGCCGGCGACCTGCGCAGCGGGTTGCTCAGCGCGCACCAGGCATTGGGCGAGGTGGCCGAGCTGCGGCTGGATGCGCTCCGCACGGAACGCGGCATCTCCACGGACATGGCGTACTCCGCCAGTTACGAGCACAGCGCGCCCGAAACCACGACGTCGTTGCTGGCGCCTGGCGTGGAGTTCTTCCTGCCGGGCAGCTGGACGCTGTCGTTGGGTGGCACCTGGGGCAGGGAGCGGACCGATGCCTCCAACACGGTGGTGACGCCATCGGCCGGGACCGCCACGCGCTCGCGCACGTCCTACCGCAACACGAGCCGGACGTACGAGGCCAGCGCCGAGGGACCGTTGTTGCGGTTGCCGGCTGGCGAGGCGCGGCTCGCGGTGGGCGCCGGCTACCGCTACAACGGCTTCCAGAACCGCAACCTGGTCAGCGGCTATACGCAGGTCGACGGGGAGGTGCGCAGCCGCTTTGCCTATGCCGAGGTCAACGTCCCGCTGGTCGGCCCGGAGCAGGGCATCGCCGGCATACGGCGGCTGTCCGTGACGGGCGCGGTCCGTGGCGAGGACTACGACAGCTTCGGCGGCGTCACCACGCCCAAGCTCGGGGCGACCTACAGTCCCACGGCGGATTTCACGGTGAAGGCATCCTGGGGCAAGTCGTTCAAGGTGCCCACGCTGTCGCAGCAGTTCCTCGGCCGCGATGCCATCCTCTTCCCCGCCGCCGCGCTGGGAGGAACCGGCTACGTACCCGGTGCCACGGCCATGTACCTCGTGGGCGGCAATCCCGGCTTGAATCCGGAAAGGGCGCGCACCTGGAGCACCTCGCTGGCCTTCCATCCCGAGGCGTTGCCCGGGCTGGAGACGGAGGCGACCTGGTTCGACATCGATTACACCGATCGCGTCGTCCAACCGCTCGTCCCCGCCCAGGCGCTGAGCAATCCCACCTTCGCCGAGTTCATCCGCCACGCGCCCAGCGTCGCGGAGCTGGACGACATCCTCCGTTCCTTCCGCTTCACCAATGCCAGCGGGGCGGCGTTCGATGCCGGCAAGGTGGTGGCGATCGTGCCGAACCTGTACATGAACACCTCCCGCCAGCGCATCAAGGGCGTGGACGTGTCGGGCAGCTACCGGTTCGATCTCGCCGGCGGGCGGTTGTCGCTGCGCGGCTCGGCCAGTTGGCTGGACAGCACGCAGCAGATGTCCTCGGGCCAGCCCGCCTACGACTTGGCCGGCACGTTGTTCCACCCGGCCAGGTTCAATGGCCGGGCCGGCGGGGTCTGGAACCGCGATGGCTTCACCGCCTCGCTGTTCGGCAACTACCGGGACGGCGTGACCAATCCCGCGGACGGGCGCAAGGGTGCGTCGTTCACGACCTTCGATGCCACGCTGCGCTACGCCACCGGCGGGCGCAACGATGCATGGTCCGATATCGGGCTGGAGCTGTCCGTGCAGAACGCGCTCGACCGGGCACCGCCGTTGTACGCGGCCACCTCGCCGACGTTCGCGCCCTACGACTCGACCAACTACTCGGCCATCGGCCGCTACGTGGGCCTGTCGCTATCGAAGCATTGGTGATGCCGCTTCGCGAACGAAGCGATCGGGTGTCTTGTCGATACGGGAGCGAGGCGATGGTGTCCGTTGCACTTCGGGCAGTGAAGAAATGTGTGGTGGCGTGGGGCATATCCGCAGGCGCACTCGCGCCCGTGCACGAGGCGCAGGCGGTGTCGTCCCGGCAACTGGTGGAGATCGTGGACTTCGGTAGCCCCGTGGTGTCGCCGGACGGCGACTACGTGGCCTTCCGGGCCATGCAGGCATCGGTCGAGCGGAACAGCTACGACACCGCCTGGTACGTCCAGCCGATGGATGGCGCGTCGCCGCCTCGCCGAGTGGCCGATGGCGGCGTGCCCCTGCGCGACTCGGCCGGCATCGCCGAGCCGGCGCAGGCGGTATGGTCGCCGGACGGGCGCTGGATCTACTACCGTGCGTTGCTGGACGGCAGGATCGACGTATGGCGTGCAGCGGCCGATGGTACCGGCGCCCGTCCCGTGACCCGGAGCGGCGCCGACGTGGACGACTTCATGCTGGATGAAGCGGGCAGGGTACTGAAGTACCGCGTCGGTCCCACGCGAGAGGAGGTGCGCGCGGCGGAGCAAGCCGAGTACGACCGCGGTATCCGTATCGACAAGGCCACTCCGCTCGGGCAGAACCTGTTCCGCTCGGGGTATACCGAGGGTCGGCTGGCCACCCAGCGGCTGGGGCAAGTCTTCAATCGGGTGCCCTTGCCTACCGCGGTGCCGGAACGTTGGAAGGCCATCGACCTGGCCATCGGGACGGTGCGGGATCTTGCGCCGCGGGAGATCCCGCCCGTGGCGCCTTCCTCGCCACCACCGGCGGGACTGGCCGACCTGTGGAAGCAGGCGCGCGAGCCGGGCGGCGAACGGATCGCCGTGCTGACGCGCCGCGACGACGCCAGCGGCCGGCGCCAGGTGGAGCTGGGCGTGCTGCCGGACGGCAAGGCGCGCGGGATCGTGAAGTGCACGGCCGGGCCCTGCGTCGACAAGGAGATCAGCGGGCTCCAATGGCGGCCCGGCGGCGACGAGGTGCTGTTCACCGTCACGCAGTACGACGCGGGGTTCGCACAGTCCATCCATCGATGGAACGTACGCAGCGGAACGGTGCACCTGGTGGCGGCCAGCAGCGGCATGTTCGAAGGCGAGGGGCGCTGGGGGCCTGGCAGTTGCGGCGTATCGGCCGTGGCGCTGGCGTGCGTGACCGCCGAGGCGAACCGTCCTCCGCGGCTGGAGAGGATCGACCTGCAGACGGGCGACCGGCAGGTGCTGTTCGACCCCAACGAAGGGCTGGCGCGCGACTTGTCCCGGCTGCCGATGCAGTTGCTCCGCTGGACGGATGCGCAGGGGCGGCAGTTTGCCGGCCAGCTCTACCCGGCGCGCCGGACGGACGGGGCGCCGCCTCCCCTGTTCGTCACTTACTACCGCTGCATGGGTTTCGTGCGGGGTGGATCCGGGGACGAGTGGCCCTTGGCCGCCATGGCGGAGCAGGGCATCTCCACGCTCTGCATCAGCGCGCCCGCGTTCCCAGGCGTGGCCGCGGAACGCTACGACCTCGGCAAGTCCGCGATCGAAAGCGCGGTGGCGCTACTCGCCTCCGAAGGCAGGATCGATGGCAGCAAGGTAGGCATGGGCGGGCTCAGTTTCGGGAGCGAAGTCACCATGTGGACGCTCATCCATTCGAAGCTCATCGCGGCGGCCTCGCTGGCGTCGCCGACCACCTCCCAGATGTACTACCTGCTGGGGAGCAACATCGGCGAGGAGTTCCTGTCGCTGCTGCGGAGCAATTGGCAACTGGGCGCTCCGGACGAAACGCCGGAACAGTGGCGCCGGATCTCGCCGGCCTCGAACCTGGGGGCGATCGATGCCCCCATCCTCATGCAATTCCCCGAGCAGGAGTACATGCACGGGCTCGACTACGCCATCCCGCTGATGCGCGGCAACCGGGCGGATGTATACGTGTTTCCCCACGAGCCGCACAACAAGTTCCAGCCGCGGCACAAGCTGGCCGCGTACGAGCGCAACCTGGATTGGTTCCGGTTCTGGCTGCTGGACCAGGAAGACCCGGATCCGGACAAGGCGAGGCAATACGCGCATTGGCGAGCGATGCGGTCGAGCCTGGGCAACGGGAGCGCGATCCCCTAGGGCTGGTGCCGGACCCAGTTTTCGACCATGCACAGTTCGAACATCCTCAGGAAGGCCTGGTCGCGTGGCGGCAAGGCGGTGGCGATGAAGCCCTCGATGGCGCGCGAGTCGAGCAGGCCTTCCGACGCAAGCCGCCCGGAGAGAAGAAAGCCGCGTATCTGGCTCCTGTTCTTCTGGTAGAGCATGCCCAGGTAGCCCATGTAGGTGGCTTTGCTTTGGCGGCTGAGGATGGCCGGCGGCAACATGCCGGAGAACGCCGCGCGCGCCGCGGCCCGGTTCCGGCCGCCGGCGATCCATGCCCAGCTGGGCGTGCGCAGGCAGGCTTCCATGACCGGTTGGGACAACAGGGGAAAGCGCAGCGGACGCCTGGACCCGCGTGCCGCTTGGCCTTGGAACAACTGGTTGCCGGCGAGATCGAAGATGCGCTCCCTGTCCCCGGGCAAGGCATCGGTGGGAGCCGCAAACCAAGGATGCTGCTCCGGTACGACTCCGCCCGTGCCCGGTGCCAGGAACGCGGAATTCTGGCGGCAAGGAGCGCCCGGCGGGCGCCGCAGCTTGGACAGCGCCAAGCGCCCCGCCTTCCAGAACGTGCATTGGTGCAGATGGGCCAGGTCCCGGGTCGCGGCGATCGCCGCTCCGAGTCCGCCCGCCCTGAGCGCGTCCACCGCGGGCGCAGCCGTGCGGAGATAGCAGAACACCGAATCGCCGCCGCCACCGGAGTAGAAGCTGGTGGCGCCGTGGCGCTCGGCCGCCGCCTCCATCGTCCGGTCGATGGCGTACTGAAGCGGACCCATTCCGGGCGCGACGGAATCCGGGGTGGGCGCGAACTCCAGGCGCGCTTTGTCGAAGCCAAGGTGTTCCGCATGGAGCTCGGTGCCGAGCTGCTGGGCCACCAGTGCCGCATAGTGACGTTCGTCGACGCCGGGTACCGGCGTCACGACGTTGCAGCAGACGCGCACGCGGTGGCCGTCCAGGCATGCCGCGACGATGGAGGAATCGAGCCCGCCCGATAGCTCAAGCAGTATGGAGTGGTCGACGGACGACCATGCACGGACTGCATGCACCACCGCATCGCGGATGTGGGCTGCGGCGGCATGCGGGTCGCGGTAGCGGCGTTCCGGAGCGACGTGGTTCCATGGCGACCACTCGAGCCCGTGCGAGACCTCCGTGCCCCGGAGGGTCAGGGAGCAGCCAGGCAGCAGTTCGCTGACGTCGGCAAGCCCGGTGCATTGCGTCTTCGTGCCCGGATAGCGCAAGCGACGGGCGATGGCATCCCAGTCGATGCGTTTTCGATAGAGATTGGCCCGGATCGCCAAAGAGATATCCGAGGTGAGAAACCCGGCTCCTTCCCTGATGGAATGGACACATGGGACGTTGCCGGCCCCGGCCGGCGAACGCATGATCGTGAAGCTCCCTGCGCCTTGGCGTTCGGGCTGGATCATCAGATAGGAGCCCCAACAGGTGTCCAGGACGTACTTGCGCAGGTGCGCCGGACTTGGGGATTCCGGGAGTCTCCCGCTCTCGGTAACGGGATTCCCATCCCGGGTGAACAGGTTGCCGATGAGAATCCCGCCCGGTAGCGGCAGTGTCGCGAGCTCGTCGGACCCGAACAGGACCATCGCGCCGCTGGCATAGCACTCGCGCATGCCGATGGGACCGAGCGCATCGGCCACCCGGGCGGACATCGCGCGGATGTCCGTGCCCGCGTCACCCAGGACTGCAAGGTAGGCATTCATCAGATCACCCGTATTGGGGTATGCGCCGCGGCATGCCCCACCGTGTCGTTCAGGACGATGGCATCGTGCTGCACCCAGCAATGCGCCGAGAACGGCTCCCCGGTGACGCCGAAAACGAGCTGCGCGTGGAATCCGCGCTTGGCCAGGAACCTGACCATGGCAATGGAGTCGGGCAGGCAGCATGTATCGAGCGGGACGTAAGGACGCACACTGCGAAATGCAGCCGCTGCGGCCAGCAGGGACTCCTCGCGGTGAGATGCGCCCGGCGAGGATGGGGCATTTCTCTCCCGATAGAGCGCAACCTCGTCGAGGACATGCTTCAGCCGGCGGGTCTTCAGTTGGAGATGCGTCAGGCAGACGATGCCGATCGTGTAGAGCACCGTGATCGAACCTGTCCGGCCGACGGGTGCGTCCACTTCCATGGCGCTGCGCGTGGGGAGACCTACCGACAAGATCGGCACTGGCGTGTCGTGGCCAGGTCCATCGACCAGGATCTGGCGCGCGACAAGATCTCGGATGCCAGTTGCCGAGTCATCTCCTTCCTCGACGTACCTGGCGAAGGCGGACTCCATCCGAGCCGACAGACGGAAGTACCGATCGTTCTGGATATCCAGGAAGATCAGGCGGTCCTCGACCTGGCAGTACGAGATGTCGCGGTGCAGTCCAAGGCGTGCCATACGGGTGCTCCGGCCAGAAGGCGCGCCTTTCGGCGCGCCCGGTTGGTCATTCGTCCGAAATGCCGTCGAGGGGCAGGACGCCGAAGTTCTCGGTGATCCCGGCCTGGCCCTTGGTTTCCACGCTGGCGACACCGAGCACGATGACGTCTTCCTGCGGGTTGCTGCGGTTGTTCTCGTTCGTGTTCATCTCAGTCTCCTGGTTGCGTCATGGACGTCCCATGACGCAGGCAGCCTAGGAACCGAGATTTTTTGTTTTCAAATGATTATTGCGTTGCAATTGTTTAATTATTCGCGGGCTGTGATTCCTGTCCTGGAATCGGGTATTCAGGTAGGCTGCGATCTGTGCGGTGGCTCACGTGTTGACGTCGTTAGAAATCGGGAACAGTGGCAGCGGTTTGACATGGATCGAAGCCGGGCGGGTGCTTCGCTCTGCGGCTGCCCATGGCCGGGAGGATCCTTCGCAATCGACTGCTTCCGACCCGAAGCGGTCACAACATGTCGATCACCCGCTGGGCCGTCACCTTTGCCGATGCCGGGTTCTGGCCGGTGACCAAACGGCCATCCACGACCGCTTTCGGGACGAACGGAAGCAAGGCCTTCTCGTAAAGGGCGCCGCGCCGCTTCATCTCTTCCTCAGCGTTGTACGGCATTTCCTTCGCAACGCCGGCGAGTATTTCTTCGCGCCAGGAGAAGCCCGTGATCTTGCGTCCGGCAACCAGCAATGAACCATCGGACAGTTTCGTATTCAACAAGCCGCAGTAGCCGTGGCATACCGCAGACACGATTCCGCCGCGCTCGTAGAGGTCGCGAGTGATGCGTTGCAGTCCGGTGCTCTCCGGGAAATCCCACATCACGGCATGCCCGCCGGTGAAATGGATCGCGTCGAAATCCGCCGGATCGATTTCATCGGAACGAGCGGTGTTCGAGATCAGGGCCATCCGTTTCGCGTCGTTGAGCCACGCCTTGGCGGAAGCATCCAGCAAGGGCCACTTGAGCGCACGGGGTTCGAGGGGCGCCACGCCACCCTTCGGGCTCACGATGCGCTGTACATAGCCGTGCTCTTCGAAGAGGTCGTAGGCATGGGTCAGTTCCGACAACCATAAACCCGTCGGATGGGAGGGGTCGTCGAAATGGGCGACATTGCTGACGACATGCAGGATGCGTCGGGCCATCTGCAAAGGCCCCTCATTGGGCATCAGGTGCGATCGGGCGCCTTCAAGGTGGTCGTGCCCAGGCGCGACTGCCGAGACGCCGTGTGGCTCCCACGCTAGGTTTCAACCTCGCTTGAAGGTCAAGCTCGCAGAAGTCGTCTCAGGTGCCGCGAATCGGTTTGCGGCGCGAAGTCACCACCCCCTTGCCGCGCAACCGATCCAGCACGCGCATCCTGTTGTCCGCGCAGCCGATGCCCTCGGGCCTGTTTTCGATGCCGTCGATGGCGATCTGCAATTTCGCCTTGTTCTGCTTCAGGCGTTTTTGCAACACCTCGATCTCGGCGACCTTGGCTTTAAGCGCCACCAGCAATTCATCGTGATCCCAACTGCCATCGCCCAAGGGGAGCAGGTGGCGGATTTGTTCCAGCGAGAAGCCGGCGCGCTGGGCGCTGTCGATGATCTCCAGCATCGAGACCGTCCCGGGCGCGTAATCACGGTATCCGTTGGCTTTGCGATCGACCGCAAGGAGCAGGCCGGCGCTCTCGTAGAAGCGGATCCGGGACGCCGTCAGGCCCGTGAGTTTCGCCAGTTCTCCAATCTTCATGCCGCACATCGGAGGCGCATTGACATTGAAGTTAACTTTAGGCTTACGGTGGCGGACCGGTCAAGCAGAGCTGCCCCGCAAGCTTCACGAGTAACGCAGATGCATTTGCCTATTCTGCGTTGCGGCCTCGCGGTTGCTCGCCGGATGCGGAGCAGGATCGTCTTCAGTTGAACGATCAGGAGGCCAGCGGTGAACAACGTTTCAGATGCGAATGGTCCAGGCGGCATCGACGTCGATGCGCTCCGCCGCCGATTGCTGATCGGAGGCGCTGCGATGGCCGGAAGTTTGGCTCTTCCCGCCTGGGCATCGGCAGCCGACCGTACTTCTTCATCCCATACCAGCACACGAGGAACCCAGCACATGGCTACTGTCACCACCAAAGACGGCGTCGAGATCTTCTACAAGGATTGGGGCCCGCGCGATGCCCAGGTCATCCATTTCCATCACGGCTGGCCGCTCAGTTCGGACGACTGGGACGCGCAGATGATGTTCTTCGTGAACAAGGGCTTCCGCGTCGTCGCGCACGACCGCCGCGGCCATGGTCGCTCCAGCCAGGTATGGGATGGCCACGACATGGACCACTACGCAGACGACGTGGCGGCGGTGGTCGAGAAGCTCGGCACCCAGGGCGCCATGCACGTAGGCCACTCAACGGGCGGTGGCCAGGTGGTGCGTTACATCGCGCGCCATGGCGAAGACAAGGTCTCCAAGGCCGTGCTCATCAGTGCCGTTCCGCCCTTGATGGTCAAGACGGCGAGCAATCCCGGCGGCACGCCGAAGGAAGTCTTCGACAACTTCCAGGCGCAGGTCGCCACCAACCGAGCGCAGTTCTACTACGACGTTCCTGCCGGTCCGTTCTATGGCTACAACCGTCCTGGGGCCAAGGCCTCGGAGGGAGTGATCTGGAACTGGTGGCGCCAGGGCATGATGGGTAGCGCCAAGGCGCACTACGACGGCATCGTCGCCTTCTCGCAGACCGACTTCACCGAGGATCTCAAGGGGATCACCATCCCGGTTCTGGTCATCCATGGCGATGACGACCAGGTCGTTCCGTACGCCGACTCCGGCGTGCTGTCGGCGAAGCTCGTCAAGAACGGCAAGCTGTTGACCTACAAGGGTGCCCCACACGGCATTCCGACCACGCATGCCGATCAGGTCAATGCCGACCTCCTGGCCTTCCTGCAGAGCTGATGGGCTCGACCGAATCTTGTCCCGGGCAAGGTTCGGTCATCAAAAAGACAGGCTGGACCTTGGCTCGCGCAAATGGGCCGGGGCGCAAAAAGGATCCATATGCAAACGATACTGGGCGCGAACGGCCAGATCGCCGTGGAATTGGCACGCGAACTACGCCGCAGCTACACGGGCGAGCTGAAGCTGGTCAGCCGCAATCCACGCAAGGTGAATGACGCCGATGTGCTGGCATCCGCGGACTTGCTCGATGCCAGGCAGACCGCGCAGTCCGTCGAGGGCAGCGATATCGTTTACTTCACCGCAGGACTGCCGCCAGATACTGATCTATGGGAAAGGCAGTTCCCGACGATGTTGCGGAATGCGCTCGATGCCAGTCGTGCGGCAGGCGCGAAGTTCGCCTACTTCGACAATACCTACATGTACCCGCAGGACGATCGATTGCTGACGGAGGAGACTCCCTTCCAGCCGGTCGGACGCAAGGGCCGGGTGCGCGCGCGCATGGCCGAGATGGTACTGGAGGAAATGGCGCGCGGCGAGATCCCGGTCCTGATCGCGCGCGCACCGGAGTTCTATGGCCCGGGCAAGACCCAGAGCTTCACCAACGCACTCATTACCGACAGATTAAAGGCAGGAAAGACGCCACGCGTTCCCGTACGCGACGATACCAGGCGCACGTTGATCTGGACGCCAGATGCGAGCCGGGGACTGGCGGCACTCGGGAACACGCCCGATGCATACGGACAAACTTGGCACTTGCCCTGTTGCGACGACCGGCCGACGTATGAGCAATTCGTCGCCATGGCCTGTGAGGAATTCGGCAGACCCGTTTCGTACAAGGTTGTCGGCAAGTGGGCCTTCGCCATCGCCGGAATCTTCTCGCCGCAAATCAGAGAGATCCGGGAGCTTCTTCCTCGCTATGAGCAGGACAACTTGTTCGATTCGAGCAAGTTCAAGCGTCGATTCCCGGAGTTTGGAGTCATGAAGTACCGAGACGGGATCGAGGTGATCAGGTCGAACGGAATTGGTTAGCGACGCGAGCTTGGAGCGTTCAGTTTCGGATTGCCGGTCAGATGAGAGGCCGCTTGTGGCCGGATGCGGACATGCTGTTGTGGTCATGGCGAGCAGTGTCCTCTGGCCAAGGGGAGAAGGGGGCAGCGTCCGACCCATAGCAGGCACTTTGGCTACTGGGTTAGGCTTCTCCCGTCGGCATGCAGTTGGGGGCTGGCCGCCAGCATGGCGCCCGCTAGGGGCATCGGAGTCCAGTTATAGGAGGGGATGCATATGGCGGTTCAAGGGACGCTGTTACTGCGTTGGAAGAAGCGGGGCATTGAGCCGCAAGACAGCCCGGCGTCCACATTCGAGGTCGCGGTGGTGCGCTTGGGCAATAAGGTCTCGATCGTCGGGAAGTTGGACGGCCGGCCCTTCGACATGACGGCATCCACTACGCAGGGAGTGCAAATTCAGCACGTCGTTTTTAGGGAGAGCCGGACCATCAATTGGGCGGCCCCCATTGACCAGGTCTCAGTGGAGTTTGGCGACAGCGGAAAGGATTTCCTGGTCAGGTTTCATCAGACCATCCTCGGAACCAATGACGGGGCATACCAGATCCGCGCTGGTTCGGTCCTCGCGTACGAGGACTGATAGGTCGATGCCGGTTGCAGGAAGGCGGGACATCGTTCTTCCAGTATCTTCGCTGAAGTGGCGCATCGGCCTTGTTGGGCGAATGGGATCCGCTTCTGCCGAAGCGAACGTTCGTCCGACCCATCACGTCGTGATGATCGGTGCGCCAGTCGATTGAGTGCCGCGAGCCCCGTAGACAGCGATGATTCAGGCGCCAGCTTTGCTGGTCGCAACGCATCTTCACGTTCCATCCATGTATTCCAACTCCAGCTGAAAGCCGGTCGTTGCTTCGGCGAAAAGGCCGCTATATTCCAGCTTCCCCAGACGAAGGAGGGAGTGGAATGTTCCTGACCAAGCAGCACCTGAAGATGGCACGTACGTTCGGCGTGGCGATCGTCATTACCGCGGGCCTTGGCGCCTGCGCCACCTACAAAGAGGAGTTCGCAACGATCAACTCGCGCCTCGACCAGCTCGACACCAGGGTGCAGGGCGCGGCCCAGAGCGCCGAGTCCGCCAACCAGTCGGCGCAGCAGGCCAACCAACGTCTGGACCAGATCGAGGGCCGCGTGCAGCAGCTCGAAAAGGCGCCCCGCCGCACGCCGCGCGGCTAATCGCCTTGCAGCGTTCGCAATGAACGCCTGAATGGGGACGCCGGTGGCCTTCGCCGGCCACCGGCGTCCTGCAATCGAGTCGTCTTCATTCCAAGGAACCGTCCCATTCGCACGTATTCATATCTTGCAAGCCGAGCCGTCCATGCCGCGCTGGCAATGGCGCTGGCGTCCGCAGGCATCGGCGTGGCCAGCGCCAAGGATGCCGTCGCGCCACCGGTCGCCGCCGTCGACGAGCTTCCGCAAGGCCAGGACGTGTCCGACACGGTGATCGAACTCGCGGGTTGGGTGGTCGCGACCAAGGACAGCCAGGGCTATCCGTTCGCGGTCATGGACAAGGCCGCTGCGCAGATCCTGGTGTTCGGCGGTGATGGCCGGCTTCGTGGCGCGGCTCCCGCGCTCTTCGGCTCGGCGACCGGCGACCATACGGCTCCCGGCGTCGCCGGCCTTGCGCTTCGCGAGATCCCGGGCCGGGACCGCACGACGCCCGCGGGCCGCTTCGTGGGCGGTTTCGGTCCGTCGATCGACGCCGGGCGCGTGCTGTGGGTGGACTACGATTCCGCGGTCTCCATCCATCCTACCGCGACCGGCGTTCCGGCCGAGCGGCGCGCCGAGCGCCTTGCATCGCCCGAGCCGGAGGACAACCGCGTCACGCACGGCTGCATCAACGTCTCGCCCGATTTCTACGAGCGCATCGTCCGTCCCACGTTCGAGCAGGGCGGGGTGTTCTACATCTTGCCGGAGAAGATGCCGATAGCGGAGGTCTTCCCGGAGTTCGCGCAAAGCCGCGCGACGGCGCAACACAAGGACGAGAAAGGCGCGCGACACGCGCGCAAGTGAAGACGGCCCGGGCGCGTCGCCGTGGCTCTGACGGCGCTCCCCGGCCGCTTCCGCTGGCGCGCAGCACCGTGCCGCGCCTTCCCTCGCTTCCGATCGTGGCGAACATCGCCGGCCTTGCCATCGAGAGGCAGGGCCATGGCGGCCGCTCAGGCCTGCGGTGCGCTCTTCAGACGGTCGGTGGCCAGCTTGGCGATCTGCCAGAACACCGAAGGGTTTGCCGTTGCCCGGGCGGAGAGCATCGCGCCGTGGATCGAGGCCATGAACGTCGCGGCCTCCGCCGAAGGCGACTCGGCCAGCTGCACGACGCCCTTCGCCGCGCCTTCTTCCAGGGTCGAGGCGAGCCAGGCCTGGAGTTCATGGACGTGGCCCGCGACCTCGTCGGCCACCTCGGCGGGGATGGCCGGCAGCTCCGCCGCGAGAAGCGCGCAGATGCAGATGGGGGGATTCGAGGCCTGGATGCAGTCGGCCCAGTAACGGCTGTAGGCGACCAGCCGTTCGTGGGGATCGGTGATCGACTGTTGCAGCGACTGCAGCCCTTGGCGTATCGCCTCCCGGTGGAGGGCGACCGTGGCCTTGACCAGGTCCGCCTTGGCCGGGAAGTGGTGGTGGATGCTGGCCTTGCGGACGTCCACCCGTTCGGCGATGTCCGCATAGCTGAAGCTGTTGTAGCCACCCACGGCAAGCAGTTCGTTCGCTTGCCGAATGATCTCCCGCGCCTTCGGCGAGTACTGGGGCTGGGATGTTGCTGGTGAAGACATCGAGGGGCTACCTGGTCGCGTGGGTGTTCTGCTTATACAGCGCTCGCAGTTGCAGCGGGATACCCACGACCAGCGCCACGAGGAGCGCGCCCTGGACGCCCAGCAGCAGTGGATCCTTCATGTCCTTCACCAGCGGATCGCCGACCGGGAGCCTGCGCAGGCTCTCGCTCACGGTGGGCACCATCAGCAGGAACACGGTGACGCTGAGCGAGATCGTTTGAAGGTACGTCCACAAGCGTGCCGCCGGGCGCCATAGCGCGATGCCATAGCCGGCCAGGAGAAACGCCAGCGTGATCGTGGCGACGATCGAGCTCGCCGGTTGGTGCGCGATCGGATACACCGTCAGCACGCCCAGCAGCATGAACCAGAAGTAGGCGTTTCCGGCCCTGGTCGCGGCGGCGATGCGCCCGTGCTTGACCAGCATGTACGCGGCCAGCGGGATCGCCGGGAGGCTCCCGAGGGTATGCAGCCAGCCGATTGGTGAGATGCCCATGGAGAAGGTTCCGCTCGAGTAGGTGGCGCAAATCTACCTACCAGTAGGTAGGCAAGTCAACGACGGGCCTGCAGGGCCGGCGCCGTCCGTTCAGCGGGCCACTTCTTCCAGCCCGCCAAAACGCCGTCCCGGACGGATTTTCGTAGGATAGGGTCGCTGCCAATCACGGGGGGAGGACGACATGCACATGCTGCTGGTGATTCTCGGCGGGCTGGTCCTGCTGGGCGTGTTCGGGTTGTTCGGCTGGCTTTGGGGCGGCAATGCCGCCGGGGTGGCGGTGGCGGCCAAGGCCTTCGTGCCGGTGTGGCTGGTGCTTGCCGTCGCCAACCTGTGGGTGGGCGTCCACCATGCCGGTTACAGCGTCCGCGAAGAGCTTCCGATCCTGGTGGTCGTCTTCCTGGTGCCGGCCGCGGTCGCTGCCGTGGTCGTCTGGAGCCTGTCGCGCGCATGAGCGGCCCCATGTCCGGATCGCCGTCCACCGGCCACCATCCGCTGCTGCGCCGCCGCGATGGCCACCATGCCCGGGTCGGTTACGAAGAGCTTTTCTTCGACCTGGTCTACGTCTTCGCCGTCACCCAGCTCAGCCACCAGCTGCTGCACCACCTGAGCCCGGCGGGCGTCCTGGAGGCGCTCGTCCTGTGGTTCGCGGTATGGCTCGGCTGGCAGTACACCTGCTGGGTCACCAACTGGTTCGATCCGGAAACCCCGCGCATCCGCGGCCTGCTGTTCGCCACCATGCTGCTGGGGCTGGCGATGGCCGCCAGCATCCCCCAGGCCTTCGGCGACCGGGGCCTGGTATTCGCCGGCTGCTATGCCGCGATGCAGGTGGGGCGCACGGCGTTCATCGTGCTGCAGCTGCCGTCCTCCCATCCGCTGTCGCCGAACTACCGGCGCATGCTCGGCTGGGTGTCCATCTCGGCCGTGTTCTGGATCGCCGGCGGGCTGGCCGAGCACGGCATGCGGATCGCGTTGTGGTGCATCGCGGTGCTGTGCGAATACGTCTCGCCCATGTTCGGTTTCGCGCTGCCTGGGTTGGGACGTTCGCGGACGCGCGAATGGACCATCGAGGGCGGCCATCTGGCCGAACGCTGCCAGTTGTTCGTGATCGTCGCGCTGGGCGAGACCCTGCTCGCCAGCGGCGCGGTGCTGGCGGACGCGCCGGCCTGGGACGGCGGGATTGTGCTCGCGCTGCTGGCGACCTTCGTCGGCACGCTTGCGCTGTGGTGGTTGTACTTCGGCACGTCCAGCAAGGACGCGACCGCCGCCATCGTCCACTCCGACGATCCCGGGCGCATGGGCGCGTACTTCCACTACATCCACGCCATCCTGGTGGCGGGCGTGATCGCCTCGGCGGTCGGCAACGACGTGGTGATGGCGCATCCGTACGGCCGCCCGGACCTCGCGCAGGTCGCGGTGCTGATCGCCGGCCCGGCGATCTACCTGCTCGGCAGCGCCGTGTACAAGAAGGTCGTGTACGGCACGGTGCCGCGATCGCACGTGGTCGGCGCCGTGGCGTTGCTGGCGTCGGCGCCGCTCGCCCCGGCGACCAACCTGCTGGTCATGGGCTGGCTGACGCTCGCCATCATGCTGGCGGTGGCCGCGTGGGAGCTGCGCGCGCGCCGCGGCCGGCCGGCGTGAGCCGCCGGCTGGGCGTGTCGGCGCTCCGGGCCACGGCGTTCACTACTCCGCCATGGCTTCGTCGCCCGACTGGTTGCCGACGGCCGTGGAGGTGCGGGCGCCCGTGGCGGCGCGGATTCCGGGACGGGGGACGCTTTCCGGTCCGTTCATGCCGGCGACGGTAGGGTGCGCGTGACCTGGATGGAGACCTGCAATGAAGCTTCTTTCGATAGCCGGCGCGTTGACGCTCGCCTTCTCCGGTGCCGCCGGCGCCGACGAGCGTTGGCAGGATGGCCGCGAAGCGGACAAGGACCGCGCGGAGGCCTGGCGCGAGTACGAGAAGGACCGCCGCGAGGCGATGCGCGAGTCTGAGAAGGATCGGCGCGAGGCCGAGCGGGAATACTGGAAGGACCGTCGCGAGGCCGAACGCGAGTACGAGAAGGATCGCCGGGAAGCGATGAAGGCGCGGGCCAAGGCCGAACGGCGCTGGGCGCGCGGCGAGCATATCCCGCGCGAGTACCTGGTGGAGCGCTACTACGTCCGCGATTACCGTGCGTACGACCTGGCGCCGCCGCCGCCCGGCTATACCTGGGTGCGCCCGGATCCCCGCGACGACGAGTACTACATGGTCCAGCTCGCCACCGGCGTGATCGCGCAGATCCTGGGGCAATAGCTCCCGGCCGCATGCTCGGAGGGACGTGCGCTTCGATGGCGGGCGCGTGGCTATCCGGCGCCGTCCGGATGCCGCTCGCAACACCGCCGGCAGGTGCCGGCCACTTCCAGCGCGTGCGTGGCCGGGGTGAATCCGGCGATGTGCGCGCCGGCGATCAGCTCGCTGCGCAACGCCGGGCCTTCCAGCGTCGCCACGCCGGCGCATCGCTCGCAGACGAGGAAGGTGCAGCTCCAGGCCGGGCCCGGCGGGCGCAGCATGAAGGCATTGATGGTGTTGAGCTTCACCGCCCAGCCTTGGGCCTGCAGGAACTCCAGGGCGCGATAGACGGCGGCGGGGCCGGCCTTGGGATGCGACCGGCGGATGCTGTCGAGCAGGGCGTAGGCCTTCAGCGGACCGTCGGCTTCGGCCAGCAGCCGGAGCACGCGCAGGCGCGATGCGGTCAGCTTGAGTCCGCGCCGCTGGCAGTGTTGCTGGACGGCCAGGATCCGCTGTTGCGCGCGCGCCGAGGGCGCGTGGTTTTCCAGGTGCGGGCTGGGTTGGGGCAGGGCGTGGATCATGCGTGCATGGGCCGCGGCCGTCCAAGGCTCAGGTGGGTTCGGCCACGACCACGTAGTCGTGCCCGTGTCGCAATCCGCCAAGCCGTTGCGACAGGGCCAGCGCACGCGCCTGCAGGTCGGCCACGTGGCGCAGCAGCTCCACCGCCAGGCGGCGGTCGGCCAGCTTGCCGGCGGCTTGGCTGCACATCGCCAGCTGGCTGTGGATGAAGCGCGGGCCGTAGGTGATCGGAACCAGCTCGGCATCGACCACGCGGAAGCCGGCCGCTTCCAGGCTGCGCAGCGTCCAGTCCAGCGGGTACTCGCGGTACGGGCTGTCGCCGGACAGCAGCAGGCAGGCATCGCGCAGGCGGCCGATCTCGTTGATCGTCCGCCCGGCGTCGTCGTCCGGCCGGCCGTGGATGTACGGTTGCAGGCCGATCACGTACAGCCGCCCGGCCACCAGCGGGCGCAGGCGCGCGAACAGCCGGTCCTGCCAGTACGGCGCGAAGCCCTCGATGGCACCCAGCAGGTAGTCGGCCAGCACCACGTCGAAGCGCTCGCCGGCCAGCAACGCCGGGTCCATCCAGTTGCCCACGAGCAGCGCGTCCTGTTCGCGCGGCGGTCGCTCCATCGCCTGCCGGGTCTTTTCCAGCATCTGCGTGGCGCCGGTCACCGCGGTCCAGCGGTCGCAATCCAATGCCTGCAGCCAGCGCATGGAGGCCGGCCCGGTGCCGGCATCCAGCACCGAGCCCCACGGCCGGTGGCCGTGGAGCCGGGCGACGCGTTCGTACAAGGTCACCGGGCGCTGCCTCAGAACGCGTAGCTGAAGCCGACGGTCACGTTGCGGCCGGGCAGCGGCACGGTGCTGGCCAGGAACGAGGCGTGGTTCCACACCTGCTCGTCGAGCAGGTTGCTGCCGCGCGCGAACACCCGGCTGTTGCCGTACGGCAGGCGGTAGGACACGGCCAGGTTGAGCATGTCGTAGGCCGGCGATTCCACTTCGTAGTCGGCGATGTGGGTCTGGCGGTTGACCCGGTACAGCTCCAGTTCGCCCTCGAACGCGCCCATGGCCAGGTTGGCGCGGCCGCCGAAGCGCGCCGCCGGGATGCGCGGCACGTCGCCGCCGCCGTCGGCGAAGCGCGCGCGGGTGCGGTCGCCGAACACGGTGACCGACAGGTGGTCGTTGAGCTGCAGGCCCAGTTCGGCCTCGATGCCGCGGAATTCGGCGTCGGCCTGGGTGTACTTGATCAGCCGGAAGGCTTCGTACTGGTCCAGCGTGCGCGCGTAGATGTAGTCGTCCACGTCGTTGGCGAACGCGCCCAGGCTGAACGTCACCGGGCCTTCGGTCTTGCGCAGCATCAGCTCGGCGTTCCTGGAGGTCTCCTTGGCATAGCCGGCGTCGTTGGCCGCGCCGCCGCAGGTCAGCGCGCTCGGCAACAGGCCGCACTCGTAGGTGTTGGTGGCCATGTGGATGCCGCGGGCGTACAGCTCCTGCGCGTGCGGCAGGCGCTGCGAGCGCGACAGCGAGAAGGTCAGCGACAGATCCGGGCGGAACGACCAGATCGCCGCGCCGGAGAACGAGCTGGCGGTATCGTCGAACTTGGGCCGGTTGCGCGCGTCGTTGCGCGGCTGGTGCACCAGCCATTCGTGGCGGCCGCCCAGTTCGAAGTGCCACCGGTCGTTCAGTTCGAAGTGCTCGACCAGGAACACGCCGGTGGAGCGGGTGTCCACGGTGGGCAGGAACGCTTCCACGCCGGTGGCGCTGAAGGTGGTGTCGGCGTGCTGCACGCCGAACACGCCGGTCCAGCGGCCGATCGGCACGTGTTCCAGCTCCACGCGGCTGTCGTAGCCCTTGTTGCGGAAGGTGGTGGTGACCTCTTCGCCGTCCACCTCGTCGTGGCTGTAGTCGGTATGGTTGGCACGGAAGCGGATACGGCCGATGCCCGGGAACGGATCGGCATATTCGCCACGTAGGTCGACGCGCTTGCTGGTCAGGTTGATCGCCGCCACGTGCTCGTGGTCATGGTCGTGTTCGTGCGAGTGGTCGTGGCCCTCTTCGGCGGCATGGTCGTGCGAGCCGCAGTGCAGCGCGCTGCCGTGCGGGTGGCAGCCTTCGTACTCGTGGCTGTGGCCGGGCAGCCCGTAATGGTCGTCGCGGTAGGAGTAGGCCAGGCCGACGTAGCCCTTGTCGGTGACCCAGCTGGCGCCGACGCTGCCGTTCTTCGAGCGGCTGAAGGTGGCGTCCACGCGCGATTCGTCCAGGTCAGGGGCACGGTAGTCGTCCGCGTCCTTGTACGAGCCTTCGGCATGCAGCACGAGGTGGTCGCCGAGCTGGCCGGTGATCGCGCCGGCGGCCACGCGCTCGTCGGCCACCGAGTTGCCCCGCAGCAGCAGGCGTCCCTCCAGGCCGTTGTCCGGAAGGCGGCCGGGGATCTTGTTGTCCAGCACGTTGACCACGCCGCCGATGGCGCCGCCGCCGTACAGCAGGGTGGCCGGACCGCGCAGCACTTCGATGCGCTCGCCCAGCAGCGGGTCCACGGTGACGGCGTGGTCGGGCGAGATGTCCGAGGCATCGAGCACGACCGAGCTGTCGGAGAGCACCTTCACCCGCGGCGCGGTCTGGCCGCGGATCATCGGGCGGCCCGCGCCGGCGCCGAAGGTGTCGGCCCGCACGCCGGGCAGGCCGTCGAGCACTTCGCCCAGGGTGCCGCCGCCCTGCTCGATCTTCTCGGCACCGATCACGCTGACCGGCGAGGCGATCTTGTTGGCGGCTTCCTGCATGCCCGTGACCTGGATCGTGTCCAGCGTGGCCGGCGGGGGCGTGGCGGTTTCGGCGTGCGCGCGCTGCGCGACCAGGCCGGTGGCGAGCAGCGCGACGGCGATGCTGGCGGAGAGGGATGTACGGGAAGTCGTCATGCGGTTTCCATGGCTATCGGTGACGCCGGCAGCGGCGAGAGAGGGGCCGAACGACGGGCGGCCTGCCGGCCTATTCCGCCGAGTATAAAATGTTATAACATTGCAATACATGGGATGCCAAGGCACTTGCTGCAACATTGCGGCGCGGAGCCGCTGGCGCCCGGGTGCCGGCGTGGCTGGCAAGAAAAGACAGGCCGGGAGCAACGCATGTGCAGCGGCCATGGGTTCCGGCGATCCGCCGGTGGCGAACCGCCGGCCGGCGGGAGCGGTTGATCTACTGCAGGCGCTCGCAGCGATCGACCAGCGTGGCCACGATGCGCGGCACCAGCTGCTTGCGGCGTTCGTGGTAGTCGCGCAGGGCGGATTTCAGGGCGGGCATGTCGCGCTGCCGCCAATACCGGTTCAGTTCCGAGATTTCCTCGTGCGCATGGCCGATCAGGTCCTGCTTGGCGCGGCGTACCGGCGCCAGCTTGTCGTTGGCCTACTTGACCGCCTGGTGCAACGAGCGGTGCGCCGTGGCGCGGGCGATCGCGTCGAACAGCTTCCACGTCAACTTGGCCACGTCGTGCTCCGCCGGCGCCGGATCCAACCTCCCGGCCTCCGTGCTGGGCGCGACGCCGATGTCGCAGGCCATCAGCAGCAGGCGCTGCATCCAGTCGTAAAGGTCGCGCAACGCGACCTCGCCGAGCAGCGGCACGTGCAATCCGCCGCGCGCATGGTCGGAGACCAGGCCTTCGCCGACCAGGCGATACAACGCGAACCGCACGGGCGTGGCGCTGGTGTCGAACTCCGCGGCCAGCCTGGCCGGGTCGATCCGCTGTCCGGGCGCGTAGCGTCCCGATTGCAATGCGCGCCTGAGCTGCCCGTACAGGAATGCACTCTTGGAGTGGATCGCGTTCATGGCCGAACTCCTCCCTGTCGTGACAGCCTCCTGAGCCGGATGGTAAGGGAACTGTCACATGGGCGGTGGCGACGGAGTTCGCAGTTGGGGACGATGCTGGCGGCGCGCGCCGGCAGGCCGTGCGAAGGGCGCGGTATGCGGCGGAATGCGTATTCATCGCCGCATGCGGGAAGAGTCCACGCCCAGGCTTGGCACCTATTGGCACCAAGTCCCCCGCGATGGGCTTACGATTCGCCTCGGCAAGCTCCGCGCCCGCCGGATGCACCCAGCCTCATCGCCTCGTCCACGACCGCATCGCCTCCATCGAAGGAACCTCGCATGAAGACCATCAAGCATTTCGCCCGGCGCCTGGCCATCGCGCTGGTGGCCGGCCTCGCGCTGCCCGTCATGACCGCTTCCGCGGCGCTGCCGCAGGGCGCGACCGCGCCGGAGTTCAGCCTGCAGGCGGCGCTGGCCGGCAAGCCGACCACGTTCGACCTCAAGCAGGCGCTCAAGCGCGGGCCGGTGGTGCTGTACTTCTTCCCGGCCGCCTTCACTGCGGGCTGCACGATCGAGGCGCACCGCTTCGCCGAGGCGACGCCGGAGTTCGAGAAGCTGGGCGCGACCGTCGTGGGCGTCACGGCCGGCAACCTGGACCGCGTGGAGGAATTCTCCAGCGCCGAGTGCCGGGACAAGTTCGCCGTCGCCGCCGATCCGGGCGCGAAGGTGGCGGCGAAGTTCGACGCGACCATGCAGGCCGACGGCAAGACCTTGTCCAACCGCACCTCGTTCGTCATCGCGCCGGACGGCAAGATCCTGCTCAGCTACACGGACCGCAATCCGGAGAAGCACGTGCAGATGACGATGGACGCGGTGAAGGCGTACAAGGCCGGCAAGTAGGGCCGGGATCGAATGCGAGAACGTTGGGGGAAGGCCATGCATCGGCCTTCTTCCGCGATGCCACGGTCCGTTCCGTTCCTGGAGGCGAAACAGGACGAGAGCCATGTGCGCCTGTGCGCCCGCCGCCTGGATGCGCGCCGGTAGCCATCCGGGCGGGTCGCAGCCGGGGATGACATTGCATTGACGTATGCTCGGGACTCACCTGGAGCATCGTCATGTCTTTCCAGATCAGCATCTACGACAGAAACGGGCATGGCCTGCGCCTTCCTCATGGCTGGTGGATCGACCTGGATCGCGTGCTGCCCGCCTTGGTCAACGATGCGATGCGCATCGATCTCCCCGCGTCTTCGCTGACCGAGCACCCCAGGCTGGACCCGGAAATCCTCGAGGCCCTCCATCGCCGCATCGAAGGTGCGCAATGGCTAAGGTAGCTCGCTTGCCGCCGCCGGGCGTTCGCTGGCTGACGTTCCGCCTGCACAACGGCCAGTCCATCGGTCCTGCGAAATTGCAGGCGGTCTGGTCGGACGCCGCCGAGACGAACGATTGTTCGGTCCGCAGGGAACATGTGGAAGGCGCGGGCTATGTTTATGCGCTTTATGCGCCAAGCGGGTTGCGCCTGCCGCGGCGCGCGGAGCTGCGGATGAGGGCGCTCCTCGAAAGCGCGGGCTACGTCTTCACGATGGCGGCGTTGGCAGGCCGGGCGCCCGATTGAGCGCCGCTTCCGTCCTTGGGACGGCGATGGGAACGCAGGATCGATGGCCCGGCGCCGCCGGGAGCAAGGCGAGCGAGCCGGGCCGTGCCGCTCGACCGTCCGCGCGGGCCGTCGCCGCCGTAGTGATAACCTGCGCCTCTCGCACCAGGGCTCCGCCATGACCATCGAATCCCCATCCGACCTCGAGGGCCTGCAGCGCATCGGCCGCCTCGTCGCGCAGGTGCGCGAGGCGATGCTGGCGGCGGCCGTGCCCGGCATGACCACCGCGGAGCTGGACGCGATCGGCGAACGCATGCTGGCCGAGGCCGGGGCGCGGTCGGCACCCCGCCTGGCCTACGGGTTCCCGGGCGCCACCTGCATCAGCGTCAACGAGGAGGCCGCGCACGGCGTCCCGGGCGCGCGCGTGCTGCGCGCCGGCGACGTGCTGAACGTGGACGTCTCCGCGGAACTGGATGGCTACTACGCCGACACCGGCGGCACGCGCGTGCTGCCGCCCGCCTCGGCGCGCGACACCCGCCTGTGCCATGCCACGCGCGCGGCCCTGGCCAGCGCCCTGCAGGTGGCGCGCGCCGGCCAGCCGATCAACCGCATCGGTGCGGTGATCGAGGCGACCGCACGCCGGTTCGGCTTCCGCGTGATCGAGAACCTGGGCAGCCATGGCGTGGGCCGCGCGCTGCACGAGCAGCCCGACCATATCGCCGGCTACTACGACCCGGCCGATACGCGCGTGCTGCACGAAGGCCTGGTCATCACCATCGAGCCGTTCCTCTCCACGCGGAGCCGGATGGTGGAGGAAGCCGGGGATGGCTGGACGCTGGTGGGCACGAAGGGGAACCGCTCGGCCCAGTACGAGCACACGCTGGTGATCACCCGCGGCGAGCCGATCGTGCTGACGCTGCACTGAGCCGTCGCAGGCAAGCGCGACGCCGCCGCCCGATGACCTCCTCGCCCGCAGGGCGGGTAGATCAGGGCTGCTGCCGGGCGACCCGCCGCTCTATCAGGTTGCGCGCTATCGGGCTGGGGATCGTCACGCCGTGCCACCGCATTTCGCTGACCCGGAACGTCGCCGTCGCCGTGGCCAGCACCTTGCCGGCAGGATCGAGCAGGCGCCCGGAAGTGAAGCTGATGCCGCCCTTGGCATGGTCCAGCCGGCCGATGCCGCGGATCTTTCCCGGCCGTGCCGGATTGACGAAGTTGGTCTTCGACTCGACCGTCAGCGCCATGCGGTTGATCGGCATGGTGGCGTACACGGCCGGACCCATCGTGTCGTCCAGCATGGCCGACAGAATGCCGCCCTGGATGTGGCCGAGGGGATTGGTGAACGACGCGGTCGCATCGAACTCGACGTGTATCTCGCGGTTTTCCTCGTCGTAGTCGATGAACTTCCATCCCAGCATCGTGCCCGCGTTGGGCAAGGGAAGTTCGCCGCTCACCATCTTCCAGAACAGGTTGTCGCGCTTCATCGAATCTCTCCGGAACGCAGGAATGGAATCAACCGGTGCGGAAATGCCCGGACGACAACGACAGGACGAATCCCGCCAGCGAGAACAGCACCATCACCGCCCCGAGGGACAAGGGCGTGGGCGCCTTCGTCCTGCGCCGCAGGTGCGCGGCCACCGCGATCGGCGGGACGACGGTCAGCAGGCAGAATCCCTGGAACAGCCAAAGCTGCCAGGCGACGCCCGGCCGCGAGAACAGCAGGTACAGGGACAGGAAGCCCGCGACGGCGGCCGCCAGCCAGGCCGCGCCGACCACCTTGATCAGGGCCAGCAGGAGCAGGCGCATGGGTTCGTCGATGTCCCGCCAGTCCCGTGCCACCGCCGCGCGGTGATAGGGCATGAACTCGGTGCGCTTCAGGTAGGCCAGGGCGAACAGGGCCACGAGCAGGAACGTCAGCAGGTAGCAGGACAACGCAAGCCACGCCAGTACCGTCATCGTCGCTTCTCCATGCAGGGATGCCGCGCTCCACGCGCTCCCGGAATCCATCTTGCTGTCCGCTCCCGCACCGGGGATGGCGACGCCGATGCAGGCGGACGATCGAAACGGAGAGAAACACGGCAGGCGAGTCCCCGCTGCCGGAAAGCGACGCTACCCGAAACGATCCGGGAAGAGCGAGACAAGGATCAAGGAATCGACGGGAAGTCGCGCGGGGGCGCCGCGGCCGATGGGCCACCGCTATCCGCGGGGAAGGGACATCGCGCCCCGTCCCGGTCACCGCGTGCGCACCCCCTTGGCGGGTGCGCACGCGCCGCACGGATCAGGCGGTCGGCCTGGCGCCCGCGCCCAGGTGCCGGTCGGCATGGCGGGCCTGGCGCAGCCGCCGCGCATGGGCGGCGAGCAGGTCGCCGCGGGTGAGGATGCCGACCATCGCGTGCGGCGCGTTGCGGGCGACGACGACGAGCCGGCCCACGTCGGCCTCCACCATGTGGTCGGCGGCCTCGCGCAGCGAATGGTCCTCGCGCACGGCCAGCAGGGGGCGGCGCAGCATCGCGCCGATGCGGGTGTCCGCATCCCACTGCGGATCGAGCAGGTCGCGGCGGGTGACGACGCCGAGCGCATGGCCGGCATCGTCCACCACCGGGAAGCCCTGGTGCTTGAACGCGGCCTGGCCCGAGCCGAGCCGGCTGCGCACGTCCTGCAGGCGCTCGTCGTGGCGCAGGGCCACCACATCGCGGCTGCAGGCTTCGCCGGCGGCGATCTGGTCCAGGTAGTCGGCCGCGTACTCGCTGGGCACGCGCACGCCGCGGCGAGCGATCTTCTCGGTCATGATGGTGTGGCGCATCGCCAGGCCGGAGACCAGGTAGGCGGCCGCGCAGGCGCCGAGCAGCGGCAGCAGCGCGTGCGGTTGCTGGGTGGTCTCGAAGGCGAACATCACCGAGGTGAGGAAGGCGCGCGAGGCGCCGGCGAACAGCGCCGCCATGCACACCAGCGCGGCCATGTGCGGGTCGACGTGCAGCCACGGCGCCCAGGCCGCCAGGCCGGCGCCGAGCACGCCGCCGAGCGCGCTGCCGATGGTGAACAGCGGGGCCAGGGTGCCGCCGGAGGTGCCGCTGCCGAGCGCGATCGACCACGACAGCAGCTTGGCCACGCACAGCGCCAGCAGCGTGGCCACGCCGATCCGGCCGGCGATCGCGCCGGCGATGTTGTCGTAGCCCACGCCGAGCGTGAGCGGCATGAACCAGCCGACCAGGCCGACCACCAGGCCGCCGATCGCCGGCCACCACATCCAGTGGACCGGCAGTTTCTCGAAGCCGTCCTCGATCGCGTAGGCGAGCTTGGTGATGCCCACGCCGGCGATGCCGGCGACCAGGCCGAGCATGAGATAGGCGACGAGCGCCGGTACGTCCGGCGCGGCCAATGCCGGCACCGCGAACATCGGCGCGCCGCCTTCCAGCGCGAGGTGCGCGCCGGCGCCGACCGCCGCCGCCAGCGCCACCGGGATCAGCGAGCGCGCGCGCCATTCGAACAGCAGCAGTTCGATCGCCAGCAGCACCGCCGCGAGCGGCGCGGCGAACACCGCCGCGGTGCCGGCCGCGGCGCCGGCGGCGAGCAGCGTCTTGCGCTCGTCGGCGGTAACCCGCAGCAGTTGCCCGAACAGCGAACCGAGCGCGCCGCCGGTGGCGATGATCGGTCCTTCCGCGCCGAACGGGCCGCCGGTGCCGATCGCCACGGCCGAGGACACCGGCTTGAGCCAGATCATCCGCGGCGGGATGCGGCTCTCGTTGAGCAGCACCTGTTCCATCGCCTCGGGGATGCCGTGCCCGCGGATCGCGCGCGATCCCCAGCGCGCCATCGCGCCGACCACGAGGCCGCCGACCACCGGCACCAGGATCACCCAGGCGCCGAGGTGGTGCCCGGTCGGGCTGGCGAATTCCAGGCTCCAGCGGCCGTGGAAGGCGAGGTTGGTGACCAGGCCGATCAGCGACGCGAGCAGGCGCGCCGCCAGCGCCACCAGCACGGCCACGGCCAGGGCCAGGCCGCAGATCCGCAACACGCGGCGATCCAGCGGCGCGAAGCGGCGCGGCATGTGCGCGGCGGCGAGCGAGGGCGCGAGCGAAGGCGCCGGCGACAGCGGCGCAGGGGGCGTCTGGGCAGGGGGCATCGGCGTGCCTTGCGCGTGAGTGGGCGTGGGAGGCGGGCAAGGTTACGCGGATGCCGCCGCAGTGGCTGGCTCGAAAATGAACGGTTGGACGTGGCCGGCGTACCGGAGGCGGCTTGAGCGGATCGGCATATCGAGCGAGCGTTGCCGGCGTGTCCGCCGCGGACGCGGATGGCACAGTAGCGCCGTCCTTTCTTCGCCGACGCATCGCATGAGGCTCCTGCAACCCGTCGATCCGCCCCGGGGCGGCGAACGTGCTCCCGCGCGGTCGATGCCGGCGCGGCGTTCCCCGGGCGCTTCCGATGCCGGGCCGCGCGCGCTGCGGGTGCGGCCCGGCTTCGGCGCGGCCGGATGCATCGTGCAGCGCTCCGACCTGACCTCGCACCGCATCGTGGTCGACCAGGCCACGCTGATCCTGGTCGAGGACGGGTGCAAGCGCATCCGCTGGTCCGGCGGGGAGTGCATCGCGCATCCCGGCGACGCGTTGTCGCTGCAGGCCGGGGAGGTGGTGGACATCGCCAACACGCCGGGCCGCAGCGGCAGCTATCGCGCCTTGTGGCTGATGTGGTCCGCGCAACGGCTCGCCGCCTCCGGTGCCGCGCGTCCCGACGCGGGCCCGCGCGTGGCGAAGCACGCGGCGCTGGGGGAGTCGTTCCTCGACGCGTTCCACCGCGCGTTCGGCGCGCTGGGCGATGACCGCGTGCCGGCCGCGATCGCCATCCATCGTCTCGAGGAGGTGCTGCTCTGGCTCGGCGAGCGCGGGTTCCACTTCGCGCCGCCGCGGCCGGCATCGATCGGCCAGCAGGTACGCCGGCTGCTGGCGGCCGATCCGGCCACCGGATGGTCGGTGGACCGCGTGGCGCGCCTGCTGGCGACCAGCGCGCCGACCTTGCGCAGGCGCCTGGCGGAGGAGGGCGTCGGCTTCCGCGGCCTGGTGCAGGACGTGCGCATGTTGCATGCGCTGGCGCTGCTGCAGAACACCGACCTGCCGGTGCTGCATGTCGCGCTCGCGGTCGGCTACGACTCCGCCTCGCGGTTCTCGGCCCGGTTCCGCGCGCGTTTCGGCTACCTGCCCAGCGACGTGCGCGGCGAAGGCCGCCGGCCCCGCGCCTGATCCCCGATCCGATCCCATGCGGCCCGGCGTCCCGCGACGCGGGGCGGCGATGTCCATTCGTCCACGAGGAACACCGATGCTCAGGATCCACCATCTCGGCCGCTCGCAATCCGAGCGGATCGTCTGGCTCTGCGAGGAGCTGGCCATTCCCTACGAACTGGCGAGGTACGCGCGCGACCCGGTCACGCGCATGGCGCCGCCGGAGCTGAAGGCGGTGCATCCGCTGGGCACCGCGCCGGTCGTCGAGGTCGACGGCCTGATGCTGGCCGAGTCCGGCGCCATCGTCGACTACCTGCTGGACCGCTTCGGCGAGGGACGCCTGCGGCATGGACCCGGCCATTCCGGGTACGCCGCGTACCTGTACTGGTTCCACTTCGCCAACGGCACGCTCCAGCCGGCGATGCTGCGTGCGCTCACCGTCGGCCGCTGCGGGCTGGCCCCGGAACATCCGGTCCCGGCGGCGGTGCAAGCGCGGCTGCACGGGATCCTCGCGCACGTCGACGCGCGCCTGGCGCACAGCGACCACCTGGCAGGCGAGGACTTCACCGCGGCCGACGTCATGAGCGTGTTCCCGCTGTCCACGATGCGCCTGTTCCTGCCGGTGGACCTGGGGCCCTATCCGGGCATCCGCGCCTACCTGGCGCGCATCGGCGCGCGCCCGGGCTACCGACGGGCGATGCGGAAGGGCGATCCGGACCTGGTGCCGCTGCTGGAGTGAGCCGCATCGCGACGCTCGTGTATGCCGCCGGGAATGCTGCGGACCGGACCGCTACCATGGTGCGGTTCCGCCCCGATCCCCGCTCAAGGAAGAATCATGCACGGCATCCTGAAGTACGTCCTGGCGCTGATCGCCACGGCCATGTGGGCGGTGGCCGCGTCCTGGGGATGGTTCCAACGGGCGTGCCATGCCGTGGAGGCCGGCGAAGCGCTGGGTTGGGCCGTGCTGAACCTCGTGCTGGGCCCGTTGGTCTACCCGCCCTTGCTCCTGCTCTGGGCGGTGGTCCTGCTCCTGCCGCTCGGCGCGTTGCGGCTGGAGGCCCGAATCGTCGTGCGCGCCGCCGGCCTGTGGCTCTGTGCGCTCGTCCTGGCGTTCCCGGCGGGATACCTGGTGGCGAAGGTGCTGGACGTGCACCAGCATTGCGGCTTCGGGTTCTGACCGGTCCTGCCTTCTACGCGCCGGCCTGGAGGTCCAGCGGGCCGACGTATTGCAGCGCGTCCGAGCGCGCCATGTCGTTGGGGTTCGTGCCGGGCTGGTCCTGCGGCACCTCCATGCCCTTGCCGCGGTAGAACTCGACCCAGTACGCCGGGATCCGGCCGGTCTGCGGGTTCTTGAAGTTCATCGGCTGCAGCGCGAACACGTGGCGCGCGCGGAACGCGCGTTCGATGAAGTCCGAGCAGTAATAGCTGTCCTCGTCCTGCACGTAGGTGAAGTTGTAGGGCTTGCCGAGCATGCGCCGCGCCTGCGCGATCGCGTCGGGGATGGCGTCGCGGTAGGCAGGTTCGAGCCGGTAGACGTGCACCTGCCGGTGCTTGGCCCGGGCCTCGCCGAGGAATTCGTCCAACGGCTGCTCGCGGGAGCCTTGCTCGTCGGCATGCAGCACCACGGCGACGGCATCGCGGTGCGCGACCAGGGCGACGTGGTCGAAGCTGGGCGATCCCGCCTTGGCGGTGGACTCGTCGATGGCGCCGCTCAGCCCGGTGCTGCCGGCGGTGACGAACAGCAGGTCGCCATCGTCCAGCCGCAATGCCCAGGCCGACGGGGCGAACGCGGTGGTGGTCAGCAGGGAGATCAGCAGCAGGAATGCGCGCATCGACGTCATGGGGGCGGGAAGGAGCGGGACATTATCGCCGGTGGGCTCGCCGCCTGGCGGAAGCGGGCGGCGAGCCGCCGTCCCCGCCTGCACGGGGACGGCCGATGCGCGGCGGCGAAGCGGATCAGGCGTTGATACCGCCGTCGAGCGCGTAGGAGGCGCCGTTGGCGTAGCGGCCTTCCTCGCTGGCGAGCCAGGCCACCAGGCCGGCGATGTTGCTGCCCTCGCCATAGCGCGGGATCGGCATCTGCGCGCGCAGGACATCCGCGCGCGGGCCGTCGGCCGGATTCATGTCGGTATCGGTCGGGCCCGGATGCACCAGGTTGACGGTGATGCCGCGCGCGCCGAGGTCGCGCGCCAGCCCGCGGGTGAGCCCGTCCAGCGCGGACTTGCTGGCCGCGTACACCGCGATGCCCGGGCGGCCGGCGCGGGCGGCGAGGCAGCTGCCGATGTTGACGATGCGGCCGCCTTCGCGCATGTGCGGCAGCACCGCCTGGGTCGCGACGAACACCGCGCGCAGGTTGACCGCCATGGTGCGGTCGAAATCCTCCAGCGCGAACCCGGCGACGTCGCCGGCGACCAGGACCCCGGCGTTGTTGACCAGGATGTCGATGCGGCCGAGGTCGGCGGCGGCGCGGTCGATGGCGGAGCGCAACGCCGCGGCATCGGCGCTGTCGGCCCGGTAGGCGCGGCCGCGGCGCCCGAGCTTCTCGATCCCGGCGACCACTTCGGCGGCCTTGGCTTCGGAGCTCGCATAGGTGATCGCCACGTCGGCGCCTTCCCGCGTCAGCCGCAGCGCGATCGCCGCACCGATGCCGCGGGATGCGCCGGTGACCAGCGCGGTCTTGCCTGTGAGTGTATCCATGGGCCTATTTATGTATTGAGTGATACATAATTAAGGCAGGCTTGACCGCGGCCGTCAACCGCCTTATGTAGCAATCGGTAAATAAAGCAGGAGCCTCCCATGGCCGGACGCGGCCGCCCGCGCCAATTCGATCGCGACCAGGCATTGCACAGGGCGATGGATCTGTTCCGCGAGCGCGGCTACGACGCGGCCTCGCTGGGCGAGCTGACCCATGCCATGGGCATCAATCCCCCCAGCCTGTATGCCGCCTTCGGCTGCAAGGAGGCGCTGTTCCGCGAGGCGGTCGACCTCTACCTGGCCACGGTGGGCGTGCATACCGTGCGCGCCCTGCAGGAGCCCGCCACCGCCCGCGAGGCCATCGACGCGATGCTGCGCGACAACGTCCGGGCCTTCACCGCGACCCAGCCGGCGAAAGGCTGCCTGATCGTCCTCGGCGCCCCGCACCGCACCGCCGAGAACGGCGCGGTGTTCGACGAACTGTCCGCGCTCCGCGAACGCATGCAGAAGCGGATCCGCGACCGCCTCAAGCGCGGCATCGCCGAAGGCGACGTGCCGGCCGGCGCCGACGTGGCCGCGGTCGCCGCCTACTACGCCACGGTCCTGAACGGCCTGTCGCTGCAGGTACGCGACGGCGCCCCGCGCAAGCGCCTGATGTCGGTGGTGGATTGCGCGATGGCGAGTTGGGAGTGCCTGGTGGGGCAAGGCCGGGCCTAGCCGGCGTCGATTGCGGCCGAGGGCACGTGGCTCGGCCACGTCCCCGGCCTGGCGGATATGCGATCCAATCGGCACGAGCCTGGCCGCCGCTTTTCAGGCAGCGACCGGCTCCCGGTCGAGCGCCGCGTCGAAGGACACCTCGCCGAGGAAGCCTCCAGTGCTCGTGGCCGGGCGTTGGTCCTCGATCGCGTGTGCGAAGGCCACGGCCGGATCCGCCTCGAGCTTGTCGTACAGCCGCTGCAGGTTGGGGAACTCGCGGCGGTCGATGGCCTGGTGGTACTCGTTCCAGCGGGCGATGCCGATGAAGTAGGCATCCGCCAGGGTGCGCTGCTGGCCGAGCAGCCACGGGCGGTCCCCAAGCATCGCCGACAGGTCGGCGTGGGCCTTGCGCACGCGGCTGCGGCCGAACTCGACCAGCACCTGCTTCTCCATGCCCTCGCTCCCGTGCTCGAGCGCATGCCAGAGCGGGACGTAGGCGCCGAAGAACGTGGTGTTGAGGAAGGCCAGCGCCTGGTTGAGGCGATCGAAATCGCGCGTGCCCTGGGCGAAGCCCAGCCCCTGGTCCACGCCGCGCGCGCCGATGTGGTTGAGGATCGCCATGCTTTCGCTGAGGAAGTCGCCGCTGGCGGTGCGCAAGGTGGGCGTCTCGCCGACGGGATTGATGCGGCGATAGGCTTCGGCGGTCACCATTTCGGGCATTTCGATGCGGCACAGCCGGTACGGCTGGCCCAGCCATTCCAATGCCACGATGGAACCGAAGGAACAGCCCGAAGGCACGCCGTAGAACAGGATCGGGGTCATCACGAAACTCCTTTGGGGTTGGACGAAGGCGGTCATGCCGCCTGTCCGAAAGCGTAGATGTGTGGACCTTGGGCGTGTAGCTGGCAGAATCTGGACTAATCGTCCACATGCAGAGACTTTGGAGGCGGGGTGCTCAACCTCAACGACCTGACCTATTTCGTCGTCGCCGTCGAGCAGGGCGGCTTTGCGGCGGCCTCGC
This sequence comes from Pseudomonas sp. Hp2, assembly GCF_006386585.1. Classification (NCBI taxonomy): domain Bacteria; kingdom Pseudomonadati; phylum Pseudomonadota; class Gammaproteobacteria; order Pseudomonadales; family Pseudomonadaceae; genus Pseudomonas; species Pseudomonas sp. Hp2. Next base: position 206,960 of record NZ_VAHJ01000005.1, read on the forward strand.
GGCGGCTGGGGCTGCCCAAGTCGACGATCAGCAAGCGCGTGGCGATGCTCGAGGAGGAACTGGGGACGCGCCTGATCCACCGGACCTCGCGCGCGTTCACGCTGACCGAGCTGGGACGCGATTTCTACGAGCACGCGCGCGGCGCGCTCATCGAAGCGGAGGCGGCGGAAGCGGTGGTGCGACGACGGCAGGCCGAGCCCAGCGGCACGGTGCGCATCACCGCCTCGGTCCCGGTCGCGCAGCTCTACCTGGCGCAATGCCTTCCCGCGCTCGCGCTGAAGTTCCCGCGGCTGCAGCTCGACCTCGACGTGAGCGACCGTTTCGCCGACCTGGCGCAGGAAGGCGTGGACCTGGCGATACGCAGCCACTTCGCGCCACTGCCGGACTCGGCGCTGGTGCAGCGGCGCCTGATGGTGGAAGCGATCATCCTGGTGGCAGCGCCGGCCTACCTGGACCTGCACGCCACCCCGGCTTCCCCCGGGGAACTGGACCGGCATCGGGCGCTGTTCTCCAGCGGCACGACGGTGGCCTGGGATCTCGCGCACGCTTCGGGAGCGCACGCGCAGGCCCGGCCGCAGGCGGCCATGGTCGCCAACGAATCGTCGCTGCTGTTCGCGGCGGCGGCCGCCGGCCTGGGCATCGCCTGCCTGCCGGAACGGATGTGCAGGGCGTACATCGCCTCCGGGCAGCTCGCGCACGTGCTGCCGGAGTGGACCGCCGGCCAGGTGACGACCACGCTGGTCATGCAGCACCGGCGCGGCTTGCTTCCCGGGGTGCGGGCCGCGGCCGATTTCCTGGTGGAGTATTTCCACGCGCTGCCCTGATGCGCCGCGGGACGAGGACGCGACGCCCGCCGGCGATAATGGCCATCCGAACGGGGAGAGGAAACCGGATGCGAAATCTTCTGCGGGCATGGCTGTGCGCGGGCGCGCTGGCCTGGAGCGGAGGCGCGCTGGCGCAGGCGCCGGCGGTTCCGCCGAAGGACGTCACCGCCTTCGTGCGCGTCAACGTGTTGCCGATGGATCGCGAGCGCGTGCTGGCCGGGCAGACCGTGCTGGTGGAGGACGGCGTCGTCACCGCGCTCGGGCGCAAGGTGAAGGTGCCCGAAGGCGCGCGGGTGATCGACGGCCACGGCCGGGCGTGGCTGCTGCCGGGGCTGGCGGACATGCACAACCACCTGGACAGCCGCCAGGACATGGCGGTGCTGCTGGGCCTGGGCATCACCACCACGTTGAACATGGGCGAGGCGCGCAACAGCTTCGTCGGGCGCACGCGGCTGGCGATCGCCAACGGCGAGCTGGCCGGGCCGCGCGCGTTCGTGGCCCTGGCCGTGGACGGTTCGCCGCGCTACGGGCACCTGGTGGTGCGCGACGCGGGCGACGCGCAGGCGGTGGTCCGCATCGCGCAGGCCAACGGCTACGACTTCCTGAAGGTCTACAACAATCTTTCGGCGGAAGCGTTCCAGGCGCTGATGGCCGCGGCGAAGAGCGCCGGGCTGCCGGTGGTCGGGCACGGCGTCAGCGCGGTGGGCCTGCGCAAGCAGATCGAGGCCGGGCAGGCGATGGTGGCCCACGCCGAGGAGCTGTTCTACACCTATTTCCCGCAGCCGCCGGAGCACGATCCGAACGCGGCGCCGGATCCGGCGGAAATCCCCGGTGCGATCGCGATGCTGCGCCGCCATGGCACGCCGGTGGTCGCCGACCTGGTGACCTACCAGACCATCGCCGAGCAATGGGGCCGGCCGGACATCGTCGAAGCCTATCTGCGCCGGCCCGAGGCACGCTGGTTGCCGCCGCAATACCGGGTGTCCTGGCCTGCGCAGGGCTATGCGCGCCGCAGCGGCAGCCTGGCCGACCGGGTCGCGTTCCTGCAGCGGCTGGTGCGCGAGATGCAGCGGGCCGGCATTCCCTTGCTGTCCGGCACCGATGCGCAGGACATCCCGGGGCTGGTCGGCGGTTTCTCCCTGCATGCCAACCTGCGCGCGCTGGAATCGGCCGGCCTGAGCCGCTACCAGGCCCTGGCCACCGCGACGCGCGTGCCTGGCGAATTCGTCCAGCGCCACTACCCCGCCACGCGCCGCTTCGGCGTGGTGGCGCAAGGCGCGCGCGCCGACCTGCTGCTGGTACCGGCCAATCCGCTGGACGACCTTGCGGTGCTGATGCAGCCGCAGGGCGTGATGGCGGATGGTCGCTGGTATCCGGCCGATGCACTGAAGGTGCGGATGGACGAGGTGGCCGAGAGCTATCGCCTGGCGCGGTGACGCGCGAAGGCGACGCGCGGCGGCGCGGAGGTCGCCCGGCGTCCGCGGGCATGCGCGTTGCGCCGCAGCAATCCCGGGCCCGATCCGGCGTGCCGACGGCGCCTGGCGCGGCCCAGGTCCGGGGGAATCTGTTAACGAATCGACACTGCCAGCGCTGTCATCGCCGCACCCGCGCGGACGCTGTTGACGGCCCAGACCGCATCGTGTCTGTTTATCGCGGCGGCCACGCCGCCCGTCCGACGCCGATGTTCTCGGCGAATCCCACGCAACGACCGACCAATGGAGGAGGGATCCATGAAGTTCGCGGCACTGAAAATGATAGCGCTAACGCGGCTGCTGCCGGCTGCCGTCCTCGCGCTGGGCGCGAGCGCCGGCGCGAACGCGCAGCAGGTCTGCAACAATCAGACCGGCACGCACAACGGCTACTTCTATTCGTTCTGGAAGGACGGAGGTTCGGCCTGCGTCACGCTGGGCAACGACGGCAACTACAGCACCACCTACAACCTCGGCGGCAACTACAACCTGGTGACCGGCAAGGGCTGGGCCACCGGCAGCAGCACGCGCCGCGTGGGCTACAACGCCGGCGTGTTCAATCCCGGTTCCAACAGCTACCTCACCCTCTACGGGTGGACCACCAATCCTCTGATCGAGTACTACGTGGTGGACAACTGGGGCGGCTTCACGCCCCCGGGCGGCGGTACCTTCATGGGCACCGTCAACAGCGACGGCGGCACCTACAACGTCTACCGCACGCAACGCGTCAACGCGCCGTCGATCATCGGCAACGCGACCTTCTACCAGTACTGGAGCGTGCGCACGTCCAAGCGCCCGACCGGCACCAACAACACGATCACCTTCGCCAACCACGTCAATGCGTGGGCCAGCTTCGGCATGAACCTGGGCACCCACAACTACCAGATCATGGCGACCGAGGGCTTTGGCGCCAACGGCAGCTCCAACGTCACGGTGTGGCAGCAGTAGGCGGTCTCACGGGAGGCCGGGCAGTTGCCGGCCTCCCGGTCCTCATTCCGGATCGTCGCGGTAGGGGATGTCCAGTTCGCGGGCGAGCAGGGCGAACTGGGCCAGGCGCCGTTCGATGAAGCGCAGCCGGCATCGCAGGAAATCCTCTTCCCAGGAAGGCTCGTCCGGCGCGCGGGCACCGCAGTTGGCATCGGTGACCTTGAGCCATTGCCGCTGTTCCGCGCGCACGCGGGCGATGTCGGCGTCGCGATCGCCCAGCTGGCCGACGATGGCCTGGTAGTCCTCGTTGAGCAGTCCGTCCTGCAGGGCGAACAGGCGCCGCAGGGGATGATGGACGTCCAGGGTCCCCGCCTGCCAGGCCACGGCCTCGGAACGTCCGGCTTCGCCGCCGTTGTGGTAGCCGAAATTCTCGACGTCCACGTGCACCCGGGTGACCGGCTCGTTCGCGAAGGGAGTGCGGTAGACGAGCAGCACGTAGCTGTCGGCCACGCCGCTGTAGAGGATCCGGCTGCCTAGCGGGGCGATGTCCCGGCCGTTCTCGTCGATCGCGAAGCCGAAGCAGCCGCGCCGGCTCTGGTTGGCATCCTGGCCCGCGCCGCCGTCCCGGCAAGCCTGCGGCGGCGGCATCCAGCCGTCCGCGCCCGGTTCGGCCGGGTCGGGGGAGGCCTCGTCATGGATGTGCAGCAGGAGCGCGGCCTTGTCGCCCTGGCGCGCCTGGTCGAGCACCACCACCGAGAGCGTGCTTTCCGCATGGGCGCTGGCCGAGGCGGCGAGCAGGGCGAAGAGGAAGAATTTCGATGCGGGCATGGCGTCCTTGCTGCCGGGACACGAGAGGTTCGTCGGACGGAGTTCCTCCACGGAACGCCGTGGCCGGAATCATAGCCTCGCGCGGTGCCGCGCCGCATGTCGTGGCGGCTCGATGCCGCCACCAGTCGCGCCGGCTGCCGGAATGCGGCAACGGCGCTCGCCGCCGCGTCCCTGCCGCCCGTCAATCGACGACGGCAGCGACCGTCCTGGCGCCGACGCGACGGCGTTCGGCGCCCATGTCGGACAGCGGCCGCACCTCGATGCTGCCGTAGCGGATCCAGGGGAACTCGTGGGCGATGCGGACCGCCTCGTCCATGTCCGCGGCTTCGATCAGGTTGAACCCGGCCAGGAATTCCTTGGTCTCGGCGAAGGGGCCGTCCAGCACCGCGCTGCGGCCGCCGCGCACGCGCACGGTGCGGGCAACGGCCGGCGGCTCCAGCTTCTGGTAGGCCAGCAAGGTGCCCTGGGCGCGCAGTTCCTCGGCATGGTCCAGGCAGCCGCGCATCAAGGTGTCGTATTCGGCGGCGGGCAGGGCGGCGAGCAGTTCGGGGTCGGGATAGACCAGCAGCAGGAATTGCATGATGGGCCGGGGGAATGCGGGTGGGCGGACATCCTCGCACAGGGGACGGCGGCAGGATGGTGCGGTGCGGCGAAAAAATTTTCGCCGCGCTTGTCGATTCCGGCCTTGCCCGTTCGTCGTATTGGATGAAGAGGGCCTTCCGCCCGCCAGAAAACGTCCGCGCGAACGCAGCGTGGCGCCGATGCGGCAACCGACAACCCAAGGAGACGACGATGAACCCGATGTCCCGCCTGATGTTCCAGGGGCGATGCCCCGAGAAGAAGCCGTTCCCCGCCGGTGGCCAGGGAGGTGCGGCATGAGCGGCACCGTTCGCCTGCACCGGGTGCTGCCCGCACCGGCGGAGCGGATCTACCGGGCCTTCCTCGACCCCGACGCGATGGCCAAGTGGCTGCCGCCGCACGGCTTCACCGGCAAGGTCCACGAGATCGACGCCCGGGTCGGCGGCCGCTACCGGATGTCGTTCACCAACTTCGGCACCGGGGCCACGCATTCCTTCGGCGGCGAGTACCTGGAGCTGGTGCCCGGCCAGCGCATCGTCCATACCGATGCGTTCGACGATATGGGCCTACCCGGCACGATGCGCACCACGATCGAGTTCAGGCCGGTACCGGTCGGCACCGAGCTGAACATCGTGCAGGAAGGCATCCCGGACGCGATCCCGGTCGAGGCCTGCTACCTGGGCTGGCAGGAGTCGCTGCAACTGCTCGCGCAGCTGGTGGTGCCGGAGATTCCCGACGACGCCTGACCCGCGCCATCGGCCAACTGAACCTGTGAGGAGAACCGCAATGAGCTACGTGGACGGATTCGTGGTACCGGTACCGGCGGCGAAGCTGGACGAGTACAAGAAGCTGGCGCGGCTGGCCAAGAAGGTCTGGCTGGAGCATGGCGCGCTGGGGTACGTGGAAAGCGTGGCCGACGATGCGCCGGTCGGGAAGCTGACTTCGTTCCCGAGGTCGGTCAAGTTGAAGGACGACGAGGTGGTGGTGTTCTCGTACATCCTCTACAAGTCGCGCGCGCACCGCGACAAGGTCAACAAGCTTGCGATGGCCGACAAGCGCCTGGCCGGGATGGACATGAAAAGCATGCCGTTCGACGGCAAGCGCATGATCTGGGGCGGGTTCAAGGTGTTCGTGCAGGCGTGAGCCCGGCTTGCATCCGCCGCGGCGCGGTGCTGTGATCCGCGCCGATGACACGATCCGATCTCCGCACCACCCTCGACACCCTGTGGCGCATGGAAGCGCCGAAGCTGGTCGCACGCCTGGCGCGGATCAGCGGCGACGTCGGCCTGGCCGAGGAACTCGCCCAGGAGGCCTTCGCCACCGCGCTGGAACGGTGGCCGCAGGACGGGGTCCCGGACAATCCCGCAGCGTGGTTGATGACGGCGGCGAAGAACCGCGCCATCGACCAGGTGCGCCAGCGCCGGCTGCATGCGAGCAAGCACGCCGAGCTGGCGCTCGAACTGGAAGGCGAGTCATCCATGCGCGACGATCCCGCCAGCGATGCAGGGCTGGAAGACGACATCGGCGACGACCTGCTGCGGCTGGTGTTCGTGACCTGCCATCCGGTGCTGCCCGCCGAGGCGCGCGTGGCGCTGGCCCTGCGCCTGTTGTGCGGGTTGAGCACGCAGGAGATCGCGCGGGCCTTCCTGCAGGCCGAACCGACCATCGCCCAGCGCATCGTGCGGGCCAAGAAGACCCTGGCGCAGAAACGGGTGCCGTTCGAGGTGCCGCGCAAGGACCAGCTCGAGGAACGCCTGGATTCCGTGCTGGAAGTCGTCTACCTGGTGTTCAACGAAGGCTATTCGGCCAGCGCCGGCGAGGACTGGATGCGGCCGGCGCTGTGCGAGGAGGCCTTGCGGCTGGGGCGCGTGCTGGCCGGGTTGATGCCGGGCGAGCCGGAGGTGTGGGGGCTGCTGGCCTTGATGGAACTGCAGGCCTCGCGCAGCCGCGCCCGCAACGACGGCCAGGGCGGCATCGTGCTGCTCGACGCGCAGGACCGCGCGCGCTGGGACAGGCTGCAGATCGCGCGCGGGCTGCAGGCGCTGCAACGCGCGCAGCGGCTGGGCGGCGGCGACGGGTTCTACGTGCTGCAGGCGGCGATCGCGGCCTGCCATGCGCAGGCGCTGCAGGCCGCGGATACCGACTGGTCGCGCATCGCCGCGCTGTATGCGCGCCTAGCCGCGATCGCGCCCTCGCCGGTGGTCGAGCTCAATCGTGCCGTGGCGGTCAGCCGCGCCGACGGCGCCGCCACCGCGTTGCCGTTGGTCGAGGCGCTGCTGGAGGATCCGCGGGTGCGGGACTATCCGCAGCTGCCGGCGCTGCATGGCGACCTGCTGGAAAAGCTCGGCCGCCATGCCGAGGCCAGGGCGGCGTTCGAGCGCGCCGCTGGGTTGACTGGCAATGCGCGCGAGCGCGAGCACATGCAGGCGCGGGCGCGCGGCTGCGGCGGGTGACGACAGGACGCCCGCGGCCGCCGCGGGTCAGCGCCAGCCCAGGCCCGGCGCGACGTGGACCAGGATGGACTCGATGACGTGCGCGCAGTAGTCCACGCCGAGTTGGTTGGGCACGGTCAGCAGCAAGGTGTCCGCTTCGGCGATGGCCTCGTCCTTGGCGAGCTGCTCGATCAGCACGTCGGGCTCGGCGGCATAGTTGCGGCCGAAGATCGCGCGCGTATTGCCTTCGAGGTAGCCGATCTGGTCCCGCTCCTGGCCGCCCTGGCCGAAGTAGAGCCGGTCCTGGTCGTCGACCAGCGCGAAGATGCTGCGGCTGACCGACACGCGCGGGGTGCCGCCGTGGCCGGCCTGCTTCCAGGCCTCGCGATAGGCGCGGATCTGCTCGGCCTGCTGGATGTGGAAGGGGCGGCCGTCCTCGTCGTTCTTGAGCGTCGAGCTCTGCAGGTGCATGCCCAGCTTCGCGGCCCAGACCGCGGTCGCGTTGGAACCCGCGCCCCACCAGATGCGATCGCGCAGGCCCGGCGAATGCGGCTCGAGCCGGAGCAGGCCCGGCGGATTGGGGAACATCGGCTGCGGGTTGGGTTCGGCGAAGCCCTCGCCTTCCAGCGCCTTCGGCCGGCACGTAGCCGAAGTAGCGCCAGCCCTCGATCACCTGTTCGGGCGAGCCGCGGCTGATGCCCAGCTGCAGGCGTCCTCCCGAGATCAGGTCGGCCGCGCCGGCGTCCTCGGCCATGTACAGCGGGTTCTCGTAGCGCATGTCGATCACCGCCGTGCCGATCTCGATGCGCCGGGTCTTCGCGCCGATCGCCGCGAGCAGCGGGAACGGCGAGCCCAGCTGGCGCGCGAAGTGGTGCACCCGGAAGAACGCACCGTCGGCGCCGAGCGCCTCGGCGGCCACGGCCAGTTCGATGGATTGCAGCAGGGCGTCGGAGGCCGAGCGCGTCTGCGACTGCTGCGACGGCGCCCAATGGCCGAAGGAAAGGAATCCGATCTTCTTCATGCGTGGCCCTGGCGGCGCCGGCTGGCGTTGGATGCCGCGATTGTAGGACGGGCACGGAGAGGTGGCCGTTTCCCGGGCCGCCGGAACGGATTCCGAATGCCCGGCGGCCGCGTGCCGCGCCGCCGGGACGCGCCCTAGGCCTCCTCGCCGAAGCCGCGGCTCGACTGCGCCGCCGGTGCGGCCGCGGCCGGGCCGGGCGCGCCCCCGGCCAGCGCGTCGCCGTGGGGCGGCGTGGTTTCGCGCCGGTCGACGCTGGCCGGCGCGGGCTGCGCTCCGGCCTGGCGCCGCTGCCAGGCCTTGTAGGCGAACACGCCGGCGGCGCCCACGGCCGCCCATTTGAGGATGCTCATCGCGGTACTCCTTCGTCGGTCCGGACCGGCACCGTAGGACGCGGCGGGTTAGCCGGGCGTGCGGCGCGCATCAACGCGCCGTGGGAATGCACATGCCCGCCACATTTCCTGGCGACGGCATTAACGCGGGCGCATGGACAGTGGACGTCCCTCCCCCCGCCAGGAGTCGCGCATGCTGGCCCTGAACTACCACGGCGCCCGGGACGTCCGGGTCGAACGCGTCCCCGACCCGGTCCTGGTCGACGCCGACGACATCATCCTGCGCGTGACCGCCACCGCGATCTGCGGCTCGGACCTGCACCTGTACCACGGCAAGATCCCGGCGCTGAAGCAGGGCGACATCCTGGGCCACGAATTCATGGGCATCGTCGAGGAGACCGGGCCGGCGGTCACCCGCGTGCGCCGCGGCGACCGCGTGGTCGTCCCGTTCGTGATCGCGTGCGGGCAATGCTTCCACTGCCTGCTGCAGGAATACTCGGCCTGCGAGACCACCAACCCGGACCGGGGCGCCACGCTCAACCGCAAGGGCCTGCGCCCGCCGGCCGCGCTGTTCGGCTACAGCCACCTGTATGGCGGCGTTTCCGGCGGGCAGGCCGAGTTCGTGCGCGTGCCCAAGGCCAACGTCGGGCCGCTGGCGATACCGGACGCGCTGCCCGACGAACAGGTGCTGTTCCTGTCGGACATCCTGCCGACCGGCTACCAGGCGGTCGTGGATGCCGGGGTCGGGCCCCGTTCCAGCGTGGCCATCTACGGCGCCGGCCCGGTCGGCCTGATGGCCGCGGCGTGCTGCCGCATGCTGGGCGCGGGCCGCATCTTCATGGTGGATCGCCATGCCTACCGCCTGGAGTACGCGGTGCAGGCCTACGACGCGATCCCGATCGACGCCGGCCAGGTCGACGACCCGGCCGACATCATCGTCGCGGAAACCGACGGGCGCGGCGTGGACGCGGCGATCGATGCGGTGGGTTTCGAGGCCGAGGGCAGCGCCATCGAGACCGCGATGACCACGCTGAAGCTCGAAGGCAGCAGCGGCGTGGTGCTGCGCCAGTGCATTGCCGCGGTTCGCCGCGGGGGCACGGTGAGCGTGCCGGGCGTGTACGCCGGCTTCATCCATGCCTTCATGTTCGGCGACGCCTTCGACAAGGGCGTGACCTTCAAGATGGGGCAGACCCACGTGCAAAGGCACATGGCCCATCTGCTGGAGCGCATCGGCGACGGCGAGCTGAACCCGGCCTCGATCATCACCCATCGCCTGCCGCTGTCCGAAGCCGCGCGCGGCTACGAGATCTTCGACCGCAAGGAAGAGGACTGCCGCAAGGTGGTGCTGGTGCCGTAGCGGAGCCGGTCGCGCCGGCTCCGCCATGGCCATGCTGCTACTGCACCACCGGCCAGCCGCTGCCGTCGTAGCCGAGCCGGTTGATGCCCAGCCGCTCGGTGCCGGCGTCGTCGTAGTAGTGGTAGACGAGGATGTCGCCGTCGGCATCGGCGATCACCGACTGCCCGCCCGGCCCGTGCATGCTGCCCTGGCTGGAATGGATCACGGTGCCGCCGCCGGAACGCATGTCCACGCCGGACCTGTCCAGGTACGGGCCGGTGATCTGGCTCGCCCGGCCGACCGCGATCTTGTACGTGCTGGACGCGCCCTGGCAGCAGGCGTCGAAGGAGACGAACAGGTAGTACCAGCCGTTGGCGCGATGGATGAACGGCGCTTCCACCGCGCCGGGGCTCGGGCGCGAGGCCAGGCTGTAGCGGGTGGTGTTGCCGGCGAGCTGCTTGCCGGTGGACGGATCGATCTGGATCAGCTTGATGCCGGTCCAGTAGGAACCGAACGCCAGCCACCAGCGGTTGGACGCGTCCACGACGAGGTTGCCGTCGATGGCGTTGAAGTCGTTGCTGGTGGTGGAGCTGTAGACGATGCCCTGGTCGGTCCAGGAGCCCGGCGCGCCGGTGCTGCTGGTGGCCAGCGCGATCGCCGACTTGTTCGAGCCGAAGCTGGAGGCGGTGTAGTACATCAGGTACTTGCCGCCGCGGTAGGACACGTCCGGCGCCCAGATGTCGCCGTCGCTGTTGTAGTTGTAGACCCAGCCGGGAATGCTGGAGAACGCCGCGCCGGCGTTGCTGAAGGCGGTGCGGTCGGTGCTGGTGAGGGTGACGTTGTGCGAGCCGTAGACGTAGTAGCGGCCATCGCCGCGCTTGATCATCGAGGGATCGTGGACGCGGGTCTCGCCGGTGACCACGCCCGGTCCGACCGCGAAGGCGATGCTCGGGCCGAGCAGCAGTGCGGCCAGCCAGGCCAGCCTCAGGCGATGCTTGCTTGTAGCGCGTGTTGCCATTGGTTTCCTCCCATGTAGGTCCCGGTCGGGACGTGTCGTGCTTCGTGCGGGCGCGCGCCGGGCCGCCCGGCGGGAACGCGCGTGGCGTCGCCGGGTGTTCGATCGGCTGGATGGAACGGGGGGATGCCATCCGCACCGCGGTGCGGTCCGTCCGCGGCATTCCCCCGACGGCCCCGCGCCGCGAGGCGCATATCACGCTCTAACGGCGCGGCCTGACCCCGACCGCGGTCGCACTTCGCAAGAAACGCCGCGAGGGATGCCTTAATGGTTATCGCGCACGCGTTCCATGCGGCCTTGTATGATGCGGACCGCCAGCGGGCGTCGCCGCCGCCATCGCGTCGCGGCACTCTTCCTTCCCGTTCGGAGTCCTCGCGTGTCTTCCCAACCGTTGTCGCCGGTCGGCCGGCTGTTCGCCGTGGCCGCGTTCCTCGAAGCCTTGACCTGGGCAGGCCTGCTGGCCGGCATGTGGCTCAAGTACGGCCTGCAGACCACCGAGCTGGGCGTATGGCTGTTCGGCCGCCTGCACGGCGCGGCGTTCCTGTTCTACGTCGCGGCCAGCCTGGTGGCCGCGGTGCGGCTGCGCTGGCCGTGGTGGGCGTGGGTGCTGGGCCTGCTCGCGGCGCTGCCGCCGCTGGTTACGGTGCCGGTGGAAATGGGCTTCCGGCGCGCCGGCTTGCTCGGGCGCGCGCCCGCGCGCTGAGCCCCGCCGGCTCCGTCACTTCGCCATGCAGCGTTTCCAGCGTTCGGCCGGCGCGAACACCTGCCGGTAGAGGTTGGTGCCCGAAATCGGACGTATCGCCTTGCGCGAGCGCCTGGCGGATGGCGCGGTCGCCCCGGGGGCTTCCAGCGCGGCGCCGGGCACCAGCAGGTCGCCGTCGCGCCGAGCCAGGCCTTCCAGGCCGGAGCGGCGCGCTCACGTTGCCTGCGTACGTGCCGGATGAGATCTGGAAAGACGCGAGGCGTGGTTCGTACCGCCCTCGCGTCCGCTTTGCATCAGTCTCCGTGCTCGTTGGCCACGTCGGCGGCCATGCGCAGCTCCTCGTTGGCCTCGCGCAGCAGTTCCTTCGCGCGCGCGGCGTGGCCGCCGAGGCGCGAGCCGTTGTCGTATTGCGCTTCGCCGACCAGGCGCCAGGCCTCGACGATGTGTTCCTGCGCGCCGCGCAAGTTGCCGTGGCGCGGACCGATGTCGACGTAGGGCGCTTGCTGGGCCATGGCGGCGCAGCCGAAGGTGCTGGCGGCGGCGAAGGCGAGAGCGACGCCGATGATGCGTACCTTGTTCATGGTGATGTTCCTCTTGGGGTGCTGGGTGAAGGTCGATAATGGACATGCCCTGGGGTGCCTCTAGGGCGGTGCGGGCAGGCAGGCCGTGGCGGCGGCGATCAGGAAGCGACGGGTGTTCACGCGACGCGCCCGACACTCATGGCCCACGTGATGAAGGCCGTGTTGATCACGGTGAACACCATGCCTACCAGGTAGGTGATGTCCGCGGCGTATTCGAGCTTGTGGTTGCGACGCCGGTTGCGCGTGCGCAGCCCGCAGTAGGCGAGCAGCGCCGACGCCAGGTAGATCATGGTGTTGATGGTCAGCAGGTCGTCGCCGATCAGGTCCGCGCTCTGCAGCGTGATCACGACGCGGAGGATGCCCACCACGGTGAGGCAGACACCCACCATCACCGATGACGAGGTGAGGATGTGGACGCAGATGTCGTCGTCCAGGCCGCGCGGACGTTCGCCGGCCTGCGTATCGACGTTCGGATAGTTGTGATGGAACGTGGTCATGGCTGTGGTCTCAGGAGGAAGCGACCCCGCATGCGCCTCCGCCGCGAAGCGTCGGCGCGCACTGGCCCGCCGGCGGCGTGGGTCGGGCGCCGCCGGGAGGTTTGCCGGTGGATGTCCGGCCCGTGTCGTCAGTGGCGCGGCAGGTGCAGCCGCGACGGATACCAGCGGGTGAAACGGAACGCGCCGAGCAGCGCCAGCACGATCGCGACGACGCCCAGGCGATGCGGCAGCGAGGGCACGAACAGCATGGCCAGCTCGATCGACACCATCGCCGCGAAGGCGATCGCCCAGGCACCGGTGAGGATGTAGTTCGTCCGCAGGAAACGCGGCGAGTGCCAGAGTTCGGGCCGGACCTTGTCCTTCGCGTACTGCAGCGTGAAGGGATGGCCGACCGCCATCGACAGCAGGATGGTCAGCAGCAGCCCCGTGTCGACGCAGACGCGCACGCCCACGACCGATATCTCCATGCCGGTGACCGCCATGAAGGCGGTCAGTCCGCTGAAGAGGACGAGCGAACCCACCTCGAGGAACTTCGGCCAGCGGCCGGGATGCAGCACGTCACGCAGCAGCAGCGAGGCGGAGAGCAGGGTGCCCGCGGCGAGGCTCCAGGCTGGCCCGACGAAGTGGCAGAGCAGGGCGAAGACCGCGAAAGGTATGAAAGCGAGCAGGATGCCCATGGCTCACCTCCCGAAGATGTCGTCCATCCAGCCGCAGCATTCCTGGGCCAGACGGAGCCGGTTGTTGATCTGCACGTGCCCGTCCGCGCCGGTGGCCTCGTCGAGCAGGACGAAGGACTTCAAGGTGGCGGGGATGCGCTGGTGCCAGTCGCGCGCCTGCCTTGCGAACACCGGCGAATCGCCGCCGCCGAGGATGGACAGGAACGGCACGGTCACGCGGGTCGGGTCGGCGACCATGCCTGCGGTGCGCTTGAGCAGCTCCTGCCCGTTGGTCGCGCCGGCCTTCCAGAACGTGGTGAGCCGGCTGCGCATAGCCGCGGCCGAAGGCATCCCCGCGCGTTCGGTCGCCGAGCGGACCGACAGCGCGAACATCTGCGCCGGATCCGGGAACGGCGTGCTGGCGATGACGGTCGCCAGGCGCGTCTCGTGCCCCGCGGCGCGGGTGACGAAATAGCCGCCCAGGCTGAGGCCGATGAGCGCGATGCGGCCCGGCACGGCGCCGAAGCGTTCGATCAGCAGGTCGATCACCATCGAGATCGGGCGCTCCGCTTCGGGCTCCCAGTGCAGGCCCTGCGCCTGGGTGATGCCCTGGCCCGGCAGGTCGACCAGCGCAACGGAGTAGCCACGGTCGAGCAGGTTCCGGCCGATCGTCAGGAACAGGTCCTCGAAGCAGGTGTCCGCGCCGCCGATCACCAGCGCGGTGGGCGCGTCCGGATCGGCATGCCGCAGGAAGACGCCGGGAAGCGCCTTGTCCTGGTAGGGCAGCTCGAAGAACGTCGCCGGCATGTCCAGTTCGGCCATGGCCGTGGCGAAGGCGAGCTGGTGCTTGGCGTAGATCGCGGCGAACTGCGGCCCGGGCATGGCGAACTGCCACGCCGAGCGATAGCTGGCGAACGCCTTCAGCCGCGCCTCGCCGGCAGCGCGCTTCCAGCCGCGCCGCTTCCAGGCGTCGGCCTGCGCGTTCTGGACGTCGCCGTAGTCGGCGAAGGCCTGCACCCAGGTATCCGCCTCGCCGTCGGTGATGCGGGAAGCCACGTAGAACGCCTGGCCGACATCCAGCCCGCCGGCGGGGCCCCAGCCCAGGGCCGCCACGAAGAAGAGATCCATGTCCGGATCGTTGAAGTGGTAGCGGCGCGCCAGACGCTGGTCGGGACGCGGCGTTTCGGTCTGCGGTTCCATGAGGTGCTCCAGGGAAGGAAGGGCCCGGCCGTGCGTACGCCGGGCTGGGATGGGTACATGATATGAGCGATGCTCATATTTAAGAACTCGCGTTCCCGGAGCACGGTTGTCGGCGGAAAAGGTTCATGGAAACAGCGGCTTGCGCGCTCGTTGGGCGCGCAAGACAGGCCCGGGAGGGCGCCGGGACTCAGGTTGGAAGCCGCCGGGCGAGGCGCGGCGGCCGTCCCGCGGACTCACTGCTTGGAGTGCAGGAAGCCCTGGATCAGCCGGACCAGCGCCTCCTCGATCTCCTCGCGGGGCACGGGCAGTTCCACCGTGGTCACCAGCCCGCGCAGCACGCCGGCCACGGCATGCGTGAGGACGAACGCTTCGCCGGGCGTGAAGCGCCTGGTTTCCTTGGCAGCGTCCGCGCGCTGCGGCGCAGTCAGCTCCTGGGTGAGGCCGGCGAAGAGCGGGTGCAGCCGCGTCGCCGTACCTTGAGAAAGCGCGTGGGCCAGCAGCATGCGGTGCACGCGCCGGCGCCCGCCGTAGGTGTCGGCCACCGCCGCCACGATCATGCGCATGCGATCGGCCACCGACTGCCCGGGCGTCTGCTGCACGATGGACAGCACGCGTTCGGAAAGCCCGCCGATCTCGCGATCGATCAGCACGTCGAGCACGGCCTGCTTGCCGTCGAAGTACTGATAGAGCGTGCCGATGCTGACGCCGGCCCTCTCCGCGATGGCATTGGTGGTGAGCGACTCGATGTCGCCACGGTCCAGCAGCCGCATGGTCGCCTCGAGGATGAGCGACACCTTCTGCTGGGAGCGTTCCTGCAGCGGTTTCCTTCGGCGGATGGCGGGAGCGTCGTTGTTCTTCTGTCCCACGGAGGGGTTCTCGAAAGGTCGGTTTGGAATGTGATGATCCCTCATGTCGGGGGCCAGGGCACCGGACCCTTCGAGGCGTGGGAGAAGGTGGCGAGCGCCAGTGCATGGACGCCCGGCCGATGCGCGCGGAGCCCAGTGCGCTGTGCCGCCGTCACGCGGTGCCATGCCCGATGGCCGTGCGCCAGGCGGCAGTTGCTGCCCGGCATCCTGCCCGTCGCGCCCGAAGCATCGGCCGATCCGTCGTGCCGACGGGCGCCATCCAGCATGCCCCAGATTCGACATCCCCCAGGGGCTTAAACGTGAGCTCGCGTCAGGATATAGAGCGGATTGAACCGCCGTAGACGCCTTCATGTGACTAATTTTCAAGACTTTTCTTTTCGGTGACACGCTCCCGGGAAAGCGAGTTTCTGAATATGAGCATCGCTCATATCATGCTCGTGTCCCCTGCTCGCGGCAGGGCCGACTCCCATCCTCAAGGACTTTCCCATGGCTCCGATCAACATCGGCGGCACGCGGCCGTCTGCCTCGAATACGCGTGCGACTTTCACGCGGCGCCAGCTCGTGACCGCGCTGCATTACGCCCTGTGGGGCGCCTCGTTCATCCCCGTCGCGGCCATGGCGCAAAGCGTGCCGGCCGGCAATACGCAACCGGTGAGCTACACGAACGCCGGCGCGGACGGCGCCAACCAGAACACCATCGGGCTGCCCGGAGACGATGGCAGCGCCGGCCCGACCACGACGGTCGACCTGGAGACGTTGCAGACGGTGCAGACCGGCAGCGTGCAGTCGCTGGTGAACGTCGGCAGTACCGGGGGCAAGGGCGGCTACGGCGGTCTTTCCGACGCCGGTTACGGCCCCAGCGGCCCGCAAGGCGGCACCGGCGGCCAGGGCGGCGCGGTCACGGTCACGCTCCATGCGCCGCTCGACAGCGGTCCTTACTCCGTACTCGAGAATTCCGCGCCCAACGGATACGGCGTTTCGGTATTCAGCCAGGGCGGCAAGGGCGGCGACGGCCAGCAGAACATCGCCGACGGCAACGGCGGCGTCGGCGGCACCGGCGGCGACGGTGGCAAGGTCGAGTTCGACATGCCGCTCAATCCGAACCAGCCCTCCGAGCTGTCGTACATCCAGGCCACCGGCACGGCGGTGAACCTCTACTCGATCGGCGGCGACGGCGGCGCCAGCGGTCAGAGCCAGGGCGGCTACGGCAAGAAGATCACCGGCCGCAAAGGCGGCGCCGCCGGCGCCGGCGGCGAGATCGACGCCACCGTGGCCGGCAACATCAATGGCTATGCCGGCGGTTCGGGTATCGTGGCCCTGAGTCAGGGCGGCGATGGCGGGATGGGCGGCGACGCTTCCGGCAGCATCATCGCGCTCGCCACCGGCTCCGATGGCGGCGACGCGGGCAAGGGCGGCGCGGTCAATGTCACGGTGACCGGCGGCACGGTGACCGCGCAGGGTCCCGACAAGGCTGCCACGGGGCCGCAGCAGACCTTCGACAGCGCCAGCGATACGACGCAGACCGTGCCTCTGGATACCTCCGTCACCGCGGGCGCCATCCTGGCCATCAGCCAGGGCGGCGTCGGCGGAGATGCCGGCACGGTGGACGGCACGGCCACGCACGGCGGCAACGGTGCCCAGGGAGGCCAGGGCGGCATCGTGACGGTCAAGCTCGGTGGATCCAGCCTCGGCGCGCTCAACGACAATGCGGTGATCAGCACCACCGGCTACAACACCTTCGGCGTCATGGCGCTGTCGGCGGGCGGCAATGGCGGCGACAGCACCTCCGGCGGCGGCGTGTACTTCCGCAAGGGCGGCAAAGGCGGCACCGGCGGCGCCGGCGTCACCGCGAACGTCATGGTGGGGAACGACACCAGTACGCCGTATGCCAAGGTCATCACGGCGGGCGACGACTCCGACGCGCTGGTGGCGCTCAGCGTCGGCGGCGGCGGCGGTTATGGCGGCGATCTCAACCAGGATTCCGGCGGCGGCGTCTTCTCGGTCTACATCGGCGGCGAAGGCGGCAATGGCGGCAACGGCGGCCCGGCCTACGTCGGGAACGGCTACTACGACAATCCGCCGCCGACCGACGGCAGCCAGGCGGCCTTCCATCCGGGCGACGTGATCATCACCACCGGTACCTATTCGCGCGGCCTGGTCGCGCAAAGCGTGGGCGGCGGCGGCGGCCGTGGCGGCGACGTGACCAACGCCTCCCTCGGCTCGTCGGTGACGATCGGCGGCACGGGTGGCACCGGCGCGACCGGCGGCCTGGCCCAGACGGTGAACTACGGCCTGATCAGCACCTCCGGCCAGCACTCGGCGGGCATGTTCTCCCAGAGCGTGGGCGGCGGCGGCGGCTCCGGCGGCGGCGCGCTGTCGACCACGGTGGGGGCGCAGATTTCCGTGGCGGTCGCCGTGGGCGGCAACGGCGGCGTGGGCGGCAGTGCCGGCGAGGCGGATGCGTACAACATCGGCCAGGTGCAGACGCTCGGCGGCAATGCGCACGGCATCTTCGCCCAGTCCGTGGGCGGCGGCGGCGGCTTCGGCGGCACTGCGGCGGCGCAGAACTACAACACGAGCATTCCGGACGAGCCCAGCATTTCGCTCACCACCTCCATCGGCGGCCGCGGCGGCGTAGGCGGTGATGGCGGCGCGATCAACGTGGTGAACGCGGGACTGCTGCAGACGCAAGGCCAGGACGCCTACGGCGTGTTCGCGCAGAGCGTCGGCGGCGGCGGCGGCGCGGGCGGCGATGCGTCGGCCACCAGCATGGCGTACCAGCAGGCCAAGCTGACGGTCGCCACCGCCATCGGCGGTTCCGGGAGCGGCGGCGGCATCGGCGGCAACGTCAAGGTCGTCAACAGCGGCCTGATCTCCACCAGCGCGGACGAGGGCATCGGCATCTTCGCGCAGAGCGTCGGCGGCGGCGGCGGTGCGGGCGGCGTCGGCACCACGGACCAGGGCGGCATGTACCAGGGCGGCGACTACAGCACGCAGCTGAGCGTGGCGATCGGCGGGCAGGGCGGAAAAGCGGCCAAGGGCGGCAACGTGCTCGTGACCAACTACGTCAGCGCGGACCCGAACGATCCCGGCCATTACGCCGACTTCAACATGCTCTCCAACCGCGACATCACCGGTGCCGGCGGCATCCTCACCCAGGGCGATATGGCCGCGGGCATCTTCGCGCAGTCCGTGGGCGGTGGCGGCGGCAACGGCGGCGATGCCACGGGCAAAGGCAGCAACGGCCAGCTGAACCTCAACGTGGCCATCGGCGGCGGCGGCGGCGCGGGCGGCGACGGCGGCACCGTGGAGGTGCACAACGGCAACGGCGCCATCCAGACCTATGGCGCGCAGTCCTACGGCATCTTCGGCCAGAGCGTGGGCGGCGGTGGCGGAACCGGCGGCAATGCCGTGACGGGCTCCGGCGACGATCCGGAATACCAGTACCCGAAGCTGGCGGTGACCCTGGCGGCCAAGGGGTACGGCAAGGACCCGAGCGGGTTCACCAAGGTGACCGACGACATCTGGGACTGGAAGGACAACGTCAAGGGCGCGTGGGACGACGCCAATATGTTGAACAACCTCTACGACACCACGCACGAGCTCTACACGCCGACCAAGCCCATGTACAGCGGCCTGACCGCGGCGAATCTCACGGTGGACGTCGGCGGCGGCGCCGGCGGCAAGGGTGGTTCCGGCGGCGACGGCAACACGGTGACCATCGATTCGAACGGCTCGATCCAGACACATGGCTCCATGGCCTACGGCATGTTCGGCCAGAGCGTGGGCGGCGGCGGTGGTGTCGGCGGCGGCGCCGCGCCGGTGACGGCCAACGACAAGCTGCACGACTCGGCCATCGAGTCCTCGATCGCCGTGGGTGGCAGCGGCGGCGGTGGCGGCAATGGCGACACTGTCACGCTCATCAACCTTGCCAATGGCGACATCCAGACCTCGGGCGACCTCGCGTTCGGCATGTTCTCGCAGTCCGTCGGCGGCGGCGGTGGCGTGGGCGGCGCCTCGACGCCGAATGCCGGCCTCGGCAATCCGATGGCGCTGCGCTTCGGCGCTTCGGGCAACGGTATTTCCGGCCACGGCGGCTTCGCGAACGCCATCAACGACGGCGCCATCCAGACCTTCGGCGACAACGCCATCGGCATGGTCGCGCAATCGGTGGGCGGCGGCGGCGGACTCGTCGGCGTGATGGGGCAGGACCCGGACCAAGACACCGGGCTCTATCACTCGACCACGCAGACCATTGCCGGCAACGTGGTGACGCCGACGCTGGGAGTGAACGA
Organism: Pseudomonas sp. Hp2; assembly: GCF_006386585.1. Lineage (NCBI taxonomy): Bacteria > Pseudomonadati > Pseudomonadota > Gammaproteobacteria > Pseudomonadales > Pseudomonadaceae > Pseudomonas > Pseudomonas sp. Hp2. The sequence goes on from NZ_VAHJ01000005.1 coordinate 226,518, forward strand.
GAACTCGAGCAAGAACAACGGCGGCAACGTGTACGTGCAGCTCAGCAGCGGCGGCACCATCACCACGCACGGCATCAACGCCTTCGGCGTGCTGGCGCAGTCGGTGGGCGGCGGCGGCGGCCTCATGGTCATCGGCCCCGACAGCCCGATCACGGTCGACCAGCTCGCCCCGAAGATCTCCTCCAGCGACACGTCGGACAGCAACAACGCCGGGCTGGTCATGGTGACCACGCAACCCCAGACCTCGATCACGACGAGCGGCGACGGCGCGGCGGGCATCGTGGCGCAATCGCTCGGCGGCAGCGGCGTGATGGTGAACGGCCTGGACGGCGTGAATCTCGACACGACGTCTTCGCAGGTCACGCCGAGCCGATGGGTCCTGGGCGAGGGCGGCGCGGTGACGGTGAACAACAGTTCCGACATCCGCACGACCGGCGCGTATGCGCACGGCATCTTCGCCCAGGTCGCCTCCGGCACCGGCGGCGTGATCGGCCGCAGCGACGGCACCGGCGTGCTGTTCCATGGCGTTGGCTTGGTCGACGGCGGCCTGGGCACGGGATGCAACGTCAGCGATTGCGGCGACGTTGCCGTCAACCTGCAGGCCGGCACCGTCCAGGTGCAGGGTCAGCACAGCTGGGGCGTCTTCCTGGATTCGGAGAACGCCATCGCGAACGGCACGTCCTACGAGAACAATGTGGAGCTGAGCGTGGGGAGCCAGGGGCGCGTGCTGGCGACAGGCCAGTCCGACGGCGCCGTCCTGCTCAATGGCAGCGGCCAGGACGTCGTACAGAACGCGGGCGTCATCGATGGCAGCTCGAGCGCCGGCGGATACGCGATCAAGTCGGTCAACCGCTCGTTCAAGGTCACCAACGAGTCGGGCGGCGTGATCTCCGGCAGCTTCGGCAGCAAGTGCAGCGGCAGCTGCAACGACGTCGGCGATGCGGTGTCCTCGATCGACAACGCGGGCGTGATCAACACGGGCGACGTCGTCGACCTCGGCGGCGGCACGCTCAGCAACACCGGCACGGTCAGCGTCCACGGCGGCAGCCTGGGCACCACCACGCTCACCGGCCAGTACACCGGCGCCGGCCAGCTGGTGTTCGACGCCGACTACGCCGGCGGCAAGGCCGACAAGCTCGTCGTCGACGGCAGCGCCAACATCGCCGGCAGCGTCACCGTGCGGCCGACGACCATGCGCAACGCCACCGTGCCGGTGATGACGGCCACCGATGGCCTCACCGTCGACCCGCTGCTGACCGCCGCGACGTCGGAGCTGTTCTCCACGCGCCTGGACCACGACGCCAACACGCTCTACGCCACGCCGCAGGCGCGCTTCAGCGAGCAGGCAGCGGGGCTGGGCGCCACCAGCCGTGCCGTGGCCGACCATCTGCAGGCGATGTTCGATGGCGGCGTCCCCATGGATGCGGGCTTCACCGCACTGTCGAAGGTCGGTACCCAAGCCTCCTACGAGACCGCGCTGCGCAGCATGTCGGGACGTTCGCTGGGCAGCATCGCGGCCTTCCGCTTCCAGAGCAGCCGCGATTTCGTCGGCACGCTCGACCAGGGCTGCGACCAGGAAGCCTCGCGCCAGGCCGATTGCACCTGGGGCCGCGTGCAGAGTTCCTCGAGCCGCCAGGACGAAACGGCCGACGTGCTGGGCTATCGCTCCAATACCCAGAGCTACGAGATGGGCGTGCAGCACGAGCTGCGCGACGGCCTGACCCTCGGCGCGGCGGTCGGCTACGAGAACAGCCAGTTGCGCGACGCGGACGGCACCGGCAGCGCCAACGGCCACAGCCTGCTGGCCGGCATGGGCCTGCGCTACAACCTCGGCGCATTCGCCTTCTCCGGCGTGCTCGACGCGGCGTCGGGCAGTTACGACAGCAGCCGCACGGTGGTCGTCGGCGATGAAGTGAGTCACGCCAACGCCAAGCCGGACGTCTGGAACGCAGGCCTGCACCTCCAGGCCAGCTATACCCACGACTTCGGCTCCGCCTACGTCATGCCGTTCGCCGGACTGCGTGGCATCCAGGTGCACGGCGGCGGCTACACCGAGCAGGGCGATACGCCGTTCACCCTGAAGGTGCAGGGACAGAGCCAATTCGCGGTGGGCGGCAGCCTGGGCGCCCAGGTCGGCACGACCTTCGCCCTGGACGACGGTGCCCGGCTGCGGCTCTACCTGACCGGCGCGGTGGAAAGCGGCGACGGCAACGACTGGCGCACGCGCGCCCAGTTCGCGGGCGAAGCGTCGGGCGACACGTTCGACGAGCACACGCGGGTAGCGGGCACGTACGGCCGCCTGGACGCGGGGGCCAATCTCCTGAACTGGAAGAACGTCGACGTGAGCGTCAGCTACGACCTGGGCTTCGGCAGCGGCTACCACTCCAGCGCGGGCCTCGCGCGCTTGGACTGGAGGTTCTGAGGACGAGCGGACGCAAGAATGCTCATGGCGGCCCGGACCCACCAGGAACCGTGGCCGGCGACGATGTCCCCCCACGTCTCGCCTTCCGGGCCGCCATCTCCAGGGGCCGCGCGGACGGCCCGATGAACATCGAATGGCCGGTCGTGTTCATGGCCACCTGTCCGCTTCCTGTCGGCGGAGGCGGCCGGCCAGGGCGCGTCGGCGCCGAACAACACGGCGTTCGCCCGAACGCCGCCTCCATTCCATGAGGTCGCCTCCATGTGGCATGAATTCCTGAAGACCGTTCTGATGATCGTCGCCGGCCTGTTTCCGATCATCAATCCGCCCGCCGCAGGCTTCATCGCGCTGGGCATCACGCCGGACGCCGACGAGGCCGAGCGCGCGGTGCTCGCGCGCTGCATCGCGTTCAACAGCCTGGTGCTGCTGACGCTTTCGCTGCTGCTGGGCGCCTACGTGCTGGCGTTCTTCGGCATCTCGCAACCGGCGCTGCGCCTGGCCGGCGGGGTGATCGTGGCCATGGCCGGCTGGCGTTTGCTGCAACAGGGCGACGACACTGCCTGCCATTCGCACGACCAGCAACACCTGCGGTCGCTGCGGTTGCGGGCGTTCTATCCGTTGACCCTGCCACTGACGGTAGGGCCGGGCGCCATCGCCGTGGCGATCGCGCTGGGCACGAGCTCTCCCAGCGAGGGACCGTTGCCGGTGCACGTGGCTGGCGTGGCGGCAGGCCTGCTGGTTCTGGGCGCGAGCATCTATCTTTGCATCCGGTTCGCCGGCGGGGCCGAACGCATCCTGGGCGAGGTGGGCATGCAGGTGCTGATGCGGCTGTTCGCCTTCATCATCTTCTGCATCGGCATCCAGATGTCGTGGGCAGGCCTGCAAGGCATGTTGGAGACCTTGCTTGCGGCGAAGTGAGGCGCGAAGGCGGGGCCAGCTGACGGGGCGGGTGCGCCTCGGCGTGCCCACCGGCTGCGGCCACTACCGCCTGCCGTTCTTGCTGGCCCGTTTCGCCGGGTTGCACCCGCAAGTGCAGGAGGAAGTGAACATCAGTCGTAACGCCGACCTCGTGGCGGAGGGATTCGACCTGGCCATCCGCGTGGGCCAGTTCCCCGAAAGCGGCCGGTCGTGCGCAAGCTGGAAGACGCCGCGCTCCGCTCGTCGCCTCGGCGGCGTACCTCCCGCGCCGGGGCGCACCTTCGTCCCTGGCGGAACTGCAGGCGCACGGGCGCGGCCGCGCGCCGGGCCCTCCGGCTCCGTCACTTCGCCATGCAGCGTTTCCAGCGCTCGTCCACGCGCCCGGCGAACCAGGCCGTGGTGAGATTGCGGGTGATCTTGGGGCTCTCCAGCCTGATGCCCGGGAGCACCGCACGTGGCAAGGCGCGTCCGGCATCGCGTTCGGCCAGCGCGAACACCTGCCGGTAGAGGTCGGTGCGCTCGAAATCGAGCGTGTCGCCTTGCGCGAGCGCCTGGCGGATGGCGCGGTCGTCCAGGCCGAGCACGCCGCCGAGGCTGCGTGCGGCGCGCTCGGTCGCCCCGGGGGCATCCAGCGCGGCGCCGGGCACCAGCAGGTCCCCGTCGAGGGCGAGCGCGATGCCGCTGGCCTTCGACAACGCCGCCTGGAACGCCGCATTGCGGCTGGCATACCAGCCGGCGTTGAAATCGGCGAAGCGATAGCGCGGCGCATCGTAGCGGGCGGGATAGCCGAGCAGGTGGCGCGTGCCGAACCACACGCCGCCGCGCCGCGTGAAGACCTCGTTCCGGATCGAGCCGGACGGCGTGTAGGGATAGCCGTCGTCGTGGGCTTCGGCGAAGGCGACGCTCACCTGCATCGGCCCGGCGGTATGCACCGGGTTGAGGCGGCCGAACAGGGTCTTGCCGAGCGGCACGCTGCCGATGAAATCCTCGAAGACGTCGCTGAGTTCCTTCTCGGTGCGCGCCCTGGCGATGCGGTCGCGATAGGACACGCCGTCCGGCGACTTGAGCTTCAGCGCGGTGTCCACCACGAATGCCGGAACGTGGCGGGCGCCCGCGCGCCGGACGATCTCCTCGTGCGCGATCCGGCCCAGGTTCGGCACCGGCGGGTTGGCCTGGTAGGTGGATTCCTGCTCGATCACCGCCAGCACCGCGCAGATGTTCTCGGCGCTGGTCTCGAGCCGCTGCGAGGCCAGCGCCACGTAGACGTCGTTCGCCCAGCCGCTGCGATCGCCGATGCCGGCCGGGATGCGCCGCGCGATGTCCGCCTTGACGTCGGCGGGCGTGCGCTCCGGCATGCGCGGGGCGGAGGTCGCGCAGGCGCCGAGCAGCAGCGCGAGGCCGGACGGAAGCAGCCAGCGGGCGCGGGCGCGGGCGCCGGTGCGGATGGCGGTGGACGGGCATGTAGGCATGCGCCATCAATACCGCGCCCGCGCGACGGCAACAAGACGCGCGCCCCGGCATCGGTGGCGCGGTCGGCGGTCATTTGCCACCATGGCGACCCAGGGGAAGGAGAGGGATACCAGGATGCAACGTTGGATCGTCATGGCCGGCCTGGCGCTGGCCGGCGCGTTTTCGTCGTGGGTGCATGCGGGGCCGGGTAAGGTCGACCTGACGCCCTACTTGAAGAGCGACCAGTTCGAGCGAGTCAAGATCTCGCCGTCGGGCGCGTACTATGCCGTTACCACGCCCTTGGAGGATCGCACCGCACTGGTGGTCGTCCGACGTGCGGACAAGCAGGTCACCGCGAAGATCATGGGCCGCGAGGACTCGGTGGTGGACGATTTCTGGTGGGCCAACGACGACCGCATCGTCGTGTCGATGGCCGAGCGCCTCGGTGCGCGGGATGAGCCGGTGGCGATCGGGCAGCTGCATGCGATCGACGCCGATGGCAAGAACGGGCGGCTGCTCGCCAGCCCCTATGGCGTGAACGACACTGTGGGCGCGACGACGCTGAGGGCGGAACTCGACCCGGCCGTCTTCATGCTGGACACGTTGCCCGGCGACCCGCGCAACGTGCTGGTATCGGCGATGGAACTGGGCACCAGCGAGCCCAGCGTGCGCATCGACAAGCTCGACATCTACTCACGCCGGCGCATCAAGGTCGCCACGGCGCCGGTGCGCCGCGCGGATTTCGCCACCGATGCATCCGGCCGCGTGCGCTTCGCCCATGGCCGGGATGTCGGAAATGCCGGCAAGCTGTACTACCGCGACGACGACGGTTCGCCATGGCGCTTGGTGAACGACGAGAACGTCAGTGCGCACCGCGAGTATCCGCTGGGATTCTCCAGCGACGGCAAGTTGGCCTACCTGCAGGTGGAACAGGCCAGCGGCCCGGATGCGGTGATGTCCTGGGATCCTGCCACCGGCCAGTACGTGGCGCTGTTGCGCGATGAACGCGCCGATCCCTACCGCATCCTGCACGACCTTGACGGCCGCACGCCGATCGGCGCCTCGTTCATGACCGATCGCGTGCGCAACCGCTTCTTCGACGAGAAAGCGCCGACCCCGCGGTTGTACCGTGCATTGGAGAAAGCCTTCGGCGGCGATGCAGTCTACGTCACCTCGGTGACCTCCGACCGTCGCCTGGCGCTGGTGTACGTGTGGAGCGACCGCAACAACGGCGACTACTTCCTGTTCGACACGGTGGACAAACGTGCCGACCGGGTGTTCAGCCGGCGCGAGTGGTTCCGCCCGGCCGAGGTCCCGCCGACGCGGGAAATCAGCTTCAAGGCGAGCGACGACATGCCGCTGCACGGCTACCTGACGCTCCCGCAGGAGGCGGGCAAGCCGTTGCCAATGGTGCTGCTGCCGCACGGCGGTCCGTTCGGCGTCTTCGATGGCTGGAGCTTCGACGACGATGCACAATTGCTCGCCGCGGCCGGCTACGCCGTGCTGCGCGTCAACTATCGCGGCTCGGGCAACTACGGTCGTGCCTACATGCAGGCGGGCGCCAAGGAATGGGGCGGACGCATGCAGGACGATCTGACCGATGCGACCCGCTGGGCTGTGGCGCAAGGCATCGCCGACGCCTCGCGCATCTGCATCTATGGTGCAAGCTACGGGGGCTACGCCGCGTTGATGGGGGTAGCCAAGGAGCCGGACCTGTACCGCTGCGCGGCCGGCTACGTGGGCGTGTACGACCTGGAGCTGATGTTCAGCGAGAAGGCCGACCAGGCACGCTGGGCCAGGAACTGGGCCTCGGACTGGGTGGGCGAGCGCGGGGCGCTTGCAGCGCGTTCGCCGAGCAAGCTGGCCGGCCGGATCAGGGTGCCGGTGTTCCTTGCCGCCGGCGGCAAGGACGAGCGCGCGCCGGTGGCGCACACCGAACGCATGGAGAAAGCATTGCGCAAGGCCGGCGTACCGGTGGAAACCCTGTACTTCCCCAACGAGGGGCACGGGTTCTACACCGAGCCGCACCGGCGCGAGTATTACACGCGGTTGCTGGCGTTCCTCGGCCAGCACTTGGGCGGTGCGACGGCGCAGTGAACTGCGCCGCCGGAAGGGGCGCGCGTCAGCGCCCTGCTCTGCGTTCCCGGCATGCAAGGGCGAGAATGGGGGCTTGGGTCGCTGCACGCGGCTCCGACAAATTTCCGACCTTCCGTAGCCGGCGCTGACTGAGCGGCGGCGGCGGGATATGGGCTGCGATTTTTTTCGGCTAGTGTCTGCGCGGCCTGTTTTCACGCCCCCCCCCACCATGTCCAATCCAGGTTCCGCGTCGCGGCACGCGTGCTGCGTCTGTTTGTTGTTGCTGTTGTTCGCCGGCGGCTGTTCCTCGCCCAAGCAGGTCGCCCCGGGACCGGTGCGGGTCGGCACGATCACGCTGGCGGCGCGATCGATGCCGGTGGAGCGCACGCTGTCGGGCCGCACGGTCGCCTACGAGATCTCGGAAGTCCGTCCGCAAGTGGGCGGGGTGCTGCGCAAGCGGCTGTTCGAGGAAGGCCAGGAGGTGCAGCAGGGCCAGCCGCTGTACGAGATCGACCCGGCGCCGTACCAGGCGGCCTACGACACGGCCAGGGGCCAGCTCGCGCAGGCCGAGGCCGCGGTGATCTCCGCGCGGCCCAAGGCCGAGCGCTATCGCACGCTGGTAGGCCAGGACGCGGCGAGCAAGCAGGACGCCGACGATGCGGAATCGGCGCTCAAGCAGGCCGAGGCCGCGGTGGTGGCGGCGCGCGCGGCGGTACGGTCCGCGCGCATCAACCTGGACTACACGCGCATCGTCGCGCCGATCGCCGGCCACATCGGCACCTCGGCGTTCACCGCCGGCGCGCTGGTCACCGCCGAGCAGGACGCGGCGCTCACCACCATCCAGCGCCTGGACCCGATCTACCTCGACGTGAGCCAGACCAGCGCGCAGGCGCTGGCGCTGCGCAAGGCGCTGGCCTCGGGCCGGATCAAGGCGGTGGACGGCAAGGCGCAGCTGCGCGTGCAGATGGAGGACGGCACGCCCTACGACCATCCGGGCACGCTGGAGTTCGTCGGCACCTCGGTGGATGCCGGCACAGGCAACCTCACGCTGCGCGCGGTGATCCCCAATCCCGAGCACCTGCTGATGCCGGGCATGTACCTGCGCGCGGTGCTGCCGGTGGCGGTGGACGAGGCGGCGATCCTGGTGCCGCAGCAGGCGGTCACGCGCGATTCCAAGGGCCAGCCGCGGGTGCAGGTGGTGGGCGCGGACGACAAGGTCGTCGAGCGCCGCATCCGCACCGGCGACGTGGTCGGCCACGACTGGGTGGTGACCGCCGGGCTGAAGCCCGGCGAACGGGTCGTGGTGCTCAACGGCAGCGGCCTGGAAGTCGGGCAGAAGGTGCAGCCGTACCCCGTCTCGGAGGCGCAGCTGGCGACGCCGGCCCTGAGCAGCGCCGCGGACGGCGACGACGCCGGCGACCAGGCGAACTGAGGACCTGCCATGCTGTCTCGGTTCTTCGTCCACCGCCCGATCTTCGCCTGGGTGATCGCGATCGTGATCGTGCTGATGGGCACGCTCGCGATCTGGGTGCTGCCGGTGGAGCGCTATCCCGACATCGCCCCGCCCACGATCACGGTGCGCGCGACCTATACCGGCGCCTCGGCCGAGACGGTGGAGGACTCGGTCACCCAGGTGATCGAGCAGTCCCAGCAAAGCCTGGACCACCTGCTGTACATGACCTCCACCAGCGCGTCCGACGGTTCCTCGCAGGTCAACCTGGTGTTCAAGACCGGCACCGACCCGGACACCGCGCAGGTGCAGGTGCAGAACCAGTTGCAGGCGGCGATGGCCACGCTGCCGCAATCGGTGCAGCAGAACGGCCTGACCATCACCAAGTCCAGCGGCTCGGTGTTCGAGGTGATCGCCTTCACCTCCGACGACGGCAGCATGGACAACTTCGACGTCGCCAACTACATGGAGTCCAACATCGACGACCAGATCAGCCGGGTCAGCGGTGTCGGCAACATCCAGCCGATGGGCTCGGAGTACGCGATGCGCATCTGGCTGGACCCGGAGAAGATGCGCAAGTTCGGGCTGATGCCCTCGGACGTGGAGACGGCGCTGCAGGCGCAGAACGCCGACGTGTCCGCCGGCGAACTGGGCGGGCAGCCGGCGGTGCGCGGCCAACGCCTGGACGCCACCGTCACCGCGCGCAGCCGCCTGCAGACGCCGGAGCAGTTCGGCCGCGTGGTGCTCAAGAGCGACGCCGGCGGCGCCTCGGTGCACCTGTCCGACGTCGCCCGGATCGGGCTGGGGCCGGAGACCTACGACAGCATCACCAACTTCAACGGCAAGCCTTCGGCCTCGCTGGGCATCGAGCTGAACTCCGGCGCCAACGCGGTGGCGGTATCCACCGCGATCGACGCGCGCCTGCGCGAGCTGCGCCAGTACTGGCCGCACGGGTTCGACTACCACGTCGCCTTCAGCACCACGCCGTTCGTGAAGGTGTCGATCAAGGAAGTGGCGATCACCCTGCTCGAGGCGATCGCGCTGGTGGTGGCGGTGATGTACCTGTTCCTGCAGAACTGGCGCGCCACGCTGATCCCGACCATCGCGGTGCCGGTGGTGCTGATGGGCACGTTCGGCGTGCTGGCGGCGTTCGGCTATTCGATCAACACGCTGTCGATGTTCGCGATGGTGCTGGCGATCGGCCTGCTGGTGGACGATGCGATCGTGGTGGTGGAGAACGTCGAGCGCGTGATGGGCCAGGAGGGACTGGATCCCAGGCAGGCCACGCTGCGGTCGATGGAGCAGATCTCCGGCGCGCTGGTCGGCATCGTGATGGTGCTGACCGCGGTATTCGTGCCGATGGCGTTCTTCGACGGCGTGACCGGCGTGATCTACCGCCAGTTCTCGGTGACGATCGCCGCCTCGATGATCCTGTCGGTGCTGGTGGCGATGACGATCACCCCGGCACTGTGCGCGACCATGCTCAAGCCGATCCACAAGGGCGATTCCCCCGCGGGATCGAGCGGTTGGGTGGCGTGGTTCTTCGTCTGGTTCAACCGCCGCTTCTACCACCTGTCCAACCGCTATCGCGGCCTGGTGGAGCGGGTGCTGGGCCGGCGCGCGCTGGGCATGGTGGCGTACGCGGCGATCGTGGTGGCCACCGCGTTGCTGATGATGCGCCTGCCGGAGGCGTTCCTGCCCGACGAGGACCAGGGCATGCTCAACGCGCTGATCAAGCTGCCGGCCGGCGCGCCCCTGGAGCAGACCGCCGCGGTGACCGACCGGCTGACCCGGGCGGCCCTGAAGGACCCGGGCGTGGCGTCGATCCTCACTTCGGCCGGCTTCAGCGTGACCGGCAGCGGCCAGAACGTGGGCATGGCCTACATCCGCCTGAAGGACTGGGACGAGCGCAAGGACGATGCCGAGACCATCGCCGCGCACCTCACCCGGGCGCTGGCCGACGTCCCCGACGCGCGCATCTTCATCACCTCGCCGCCGGCGATCACCGGCCTCGGCGACGGCAACGGTTTCACCTTCGAGCTGCAGGACTACGGCGGCGCCGGCCACGTGGCGCTGGCGGCCGCGCGCGACAGGCTGCTCAAGCTGGCGGCGCAGGACCCGCGGCTGGCCAACGTGCGCTATGCCAGCCTCGAGGACGCGCCGGTGTACGCGCTCAGGATCGACGACGACAAGGCCAAGGCGCAGGGCGTCGATCCGGGCGACATCAACGACACGCTCAACATCGCGCTGGGCGGCGATTTCGTCAACAACTTCATCTACAAGGGCCGCATCAAGAAGGTCTACGTGCAGGGCACGGCCGGCGCGCGCATGGCGCCGGAGGACCTGGAGCGCTGGACCGTGCGCAACGGCAACGGCGACATGGTGCCGCTGCCGTCGCTCGCGTCCGCGAAATGGTCGAGCGCGCCGGCGGCGCTGGAGCGCTACGACGGCGTGTCGGCGATGGAGATCACCGGCCAGGCGGCGCCGGGCGTCAGCTCGGGCGCGGCGATGGACGAGATGGCCAAGCTGAGCGCGCAGTTGCCGCACGGCTTCGGCTACTCGTGGTCGGACATGGCCTACCAGGAACAACTGTCGGGCCACCAGGCGCCGATGCTGTACGCGATCTCGCTGCTGTTCGTGTTCCTGTGCCTGGCGGCGCTGTACGAGAGCTGGTCGGTGCCGTTCGCGGTGATGCTGGCGGTGCCGGTCGGCGTGTTCGGCTCGGCGCTGCTGATGAACCTGCGCGGGTTGAGCAACGACGTGTACTTCCAGGTCGGCCTGTTGACCACGGTCGGCCTGGCGGCCAAGAACGGCGTGCTGATCGTGGAGTTCGCGCGCGAGCTGGAACAGCGCGGCGAGGGCGTGATGGAGGCAATCCTGCATGCGGCGCAGCTGCGGCTGCGGCCGATCCTGATGACCTCGCTGGCGTTCCTGCTCGGCGTGTTCCCGCTGCTGGTCGGCAGCGGCGCCGGCTCGGCCGCGCATCATTCGCTCGGCACCGCGGTGACCGGCGGCACGCTGGCCTCGATCACGCTGGGCATCTTCTTCGTGCCGCTGTTCTACGTGGCGGTGCGCAGGCTGTTCCCGCGCCAGCCGGTCGTGATCGGGCAGGAGGTGCAGGCATGAGCAGGCGATGGAACGCGCGCCGCGCGCTGGCGGCGGCGAGCCTGGCGGCGTTGGCCGGCTGCACGATGATGCCGCACTACGTGCGGCCGCAAGCGCCGGTGCCGGCCAGCCTGGGCGCCGACGCCAACACGGCCCAGGCCACGCCGGTGCTGATGCCGGACTGGCCGCAGGTATTCCTCGATCCCAAGCTGCGCCAGGTGATCGACCTGGCACTGGACAACAACCGCGACCTGCGCGTGGCGATGCTCGATATCGACAAGGCGCGCGCGCAATTCCGCATCCAGCGCGCCGCCTTGCTGCCGTCGGTGGATGCCAGCGCCAGCCTCGATCGCGAGCGCGTCGCGCGCCAGGACGTGAACGCCGGGCAATCGCCGGTGGACACCGACCACAACCTGCAAGTGGGCCTGAGCAGCTGGGAACTGGACCTGTTCGGCCGGTTGCGCAGCCTGAAGAAGGAAGCGCTGGAGAACTGGCTGTCCACCGCCGAGACGCAGCGCAGCGTGCGCCTGAGCCTGGTCGGCGAAGTCGCCGCCGACTGGCTGGCCGTCGCCGCCGACCAGCAGCTGCTGGAGCTGGCCCGGCAGACGGCGGCGAGCCGCGAGCAGACGCTCGAGCGCATCGCCCGCCGGCACGACCAGGGCCTCGCTTCGGGCCTGGACCTGGCGCAGGCGCAAGGCGACGTGGAGGCGGCGCGGGTGGACGCGGCGCGCTATGCCACGCAACTGGCGCAGGCCAGGGACGCGCTGCAGCTGGTGGCCGGCGCGCCGGTGAGCGACGCGTTGATGCCGGATGCCGGTGCGATGGAACAGGGCGTGGTGCTGGCGCCGCTGCCGGCACGACTGGACTCGAGCGTGCTGCTGCAACGACCGGACGTACTGTCCGCCGAGCATGCGTTGATGGCGGCCAACGCCGATATCGGCGCGGCACGCGCGGCGTTCTTCCCGACCTTGGCGCTGACCGCCTCCACCGGCCGCAGCAGCGATGCGCTGTCGTCGCTGTTCGCCGCCGGTTCGCGCACGTGGTCGTTCGTGCCGAGCATCACCCTGCCGATCTTCCACGCCGGTGCGCTGAAGGCGTCGCTGGACGTCTCGAAGATAAGCAAGGACATCGCGGTGGCGCAGTACGAGAAGGCGATCCAGGCCGCGTTCGCGGAGACGGCGGATGCGCTGGCCGAGCGGGACCACCTGGGCGAGCAGATGGCCGCGCAGCAGGCGCGGGTGGATGCGGCGCAACGCACCTACACGTTGGCGGATGCGCGCTATCGGGCGGGAACGGACGATTTCCTGCAGGTGCTGGATGCGCAGCGGTCGTTGTATTCGGCGCGGCAGGATCTGATTTCGCTGCGACTGGAGGATGCGGGCAATCGGGTGACGTTGTACAAGGTGTTGGGGGGTGGGGCGGATGCGCAGGCGGATGAGTGAGGGGCTTGGTTTTGCGGCATGGGTGTGCCCGCCATCCGTCGGATCTCCGCTAACTCACTACCGTCATCCCCGCGAAGGCGGGAAACGCTTCTCAGCAGCCGAATGGCTGATCATCCAGCGACTTTTCCGCCCTCTACCCGACCCACGTCATCTTTCTACCGTCGTCCCCGCGCAGGCGGGGACCCAGTGTCTTTCCCACTCCGTATCCGGCCAACGCCATCTCTCTATCGTCATTCCCGCGAAAGCGGGAGGCGCTTTTCAGCAGCCGAACGGCTGATCATCTATGGACGTTGCTGTTGGGGCTTCTCGCAATAGCAATAAAGGCAAAAGCTTTCGCCTTCGGCGAGTTACTTTTCTTTGCTTGTGCAAAGAAAAGTAACCAAAAGAAGCGCTTCACAGCAGCCGAATGGCTGATCAAGCACACCCCGCCTTCGCGCCCGCAGCTGCGCTGCGGGTCCGCGGAGCCGGCGGATTTTTCGACGCGACATCCTGTCGCGGCGAAAAACGACGTGCTCGTCCGCTACGCGGCCGAGTCCGGGGCATTCGCCGCGCGGCGAATGCCCGCCCGCCGGGGCGAAGCAGTGCTTCGCCTCTTCCGGCGAGCCCATGCACGTCGCCCTTCGGGTGTTTCCCGCCGGCTCCGCCGCTTCGGAGGGGGGGCGGTAAGTCAAAGGCGAGAAGCAACGGCAAAATCACGAGCAGCAGCAGCAGCAGCAGCAGCAACAGCAGCGATTGCGGTGATTACCGCTGCCTCACGACCATTCAATCCTTCGGCATCGGCTTCATCGCGTAGTCGCGCGGTGGCGCGGCACCCATCAGGTGTTGGACGAAGTAATCCCAGCGGCGCCGGGTGACGTAGGGGGTGTATTCCTCGCCGTAGGCGTGGCGGGCGTTCGGCAGCATCAGCATGTCGAAGTCCTTGTTCGCCTTGATCAGCGCCTGCGCCATCAGCAGGGTGTGGTCCGGGGGAACGTTGTCGTCGAGGGTGCCGTGCACCAGCATCAGGCGGCCCTTGAGCCGGTCCGCCAGCGCCGGGTTGGACTGGTTGTCGTAGTTGGTCTTGCCGTCCCTGTCCGTGGTCAGCAGGCCCTGGTATTTCTCGCCCCAGGCGTCTTCGTAGAGGCGGTTGTCGTGGTTGCCGCTCTCGGACCAGGCGACCTTGAAGAAGTCCGGGTAGCGCAGCATCGCGGTGGTCGAGGCGTTGCCGCCGCCGGAATGGCCCCAGATGCCGACCCGCGTCAGGTCGATCCACGGATGGCGCCGGCCCAGTTCCTTCAGCCCGGCGACCTGGTCGGGCAGGGTGTTGTCGCCCATGTCGCCGTACCAGGTGTCGTGGAACGACTTGGAGCGCCATGGCGTGCCCATGCCGTCGATCGCGACCACGATGAAGCCCAGCTCGGCCAGCGCCTGGTTGCCGCTGTGGTCGACCAGGAAACCGCGGCCGCGCACCGATCCGGTCTGCGGGCCGGGATAGATGTAGTCGACGATCGGGTACTTCTTCGACGGATCGAAATGGGAAGGCTTGAACAGCGTGCCGTACAGGTCGGTCTTGCCGTCGCGCGCCTTCACCGTGATCGGTTCCGGCGGCATCCAGCCGATCGCCTTCAGCCGGCCGATGTCGGCCTTGGCCACGGTGGCGAGGGTGCGGCCGTCGTCGGCGGCGCGCAGCACCGCGACCGGCGGGACGGCGTTGGTCGAATAGCTGTCGACGAAGTGCGTGCCGTCCGGCGACAGGCTGATGACGTGGTCGGCCGGCTCCGGCGAGAGCAGCACCGGCGCGCCGCCGTCCAGTCCCACCTTCCACAGCTGCTGGTAATAGGGATCCAACCCCGGCGTGCGGCCGACGGCGCGGAACCAGGCGGTGCGCGTGGCCGGGTCCACCCGCAGCAGCTCGGTGACGTTGCCTTCGCCAGTGGTGATGGCGTGCTTGGGCTTGCCGGTGTCCAGGTCGTACAGGTACAGCTGGCCCCAGTCGCTGCGCTCGGAGAACCAGATCGCCTCGCGGCTCTCGGGCAGGTAGGCCCAGTTGGCGCCGACCTGGCCGCTCTCGTAGTAGGTCGGCACGGTCTCGTCGAACACGGTGCGCACCGCGCCGGTGGCCGCGTCGGCGATGCGGAACCAGGCCCGCTTGTAGTCGCGCGACACCGACACGAAGGCGAAGCTGGCGCCGTCGCCGGCCCACTTCACGTCGGTCAGCACGCCGTCCGGCGCGCAGGCCAGGTCGTCGCAGAGCGTGGAGCGGCGCTGGTCGGGATCCATCCGCAAGCGCACGACCTTGCGCGCAGGCACGTCGACCACCACGCGCTCGATCGTCGCCACGTGCTCGTCGCCGGCCAGCGGGTACTTCCACGCTTCCAGTTCCGGATGGCCGAGCTTGCTCTTGACCATGTACATGTCGCCGACGTCGCGCTGGTCCTGGCGATAGGTGGCGATCTTCCGCGAATCCGGCGACCACGCGACGATGGCCTTGTCGCTGTGCGACCAGCCGGCGTTGTCGGTGGCGTAGCCGTGGTTCTCGGTGCCATCGGTGGTGAGCTGCGTTTCCCGGCCGGTGGCGAGTTCGCGCACCCACAGGTTCCAGTCGCGCACGAAGGCTTCCTGGCGCCCGTCCGGCGAGGGCGTGCCCGGCTCGGGCTTGTCCTTGGCGTAGACCTTGGCGCAATGCGCCTGGGTGTCGCAGAACACCGCAGTGCCGCGCACGCTGAACCGGTAGCGGCCGTCGACCGCGCGGCGGATGCCGCGGATCGGCAGCCTGTCCGGGTCCAGCGGCCGCTCGCCGGTGCGGAGTAGCCGGTCGAGCGTCCTGGCCAGCGCCTTCTGGTCGAACAAGGGCGTGGCCCGGCCGGTGGCGACGTCCATGCGCATGAGGCGATCGCCGCCGGCATCGTGGTCGATGTAGGCGAAATGGCCCGCGTCGAGCCAATCGACCCGGGTCACTGCGTGGTCCACCAGCGGTTGCGCCAGGTAGCCGAGCATCCGCTCGGCGCGGGCGTAGTCGGCTTCGCCGATGGCGGGGGGCTGGGCGGCGGCCAGCGCCGGCAGCACGGCGAAGGCGAGGGCACCGAGCAGGCGGTGCATGACGGAGGATGCGGGCATCGATGGTTCCAGGAGCGAAGGGCGCCGCGCTCGCGCGCGAGCGCCCGATGCTACCGGCTGCCGGGGTGCCGATACCCTGCCGGAAGTCGTGGCGCGGCCGCTCAGCGCAGGTGCGCGGCGAAACCTTCGACGCCGGGGGCGAGGTCGTCGCGCAGGGTCAGCGCCGGGATCGCGTAGTCGCCACCGTTCTGGCGCCGGAACGGGATGGGCGCCGTGGTCGCCAGCGTGTCCAGGCGCTGGCCGAGTTCGTCCTTCACCTGCGCCAGCCGCTGCGCGTCCATGCGGCCGCTGCGATAGACCACGTACGGCGGCAGCACGTCGAAGCCGGGGTAGTAGAGGATGCCGTGCTGGATCGGGAACAGCAGGTCGTCGATCGGGCCGTTGATGCCGCGCGCGGCGTAGTGCGATGACCAGCCGCCGGCGGTGACGATCAACATCGCGCGCTTGCCCGCCAGCATGCCCTCGCCGTAGCGGTCGCCCCAATGCGTGTCCGAATGCTCGCCCACGCCGTAGGCGAAGCCATAGGCATACACGCGCTCGACCCAGCCCTTGAGGATCGCCGGCATCGAGAACCACCACAGCGGGAACTGCAGGATCACCGCATCGGCCCAGCGCAGCTTGTCCTGCTCGGCGGCGATGTCCGGGCTCTGGCGGCCGTGCTGGAACGCGTGCTGCGAGTCCAGGGAGGGGTGGAAGTGCGCGCCGACCGGCGGGTCGAGGCTGTCGGCGGCGTCGAGCGTGGCCTTCCAGCCCATCGCATAGAGATCGGACACCTGCACCGCATGGCCGTTGCGGCGCAGCCGTTCGACGGCGAAGTCGCGCAACGTGCCGTTCAGCGAATGGGGCTCGGGATGGGCATGGACCAACAGGACGTTCATGGGGGCGTTCTCGTGGAGGGAGGCGCCCAGCCTGCGCACCACGGCGCTATAGTGGAAATGAATTCTCGAAATTGCAGCCATTGCCATGGTTAATCTCAGGCGGCTCGACCTCAACCTGCTGCTGACGCTGGACACCTTGCTGGAGGAGCGCAACGTCACCCGCGCGGCCGAGCGCCTGCACCTGTCGCAGCCCTCGGTCAGCGTGCAACTGGCCAAGCTGCGCGATGCGCTCGGCGACCCGCTGTTGCTGCCGGGACCGCGCGGCATGCGCCCCACCGCGCGCGCCGAGCAGTTGCGGGCGCCGCTGCGCGAGGCGCTGGATGCGTTGCAGCAGGCGGTGGCGGCGGAGGCTCCGTTCGATCCCGCGCGCGCGAAGGACACCTGGCGGGTGGCCGCGACCGACTACGGCGCATCGACCATCGTGCAGCCGGCATTGCAGCGGTTGCGCCACGCCGCGCCCGGCACGCGCCTGGCGGTGGTGGACATGGTGCCGGCGCGGATCGCGCGGCAGGCCGAGCAGGGCGAGATCGAGCTGGCGTTCCACATCGCCAGCGACGCGCCGCCGACGCTGCGCAGCCGCAGCCTGTTCACCGAGCGCTACGTGCTGGCCGGGCGTGCCGGCCATCCGCGGCTGCGGCGCAGGCCGACATTGGCGCAGTTCTGCCGGCTGGAACACGCGATCGTCTCGCCCGACGGCGGCGGCTTCCGCGGAGCGACCGACGAGGCGCTGGCCGCGCTCGGGTTGGCGCGCGAGGTGGTGCTGTCGGTGCCGCACTTCCTGTTCCTGGTGGATGCGCTGGCGGGCAGCGACCTGGTGGCGATGCTGCCGGAGCGGCTGGTGCGGGGGCAGCCGTCGTTGAAGGCGGTCGAGGCGCCGCTGGAGGTGGCGGGATTCGAGATGGTGATGTTGTGGCCCGAGCGGGTGCACCGCGATCCGGCGCACCGTTGGTTGCGCGAGTGCATTGCGTCCTCGGTCTAGGCGGTTCTGCCTTCCTCGCTCGGATAGAAGCTTTCGCCTTCGGCGAGCCGATGTGGCCAGCACGGAATCGCGAGCAACGGCAGGGCGCCGGGATCGGGTGGGCTCAACGGCGAACGGCCAGCACGCCATCCAGTGCGAGCTGTGCCTTGAAGCCTGCCTTCTCCAGCCGTCGCGCCACTTCGCGCGGGACGTCACGGCCGCTGGTGAGCTTGTTGGGGCTGCCGGTGTAGTGGAACAGGCGGCCGCCCTTGCGCAGGACGCGGGCGAGGTGGTCGTAGAAGACCTGCGAGTACAGTTCGCCGGCGATGCCGAAGCGGGGCGGGTCGTGCAGCACGGTGTCCACGGAGGCGTCGGCCAGCCGCGCGATCGCCTGCGAGACGTCGGCGTGCTGCAGGTGCAGGCGCCCGCCGCTCGCGGGGGCCTCAGGGTCCGGTGACCAGGGGTTGAGGGTGCGCAGCCACAGCACGTCGGCGTTCTTCTCGAACGACTGGATCCGCGCCGCGCCGGCCTCCAGGCAGCAGGCGGCGAAATAGCCCAGCCCGCCGCAGGTGTCCAGCACCGTCCTGCCGCGCGGCTCGACCAGCGCGACCTTGCGGCGGGCGTCCTCGAGCGGGGATTCCTTCATCGTCGGCAGCATCTTGATGCCGTCGATCTCGAAGGTCGGGGCTCCCCATTCGGTCGGCACCAGCTTGATCAGCGAGCCGGAGAAGCGCGAGACCGGGCTGAAATCCTCCCCGTCCCAGTAGTGGATCGTGCGGTCCCTGAGCTTGCCCGGATAGGGATAGGGCTGGCCTTGCCACGTCCATCGTTCCGCCCCGAGCAGGGCGGTACCGGTCGAGCGGCCGAGGTCGAGCGAGCCCTGCCAGTCGGGGGCGCCGCCGTCGCGGGCGGCATGCAGGGCGTCGGCGAGCGGCCGGGTCAGCAACGGGCCGGTGTAGTGGGGCACGTGGTCGGGCCTGGGCGGGAGGGGGCGCATCGTAACCGACCGACCCGGCCGGGGGCTGTGCCTGAGGCACCTCTGGCCGGGAGGGTAGGGCCGAAAGTCTTGTCCAGCGGTTGTCCGGCCAGGGTCGTACCAGGTCCCGGACGCGCCCGGGTGCTTGCATTCCATGGTCCAGATGTTGTTCATTTGACTGAACGCTACATGCTGCGGACGGAAAAGTTCAGATCGGATTCACCCCGAAAAATCAAGAATTTGCCTCGCATTTCAGGGTCTGCGGCAGTTTCGGGAGCCCCTGCGTTTCACGACTTTTGAACCACCCTGAACACTCCGCTAGGATTTCCGGCTGTGACCCATCCCATCCACCGTCTTCGCATCGTCACCGTGGCCGCCGCCCTGGCGTCCGCCGTGGCGGTGCCGGCGTGGGCGCAGGATCCGGGCCTCCCCCCGGAGGCGCGGCCGATCATGCCGCAGGCCGCGCGCAGCGACGGCGGCCGTTCGCTGTCGGAGGCGATCCGGCGGGTGCAGCGTTCGACCGGCGGGCAGATCCTGGGCGCCGAGCGGGTACCGTTCGACGGCCGCAGCATCAATCGCGTGAAGTACCTGGACGATCGCGGTCGCGTCCGCTACATGGACGACCCCACGCCGGAGCGCCCGGCACCGCGCGCGCCGCGTCCTTCGGAGATGCCGGACGTCCGGCTGCCACTACGCGGCGATAACCGGTGAATGCCGATAGTCTGCCGTTACCGACACATCCCAGGCCTGACGGCCACCAACGTAACTAGGGAGAGTTCATGCGTATCCTTCTGGTCGAAGACGAAGCCCCGCTGCGCGAGACCCTGGCCGCGCGCCTGAAGCGTGAAGGCTTTGCGGTCGACGCCGCGCAGGACGGCGAGGAAGGCCTCTACATGGGCCGCGAAGTGCCGTTCGACGTCGGCATCATCGACCTGGGCCTGCCCAAGATGTCGGGCATGGAACTGATCAAGGCCCTGCGCGACGAGGGCAAGAAGTTCCCGGTGCTGATCCTGACCGCGCGTTCGAGCTGGCAGGACAAGGTCGAGGGCCTCAAGCAGGGCGCCGACGACTACCTGGTCAAGCCGTTCCACGTCGAGGAGCTGCTGGCCCGCGTCAACGCGCTGCTGCGCCGCGCCGCCGGCTGGAGCAAGCCCACCCTCGAGTGCGGCCCGGTCGCGCTGGACCTGGCGGCGCAGACCGTCAGCGTGGGCGGCAGCAACGTCGACCTGACCAGCTACGAGTACAAGGTGCTCGAGTACCTGATGATGCATGCCGGCGAGCTGGTCTCGAAGGCCGACCTGACCGAGCACATCTACCAGCAGGACTTCGACCGCGACTCCAACGTGCTGGAAGTCTTCATCGGCCGCCTGCGCAAGAAGCTGGATCCGGACGGCGAGCTGAAGCCGATCGAGACCGTGCGCGGTCGCGGCTACCGTTTCGCGATCCCGCGCAACGAAGGCTGACCCTGGCGGCAGGACAGGACACAACGTGGTCGCCCGTTTCTGGTCCGTCCGGCGCTGGCGGCCGCGTTCGCTGCAGGCGCGCCAGCTGCTGGCCGCCAGCCTCAGCCTGCTCGCCTTCCTGGCCCTGGCCGGCTACGCGCTGGACGCGGTGTTCGCCGACACCGCCGAGAGCAACCTGCGCGAGCGGCTGAAGAACTACGCCACCAGCTACGTCAAGAGCATCGAGTTCGTCCGCGACGGCTCGCTCTACATCGGCGAGCAGCCGCCGGACCCGCGCTTCGACGTGCCCGGCGGCGGCGTGTACGCCGAAGTGGTGCGCCCCAGCGAGCGCTGGACCTCGATGTCGGCCGAGGGGCCGGTGCTGCCGCAGAGCGGCGGCATGCTGCGCCCGCGCGAGGAGCGCTTCGAGGGCCCTCTGCCGATGCTGCAGATCGACGGCAGCCAGGGCGAGGTGTACCGCTACGGCATGGGCGTGAGCTACGTCGAGCGCGAGCACGGCAACGAGATTCCCTACACGATCTACGTGATGGAGGACG
The DNA here is from genome assembly GCF_006386585.1 of Pseudomonas sp. Hp2. Classification (NCBI taxonomy): domain Bacteria; kingdom Pseudomonadati; phylum Pseudomonadota; class Gammaproteobacteria; order Pseudomonadales; family Pseudomonadaceae; genus Pseudomonas; species Pseudomonas sp. Hp2. The sequence goes on from NZ_VAHJ01000005.1 coordinate 247,284, forward strand.
CGCGCGGCCTCGGCGCGCAGCTGCGCCGGTTCCGCGGCAGCGTGTGGTTCTGGCTCGGCAGCGCCGGCGTGGTGCTGCTGCTGCTGCAGGCCTTCATCCTGCAATGGAGCCTGCGCCCGCTGCGGCGCGTGGTGAACGAGCTGACCAAGGTCCAGCGCGGCATGGCCCAGCGCATGAGCGAGAACCACCCGCGCGAGCTGGAGCCGCTGACCGACAGCATCAACGCCTTCATCGAGAGCGAGCGCGAGAACCTGGACCGGCAGCGCAACACGCTGGCCGACCTGGCGCACAGCCTGAAGACGCCGCTGGCGGTGCTGCGCACCCAGCTGGACAGCGGCGGGCCCGAGAAGGAGCTGCGCGAGGAGCTGGACGTGCAGCTGCGGCGCATGAACAACCTCGTCTCCTACCAGCTGGCGCGGGCCGCCTCGAGCGGGCACAAGCTGTTCGCCGCGCCGCTGCCGATCGAGTCCAACGCCGAGGAGATCGTGCGCGGCCTGGAGAAGGTCTACGCCGCCAAGGGCGTGCTGTGCGAGTTCGACATCGACGAGGACGCGCGCTTCCACGGCGAGCCGGGCGACCTGCAGGAACTGCTCGGCAACCTGCTGGAGAACGCCTTCAAGTGGGCGCGCCATCGCGTGCTGCTGACCGCGCGCGTGACCGGCGCCAGCGGCACGCGCCGGGCCGGCCTGGTGCTGGCGGTGGACGACGACGGCCCCGGCATCGCGCCGGAGGACGTGGCCAAGATCCTGCAGCGCGGCGTGCGCGGCGACGAGCGCGTGCAGGGCCACGGCATCGGCCTGTCGATCGTGCAGGACCTGGTCAAGGGCTATCGCGGCGAGCTGCAGGTCAAGCGCTCGGAAGAGCTCGGTGGCGCGCGCTTCGAGGTCACGCTGCCGCCGGGGCTGTGACCCGGCGCCTGCTCCTGTGCGATTGCCCCGAAGTCCGCGAAGCTTCCGGCATCCATTCGATGCGGCCGCGTAGGCGCCGAGGATACGCGCACGTTGTCCGCGTTCCGATCGAGATGGCCATGCACCTATCCGTTGGAAACCGTGCGCAGTCCTCGGCCGTTGTGAGGGACCTCGGCTGCTGAAAAGCGCTTCCCGCGTTCGCGGAAATGGCGTCGGCAAGGATCCTGGGCTTCGCTCGCGTCCTCGTCCGCCCTGCGGGCACCTTCTTCCGTATACGGGGGAAGGAAACGGCTGCTGCTCAAACAAGACCGGCAAAGCCCGTCGGGACCGAAGTCCTTCCCGCAGAATCCCTCCCGCAAAGTCCTCCCTGCAAAGGACGATCCGCTTCGCAGGCAGCCACGCTCAAGCGAACGGCGAAGGGCCGTAGAAACGCTCCAGGTGCGCCGCCACGTCCGGCATCTCCTCGCGCAACAACCCCGGCGCCGAAAAATGGTATTCGCTGGCGACGGCGAAGAACTCCTCCGGCGCCTCGGCCGCATAGGCGTCGATCGACGTATCGCGGCCGGCGTCCACCCGCCTGCAGAACGCGTCGTAGCTGCGCTGAAAATCGCGCGCCCACTCGCGCTGCCACTCGCGCGGCAGCAGCGGCGTGCCGTCGAGCACCCCATCGAGCGCATCGAGCTTGTGCGCCATCTCGTGCACCACCACGTTGTAGCCGGCGTTCGGGTCGGCGATGTCGGCGCGCACGTCGGCCCACGATACGATCAACGGTCCCTGCTCCCAGGCCTCGCCGATCAGCTCGTCCTCCCACTCGTGCAGCACGCCCGCCGCATCGACATGGCTGCGATGCACGCGAAACGCGTCCGGATAGACGATCAGCTGCGACCAGCCGCGCCAGCCGCCCGGTCCGAGTTCCAGCAGCGGCAGGCAGCAGGTCGCGGCCAGCAACACCCGGTCGGCGTCCTCCAGCACGAGCCCGCCGATCGGCGAGAGGGTCTTTTCGCGGAGGAACGCAGCGGTGAGCGCGCGCAGGCGTTCGGCGCGCGCCTCGTCGAGCGCGTGCAGCCACGCGCAACCTTCGCGGGCCGCGCGCCAGAGGGTCTCGTCGATCGTCGCCGGCCTGCGCCGGAACCAGCCGAACACGCCTTGGACTCAGCGCAACACGCCCTGGCTCAGCGGAACATGCCCGGCAGGAAGCTGTGCCAGCGCGGCATGCGCATGCGCGGGACGACCAGGTCGCCGTCGTTGCCGCCGCCCTGGGTGGTGGAGCTGCGCGAGCGCGTGCCGTTGGCGTGCGCCGGCGGGGCGGAGTCGGTGTCGGGAGCGGCGCCGCGCGCGGCCGAGTGCGGTGCGTCCACGCAGGGGCCACGGTCGGGATCGGCATAGCTGCCCGACGCCGCCCAAGCCAGCGTCGGGGCCAGCAACAGGATCAAGCAGGGAGCAACTCGGCGCATCGCGGACATCCGGGTGGCAGGTAAGCGCCCGATTCTAGCGCGGTTTTCGCCCCTGGCGGCAAGCCGGCCGGGGCGGATCGGGGCCTGCGGTCCGCCAGGGCGGCCGCATCGCGCATAATTTCCCGATTCATCTGTGGATAGAACGCCTAGTGGACGATCGCGCACTGCTGGCAAGACTCGCCGCCGGACGCACGTCGGGGGACGCGCTCGCGCGCGAGTTCGGGCTGACCCGGGCCGCGGTCTGGAAGCGGATCCAGAACCTGCGGGCGGCCGGGGTCGAGATCGAGGGCCGGGCCGGGGACGGCTACGGCCTGGCGCATCCGCTCGAGCTGCTGGATGCGCAGGCCATCACCGCCCGGTTGCCGGCCGCCGCGCGGGCCTCGCTGGCCGGGCTGGAGATCGCCTGGACGCTGGAGTCGACCAATACCGAGCTGTTGCGCCGGCCGGTACCGGCGCAGGGCGCGCAGGTGCTGCTGGCCGAGCGCCAGACCGGCGGCCGGGGCCGCCGAGGCCGCCAATGGGCGTCGCCGTTGGCTTCGCACATCTACCTCTCGCTGTCGCGGGGCTTCGCCGGCGGCCTGGCGCAGCTGGCCGGGCTCAGCCTGGCGGTGGGCGTGGCCGCGGCCGAGGCGCTGCGCGCGGCGGGGTTCGCCCAGGTGGGGCTGAAGTGGCCCAACGACCTGCTCGCCGGCGGCGCCAAGCTGGGCGGGCTGCTGGTCGAGGGCGGCGGCGAGGTGGCCGGGCCGGCGCGGGCGGTGATCGGGCTGGGCCTCAACGTGCACATGCCGGCGGCGTTCGCGACCGGGATCGGCCAGGCCTGGACCGACCTGGACACGCTGGCCGGGCAAGCGGTGTCGCGCAACCGCATCGTCGCCATGCTGCTGGCGGCCTTGCTGCCGGCGCTGGACGAGTTCGACGCCGGGGGACTGGCCCCGTTCCTGCCGCGCTATGCGGCGCTGGACCTGCTGGCCGGGCGAGCCGTGCGCATCGAGGAAGCGGGCGCGCTGTCCGAGGGCATCGCGCGCGGCCTGGCCGACGATGGCGCGTTGCGCATCGAGACGCCCGGTGGCATGCGCCACGTCCATGCCGGCGAAGTCAGCGTGAGGGCGCAATGAGCCAGTGGTTGTTCGACCTGGGGAATTCCCGTTTCAAGTTCGCGCCGCTGCAGGGCGATCGCGCCGGCGACGTGCAGGCGTGGGCGCACGGCGCCGAGGCGATGGACGCCGGCCTGCTCGCGGCGCTGCCGACCGGCGAGGTGGCGTACGTCGCCAGCGTGGCCTCGGCCGCGCTCACGGCGCGCATGCTGCAGGTGCTCGGCGAGCGCTTCGGCGAAGTGCGCGTGGCGCGCACCGCCGCCGAATGCGCCGGGGTGCGCATCGCCTACGCCGAACCTGCGCGCTTCGGCGTGGACCGTTTCCTGGCGCTGCTGGGCGTGCGTGGCGAAGGCCCGGTGCTGGTGGCCGGCGTCGGCACCGCGCTGACGATCGACGTGCTGGATGCCGACGGGCTGCATCGCGGCGGTCGCATTTCCGCCTCGCCCACGACGATGCGCGAAGCCCTGCACGCGCGCGCGGCGCAGTTGCCGGCGCAGGGCGGCGAGTACGCCGAGTTCGCCAACGACACGGCCGACGCGCTGGCGTCGGGGTGCGACGGCGCGGCGGTCGCGCTGGTCGAGCGCAGCCTGGCGCAAGCCGAGGCGCTGCTGCAGGCGCCGGTGCGGCTGGTGCTGCACGGCGGCGGCGCGCCGGCGCTGCTGCCGTTGCTGCCGCAGGCCATGCATCGCCCGCCGCTGGTACTGGACGGACTGGCGACCTGGGCGGGCTACCACCCTGCGCCACGCGGCTAGCGGCCGGTATCCGCGCCCCAAGGTCCCGCAACACGCTCTAGAATCCGCCGATGCTCGTACGCGCCCTCATCGTCGTTCTGGCCATCCTCAACCTGGGCGTGGCGCTGTGGTGGTTGTCGCGCCCGGACGCTGCGCCGGCCGTGCCGCCGGTCGCAGGCCATCCCGCCGGCGTGGCGACGCTGGAGCTTGCCGGTCCCGCCGATGCGTCCGCGACGCCTGCCGTGGAGGCGCCCGCCGCGACCGCGCAGGCGGAACCGGCGCCATCTCCGGCGCCACCGCCGGCGGCCAATGCCGCGCCGCCGGCCGAACCGGAGGCGCGTTGCCTGAGCCTGGGCCCCTATGCGACGCAGGCCGAGGCGCAGGCTGCGCTGGGCCGCGCCGGTGCGTTGCTGGAGAAAGGCCGCCTGCGCGAGGAACACGCCGACGCCAGCGGCTACCGGGTGCTGATGCCGTCGGTCGGCGATCGCGCCATGGCGCAGGCGATCGCCAAGCGCATCGCCGAAGCGGGACTGGGCGATTACTACGTGATCAGCAAGGGCGAGGACAACACCGTCGCCCTCGGCCAGTACCGCAGTCGCGAAGGCGCCGAGCGGCGATTGGCCGAGCTGAAGGCGAAGGGGTTCTCGGCCGAACTGGTCGTCAACGGCCAATCGCGCTGGTGGATCGACGCGCGCACCCGCGCGCCGGGCAAGTCCTTGCCGGCGGCGCTGGGCGCGCCGCGCCAGCGTTCGCTGGATTGCGCGGCCATGCGCTAGAATGCCGGGCTCCCGTGCCGGTATAGCTCAGTCGGTAGAGCAACCGCCTTGTAAGCGGTAGGTCCCCAGTTCGAATCCGGGTGCCGGCACCATCTTCTCCCAGGCCGCGCGCCCCGCCGCGATCTCCAGGGCCGGCGAGCGTCATCGACTCGCTCACGATCGCGCAACATCTTCCTAACAGTCGTTCGCGCATGCTTCGCCTACCAGCTGTGCAGCCGTAGGGGCGTGACCCAAGGCGGCTTAAAGGATGCAGGTATCCGCAGCTGGACCACATTCCCGGCGCGTGCGCGGTGGCTGACGCCACCGCGCACGCGCCGTGCTGTTGCGCTGCCGCAGGAGCCTGCGCATCGCCATCGCTAGACTGCGCTCCTTTGTTTGTTCCGGAAGGAGCCCAGATGACCATGCGATATCCCCCCGTTTCCCTGATCGGCGTGCCGACCGACATCGGCGCAGGCCATCGCGGCGCGCGGATGGGGCCCGAGGCGCTGCGCATCGCCGGCCTGGCCGAAGCGCTTTCCGCGCGCGGCGTGGAGGTGCGCGACGTGGGCAACCTCGATGGCCCGCGCAATCCCTGGCAGGCGCCGGTCGGCGGCTACCGGCACCTCGACGAGGTCGTCGAGTGGAACCGCGCGCTGATGCAGGCCAGCTATCGCGAGCTGCAGCAGGGGCGCATGCCGATCATGCTCGGCGGCGACCATTGCCTGGCGATCGGGTCGATCACCGCGGTGTCGCGCTGGTGCCGCGAGCAGGGCAAGACGTTGCGGGTGCTGTGGCTGGACGCGCACTCGGATTTCAACACCAGCGAGGTTACGCCTTCGGGCAACGTGCACGGCATGCCGGTGGCGTGCCTGTGCGGACTGGGGCCGCGTTCGCTGACCCACCTGGGCGGCGACGCGCCCGCGCTGCGGCCGGACCAGGTACGCCAGATCGGCATCCGCTCGGTCGACCCGGACGAGAAGCGCTTGATCAAGCAGCACCGCATCGACGTGTACGACATGCGCCACATCGACGAGGTGGGCATGAAGAAGACCGTGGAGGCGGCCCTGGAGGGACTCGACGAGGGCACCCACCTGCACGTGAGCTTCGACGTCGATTTCCTCGATCCGAGCATCGCGCCGGGCGTGGGCACCACGGTGCCGGGCGGCCCGAACTACCGCGAGGCGCAGCTGGTGATGGAGATGATCGCCGACACCGGCCGGATGGGATCGCTGGACATCGTCGAGCTGAACCCGGTGATCGACAACCGCAACCTGACCGCGGAACTGGCGGTGGACCTGGTGGAAAGCCTGTTCGGCAAGTCGACCCTGATGCGGGATTGATCGCTGCCTGAACGGTACCGTGGGCGTTCACGCCGATTCGACGGACGCGCAGTCAGATTTGTCGCCAAGCGGCAGGCGTGCGAGCGCCTGCCGCGCCGAAAGAGGATCAAGCCGATGAAACGACTGCTTACGATGACGATGCTGGGCCTGTTTGCCGCAGGCATGCTGAGCGGGTGCAATACCGTGGCCGGCGCGGGCAAGGACATGCAGGGGGCGGGCCAGAAGGTGGAAAACACGGCAGAGAAGTGCAGCGACGGCAAGTGCTGATGCCGTGCTCGGCGGTGGAGAGGCGCCGGTGCGGCGTGCCGCGCCGGCATACGACGACATGACCTGAGGGAATGATGCGATGAAGCGTGCAATGGTTCTGCTGATGCTGGGGCTGTTCTCGGTCGCAACGCTGTCCGGCTGCAACACCGTGGCCGGCGCGGGCAAGGACATCAAGGGCGCGGGCGACAAGATCGAGGACGCCGCGAAGAAGTAGGAGCCTCCCTGCTGTCGACGAGGAAAACGGGCCTTCGGGCCCGTTTTTTTTGCCGATGGCCGACGGCGTTCATGGCGGTGAAAGAGGCCTCGACGCCCGTTGATGCGATGCCAACGCGCGCGGCCGCACCGTGCCACGGGGCGCGACGATGCGCGCCTCGTTTGCTCACCAACGGGAGTTCGCGATGAACAAAGACATCATTTCCGGCAAGTGGACCCAGCTCAAGGGCAGGATGCAGGCGAAGTGGGGCGACCTGACCGACGACGATTTCGACGTCGTCGAGGGCAATGCGAAGTACCTCTCGGGCAAGCTCCAGGAACGCTATGGCTGGGACCGCGACCGTGCCGAGCGGGAGGTGCGCGACTTCGAGGCGTCCCTGCGCACGGACTACCGCGAGTGACCGCCCGGCGGGGCCGGAACGGGTGGCCGGCCCCGCCGTAGCGGGCCGGTCGCCCCCGGGGAGCGGCCAGGGCGCGGGCAGCGGGTAAACTTCACCGGTTGAAACCCGCCAGTCCCCACCGCATGACCACCCGCGTCCTTACCGGCATCACCCCTTCCGGCACCCCCCACCTGGGCAACTACGTCGGCGCGATCCGCCCGGCGATCGCCGCCAGCCGGAACGCCGGCACCGAGAGCTTCTACTTCCTAGCCGACCTGCACAGCCTGATCAAGGCGCAGGATCCGGACCGCACCCAGCGCTCGACGCTGGAGATCGCCGCCAGCTGGCTGGCCTGCGGGCTGGACCCGGACAAGGTGTGGTTCTACCGGCAGAGCGACGTGCCGGAGACCACCGAGCTGATGTGGCTGCTGACCTGCGTGGCCGGCAAGGGCATCCTCAACCGCGCGCACGCCTACAAGGCGGCGGTGGACAAGAACACCGCCGAGGGCGAGGACGCCGATGCGGGCGTCACCGCCGGGCTGTTCATGTACCCGGTGCTGATGGCGGCCGACATCCTGATCTTCAACGCGCACCAGGTGCCGGTGGGCCGCGACCAGGTCCAGCACATCGAGATGGCGCGCGACTTCGCGCAGCGCTTCAACCACGTCTACGGCAAGGACTACTTCGTGCTGCCGGAGGCGGCGATCGACGAGAACGTGGCGACCTTGCCGGGCCTGGACGGCCGCAAGATGAGCAAGAGCTACGGCAACACGATCCCGATGTTCGCCCCGCGCGAGGAGCTCAGGAAGCTGGTGTTCTCGATCGTGACCGACTCGCGCGCGCCGGGCGAGCCGAAGGACACCGAGGGCTCCGCGCTGTTCCAGCTCTACCAGGCGTTCGCCACCCCCGAGGAAACCGCCGCGTTCGCGCGCGCCTTCGCCGAGGGCATCGGCTGGGGCGACGCCAAGCAGCAGCTGTTCGAGCGCATCGACCGCGAGATCGCGCCGCTGCGCGAGCGCTACGAGGCGTTGATGGCCGACCCGGCCTGGATCGAGGCGATCCTGCGCAGCGGCGGCGCGAAGCTGCGCGAGAAGTACGCCAAGCCGCTGCTGGCGCAGCTGCGCGACGCGGTGGGCCTGCGCGACCTGGCGCGGCAGCCCGAGGCGGCCAGGCGCGATGGCGCGGCCAAGGCGGCGCTGCCGGTGTTCAAGCAGTACCGCGAGAAGGACGGGCGCTTCTACTTCAAGCTGCTCGATGGCGAGGGCGCGCTGCTGCTGCAGAGCGAGGGCTTCGATTCGCCGCGCGATGCCGGCCAGCTGATCGGCGTGCTCAAGCAGGCCGAGCGCGGCGACCAGCTGGAGACCCCGCTGGTCAAGGTCGAGGCCGAGGTCGCGAGGGTGCTGGACGCGTTGCGCGCATTGCGCGAGGCGGCCGAAGGGTAAATATCGCCCTGGTCTTGGCGGGAGCGGCTTCAGCCGCGATTCGGAAGCCCCATCGCGGCTGAAGCCGCTCCCGCAAGTCCGCTTGCCTGGCCGCTTGCGACCAAAGCCGCATCGAAGCGGCGCGGCGCCTCTCCTAGAATCGGGCGGTCGCTACACGAGCCCGCCACGATGCCCCGCGATCCGAGCATCCATACCATCGACACCGGCTTCCAGCGCGCGCAGTTCGATGCGGCCTACCTGGTGGTCGAGCAGGGGCGCGGCGCCTTCATCGATTGCGGTACCAGCCTGTCGGTGCCGGCGATGCTGGCGGCGCTGCGGGATGCGGGGTTGGCGCCGGAGGACGTGGACTGGCTGATCCTCACCCACGTGCACCTCGACCACGCCGGCGGGGCGGGCCGGTTGCTGCGGTTGCTGCCGTCGGCGCGCTTGCACGTGCATCCGCGCGGGGCGCCGCACATGATCGACCCGGCGCGCCTGATCGCCGGCGCCACCGAGGTGTACGGCGCGGAGGAAATGGCGCGCAGCTACGGCGAGATCGCGGCGGTGCCGCAGGCGCGGGTGGCGGTGGCCAACGACGGCGATGCGCTGTCGCTGGCCGGGCGCACGCTGCTGTGCGTGGAGACGCCCGGGCATGCGCGCCACCACCAGTGCGTATGGGACGAGCGCAGCCGCTGCTGGTTCACCGGCGATGCGTTCGGCATCTCCTACCGCGAACTCGACAACGCCCGCGGCGAGGCGTTCGTGATCCCCACGTCCTCGCCGGTGCAGTTCGATCCGGACGCGATGCGCGGCTCGATCGAGCGGATGATGGCGTACCGGCCCGAGGCGATGTACCTGACCCACTACGGCCGCGTGGAGGGCGTCGAGCGGCTCGCGCAGGCGCTTTACGAGCAGATCGAGGCGATGGTGGCGATCGCGCGGGGATGCGAGGGGCGTGCCGACCGCCATCGTTGCCTGGTGGCGGCATTGGGCGAACTGTACCGGGAGCGCGCGCGCCTGCATGGCTGCCTGCTCGACGAGCAGGGCGTGGAGCGCGTGCTGGCGGCGGACATCGAACTCAACGCGCAAGGATTGGGCTGCTGGCTGGACCGGCCGCGGCGGTGAGCCGCCGCGAGCGGCGGAGCGGCCCGCGCCGTGGATGTAAACTGGGCGGCCACTCCGTCGAAAAGGTCCTGTCGTGAACCCGATGCGCATCCTGCTCCTGTCCGCCTGCCTGTTCGTGGGGGGCATCGCGCAGGCGGCCAACGACGTGCCGGGCGGCGGGATCGATGCCGAGGCGCTGTCGCGGCACGTGCGCGTGCTGGCGTCGGACGAGTACGAAGGGCGCGCCCCGGCCAGCGCCGGGGAGCAGCGCACGGTCGATTACCTGGTCGACCAGTTCAAGCGGGCCGGCTTGCAGCCCGGCGGCGACAAGGGCGGCTGGACGCAGGCGGTGCCGCTGGTGCGGGCGCAGGTCGAAGGCCCGGTCGAGGCGACCTTGAAGGTCGCCGGGCAGAGCCAGGCGCTGGCCAACGGCGAGGACATCACCCTGCAGAGCCTGCGCCCGCTGTCGAGGGTGTCGTTCAAGGATGCGCCGCTGGTGTTCGTCGGCTACGGCATCGCCGCGCCGGAACGGCACTGGGACGACTACAAGGGCGTGGACCTGCGCGGCAAGGTCGCGGTGGTGCTGATCAACGACGCCGATTTCGAGGCCGCCCAGCCGGGCGCGTTCGACGGCAAGGCGGTGACCTACTACGGGCGCTGGACCTACAAGTTCGAGGAGGCCGCGCGCCGCGGCGCCGCCGGCGTGCTGATCGTGCACGAGACCGCGCCGGCCGCCTATGGCTGGAACACGGTGCGCAGCTCGGGCCTGTCGCCGGTGTTCGACATCGAGCGCACCGTGGCCGACGCCAAGGCGCAGCACGTGCCGGCGCGCGGCTGGATGCAGCGCGAGCTGGCGGTGTCGCTGTTCAAGCGCGCCGGGCTGGACTTCGAGGCCGCCAAGCGCAGCGCGCAGCGCGCCGACTTCAAGCCGGTGCCGCTGGGCGATGCGACGCTGTCGGTGGATTTCCGGGTCAAGCGCGAACGCGTGGTCACCCACAACGTGGTGGCGAAGATCGAAGGCAGCGCGCATCCGGACGAGACGGTGATCTTCTCCGCGCACTGGGACGCCTTCGGCGTGGCCGACGGCGCCGGCGCCGGCGGCGACCGCATCCGCCGCGGCGCGGTCGACAACGCCACCGGCGTGGCCAGCGTGCTGGAACTGGCGCGCGTGTTCGCCGCCGGGCCGCGCCCGCAGCGCACGCTGTACTTCATCGCGCTGACCGCCGAGGAGAAGGGCCTGCTCGGCGCCAGCTACTACGCCGCCCATCCGCTGGCGCCGCTGGACAGGACCGTGGCGGTGCTCAACATGGAGATGTTCAGCCCGGACGGCCCGACCCGCGACATCGCGTCCTGGGGCAAGGGCCGGGTGTCGCTGGAAGGCGACCTGGAGAAGGCGGCGCAGGCGCGCGGGCGCAGCTACTCGCCGGACCCGAACCTGGAAGCCGGCTTCTTTTACCGGGCCGACCATTTCGCGTTCGCGCGGATGGGCGTGCCGTCGATCACGATCGGACCCGGCCTGGACAAGTACGAGGGCGGCGTCGCCGCCGGCAAGGCCTTGCGCGAGAAGTACTTCGCCGACTGCTACCACCAGCCGTGCGACCGCTGGACGCCGCAATGGGACGCCAGCGGCCATGCCGCCGACACCACCCTGGTCTACGACCTCGGCGAGCGGCTGGCCAACAGCCGCGAGTGGCCGAGCTGGCAGGACGGGTCGGAATTCAAGGCGGCGCGCGATGCCAGCGAGGCCGCGCGGCGCTGAAGAGAATGTGTGTGGGGGGGCAGTCCCGGCGGGTTTCCTGTTAGAGCCCGTCGGGGACTGGACTCCCTCCCGCAAGGTGCATTAGTGGGAAGTCCTTCGGCGGGGAACCGTCGCGATGCTGGTATTGGCGCTGTTGTTGGGCGGTGTAGTCTGCGTTTTCCGTTGGGGGCAGCTTCTGTGGGAGCGGCTTCAGCCGCGACAGGCGTTACCGGTAGAGCTTCATCGCGGCTGAAGCCGCTCCCACAGGGTTCTCCGCTCCAGTAGGCCTGGAATCTTCTTTCTGTCTTGCGATCCTTCTATGTCATCTCCCGCTTCCGCGCGGGCCTCGCGCGCCGCCGTCGTCCTCGCCCTGTTGCTGGTCTACGTGGTTTGGGGCTCCACCTATCTCGCGATCCGCTTCGCGCTGGAAGGCGGCGCATTGCCGCTGACGATGGTGTCCGGCACGCGTTTCATCGTGGCCGGCACGCTGCTGTACGCGGTGCTGCGCTGGCGCGGCGTGCCGGCGCCGACGCGCGCGCAATGGCCGAACGTGGCGATGATGGGCGGCACGTTGCTGCTGCTCGGCAACGGCATGGTGGTGCTGGCCGAGCGCAGCGTGTCCTCCGGGCTGGCGGCGACCGCCGTGGCCTCGGTGCCGTTGTGGATGGCGCTGTTCGGCGCGATGCGCGGCCAGCACTTCAGCCGCGGCGAGTGGATCGGCGTGGTGATCGGCTTCCTCGGCGTGGTCTGGCTCAACGCCGGCAGCAGCCTGACCGCAACGCCCATCGGGCTGGTGCTGCTGTTGATCGCGCCGGTCGGCTGGGCGTTCGGTTCGGTGTGGTCGCGCGGCCGCGACCTGCCTTCGCCGTTCATGGCCGCCGCCGGTCAGATGCTGTGCGGCGGCGTGCTGCTGGTGCTGGCCGGCCTGGCGATCGGCGAGCGGCCGCAGGCGCTGCCGACGCCGCACGAGCTGGCCGCGGTGGCGTACCTGTGCGTGTTCGGATCGATCGTCGCGTTCACCGCCTACGTCTGGCTGCTGCACCACGTGCGGCCGGCGCTGGCCGGCAGCTACGCCTACGTCAACCCGGTGATCGCGGTGGCGCTGGGGGCGTGGCTGGCGCACGAGCGGTTCACCGCGCACGACCTCGGCGCGATGGCGGTGATCCTGGCCGGCGTGGCGGTGGTCACCCTGGCGAAGGCGCGCAAATGAGCGCGACCGACGCGCGCGAGGCGCGCCGCGGCCTGGCGATGAGCGCCGGGGCCTTCGTGATCTGGGGCCTGGTGCCGATGTACTGGCATCTGCTCAAGTCGGTGCCGTCGTTCCAGATCATCGCCCACCGCATCATCTGGAGCACGGTGTTCGTGGTGGCCTGGCTGCTGTTCTCCTCGCGCCTGCGCTGGTGGCGGCAGGTCGCCGCGCAGCCGCGCGCGCTGGGCGTCCTGGCGCTGAGCAGCTGCGCGATCGCGTTCAACTGGGGCCTGTACATCTGGGCGATCAACGCCGGCCACGTGATCGAGAGCAGCCTGGGCTACTTCATCAACCCGTTGGTCAACGTGGTGCTCGGCGTGCTGGTGCTGAAGGAGCGGCTGCGCGGCGTGCAGTGGCTGGCGGTGGCGTTCGCCGCGGCCGGCGTGGCCTGGATCACGATCGACGCGGGCGCGCCGCCGTGGATCGCGCTGGGCTTGGCCATGTCGTTCGGGCTGTACGGGTTGCTGCGCAAGCGGGTGGCGGTGGATGCCGTGGCCGGCCTGGCGGTGGAGAGCCTGTACCTGTTCCTGCCGGCGCTGGCATTCGCGGTCTGGAGCGAGCTGGGCCACGGCGGCGCGTTCCTGCACGGCTGGGGCTGGCGCGACGACCTGCTGCTGGTGCTCGGCGGCCTGGTCACGGCGGTGCCGCTGATCGCTTTCGCCTACGGGGTGCGCCGCGTCGCGTTGTCGCTGGTCGGCATCCTGCAGTACATCGCGCCGAGCCTGCAGTTGCTGCTGGGCGTGTGGTTCTTCCACGAGCCGTTCGACCGGGCGCGGGCGATCGGCTTCGGCGCGATCTGGCTCGGCTTGCTGCTGTTCGTCGGCGACAGCCTGTGGCGTGCGCGCCGCGCCGCCCCGTAGGCGGGGGTATCAACTGCGCGGCGGATCCGGCAGGTCCTGCTGCAGGGCCAGGATGTTGGCCTCCCGCGGCATTTCCGGGGCGGGGCAACCCGCGCGGCCCGAACCGTCCCGGGACAGCCAGTCGTCGACCACGCCGCCGAGCAGGTCCAGCCGCAGCGGCAGGCTCAGGTGGTTCTCGCCGCGCATCTCGATGTAGTGCACGCGCTGGCTGGCGTGGGCGAGCCTGCGGCCGTGCGCGACCGGGATGTGCTGGTCGGCGTCGCCGTGCAGCAGCAGCACGCAGGCCTGGGTATCGGCGAGCGCGCGGGTCACGTCGATGCGGTCCAGGTTCAGGCGCAGGCGCTGGTCGGCGGCGGCGATCACCGCGTCGAGGTCCTGGTTGCCGTAGCGCCACCGCGCATAGGTGGCCACGGCCTGCGCCTTCCAGCCGCTGGGCCGGCTGGCCAGCATGTGCGGGACCATGTCGCGGATGCCGCGCCCGGCGTTGGCGAAGGATTCCATGGCGACCACGCCGGCGACCTGCGGGCCGAGCTTGTCGGCGGTGAACAGCGCGGTGGCGGCGCCGTAGGAAATGCCGAACAGGTACAGCGGCCCGGCGACCTCGCCGCGGGCGCGCAGGGCGTCGATGACGTCGATGACGTCGTCGGATTCGCGGGTGCCGTAGCCGGCCGGGCCGCCACCGGAATGGCCGTGGTTGCGCAGGTCGATGGTGACCACGCGGTAGCCGGCCTGGGCCAGCTGCAGCGACCAGGGCAGCAGCGAGTCGCCGTCCATCATCCAGCCGTGCAGCAGGACCACGGTGCCGCGCGGGGCCAGGGGCCGGAATGGCCGCGGCAGCGTGAAGGAGAAGTCCACGTCCAGCGGCTGGCCGGCGTCGTGGCGCTGGCCGAGGTAGCGGTAGCGCAGGCCGTACTGGCCGGGATCGAAGGCGCGCCAGAAGATCGGCACGCCGTCGCGGGTGACGACGTGGCCGTTGCGGTTGGGGATCGCGGCGATGGTGGCGGCGATCTGCTCTTCGTCGAGCAGCGGCGACACGCCGCCAGGAGCGACCAGGCGGTCGCTGAGCGAGGTGGATGAACAGGCGGCCAGCCACAGGCAGGCGCAGGCCAGGATCAGCAGGCGCATCATGGCGGTGGGGGAATGCGGGTAATGGCCGGGCAGGCTACGCCGTCATGGGGCGGTCATCTACCGCGTTTCGATGACGGTTGGATGACAGGTGGAGTTTGTTCAGGCTGGAGGTCCAAGATCCAGGGGCTTTGTTTTTGCTTTTTTGTTTAGGGCAAAAGCTTTCGCCTTGCGGCGAGTCACTTTTCTTTGCTTGTGCACGCGCGCTGCAGGAGCAGCGCCGCACGGCGACGCCGCCCGAAGGGCGCGGCACAGGGATGTGCCGCGTAAAGAAAAGTAACCCAAAGAAGCGCTTCACGGCAGCCGAAGCGCTTCACAACAGCCGAATGGCTGGTCATGGCTGATCAAGCACACCCCGCCTGCGCGCCCGCAGCTTTGCTGCGGGTCCGCGGAGCCGGCGAAAAACGGCGCACTCGTCCGCTACGCGGACGAGCCCGGGGCATTCGCCGCGCGGCGAATGCCCGCTCGCCGGGGCGAAGCAGTGCTTCGCCTTTTCCGGCGAGCCCCTGTGCGCCGCCCTTCGGGTTTTCCCCGCCGGCTCCGCCGCTTGGGAGGGGCCGCGCCGCAGTGATACTCGTAGGCCATGGAGGTTGGCGCACCGCCGCGCGAGGAAGCGTCACCCAGCCCAAAGCAAAATCACGGGCAGCAGCAACAACCGCTATACCTCGCGCAGTGCGGCGGTGATCGGCAGCCTTGCCGCGCGCAGTGCCGGGAACAGGCCGCCCACCAGGCCGATGCCCAGGGACCATTTCAGGCCGGTCCACAGCAATTCGGGGGAGACCTTGAACTGGAATACCACCTGGCTGAAGTTGCTGCCCAGGGTGGAGGCGCTGTAGCCATTGAAGATCGACCAGGCGATCAGGCCGCCGAGCACGCCGCCGAGCAGGGCCAGCAGCATCGTCTCCAGCATCACCGCCATCACCACCGGCAGGCCGCGGAAGCCGATCGCGCGCATCGTGGCGATCTCGCGCGCGCGCGTGGCCACCGCCGCGTACATGGTGTTGAGCGCGCCGAACACCGCGCCGAAGGCCATGATCGTGCCGATGAACTTGCCCAGCACCTCGAGCACGGTGCTCAGGTTGCCGCCCTGCTTGCGGTAGTACTCGCGGGTGGTGAACACGTCCAGCTTCAGGCGCGGGTCGGCCGCCATCGCGGTCTTGAACTGCTGGAAGCCGCCGGTGCCTTCGGTACGCACGCTGATCGACTGGTAGGCGCTGCGGTTGTAGGTCGTGGCCAGGGTCTGCGTGTCGGTCCACAGCTCCGAATCGTGCGCGTCGCCGGTGGCGAACACGCCGACCACGGTCCACGTCTGGTTGCCGAGAGCGATGGTCTTGCCCACGTCCAGGCCGCGGAACTGCGCGCGCGCGCCCTTGCCGACCACGATCTCGCGCAGGCCGGGATTGAACTTGCGGCCTTCCACGATTTTCACCCGGTCGTGCACGGCCCAGGCCTGCTCGCCGACGCCGCGGAACTGCGCGTTGACGTCGGTGCCGTCGGCCTTGGACAGCAGGTTCACCACCTGCGACAGTTCCGGCGAGACCAGCGGCCGGTTGTCCGCGCCGCGCGCCACGCCCGGCAGGCTGGCGATCAGCGGCACCTGGTCGCGCATGATCACCGAGTTGGTCTCGGCCTGCGATCCGCCGCGCAGGACGATCGCGGTGGTGTCGTCGCCGGTGCTCTCCAGCGTGGCCTGGAAGCCCTGGCCCATCGCCAGCATCGCCACCAACACGCCGACCACGCCGGCGATGCCGACCACGATCACCGAGCTGGCGCCCCAGCGCTGCGGCAGGCTGGCGATGCCGATGCGCGCCGCCGCCAGCGACAGCCGGCCGCTGCGGGTCAGCAGCAGCCACAGCGCCAGCAGCGCCGCCACCGCCAGCACCGCGTACCAGGGCAGCGCGATCCAGACCGCCAGGCCGACCACCAGCAGCACGACCGAGAGCAGGTTCCACATCCATTGCTTCTTCATGAGCTATCTCCCGTTAGCGTCCGGCCAGCGCGTCGACGATCTTCAACCGCCGCGCCCGCAGGGACGGCAGCAGGCCGACCACGATGCCGATGACGGCCATCAATCCCAGCCCGACCAGCCAGGTCTGGCCCGGCACGCGATGCACCGGCAGCGCGCCGCCGCTGGCGCCGGCCAGCACCGGGATGGCGGCCGAGGCCAGCAGCATGCCGATCAAACCACCCAGCACGATCAGCAGCACCGACTCCACCATCACCAGCGACAGCACGGTGCGGTCCTGGAAGCCCAGGGTCTTGAGCGTGGCCAGTTCCGGGATGCGCTCGCGCACCGCCTGCGCCATGGTGTTGCCGGTCAGCAGCAGCAGCGTGAAGAACACCGCGCCCATGATCGAGGTGACGATCAGGCCGATGTCGGCGAACTGCTTGACGAAGGCCTGCTGGAACGCCGACTCGGTCTGGGTCTTGGTCTCGTGGTCGGAGTTGGCCGACAGCGCGTCGATGGCCTGCGCCACGCGCGAGGCGTGGGCGGGGTCGTCCAGCCGCACGGTGTACCAGCTGACCTGGCCCTTGATGTAGTCGTTGCTCTCGTCGAAGTACTTCCAGTTCATCATCAACTGCTGCTCGGACTGCGCGTTGGCGCGGTCCTTGGCGCGGAAGATCGCCTTCAGTTCCAGCGGCCAGTCGTTGCTGCCGCCGCGCGGGAAGATCGTGGCCTGCAGCGGGATGGTGTCGCCGATCTTCCAGCCGTACTTCTTCGCCAGCGCCTCGCCGACGATCGCGCCGGTGCGGGTGTCCTGGAACGCCTTCAGCTGGTCCGGCGGCACCTCGTACTCGGTGTACACGTCGAAGAAGTTGGGCGCGATGGAGAAGTTGGCGAAGAACTCCTTCGGGTCCCGGTAGATGCCGCCGAACCACATCGCGTAGGTCACGTCGCGCACGCCGGGGATGGTGCGGATCTGCGATTCCAGGCGCACCGGCAGCGATTGGGTGATCGACAGGCGCGAGGCGACCACCAGGCGGTTGACGCCCTCCACCGAGCCGCCGGAGGTGAACGCCACGCGCACCGAGTCCAGCAGGCCGAACAGCAGGAACGCGACCACCACCGAGAACAGGGTCAGCAGCGTCCGCGTCTTGCTGCGGAACAGCTGCGCCCAGATGAGCGAGAAATATTTCATGTCGCCTCCCGATCAGTAGGCGACCGGCGCATCGGCCAGTTCGCCCTTGTCCAGGTGCACGGTGTGGGTGGCGTACTCGGCCGCCTTCGGGTCGTGGGTGACCATGATGATGGTCTTGCCGTGCTCGCGGTTGAGCTGCTGCAGCAGCTTGAGGATCTCCTCGGCGTTGTGGCGGTCCAGGTCGCCGGTGGGCTCGTCGCAGATCAGGAAGGTCGGGTCGGAGACGATCGCGCGGGCGATCGCCACGCGCTGCTGCTGGCCGCCGGACAGTTCGTTGGGCTTGTGGTTGCGGCGCTCGGCCAGGCCGACCAGGGTCAGCGCGATCTCGGCGTTGCGCTTGCGCTGGGCGGCGCCGAGCGGGGTGAGCAGCAGCGGCAGTTCGACGTTCTTCTGCGCGGTGAGCATCGGCATCAGGTTGTAGAACTGGAACACGAAGCCGACATGGTGGCTGCGCCAGGTGGCGAGCTGGCTGGCGCTCATGCGGTCGATGCGCTGGTCCTCGATCTCGATCTCGCCGCCGCTGGGGGAGTCCAGGCCGCCGATGAGGTTGAGCAGGGTGGTCTTGCCGGAGCCGGAGGGTCCCATCAGGGCGACGAAGTCGCCGCGCTCGATCTGCAGGTCGATGCCGTGCAGAACCTGGACTTTCTCCGGGCCGCGCTGGTAGGTCTTGGTGACGTTGCGGAGGGTGACGAGGGCGGTCATTGCGGTTTCCTCTGCGGTTCGATGGATGCTGGTGCGAAGAATTTTTGTGCTTCTGGTATGCGGTGCGGCGCTTCGTGTTGTTCGTGTTCGTGTTTCAGCCGTTGCCCCGAAGGCGGGACTCTGCGAATTTCACGTTGTTCACTTGGCTCATATGTCCCACTCCCTCAGCAAACTCTCTACCGTCATCCCCGCGAAGGCGGGGATCCAGGGACGTTGCTTTTGGCCTTTTGGGCTTTGGCGAGAAAGGCAAAAGCTTTCGCCTTTGGCGAGTTACTTTTCTTTGCTTGTGCAAAGAAAAGTAACCAAAAGAAAGCACACCCCGCCTGCGCGCCCGCAGCTTTGCTGCGGGTCCGCGGAGCCGGTGGGATTTTTCGACGGGGCATCCTGCCCCGGCGAAAAACGACGTGCATCCATGCACGTCGCCCTGCGGGTTTTTCCCGCCGACTCCGCCGCTTCGGAGGGCCCCGGGAAAAGCGGACATCAAAAGCAAAAGCAACAGCGCAAGCAAAAGCTACTGCATCGCACCGACCACGGGATGAGAGTCACATGCCGTCACGGCCTCGGCGATCTCAATTGGCCTGGGCCAGCTTCACCTTGTCGCCATCCTTCAGCGCCTCCGGCGGTTCCACCACCACCGTGTCGCCTGCGGCCAGGCCCGACAACACCTGCTTGTCGTTGCCCATGTCGATGCCGGTCTTCACCTCGCGCAGCTCGACCCGGTCCTCGGCGCCGAGCGCGAACACCTGGGTCTTGCCGTCGCGCTGGACCAGCGCGCCGCCGGGCACGCGCACGCCTTGCGGCTTGCTCTGTTCCTGCGGCTGCGCCTTCTCCAGGAAGCTCACCCGCACGCCCATCTCCGGCACGATGCGCGGATCCTTCACCTGCATCGCCACGCGGACCTTCACCGTCGCCTTGCCGCGGTCGGCGGTGGGGATGATCGCGATCACCTCGCCCGGGATGCGCCAGTCCGGGTACGCGTTCAGCACCACCTCCACCGGCATCTTCGGCTGCACCCGGCCGATGTAGGCCTCGCCGACCTCGACCTCCACTTCCAGCGAATCCATGTCCACGATCGTGCCGATGCCGGTGCGGGTGAAGCCGCCGGTCGCCAGCGGCGAGACGATCTCGCCCGGCTGCGCGGCCTTGGCCGTCACCACGCCGGCGAACGGCGCGCGCACCACGGTGTTGTCCACGCCGATGTCGGAGATCGCCAGCTGGTCGCTGGAGACCTTGACGTTGCGCTGCGCGTTCTGCAGCTGCGCGCGCAGCGCATCGCGCTGCGCCACGGCCTGGTCGTACTGCGAGCGCGACACCAGTTGCTGGCCGACCAGCGCCTGCAGCCGCGCCGCTTCGGCCTCGGCCTGCTTGAGCTGGGCCTGCGTGTTGTCGACCAGGCTGCGCGCGGCGGACAGCTGCGAGGCCGACAGGCTGCGCTGCGCATCCGCGTCGATCGGGTCGAGCGTGGCCATGACCTGGCCTTCCTCCACGCGCATGCCTTCCTCGATCATCACCTCGCGCACCTTGCCGGTGATCTTGGCCGACACCGTCGCCATGCGCCGCGCGACCACGTAGCCGCTGGCATCGAGCACCGAGGACGAGGCGCCGCCGGCGCTGATCGCCACCGCCGGGGCCGTGCGCACCTCCACCGGCCGGGCGCGGCCGAACAGCCACGCCGCGGCGGCCAGCAACAGCAGCACCACCACCACGCCGATCGCGATCCACAGCCAGCGCCGCGAAGGCGGCTCGCTGGGGGCGGCTTTACGGTCGATGCGGAGTTCCTTCAGCAGATCGGCGGATGTGTTCATCGTGGACACAAGGACGTAAAGAGGGACGAAATGTGACCGCAAGGCATGGCGGCCGCAAGCTGCCGGAAGTCACCAGAACGCCGGCCGTCCCCGAAGATGCCGGCCAGCATGCCTCCACGGCGCCGCGGAAGCCAGTGACAGGTGTCATCGAGGATCGCTGATGCCGGCGACTGCCGGGGCCGCGGCCGGGACTCCAGGCTACCCGCATGTTCCGGTCCGGCGTCGTGCTGCACCGCACGCGGCAGGCGGCATCGGTGCGGGTGCCGCCCGGCCCGCGGCGGCACCCGCGGGCGCGCGGGGCCGGGACCGGTATCCATCGCGGCGGTATGCTTCGCGCTCGCGCCGCGGGGGCCGCGGCGCCTTCTTGATCCAGGAACGCGGGACCATGCACTTCCTCGAACCCAGCCACGATTCGATCATCGGCCGTCGCATCGACCGCGGCGGTGGCGAGCGCTCGCGCTGGTTCCCGGTGCTGATGCTGGGGTGGTCGGTATGGATCTTCGTCACGCCGCTGTACGAGTCGAAGTATTTCCCGGACTGGCTGTGGCCCACGGTGGCCAGCTACGCGGCGTTCCTGGTGCTGTACTGGATTGCCTACTACCGGAGCCGGCGCTTCGTCCTGGCCTGCGCGCTGGGCATCGCCGCCCTGGCCTACGCCACCACGCCGTTCAATCCAGGAGCGCAGGGATACGTCGTCTACGCCTGCGCGTTCCTGTCGTTCTGCGGCGGCACGCGGGTGGCGATCGCGTGGATGCTGGGGGTCCTGGTCCCCTACGTCGTGGTCTGGCTGCTGATCGGCTGGCCCAATATCTACCTGTTCAGCACGGTGCTGGTCAGCTTCATGGTCGGGCTGCTGAACATCATCATGGTCCAGCGGATGCAGGCCGACAGCGCGTTGCGGCTCAGCCACGAGGAGGTCCGGCGCCTGGCCGCCACCGCCGAGCGCGAGCGCATCGGGCGCGACCTGCACGATCTGCTCGGCCATACCCTGTCGCTGGTCGCGCTGAAGGCCGACCTGGCCGGAAAGTTGGTCGAGCGCGATCCGCAGGCCGCGCGCCGCGAGATCGGCGAGGTCGCGCGGGTGTCGCGCGAGGCGCTGGCGCAGGTGCGGCACGCGGTGACTGGCATCCGCGCGGCCGAACTCGCGGCCGAACTGGCTTCGGCGCACCTGCTGCTGGAGACCGACGGGGTCCTGCTGTCTTACACGTTGCCGGAAACGCCGCTGCCGCCGGAACTGGAAACGGTGTTCGCGCTGGTGGTGCGCGAGGCGGTCACCAACATCCAGCGGCATGCGCGTGCGCAGCGGGTGCGGATCTCGCTGGCCTGCGAGCGCCAGCAGGCGGTGCTGAAGATCTGCGACGACGGCCGCGGCGGCGACATCGTCCAGGGCAACGGATTGCGCGGCATGTGCGAGCGCCTGCAGGCGCTGGGCGGCGAACTGCGGGTCGACGCCCGGCGCGGGCAGGGCACGCACCTGCAGGCACGACTGCCGCTGCCGCACGCGCCGCAGCCGGTCGCGGCCGGCGGCATGCCGTCCGACAGCGTGCCTGTCGTCCGCGCCGCCGGCCCTGTTTGCTAGCCCGGGAGATCGAAGTGCCGATGCGCGTGTTGCTGGCCGAAGACCAGGCGATGTTGCGCGGCGCGCTGACCGCGCTGCTCAACCTGGAGGACGACATCGAGGTGGTCGGCAATGCCGGCGACGGCGAGAGCGCCTGGCGCGAACTGCAGCGCCTGCAGCCGGACCTGCTGGTCACCGATATCGAGATGCCGGGCCTGACCGGGCTGGAGCTGGCGCTGCGCATCCAGCGCCAGCAACTGCCGGTGCGGGTGGTGATCGTCACCACCTTCGCGCGTCCGGGCTTCCTGCGCCGCGCGCTGGACGCGGGCGTGTCCGGCTACCTGCTCAAGGATGCGCCGGCCGAACAGTTGGCCGAAGCGCTGCGCCGCGTGCATCGCGGCGGCCGCGCGATCGACCCGCAACTGGCGGTGGAAGCCTGGGCCGAGGCCGATCCGCTCAGCGAGCGTGAGCGCAGCGTGCTGCGCCTGGCGGGCGAAGGCCGCTCGGCCAGCGAGATCGCCGAGCGGCTGGGCCTCTCGCACGGCACCGTGCGCAACTACCTGTCCGAGTGCATCGGCAAGCTCGGCGTGGCCAACCGCATCGAGGCGTATCGGCTGGCGCGGCAGAAGGGATGGCTGTAGGCGCGAAAGTCCTGCCGCGGCTGGCGAGCCGGCGCGGCCCCGGCGGGAGCAGGCCAAGGCGAACGAGCCATCGTGCGGCGCGCCTAGGCGCCGTGGGCGATCGCGGGTATGTCGTCCTGGCAAACGTCTATGAAATTACCGCGGCCCGCGTCGCGGAGGACAGGGCGGCGGCTATCCTCGCCGGAACGTTTCGAGGGGAGCCGACATGAAGTGGATGCGCGCGTTGCTGCTGGGATCGCTGCTGCTGGCCTGCGGCGGCGCCTGGGCGCAGCAGTTCAAGGTGCTGGTCGCGGCGATACCGAACCAGTACCACCACGACTACATCCCGGTGGCCAAGCCGCGCTTGGAGGCGATGGCGCGGCAGCACTACTTCGAGCTGGTGTGGGCCTGGAACACCGCCGCCTTCGACCAGGACCTGTCGCAGTACGCGGCGATCGTGCTGCTCAACACGCCGGCCACCGACCTCAATCCCGCCCAGCGCGCCAGGTTCCAGCAGTACGTGCGCAACGGCGGCGGCGTCGTCGCGGTGCACAAGGCCTTCGCGATCAAGCGCGGCGAGTGGGACTGGTACGACCGGATGATCGGCCGTTCGTTCCGGACCCACCCCTACATGCAGACCGCGATGGTCGACGTCGTCGACCGCAACTTCCCGGCCACTGCCGGCCTGCCACAGCGTTGGGTCTGGACCGACGAGTGGTACGAGTACGACCCGCCGTACAGCGACGACCTGGTCACGCTGATGACGGTGGACGAATCCAGCTACGACCCGACCCTGATCTGGCCGGGCCAGGTCGCCAAGGGCATGGGCAAGGACCATCCGGTGGCCTGGTACCACCGCTTCGAGGGCGGTCGCGTGTTTGCCACCGCGCTGGGCCACCTGGCCGAGGCCTACAACGACCCGCGCTACCTCGACCATCTCTACGGCGGCATCTACTGGGCCGCCACCGGCCGCGGCCTGCGCTGAGGACAGGACTTGCCTGGTCTCGGGTGGGGCTCCGAACCCTCCAGCACGCTTGCCTGCAGCGCCCTCATCCGCCCCCGCTTTCGCGGGGGCAGGCTCTCGGGCACCTCGCCTCGCGCGCCGGACATTCAGACGTGCGCGAGCCAATGGCCCGCAAGCCGCACGTCTTCATCCCGCAAGCGGGGCGCCGCAAGAAACCCTCGGCCGCATTGCGGATGAACGCGTCGCCGCGCGGCAGCCAAGGCAAACCATCATGAAAACAGGCCTGGATGAGCACCTCCCTCGCAAACGGGGGAAAGCGCCGATTCCGGCCTCCCCGCGCCAGCGGCGCGCACTGCGTTACGTGCCGAACCGCGATTTGAGCATCTCCCACGCCGAACGCAACGCCAGCGCCTCGCCGCCGGCCGGCCGGCCCGGGCGGTCGCTGTCGTTCCAGGCGTACACGTCCAGGTGCGCCCACTTCAGGCCGGTGGCGACGAAGCGCTCCAGGTACAGCGCGGCGGTGACCGCGCCGGCCATGCGCGAGCCGGCGTTGGCCATGTCGGCGACGTGGCTGTTGAGGTAGCGCAGGTACGGGCGCCACAGCGGCATGCGCCAGACCGGATCGCGGGTGCGCTCGCCGGCGGCCAGCCAGTCGTTGGCCAGCGCGTCGTCGTTGGCGAACAGCGCCGGCAGGTCCGGGCCGAGCGCGATGCGCGCCGCGCCGGTGAGCGTGGCGAAATCGAGGATCAGCGAGGGCTTGGCCTCGCTCGCGTAGGCCAGTGCGTCGCACAGGATCAAGCGGCCCTCGGCGTCGGTGTTGTCGATCTCGACGCTGACGCCGGCGCGGGTGACCACCACCTCGCCGGGGCGGAAGGCGTCCGGCCCGACCGCATTCTCCACCGCCGGCACCAGCAGCGTCAGCCGCACCGGCAGCTTGCGCGCCATCACCAGCCCGGCCAGCGCCAGCGCGTGCGCGGCGCCGCCCATGTCCTTCTTCATGTTGCGCATGCCGTCGGCCGGCTTGAGGTCCAGCCCGCCGGTATCGAAGCACACGCCCTTGCCGACCAGCACGAGGTGCGGGTGCGCCGCATCGCCCCAGTGCAGCTCGATCAGGCGCGGCGCGCGGTGCGAGGCGCGGCCCACCGCATGGATGGTCGGGAAGTTGTTCGCCAGCAGGGCGTCGCCGGCGACCACCCCGATGCGGGCGCCGTGCTCCTCGGCCAGCGCGCGCGCGGCGGCCTCGAGTTGCTCGGGGCCCATGTCCTCGGTCGGCGTGTTGACCCAGTCGCGCACGCGCAGGCAGGCCTCGATCAGCGCGGCGGTCTCCGCATCGGGGGTGGCCGCCAGCAGCGCCGGCGTGCGCACCGGCTTGCGATAGCGGGCGAAACGGTAGCTGCCCAGGCCCCAGCCGAGTTCGAGCGCGCGCCGTGCCGCGTCGTCCAACGCCGTGGCCGGCTGCCAGTGCGTGTCGGCCGGCAGCGCGAACGGGCCATGCGCATAGGCGTAGGCGTCGCCGCGATCGCCCACCCCGAGCAATGCGCCGGCCAGGCCGTGCTCGCCCGGCAGCAGCAGTACCGAGCCGGGGGCGGCGGCGAAGTGCTGCGCCTGCACCCAGGCGGCCACGCCGGCCGGCTGCCGCGCGCACCAGTCCGCCAGGCCTTCGCGGTCGACGACGTGCAGCGGCAGCGCGCGGGAGGTATCGGAGGTGAAGCCTTGCGGTAACGACATGGTGGGTTCCTGTGGGGAGGCGCTCGGCATGGCGCGGCGGTGGATGGGAGGGGCGGGCGCTCAGGCGCAGCGGCGCCCGCCACCGGGCTCGGCGAAGTCCGGATGGGCGTCGAGCCAGTCGGCCAGCCCGGTCAAGGTATCGAAATGCAGGTCGGGGGCGAGCGTGGCGTGTTCCCACGCGCGGTTCTCCCGGTTGATCCAGCAGCTGCGCAATCCGGCGTTGATCGCGCCGAGCACGTCCATCTCGACGTGGTCGCCGACGTGCAGCACCTGCGCGGGCGCGACGCCCAGCCGTTCGCAGGCGGCATGGAAGATGCTCGCCGCCGGCTTGGCGGCGCCGTGCTCGCGCGAGCCGAGCGAGAACGCGAAGTGGTGCATCAGCCCGATGCGTTCCAGGTCGGCGTTGCCGTTGCTGAGCGCCGCCACCGGCACGCGCGCGGCGATGCGCGCCAGCGCGTCGAGCGCATCCGGGTAGCACTCGACCTGGTTGCGGGCGGCGTAGAACACCTCGAAGGCCGGCTCGATCAAGGCGAGGTCGCCGCCGCTCTCCTCGAGCGCCTGGCGGATCGTCAGCCGGCGCAACGCGCTGAGGTCGTGGTGGAGATGCGGGTTCTCGGCGAAGCTGCGTTCGCGCAGCTGGCGCATCGCCTGCACCGGGAAGCGCTGCGCGGTGACCGGGCTATGGATGCTCAGCCAGTCGTGCAGCACCTGGTCGATGCGGGCGCCGATCGGCGCGAAGGGCCACAGCGTGTCGTCGAGGTCGAGGGTGATGGCGCGGATCGGGAAAGTCATCCGGGGATTTTACGGCAGTAGGGCGGGGGAAGCCGGGACCCGGGGCCAAGGGCCGGGGCTCGAAAAGCGACGGCCCCGCTCGGGTCGGATGTTGTCGTGGGAGGGACTTCAGTCCCGACAGGCTTGGCCGGAGAAGCCGGGACTCTGGTGGGGGCTGGGGCTCGGAAAGCGACCAGCCTGCTCCGGATCGAGTGTTGTTTGTGGGAGGGACTTCAGTCCCGACAAGGCTTTGCCGGCCCTCGGTCGGCACTGAAGTCCCTCCCACGGACAGCGAAAAACCGCAAGAAAGCATCGCGTCGCTCGACAGGGCGAACCCAGGCAAAGACGCTTTTCCCGAATCCCGAATCCCGAATCCCGAATCCCGAATCCCGAATCCCGAATCCCGAATCCCGAATCCCGAATCCCCGCTACTCCAGCAACCGCGCCCAGCGCTGCATGCCCTCCAGCCGGTTGAGCACCATCTTGATGCAGACCAGCAACGGCACCGCCAGCAGCAGTCCGATCATTCCCCACAGCCAGCCGAACAGCATCAGGCCGAGGATCAGCATCAGCGGCGAGATCGCCATGCGCCGGCCGAGCACGATCGGGGTGACCACCTGGCCCTCGACGGTGTGCAGCAGCAGGTAGATCAGGGCCGGCAGCAGCGATTGCAGTGGCGCGTGGAAGTTCACGAAGCCCATCAGCAGCATCAGCATCACGCCGATCAGCGGGCCGACGTAGGGCGCGAAGTTCAACAGCGCCACCACCGTGCCCCACAGCAGCGCTTCCTGCAGGGGGATCGACAGCAGCGCGTAGAGGATGCCGGCGAAGACCAGGCCGACCGTCGTGTTGATCAGGCTGATCGTCAGCACGTAGCGCGAGACCTCGCGCTCGATGTCGCGCAATATCTCCGCGGTGAAGCGCTGTTTCTGCTGGCTGGGCAGCAACGCGATCGCATTGCGCTGCAGGTTCTCCCCATAGACCATGAAGAAGAAGGTCAGCAGCACCACCGCCAGCACCGACGCGGCCAGCTTGGGCGTGCGCACCAGCGCCCTGTAGGGATCGTCCAGCTGGGTGCGCACGATCTGCACCTGCCGCCCGCTCTCGCCGCCCGCGGCGCGCGCGAAGCTCTCGGCGGCCTGGTTGGCCTGCTGCACCGGCTTGGTCAGGTTGCGCAGCTCGCGCGAGATCTGCCGCATCTGCGACGGCGCCTGCTGGAACCACTCGCTGGCCGGGCCGGCCAGCTGCATCGCCAGCGCCACGGTCGCCGACAGGCCCAGCAGCAGCACCAGCAGCGCGGCGATGAAGCGCGGCAGGTGCAGCTTGCGCAGCAGGCGGATGATCGGGTTGCCGACCAACGCGAAGAACACGGCCAGCATGACCGGCAGGACCACCGTCTGCGCGGCCCACAGCGTGTAGCCGACCGCGAGCGTCGCCAGCACCACCAGCGAGGTGGGCGCGCGCGGGCGCGAGGCAGGAGGCAAGGGGGCGCCGGCGGACGGGGCCGGCGATTCTGCGGGAAGGCTCATGCGGACATTGGCGGGCCCGGCCTGCGCCGGCGGAGCGCCATTATCGGCCCACTGTGCGGTGGCGAGTAGGGTGGACGGCTCCGGGAGGGCTGGATCGTCGTCCCTTGCCGCCCGGCGTTTACCGCCATTTTCGCTTTCGCGGGAACGACCGTCCGGAAAGCGGGAAGGGCGATCCCGATCCGGGAGGGCGCCCCATTCGTCCCGGTATCGAGAGCAGGAAGCGTCCCGGCCACGCCTCAGCGTTCGGAAACCTCGGTGGCGGCCTCCGCCGGATGCGGCGGCGCTGGACTGGCGGGGGACGCGGTGCCGCGAGGAGCCGCCGTACGGACCGGTTCCGCCGGCGGCGCGGCGGTGCCCGTGGCGCCCTCGCGGGCCACGTCCTCCGCCTTCCCGGCGGCGCGCTCGGCCTGTTGCGAGGCTTCCTGGGCCTGGGTGGCGGTGAACAGCGCCGATATCGCGCTGATCGTCTGCAGCAGCTTGGGCACCGCCCCGACCTTGCCGGCCAGGCTGTTCAACGCCGTCCTCGGCTCGCTGATGCCGGCGGCGAAGCCGAGGCCCAGCCCGGCCAGCACGATCCGGCCCGGCGTCCACGCCGCGCGCCACAGCTGGCGCAGCGTGCCCCATTGCTGCACGAGCTGGTGCTCGCGCCCTTCCAGCACCGCCTCGGCGCGGGCGATGCGGTGCTGCAGCTGTTCGAGTTTCATGGGTCCTCCTTCGGCGCGGGCACGTCTTCGTCGTCGCCGCCGATGCCGAGGCGGGCGAGCTGGCGCCGGGTGGCGTCGAGCTTGCTCATCTCGAAGTAGCGCATCGCCTGCCAGGCGCCCAGCGCGGTCACGGCCAGGCTCAGCAGCGCCATCAGCGAGGTCGCGGCCAGCCATGTCAGCCCGAAGTAGTGCAGCAGCGCGATGCCGGCCGCCACGATCAGCAGCCAGGCCGAGGCGCCGAACGCCACCGCCACGGTGAGCCACACCAGCGCATGCGCGAGCGCGGCGCGCGCCAGCGCGAGGTCGGCGGCGAACAGCCGCCGCAACGCCCGCAGCGCGTCCAGCCCGGCATCGAGGCCTTCGCGGCCGGCCTTGCCGAACTCGCCGATCGCCTCTTCGAGCGAAGGCGTGCGCGGGGCTTCGGCCTGGCCGCTGTCCTTGTCCGTATCGGCCACGGACCCGGCTTACTTGTCGCCGCTGCGTGCGAGCTTGGCGATGATCCAGCCGGCGGCGAAGGCCACGCCGAACGAGGCCAGCGGGCGCTCGCGGATCAGCTCGGCGGCGCTGTCGATCAGGTCCTTGCCCTTGTCCATCAAGGCATCGACCTGCTCCTTGGCGGCGGCACCGCCGAATTCGGCGGCGTTCAGGCCGGCCAGCGCGCTGTCGGAAAGTTCGGCCTTGATGTTGGCCTTGCCGAGCTTGAGCTCGTCGCCCGCCGCGGCGGCGGCACCCTTGACCGCCTCGCCGGCGGCGCTGGCGGCGGACTTCAGGTGGGAGCCGGCTTCGCTCAGGTTGTCCTTCAGCTGCTCGGTGTTGGTGGGGCTCATGCGGATCTCCTTGTCGTCGTGGCGGCCGCCGACGCGGCCGATGAAGCCTAGCAATAACATCGCGCAGGTGCAGGCGACGTTACGGCTGGCGGGCGCCGGCGCTCAGCGCATCAAGGCATCGACCTGCACGTTCCCGCGCACGACCCGCAGCACCAGCTGCTGCGGCTTGCGCTGGAAATTGGCGCGCCAGCTCGCCAGGTCGGCGAACTCGCCGGCCGTGGCGGCCACGATCACGTCGCCGCTGGCCAGGCCGTTGGCGGCGGCGCGGCTGCCGCGCTTGACCTCGCTCACCAGCACGCCGTTGAGGCCGGACTGGCGCAGCGATTCGGGCAGGTCGGTGAAGGTCGCGCCGGACAGCCGCGGGTCGAGCGCGTCGCCGCTGACCGAGCGCGGCAGTTCCTTGAGCTTGGCGCTGAGCCTGAGCGGCTTGCCGTCGCGGCGCACGTCCAGCACCACCGTGCTGCCGACGGGCTGCAGGCCCTCGTAGTTGTGCAGCGCCTCGGCGCTGTCCACGCGCTGGTCGTTGGCGCCGACGATCACGTCGCCCGGCTGCACGCCCGCGGCCGCGGCCGCCGAGCCGGCGAGCACGCGCGAGACCAGCGCGCCGCGCACGCTGTCCAGGCCCAGCCCCTGCGCCATCTGCGAGGTCAGGTTCTGCGCCTCCAGCCCGAGCGTGCCGCGGATCACCACGCCGTTGTTCTTCAACAGCTGCTCGACCACGTTGCGGGCCAGGTTGGACGGGATCGCCAAGCCCAGGCCGATGTTGCCTGCCATGCTGCCCTGCGGGTTGAAGCTGGCGGTGTTGATGCCGACCAGCCTGCCTTCCAGGTCGACCAGCGCGCCGCCGGAATTGCCCGGGTTGATCGAGGCGTCGGTCTGGATGAAGTTCTGGTAGCCGAGCCCGCGGATGCCGCTGCGGCCGACCGCCGAGACGATGCCCGAGGTCACCGTCTGGGTGAAGCCGAACGGGTTGCCGATGGCGACCACGAAGTCGCCCACGCGCAGCTGGTTGCTGTCGGCGAGCTTGATCTCGGTGAGCTTGTCGGCCGGGATCCTGATCAGGGCGATGTCGGTGTCGGCGTCGGAGCCGAGGAACTCGGCCTTCACCGTGCGGCCGTCGGCCAGCGTGACCTGCACGTCGTCGGCGTTGTCGATCACGTGGTGGTTGGTCAGCACGTAGCCGTTCCTGGCGTCGATGATCACGCCCGAGCCGAGCGACTCGTTGATCCGCTCCTGCGGGATGTCCGGGAACAGCCGGCGGAAGAACGGGTCGGAGAAGAACGGGTTGCGCACCCGCACCACCTGCTTGGTGTTGATGCTGACCACCGCCGGCATCACCCGTTCCAGCATCGGCGCCAGCGTCGGCAGCGGCTGCCCGGCGACCGAGGCCGGCAGCGCTGCGGTGGCCGGCACCGACAATGCGGTCGGGACCGGGGCCGGTGCGGCCTCGGCGCGGTTGTCCAGCCACTCGTGGATGCCGGTGGCGGCGAAGCCGCCGAACGCGGCGGCGAGCGAGAGGGTCAGCAGGGTCGGGAGCGGTCGCATGAGGGTTCGTGGGTTGTGCGATCGGATGCGGGAAGAGATGGCGGTCGGTCCGCGTAAATCAAGCTGAACGAGCTTGCCGCGCGCTGATTTAACTATCGGTGAAAAGCCGCCCGGCCGGGACGCGCCGGCGCCGGCACGCCGGCGCCGCGCGCGTTTGACAGGTTCGGCCGCGTGGCGTTAGCGTGCGGCCTACGCGATGCCACTAGATATTGCGGGCATCGTATTAAGGAAGCCCAACATTTGGATGTTTCAGGGGCACCTTCGCTCGAGGGATGTGCATGACCGTCGCCGCAGACTACCGCCGTAACCGTTTCCTGCCGCATTGGCCGTTGCAGGGACGCGTCCGCGGCGCGATGGCGCGTGCCCGCGCCTGATTCCGTCTCCACCATCTACATGGCACCCACCCAGGGAGAGTCCCACACCATGAGCACGGTACGTCTGGAAGTGGTTTCCAACGGCACCCGATCCGACCAGGTCCCGATGCAGCCCGCCTCGCAGGACATCTGGGACAAGAAGTACCGGCTCAAGACCAAGCAGGGCGAGGCGCTGGACGCGGACATCGACGGCACCTACCGCCGCGTCGCGCGCGCGCTGGCCGACGCCGAGTCCACGCCGGACAAGCGCGAGTACTGGTACGAGCGCTTCCTGTGGGCGCTGCGCCGCGGCGCGATCCCGGCCGGGCGCATCACCTCCAACGCCGGCGCCCAGGAGCACAAGCCGGCCACCAGCACGATCAACTGCACCGTCTCCGGCACCATCGTCGATTCGATGGACGGCATCCTGGAGAAGGTCCACGAGGCCGGCCTCACGCTCAAGGCCGGCTGCGGCATCGGCTACGAGTTCTCCACGCTGCGCCCCAGGGGCGCGTTCGTGGCCGGCGCCGGCGCCTACACCTCCGGGCCGATGTCCTTCATGGATATCTACGACAAGATGTGCTTCACGGTGTCTTCGGCCGGCGGCCGGCGCGGCGCGCAGATGGGCACCTTCGACGTGTCGCACCCGGACGTGAAGGATTTCATCCGCGCCAAGCGCGAGGATGGGCGCCTGCGCCAGTTCAACCTGTCGCTGCTGATCACCGACGGCTTCATGCAGGCGGTGGAGAACGACGCCGACTGGCCGCTGGTGTTCCCGCTCGGCCGCCACGAGGCCGCCGACATCGACCTGGCCGACGCCGACTCGGTGGTCTGGCGCGACTGGCCCAGCCACGAGGGCTACGTCGTGCGCGACGACGGCCTGGTGGCCTGCAAGGTGTACGGGCACATCCGCGCCCGCCACCTGTGGGACATGATCATGGTGTCCACCTACGACTACGCCGAGCCGGGCTTCATCCTGATCGACCGGGTCAACGAGATGAACAACAACTGGTGGTGCGAGAACATCCGCGCGACCAATCCCTGCGGCGAACAGCCGCTGCCGCCCTACGGCGCCTGCCTGCTCGGCTCGGTCAACCTGACCACCTTCGTGCGCGACCCGTTCACCGACAAGGCGCGCTTCGACTGGGAGGAATACAAGGAAGTGGTGCGGGTGTTCACCCGCATGCTCGACAACGTGGTCGAGGTCAACGGCCTGCCGCTGCAGCGCCAGCGCGAGGAGATCCTGCGCAAGCGCCGGCACGGCATGGGCTTCCTCGGCCTGGGCAGCACCCTGACCATGCTGAAGATGAAGTACGGCTCGCCCGAGTCGTGCGACTTCACCGAGGCGATCGCCCGCGAGATGGCCATCGCCGGCTGGGAGACCGGCCTGGCGCTGGCGCGCGAGAAGGGCCCGGCGCCGATCATGAGCGAGACCTTCGAGGTCACCGCCGAGATGTTGCGCAAGCGCCCCGAGATGGCGAGGGACGGCTGGCGGGCCGGGCAGCGGATCGAGGGCAAGGTGCTGCATGCGCGCTACAGCCGCTACATGCAGCGCATCGCCGAGGTCGCCCCGGAGCTGGTGGACGAGCTGGCCGAGACCGGCGCGCGCTTCACCCACCACAGCTCGATCGCGCCGACCGGCACGATCTCGCTGAGCCTGGCCAACAACGCCTCCAACGGCATCGAGCCGAGCTTCGCCCACCAC
This sequence comes from Pseudomonas sp. Hp2, assembly GCF_006386585.1. Lineage (NCBI taxonomy): Bacteria > Pseudomonadati > Pseudomonadota > Gammaproteobacteria > Pseudomonadales > Pseudomonadaceae > Pseudomonas > Pseudomonas sp. Hp2. The sequence goes on from NZ_VAHJ01000005.1 coordinate 279,874, forward strand.
TACAGCCGCAACGTGATCCGCGAAGGCAAGAAGACCAAGGAGAAGGTGGACGTGTTCTCCTTCGAGCTGCTGGCCTACCGCCACCTGGTCAACCCCAAGGCGATGCCGTTCGCCGAGGACCCGGAGGCGCGCCTGCCCGACTACTTCATCGCCGCCGACGACATCAGCCCGAAGGAACACGTCGACGTGCAGGCCGCCGCCCAGAAGTGGGTGGACAGCTCGATCTCCAAGACCGCCAACGTCCCCACCGACTATCCCTACGAGCAGTTCAAGGACATCTACCGCTACGCCTACCAGCAGGGCCTGAAGGGGTGCACCACGTTCCGCTTCAACCCGGCCGCCTTCCAGGGCGTGCTGGTCAAGGAAGCGGACCTGGAGAACACCACCTATCGCTTCGAGCTGGAGGACGGCTCGGTAGTGGAGGTCAAGGGCAACGAGCAGATCGAATACGACGGCGAACTGCATACCGCCGCCAACCTGTTCGACGCGCTCAAGGAAGGCTACTACGGCAAGTTCTGAGCGGCGCGGCGCCGTCCTGCGGTGCCGCCGCCCCGCGTTCCTGCGCATGCGGCGAGGGGTGCCCGACGTTCCGCCCGCCGCCGCGCGTTTACCCCGTTCCACGCTTCATTCCGTCGGTATAGCATCGCCAGCGTTTCAACACTGACGCCCTGAAGGAGGGCATATGAGCAACGGTAATGGTGTGACGGCGACCATCTCCCAGGCCGCCGAGAACGTGAAGGAAAAGGCGGCCAACCTGGGCGAGACCCTTGCCAGCACCGCCAGCGAAGCGGTGGCCGCCACCCAGCAGACCGTCGAGAAGGCCAGGGCCGAGGTCAAGCAGCGCGTCGCCAAGGCCAGGAAGACCGTCAAGAAAGCCGGCAAGACCGTTGCCAAGAAAGCCAGCAAGGCCGCCAAGTCGGTGAAGAAGTCGGTCAGCGGCACCGTCGCCAAGGCCCGCCAGAAGCTGGAAGCCGCCAAGGCCAACGCCAAGGCCGAAGCCGCCGCGCTGGCCAGGAAGAAGGCGGCCAAGAAAACCGCCAAGAAAGCCACCGTGAAGAAGGCGGCGAAGAAGACGGTCGCCAAGAAAGCCGTGGCCAAGAAGGCCGCGGCCAAGAAAGTGGCCAAGCGCAGCGCGGTGAAGAAGGCCCCGGCCCGCAAGACCGTCGCCAAGAAGGCGGTGGCGAAGAAGGCCGTCGCCAGGAAGGTCGCCAAGAAGAGCGCGGCCAAGAAGACCGCCAGCAAGAAGTAGGCCTCCCCGTTCCCCTCTCCCGCGTGCGGGAGAGGGGCCGGAGGGCGAGCGACACCGTCCAGCGTCCCAACCGAGCAAGCGCCATGGCCGTCAAGATCGACAAGAAGATCAAGGGATATTCCGTCCTCACCCCCGAGGACAGGGCGCGCGAGGCCGCGCCGGTCGTGCCCGCGGCATCGATCGAGCGCGCCACCGCCGAGGCCGAGATCCCCGGCGACAACATCATCCAGATGCACGAGCGCATCGAGCGCCCGGACATCCTGGTGGGGTCGACCTACAAGATCAAATCGCCGCTGGTGGAGCACGCCATCTACGTGACCATCAACGACATCGTGCTCAACGCCGGCACCGAGCACGAGCAGCGCCGTCCCTTCGAGATCTTCATCAACTCCAAGTCGATGGAGCATTTCCAGTGGATCGTCGCGCTGACCCGCATCATCTCGGCGGTGTTCCGCAAGGGCGGCGACGTCACCTTCCTGGTGGACGAGATGAAGGCGGTGTTCGACCCCAAGGGCGGCTACTTCAAGGCCGGCGGCGTCTACATGCCCTCGCTGGTGGCCGAGCTCGGCAGCATCGTCGAGGAGCACCTCAAGACCATCGGCCTGCTGCACGACCCGGAAATGAGCGAGCACCAGCGCGCCATCCTTGCCGAGAAGCGCCGCCAGTACGAGGAACGCTCAAAAAAAAACGCTGAAGTGAGCCCCGCCGTCCCTTCTCCCGGCAAAGCGGGGGAAGGTGCCCGCAGGGCGGATGAGGGCGCTTCCGCCAGCCTCACCAGCTCCGCCGACCACGAGGAAGACATCGCCGTCACCGGCGACGGCACCAGCTTCCCGCCCAGCGCGACCATGTGCCACAAGTGCCACACCAAGGCGCTGGTGATCATGGACGGGTGCGCGACCTGCCTCAATTGCGGCTACAGCAAGTGTGGCTGAGCGCGCCGCCGGTGCGCGCAGGATCGACCTGAAGCGCGAGCTCAAGCATCTCTATCGCCCTCCGGCCACGCATGTGGTCCAGGTCGAGGTGCCGGCCTTGCGCTTCCTGATGGTCGATGGCCAGGGCGACCCCAATGCGTCGCCCGCGTATGCGGCGGCGGTCGAGGCGCTGTTCTCGGTGTCCTATGCGGCCAAGTTCCTGATGAAGAAGGACGGGGCCGGCATCGACTATGCCGTCATGCCGCTGGAGGGCTTGTGGTGGTCCGACGACATGTCGGCTTTTGCCGCCGACGACCGCGCCCAGTGGAAGTGGACGATGATGATCATGCAGCCGTCCTTCGTAACGGCGGCCGTGATCGAGAAGGCCATCGCCGGGGTGAAGCGGAAGAAGGCGCTCGCCGCGATCGATGCGCTCAGGCTGGAGGATTTCTCCGAGGGCCTGTGCGCGCAGACGCTGCACGTCGGGCCTTTCAGCGAGGAAGGCCCGACCATCCGGCGGGTCCACGATTTCATCCAGGCGCGCGCGGCGCTCGCCGGCAAGCACCACGAAATCTACCTGAGCGATATCCGCCGCGCCGACCCGCGCCGGTGGAAGACCATCGTTCGCCAGCCCATGCAGTGAAGCGCATGACGCGCGCGGCATGGCACGTGCGGGAGCGCAATCGCTCGCAATGAAGATGCGGCGTGCCGTGTATTTCAGGCCTGAATATTCCAGAAGCATCGGCGATTATCGATTTCGCGCGACCTCCACGTCCTGCTGCTAATTTGGAAGCCGTCGTGCCGGCGGCGGTTGGCCCGGCAAGGGCACGCGGGGATTTCGCCGGGATAATCGTACGTACATCGCGCCGTAGTGCTTGGGGCGGCTACGGGGAACCTGCATGGAATAGGGAGCCATTCGTATGCGAGTGCGCATCATGCTGGTAGGGGGCCCCTTCGATGGCCAGGATGTCATGGCGGACCTGCCGGAGATCGGCCGGGGTACGTACTGTCATTCCGGCACGGTCTACCGGGCGTTGGACAAGACCACGAGCGACGGCTTGCGCTTGTTCCAGGCCGTGGAGCGCGAGGACGACGGCACGCCGGCGGCTGCACCGACGCAGGTACCGGTGCCTGCGCGTCCCGAAACGTAACGGGCGAATCCGGGCAAGCGACCGGCGCGGAAAACCGTCGCGCCGATCAGGGAGTCACTTGCCGGTCTTTCCGGCGCGCTGCCGATGTTGCGCTTTTCCGTACCGCGCTCTCGAGGTGGCCTGGTCGCCCAGCGCCGCATGGGTTTCGGCGAGGCGATCCCCGGTGTTCGCCGAATACGGGAAGGGCGCGGATCGCATGCGATGCTGGATTCGCGCGCGCCTTCCGGCATCGCAACCGGCATCCCGCTAGCGTCGCGGCGCGGGCAGCGGCGCGTCCGGCGCCAGCACCAGCGGGATGTCGAGCGTGCCCGCGGGATTGTGGCTGCGCAGGTGCAGCGTCGCGGCGTCGAGTTCGACGATCTCGGTATCGTAGGGCACGCCTTCCTCGACCATCGTCAGCCTGCCGTCCTCCAGGCGCCACTGGCCGGTCATCGGCGTGCCGTGCGGGGACTCGATCACCAAGGTGCCGTCGCCGAGGAACGCGTAGGTGGTGCCCGGTTCGACCGTGGAGGCGTCGTCCTTGGCGCGCCATACGCGGTCGACGAGGCGCGGGCGGATCGCATCGGCCGCGGCGGGAGGCGGCGCGGATTCCGGCTTCGCGGCCGGCGCCGGGGCGCTGCCTGCCGGGCGGGTCGCGGCCTGGTCGCCGGGCGGCGAGGGTGCCTGGCACGCGGCCAGCGCCAGGGCGGCCAGGATCGGGGCTGCTGCACGGGGCATGAGGGTCATCTCGGGTGATCCGCGTTGGGGCGTGGAGAGAGGTTATCGCCATCGCGCGGGCACCGTGCAACGGTTTCGCGCGGGGACGGGCACGCGATGCGGGCGCGAAAGCGTTTTCGTAGTTCTTGTATGGGATGGGTTCCGGGGCGGACGCACCATGCGCGGCGTCGGCGATGTCGACGGTCCTGCCGGCGCAATGCGGCAGGAGGAATCTCCGCCCGATGGCGGATCCGTTTCAGAACCCAAGGAAACCTTTCAATGAAGAACTTCAAACTCGCTTCCGCCATCGCGCTGGTCATGAGCGCCGCCGCGATCGGCAACGCCAGCGCCGTGGACAGCGGCACCATCACCTTCACCGGTTCGGTCTCCGATGCCACCTGCACCATCAGCGGCGGCGCCGGCACCGACGGCGGCACCGGCAACTTCACCGTGGCGCTGGACCAGGCCGCGCTGGGCGACCTGGCCAACGCCGGCGACATCGCCAAGACCAAGCCGTTCCAGGTGGTCATCGGCCTGCCGGGCGAGGCCAGCTGCGCCGCGGGCACCGTCGCCCACATGCGCTTCGTGCCGTCGAGCCCGCAGGTGGACGCCGACACCGGCGCGCTGCGCAACGCGATCCTGCCGGTCGCCGGCGGCGCCGGCAACACCCAGGTCCAGGTGACGGACAACGCCGGTGCGGCGATCAACCTGGCCGACGCGGCCAACAACACCGACGTCACGATCGGCGACAACAACACCGCGACGCTGAACTACCGCGCCCAGTACCTGGCCGTCGGTGGCGCCGCGACCTCCGGTCGCGTCAGCACCAGCGTGGTCTACGAGGTCAGCTACAACTAAGTAGCGCCGCTTGGTCCAGCGAGCCGGCGGCTATCCGGTAGCCGCCGGCTCGTTCCGTGCACGCTTGCATCGGTGCACGCCCGCATTCGAGGTGACGCATGAACAAGGTCATACGCCATGTCATGGCGGGCCTGCTCCTGGGAGCGAGCCTGCTCGTCGGCCGCAGCGAAGCCAGCGTGATCATCAACGGTACGCGCGTGGTGTATCCGGCCAGCAACAAGGAAGTGACGGTCAAGCTGACCAACAAGGGCGACAAGCCGGTGTTGGTGCAGGTCTGGCTCGACGATGGCGACAACAAGTCGACGCCGGAGAACGCCAAGGCGCCGTTCACGGTATTCCCGCCCGTGTTCCGCATGGAGCCGGGCAAGGGGCAGGCCGTGCGCCTGCTGTACACGCGCGAACCGCTGCCGCAGGACAAGGAAAGCGTGTTCTGGCTGAACATGCTGGAGGTGCCGCCCAGGCTGGAAGGGGCGGAGGACCGCAACCTGATGCAGTTCGCGTTCCGCACCCGGATCAAGGTGTTCTTCCGCCCGGACGGGCTGCGCGGGGACCCGGTCAAGGCCGGCGAGAAGCTGGCCTGGAAACTGGTCGCCGGCGAAGGCGGCAAGGGGCTGGCGCTGCAAGCGACCAATCCCACGCCGTACCACGTGAACTTCTCCCGCATCGGGCTGAAGGCCGGCGACCGCATCGTCGCCGAACGGAGCGGCGGCATGGTGGCGCCTGGCGCGACCGCGACGTTCCCGCTGCAAGGCCTGCAGGGCCGCCCTGCCGGCGAGACGAAGGTGGACTTCACGACGATTTCCGACTTCGGCGGCAGGACGCAGGTGCTCATCCCGCTCTCGCCGTAACCCCACGACTTTCCCGCCGGCCAGGCCCGCGCTCCGGAGGCGAACGCCTCCGGGGACGGGCGACGGCCGGCCGCATTCCACCGCACGCAGATACGCAGACCTATGCGCCGAGAAATGGACAAACCGAACAAGCAGCCGCGCACCGCCCGCGCGTGTCGCGCAATGCTGCCGGCCATGATCGCCAGCGTGCTTTCGGCCACGGCGCATGCCGCGCCGTCGCCGGGCGGCATGTTCGACGCCGACTTCTTCCTGGGCGGCGTCGCGCCGAAGGTCGACCTGTCGCGGTTCGACCGGGCCAACGCCGTGTTGCCGGGCACCTATCGCGGCGACATCCTGTTCAACGAGCGCTGGCGCACGCGCGGCGAGATCGTGTTCGTGGACGACCCCGCGACCGGCGAGGTGGTCCCGTGCTTCGACGCGGCGTCGTTGTCCAACTACGGCGTGGACCTGCAGAAGGTGGCCGCCGGCGACGCGCACCCCGGACGCAAGGCGATCCCCGCCGAGGGCGCGTTCTGCGGCGCGCTCGACGATTACATCCCGGGCGCCACGGTCGACTTCGACGGCGGCGAGCAGGCGCTGTCGATCTCCGTGCCGCAGGTCTATACCCGGCGCGACGCGCGCGGCTACGTCGATCCCGCGCTCTGGGACAGCGGCATCGATGCCGCCGTGTTCGGCTACAACGGCAACGTCTACCGGTCCACCGGACGCGGCGGCGGGCGCCTGCACGGCTATCTCGGCATCAACGCGTCGCTGAGCCTGGGAGGATGGCACGCGTTCCACCTCGGCTCGATGAGCTGGACGCAGCACCAGGGCCGGCGCTACGAGAACAACGCCACCTACCTGCAGCGCGACCTGCCCGACGCGAAGGCGCAGCTGCTGGTGGGCGATCTCTATACCAGCGGCCAGTTGCTCGACAGCGTGCGCCTGCGCGGCCTGCGCCTGTACTCGGACGAGCGCATGCTGCCGGAGTCGCAGCGCGGCTACGCGCCGGTGGTGCGCGGCATCGCGGAAACCAACGCGCGCGTGCGCATCAAGCAGCGCGGCTACACCATCTACGAATCCACGGTGGCGCCGGGCCCGTTCGTGATCGACGACCTGTACCCGACCGGGTACGGCGGCGACCTGGACGTGGAAGTGCTGGAGGCCGACGGCCGCGTCAGGCAGTTCGCGGTGCCGTTCTCGGCCATTCCGCAGCTGCTGCGCGCCGGCCAGAACCGCTGGGAGGTGGCGATCGGCAAGGTCGCCTCGCCCCGGCTGATCAAGCAGCCGATGGCGCTGCAGGCCACCTTGCAGCGCGGCCTGAGCAACCGCGTCACCGCCTACCAGGGCGTGACCCTGGCCGAAGGCTATCGTTCGCTGCTCCTCGGCGGCGCGCTCAACACCGATCTCGGCGCGCTCTCGCTGGATTTCAGCAACGCGCGCGCCTACCTGCCGGGGCGGGCCGACTCGCAGGGCAACAGCTTCCGCGTCGCCTACAACAAGAACGTGGTCCGCACGGGCACCAACTTCGCGGTGGCCGCGTACCGGTATTCCACCCGCGGCTACCTGGGCCTCAACGAGGCGGTGCACCTGCGCGACGCGCTGCTGCACGGGCAGGCCGACTACGTCCCGCAACGCATCCGCAACCGGATGGACGCCAGCATCTACCAGCAGCTGGGCGAACGGGGCGGGCAGGTCTACCTGACCGGTTCCCGCAGCAATTTCTGGGACAAGCGCGGCAGGCAGGTCGACTTCACCGCCGGCTACAGCAACAGCTGGAGGTCGGCCACCTTCAGCCTGTCGGTGCAGCGCACGCGCGAGCGCTTCGACGATGCGTGGCGGCCGGGCGCCGGCCCGGTCGACGGCGCTCCCGGATTCCCTGAGCCGCCGTACTTCCCGGCCGAGGGGCGCCGCGACACGCTGGTGCAACTCAATGTCAGCGTGCCGCTCGGCACCGCGCCGCGTCCGCCGATGCTGGGCGGGCGCTTGGGCCGCTCCGACCGCGACGGCACCAGCACGCAGCTCAGCCTCAACGGCACCGCCGGCGAGGAAGGCCGGTTCACCTACGACGGCACCCTCGGCCGCGACGGAGGCAGCACCACGCTCGGCCTGTTCGGGCACTACAACGGCAGCCGGGCCAACCTGCAGGGGGGCTACAGCCGCGGCAACGGCTACCACCAGTTCAGCGCCGGCATGTCCGGCAGCGTGGTGGCCCATGGCGGCGGCCTGACGCTGTCGCTGCCGACCGGCGACACGGTCGGCCTGGTGCATGCGCCGGATGCCGCCGGCGCCCGCGTCGAAGGCGGCCAGGGCGCGGTGGTCGATGCGCGCGGCTATGCGGTCGTGCCGTACCTGACGCCCTACGTGCTCAACACGGTGGGCCTGGATCCCAAGGGCACCGCGCTCAACGTGGAGCTGAAGGAAACCGCGCAGAACGTGGCGCCGCGCGCCGGCTCGGTGGTGCTGCTCAAGTACGAGACCCAGGGCGGCGGCCGCGCGTTGCTGATCGACGCCCGGCTGCCGGACGGACGCCCGATGCCGTTCGGCGCGGAGGTGTTCGACGCGCGTGGCGACCGGGTCGGCATCGTCGGCCAGGCCAGCCAGGTCTTCGTCAACGGCATGCACGAGTCCGGCGTGCTCACCGTGCGCTGGGGCCAGGGCGAGGGCGACCGCTGCGACATGCAAGTGGCGCTGCCACCGCTGGCGGAAGACGCCCCGCCGACAGGCCAGGAACGCATGGAAGCCACCTGCGTGCTCGGCACCGAAGCGCCGGGCACCGCCGCTGCCGCCGGGCCCGCACCGGAAACCGTCCCTGGCCTGCGTGCCGCCGGCGGCAACGATACCGATAACGCCGCTGCGCGGCACCCGACCGTCTCGATAGGAGCAACCCCATGAAGCGCTCGATCCGCATCGCGTGGATGTCCCTGATGATCTGGAGCCTGGTCCAGGCGCATGCCTGGGCGGGAGTGGTCGTCAATCGCACCCGGGTGATCTACCAGGCCGACGAGTCCGAGGTCACCATCAAGCTGTCCAACCAGGATCCGTCGCCCGCCCTGGTGCAGGTATGGCTGGACGACGGCGACCCGAATGCCGCCCCGGAACAGGCCAAGGTGCCGTTCGTGCTGACCCCGCCGGTGGCGCGGATCGAGCCGGGCAAGGCGCAAACCCTGCGCGTGATCGGCACGCCCGCGGGCCTGCCCCAGGACCGCGAGTCGATGTACTGGCTCAACGTGCTGGAGCTGCCGAAGAACACCGGCGAGGCCGGCGCCGGGAACGCGCTGAAGCTGGCGTTCCGCACCCGCATCAAGCTGTTCTACCGCCCGGGCCGGCTGGCCGGGGTGGCCGACGAGAGCGCCAAGCAACTGGCCTGGTCCCTGGCCGTGTCCGGTAATGGCGGCAAGGCGCTGCAGGTGCGCAACCCGACGCCTTACCACGTCAGCTTCAACAAGGTCTCGCTGGCCGGCGGCGGCCGTAGCTACGAGGTCGAGGCCGACATGGTCGCGCCGATGGCCTCGGCGAGTTTCCCGATCGCCGGCATGGCCGGGGTGCCGGACGGCCCGCTGCGGGTGGACTACGCCACGATCAACGACTACGGCGCGAGCGCCGAAGGGCAAGCGCCCCTGGTCGTGGCCGCCGGTGGAGAACCCTGACATGAGGCACGTCATTGCTGCCGTCGCGTTGTTGCTGGCCTGCGGCGGGGTCACGGTGCCCGCATGGGCGCAGGAGGCGACGGACATCACCATCCGCGGCCGGGTGACGCCGGGCACCTGCTCGCTGTCGGCCGACAGCGTCGACCAGACCGTCGCGCTGGACAATGTCAACGCCGGCGACCTGGCCGCGGCGAACGGGCCGGTCGCCGGGTCGAGGAAACCATTCCGGGTGCTGGCGGAGAACTGCGCGGCCAGCCTGTCGACCGTGTCGTTCTCGTTCCAGGGCGCGACGGTGGGCACGCCGGCCCACGTGCTGGTCAACACCGGCGCGGCCACCGGCGTGGGCATCGAGATGCGCCTGGACGACGGCAGCGACGCCGTGATCGCCCCCAATACCGGCCAGTACGACGTGGCCATCGACTCGCGCCGGGCCGAGTTGCGCGCGACGGCGACCTATTACCGCCTGCCCGGGGAACCCATCCGCGGCGGCAGCGTGCAAGCGCGCGCCACCGTGGTGGCGACGTTCCGCTAGCGCCGCTCGACCACACCTCCCAGGAATCGGACATCATGAAACGCATCAACCCTTTCCCTCGCTGGCTGGCCGCAATCGGCCTGGCGCTGGCCGCGCCGGTGGCCTCGGCTTCGTGCGTACTGGACATCACCGACGGCAATACCCTTCCGCGGTCGATCTACGTCAACTTCGGCAATGTCGTGACCACGTCCGGCACCGGCCGGTTGGCGACCGTGCAGCTGTCGCTGCCCGCCCGAACCTACCTTTGCCAGTCCAACCCCAGTCGCCCGACGTATAACTACGCGGCGGACGTACTGTTCGGCTTGTCGGACCTGATCGGCTCCGGGCAATGGTCGCCCAAGGACTTTCCGACGCTGATCCCCGGCCTGGTGGTGCGGCTGTTCGGCCCCGACGGGCGCCAGCTCAATTATCTGGGACACCGCGTCACCTGCTCGCGCGGCCAACTCTGCACGCTGCCGGCGATGACGGCGCGCGCCGAGCTGTGGAAGGTCACTGCCGGCAACATCGCGGGCGGGCCGATCTTCCCGTCCAACAACACCGTCGCGAATCGGATGGCGGTGATCTATTTCGGCACCTCGGTCGGCGAGAACTTCGGCTCCGGGTCGCAGCTGTTCAACATCATCGGTTCGGGCGGCAACATCGTCCCGGGCACCTGCTCGACGCAGACGACCTCGATCACCCAGACGCTGGCCGACGTGTCGATGAACCTGATGACCGGCGTGGGCTGGGCCCCGGCCCGGTTCGAAGCGATGCCGCAGATCACCTTGAACTGCCCCTACAGCGGCATCGCGGTCCGGGCCTCGCTGACCGACCAGACCACGCCGAGCAACAACGGCAACGTGTTGACGGTGCGTAGCGGGGCCGGCGCGGCGACCGGCGTGGGCCTGCAGATCGCGCGCAGCGCCACCGGGCCCGCGATCGCGATGCAGCAGCCTTGGAGCTTCACCGGCAGTGCGCCGACCACCACCGTGCAGCTGTTCACCCGCTACTACCAGACCGCGGACCGGCCGACCGCCGGCTCGGTGACCGGGCGGGCGACGCTCACCTTGACCTACAACTGAACCCGGCGCTTGGCGGCGCCGGCGCTGCCTGCCGGTGCGCGCCACCCGAACACCAGGAAGACAACCCATGGACATCGTGAAGTACGCGCTCCCCGTGCTGCTGGCGTGCGGTTTGGGCGCCGGCGAGGCCCGCGCGCAGAACGTGGACATCACCATCAATGGCCGGGTCACGCCTGGCTCCTGTTCGGTGCAGACCGGCTCGATCACCAAGACGCTGGCCGACGTGTCGATCAACGACATGACCGGGGTGGGCTGGGCGCCGCCCCGGTACGAGGACATGCCGCCGATCGTGCTGAACTGCCCGATCGACGGCATCCGGGTCACCGCCAGCCTCGCCGACCAGACCACGCCCGGCAATACCAGCGACGTGCTCTCGGTGCAGGGCGGGGCCGACGCGGCCACCGGGGTCGGGCTGCAGGTCGCGCGCGCCGCGGCGGGCCCGGCGCTCGTGCTGCGGCAGCCCTGGACGTTCGACAGCGTCTCGCCGACCACGACCGTGCAGCTGTTCGCCCGCTATTACCAGACGGCCGAGCGGCCGACCGAAGGCTCGGTGACCGGAAGGGCGACGCTGACGCTGACCTACAACTGAGCCGTCGCGCGCGGCACCGCTGCGGAGCTTAGTTGGAAAAGCCGTTCGTGCGCAGGTAGTGGAACAGCTCGGCGTCGTTCTTCAGCCCGAGCTTGCGCATGGCATCGCCCTTCTGCCGGCTGATCGTGGTGATGCTGCGATGCAGCTGGTCGGCGATCTCCCGCACGGTCAGGCCCGAGGCGAGCAGGCGCAGCACTTCCGTCTCGCGCGGGGAAAGCGGGCGAGCCGGCGAGCCGTTCACGTCCTCGGCGCCGATCTCGGCCACGCGTTCCTTCAGGCCGCGGCTGATGTAGGGTGCGCCGCGGTGCACGGTCTGGATGGCGACCGGCAGCTCGTCCATCGACGAGCCCTTGTCCACTAGGCCGAGCACGCCGGCCGAGGCCACCATCCTCAGCAGGCCCAGGTTGTTGGCCATGCTGAGCATCAGCACCGGCAGCCGCGGATGGCGGCGCCGGATCAGTTCCATCAGCGCGATGCCGTCGGCCTGCCGGCCGCCGGGCATGGCGAAATCGGTGACCAGCACGTCGCAGGGATGCGAGGCCAGGCACTCCATCAGTTCGTCGGTGCTGCTGGCCTCGGCCACCACGTCGCCGACGCCGCTGTTCTCGATGACGGCGCGCGCGCCGATGCGCACGACGGGATGGTCGTCGGCGATGATGATGCGCAGCCGCATGGCCTAGTATGGCCTGCCGCCAGGGACGCCGGTCGTTTCCGCGTCCTGCCGCCGTCGCAACTCCGTGAGGTCGTACGACATGACGTCGTTCCTTATCGTCCGTTGGCTCGTGCTGGGGTTGGTGCTGCTGTCGTGGCCTGCGGCGCAGGCCCGGGCGGGCGAGGGCCTGCCCCTGTTGTCGCCGGAACAGCAAGCGTGGGTGGCTGCCCATCCGACGATCGTGCTGGGAGTATACGACAGCGGTTGGCCGCCCTATGAGCGCGTCCGCGGGGGGCGTCCCGAAGGGCTCGGCCCCGACTACCTGCACGCGCTCGCGCAGCGCCTGGGCCTGCGCTTGCGCGTGCGCACGTACCCCGGCTGGTCGCAGTTGCTGGACGCGGCGTGCCGCGGCGAGATCGACGTGGTGATGAACGTGTCGCTGACCGCCGAGCGCACCCGCTGCATGGTCTTCACCGACGAGTACGCGAAGGCGCCGATCGCGGTGGTCGGGCGGCGGGGCAGCGCCGGCGACGGGCGCGAGACGGGCCTGGCCAACCTGCGCATCGCGACCGAGGCGGGCTTCCTCAGCGGCGAGATGGCGCGCGCGTACTATCCCGGCGCGCGCCACCTGCAGGCGCGCGATACGCTCGATGCGCTGGCGATGGTGGCCGACGGCCGCGCCGACGTGTTCCTGGGCAACGCCTACGTGGCCCAGCAACTGATCGCCGAGCACGGCCTGAAGCGGTTGTCGCTGCTGCGCCCCAGCGCGCTCGCGCCGGAATCGCTGCACTTCGGCGTGCCCAACGCCAAGCAGCCGCTGGCCGAGGCGCTGGATGCGGCGCTCGCCGAGCTGGATGCGGAACAGCGCCGGCGGATCGAGGCGCGCTGGCTCGAGCCGCTGCGCTGGACCGACCGCCGCCAGCTGGCGCTGGCGCCGGCCGAGGCGGCGGTACTGGCCAAGCACCTGCGGCTGGGCTTCGCCACGCAGTGGGCGCCGATCTCCTTCCTGGACGAGGACGGCAAGGCCAGCGGCCTGGCCGCCGAGTACCTGGAACGGCTGCGCGGCATCGGCGCGCGCCTGGAGCGCACCCATGCCGGCAGCTGGCAGGACATCCGCCGGCAGATGCTCGACGGCAAGGTGGACGCGGTGATGGGCGTGCCCACCGACAGCCGGTTCCCGGAGGGCACGTGGGTCTACAGCAAGCCCTTCCTGAGCGTGCCCAACGTCATCGTCACCCGCATGGACGGGCGCGCGGTGCTCAGCCTGGCCGACCTGCAGGGCCGCACGCTGGTGCTGTCGGACCCGGAGCGGATCGGCCGCTACGTGCGCGACAGGGCGCCGGAAGCTCACATCGTGCCCGCGCCCGACGCCCGTACCGCGCTGGAGCTGCTGGCCGAAGGCAAGGCCGACGCCTACGTGGGCAACCTGGCGGCGGCCGACCAGTTGGTGCGACGGCACTACCCCGGCCGCCTGAACATCGCCGCGCCGGCCGGCTTCGACGACCACCTGGCGCTGGCGGTGCGCCGCGAGTACGCGCCGCTGGCCAGCGCGTTCGACCGGTTGCTGGCCTCGATGAGCCCGCGCGAGCGCGAGGCGATCCGCAGCGACTGGCTGGCGGTGGAGTACCGCAACGGCGTGGATTGGCGCCGCATCGCCCGCTGGGCGATCCCGCTGGCGCTGGTGCTGCTCACGGCCGGGGTGGTGCACGGCCTGGGCCACGTCCGGCTGCGCCGCGAAGTGGCGGTCCGGCGCGCGGTCGAACGGCGCCTGGCGGAAGTCACCGACAACCTGCCCGCGGTGGTCTACCAGGCCCGCCGCGAGCCGGACGGCCGCATCTCGTTCCCCTTCATCACCGGCGACATGCGCTCGCTGTTCGGGCTGGCGGCGGAGGAAGCGCTGCAGGACGAACGGCGCCTGTTCGCCCGGGTCCATCCGGACGACCAGCCGCGCCTGGCCGAGGCCATGGCGCGGGTGGCCGAAACGCTGCGGCCGCTGGACATCGAGTTCCGCGCGCGCTCGCCCGACGGTTGGCGCTGGGTGCGCTCCAGCGCGCAGGCGCATGCCGCCAGCGACGGCGCCCTGCTGCTCAGTGGCTACTGGGTGGACGTCACCGAAGCGCATGCCCAGGCCGAGGCGCTGGCCGCGGCCAAGCAGGAGGCCGAGCGCGCCGCCGCCGCCAAGGCCGACTTCCTGGCCACGATGAGCCACGAGATCCGCACGCCGATGAGCGGCGTGCTGGGCATGCTCGAGGTGCTGGAGCACACCCGCCTGGACGGGGAACAACGCACGATCCTCGGCACGATGCACGACTCGGCGCAGATGCTCCGGCAGATCCTCGACGACATCCTGGATTTCTCGAAGATCGAAGCCGGCGCGCTGGCGCTCGCCGCCGAACCGGTGGACCTGCGGCGCGTGGTCGGCAACGTGCAGCAGATGCTGATGCCGCTCGCGACCGAGAAAGGCCTGCTCCTGCACCATCGCGTGGATGCCGCGGTGGCCGGGCGGCATCTCGCCGACGGCGTGCGCCTGCGCCAGATCCTGTTCAACCTGGTCAGCAACGCGATCAAGTTCACCGACCGGGGCGAGGTGGCGATCGCGCTGGAGGCGCTCGACCCGCAGCCGGGCGCGCAACGGCTGCGGCTGTCGGTGAGCGACACCGGGATCGGCATCCCGGCCGAGCAGAAGGCCCGGCTGTTCCAGCCGTTCTCGCAGGCGCACATCGCCGCATCGCGGCGCCACGGCGGCAGCGGCCTGGGCCTGAGCATCTGCCGGCGGCTGGTGGACCTGATGGGCGGGGCGCTCCGCCTGGAAAGCGAGCCGGGGCGCGGCACCCGGGTGGAAGTGGAGCTCGCGCTGCCGTACGCGACGGCCCCGGCCCCGGACGGCGAGGCGCAGGCCGCGGTCCCCGGCAGCAGCGGCGCCGGGTTCGCCGGGCGGCGGGTGCTGGTGGTGGAGGACCATCCCACCAACCGCACCCTGATGCAGTGGCGCATGCGCCAGCTCGGGCTGGACGGATGCGTGGTCGAGGACGCGCAGGCGGCGCTGGAACGGCTGGCGACGGAGCGGTTCGACGCGATGATCACCGACTGCCGGATGCCCGGCATGGACGGCTATGCGCTGGCGCGCGAGATCCGCGAGCGCGAACGCCGGGCCGGCGCGGCGCGCCTGCCGATCATCGCGCTGACCGCCAGCGCGCTGGAGGGGGAGGCCGAGCGCTGCCGCGATGCCGGCATGGACGATTTCCTCGCAAAGCCGGTGGCGCTGGAGGCGCTCAGGGCGTGCCTGGCGCGCTGGCTCGCTCCCGGCGCCGACGCGCCGGCAGCGCAGGCCGCGGCCTTGGTGGAGCAGCCGGCCGGCGCGCCCGCGCCGGATCGCGCCGGGCTGGTGCGCCGCTACGGCTCGGAGGCGGTGGTGCGGCAGATGATCGACAGCCTCGTCCCGGCCACCCGCGAGGACATCGCGGCGCTCGACGCGGCGCTGGCCGGTGCGGACGCGCAGGCGGTCTGCGACCGCCTGCACCGGATCGCCGGCGGCATCGCACTGGTCGACGGGGAGGAACTGGCCGCCTCCGCCCGGGTGCTGATGAGCTACATCGCCCGCGAAGGCCTCGTCGGCCACGCCCCGGCGGTGCGGCGCTTCCGCAGCGCGCTCGCCGCCTACCTCGACGCCCTGGCAGGCTGAGCGGGATTTTCGGAGTTGTTGCATGGTCCCGACCGCGCCGGCGGGACACAGTGGCGGCATGAACGCGCTCCACGCCCCGTCCTGCCGCCCCGCCTGCCCCGGCCATGCCGGGGACGGGGGCGATCGTGCGCGCGCGCTGGCCGGCCTGCTGCGGGAAGCGGCGCGGAGCGAGGCGGAGCTGCTGTATCCGCTGTTCGCGGCGCTGCTGGATGCCCACATGGGCGCCGGCCACGCCGATGCCGCCGCCAACGCGCGCATCCGCGACCGGCTGGACGAGATCGAACTGCTGCTGGCGCTGGAGATCGAGCGCGCCGGCCTTTCCCGCGCACTGGCCGGCGGCGCGCGCCGGCGCGATTCGTAGTTGTTGCATTCAACGGCCGGCGCGCCGGCACGAGAATCGGACCGACCCTCGCCGGCGTCGATTCGCCGACCCGCACGTTTCGCCCCTCGAGCGACCCCTGGAGGCCGGACATGAAAACCATGGACCCATTGACCGGATTGCCTAACCGCCTGGCGCTGGAACGCCGCCTGCAATACCCGGATCCGGGCGCGGCGCGGATGGCGCTGCTGGTGGTGGACATGGACGATTTCCATGCGATCAACGGCCGCCATGGCCGCGACGGCGGTGACGCGCTGTTGCGCGAGGCCGCGCGGCGCCTGCAGGCGGCGACGCGGACCGGCGACCTGGTGGTGCGCATGGAGGGCGACGACTTCGCCGTGCTGGCCGAGGTCGCCGAACCGGACCAGGTCAAGGTGATCGCGCGCCGCGTGCTCCGCTGCCTGCAGGCGCCGTTCGAGCTGGGCGGGCGTTCGGTCGACCTGCTGCCCAGCATCGGCATCGCCCTGGACACCGCGGCCGGGTCCCGGCACGCGCGCCTGATCGAGCAGGCCGGCATCGCGTTGCGGCTGGCGAAGGAGCGCGGGCGCAACCGCCACGAACTCTACGATGCGGCGATGAGCCGCAGCGCGACCGAGATCGAGCTGCTGCTGGAAGACATCCGGCAGGCGCTGGAGCGGCGCGAGTTCTTCCTGCTGTACCAGCCCAAGCTGGACATCCAGCGCGGGCGCATCGTCGGCGTGGAAGCGCTGCTGCGCTGGAAGCACCCCAGGCACGGGGTCATCACGCCCGACAACTTCATCCCGCTGGCCGAACAGACCGGCGCGATCGTGGACATCGGCCGCTGGGTGCTGGACGAGGCCTGCCGCCAGATGCGCGCCTGGCGCGACCAGGGCGTGGCCGACTGGAGCGTGGCGATCAACACGTCGGTGTTCGAGATCGGCTCGCCGGCCTTCTTCCGCGACATCTGCGGGGCCCTGGAGCGCTACGGGCTGGACCCGCGCGACCTGACCATCGAGGTGACCGAGTCCGGCGCCATGCGCAACCCGGAACTCAGCCTGGCGGTGCTGCGCAGGCTGGCCTCGCTCGGCGTGCGCGTGTCGCTGGACGATTTCGGCGTGGGCTACTCCAGCCTGGCGCACCTCCGGCGGCTGCCCGTCGACGAAGTGAAGCTCGACCGCAGCTTCATCGCGGGACTGACCGAGAACGCCGAGGATCCGGCCATCGTCAGCGCGATCATCACCCTGGCCAAGGCCGTGAGCCTGCGGGTGGTGGCCGAAGGCGTCGAGACGCTCGAACAGCAGGCGACCCTGGCGGAAATGGAGTGCGACGCCATCCAGGGCTACCTGGTGAGCCCGCCGGCCGGGCCGGACGACATCGCGGCGATCGCCTCCCGCTACCGGGAAGCGCACCGGCATTTCGACGAGGAACTCGCCGCGGCCGCTCCGGCGGCGTCCGCCTGCCGCGGCCGCGTGAACGGATCCTGAGCGGTTCCGCGCCGCGGCCGCCGCGCCGCGCACCTTTTCGCCTCGTTCCTTCCTCTTTCCTTGTGTCGAATTTCTGGAGTGACGCTCGTGGGCCGCATGGCGATCGATGAAGCAGACCTGGCCGATGCCCATGCCGGCGACGCCGCCGCGCTGGAGCGGGTGCTGCGTTGCTCGCGCCAGGACCTGCGCCGCTACGCCGAGTTCCATTGCGCGATCAACGACGTGGAGGACGCGGTGCAGGAGAGCCTGATCACCGTGTCGAGGAAGCTGGGCAGCCTGCGCAGCCTGGACGCCTTCGTGTCGTGGCTGTTCCGCATCGTCAAGCGCGAGTGCAACCGCATGAAGCGCCTCCGCCGGATGCTGGCCGGCGATGCGATCACCGAGGAGATCCTGCCGGCGGTGGAAGCCGAACCGGTGGAGTGGCGCCAGGACATCGCCGCGGCGCTGGAATCCTTGCCCGGGCACTACCGCACGATCCTGCTGATGCGCGACCTGGAAGGCCTGTCCATCGCCGACATCGCCGAGCGGCTGCAGGTCGGCCGGGAAGCGGCCAAGGCGCGCCTGCACCGCGCGCGCGTGCTGGCCCGGGAGTACCTGAGCCGATAGCGGACATCGAACACGCAGGCGCGGCGGGAGCCGCGTCGCCTTGCGGCCGGAGGGCGGCCGCAAGGCGCCATCGCAGGGGACCGTCCTCGCGATGCCTGCCAAGAACCGGATCCGCGGCGCCCGTCGCGGATCCAGGCCCGCCTGGAACCAGGCTTTTCCAACCAACAGGAGTCAAGCATGTCCCACAACAAGCACAACGGCCCGGTCAAGGGCACCCTGGCGGCCGTCGCCCTCACCGGGGCGCTGGCGCTGTCCGCCAATGCGTTCGCGATGACCGAGCTCGCCGCCGGCTACATGCAGGCCGCGCCCGCGGCGGCGAAGGCGGCCGAGGGCAAGTGCGGCGAGGGCAAGTGCGGTGCCGACAAGAAGCACGCCGAAGGCAAGTGCGGCGGGGAGAAGAAGGCCGGTGCCGAGGGCAAGTGCGGCGAAGGCAAGTGCGGTGCCGGCAAGAAGCACGCCGAAGGCAAGTGCGGCAGCGACAAGAAAGCGGGTGCCGAGGGCAAGTGCGGCAGCGGGAAGAAGACCGGCGCCGAGGGCAGCTGCGGTGGCGCGGCCTGATACCGCCGTTCCGGCGCGCCGGCATGGCACCGCCATCGACGCGATGGCGGTGGGCATCGGCCTGCGGCGTGCCCTGATGGGCACGCTGCTGGAGGCGGACGCGCGCGACTTCGACTTCGTCGAGTGCGCGCCGGAGAACTGGATCGGGGTGGGCGGCCGGTTCGGGGAGATGCTGGACGAACTGGCCGCGCGCAAGCCGCTGGCGTGCCACGGGCTGTCCCTTTCCCTGGGCGGCACCGAGCCGCTCGACCTGCCGTTCCTGAAGAAGGTCGCCGGCTTCATGGACAGGCACCGCGTGGACCTGTACAGCGAGCACCTGAGCTATTGCGGCGACGACGGCCACCTGTACGACCTGCTCCCGTTGCCGTTCACCGAGGAAACGGTGCGGCACGTGGCCGGGCGCATCCGGCGGGTGCAGGACGCGGTGGGGCGCAGGCTGGCGGTGGAGAACATCTCCTACTACGCGCCGGCCACCGGCGAGATGGACGAGGCGACCTTCGTCAAGGCGATCCTTTCCGAAGCCGATTGCGACCTGCTGCTCGACGTCAACAACGTCTACGTCAACGCCGCCAACCACGGCTACGACGCGGCCGCTTTCCTGGCGGCGATGCCGGCCGGGCGCGTCCGCTACTACCATGTGGCCGGGCACTACGACGAACCGGACGGGCTGAAGATCGACACCCATGGCGCGCCGGTCAAGGATCCGGTCTGGGCGCTGCTGGCCCAGGCCTACCGGAGCATCGGGCCCCGGCCCACGCTGCTGGAGCGCGACGCCAACTTTCCCGGCTACGGGGACCTGAGGAGCGAGCTGCAGCTCATCCGCCGGCTGGCGGCGGGAACGGGAGCGCCCGCATGAGCCGCGTCCAGGCGCCCGCCGCGTTGCGGGACCACCAGTTGCGCATGGGCCGATGCCTGCGCGATCCCGAAGCGGCCGCGATGGCGGGCGTGCCCCCGCGCCGGCTGGCGGTGTACCGGGAGCTGTTGTTCAACAACATGGCCGAGCTGCTGCAAGCCAACTTCCCGGTGATCCGGCAGGTCATGGCCGGGCGCTGGGAAGCGCTGGTGCGAGATTTCTTCCGCGACCACCGCTGCACGACGCCGCTGTTCACCGAGATCGGCCAGGAGTTCCATCGCTACCTGTGCCGGCGGGCGGAACGAGCCACGCAGGATCCCTTGCCGGCGTTCCTTCCCGAACTGGCCCACTACGAGTGGGTCGAACTGGCGCTGTCGATCAGCGAGGACGCCTACCCGGGCGCGACCGCGCGGCCTGCCGGCGGCATCGACGACCGGCCGCTCGTGCCGAACCCGCTGGCCTGGGCGCTGGCCTACCGCTGGCCGGTCCACCGGATCGGCGGCGGCGAGCTGCCCGGGGCGCCGCCTGCCGAGCCCACGCTGCTGCTCGCGCGAAGGACGCGCGACCACCAGGTCCGTTTCACCGAACTGGGCATCGTCGCCTTCGAACTGCTGCGATCCGTCTCGCAGGCGCGCCAGCGCACCGCGCGGCAGCACCTGGCACGGGTGGCGCGCCGGCTCGGCGTGGCGGGGCCGGCGCTCGCCACGTTCATGGCGCAGGGGCGTTCGACGCTCGAGCGGATGCTGGAACAGGACATCGTGTTCGCCGCGGCATGACGCGATCCACCCCCTTGAACCCAACGAAGGAGAGACGATGACATCGAAACCCGCGCGCATCCTCGCGTGGTGCGCCAGCCTGGAGCGCGGCGGCGACGTGGTGGGCCTGCTGCCCATCCGCGCGCTGCTGTGCTGGGAATACCTCGAAGCGGGCCTGGAGAAATACCGGGGCGAGAACTGGTTCGGCTCGATCGCGTTGCCGGCGCCGTTCTCGCTGTTCCCGGCCGATTTCAACTGGACCTTGTCCATGGCCCTGGAGATCGCCGGCGCGCTCTGCCTGCTGCTCGGCCTGGCGACGCGCTTCTTCGCCGCGGTCCTGCTGTTGCTGACCGTCGTGGCGACCGCGGCGGTGCACTGGCCCGAAGCCTGGAGTTCGTTCGCCGAATTGTGGATGGGCTATGCGATCACCGACCAGGGCTACGGCAACTTCAAGCTGCCGTTGCTGTTCGCCGCGATGCTGTGGCCGCTGGTGGTGTTCGGCCCCGGCCGGTTGAGCCTGGACGCGCTGTTCCGCCGCGGGTTCGCACCGGCCGCCGCACGGGGCGCGGTGGACCCGGCGCAGGTCCTGCGCGTCTGGTCGGTGGTGCTGCTGGTGGCGGGCATCGCGGTGGCGTGGCTCGTACCGGCCGCCGGCCTGGCGCTCGCGCTGGCGGGCATCGTCCTGCTCGCCCGGCAGGGGAAGGTCCTCGATGCGTAGCCCGCGGCGTACCGGCGCGCTGGGCCATGCCATGGCCCTCGCCGCGTTGCTTTGCCTCCCGGCGCTCGCCTGGGCCGGCGCGAAGCCCGGCCTGGAACTGGTCGTGCTCGGTTCCGGCGGGCCCGAGCTGGCGCATGGGCGCGCATCCACCTCCTACCTGGTCCGCGAGGACGGCAAGGCGAAACTGATGATCGACGCGGGCGCGGGCGCGATGGCGAACTTCGCCAGGAGCGGAGCGCGCATCGAGGACCTGCAGGCAGTGCTGCTGAGCCACGTGCACGTGGACCATTCGGTCGACCTGGCATCGTTGGTGAAGGCCTCGTACTTCGGCGACCGCACCAGGGACCTGCCCATCCTCGGACCCGGCGGCAACGGGCGCGTCCCCTCGACCCGCGAGTTCGTCGATGCGCTCTTCGCATCGCCCGGCGGTGCCTACCGGTATCTCTCGGACTACGTCGATGCGCGCGCGCCGGACCGGTACGCACTGCGCCCGGTCGACATCGGCGCGGACTGGGAACGACCCGGGATCTACCGCACCGAGATCGACGGATTCGCGATCAGCGCCATGCCGGTGTCGCACGGGCCGATCCCGGCACTGGCCTGGCGGATCGAGAAGCACGGGCGCGCCATCGTGTTCGCCGGCGACACCAGCGACCAGGCCGGCCGGCTCGCGGGGTTCGCGAAGGGCGCCGATGTCCTGGTCGTCCACTTGGCGGTGGCGGACGACGGCGACCCCGTCGCCAATGCGCTGCACATGCCGCCCGCGCGGCTGCTGCAGCGGGTGGACGAGGCGAAGCCGGGAAGGCTCGTGCTCTCCCACATCATGGGCCGGACCGAATCGTTCGCGCCGGCGTTCGCCGGCCGGCTCGCCGCGCGTCGCGACCCGGTCGACGTGGTGGTCGCACGCGACCTGGACGTGATCGCGCTGGAATGCGGCGAGGCATCCCGGCGCGCCGGCCGCTGAAGGACGACGCCGTCCCCCCGACCGCGGCGGCTGTCCGTGTGCCCGCCGCGGCGCTCGGGTAGAATCGCGCCATCCGACGACACGCCAGCTCCCCGCCCGCCAGATCGTCGTCACCTGCGCATGCCGATGGCTGCGTTCCAAACCTTTCCTGGGGAGCTGCGTTCCATGTTCCATTCCCGTTGCGGCGCGTTGCGCCTGGGCCTGCTGGCGGCCAGTCTTTCCGTTGCGCTGTCGGCGATGGCGCAGTCGCGATCGGAGGCGCCCGACAATGCCACCACGCTCGATGCGGTCAATGTCCGCGGCACGCTTCCGCGCGCGTATACGGTCGAGCAGAGCACGGCCGCGACGCGCTTGACGTTGACGCCGCAGCAGACCCCGCAGTCGCTGACCGTGGTGACCGAGCAGCGCATCGAGGACCAGGCCATGACCTCGGTGCGCGACGTGCTCGACAACGTCACCGGCGTTTCGTCCAACGCCTACGACACCGAGCGCGTGCTGTTCTACTCGCGCGGCTTCCTGGTCCAGAACATGGCCTACGACGGCGTGCCGGTCGCGCCGGGCCTCAATGCCGAATCCGCCGACGGCAGCCTGGACACCGCGATCTACGAGCGCATCGAGGTGCTGCGCGGGGCCAGCGGCCTGATGACCGGCGCGGGCAACCCCTCGGCGATGATCAACTTCGTGCGCAAGCGCGCCGACAGCCGCGAGTCCCAGGGCGAGGCCTCGCTCAGCGCGGGCTCGTGGGACACGTGGCGCGGCACGGTCGACGTGGCCTCGCCGCTGAGCGGGGATGGCCGCGTGCGTGGCCGCGTGGTGGGGGCCTACGAGCAGGGCGACTCGTACCTGGACCGCTACCACGGCAAGAAGACGGTGCTGTACGGCGTGGTCGATGCCGACCTCGCGCCGGACACCACGTTGAGCGTGGGCTACGACTACCAGAGGACCCGGCCGGAGCGCATCACCTGGGGGTTCTATCCGGTGTTCTACGCCGATGGCGGTTTCCTGGAATGGCCGCGCGGCTTCAACAGCGCGGCCGACTGGACGTACTGGTACAACACCACGCAGACCGCGTTCGCCGACCTGCGGCACCGCTTCGGCAACGGCTGGCAGCTGCGCGCGATGGCCAGCCATCGCGCCACCGAGGGCGACATGGCGCTGTTCTACGTCGAGGGATTCCCGGACCGGCTGACCGGCGAGGGCATGACGCCCTACGCCTACCGGGCGCGCCAGGAAGGGCGCCAGAACATGCTCGATCTGTACGCCTCCGGCCCGTTCCGGGCCTGGGGCCGCGAGCACGAACTGGTGGTCGGGCTGAGCGGCTCGCGCTACGACACGGAGACGTTCGAGGCCAGCCATGGCGAGCTGGCCGCGGTCGGCGACTTCCTGGCGTGGGACGGGGACTACCCCTATCCGGACTTCAGCGCCGACAAGCGCAAGTCCGCCGACAACCGCACCGACCAGCAGGGCGCCTACGCCGCCGCCCGGCTGTCGCTGGCCGAGCCGCTCACGCTGATCGCCGGTGCGCGCTACAGCCGCTGGAAGAACGATACCCGCGACAGCAGCGTGTTCCACCACGAGCACAACAAGACCGTGCCGTACGCCGGGCTGGTGTACGCGATCACGCCGGTGTACTCGGCGTTCGTCAGCTACACCCAGGTATTCAACCCGCAGCCGTTCCGCCGGGCCGACGGCAGCTTCCTCGATCCGGTGCTGGGCAGCAGCCGCGAGGCCGGCATCAAGGGCCGCCATCTCGACGGGCGCCTGAACACCTCGCTGGTACTGTTCGACACGCGCCAGGACAACGTGGCGGTGGCCGATCCCGGGCAGTACCTGCCGGACGGCATCACCCAGGCCTACTCCGCGGTGGACGGCACGCGCTCGCGCGGTTTCGAGCTGGAAGCGTCGGGCGAGCTGGCCGAGGGCTGGAACGCGTCGTTCGGCTGGTCGCACTTCACGCTGGAAGGGCCGGGCGGCGAGCAACTGCGCCCGGACCTGCCGCGCACGCTGGTGCGGCTGTTCAGCACCTGGCGCCTGCCCGGCGAGTGGAGCGGGCTGACCGTGGGCGGCGGCGTCAACTGGCAGGCGGCCAGTCATGCCATGGTGAGCGCGCCCGTGCCGGAAGGGCTGCGCCGGGTGGACCAGTCGGCGGTGACGCTGCTGAGCGCGATGGCGCGCTACGCCTTCGGGCCGCGCGCCTCGGTGCAGTTGAACGTCGAGAACCTGACCGCGCGCAAGTACTTCGTCCTGGACCAGTACAGCAACCTGCACTACGCGCCCGGCCGGCGCGCCACGCTGGGCTTCACCTACCGTTTCTGAGCCCGGCCGGGCACGCTGCGGGCGGGCCGGCGGTAGCCCCGCCCGCGGGCGCGGCGATCGAGGCTGGCGCGGGCGGCGGGCTTCTCTTAAGTTGGCCGCTTGCCTTCGCCACCGCCGTCCGCCCCCATGTCCGATCCGTCCGTCCCCGACCACCTCCAGCGTTCCCTCTCCAACCGCCACCTCCAACTGATCGCCATCGGCGGGGCGATCGGCACCGGCCTGTTCATGGGCTCGGGCAAGACCATCAGCCTGGCCGGCCCTTCGATCCTGTTCGTGTACATGATCATCGGCGCGATGCTGTTCTTCGTGATGCGCGCGATGGGCGAGCTGCTGCTGTCGAACCTGGAGTACAAGTCGTTCATCGACTTCTCCACCGACCTGCTCGGGCCGTGGGCCGGCTTCTTCTGCGGCTGGACGTACTGGTTCTGCTGGATCATCACCGCCATCGCCGACGTGATCGCGATCGCCAACTACGCGCAGTTCTGGTTCCCGGGGCTGGCGCCGTGGATACCGGCGGCGATGTGCGTGCTGTTGCTGCTCGTGCTCAACCTGGTGACGGTGAAGCTTTTCGGCGAGATGGAATTCTGGTTCGCGCTGATCAAGATCGTGGCGATCGCCGCGCTGATCGTCACCGGCGCCGGCATGGTCGCCTGGGGCTTCCGCTCCCCGGACGGGCACGTGGCCTCGCTGGCCAACCTGTGGAACGACGGCGGCATGTTCCCGATGGGGGCGACCGGGTTCTTCGCCGGCTTCCAGATCGCGGTGTTCGCCTTCGTCGGCATCGAGCTGGTCGGCACCACCGCGGCCGAGACCGCCAATCCGATGCGCAACCTGCCCAAGGCGATCAACTCGATCCCGGTGCGCATCATCGTGTTCTACGTGCTGGCGCTGGCGGCGATCATGTGCGTGACGCCGTGGCGCGAGGTGGTGCCGGGCAAAAGCCCGTTCGTGGAGCTGTTCGTGCTGGCGGGCGTGCCGGCCGCGGCCAGCCTGGTCAACTTCGTGGTGTTGACCTCGGCCACGTCCTCGGCCAACAGCGGCATCTTCTCCACCAGCCGCATGCTCTACGGCCTGGCCGAGGAAAAGCATGCACCCAAAGGTTTCGCCAGGCTTTCGCGCGCGGCGGTGCCGGCGCGCGGATTGCTGTTCTCCTGCGCCTGCCTGATGGCCGGGGCGCTGCTGATCTACGTGGTGCCGAACCTGGTGACCGCGTTCACCCTGGTCACCACGCTGTCGGCGGTGCTGTTCATGTTCGTCTGGTCGCTGATCCTGTGCGCCTACATCGCCTATCGGCGCAAGCGCCCGCAGCTGCATGCCGCGTCCACCTTCAAGATGCCCGGCGGCGTGGCGATGTGCTGCGTGGTGCTGGCGTTCTTCGCGTTCGTGCTGGTGCTGCTGACGCTGCAGCCCGATACGCTGCAGGCGCTGCTGGTGAGCCCGGCGTGGTTCCTGATCCTGGCGGTGGGGTATTGGCTGAAGCGGCGCGCCGCGCGCGGTTGAGCGCGCGGCACGCGGATGAACGCCGTCTGCACCGGCGACGGCGGCACCCCTTTGCCTGGGCCGTGGCATGCCCATGCTGTGCCTGCCGGCACTCGGCCGGCCCTCTCTCCCAGGTAACGGCATGACCCCGCAAGAACAGCAACTACTCGACGACTTCCTCGCCCGCCTGCGCGCCGGCGGCGGCGTGGCCAAGGACCCGCAGGCCGACGCGCTGATCCGCGACCGCCTGGCCGGGCAGCCGGACGCGACCTACCTGCTGGTGCAGCGCGCACTGCTGCTGGAGCAGGCGCTCGAGCAGGCCAGGGCGCAGATCGCGCATCTGCAGCAGGCCGGCGCGGCCCCGGCCGCCACCAGCTTCCTCGGACAGGGATGGGGTGCCAGCCCGCCGCCGTTGCCGCCGGCCGCGCCCGCCGCCGCGCCCGCCGCCGCGCC
>NZ_VAHJ01000006.1:0-256718 GCF_006386585.1 Pseudomonas sp. Hp2
AGAGTAGGTCATCGCCAGGGGCTTTACCCCACAACCCCCCAGCCTAAAGCTGGGGGGTTGTTCTTTGCGCAAAACAAAAACAGCACCAACCCCTCCCGCACTTTAATATTGAAAACACTTCGCGCAGGTCGCGTGTCACCTACATGGCAGAGCGTGCCAGAGACACATCTCGCGCCTGATGCCGAGCCGCGGTTGCTGGGCTGCCTATGCGGCAGTGAACAAGGACCCGTCAAACTTCCGCCGGGACTGGAATTTCTGAGCTGCCATGCGGCAGTGAACTCGACAGCAGATCGGCGTGACGCTGAGGACGTTTTCTGAGCTGCCTATGCGGCAGTGAACGATGTGCAGGACGAGCTTGGCTTCGACGATGATTTCTGAGCTGCCTATGCGGCAGTGAACAAGGCGCTCGGCTACCAGCCCATCCGTGCGCCTTTCTGAGCTGCCTATGCGGCAGTGAACGCGGCGCTACGGCGCGTTCTGCTACGACGAGTTTTCTGAGCTGCCTATGCGGCAGTGAACCCCGGACCCAGCACCCGAACCGCCGCTTGTATTTCTGAGCTGCCTATGCGGCAGTGAACGTGTTGCCGGCAACTACCTGGTAAGCCCGCACTTTCTGAGCTGCCTATGCGGCAGTGAACATTCGGCGTTCATCGACAGGCGGTTTCCAAATTTTCTGAGCTGCCTATGCGGCAGTGAACATGGATACTCGGGGGCTAATGCGGGAACTACTTTTTCTGAGCTGCCTATGTGGCAGTGAACATCATCCAGCGCGGTAGCCAAGCCCTCCTGCATTTCTGAGCTGCCTATGCGGCAGTGAACGGCCCTGGATGCAGCGTTCTCCGTCTCGCAATTTTCTGAGCTGCCTATGCGGCAGTGAACGGTGACATTCGCAATGTCGCCGCGCCAGTGGTTTTCTGAGCTGCCTATGCGGC
The DNA here is from genome assembly GCF_006386585.1 of Pseudomonas sp. Hp2. Classification (NCBI taxonomy): domain Bacteria; kingdom Pseudomonadati; phylum Pseudomonadota; class Gammaproteobacteria; order Pseudomonadales; family Pseudomonadaceae; genus Pseudomonas; species Pseudomonas sp. Hp2. Next base: position 933 of record NZ_VAHJ01000006.1, read on the forward strand.
AGTGAACTTATTGCTACGGCGTGGCCGGTGGATGCCATCTTTCTGAGCTGCCTATGCGGCAGTGAACGTATGCCTCGCAATTGAATGGCGTGGTGCTCTTTTTCTGAGCTGCCTATGCGGCAGTGAACTCGTTCTTTACGGATCCGAACGGGGACGATGATTTCTGAGCTGCCTATGCGGCAGTGAACCGATGGAATCGCATGGATGATCACGTTGACCATTTCTGAGCTGCCTATGCGGCAGTGAACTACGCCTCGCAATTGAATGGCGTGGTGCTCTTTTTCTGAGCTGCCTATGCGGCAGTGAACATGGTGACGGCGATGGTGATGGGAGTGGCGATTTTCTGAGCTGCCTATGCGGCAGTGAACACTTGACGGTCTCGTAGCTCTTGCCGCTGCGCTTTCTGAGCTGCCTATGCGGCAGTGAACACTGCTCGCGGCAGCGCTGCCAGCCACCGGACTTTCTGAGCTGCCTATGCGGCAGTGAACCGCTGCGCTCATGTTTGCCTCTGGGTTGACACTTTCTGAGCTGCCTATGCGGCAGTGAACGCGGGTCGCCCCGCCCTGCCCTCTCAACCTTTTTTCTGAGCTGCCTATGCGGCAGTGAACTTGCCTTCTATACATTATGCGAACTTCGCTATTTTCTGAGCTGCCTATGCGGCAGTGAACTGGAGTGGCTGGCGACTCGCCGGCCGCGATTTTTTCTGAGCTGCCTATGCGGCAGTGAACGAGGGGCAGGACGCGCAAGGTCGCAACAAGGATTTCTGAGCTGCCTATGCGGCAGTGAACGATGTCTGCCACGGCGGCGACCCTCGCTGTTATTTCTGAGCTGCCTATGCGGCAGTGAACAACGGCCTTCTCAGTAACGACCTTAGTGTCATTTTCTGAGCTGCCTATGCGGCAGTGAACCGGCATCCGTCGTTCGAACACGCCGCCGAATTTTTCTGAGCTGCCTATGCGGCAGTGAACTGCGGCTGCTCGCGGAACATGTCCAGCTGGTCTTTCTGAGCTGCCTATGCGGCAGTGAACCTGGGGGTGGCGGCGGCGATGGTGGGGGCGATTTTCTGAGCTGCCTATGCGGCAGTGAACGCGGTACATGTGATCGTGTGCCGATCTGCACTTTTCTGAGCTGCCTATGCGGCAGTGAACGCAAAGACGGCACGTGCAAGCGCGACGGCGACTTTCTGAGCTGCCTATGCGGCAGTGAACAAGCTGTTCAACCGGATGCAGGCCCAAGAAATTTTCTGAGCTGCCTATGCGGCAGTGAACATGGTCGATTTCCTCAACACGCAAGCCGGTACTTTCTGAGCTGCCTATGCGGCAGTGAACTGATCGTCTGGCCCAGCACCGAAATCGCTGGATTTCTGAGCTGCCTATGCGGCAGTGAACACGGCCGTGTGGTTCCACCAGCGCGTCGGGCTTTTCTGAGCTGCCTATGCGGCAGTGAACTCGCGATTGGACCGATAGAGCGCTTCCAATTCTTTCTGAGCTGCCTATGCGGCAGTGAACGGCTCGCCGGCCGTGACCTTGTGGCGCCGACGTTTCTGAGCTGCCTATGCGGCAGTGAACTCGATGTGATCGAGTTTCGCGGTAACGGTGGCTTTCTGAGCTGCCTATGCGGCAGTGAACGAGCGCATGCGCGGCCTGCTGTGGTCCGTCCATTTCTGAGCTGCCTATGCGGCAGTGAACGCCTCGGCTGTGTCTCGCTGGCGCTCGTCACATTTCTGAGCTGCCTATGCGGCAGTGAACGCCGCCATCGGTGGTGCGGTGCTGACCGTGATTTTCTGAGCTGCCTATGCGGCAGTGAACCGTTGTAGAACGTTATCCCTGGCTGTCCGGCATTTCTGAGCTGCCTATGCGGCAGTGAACGGCTATTGGTCGAAAGCGAGCCAGATGACGAGTTTCTGAGCTGCCTATGCGGCAGTGAACTTGCCCACGCACCTGGTCGACCAGGCGCGGCATTTCTGAGCTGCCTATGCGGCAGTGAACAGCGGCCGCAGGCACTGCAGGACGACCTGCGTTTTCTGAGCTGCCTATGCGGCAGTGAACTAGAGCGTCATTGCTGCCAGGACCTTGTGGATCTTAGCTTTGAAGGGGTCGGGAGCGCGAGAACCCTTTTGCGGATGGCCTCGGTAAGTTGTTGATTCCCTGAGGTACAAAAGCACGGCGCAAAAAAGGGGCGGGATGGTGGTCCCGCCCCTGGATGTCGGCGGTGGGATCTTCAGTCGCCCAGCGTGAGCAGGGAGGCGTTGCCGCCGGCCGCGGTGGTGTTGATGGTGACGACCTTTTCGGTGGCGAAGCGCTGCAGGTAGTGCGGGCCGCCGGCCTTGGGACCGGTGCCGGACAGGCCCTGGCCGCCGAACGGTTGGACGCCGACCACGGCGCCGATCTGGTTGCGGTTGACGTAGACGTTGCCGACCGCGACCCGGCTGGCGATGCGCTCGACGGTCTCGTCGATGCGGGAGTGGATGCCGAGGGTCAGGCCATAGCCGGTGGCGTTGATCTGGTCGATCACCGCGTCGAGCTGGTCGGCCTTCCAGCGGATGACGTGCAGGATCGGGCCGAACACCTCGCGCTGCAGCTGCGAGAGCGACTGCAGTTCGTAGGCGCGCGGCGCGAAGAACGTGCCGTGGGCCAGCTCGTCGCCCGCCTGGGCCTGGGCGATCAGGCGGGCCTCGCGGTCCATGCGCGCGGCGTGGTCCTGCAGGATCTTCAGGGCATCGGCGTCGATGACTGGACCGACGTCGGTGGACAGCAGGCCGGGATCGCCGACCTTCAGTTCGGCCATCGCGCCGGCCAGCATGGTCATCACCTTGTCGGCGATGTCGTCCTGCACGAACAGCACGCGGGCGGCCGAGCAGCGCTGGCCGGCGGAGATGAAGGCGCTGGCGATCGCGTCCTTGACCACCGCCTCGGGCAGCGAGGAGGAGTCGGCGATGAAGGCGTTCTGGCCGCCGGTCTCGGCGATCAGCACGCCGATGGCGGCGTCGCGCGCGGCCATGGCGCGATTGATCGCGCGTGCGGTTTCGGTCGAGCCGGTGAAGGCGACGCCGGCCACGCGCGGGTCCCGGGTCAAGGCGGCGCCGACGGTGGCGCCGTCGCCGGGCAGGTACTGCAGCACGGCTTCCGGTACGCCGGCCTCGTGCAGCAGCTTGACCGCGGCGAAGCCGACCAGGTTGGTCTGCTCGGCCGGCTTGGCGATCACGCCGTTGCCGGCGGCGAGGGCGGCGCTGACCTGGCCGAGGAAGATCGCCAGCGGGAAGTTCCATGGGCTGATGCAGACGAATACGCCGCGGCCGTGCAGCTGCAGCTCGTTGGATTCGCCGGTCGGCCCGGGCAGGCGCTCGGGGGCGCCGAACTGGGCGCGGGCCTGGCCGGCGTAGTAGCGGAGGAAATCGACGGCTTCGCGGACCTCGGCCACCGAGTCGGGCAGGGTCTTGCCGGCTTCCTTGACGCACAGGGCCATGAACTCGGGCATGCGCGCCTCCAGCAGGTCGGCGGCGTGCTCGAGGATGGTGGCGCGGCTGGCGGCCGGGGTGCGGTCCCAGGCCGGCTGCGCGGCGACGGCGTTGACCAGGGCCTTCTCGACGGTGGCGGGATCGGCCGGCTGCCAATGGCCGACGACCTGGCGGCGGTCGGCGGGGCTGGTGACCGTTTGCGCGTCGGTGGCGACGACGGCGCCCGGCACCAGCGGAGCGGCCTTCCACGGCTTGACCGCGGCGTTGAGCTGCTCGGCGAGCTGGCGCAGTTCGTTGTCGTTGGCGAGGTTGGCGCCCATGGAGTTCTTCCTGTTCTGGTTCTGGCTGCGCAGCAGGTCGAGCGGCAGCGGGATCTTGGGATGCGGGATGGAGGCGAACGAGGACACGGCTTCGACCGGGTCGCGGATCAGGTCCTCGATCGGCACCTTCTCGTCGCTGATGCGGTTGACGAAGCTGGAGTTGGCGCCGTTCTCGAGCAGGCGCCGCACCAGGTAGGGCAGCAGGTCCTCGTGCGAGCCGACCGGCGCGTAGACGCGGCAGGGCAGGTCGAGGCGGTCGGCCGGCACCACCTCGGCGTACAGGTCGTCGCCCATGCCGTGCAGCTTCTGGTGCTCGTAGGTGCGGCCGTTGGCGATCGTGCGCACCGCGGCGATCGTGTGGGCGTTGTGGGTCGCGAACATGGGGTAGATCGCGTCCGCGTGGCCGAACAGGCGCTTGGCGCAGGCCAGGTAGGAGACGTCGGTGTTCTGCTTGCGGGTGAACACAGGGTAGCCGGGCAGGCCTTCGATCTGGGCGCGCTTGATCTCCGCGTCCCAGTAGGCGCCCTTGACCAGGCGCACCTGCAGGCGCCGGCCGATGCGGCGGGCCAGGTCGGCCAGGTAGTCGATCGTGTAGGGCGTGCGCTTCTGGTAGGCCTGCACGACCACGCCGAAGCCCTCCCAGCCGGCGAGCGACGGATCGCTGACCACGGCCTCGATGATGTCCAGCGACAGCTCCAGGCGGTCGGTCTCCTCGGCGTCGACGGTGCAGCCGATGCCGTAGGACTTGGCCAGCCGGGCCAGTTCGAGCACCGCCGGCACCAGGTCGCGCATCACGCGGGCGCGCTGGGCGTGCTCGTAGCGCGGGTAGAGGGCGGACAGCTTGATGGAGATGCCGTGCGAGGCGGTCACGTCGCCATCGGCCTTGCCGCCGCGGGCGAGGTTGTCGCTGCCGATCGCGTGGATCGCGCGCCGGTAGTCGTCGAGGTAGCGCTTGGCGTCCTTCATGGTCAGCGCGGCTTCGCCGAGCATGTCGAACGAATAGCGGTAGCTGGCGTTCTCGCCCTTGTGCGAGCGGGCCAGGGCTTCCTCGATGGTGCGCCCCATCACGAACTGGTGGCCCATGATCTTCATGGCCTGGCGCACGGCCAGGCGCACCACCGGCTCGCCGATGCGCGCGACCAGGCGCTTGAACGCGCCCGGCACGTCGGCGCGGGTGAGGTCGTTGATCTGCACGATGCGGCCGGTGAGCATCAGGCCCCAGGTCGAAGCGTTGACCAGGACCGAATCGCTGCCGCCGAGGTGCTTCTTCCAGTCGGCGTCGCCGAGCTTGTCGCGGATCAGCTTGTCGGCGGTCTCCTGGTCGGGGATGCGCAGCAGCGCCTCCGCCACGCACATCAGCAGCACGCCCTCCTCGCTGCCGAGGTCGTACTGGCGCATGAAGGCTTCCACCGCGCTCTGGTTGGCGGCGCGGGCGCGCACGCGGGTGACCAGGTCGGCGGCGAGCGCCTGCACCTTGGCCTGCTCGGCGGCGGGGAGGCGGGCCTGCTCGAGCAGTTCGCGGACGTGTTCGGTCTCGTCCTTCAGCCAGGCCGCGGTGATCGCCGCGCGCAACGCCGGCGGGGAGGGGGGGAGCTCGGGGGCGAGCAGGGCAGACGGGGCGCCAGGCTGGGGCGCGCCGGGTTCGGGCAATGCGTTCATGCGAAAAACCGCCAATGGAATGGGCGCAATTCTAGGACCGGGGCCGCGGCCTCCACTTGTGCGGAAACGGCAGCTTTCCTGACGTTTTGTGCATGGCGCCCGCGCCCGGGGCGCAAGGCGGGTCGCCAGGGAAAGCACTGATTCGCGGCGGGTTTCTGGTTGCGGTGCAGCATGGAAAAGCGGCCCCGGAGCCTTGCCCCGCGTGTTCAGCCGGGGCTAACATCGAACCCGTTTCCCGCGGCAAGCGCGGTTGCGACATGATCGAGGTGCTGCCCGTATCAGCGGATGGATCAGGTACGCAGCTGCGGCTGCGGCCCCCACGGGCGATGACGGCCCGGCAGTTCGTCATGTTGTTTGCCGCCCTGACGGGGGCGATGTGGCTGGTGGCTGGCCTGGGTTGGTGGGCCGGCAACGTGTTCGCGCCGCTCTTCGCCTTGCTGCACAGTGTCCTGGTGGCATATGCACTGCGCGAACTGTGGCGCAGTGGCGAGCGTGAAGAGGCGATCCGGGTGGGGCCGGCCGTAGTCGAAGTCTTCCAGCCCCCCCGATCTCCCCCCACGTTCCGGGCGCATCCGCATTGGGTGCGGCTGCAGTTGGAAGGTGACGAAAAACTGGTGTTGGTGAGCAGCGGGAGGCAGGTCGAGGTCGGCAGTTTCCTCGGTCCGGCCGAACGCAGCGAACTGGCGACAACGCTTGAAGGCTTGCTCGCGGCCGCCGATGGCCGCAACCGATGACGCAAGGGTCTAGGCAATGAAGCAACGCAACGGCTGGGGCGGCAGGTGGGGAAGGGCGGTGATCGCGGCGGGGCTGGCGTCGTGGGCGTCGGGCGCATGGGCGCAGGCCGCCGACCCGAAGGAATGGCAGCTCAACATGGGCCGCGGCGTGACCCATACGGCGCGGATGGCCTACGAGGCGCACATGGTGGCGCTGTGGGTCTGCGTGGTGATCGGCGTGATCGTGTTCGGCGCGATGGGCTATGCGATCTTCAAGTTCCGCAAGTCCAAGGGCGCGGTCGCCGCGCAGTTCAGCCACAACACCAAGGCCGAGATCGTCTGGACGGTGATCCCGGTGCTGGTCCTGATCGCGATGGCCTGGCCGGCCACCGCCAAGCTGATCGCGATGTACGACACGCGCGATTCGGAAATGACCATCAAGGTCACCGGCTACCAGTGGATGTGGAAGTACGAGTACCTGGGCGAGAACGTCGAGTTCACCAGCCGCCTGGCGCGCGAATCCGACCGCATCCGCCAGAGCGGCGAGCGGCCGACCGCGGCCTCGCAGCCGCACTACCTGCTCGACGTGGACAACCGGCTGGTGCTGCCGGTGGATACCAAGATCCGCTTCGTCATCACCTCCGACGACGTGATCCACGCGTGGTGGGTGCCGGCGCTGGGCTGGAAGCAGGACGCCATCCCCGGGATCATCAACGAGGCCTGGACCAACATCGAGGTGCCCGGCGTCTATCGCGGCCAGTGCGCCGAACTGTGCGGCAAGGACCACGGCTTCATGCCGATCGTGGTCGAGGCGCTGCCGAAGGACGAGTTCAAGCGCTGGCTGGCCGCGCGCAAGCCGGCGCCCGCCGAGGCCGCCCCGGCGGCGCCCGCGGCGCAGCCGGCCCCCGCCGCGGAACCGGCGGCGCCGGACGCTCCCGCGCCGGAACCGACCGGCACCTGATCCCCTCTCCGCACGCTCCGACTTCGCAAGGGTAGTCGCACGCCATGGCACATACCGCAGTCGATCACCACGGGCACCACCAGCAGGGCTTCTTCGAGCGCTGGTTCTTCTCCACCAACCACAAGGACATCGGCACGCTGTACCTGCTGTTCTCCTTCGTGATGTTCATCATCGGCGCGGCCATGAGCGTGGTGATCCGCGCCGAGTTGATGCAGCCGGGCCTGCAGTACGTCAGGCCCGAGTTCTTCAACCAGATGACCACCGTGCATGCGCTGGTGATGATCTTCGGCGGGGTGATGCCGGCGTTCGTCGGGCTGGCGAACTGGATGATCCCGCTGCAGATCGGCGCGCCGGACATGGCGCTGCCGCGCATGAACAACTGGTCGTTCTGGCTGCTGCCGGTGGCGTTCACGCTGCTGTTGCTGACGCTGTTCCTGCCCGGCGGCGCGCCGGCCGCGGGCTGGACGCTGTACCCGCCGCTGTCGCTGCAGGGCGGCTACAACGTGGCGTTCTCGGTGTTCGCGATCCACGTGGCCGGCATCAGCTCGATCATGGGCGCGATCAACATCATCGCCACGGTGCTGAACATGCGCGCGCCCGGCATCGATCTGCTGAAGATGCCGATCTTCTGCTGGGCCTGGCTGATCACCGCGTTCCTGCTGATCGCGGTGATGCCGGTGCTGGCGGGCGCGGTGACGATGCTGCTGACCGACAAGTTCTTCGGTACCAGCTTCTTCAATGCCGCCGGCGGCGGCGATCCGGTGATGTACCAGCACATCTTCTGGTTCTTCGGGCATCCCGAGGTCTACATCATGATCCTGCCGGCGTTCGGCGTGATCAGCGAGATCATCCCGACCTTCAGCCGCAAGCCGCTGTTCGGCTACCAGGCGATGGTGTACGCGATCGCGGCGATCGCGTTCCTGAGCTTCATCGTCTGGGCCCACCACATGTTCACCGTGGGCATGCCGCTGGGCGGCGAGATCTACTTCATGTTCGCGACGATGCTGATCTCGATCCCGACCGGCGTGAAGGTGTTCAACTGGGTCAGCACGATGTGGAAGGGCTCGCTGACCTTCGAGGCGCCGATGCTGTGGGCGGTGGCGTTCGTGATCCTGTTCTCCATCGGCGGCTTCTCCGGCCTGATGCTGGCGATCGTGCCGGCGGACTTCCAGTACCACGACACCTACTTCGTGGTGGCGCATTTCCACTACGTGCTGGTCACCGGCGCGGTGTTCGCGCTGATCGCGGCGGTGTACTACTGGTGGCCGAAGTGGACCGGGCGCATGTACAACGAGGCGGCCGCCAAGTTCCACTTCTGGTGGACGGTGGTGTTCGTCAACCTGCTGTTCTTCCCGCAGCACTTCCTCGGCCTGGCCGGCATGCCGCGCCGCATCCCGGACTACAACGTGGTGTTCGCCGACTGGAACCTGGTCAGCTCGATCGGCGCGTTCGGCATGTTCGTCACGCCGTTCCTGATGGCCGGCATCCTGCTGTCCTCGCTGCGCGGCGGCGCCAAGGCTTCCGACCGCGCCTGGGAAGGCGCCCGCGGCCTGGAATGGACCGTGCCTTCGCCGGCGCCTGCGCATACCTTCACCGTGCCGCCGGTGATCAAGCCGGGAGACCTCGCGCATGAAGACGTCGGCCACTGACGCGCCCGCGCAGGCGAGCACGGTGACGAGGCTGCTCTCGGCGGCGGAACGGCAGGCGCAGCAGCGCCGCGCGGCCCGTCGCACGGCATGGGCGGTCGGGCTGGTCGCGCTGGCGATCTACGCCGGCTTCATCCTCTCGGGAGTGATCGGGCGATGAACGCGCCGCAGCCCGCGCCGCGTTCCCCGACCGCCGGCCTGATGCGGCTGCTCGGCGTGGTGCTGGCGGTGTTCGTGCTGACGTTCTCGCTGGTGCCGCTGTACCGGATCGCCTGCGAGAAGGTGTTCGGGATCCGCATCGAGCGCGGGCCGGGCGCCTACCAGGCCGGCAAGCCGCTGGCGGGCAAGCGCACGGTGCGGGTGGAGTTCGACGGCAGCGTCAACTCGCGCCTGCCGTGGTCGTTCTATCCCGAGCAGCAGTCGATGGAAGTGGTGCCCGGCGAGCTCAACGAGGCGCTGTACTTCGCGCGCAACGACAGCGACCACGCGGTGGTCGGCAGCGCGGTGCCGTCGGTGGCGCCGGCGCGCGCCTCGGGCTACTTCAGCAAGACCGAATGCTTCTGCTTCACCGCGCAGACGTTGCAGGCTGGCGAGACGCGCGACATGCCGCTGCGCTTCATCGTCGATCCGAACCTGCCGGACGACGTCAAGACGATCACGCTTTCGTACGCGTTCTACCGCAACGACGCGTTGACCTCGGAGCTGCAGGGCGGCAACGCCGGCAGCGTGCCGAAGGCGGCGCCCTGACCACCACGGATGCAGACCGAACCGGGAACCACCATGGCCCAGCATACTTCCGACGCCAACGTTTACTTCGTACCGAGCCAGAGCCGGTGGCCGTTCGTCGGCTCGATCGCGATGTTCGTGACGATGATCGGCGTGGCGAGCTGGCTGAACGATGCGGCCTGGGGGCGCTGGACGTTCTTCGCCGGCATCGCGATGCTGGCGGCGACGCTGTTCATGTGGTTCGGCGACGTCATCCGCGAATCCAATTCCGGCGCCTACAACCGGCAGGTGGACGGTTCGTTCCGGATGGGGATGGTGTGGTTCATCTTCTCCGAGGTGATGTTCTTCGGCGCGTTCTTCGGCGCGCTGTTCTACACGCGCACCTTCGTGCTGCCCTGGCTGGGCGGCAGCGGCGACGGCGTGATGACCAACGAGCTGTTGTGGAACGGCTACTCGGCCGCCTGGCCAACCAACGGGCCGGGGCAGATCGGCGGGCAGTTCCAGACCATCCCGGCCTGGGGCCTGCCGCTGGTCAACACGCTGATCCTGCTCAGCTCCGGCGTGACGCTCACCATCGCCCATCATGCGCTGAAGGCCGGGCAGCGCACGAAGCTGCTGGTGTGGCAGGCGGCGACGGTGCTGCTGGGTTGCGTCTTCCTGTACTTCCAGGCCGAGGAGTACATGCACGCCTACAAGGAGCTCAACCTGACGCTGGGTTCGGGCATCTACGGCTCGACCTTCTTCATGCTGACCGGCTTCCACGGCATGCACGTGGCGCTCGGCACGATCATGCTGATCGTGATGTGGCTGCGCGCCGCGCGCGGCCATTTCACCCGCGACAACCACTTCGCGTTCGAAGCGGCGGCCTGGTACTGGCACTTCGTCGACGTGGTGTGGCTGGCGCTGTTCCTGTTCGTGTACGTGCTTTGAGGGCAGGGGCCGGGAATACGGGATGGAAGACGGCAAGCGCTCTGGCGGATCCCTGCGCCCGCCCCGCCGGCGGCCTCTTCAGCCGCCGATCCCGTGCGGCTTGATCAAGCCGGTATAGATGCCGAGCACCACCAGCAGGATCAGCGCCACCGAGAGGCCGATGCGCCAGGTCAGTGCCCTGACCGTGCGCTTGGTCTGGCCGCGGTCGTTGAGCAGGTAGTACAGGCCGGCGCCGAGGTTCCAGACGATGGCGATCAGGAACGCGACAATCAGCAGGGTCTTGAGCGAATCGTTCACGGTGGTCCCGGTGTCCGGTGCGGTGGAGCCATTGCAGCCGCTTTCGGGACGTTTGTCATGATGCGCCAGCACACGCGCATGGGGTTGTGGCTCCTGGCCTTGGCGGTGGCGGCCGGGTTCGCCGGGCTCGGCCACTGGCAGTGGCAGCGCATGCAGGCCAAGCAACGATTGCTGGACACGGCGGCGCACGTGCGCGACCGCACCGTGGCGTTGCCGCAGGCGCTGGCGCGACCGCCGGCGCTGGCCTGGGTCGAGGGCCGCGGCCGGTTCCTGCCGCAGCGCATCCTGCTGGACAACCAGACCCGCGACGGGCGGGCCGGCGTGCGTGTCTACCAGCCGTTCGAGGTGCAAGGCGCCCCTGCGCTGGTGCTGGTCGACCTGGGCTGGCTGGCGTTGCCGCCGGACCGGCGCCTGCCTTCGATACCGCCCGTGGCGGGGCCGGCCGAATTGCGCGGCCTGTTGGCGCCGCCGCCGTCGGCCGGGCTGGCGCTGGGCCCGGCGATGGCCCCGGCCGGGCAGGCGTCCACCTGGCTGGCGACGCGGATCGACCCGGACGCGGTCGCTCAGGCGCTGGGCGGGCGCGACATTTCGTCGCAGGTGCTGCGCCTGGATCCGGCCCTGCCGCTCGGCTACGCGCGCGACCTCGACCTGCTGCCCAACACGTTGCCGCCCGCGCGGCACTTGGCCTACGCGGTGCAGTGGTTCGGCCTGGCGCTGGCGGTGCTGGTCACCGCCGGCGTGCTGGAGGGGCGCCGGCGGCGCCAGGCGAGGCGGGCGGCGAAATCCACGGCATGAGAAAATCCCCGGCATGACTTCCTCCCCAACGGCCATGCCGCGTTCGGTCAAGCGCGGCCGCAGGATGCTGATCGCCCTGTTCGTGCTGTTCTTCGGCTCGATGTTCGTGGCCGGGGCGCTGCGCTTCTCGGGTTGGCAGCCGGCGGCCATGCGCAACCACGGCGAACTGTTGTCGCCGCCCGGCGACCTGCGTGCGCTGACCCCGCAGCTGGCCGGCGGCGGCGACTATGCCTGGGCGCCGTCCGAGCGGTTGTGGCGAATCGCGCTGGCGCCGCCGGCGGACTGCGTGCAGGCCTGCCTGGCGCTGGCGGAGGACCTGGACAAGGTATGGCAGCTGCTCGGCCACAATGCCGACAAGGTGCACGTGCTGTGGATCGGGACGCCGCCGGCGGGCCTGCCGGCGCTGCCGGAGTTGCGCGTGGTGCGCGACGATCCGCGCCTGCGGCGGCAACTGCCACGCCTGGACGAGGCCGGCGGCGTGCCGGTGTACGTGATCGACCCCAACGGTTTCGTGATCCTGCGCTATGCGCCCGGCTTCGACCCGGCCGGCCTGCGCGCGGACCTGGCGAAGCTGTTGAAACTGATGTGAGCCCTCTCCCGCGATGAACCCGATTTCCCGTCCGGCGTTGGCCCGGCACTTCCACCGCATGGTCTGGCTGGCGACGCTGTTCACGGCCTCCACGATCATGTTCGGGGCGTTCGTGCGCCTGTCCGATGCCGGACTGAGCTGCCCGGACTGGCCGACCTGCTACGGCCGCGCGACCTGGCCGGCGGCGCCGGCCGAGGTGGCCGACCATGCGGCGACCAGGATCCGCCCGCTGGAGACGCACAAGGCCTGGCGCGAGCAGGTGCACCGCTTCCTGGCCGGGTCGCTCGGGATCGAAGTGCTGGCGATCACCCTGCTGGCGGTGCGCCGGCGGCGCTTCGGCGTGGCCCAGGTGGTGGCCGCCTCGCTGCTGGTGGCGGCGGCGATCCCGATCTACATGCATGGCGATCACGTCGCCGCCAGTGCGCTGGCGATCGCCGGCGAGGCGATCCTGCTGCTGGCGGCGCTGCGCTGGTCCAACATCGACATGGCGCGCGCGGCGGTGCTGACGCTGGCGGTGGTGATCTTCCAGGCGCTGCTCGGCATGTGGACGGTGACCTGGCTGCTCAAGCCGATCGTGGTGATGGGCCACCTGTTGGGCGCCCTGCTGATGTTCGGGCTGCTGGTCTGGATGGCCTGGCGCGCGACCCACCTGCCGATCACCGTGGCCGATGCCGGGCGACTGAAGTGGCTGGTGCGCGCCGGCATCGCGGTGCTGACGCTGCAGATCGCGCTCGGCGGCTGGGTCAGCGCGAACTACGCGGCGCTGGCCTGCGGCGGCGGCACCTGGTCGGCCGACAACTTCCCGCGCTGCGTCGGCCAGTGGTGGCCGCCGCACGACTTCGCCGAAGGCTTCACCCTGTGGCGCGGCATCGGCGTGGACTACGAAGGCGGCGTGCTCGATGGCGCTTCGCGCATCGCGATCCAGATGGCGCACCGGCTGTGGGCGGTGGCGACCGCGCTGTACCTGTGGTGGCTGGCATGGCGGCTGTATCGCCAGCCGGGCCTGCGGGGCTGGGCGGCGGCGCTGGCGTTGCTGGTGGCGGTACAGGTCGCGCTGGGCGTCCTCAACGTCAAGCTGGCGCTGCCGCTGGAAGTGGCGGTGATGCACAACGGGGGCGCGGTCGCGCTGATGTTCGTGCTGGTGTCGCTGGTGGCACGGCTGCGCGCGCCGGAGCCGGCATGAGCGCCAGCGTCCGCGACTACTGGGACCTGACCAAGCCCAAGGTGGTCGGCCTGATCGTGTTCACCGCGCTGGTGGGCATGGCGCTGGCCATCCCGGGCATGCCGAGCGCGCAGCAGGCGCGTGCGGGCGCGGTCGGCTTCTTCGGCATCTGGCTGGCGGCGGCGGCCGCGGCGGCGATCAACCAGCTGCTCGATGCGCGCATCGACGCGCAGATGGCGCGCACCTCGTGGCGCCCGCTGGTGGTGGGCAAGGTCAAGCCGTGGCAGGTGCTGGTGTTCGCCAGCGTGCTGATCGTGGTCTCGATGACGATGCTGGTGTTGTGGGTGAACACGATCACCGCGGTGCTGACCTTCGCCTCGCTGATCGGCTATGCGGTGATCTACACCGTGTACCTCAAGCGGGCGACATCGCAGAACATCGTGATCGGCGGGCTGGCCGGCGCGATGCCGCCGATGCTGGGGTGGGCCGCGGTGACGGGGCTGCCGAGCGCGGCGGACTGGATCAACTCGGCGCTGCTGGTGGCGATCATCTTCGTGTGGACGCCGCCGCATTTCTGGGCGCTGGCGATCTTCCGCCGCGCCGACTACGCCAAGGCGGCGATCCCGATGCTGCCGGTCACCCACGGCGTGGAGCATACGCGGCGGCAGATCATGGCCTACACCATCGGGCTGACGGTGGTGACGCTGTTGCCGGTCGCCACCGGCATGAGCGGGGTGTTCTATCTGGGCGGCGCGCTGGTGCTGGACGCGGTGTTCCTCTGGTATGCCTGGCGCATGCTCGATCCGCCGGACGAGCTGTTCTCGATGAAGACGTTCGGCTACTCGGTGGTGTACCTGATGGCGCTGTTCGCGTTCCTGCTGGTCGACCACTGGCTGCTGGCGCTGGCCTGAGCCCCCGGCGGCGTCAGGCCTTGTGCCGGGCGTAGCGCGCGGCCACGAACGCGCAGACGATCAACTGCAGCTGGTGGTAGATCATCACCGGCAACACGATCGCGCCCAGGCTGCCGCCGGCGAACATCACCTTGGCCATCGGTACGCCGGTGGCCAGGCTCTTCTTGGAGCCGCAGAACACGATCGGGATCTCGTCGGCGCGCGCAAAGCCCAGCCCGCGGGCGATCCAGGTGATCAGCACCATCGCCACCGCCAGCAGCACCGCCGCCACCGCCAGCACGCCCAGCAGCGCAGGCAGGGGCGTCTTGTGCCACAGGCCTTCGATCACGGCCTCGCTGAAGGCGGTGTAGACCACCAGCAGGATGGTGCCCTGGTCGGTGTAGCGCAGGATCGCGCGGCGGCGTTCCACCCACCGGCCGATCCACGGGCGCAGGAAGTGCCCGGCCAGGAACGGCACCAGCAGCTGCAGCAGGATCTTGCCGATCGCCTGCGCCGGGTGCTCCATGCTGCCCTGCGCGCCGACCAGCAGGGTCATCAGCAAGGGCGTGAGGAACACGCCGAGCAGGCTCGACAGCGAGGCGGCGCAGACCGCCGCCGGCACGTTGCCGCCGGCCATCGAGGTGAACGCGATCGAGGATTGCACGGTGGACGGCAGCGCGCACAGGAACAGCACGCCGACGAACAGGTCCGGGGTGAGCAGCGCGTGCGACAGCGGCTTGGAGAGCAGCCCCAGCAGCGGATACAGCACGAAGGTGCAGGCCAGGATGACCAGGTGCAGCCGCCAGTGCAGCGCGCCGGCCTTGACCGCCTCGCGCGAGAGGCGCGCGCCGTGCAGGAAGAACAGGGCGGCGATGGCGAAGTCGGTGAAGCCGTCCATCGCCACGGCGGCGCGCCCGGACACCGGCAGCAGCGAGGCCAGGGCGATCGTGCACAGCAGCGCGAGGGTGAAGGAATCGATGCGCAACCGCGCCAGCCAGTTCTTCATCGGGCGTCCTTGGAGGTACGGGGTTCGGGCATTCTAAAGGCCATTCTTTCCCGCGCCTTTCCCGCGGCGCGGGCGTGCAGGGCGAGCCCGTTCCTCAGCGCTGGTTCGCGCGGGCCTTGAGCAGCTCGCGCAGCTCGTACTTGTCGGTCTCGTCCAGGCCTTGCGCGCGCTGCTTGGCCTGCAACTCTTCCAGCCGCTGCAGCAGCAGCTGGCGTTCGAGCTGCACGACGGCGTCGTGCAGTTCCTGCGTCCAGCTGGCCTCGTCGCCGGGCAGCGCCTGCGCGGCGAGCTTCTGCAGCGCGGCCAGCTCCTGGCGCTCGGCGAAGTGCTCCAGCAAGGCGCCGGTGCTGATGTCGGGGCGCTGTTCGACCAGCTCCAGCAACTCGATCAGCAGGTCGACGCCGGGCTGGCGCAGGCCGGCGAAGGCGTGGTGGCCTTCCAGCGACAGGGCCAGCGAGGGCTTCTGCAGCAGGATGGCGATCGCCGCGCGCACCAGGCTGCGCTTTTGCGCCGGCGCGACGGAGCGCGGCGGCCGCGGCGCAGGCGGCGACGGCGCGCCGGCCGTCGCGCTTCCGACGCCGGTCAGCCGCGCCAGTTCCTGTTTCATCAGGTCGCCGAACGCGCCGTCGGGGATCTGCGCCAGCATCGGACGGGCGCGCTCCGCCAGCCGCGCCCGGCCGTCGAGCGTGGTCAGGTTGATCTCGCGCGCGAGCTCGTCGAAGAAGAACTGCGACAGCGGCGTGGCCTGCTTCAATCGCGCGTCGAACGCTTCCTTGCCTTCCTTGCGCACGATCGTGTCCGGGTCCTCGCCTTCCGGCAGGAACAGGAAGAAGGCCTGGCGGCCGTCCTTCATGCGCGGCAGCACCGATTCGAGCGCGCGCCAGCCGGCCTTGCGCCCGGCGTTGTCGCCGTCGAAGCAGAAGTACACGTCGGGCGCGTTGCGGAACAGCAACTCGGCGTGCTCGGGCGTGGTCGCCGTGCCCAGCGTCGCCACCGCCTGGGTGACGCCGAACTGGAACAGCGAGACCACGTCCATGTAGCCTTCGACCACGACCAGCCGCTCGATCTTCTGGTGCGCCTGGCGCACCTGCCACAGCCCGTACAGCTCGCGTCCCTTGTGGAACAGCGCGGTTTCCGGCGAGTTCAGGTACTTGGGCCCGTCGTCCTTCTCCAGCACGCGCCCGCCGAAGGCGATCACGCGCCCGCGGCGGTCGAAGATCGGGAACATCACCCGGTCGCGGAACTTGTCGTAGACGTGGCCGCGATCGTTCTTGGAGAACAGCCCGGCGCGGTCGAGCAGCTTCATGCGGCGCGCATCGGTGCCGAGCGTGTCCTTCAACGCGCTGTAGCCGTCCGGCGCATAGCCGATCTGGAAGCGCGCGCGGGTGTCGGCATCGACGCCGCGGCCCTCCAGGTAGGCGCGCGCCTTGTCGCTGCCCTCCAGGTGCTTCTGGAAGAAGCGCGAGGCGGCATCCAGCGCGGCGTACAGGTCGCGGCTGTCGTCCTGCTGGGCGGCGCTGCGCTGCGGGGCGTCGCGCGGCACTTCCATGCCGGCGCGCTTGGCCAGCTCGTCGACCGCGTCGAGGAACTCGAGGCGGTCGTAGTTCATCAGGAAGCTGATGGCGGTGCCGTGCGCCCCGCAGCCGAAGCAATGGTAGAACTGCTTGGTCGGCGAGACGGTGAACGAGGCCGAGCGTTCGTCGTGGAACGGGCAGCGCGCCGAATACTCCTTGCCCTGGCGCTTGAGCGGCACGCGCGCGCTGATGACCTCGACGATGTCCGTCCGGGCCAATAGGTCGTCGATGAAGGCGTCGGGAATGCGTGCCATGGCAGGCCAATAGGATGCCACGCCCGTCAAGCGCCGGTCTGGCGTCGCGGCCCCTGGGACGGTGAGTGCGGGGCGCCGGGTCTGGAAGGGCCCCTCAGGAACCCTGTGGGCGAACGCCGCCATCGGGCGTATCCGCCGTCCCCGCGCGCTCGTCGATGACCGCGGTGATCAGCGCGCCGACGAAGAACACCAGGATCGCGTAGTACAGCCACACCAGCAGCAGGACCAGCGCGCCCATCGAGCCGTAGGCGCTGCCCGGCGCGGCCTGCGCCAGGTACAGGCCGATCAGGTAGCGGCCGAGCGCGAACAGCAGGGCCGTGATCGCCCCGCCCAGGATCGCCTGGCGCCATTCCACGCGCCGGTCCGGCAGGTAGTGGTACAGGAACGCGAACGCGGCCGCGTACAGCAGCAGCGTGGTGGCATAGCCGACCACGGGCAGCAACGAGGGCAACTGCGCGAAGGCGACCTGCAGCGCGGTGGTGGCGATCATCGAGACGATGAGCAGGAATCCCAGCGCCAGCACCACGCCCATCGAGAACACGCGCTTCTTGAGCCAGGCCTTGATGCCGCTGAGCTGCTGGCGGCTGCTGTGGAAGATGAGGTTGAGCGCGCCCTGCAGCTGGGCGAACACCACGGTCGCGCCGACGAACAGCAGCAGCGTGCTCCACAGTCCGGCCAGCGAGCCGATGCTGGGCTGGGCCGTGGCATTGCGGATGATGGTGGTGGCCACCGCGGCGGCATTGGCGCCGGCCATCTGCGCGATCTGGTCGACCAGCGATTGCTGCGCGGGCGGGTACAGCGACGCGGTCAGCCACAGCAGCAGCACCAGCAGCGGCGCCATCGACAGCAGCGCGTAGAACGACAGCGAAGCCGCCTGCGTCATCAGGTCGATCTCGATGAAGCGTTGCGCCAACGCGGCCGGCAGGCTGCGCTGGGTGCGTTCGACCAGGGACTGAAACCGGACGGGCAGGCGATGGATCATGCGAGGGCAAGACGCGAACGACGGGGCCGTTCTAGCAGAAGCGCTTCCAAGAGGGCATGAAAAAGCCGGAAGGTCGTGCAGAGCGCTTCATCCCCCGGCGCATGCGTCAGGGGCCTTGCAGGGGATATCTGCACGATGGCCCGTCGCGGCCCGGGCCGCTCCCGCCTGGCGAGGCTCAGCCGGCCAGCTGCTTCTTCACCAGCGCGGACACCAGGCCCATGTCGGCCTGCCCGGCGAGCTTGGGCTTGAGTGCGCCCATCAGCTTGCCCATGTCGGCCGGGCCGCTGGCGCCGGTCTCGGTGATCGCGGCCTGGATCGCCGCGACGATCTCGGCCTCGCCCAGCTTGGCCGGCAGGTAGCGCTCGATCACCACGATCTCCTCGCGTTCGACCTTGGCCAGGTCCTCGCGTCCGGCGCCTTCGTACTGGCTCACCGAGTCCTTGCGCTGCTTGACCATCTTGTCGAGCACGGCGATCACGGCGGCATCGTCGAGTTCGATGCGTTCGTCCACTTCCTTCTGCTTGATCGCGGCGTTGATCAGGCGGATCACGCCGAGGCTGTGCTTGTCGCCCGCCTTCATGGCGGCCTTCATGTCGTCGGTGAGCCGTTGCTTGAGGGACATGGTGTTTCCGGCTTCGGGAATGGAACAGACGCCAATTCTAAACCCGGCACGGGAGGTGCCGGATCGTCGCGAAAGGCTCACAGAAAAGCCGGCGACGCTTGCGCGTGCCGGCTCTTGTCCTGCGCATCCGCCGGTCGCGCCGGGGCGCGGCACCCGCGGATCGGGCTATGCTAGGCTCAGTACAGGCGCTGACGCTTGGTGACGTCGCGCGAGGAACGGCGCAGCTGGCGCTTCACGGCCGCGGCGGCCTTGCGCTTGCGCTCCTGGGTCGGCTTTTCGTAGAACTCGCGCTTGCGGGTCTCGGCCAGGACGCCGGCCTTCTCGCAAGTGCGCTTGAAACGGCGGAGCGCAAACTCGAAGGGCTCGTTCTCGCGGACTTTGACGCTGGGCATGGGTTCTCCAGGGATTTGGGGTACCACCCGGCGGGCCGGATGGGCGCGAGCGAACTCGCATGACGTTATACCGGGTTCCCCCGGCGAGCCGTGCATTATAGCGGCTCCTGGCCGCACTGCAAGCCGCCCGGTTTGGCGTGGCCGGGAAACGGGTCCAGAATGGTACCCATGAAAGTCCTCGGCATCGAATCCTCCTGCGACGAGACCGGCGTGGCGGTCTACGACACCGCGCAGCCCCCCGGGCAAGGGTTGCTGGCCCACCACGTCTACAGTCAGATCGCCCTGCACGCCGAGTACGGCGGGGTGGTGCCTGAACTGGCCAGCCGCGACCACGTGCGCAAGCTGCTGCCGCTGGTGCGGCAGACCCTGGCCGATGCCGGGCTGGGCAGCCACGAGCTGGACGGCGTGGCCTATACCGCCGGCCCGGGCCTGGTCGGGGCGCTGCTGGCGGGCGCGGCGGTGGCGCGGTCGCTGGCCTGGGCGCTGGAGCTGCCGGCGATCGGCGTGCACCACATGGAGGGCCACCTGCTGGCGCCGCTGATGGAGGACGACCCGCCCGAGCCGCCGTTCGTGGCGCTGCTGGTCTCCGGGGGACACACCCAGCTGGTGTCGGTGGAGGCGATCGGCCGCTACCGCCTGCTCGGCGAGACCCTGGACGATGCGGCCGGCGAGGCCTTCGACAAGACCGCCAAGCTGATGGGCCTGCCGTACCCAGGCGGCCCGCAGCTGGCGGCGCTGGCCGAGCGCGGTACTCCCGGCAAGTACCGTTTCGCCCGGCCGATGACCGACCGGCCGGGGCTGGATTTCAGTTTCTCGGGGCTGAAGACCCAGGTGCTGCTGGCCTGGCAGGCCAGCGACCAGGCCGAGCAGACCCGGGCCGACATCGCGCGCGGTTTCGAGGACGCGGTGGTCGATACGCTGGCGATCAAGTGCGAGCGCGCGCTGGACGAGGCCGGTTGCGACACGCTGGTGGTCGCCGGTGGCGTCGGCGCGAACAAGCGCCTGCGCGCGAAGCTGCAGGCGATGTGCGCGCAGCGCGGCGGCCGCGCCTGTTTCCCGCGGCCGTCGCTGTGCACCGACAACGGCGCGATGATCGCCTTCGCCGGCGCGCTGCGCCTGCAGGCGGGCCAGCGCAACGATGCGGCGATCCATGTCACGCCGCGCTGGGACATGGCGATGCTGCCGCCGTTGGCGACAGCAGGGGATTCGGGACCGGGGATCCGTGATTCGTAGAACGCTCTGCTCCTGCCCTCGACCCCTCTCCAATCCCGAGTCTGCCAATCCCTGCTCCCCATGGACAAAGTCTTCATCGAAGGTCTCGAAATCGACGCACTCATCGGCATCTACGATTGGGAGCGGCGCATCCGCCAGACGCTGCGCTTCGACCTGGAGATGGGCTTCGACAACCGCCGGCCGGCGACCAGCGACGACATCGCCGACACGCTCAACTACAAGGCGGTGAGCAAGCGCCTGGTCGAGTTCGTCGAACGATCGGATTTCGGCCTGGTGGAAACGCTGGCCGAGCGGTGCGCGCAGATCGTGCTGCACGAGTTCGACGTGCGCTGGCTGCGGTTGAAGTTGAGCAAGCCCGGCGCCGTGCGCGGCGCCAGCGCGGTCGGCGTGGTCATCGAGCGCAGCCGCGACTGACGCCCGCGGCCGACCGGCCGCGACCCGCCCGAGAGGCGCCGCCGGCGCCAGGCATCATCGGCCCGCCCGGCTGCAATGGCGCGGCAGGCGGGCGAGGAAAGGAGGTTTTCATGCTGGATATCGCCACGCCCGTGCACGGCCTGGAGCGCCTGCAACGATGGCTCGCGCCCTATCCCTGGGCCTACGACGCGCTGGTGGTCGCCGGCCTGCTGCTGCTGGCCTGGGGCGCCAACTGGCTGACCAAGCGCGTGCTGCTGCGCGGGTTGCAGAAGCTGCTGGGCCGGATCGCCGGCGGCGCCTCGCAGCACGACCGGGGCGTGCGCCTGCAGGTGGTGCCGCGCCTGGCCAACGTGGTGCCGGCGCTGGTGCTGTCGGCCGGCATCGGCGCGGCGCCGCACCTGCCGGAGATCGTCGTGGCCGCGGTCGGGAAGCTGTGCCATGCCTTCATCGTGCTGACGGTGGCGCTGGCGATCTCGCGCGCGCTGGACGTGGCCAACCAGGCCTACGAACGCCGTGCCGACGCGCGCGACCGGCCGATCAAGGGCTACCTGCAGGTGGCCAAGATCATCCTGTTCACCCTGGTCGGCCTGTCGATCGTGGCGACGCTGGCGGGCGTGGACTTCGCCAAGGTGGTGACCGGCCTGGGCGCGATCACCGCGGTGCTGATCCTGGTGTTCCAGGACACCCTGCTGTCGCTGGTGGCCAGCGTGCAGATCAGCAACGACGGCCGCGTGCGCCTGGGCGACTGGATCGAGATGCCGAGCCAGAACGCCGACGGCGACGTGATCGACATCGCCCTGCACACGGTGACGGTGCAGAACTTCGACAAGACCATCACCACGATCCCCACCAAGAAGCTGATCAGCGATTCGTTCAAGAACTGGCGCGGCATGACCGAGGCCGGCGGCCGGCGGATCAAGCGCTCCCTCTACCTGGACCAGCACAGCGTGCGTTTCCTCGAGGACGAGGAGGTCGAGCGGATGCGCCAGCTGGAGGTGCTGCGCGACTACCTGGACCGCAAGCGCGGCGAGATCGCCGAGTGGAACGCGCAGCTGGACAGCCGCGGCGCGGCCCGGGTCAACGCGCGCCGGGTCACCAACCTGGGCACGTTCCGCGCCTACGTCGAGCAGTACCTGCGCGCGCACCCGCAGGTGCATCCGCAGATGACCCTGCTGGTGCGCCAGCTGCAGCCGACCACCACCGGCTTGCCGCTGGAGGTGTACTGCTTCGCCAACGACACGCGCTGGGCCCGGTACGAGCAGATCCAGGCGGACATCTTCGACCACCTGCTGGCGATGCTGCCGCTGTTCGACCTGCGCGTGTTCCAGGAATCCAGCGACGCCATGCTGATGGCCGGCGCGCGGGTCCAGGCCGCCGCCGCCGCGCCCGGCTCTTGACGCTCCGGCGGGCAAGGTGCATGTTGCAGCACAGCATGCCGCGCGGCACCGCGCCGCCGGATGCGGACAGCATGGGGCGCGATGGACTGGAGCAGGTACCGTACGGCCACCTATGACGAGCTGATCCAGGCCGACGGCGCCTCGCGCCCGGCCGCCCGGCCGGTCGTCGAATACCTCTCCAGCCTCTCCGGGCGCGAAATCTCCGAACGCCAGCTCGCCGCCGACGTCGCCGCGCGGGTCATGGGCATCACCTTCACGGTCTATTCCGACGGCCGCAACGTCGATCGCACGCTGCCGTTCGACCTGATCCCGCGCACCATCCCGCTCAGCGAGTGGCGCCGCACCGAGGCCGGGCTGAAGCAGCGCATGCAGGCGCTCAATATGTTCATCGGCGACCTGTACGGCGCGCAGCGCATCGTCAAGGACAAGGTGTTCCCGGCGATGCTGCTGGCCGAGTCGGTGAACTTCCGCCCGCAATGCGTGGGCATCGCGCCGCCGCTGGGCGTGTGGGCGCACATCTGCGGCTCGGACCTGGTGCGCGATGCCGACGGCACCCTGTACGCGCTGGAGGACAACCTGCGGATCCCTTCCGGGGTGAGCTACATGCTGGAGAACCGGCAGGTGGCCAAGCGGGTGTTCCCGGAACTGTTCGAGACCACGGCGATCCTGCCGGTCGACGAGTACCCGTCGCAGCTGTACGACACGCTGGCCGCGCTCAGCCCGCGTCCCGGCGACGTGCCGGTGATCGCGCTGCTGACCCCGGGCGTGTTCAACAGCGCCTATTTCGAGCATGCCTACCTGGCGCAGGCGATGGGCATCGAGCTGGTCGAGGGCGACGACCTGTTCGTCGCCGACGACGACTGCACCTACATGCGCACGGTGTACGGCCCGCGCAGGGTCGACGTGGTCTACCGGCGCATCGACGATGCCTTCATCGACCCGGAAGCGTTCCGGCCCGACTCGGTGCTGGGCGTGCCGGGGCTGATCCGCAGCTGGCGTGCCGGCAAGGTGGCGCTGGCCAACGCGCCCGGCGCGGGCGTGGCCGACGACAAGGTGGTGTTCGCCTACGTGCCGGCGATGATCCGCTACTACCTCGACCAGGAACCGATCCTGCCGAACGTGCCGAGCTACCTGTGCCACGACGACGAGGACCGGCGATACGTGCTCGAGCACCTGGAGGAGCTGGTGGTGAAGCCGGCCAACGAATCCGGCGGCTACGGCATGCTGATCGGACCGCGCTCGACCAAGCGCCAGCGCGAGCAGTTCCGCAGGCTGATCGAGGCCGACCCGCGCAACTACATGGCGCAGCCGACGCTGAACCTGTCCACCGCGCCGATCGTCACCGAGGACGGGCCGGCGCCGCGGCACCTGGACCTGCGCCCGTTCATCCTCTCGCGCGAGGACACCTACGTGACCACCGGCGGGCTGACCCGGGTGGCGATGCAGGAGGGCTCGCTGGTGGTGAATTCCTCGCAGGGCGGGGGCGCCAAGGACACCTGGGTGGTCGACCTGGACGAAGAGGAAGGGGGCTGAGCCGGTGCTTTCGCGCGTCGCCGACAACCTCTACTGGTTCAGCCGCTACCTGCGCCGCGCCGAGAACACCGCGCGGCTGGTCAGCGTGGGCAGCCTGCTGCAGCTGGACCTGCCGCGCTCGGTGCGCTTCGCGTGGCGGCCCATGATCGATACGGTCGGCGCGGGCGAGTTGTTCAACCTGTGGTTTCCCAACGCCGGCGACGACGTCGGCGATACCGACGTGGTGCGATTCCTGCTGCTGGACGAGCGCAATCCATCCTCGCTGCGCAGCTCGCTGGAGAACGCGCGCGAGATCCTGCGCCGCATCCGCGACACGCTGCCGCAGGAGGCCTGGGAGGCGGTCAACGACCTGCACCTGCACATCGGCGCGGAGGGCGAGCGCTGCGTCGGCCGGCGCTACCGGATGGAATTCCTCAATCGCATCACCGACGCCTGCCTGAAGGTGTCCGGGCTGTTGACCGCCAACGTCAGCCGCGACATCGGCTTCCAGTTCATGCGCCTGGGTACGGCGATCGAACAGGCCGACATGACCACGCGCATCATCGACGCGGCCGCCTCCGGCCTGGTCACGCCGCGCCAGGCGGACGATCGCGAGGCGTACCGGAACATGCAGTGGATGAACGCGCTGCGCGCGCTGGCGGCCTACCAGATGTACCGCCGCCACGTGCGCCAGCGGGTCAGCGGCGAGCAGGCGCTGCGCTTCCTGCTGCAGAACAACGAATTCCCGCGCAGCGTGCAGTTCTGCCTGAGCCGCGCGGCGCACATCCTGCCGGGCATGCCGCCGCGGCCCGCGGTCGAGCGCGCATTGATGCGGGTGTCGGGGATGATCCGCAACGCCGATCCGGTGTGGTTGGCGGCGCACGAGCCGACGGTGTTCATGGACGAGATCCAGCTGCGGCTGGGCGAGCTGCACGGGGCGATCGCCGAGGCGTACTTCAGTTCGTAGGGCGGGCGATCCGGGGCCCGTTTTGCACCTGTGGCGTTCGGTGAGCCCTTGGTCGAGAACGCCCTTGTCGGGACGGAAGTCCCTCCCACTGTAGCGCTGCCCCCGGGGCCGGCTCCCGGTGTCCGGCCCGGCATCTGGATGCCGCTCAGTGCGTAAGCGTATGCTGGACGGCTGCGTTGCCCTGCGTCCGCCGCCCGCCGGCGGGGGCCGGAAAGGCGAACACAATTCACCCCTTGGCCTGCCCGGAAGGCTAGAATCGGCGGCCATGTAAACGTTTTCTCAAGGAAGCCATGGCTGCTGCTGACCGAATCGAAGCCCTGATCGCCCGCATGACCGTCGAGGAGAAGGTCGGCCAGTTGGGGGCATTCGCCGACATGGTGCGGCCGTTCGCTCCGGACGTGAACCCGGAGGCCAACGTGCGCAATGCCGACGAGGTGCTGGCCCAGGTCCGTGCCGGCCGGGTCGGCTCGCTGTTCAACGGCGTGGGCGCCGAGCTGGGGCGGCAGATCCAGAAGGTGGCGGTGGAGGAGAGCCGGCTCGGCATCCCGGTGGTCCTGGCGGCCGACGTGATCCACGGCATGCGCACGGTGTTCCCGATCCCGCTCGGCGAGGCCGCCAGCTTCGAGCCGGAGCTGGCCGAGAAGACCGCGCGCGCCACCGCGGTCGAGGCCACCGCCGCCGGCATCCACTGGACCTACGCGCCGGCGGTGGACATCGCCCGCGACCAGCGCTGGGGCCGCGGTGCCGAGGGCGCCGGCGAGGACACCGTGCTGGGCGCCGCGTTCGCGGTCGCGCGCGTGCGCGGCTTCCAGGGTACGGACCTGCGCGCGCCCGATTCGCTGCTGGCGACCCCCAAGCACTTCGCCGCCTACGGCGCGGTCGCCGCCGGCATGGAGTACAACACCGTCGACATCGCCCCGCAGACCCTGCGCGACGTGCACCTGCCGCCGTTCAAGGCCGCCTTCGATGCCGGCGCGATCGCGGTGATGACCTCCTTCAACGACATCAACGGCGTGCCGGCCAGCGCCAACCGCGAGCTGCTGACCGATATCCTGCGCGGCGAATGGAAGTTCCCGGGCGTGGTGGTCTCCGACTACACCGCCGACATGGAACTGGTCGCGCACGGCTATGCCGCCGACGACCGCGACGCGACCCGGAAGGCGTTCCTGGCCGGGTTGGACATCAGCCTGCAGAGCGGGTTCTACGCCGCGCACCTGCCGGGCCTGGTCGAGAGCGGCGAGGTGCCGATGGAAGCCCTCGATGCCGCAGTGCGCCGCGTGCTGTGGCTCAAGGAGCGGATCGGCCTGTTCGACGATCCGTACCGCTCGCTCGACCCGGCGCGCGAAGCCGACGCCTCGCACATCCCGGCGCACGACCTGCTCGCGCGCGAGGCGGCCAAGCGGTCGATCGTGCTGCTGAAGAACGAAGGCGGCGTGCTGCCGTTGAGGTCGAGCGGCCAGAAAATCGCGCTGATCGGCCCGTTCGTGCGCGACCGCGACAACATCGAAGGCTGCTGGACGCTGTTCGGCGACAAGTCGCGCTACGTGACGCTGGAGGCCGGCATGCGCTCGGCGATCGGCGACCCGGCCGACCTGATCATCGAGCCGGGCTGCGGGATGGAGGAGGCGATCGACGGCGGCCTGCAGGCGGCGGTGCTGGCGGCGCAGTCGGCCGACGTGGTGGTGCTGGCGCTGGGCGAGCCGCAGCGCTACAGCGGCGAGGCGCAGTCGCGCACCGACATCGTGCTGCCGCCGGTGCAGCAGGCGCTGGCCGAGGCGGTGGCGGCGACCGGCAAGCCGGTGGTGGTGCTGTTGCGCAACGGCCGCGCGCTGGCGCTGGCCGGCGCGGTGCGCAACGCCGCCGCGATCGTGGTGACCTGGTACCTGGGCACCCAGACCGGCCATGGCGTGGCCGACGTGCTGTTCGGCCACTACAGCCCTTCCGGCCGCCTGCCGGTCAGCTTCCCGCAGGCGACCGGCCAGCAGCCGTTCTTCTACAACCACATGCGCACCGGCCGTCCGGAACTGCCGACGATGTCCGAGTACAAGGCACGCTGGCGCGAGATGTCGAACGAGCCGCTGTACCCGTTCGGGCATGGCCTGGGCTACACCACGTTCGAGTACGGCGTCCCGCGGCTGTCCAGCGAGAAGCTGGGTTGGGACGACACGCTGGTGGTGACCACGCGCCTGACCAACACCGGTGCCCGCGCCGGCGAGGAAGTGGTGCAGCTGTACGTGCACGACCGCGTCGCCAGCCGGGTGCGGCCGGTGCGCGAGCTGAAGGCGTTCCGCAAGGTGCTGCTGCAGCCGGGCGAGAGCACCGAGGTGATGTTCTCGCTGGACCGCCACGCGCTGGCGTTCACTAACCCCAAGGGCGAGTCCGGCGCCGAGCCGGGCGTGTTCGACCTGTGGGTGTGCGCCTCGTCGAAGAGCGGGGAGCCGGTGCAGTTCGAATTGCTCGCCGAGTGAGGCGGGCGGTCGCCGCGCCGCAATGCGGGCGCGGCGTAAACCGCGCCCGCGGTCCGGGGCGGGACAATGCCGACGCCGCTCCCGCATGTGCAGGAAAGACCGCTCTCGAGGTCCGCCCCGGCCCATGGGCCGGCGCGCGCGGGAGACTACGGCCGGTTCGCGGGCCGGGCACCGGCAAGGCTCGTCGCGGCGCGTGCCGCTCCTACGTGGTTCGGGCCTTCGGCGTGAGCTTCAACAAGCGCCCCCGGCTGCCGTCGCGTTCGTCCTCCAGCAGCCAGAGCGCGCCGTCCGGGCCTTGCTCGACCTCGCGGATGCGCGCGCCCATGTCGTAGCGTTCGGCTTCGCGCGCCTGCTCGCCATCGAAGGCCACCCGCACCAGCACCTGCGAGGACAGGCCGCCGATGAAGCCATCGCCCTTCCATTGCGGGAACAGCGTGCCGCTGTAGATCACGAAACCGGCCGGGGAGATCACCGGGTTCCAGGTGATCTTCGGCGCGGCGAATTCCGGACGCGTGTCGTGGTCGGGGATCGGGCGGCCGCCGTAGTGGTCGCCATTGGAGACGATCGGGTAGCCGTAGTTGGCGCCGCGCTCGATCAGGTTGAGCTCGTCGCCGCCCTGCGGCCCCATCTCGTGCACCCACAGCCGGCCCTGCGCGTCGAAGGCGATGCCGAGCGCGTTGCGATGGCCCAGCGACCAGACCTGCGCGGCCACGCCGCCGCGGGACGCGAACGGGTTGTCGGACGGTACCCGGCCGTCGTCCTCAAGGCGGACGATCTTGCCGAGGTTGCCGCCCATGTCCTGCGCCGGGTCGAACTTCTGCCGCTCGCTGGAGGTGATCCACAGCTTGCCGTCCGGGCCGAACGCGAGCCGGTGGCCGTAGTGGCCGCGGCCCTCGACCTTGGGTACCTGCCGCCAGATCACCTGCAGGTCCGACAGCGCGCCACCGCCGGCGTCGTCCAAGGCCAGCCTGGCGCGGGCGACCGCCGCGCCGCGGGTATCGCCTTCGCCGGCTTCGGCGTAGCTCAGGTAGATCCAGCCGTTGCGGGCGAAGTCCGGGTGCGGCAGCACGTCGCCGAAGCCGCCCTGGCCGCCGTAGGCCACCTCCGGGACGCCGGTGACCTCGCCGGTACGGCGGGTGGCCGGGTCGAAACGCTTGAGCGCGCCGCGCTTCTCGCTGACCAGCAGCGTGCCGTCCGGCAGGAAGCTCATCGCCCAGGGCTCGTCGAACTTGCCGAACTCGGTGGCGGCGAACGGCCATTGCGCGCGCGCCACCGCGGCCGGCGCGACCGTTTCGGCGGCGCAGGCGCCGGTGGACAGGGCAAGCAGGGCGGACAAGGCGATGATCGAAGCGCGGGTCATGGTCTCTCCGGAGGCAATCAAGGGATGGATTGGCGGACGGGGCGGCCGCGACGCCGGCGACGGATGCGCCGACAGGGGAGGTGGTTTACCTTACACGCCCCGCCGGGCCCGTGAGGCCTCGGCATCGGCCACGGAAAACGGAGTTTCGATCATGCAGAACGTGTCACGGACCTCGCCGGCCTTCATCGCCGCCTCGTGGGTCGCCTTGCTGCTGGGCAGCGTGGCCTACCTGGTCGGGCTGTGGAACGCCCAGATGCAGCTGAACGAGAAGGGCTACTACTTCACTCTGCTGCTGTTCGGGCTGTTCGCCGCCGTGTCGTTGCAGAAGAGCGTGCGCGACCGGCTGGAGGGCGTGCCGGTCACCGCCCTTTACTACGCCCTGTGCTGGTTCGGCCTGCTCGCGGCGCTGGTGCTGCTGGCGATCGGCCTGTTCAACGCCACCTTGCTGCCGAGCGAGAAGGGCTTCTACGCGATGTCCTTCGCCCTGGCGCTGTTCGGTGCGGTGGCCGTGCAGAAGAACACCCGCGACGCGCTAGCGCAGCGCGAAGAAGGCGAGCCGGCACAGCGCGTATCGCCGCCGCTGGACTGAGCCGGAGGATCCGGCCGGCTCAGCGCCGGCCGTCCTGCCCGACGATCTCGCGGGCGCTCTCCCAACCCCGCCGGACCGCGTGGCGGGCCTTGCTCCACGACAGCGAGCGCGGGCCGCGCTGCGCATCCCAGTTGCGGTGCAGTTCCGGTTCGATCTCGTCGTAGGCGCGCTCCGAGCCCCGGATGCGCGCCTCGTGGCCGGCCAGGTAGGCCGGCTCGTAATCCTCGAACAGTTCGCCGTCGGTGTAGTACGGCTCGCCGTTGAAGCGTTCGCGCCAGTAGCGCGACACCAGTTCGCGGGTGCCGTCTTCCGGCACGCGCCCGGGGACCTGGTAGGAAACATTCATGGCGGCATTCCTCCGCGAGGACGGGCTTCCACCCTAGAGGGCCGGTGGTTAAACCCGGCGGCAGGACGGGTGACGGCGCAATGAAGCCCGCGGGCGCGCGGCGGCCGGTCGGCGTAGCATCGCCGCACCGCCCGAGGATTCCGCGATGGCTGCGCAACCGTTGACGATGCTGACGCCGTACCTGGCCATGGCCGGCGTGGGCTGGCTGTACTACCGCCGGCTGCGGCGCCATTTCGGCTACCAGCGCTGGCAACCGCGGCGCACCTGGTTCCGGGTGGCCTTGTTGGGCGTGGTGATCGTGTGCCTGGCGCTGGTCGGCTGGACGCTGCCGCGCCTCGTGCCCGGCATGGCGCTGGGCGCGCTGGCGGGCGTGGCGCTCGGCCTGCTGGCCCTGCGCCATACCCGCGTCGAGTTGCGCGACGGCGTGCCCGGCTATACGCCCAACCCGTGGATCGGCGGTGCGCTGAGCGTGCTGCTGCTGGCGCGCCTGGCCTGGCGCTGGAGCCAGGGCGAGCTGTCCGGCGGCCTGCAGCAGCCTGCGCAGGCCAGCCCGCTGACGCTGGCGCTCGCCACGGCGCTGGTCGCCTACTCGCTGACCCAGTGCATCGGCCTGCTGCGCCGGATGCGGGCGCTGGCCGCGGTCAGGTAGCGGCCGAGGCGGCTTCGTAGGGCAAGGCGGTGGCGCCGGCGGACAGGATCGCCGGCTCGGCGGACGCGAGTACGTCGTCCTCGGCGTCCACCACCAGCAGGATGCGGCCGGCTTCGATCTCGCCCTCGAAGCGACGCCGGACCGGATCGGGAACGGTCGCGCCCACCAGCGCCGAGGACCAGGTGCCCACCAGGGCACCGGCCAGGGTCATCACGCCGACCCCGGCCAAGGTGAGGCCGAGCGGCGGGACCGCCACCGCGACCAGCCCGGCCAGGAGGCCTGCGGCCCCGCCGCCCGCGGCGCCACGCAACGCCGCGGGCAGGAAATCCGTCCTGGCTTCCTTGCGGTCGTCGGGTATCGCCTGCAGCTCGATGTTCGAGCGTGCGATCAACGACAGGGCGTCGTTGTCCACGCCCGCCTCGCGGGCCGCCTGCAACGCGCGCTGTGCGGTGTCCACGTCGGGTGCGCTGTAGACACGGCGGGTCTTCATCGAGGCTCCTCCGCATCGGGACGATGCGGCCACCTTCATCGGCGCCGGGTTACCGGCCCGTGATGCGGCGTGAGCCCCGTGCGAGGGCGCCGGGGCCTAGCGCCGCGGGAACAGGTAGATCACCGTCCCCACCAGGATCGCCACGGCGGCGGCGAGCAGGTTCTGCCAGCTCGCGCTGGCCAGCAGCGCCAGCGTCAGCAACAGCGCCAGCACCGGGATCAGCGGGCCGCCCGGCAGGCGTACCGCGTCCTTGCGGTCGCGGTAGCGGCGCGCCAGCACCAGCACCGCCGCGGCAGTGCCGAGATAGGCCAGCAGCCGGGTGACCATCGACAGCAGCGCGAGCTGCTCGAAGGAACCGCTCAGCGCCAGCGCCAGCGAGATCGCGAACTGGATCAGCACCGCCACGTACGGCGTACGGAAGCGCGGGTGCACCGCCGCCACCCATTTCGGCCCGTAGCCGTCCTGCGCCAGCGCGAACAGGAAGCGCGGCCCGAGCATCACGGTGTTGCTGGTGGTGCCGAGGATCGAGATGGTGGCGCCGACGGTGAGCAGCAGCGCCAGCCCTTCGCCGCCGAAGCGCGCGGCGGCGTCCGCCAGCGGCGTGGCCGAGTCCGTCAGGTTCGGCAGCGTGCCCTGCGCGACCACCTGCACCAGCACGTAGAGCGAAGTGACGGTGACGATCATCACCATCAGCGCGAACGGCACGTCGCGGCGCGGATTGCGGTACTCGCCGGCGGCGGCCGGGATGTTCTCGAAGCCGGCATAGGCGAACAGCAGCAGCAAGGCGGCCTGGCCGAGATTGCCGTAGTCGTGCAGGTCCGGGCGCGGCCCGCCCAGCGCCTGCCCCCAATCGACGTAGAACAGCCCGAGCGCGACGAACACCAGCAGCGGCACCAGCTTGCCGATCACGAGGACCACCCCGGTGCGCGCGGCCGAGCGCACGCCGATCACGTTGATCGCGGTCAGCGCGCCGAGCGAGCCGACCACCACCAGCAGGCGGCCGCCGCCCTCGGCCGCGGCCGGCCAGAACCGCGCGACCGCATCGGCGAGCGCGTTGCCGAGCGCGGCGGCCGAACTGATGCGGGTCAGCCAGATGGTCCAGCCGACCTGGAAGCCGGCGAAGGGCCCGAACGCCTCGCGCGCGTACAGGTAGCTGCCGCCGGGCTTGTCGAAATAACTGGCGGCCTGCGCATAGCACGACACCAGCAGCGCGACCGCGAGCCCCGCCAGCACCACCGACGCCAGGCTGAAGGCGCCCAGGTGCAGGAACACCAGCGCCGGCATCAGGTAGATGCCGCTGCCGATCACGTCGTTGATCGAGAGCCCGACGATCTGCCAGCGGCTGACCGCGCGCAACAGTTGCGGCTTGTCGCCAGTGGCGGGGGCGCTCATGGCCGGGCCTCCAGCGCCGGCAGCGCCCAGGCGCGTTGCAGCCGCCTGTATTCGGCCTGCGGCAGCAGCACGAAGCGCGGCCGGGCCGCGGGGTCGAGCCAAGCGAGCAGGCGCTGCATGTCGGCCGGTTCCATCGCGGTGCAGCCGGCGGTGGCCTCGCCGGGCGTGCGCCACAGGTGGGCGAAGATGCAGCTGCCATGGCCGGGCACGGCGCGCGGGTTGTGCTGGATCACGAAGCCTTCGCGATAGCGGATGTCGCCGTCGCGGTGCAGGTCCATCCGCATCGGTTCGCTGGAGCCCTCGACCGCATCCGCGCCCACCTGCGCGGCATCGACGATGCGGTTGTAGAGCGGCGAATCCGGCACGTCCATGCACCAGTGCGTGGCCCGCATCGCCTGGTAGGGCATGGCGCTGTCGATGCGGTCGGCGTAGCCGAACGCGGGCCCGAGATCGAACACGCCGGCCGGACTGCGGCCATCGCCCTCGCGTTTGCGCGGGCCGCCGGACTGCGGCGGGTGGACGCCGTCGCCCCAGGCGCTGCCGTTGCGCCCGACCGCCACCGCGAAGGCCGGGGCCGCCGCGCGCCAGCCGTCGCCCTGCCGCTCGAAGGCATGCAGCTCGCCCCGGGGCGCGTCCCAATCGGCGGTGACCACGACCACGAGTTGCCGGGCGGCCGCGGTCGGCGCGGTGGCGGCCAGGGCCGGGGCGCAGGCGATCATCGCCAGCGGGGCCAGCAGACGCAGCAGCAGGAAGGCGTGGCGGATCATGCGGGCTCCGGGGCGTCAGGATTCGAGCAGGCGCTGTACCCGCGCCAGGTTGGTGGCCAGTTCGTGGTGCCGGCCCGGGTTGGCCTGGCACAGCAGCACGAACACGAAGTCGAGCAGGTATTGCAGGGAGGCACGATAGAGCAGTTGCGCGATGTGCGCGGCAGGGTCGTGCGCGGAGACCGCGAGCGAGGCGTCGGCCATCGCGCGCAGCGGGTTGGCGGTGTGGCGGGTGATCGAGACCAGCTTGCCGCCGGCGGCCTTGAACTCGCGGGCGACGTGGGTGAGCTGGGGCAGCTGGCCGAATTCGGAGAACATCAGCAGCACGTCGCCGTCGCGCACGGCGGAGAGGTTGGACATCAGCAGGATCGGGTCGGCGTGGTGCACGCTGAGCACGCCGAGCAGCGACAGGCGCATGGCGAACTCGCGCGCGAACAGGCCGTCGTCGCCGATGCCGCAGACGAACACCTTGCCGGCCCGGTCGAGCAGTCCGACGATGGCCTCGACGTCGGGCCGCGGGTTGAGCAGGCGGGTTTCTTCCTCGGAGGCGGCCTTGCTCTCGCGCAAGGTCAGGTCGAGGCGGTGGTAGGCGTCGCCGTTCTCCTCGCGCGCGGCCTGGCCGGGCGCCGGGTTGCCGGCGCGCGCGACGGCCTCGCCGATCGAGTACTTCAGGTCGGGGTAGCCCTTGAAGCCGAGCTTCTGGCTGAACTTGACCACGCTGGACTGGCTGATGCCGAGGGCGCTGGCCAGTTGCTGGGACGAGTAGTCGCGCAGCAGGTGGGCGTTGTCGAGGATGAAATCGGCGATGCGGCGTTCGATCGCCGACATGCCGTCGCGCTCGGAGCGGATTTTCACCAGGGGCGGCATGGGAGGGATGGGGTCTCCGCGTGGCATCGGGTCAATCTAGCGGGTTTGGTGGTATCGCGGTTGCGATTCGCAGGATTCCTGCAGGAGCGGCGCAAGCCGCGATGGGACTTCCCCCAGCAATGGATAAGGCCTTTGTGGGGGGACTCCCCGTGGAGAAATGCCACGGTAACGCCTCGTCACGGCTTCAACATCTCCAGCCCGCGGATCTCGCGGATGCCCAGGCCCGGCGCGTCGGTGATGCTGATCTCCGATTCGTTGAAGATCACGCCGCCCTCGACGGGATTGAACTGGCCCAGCGACGGGCCGTCCAGGTCGACCTTGGTGATCACGTCGGACTTGGCCACCGCCAGGTGCACCGCCGCGGCGACGCTGATGCTCGACTCGATCATGCAGCCGATCATGCACGGCACGCCGTACAGGCCGGCGATGTCGGCGATGCGGATCGCGTTGGACAGCCCGCCGGTCTTCATCAGCTTGATGTTGATGATGTCCGCGGCGCGCTTGCGGATCAGCTCGAACACCTGCTGCGGCGCGAACACGCTCTCGTCGGCCATCACCGGCGTGTTGACGCGCTCGGTGACGTACTTGAGCCCGTCGATGTCGGCGGCCTTGACCGGCTGCTCCAACAGTTCCAGCACCACGCCGGCGTCCTCCAGCGCGCGCATCGCGTGCACCGCCTGCTTGGCGGTCCAGCCCTGGTTGGCGTCCAGCCGCAGCAGGGCGCGGCCCTCGACCGCGGCGTGGATCGCCTTGACCCGTTCCACGTCCAGGCCGATGTCCTTGCCGACCTTGATCTTCAGCGAGTCGAAGCCGCGCTCCACCGCCGACAGCGAGTCGGCCACCATCTTGTCGATGTGGTCCACGCTGATGGTGATGTCGGTGGTGATCACCGGGTCGCCGCCGCCGAGCATCCGGTACAGCGGCGCGCCGTACAGTTGCGCCCACAGGTCGTAGACGGCGATCTCCACCGCCGCCTTGGCGCTGGTGTTGCGTTCCATCGACGACTGCACCAGCGCGGTGATGCGGTTGAGGTCGGCGATGTCCTGGCCGATCAGGCGCGGCTTGATGTGGCGCTCGATCGCCTCGACGATCGAGCCCAGGGTGTCGCCGGTGATCGGCGGCGTCGGCGGCGCCTCGCCATGGCCGACGTGGCCGCTGTCGGTGCGGATCAGCACCACCACGTCCTCGACCGTTTCCACGGTGCGCAGGGCGGTCTTGAACGGCGTCTTGAGCGGCACGCGCAGCATGCCGAGCTGGATGTCGGTGATCTTCATTCGTGGGTGCGGGGTCGGATGCGCTGGATGTTGGTGATGAGGTCGACGTAGTCGCTGGTGTCGCTGGCCAGCATCGGCTCGAGCGGGGTCACCGACACGCCGTTGAGGTGGCCGGCGACGCGCTTGCCGTCCGGGCCGGCCCAGCCGCCG
This sequence comes from Pseudomonas sp. Hp2, assembly GCF_006386585.1. Lineage (NCBI taxonomy): Bacteria > Pseudomonadati > Pseudomonadota > Gammaproteobacteria > Pseudomonadales > Pseudomonadaceae > Pseudomonas > Pseudomonas sp. Hp2. Next base: position 35,780 of record NZ_VAHJ01000006.1, read on the forward strand.
CCGGCGGTGTCGTGGATCATGTAGGCCAGGCCGCCATCGTGGCCCAGCGCGACCATCACGTGCCCCGGGATGTAGACCAGGTCGCCGGCCTGGAGGCGCTTCACCGCCGCCATCCGCACGGCCTTGCCGTCGCGCTTGTCGAAGGCGATGCGGTCCAGCGCCGGGCTGACCGCCTGCGCGCTGGTGTTGCGCGGCATCAGCACGCCGAAGCTGCGGTAGATCTCCGAGACGAAGCCGCTGCAATCGCGCGTGCCGTAGTCGTGGCCCCAGCCGTAGCGCTCGCCCAGGAACTTGAAGGCCTGCGCGACGAGGTTGCGCGGGGTCAGCGGCAGGTAGTCGGCGGCGGTGTCGGCGGTGCGCGGCAGCAGCGCCGGCACCAAGGCCAGGCTGCCGTCGTCGTTGCGGACCGGCAGCTGGATCACCCACGAGGTGTAGGGCATCTGCCCGTTGACCGGCTGCCCGGGCGGCCAATCGGCCAGCACCGGCACGCGCACGCCCATGTCCAGTTGCAGGCGCGAAACCTGCGGCTGTTCCGGCGTGTAGGCGGTGAACGCGGTGGCGCCGGTGACGACGCGGTAGGGGCCTTGCCGGCCGTAGCCGAACACCTGCTCGGCGCTGCCGAGGGCGACGTTGCGCTTCTCGGTCCAGGCGAAGTAGCGCTCGCTGGCGACGAACAGCCACTGGCCGTCGCGGCTTTCGTGCAGCACGGCGACCGTATCGCCCGGGAACAGCGCCGATTCCTGGAAGCGGTCGATGTCGGTGTCGCCGACGCGGCTGAACGCCCGCAGGGCGGTGGGAAAAGTGCGCAGTGCGGCGCGGCGCGTCACCAGCCCGTATTGCAGCGGGCGCGCGGCGGGCACGGCGTCGAGCGCCAGCGCGTCGACCAGGCCGTCGAGCGTGGCCGCGTCCAGAGGCCGGCCCTGCGCGTCGTAGAGCGTGCGTGCGGGACGCGCGGAGAGCTTGCCGACCTGTTCGCGCACCCAGGCCGCCGGCAGCGGCGAAGGCAGCGCGCGCAGGTCGTGGATGGCCGGGTCCCGTTCGCGCATGCGTGCGTTCTGCGCGGCGATGCCGGCGCGGTCGAGAATCACCCGGTCGGGTTCGGGCTGGCGCGCGATCCAGTAGTCCGGCGACAGCTGCGCGGGCGCGACCGCCACCACGCCGGTGGCCGGATCGATCGCCGGCGCCGGGACCGCGGCCTGACGGGCGCTGGCGGGCAATAGGCAGGCGGCCAGCAGCCATCCGGCCGTCGCGCACGTCCAACGGAGGGTCCCGCGGCGTGGTTTCGCTTGAATCGTCATGGCAGCCCCCGAAGCATGTTCAAGAATATTTATTCGATACTTCTGTAATTGCAAGAATAAATTATTGACCAACGGTGCCGGTGCGTGTTACACCGCCGTTACCACCTGCACCGGGGAAGTGTCGTCGTGGATCTGCGTCGTGACCAGCATTGCCCACCGGCCCTGCGCGGAGTCCGTGCGCTGGGTTGCGCCCTGCTGTTGGCGGCGGCGCCGTTGGGAGCCACCGGGGCGCAGGCGCCGGCCGAGCTGGTGGCACAGGTCGATGCCGGCCACTTCCGCGAGGCCGAGGCACGCATCGAGCAGGCCTTGGCCGAGCCCGGGCTGAGCGCGGCGCAGCGCGACGCCTATCTGTTCCAGCGCGAGCGCATGCGCCGGATGCGGCTGGACTTCGGCCTCGACGAGGCGGCGGTCAAGCAGCGCCTGCGCAAGTGGATCCCGGATTTCCGCGATTCGGATTTCGCGGCCTGGGATGCCGCCGGCCTGCTCGAGCACCTCGACATCGACGGCGAGCGCCGCTATTTCAACCGCGCGCCCTCCAACCTGTTCCGGCTCGACGCGGCAGCGCGCGCGCGGCGCGGACCGGACGCGCCGAAGATGACCGACGGCCCCTACGAACGCCTGAACCCGCATCACCGCGCGGTGGTCGCGGCGGCGGCCGCGCGGCCGGGCGCGACCAGCGTGCTGCCGCAGCGGGTGCGCATCACCCAGTCGCTGACGGTGAAGGCCGACGCGGTGCCGGCCGGCGAGACGATCCGTGCCTGGATCCCGTATCCGCGCGCGATCCCGGGCCAGCAGGACGACATCCGCTTCCTCGCCAGCGTGCCGGCCGGCGCGCGCGTGGCGCCCGATGCGGCGATGCAGCGCACCGCCTACCTGGAGCGCAAGGCCGTGGCCGGCACGCCCACCGAGTTCTCGGTGAGCTACGAAGCGACGATCCAGGCGCGCCGCTTCGCGATCGATCCTGGCAAGGTGCAGGCGACGCCGGCCGATCCCGCGCTGCGGCCCTACCTGGCCGAGCGCCCGCCGCACATCGTGTTCACCCCGGCGCTGCGCGCGTTTTCGCGGCAGGTCGTGGGCGAGGAGACCAACCCCTACCGGATCGCGCGCAAGCTGTTCGCGGCGGTGGACCGCATCCCCTGGGCCGGCGCGCGCGAGTACTCGACGATCAGCAACATCAGCGACTACGCGCTGCATGCCGGCCATGCCGACTGCGGCCAGCAGACCCTGCTGCTGATGACGCTGCTGCGCATGAACGGCATCCCGGCGCGCTGGCAGTCCGGATGGACGTTCTCCGACAACGCCACCGGGTACGCGAACCTGCACGATTGGGGCTGGCTGTACCTGGCGCCCTACGGCTGGGTGCCGATGGACGTGACCACCGGCGCGCTCGACAGCGACGATCCGGCGCTGCGCGATTTCTACTTCGGCGGCCTGGACGGCTTCCGCATCGCCTTCAACGACGACTACGGCCAGCCGCTGTGGCCGGCCAAGGCGCATTTCCGCTCCGACGACGTCGACTCGCAGCGCGGCGAGGCCGAATGGCGCGGCGGCAACCTCTATTTCGACCAGTGGGACTACCACTTCGACTGGCAGCTGCTGCCGGGCGGCTAGGGCCGGCGACGGCCACCACTTCAACGACTGCAGGAGAGAGCAGGGGATGAACGGCAAGCGTTTGCACAAGGCGGCGTTGTACGTCGCGCTGGGGGCATGTCTGGGGGCGGTCGCGCCGATGGCCGCCGCCCAGGACGGCGCCGTGATCGGGCGTTTGCTCAACGAGAGCGGGCGCTCGCTGGACGGGGCCACGGTCACCGTGAGCAACCCGGCCACCGGGTTCGCGCGCAGCGCGAGCGTCAATGCCGACGGCAGCTACCGCATTCCGGCGCTTTCGCCGGGCCGCTACCGAATGACGCTGTCGGTGGACGGCGCCGCGCCGGTCGCGGTCGGCGAGGTCACGGTCACGCTCGGCAACGCGACCACGGTCAACGTGCCGGTCGGCGCGATCAGCACGCTGGGCGCGGTGGAGGTGCGCGCGCCGCAGGTGGTGTCGATGGTGGACGTGAGCTCGACCGAGTCGGCGATGAACGTCAGCCGGCAGGACGTGGCCCGCATCCCGGTGGACCAGGACCTGAAGTCGGTGGCGATGCTCGCGCCGGGCGTGGTGTCGGGCAAGTCCTCGCTGGGCGCGCAGGGCATCTCCTTCGGCGGTTCCTCGGTGGCCGAAAACTCGGTCTACATCGACGGCCTGAACGTCACCGACTTCTACAACCGGGTCGGCTTCTCCTCCGCGCCGTTCGCGTTCTTCCAGGAATTCCAGGTCAAGACCGGCGGCTACTCGGTGGAATTCGGCCGCACCACCGGCGGCGTGATCAACGCGGTCACCCGCTCGGGCACCAACGACTTCCATGCCGGCGTGGAGATGACCGCCGAGCCCAGCGCGTGGGGCCTGGGCGGGCGCGACTACTTCCTGGACAACGGCGAGCCCTACTACATCTCCAGCCGCGACGGCGGTACCCACAACAAGCTCAACGTCTACGCCTCCGGCGCGCTGGTCAAGGACCGCCTGTTCTTCTTCGGCATGTACGAGGCGCGCGACAACCGCGACTTCAACACCAGCAACGACGGCGCGACCTTCAACGACGCCAGCGCCGACAACGGCTTCTGGGGCGGCAAGCTGGACTGGCAGATCACGGACGACCACAGCCTGTCGCTGCTCGCCTTCTCCGACAAGAACGAGACCACTGCCGAGGTCTACGGCTACGACTACGCGACCGCCACCAAGGGCGGTCTCAGCAACCGGATCTACACCAACACCGGCGGCAACAACTGGGCGCTCACCTACAACGGCCGGCTCGGCGACAACTTCGTCATGAAGGCGATGGTGGGCGACAACAAGCGCGACTACTCGAACAAGAGCCAGACCGACATCGAGTGCAACCGCGTGGTCTCCGAATCCGGCATCGCGCCGGCGGGCATCCCGCTCGGCTGCACCACCAACTCGGCGGTGGAATCGCGCCTGGACGAACGCCAGGCCGCGCGCCTGGATTTCGAGTGGACATTGGGCGACCACCTGCTGCGCTTCGGCCTGGACCGCGAGAAGAACACCTCCGACTACCAGCGCCGGTATCCCGGCCCCGGCGGGTTCTACTACAACGTGTACGGCACCAGCCCCGGCGCCACCCTGGTCAACGGCGGCACCGTGCCGGCCGGCGTGAACGCCTACGTGCGCGCGCGCCGCTACGAGATCGCCGGCGAGTTCGAGACCGACAATTCCGCCTACTACCTGGAGGACAACTGGTCGGTCACGCCCAACCTGCTGCTGAACCTGGGCGTGCGCCTGGAGCAGTTCGACAACAAGGACAGCGAGGGCCGCAGCTACATCAAGATGGACGACATGATCGCGCCGCGCTTCGGCGCCTCGTGGGACATCCGCGGCGACGGCACGATGAAGCTGTTCGGCAACGTCGGCCGCTACTTCCTGCCGGTCGCCAACGTCATCAACATCAAGCAGGCCGGCGGCCTGCTCGACGAGCGCACCTACTACGCGCTGGCCGGCTGGGAGACCCGCGAGCTCAACGGCTCGCGCTACCAGGTGCCGGTGCTGGGCGCGCAGATCGGCCCGGTCGACGATTCGCAGGGCGACGGCACGGTCGGCGACCTGCGCTCGGAAGTGGACCGCGACATGGACCCGGTCTACCAGGACGAGGCGATCCTCGGCTTCCAGCAATCGATCGACGAGGCCTGGTCGTACGGCGTGCGCGCGATCTACCGCAAGCTGCACAACGCCATCGACGACATGGAGATCAGCGCCACCGGCGCCTGCGGGCCGGACGGCTACATCGGCTGGGTGATGGCCAACCCGGGCAAGAAGGTCACGGTCTGGGGCGACACCAACTGCGATGGCGATGCCGACGGCTGGGTCACCGTGGACACGGCCAAGGAAGGCTGGGCGATGTATCGCCAGGACGGCGTCGACGCCGACGGCGACCCGATCATGACCTACATCGGCCAGCGCGGCTGGGACAAGCCCAGGCGCGACTACAAGGCGCTGGAACTGCAACTGGACCGCGCCTGGGACGGCAAGTGGTCGATGAACGCCTCGTACACGCTGGCCTACGGCCGCGGCAACGCCGAGGGGCCGGTCAACTCGGACACCGACTTCGCCGACACCGGCCGCACCGAGAACTTCGACGATCCCTTCGTCAACCTCCGCGGCTACGGCTACCTGGCCAACGACCGCCGCCACCAGGTCAAGCTGCGCGGCGCCTATGCCATCACCGACCATTGGCTGGTCGGGGCCACGCTGGATGCGCGCTCGGGCGGGCCGGTGACCGGCTTCGGCGTCGGCAATCCCTACGACGCCACGGTCTACCACAGCTACTACGTGTGCGTGGAGAACTGCGATTCGCCGTACTCGGCCGAGCGCGTCTACGCGCATTCGGGCCGCGGCGGCTACGGCCGCCTGCCCTGGAGCTACGAGTTCGGCGCGAGCGTGACCTGGCTCAAGTCGTTCGGCGAGGCCGACCTGAAGGTGAAGTTCGCGGTCTACAACCTCACCAACCAGCAGAAGAAGCTGTCGGTGAACCAGGAACTGGAAGGCGCGGTCGGCGGCCGCAATGCCCTGTTCCTGTATCCGGAAAGCTTCCAGGCGCCGCGCTACGCGCAACTCGTGGTGTCGCTGGATTACTGAGCGCGGGCGCGGCGGCCGCCGGCGGGTTATCGTCCGGCGGCCTCCGCGGGAAAGGACGAAGATGAGCGCATCCGAACGCCGGCGCCGGTACCGGCACGCCTGGGCGGGATTGTTGGCGCTGGCCGCGACGGCGACGGCCATGGCCGGTCCCGGGCGCACCGCCGCGTACGACCGCCTGTTCGAGCAGGCCATGGCCGAGTACCGCCTGCCGGGCCTGGCGGTGGGCGTGATCGAGGACGGTCGCGTGGTCTACCAGCGCACCGCCGGCGAGCGCGTCGCCGGCAGCGGCGAGGCGATCGATGCCGATACGCTGTTCAAGATCGCCTCCAACAGCAAGGCGATGACCGCTGGCGTGCTGGCGCGGCTGGTGGACCAGGGCCGGCTCGCCTGGGACGATCCGGTGACCAAGTACCTGCCGCGGTTCCGCATGTACGACCCGTGGGTGACCCGCAACATCCAGGTGCGCGACCTGCTGATCCACAACAGCGGCCTGGGCCTCGGCGCCGGCGACCTGATGCTGTGGCCGGAGCCCAACGACTTCACCCGGGCCGACATCCTCGCCGGGCTCGCCCACCTCCGGCCGACCCACAGCTTCCGCGCGCATTACGCCTACGACAACCTGCTGTACGTGGTCGCCGGCGAAGTCGCCGCGGCGGCGGGCGGCCAGCCGTACGAGCGGCTGGTGCGCGAACAGGTGTTCGGCCCGCTCGGGATGGATCGCTGCCAGGTCGGCGCCTGGGACCGCGACGCGGTCGGCAACGTCGCCCAGCCGCACGGCCGCGACGGCGCGCGCAACGTGCCGGTGCGCGTGGACGGGGCCCATATCCCCGACATGCCGTCGATGGCGGCGGGCGGCATCCGCTGCAGCCTGCGCGACATGCTGGCCTGGATGCAGCGTGCCTGGCTGGCACCGGACCCGGCCGCGCCCTGGCTCTCCGAGGCGCAGCGCCGCGCGGTCTGGAGCCTAGCCACGCCGATGCCGATCAGCCAGCGCATGCGCGACTGGGACGGCACCCGCCTGTACGGCTATGGCTACGGTTGGCGGCTCTCGGACGTGGACGGCGAGTGGAAGGTCGCGCACACCGGCACGCTGATGGGCATGTATTCCTCGCTGGTGCTGCTGCCGGACCGGCGCAGCGGCTTCGTGATCCTGATCAACGGCGAGGGCGAGGCGGCGCGCACCGCGCTCGGCGAAGCCCTGCAGAAGACCTTCACCCGGCCCGGCTCGCCCGAACTGGACGTGCGCCACTATGCGCGCCTGCTGCGCGCCGAGCGCGAGGCGCCGAAGCCCGCCGCGGCGCGGGCGCCCGACACCTCCGACCGGCGCGATGCGACGCCGGCCGAACTCGCGCGCTGGCAGGGCGTGTACCGCGACCCCTGGTTCGGCGAGGCCTCGCTGTGTCCCGCCGGCGACGGCGTGCGCTTCGCCGCGGTGCGCTCGCCGATGCTGCGCGGCAAGGTGATGCGCTCGGGCGGGCGCTGGCTGGTGGATTGGGACGAGGCCAGCGTGGATGCGGAGCCGTGGCTGGCGTTCGCCGGCGCGGATGCCTCGTCGGGAGCTACGATCAGGCTCGCCGCGATCGATCCGGACGCCGACTTCAGCTACGACTATGCCGACCTGCATTTCACCCGCGTGGCGGACTGCCCCTAGCGTGCGGATCCTCCGCAAGAGCGCGGCACGTCCCTGTGCCGGCTACCTTCTCGCCCTGTCGCTCGCCGGTGCGGCCCATGCAGCGCCGGCGGTCTCGCCCGCGCGCGACGCCGCGCAGGCCGGCATGCTCGACGTGGCCACGCTCGCACCCGGCTTCGTCGTCGACATGCGCTATGCCACGCCGGACAACTTCACTCGCCGCACCGTGCCTGGCTACGAAGCGCCGCGCTGCCTGCTGCTGGAGCCCGCGGCCGAGGCGCTGGCGCGCGTGCAGCGCACGCTGCAGGTCCAGGGCTATGCGCTGCGCCTGTACGACTGCTACCGGCCGGTGCGCGCAGTGCAGGCGTTCGTCGCCTGGGCACGCGCGCCCGACGACCGGGCCGCCAAGGCGGTGCACTATCCCGGGGTGGACAAGCGCGACCTGTTCGCCCGCGGCTACATCGCCGAAACCTCCGGCCACAGCCGCGGCGCCACCGTCGACCTCGGCCTGCTCGATTGCCGGCAGGGGCCATGCCGCGACGTGGACATGGGCACCGGCTTCGATTTCTTCGATCCGCTAGCCAACACCGACTCGCCGCGCGCGACGCCCGCGCAGCATCGCCATCGCCGGCAACTGCTGGAGGCGATGCGGGCGGAGGGCTTCGTCAACTACCCGATGGAGTGGTGGCACTTCACCTACAGGCCGGAACCGACGCCGGATACCGCCTACGACTTCCCGATCCGGTGACCGCCATGCCTGGCATGCACGCCTTCGTCGCCATTTCCTGCCCGTACTGCGGCGAGTCGATCGACATCGCCGTCGATGCCTCGGTCGAGCGCCAGCGCTACATCGAGGACTGCCAGGTGTGCTGCCGGCCAATGATCGTCGACGTGGCCGTGGACGAGGACGGCGAGATCGGGGTGACGGCGCGTTCGGAAGACGACGCCTGAGCCGCGCGGCCGCGTGCCGCCCCTACAATGGCGTTCCTCCCTCCGGATGCTCGCGAATGAACCTGCCGCTGCACTATGGCCTGCTCGGATCGCTGGAAGCGGGCCTGATCGCCTTCCTGGTCGGGCTGCTGGTGTTCGCCCTGTGGGAACGGCTGTGCCGCCGCACCGGGCTCTCGCACGGGCATGCGCTGGGCTGGGCCTGCGTGATCGCCACCGCGATCGCCGCCGGCTGGGACATCTGGAACCTGTTCTACACCAGCATCGTGCGGCTGGAGTCGCCGCTGTACGCCCGCATCGCGCTCGCCAGCATCCACGACCCGGACGAACTGGGCGCGCGCGTGGTGCTGGAAGTGATCGGCGCGCTCGCCGGCGTCGCCCTCGGCTGGCGCTTGTTCAGTGCCCGATCAGGAACCGACGAACGCTGAAAGCGCGGCATCCGGCCTGGAAAATGCGCGCCGGCTCGCAATTGCGGAGGCGTTGAATGCGCGCGTTACCGATGGCTCACCTGTCGCTAACTTCGGCCTAGCCGCATTCGCGGGCGAGGTGGTTAAAACCCTGTTCTGCCTTCGACCGGGCAGCAAGGCACGTTCATGCGCGGGCGGTACGTTGCTCCCGTGCACGGTCGCCGTGCATTCCACGAATCGAAGGAGACCACCTATGAACACCCGCAATCGCAAGTCGCTGATCGCCATCACCGCCGCGCTGGCCGCGGCCCTGGCGCTGCCGGCCATGGCCCAGAGCACCGCCCAACAGGATCCGGCCGCTGCTGCGGCGGCGTCGGCCCAGTCGGGCCAGTCCTCGGGTGGCGGCCAGACCTGGGCCAGCGTCGATACCGACAGCGACGGCGCCATCAGCAAGCAGGAGGCCCAGGTCAACGCCGGCCTCGCGCAGATCTTCGACCAGGCCGACAGCAACGGCGACGGCAAGCTGACGCCGGACGAGTACAAGGCCTTCGTCGCCAAGCAGCAGAGCGGCGACAACAGCGCGCCGCCGCAGCAGCAGAACTGATTCCCCGGGCCCAGGAGGATCGAACGGGAGTGGCCTGGCCACTCCCTTTTTTTCCGCCGGCCCGCCCCGGGAATCGCCATCGGCTCCCCGCGCGCGGGGCCGCGCCCTACAATGGACCGATGAAAAGCATCGGCACACGCGACGGCCACGCGATCCAACTGGTCGGCTTCGACGGCGACGACACGCTCTGGAAGAGCGAGGACTACTACCGCACCGCCGAGGCGGAGTTCGAGGCCGTGCTCGGCCACTACATCGACCTGCGCGACCAGCGCATGCAGCAGCACCTGCTCGCGGTCGAACGGCGCAACCTCAAGATCTTCGGCTATGGCGCCAAGGGCATGACCCTGTCGATGATCGAGACCGCGATCGAGCTGACCGACGCGCGCATCTCCGCGCGCGACATCCAGAAGGTGCTGGAGATCGGCCGCGCCACGCTGCAGCACCCGGTGGAGGTGATCGCCGGCGTGCGCGAGGCGGTGGCGGAGATCGCGCGCGAGTTCGAGGTGGTGCTGATCACCAAGGGCGACCTGTTCCACCAGGAGCAGAAGATCGCCCAGTCCGGTCTGTCGGACCTGTTCCGGCGCATCGAGGTGGTATCGGAAAAGGACCCGCAGACCTATGCGCGGGTGCTGGCCGAGTTCGACCTGCCGGCGCGGCGCTTCGCGATGATCGGCAACTCGCTGCGCTCGGACATCGAGCCGGTGCTGGCGCTGGGCGGGTGGGGCATCCATACCCCTTACCACGTCACCTGGGCGCACGAGAGCGAGCATGGCGTGGCGGCCGGCGACCCGCGCCTGCGCGAGGTGCCTGCCGCCTCGGGCTGGCCCGCGGCCGTACATGCGCTAGACTTGGCGGCCGGGGCGTCCGGCGGCTGAGCCGCGCGCCCGGACCGAAGGATGCCGAGGCCGGCGCACGTCCGGCCCGCGTAATGGAAGACAGACGGAGAATGCCATGGCAAGGATATGGACGTTGCTGCTGGGGATCGCCCTGGTGCAGCCGTTGTGGGCGGCGGAGCTGGAAGAAGAACGGGTCAACCCCAGCGAGGTCACCTTCGAGAAGGGAGTGCCGGTCTACTACGAAGGCGGCAGGCCGGTACGGCTGAAGACGCGCCAGGAAGGCGGCGAGACCATCTACTACCGGCTGGTGCGCTACGACGCGCAGGAAGGCTACGTGGACCAGGACGGCCGCAGCATCGCCGCCGACGGCAACTACGTGTCGCCGCAGACGCCGATCCGCGGCTTCGCCGCCGGTCGCGCGAGCAGCCGCGTGCGCTACTACGGCGCCGGCCTGTACGGCCCGGATTACTACCAGAGCCCCTACAACCGCGACGCGCGCAAGCACTACTCCGGGCCGGGCTACTACGGCAGCTGCGACTGGCGGGGGTGCCGCGAGGTGCACTACCTGGTGCCGGTCTACGGATATCCGTACTGAGGTCCTGGTATCGGCGCCCGCGCGGGACTGGCCGTACGCGCGGGCTGCGGCATCATCGGCGCATGATCCCCGCGCACCCCGCTGCTGGCGCAGGCCGGTGCGCCCGGCGCCGGCGATGCCCGGATCGACCGCCAGCTCGGCGACATCAACGCCTACGCTCTCCGCCATCCGGACAGCTTCCCGGACGAGGCGGCGCGTTATGCCAGTGTCCGCACGGCTATGTCCAGGCCTTGCCGGAGCAGCGGCGCCGGCCGCCGGGCAAATGCATTCGGCCGCCGAGCCCGGAAGCACTCGCCGCCGGCGTGTCATCGTCGAGCGCCTGGTTCGACAGGCGCATGATGCGTCACGAACGTCGACGACGCGGCTGACGGCGCGCGCCGCAAGCAAGCCGATCAGATCGAAACCGAGGCGCGCTGTTGCCGGCGCTGCATGGTCATCAGCAGCATCACCGTCAGCAAGGCCGTGGCCACGACGAAAATGCCCATGCCCAGGTAGTCGCCGCCCAGCCCGCCAGCGGTGCTCAGCGCGACATCCTCGCCATTGGGCACGAAGCTCGCGGCGTACATGCCGGTGTAGTGCATGCCGCACACGGCCACGCCCATCACCAGCGCGCTGCCGAGCATCTGCACCCAGCCGCGCAGGTTGAAGGCCAGCCACAGCGCCACCGTCGAGGCGACCACGGCGATGACCACGGACACGCCGACGATGCCCATGTCGTAATGGGTCGTTGCCGGCATCTTCATCGCGGCCATGCCGGTGTAGTGCATGCCGGCCACGCCCAGGCCCATGCACAGTCCCGCCATCAGCAGCTTGCCCCAGCCGAATACGCCGGAGCCCGCCAGGACCAGGCCGACCATGCACGAAGCGATGCCGACCACCGCCGACAGCGCGGTCAGGCCCAGGTCGTAAGTCACCTGGATTTCCATCCGGCACGCCAGCATGGCGATGAAGTGCATGGCCCAGATCGCGCCGGCGCCCAACGCCACGCCGCTGGCGGTCACCGCCTGCCAGCGTTGCGCACCGGTCCGCGCGGCCGGGATGCCGATCGCGATCTGCAGCGCGGTGAACGAGCCGAGGACCGAAACCAGGTACGACAACAGCATCAGGATCGGATCGTGGACGCAGTGGATCGCATGGTCGTGCGGCATGGTGGATTTCCCCTCGGCTCGTTGCGGTGGTGGCTGGCCAGGGACAGGCCTGGTCAGACGTGGAATACGAACTTGCAGCAGCTCGCGCCGTTGGCGCGGCAGGACACTTCGCTGACCCGCACCAGGCCCAGATTGCCGGCCTCGTTGAGTGCGCCCTCGAGGAAGCCGCGCAGGAAATGGCATTGCGGCGCGGTGACCGCCGGCCCCGGGATGGCGAACGGACTGCTGTGGGTCCTCAGCGTGTCTTCCTCCAGCTCTGCGGGCAGCAACTGGCGCAGCGCCGGCAACGCGATGTGGCGGATCGAACCGGCCATCGGTAGACGTGCGCCCAGGGCGAAATCGCGCTTGTACACCCAGGCGCCGACGCGGGTGCCCATATAGCGCAGGGTCGATTCGCGCTGGGCCGGCTCCAGGCTGCGCTCGAGGCTCAGTACCTGGCCGAACACCTGCGGATAGTCCTTGGCGATCTGCTGCAACAGGGACTCGACCCGCCTCTGGTCGAAGGCCATCTTGGCCGAGGCCTGGGCTTGCATGGGGGGCGAGGCAGGCGCCACGGCAGCCGCAACGGGGGCTTCCCTGTGCAGCGGCGACGCTGCCTGCAAGGTGGCCGGAGCACTGGCGTCGTAGGCGTTGGCCTCCAGGCTCTGCACCATCCAGTGCGTGCCCAGTTGTTCCTCCATCTGCATGAGATTGGCCTCAGGCCCCTGCACGACCATGATCATGACCACGCCGGTCTCGGTGTTGGCGCGGCGGTGGCGCAGCAGGTTGAAGCGATTGGCGATCAGTACCTCGCCCAGCGCTATCAGCAAACCATCCCGACGATCGGAAACGATCTTCAGTTCTATATCGACGAGCTTGTCCATGATTCCCCGTGTCGTACGCCACACCCGCGTGGGGGCGCCGCCTGCGCCGCGCGTTTCTGTAGAAAAACGGCTCCTTCGCAGCGCCGTAAGAAATAGCACGAAGCATGAATGCAATAACGCGACGGCCCGCACACTGGTCTGCAAGTGTCCGTGAGTGTCATCACGGTTCGGCAGGCGGGGGAATCGGGGCGTGCGCAGGTTGGGAAACGGCAGATCACGAAGCGGATCGGCGATGGATGCGCTCCGGGGCGTGTCATGAACTTTCGGGGCGGGATGCGCGGGCGTCGGCAGTGCGGGACCGATGTCGCGTGGTGCGGCCTGGCCGGCGGCCAGGCGAGTCGCGCGGCGCGGGCTCCGCCGATGTCCCGCCCTCCGGGAAGTGGCCTGGGCGTGCCGATGCTGCGTTGCGCGCCTTGCCAGGCGGCCAGCCTGGGTTGTTGCGCCGATACGCCCCAGGCCGCTTTCCCCATCCCCGAGTTCAGGACAGGCTCCAGGCTTACACCCGGCGGTTCGTGCGGCATTATTGCTACATGAGCTTCCGCATGCTTCCCGTCGTGTCCGCACTCGCGCTGGCGTCCGCTCCGGGCGCGTCGTGGGCCCAGCAGGCCACGGCAGGGACCACGCCGGCGCCCGTAGCCATCTACGCGCCCGACACCGGCGACGCCTGGATCGACCGCCAGCTCGGCGACATCGACGCCTACGCGCGCCGCTATCCGGACAGTTTCCTGGACGAGGTGGCGCGCTACGCCAATGTCCGCCGCGGCTACGTCGAGGCGTTGCTGGAGCAGCAGCGCTGGCCGCCGGGCGACATCTACTTCGCCTGCGCCTGGGCGTTCGCGACGAACCTGTCCTGCCGCGAGACGGTGCGCGCCTGGAGCCGCGACCATCGCGATGGCTGGAAGGGCGTGGTCGGGCGCTTGCCGATCGCGCCCGACAACCTGCATTACCGCGCGGTACGCCACGCCATCGTCGCCAGCTACGACCGCTGGGACCGCCCCATCCGGCTCGATGCGGTGCTGCTGCGCCAGCTGGGCGACCATGCGCAGCGCCTCGAACGCGCCCGGCAGGCGGCCCAGGCCGCCGAGGCGGCCGACAAGCAGAGGCTCTAGGGCCGGGTTTGCTGCTGTGCGGCTGGCCCGGCCGCGGCCGCCTCGGCGAAAATGGCGGTCCCTGCCGGATATCCGGCTTCGCCCGAGTGGTTCGATGAGCGACACCTCCTTCGTTTCCCCCGACGAGATACGCAGCCTGTTCGCGCAGGCGATGTCGGACATGTACCGTGCCGAAGTGCCGTTGTACGGCACGCTGCTGGAACTGGTGGCGCAGGTCAACGCCGACACCCTGGCGTCCGACCCGGCGCTGGCGGAACGGCTGCAGCGCAACGACGAGCGCGCGCGGCTGGACCTGGAGCGGCACGGCGCGATCCGCGTCGGCACTGCGCAGGAACTGGCCACGCTGAGGCGGCTGTTCGCGGTGATGGGCATGCAGCCGGTGGGCTACTACGACCTGTCGGTGGCCGGCGTGCCGGTGCATTCCACCGCGTTCCGCCCGGTGCGGGCCGAGTCGCTGGCGCGCAATCCGTTCCGCGTGTTCACCTCGCTGCTGCGCCTGGAGCTGATCGAGGACGGGGCATTGCGCGCCCAGGCGGCGGCGATCCTGGCCAAGCGCCGGATCTTCACCGACGGCGCACTGGCGCTGGTCGAACAGGCCGAGCGCGAGGGCGGGTTGCGTCGCGGCGACGCCGAGCGGTTCGTCGCCGAGGCGCTGGAGACCTTCCGCTGGCATCGCGACGCCACGGTCTCGCTGCAGACCTACCGCGCGCTGAGCGATGCGCACAGGCTGATCGCCGACGTGGTCTGCTTCCATGGCCCGCACATCAACCATCTCACCCCGCGCACGCTCGACATCGATGCCGCGCAGGCGGAAATGCAGCGCCGCGGCATCGATGCCAAGGCGGTGATCGAAGGCCCGCCGCGCCGGCGTTGCCCGATCCTGCTGCGCCAGACCAGCTTCAAGGCGCTGGAGGAGGCGGTGGACTTCCCGGAATCGGGCGGCGCGCGCGCCGGTACCCATACCGCGCGCTTCGGCGAGATCGAGCAGCGCGGCCTGGCGCTGACGCCGAAGGGACGCGCGCTGTACGACGCGCTGCTGGCGCAGGCGCGCGACGCCGGCCGCGCCGGCAGCACCGGCGACGACTACGTGGCCCGGCTGGAAAGCGCGTTCGCGGGTTTCCCGGACGATTACGACACGCTGCGCCGTGAAGGCCTGGGCTATTTCCGCTATCGGCTCACCGAGGCGGGCCGGGCCGATCCCGCCGCCGCGGCGGCGTTGCCGGCCGAGGCGGCGATCGCGGCGGGGCTGGTCGCCGCCGATCCGGTGGTCTACGAGGATTTCCTGCCGGTCAGCGCGGCCGGCATCTTCCAGTCCAATCTCGGCGGTACCGAGCAGCGTGCGTATGCGGCGCACGCCAACCGCGAGGCGTTCGAGCAGGCGCTGGGCGCGCCGGTGGCGGACGAGTTCGCGATCTACGCGGGGATCGAGCGCGATTCGCTGGCGGCATTGGGGCAGGACGATCGCGTTAGGGCGTGATCGGTCCGTCCTTGGCCGTCTCTGGCGTCGTCCCCGCGAATGTGGGGTGCGGGGCGCAGGGTCGCTGTTTGCTAGCCACTGGTTCGGGCAGCATTGAGTTCCATCGAGCTATGCCTGATGACCGGGGTCGAAGATCCAGCGACTTTGACGTTATCTGGCCGGCCCACGCAATCTCACCGTTCTATGGAATCTCTCCATCGTCATTCCCGCGAAGGCGGGAATCCAGGGACTTTGCTCTTGGCTTTTGGGTCTTTGGCGAGTAAAGCCCAAAGCTTTCGCCTTGCGGCGAGTTACCTTTCTTTGCTTGTGCAAAGAAAGGTAACCCAAAGAAAGCACACCCCGCCTTCGCGCCCGCAGCTTTGCTGCGGGTCCGCGGAGTCAATGGGATTTTCGGACGCGACATCCTGTCGCGGCCGAAAACGGCGCACATCCTTGTGCACCGCCCTTCGGGTGTTTCCCATTGTCTCCGCCGCTTCGGAGGGGCCCCGATAAGTCAAAGTCAAAAGCTCGAAGCAAAATCACGAGCAACAGCAACAGCAACAGCAACAGCAACAGCAACAGCAACAGCTGCAATCGCAGTTGTTGCCGCAGCCGCAACCATTACGCTTGCACCCGTCTGAACGTCGGAGCGCCATGTGCGAGGGCCGGGGGCGCAGACCCAGCGGCTTTCGCCGGCTTGGTCGCAAGCATCATTGCGTTCCACTCACACGGGAACGACAAAAAACACCCAAGACCAGGGCATCTCAAGCAAAAACGGCCGCTCTTGGGCGGCCGTGGCTGCATCAGTTCTGCAGTGCCAGTTTTGCCTGCCGCCGTGCGCGGCGGCGGGCGCGCCAATCCTTCCAGTGCTGGGCCAGGCACGAGAAGATCACGTACAGCGCTGGGGTGCTGAGCAGGGTCAGGCTCTGCGAGATCAGCAGGCCGCCGATCATCGCGATGCCGAGCGGGCGGCGCAGCTCGGCGCCTTCGCCCAGGCCGACCGCCAGCGGCACCGCGGCCAGGATCGCCACCATCGTGGTCATCATGATCGGGCGGAAGCGCACGATCGACGCTTCGCGCGCCGCCTCGCGCGGGTTCTTGCCGTGCTCGCGCTGCGCCACCAGCGCGAAGTCGATCATCATGATCGCGTTCTTCTTGACGATGCCGATCAGCAGCACCAGCGCGATCGTCGAGATCACCGAAAGCTCGGTATTGGTGACGAACAGCGCCAGCAGCGCACCCATGCCGGCCGCGGGCAGGGTGGAGAGGATCGTGACCGGGTGGATCAGGCTCTCGTAGAGCATGCCGAGCACGATGTAGACGGTGAGGATCGCCGCCAGCAGCAGCACCATCATCGAGTTCGGGTTGAGCTGCACGTTGAAGCCGCCGCCGTCGCTGATGCGGATGTCGCCGGGCATGCGCAACCCGTTCACGGTCGCGTCGATGATCGCCTGCGCCTCGCCCATGCTCACGCCCGGGGCGAGGTTGTAGCTGAGGTCCATCGTCGTGTACTGGTTGTCGTGCGTGATCTGCGGCGGCGCCAGCCCGGGTTCCTGGTGCGCGACCGCGGTGATCGGCACCATCTCGCCGTTGCGGTTGGGCACGTAGATCTGGTCCAGCGCGGCCGGCGTGGCGGTCTGCGACGGCAGCGCGTTGACCACCACGCTGTACTGGTTCATGTCCGAGTAGATCGTCGAGATCGAGCGCTGGCCGAACGCGCCGTACAGCGCGCCGTCGATGGTGCCGATCGAGATGCCGAGCCGCGCGGCCTTGGCGCGGTCGATGACGATGTTCTGGCGCAGGCCGGCGGTATCCACGTCGCTGCCGACGTCGCGCAGCTTGGGGTTCTTCTTCAGCGCCGCCACCAGCTTGGGCAGCCATTCCTGCAGCTGCGCCAGGTCGTTGCCCTGCAGCGAGACGCGGTACTGCGCGCCCTGGCTGGTACCGCCGCCGCCGTCGCTGGGCAGGTCCTGGATCGCGCGCAGGCGCAGGTCCAGGTCGGGATAGCGGTCGGCCTTGGCGCTGAGCCGCGCCACCACCTGGTCGGTGGTCTCGCGCCGGCCCTCGGCGCGGGTCTTCAGCTCGATGTTGAACGAGGCGCTGGAGCCCTGGCGGCTGGAGCCCAGCCGCGCGCCGACGATCTTCACCGCGGGGTCGGCCATCAGCATGTCGGTGATGCGGCGCTGCCGCTCGACCATGTCGGCGAAGGACACCGTGGCGCTGGAACTGGCGCGGCCCCAGACCAGGCCGGTGTCCTGCGGCGGGAAGTTGCCCTTCTTGACCGCGCCGAACAGGAACACGGTGGCGCCGATCAGCGCCAGCGGGGTCAGCGACAGCAGCAGCGCGTGCCGCAGCGAGAAGTCCAGCGCCACCGTGTACACGCGCAGCATGCGCTGGTGCATGCGTTCTAGCCACGCGCCGACCCGGCCGGGCTCGGCGCTGGCATGGGCCGACAGGAACCGGCTGCACAGCGCCGGGGTCAGCGTCAGCGAAACCAGCATGGAGACCACGATCGCCGCCACCAGGGTGACGGTGAACTCGCGGAAGAACGCGCCGATCATGCCGCTGGCGAACAGCAGCGGGATGAACACCGCCACCAGCGAGGCGGTGATCGAGACGATGGTGAAGCCGATCTCGCGCGCGCCGGCGAGCGCGGCCTGCATCCGCGGCATGCCTTCGTCGAGATGGCGCGAGATGTTCTCGATCACCACGATCGCGTCGTCGACCACGAAGCCGATCGCGATCACCAGGGCCAGCAGGCTGAGGTTGTTGAGGCTGAAGCCGAGCACGTACATCACCAGCGCCGAGCCGGCCAGCGACAGCGGCACGGTCACCGCCGCGATCAGCGTCGGCGCCAGCCGGCGCAGGAACAGCGCCATGGTCAGCACCACCATCGCCAGCGAGATCAGCAGCGTCGCCTGCACCTCGTGCAGCGAGGCGCGGATGGTGGGAGTGCGGTCGAAGTACGGGGTCAGCGTGGTGCCGGGCTGCAGGTAGGTGCGCAGCTCCGGGATGGCGGCCTTCACGCGGTCCACGGTCTCGACCATGTTGGCGCCGGCGCGGGTGAACACGTACATCACCACCGCCGACTTGCCGCCGAACCAGGCGGCCTGGTAGGCGTCCTGCTGGCCGTCGTAGACGCGGGCGATGTCGCCCAGGCGCACCACGCGGCCGTTGGACTGGCTGGCGATGGCGAGCTGGGCGAAGTCGGCGGCCTTGGCAACGGAATCGTTCACCACGATCGCGGTGGTGCTCTTGCCGTCGGATAGGAAGCCGGTCGGCGAGGTGACGTTGGCCGCGCGCACCGCGTTGCGCAGGTCGTCCGGGGTCAGCCCCATCGCGCTCATCGCGCGCAGGTCCACGTCCACGCGCACCGCCGGCGTGGACGCGCCGGCGATGTCGACCGAGGCCACGCCGGTGATCTGGCGCAGGCGCTGCGCCAGCAGCGAGTCGGCGACGTTGTACAGGTCGTCGGCGGATTGGGTGTCGGAGGTGAGCGCGAGCGCGATCACCGGGTCGTCGTTCGGGTTGGCCTTCTGGTACGACGGCGTGCCGAGGCCCGAGGGCAGGTCGGCCTGCGCGGCGTTGATCGCGGTCTGCACGTCCTGCGCGGCCGAATCGATGTTGCGGTTGCTCTGGAAGATCATGAACACCATGCTCCGGCTCTCCGAGCTGGAGGAGCGCATGCGGTCGATGCCGGGCAACTGCCCGAGGTGGCGTTCCAGCGGCGCGGTGACGGTGGAGGCCATCGTGGCCGCGTCGGCGCCGGCCTGCGTGGCCTGCACGAAGATCACCGGGATCTGGATGTTCGGCAGCGCCGCCACGCTCAGGCGCAGGTAGCACATCAGGCCGATCACGAACAGGCCGATCGCCAGCAGCGAAGTGCCGATCGGGCGCTTGATGAAGGGCGCGGAGAGGTTCATGGGGCCAGGACCTGCGGGGAAGCCGGGCCCCGGGTCCCGCCGGCGACCGTGTTCATGCCCGTCCCTCCGCCGGCACCGGCGCGCGCCGCTCGCGCCAGGCGCGCACGCGCTCGGAGAAGCGCTCCATGTACAGGTAGATCACCGGCGTGGTGTAGAGCGTGACCAGCTGCGACAGCAGCAGGCCGCCGACGATCGAGATGCCGAGCGGGCGGCGCAGCTCCGAGCCGATGCCGGTACCCAGCGCCAGCGGCAGCGCGCCCAGCATCGCCGCGGCGGTGGTCATCATGATCGGGCGGAAGCGCAGCAGGCAGGCGCGGCGGATCGCGTCGTGCGCGCTGGCGCCGGCGCGGCGCGCCTCGATCGCGAAGTCGATCATCATGATCGCGTTCTTCTTGACGATGCCGATCAGCAGCACGATGCCGACGATGCCGTCCACCGACAGGCTCAGCCCGCACAGCATCAGCGCCAGCAGCGCGCCGACGCCGGCCGGCGGCAGCGTGGAGATGATCGTGAACGGGTGGATGTAGCTCTCGTAGAGCACGCCGAGCACGATGTAGATCACCACGATCGCCGCGATCAGCAGCCACACCACGTCGGTCTGGCTGCCGGTGAACTCGGCGGCCTTGCCGACGAACTGCGCGTGCACCTGGGTCGGGAGCTTCAGGTCCTGCCTGGCCTGCTCGATCGCCTTGACCGCCTGCGACAGCGAATAGCCCGGCGCGAGGTTGAAGGAGATCGTCACCGCCGGCAGCTGCTGCTGGTGGCTGACCACCAGCGGCGTGCTCGCCATCTTCGCCGTGGCCAGCGCCGAGAGCGGGATGATGCTGCCCGAACCGACGGTGATGCCGGTGTTGCGCTCGCCCACGCCGGTGGCGGTGGAGGAGTTGGACGAGGTCACCTGGCCGAAGCTGGTCGCGTTGGTGCCGGTCAGCGCGCCGGTGCCGTTGCTGGCCACCGCGAGCTGGTTCATCAGCGCGGTGCTGGTGCGGAATTCCGGCGCCACCTCCAGCACGACGCGGTACTGGTTGAGCTCGGTGAAGATGGTGGAGATCTGGCGCTGGCCGAAGGCGTCGTAGAGCGTGTCGTCGATGGTCTGCATCGGCACGCCGAGCATGCTGGCCTTGTCGCGGTCGACGGTGACTTCCAGGGCGTTGCCGCGGCTGGCCAGGTTGTTGTCGACGTCGGCCAGCTGCGGCAGCTTGCGCATGGCCTCGGTCATCCGCGTCGCCCACTCGGCCAGTTCGGCGCTGTCCACGTCGGAGAGCGAGAACTGGTACTCGGTGGCGGCCACGCGGGTGTCCAGGGTGACGTCCTGCACCGGCTTGAGGTACAGCGCCACGCCCGGGATGTCCTTCACCGCCGCCTGCAGCCGCGGCAGGATGTCCTCCAGCGCCTCGCGCTCGCTGCGCTCCTTGAGCACGATCGACAGCTGGCCCTGGTTGAGGGTCGGGTTCATGGAGCCGGCGCCGATGAAGGCGGCCACGCCGGTCACCGCGGGATCCTTGCGCAACGCCTCGGCCACCGCCTGGGTGCGCTGCTCCATCTGCGGGAAGGCGACGTTCTGGTCGGCCTGCACCACGCCGGTGATCAGGCCGGTGTCCTGCTCGGGCAGCAGGCCCTTGGGAATGACGACGTACAGCAGCACGGTCAGCGCCACGGTGGCGATCGCCACCCACAGGGTCAGGCGCTGGCGGCCCAGCACCCAGTCCAGGGTGCGCTCGTACAGCGCCACGGTGCGCGACCACAGCGTGGTCTTGCCGGCCGCGGCGGCGCGCTCGTGCGCGTCCTCGCCCTCGGGCAGCGCGTCGGGCCTGAGCAGGTAGGCGCACATCATCGGCGTCAGCGTCAGCGACACCAGCATCGAGATCACCACCGCGATGCTGAGCACCCAGGCGAACTCGTGGAACAGCCGGCCGGTCACGCCCGGCATCAGGATCAGCGGCAGGAACACCGCCACCAGCGACACCGTCAGAGACAGCACGGTGAAGCCGATCTGGCGCGCGCCGATCTCCGCCGCCTCGCGGCCGCTCTTGCCCTGTTCGATGTAGCGGACGATGTTCTCGATCATCACGATCGCGTCGTCGACCACGAAGCCGGTCGCCACCACCAGCGCCATCAGCGACAGGTTGTCCAGCGACATGCCGGCGAAGGCCATCACGCCGAAGGTGCCGGCCAGCGACAGCGGCACCGCCACCGACGGGATGATCGTGGCCCACAGCCGGCGCAGGAACACGAAGATCACCGCCACCACCAGGCCGATGGTGAGGATCAGCGTGAACTTCACCTCGTGCACCGAGGCGCGGATCGTCTCGGTGCGGTCGGAGAAGACGTCCAGCTTGACGTCGGCCGGCAGCACCGCGCGCAGCTGCGGCAGGATCGCGCGCACCTGCTCGACGGTCTGCACGATGTTGGCGCCGGGCTGGCGGCGGATCTCCAGCAGCACCGCCTGCTTGCCGTCGGCCCAGGCGGCGAGCTGGTCGTTCTCCACGCCGTCCACCACCTGCGCCACGTCCGACAGCCGCACCGGGCGGCCGTTGCTGTAGCTGATGATGGTGTCGCGGTATTCGGCCGCGTCGGTGAGCTGGTCGTTGGTGCCGATGCTGTAGGACTGGGTCTTGCCGTTGAGCGAGCCCTTGGGCGCGCTGACGTTGGTCTGGGTCAGCGCGCTGCGCAGCGACTCCATGGTCAGGCCCATGTTCGACAGCTGCGCGGGATTGACCTGGATGCGCACCGCCGGGCGCACGTTGCCGGCGATCGAGACCAGGCCCACCCCCGGCACCTGCGACAGGCGCTGGGCCAGGATCGCGTCGGCGTAGCGGTTGATCTCGCGCAGCGGCAGCGTGTCGGAGGTGAGCTTGAGGGTGAGGATCGCCGCGTCGGCCGGGTTCACCCGGTTGTAGACCGGCTGGTACGGCAGCGACGAGGGCAGGGTGGCCTGGCGGATCGCGGCCTGCACGTCCTGCGCCGCGATGTCGATGTCCTTCTCCATCGAGAACTGCAGGATGATCGTCGACAGCCCCGCCGAGGAGTCGGACGTCATCATGTCCAGCCCGGAGATCTGCCCGAGCTGGCGTTCCAGCGGCGTGGTCACCAGCGAGGCCATCGTGCTGGCGTTGGCGCCGGGATACTGGGTGGTGACGACCAGGCTCGGCGCGTCGATTTCCGGCAGCGCCGAGACCGGCAGCTGGCGATAGCCCAGGATGCCCAGCAGCAGCACGCCGGCCATCAGCAGCGAGGTGGCGATCGGTCGGCGGATGAAGATCGTCGAGAAGCCCACGTGGCTCGTCCTTACGTCAGTCGGGGCCGGCGCGCATGGCGCCGGCACGCGGGCGGGGCGCTGCGCGCCGCCGCCGGGAGGGAATCAGCGCGGGCCACCGCCGCCACGGCGGCCGCCCGGGCCGCGGCCCTGCTTCTGCTGGGCGGCCTTCAGCTCGGCCTCGGTCGGCGGCGCCGGCGTCTCGCCCGGGGCCAGCGCGTTGACCTTGCTGCCCGGCTTCAGGCGGAACTGGCCTTCGGTGACGACCTTGTCGCCGGCCTTCAGGCCGCTGGCGATCTGCACGTGGCTGTCGTCGACCTCCACGCCCTGCACCACCGTCTGCATCCTGACCGTGTTGTCGGGCTGCACGACGTAGACGTAGTCGCCGTCCGGGCCGCGCTGCACGGCCTGCGCCGGCACCACCACGCCGCCGGGGATCGTGCGCAGCTGCAGCCGCACGTTGACGAACTGGCCCGGCCACAGCGCGTTGTCGGCATTGGCGAACACCGCGCGCGCGGCGAAGGTGCCGCTGTCGCTGCTGATGGTGTTGTCGATCACGTCGAGCTTGCCGTCCGCGCTGATCACGTGGGCGTCGCCGCGGTCGAGCGCGGCCACCGGCAGCGGCGCCTTGGCCTGGCCGTCCCGCACCGCCTGCAACTGGTTCTCGGGCAGGTTGAAGGAGACGTAGATCGGGTGGATCTGGGTCAGGGTGACGATGGTGGAGCTGGTGGAGACGACGTTGCCCACGTCCACGCCGCGGATGCCGGCGATGCCGTCGATGGGCGCGGTGATGCGGGTGTACTGCAGCTGCACCTGCGCAGCGCGCATCGAGGCGTCGTTGGCGGCCACCGCGGCCTCGTACTGGCTGACCTGGTTGCGCAGCGTGTCCAGGTCGGTCTTGGCCACGTAGGGCTGGTACTCCGGCGCGCTGGAGCGCGCGTAGTTGGACCGGGCCGTGGCCAGCTGCGCCTGGTTCTGGCGCTTGGCGGCGGCGGCCTCGTCGTAGCTGGCCTGCAGGGTGCGCGGGTCGATCTGCGCGAGCAGGTCGCCCTTTTTCACTTCCTGGCCTTCCTTGAAGTTGATGCTCAGCAGCTGGCCGCCCACCTGCGGCGTCACCGTGGCGGTGTTGAGCGCCTTCACCGTGCCCAGCGCGGTGGCGTAGACCGGCACGTCCTGGGTGGTCGCCGCCACCGCGGTGACGGGCACCGGGGCGGAGTTCTGGTCGCCGCTGGCGTCGGGCGCGCCCGGCGGCTTGCCCTGGGGCCCGCCACGCAGCATCCGCGCGCCGGCGGCCAGCACGACGACCACTGCCACGACCAGCAGCGAGATCTTCCAGAAACGCGACATTCGACAACTCCTGATGGCGGGGGGGACGCGCGATCGGCACGGCCCGGCTGGCTGGGCGGTGGAAGCATATCGTCGGCCCCCGTCGTTTGGACCATGACGGATGGGATAGGCCGTAGACCTCCATCCGCCGGGTTGGTTCAGCCGTGGACCGGCACCCGACAAACGCATCGCTGCGGCATCGGTTGACGGCCGGGACGGCGGGGGATGCGACCCATGGGATCGGCTCAGGCCGCGACGGGCTCCACCGGGCCCCATGGTGACCGAAGCCGTTTGCGCCGCGATGTCGGGCAAGACACAGAGCGACGCCGGTCTATGGCCGGTTTCGGACATGGCCTACAGTGGAGCGGCTTGCCACCCCAAGGAGCCCGAATGCATCCCTCTCGTCTGCTGGCCTGCTCGCTGTTGCTGGCCGCCCCCTCGCTCGCCCTGGCCCAGTCCGCCGAGCGCCCCGAAGTGACCGCCGCCGCCGACAAGCTGCAGGCGCAGGTGGTGCAGTGGCGCCGCGACTTCCACGAGCACCCCGAACTGTCCAACCGCGAGGTGCGGACCTCGGCCAAGGTCGCCGAGCACCTGCGCAAGCTCGGGCTGAAGCCGCGGACCGGCATCGCCCACCATGGCGTGGTGGCGATCATCAAGGGCGGCAGGCCCGGCCCGAGGATCGCCCTGCGCGCGGACATGGATGCGCTGCCGGTCACCGAGCAGACCGGCCTGCCGTTCGCCTCCAAGGCCACGTCCGAGTACCGGGGCGAGACCGTCGGGGTCATGCACGCCTGCGGCCACGACGCGCATACCGCGATCCTGCTCGGCGTGGCCGACGCGCTGGTCGCCATGCGCGAACGCTTGCCGGGCGAGGTGATGCTGATCTTCCAGCCGGCCGAGGAAGGCGCGCCCGGCAACGAGGAAGGCGGTGCGTCGCTGATGCTCAAGGAGGGGCTGTTCGCCGACTTCAAGCCGGAGGCGGTGTTCGGCCTGCACGTGTTCTCCAGCGTCCAGGCCGGCCAGATCGCGGTGCGCGGCGGCCCGCTGATGGCCGCCTCGGACCGCTTCAACATCAAGGTCGTCGGACGCCAGACCCACGGTTCCGCGCCGTGGAACGGCATCGACCCGATCGTCGCCGCGGCCGACCTGATCGGCGCCGCGCAGACCGTGGTCAGCCGCCGCGCCAACATCGCCAGGCAGCCGGCGGTGGTCAGCTTCGGCGCGATCAAGGGCGGCATCCGCTACAACATCATCCCCGACGACGTGGAGATGGTCGGCACCATCCGCACCTTCGACGAGGGCATGCGCCAGCAGATCTTCGCCGACCTGAAGACCGTGGCCGAGCACACCGCGGCCGCGCACGGCGCCACCGCCGAGGCCCACGTGCCCGACCAGGACGGCAACCCCGCCACGGTCAACGACCCGGCGCTGACCGCCCGGATGCTGCCTAGCCTGCAGGCCGTGGTCGGCAAGGACAACGTCTACGAGCCGCCGCTGCAGATGGGGGCCGAGGACTTCTCGTTCTACGCGCGCGAGGTGCCCGGCCTGTTCTTCTTCGTCGGCGCCACCAGCCCCGGCATCGACCCGGCCACCGCGCCCAGCAACCACTCGCCGAAGTTCCTGCTCGACGAGAAGGCCCTGGACGTGGGCCTGCGCGCGCTGCTGCAGGTCTCCCTGGACTACCTGGAAGGCGCCCGGCCGGGCTGAGTCGGCACCTCGCGTGAGCGGCTCCGGCCGCGATGGGCTTTCGTGCGAATCCCTCGCAAGGCCCGCACGTCCATGTGCGGGCGATTCAAGGGGAAAGCCCCGTCGCGCCGATGGCCCGAGGCTAGGTAGGCCGCCCCCACGGTTCAAGCGTTCCATACACCTTCCGGCCAGCCGCCGCCCCGTAGAATCGGCGGATGAACACCCCCCAGGATTCCAGCCTCGGCCGCGAGGTCGCGTACCCGGACCGCTACGATCCGGCCCTGCTGTTCCCGATCCCGCGCGCCGCGGCCCGCGCCGAGATCGGTATCGGCGCGGCGCTGCCGTTCTCCGGCCACGATCGCTGGCATGCCTACGAACTGGGGTGGCTCGACGCGCGCGGCAAGCCCTGCGTCGCCACCGCGACCCTGCAGGTGCCGTGCGATTCGCCCAGCCTGATCGAGTCCAAGTCGCTCAAGCTCTACCTGAACTCCCTCAACGGCGAGCGCTTCAACAGCGCCGAAGCGGTGCGCGCGCGCATCGCCACCGACCTGTCGGCGCGCGCCGGCCGGGAGGTGATCGTCGAGTTCGGCCTGCCGCCGGTGGATGCGGTCGGCGAGGGCGAGTCGATCGACGCGCTGGACGTGGCCATCGAGGACTACGGCCCGCCCAATGCCGGCTACCTGCACACCGATCCCACCGGCGGCACGGTCGAGGAAACGCTGGTGTCGGCCCTGCTGAAATCCAACTGCCCGGTCACCGGCCAGCCGGACTGGGCCAGCGTGACGCTGCGCTACCGCGGCGAGCGGATCGACCGCGAGGGGCTGCTGCGCTACCTGGTGAGCTTCCGCGACCATGCCGAGTTCCACGAGCAGTGCGTCGAGCGCATCTTCCACGACGTGCAACAGCGTTGCCGGCCGCAATGGCTGGCGGTGGAGGCGCGCTATACCCGCCGCGGCGGCCTGGACATCAATCCGCTGCGAGCCAGCCCGCAGCTGGCCTCGCCGCTGCCGGCGTTCCGCGACCCCCGGCAATGACCGGCGGTCCCCGCATGCCGGCCGGGTGAGCGGCCGGCATGCGCGGTAAGCCGGTTTCACGCCGGCGCGATCCCTTCTTAACATCCGCCGTGCGACCGTACCCGCCAGTCCGGTAACAAGGAACCGCTGGCGATGAGCAACGACAAGAAGGCCGATTTCTCGGATGTCACCTCCAAGGTCGACAGCACCGCCCAGGTAGTGCAGAAGGCCGATTTTTCCGATGTCTCCGCGCGGGTGGACAGCACCGCCGAAATCGTGGGCGAACAGTCCTATACCGTGCAGAAGGGCGATTCGCTGTCGAAGATCGCCAAGCACTTCTACGGCGACGGCAACGCCTGGAAGCGCATCTTCGAGGCCAACCGCGACGTGCTCGACGATCCCGACAAGATCTTCCCCGGCCAGAACCTGCGCATCCCCGCGAAGTCCTGATCCGACCACTCAAGGAGAACCACCATGCAGAAGATCCCGCTTTCCGGCGCCGTGATCCTGGGCCTGACCGCCGCGTTGGCCCTGGCAGGCTGCAAGAAGAAGGACGAGGCCAACGTCGACAGCACCGCCCCGGTCGCCAGCCAGCCGGCGACGCCTGCACCGTCCGAGCCCGCGCCCGCACCGGCCGCGGCGGCGGTGAGCGTCACGGGCGTGACCGTGGGCAACAACGCCGCCGCCGACAAGTCGGTCGCACCGGTCGCCACGCTCGGCGCCAAGGACAAGATCATCGTCTCGGTGAAGACCGACGGTACCGCCAACAACGTGCCGGTGGCCGTCAAGCTGACCTACCAGGACGGCCAGGTCGCCGGCGAGCAGAACGCCACGATCAACGCCACCGGCGCCGAAACCACCAACGTCGAGTTCACCAAGGCCAGCGACTGGCCGGCGGGCAAGTACACCGCCGACGTGACCGTGGACGGCAAGCCGGCCGGCAGCCAGCAGTTCGAGGTGAAGTAGGGCTCAGGGAGCAGCACGCCCGCCGTCTCTCTCCCGGCGGGCGTTCTCGGCTGGAGGCGCAGCGCAAGCTGCGCCTCTTTTTTATGGATCGTTCGTGCGATCCCTTCGCGAAGCCCACGCGTCCATGGGCGGGGACCTACGGTGAAGTACGGGGGCATTCGCGCTTCAGGGCCGCGGATCGGTTTTCGATGCAACCTATCCGCATGGATGGAACGCTGGGTTCATGGCGGACTCGGCTTTACCCCATCGCCCCGCAGACGCGACAATGAAACGCTCGATCGACCCCGTTCCCGGCTGCGGCCGGCACGGCGGGCACAAGCGGCAGGCAGACGGCAACGCCTCCGCGGCCCGGTGCAGCAGCTCCATCCCTTCGCCGCGGTTTCCCTCCCGAACCAGTACGAGTCCACGCAGAAATGTCGAATACCCCGAAGATCATCTACACGCTCACAGACGAGGCACCGTTCCTGGCGACGCAGTCGCTGCTGCCGATCATCAAGGCCTATACCGGCACCGCCGGCATCGCGGTGGAAACGCGCGACATCTCGCTGGCCGGCCGCATCCTCTCGCAGTTCCCCGACTACCTGGACGACGCGCAGAAGATCGGCGACCACCTGGCCGAGCTGGGCGAACTGGCGACCCGGCCGGAAGCCAACATCATCAAGCTGCCGAACATCTCCGCCTCGGTGCCGCAGCTGAAGGCGGCCATCAAGGAACTGCAGGCGCAGGGCTACCGGCTGCCGGACTATCCGGACGAGCCGAAGGACGACAGGGAGAAGGACGTCAAGGCCCGCTACGACAAGGTCAAGGGCAGCGCGGTCAACCCGGTGCTGCGCGAAGGCAACTCAGACCGGCGCGCGCCGCTGTCGGTGAAGAACTACGCGCGCAAGCACCCGCACCGCATGGGCGCCTGGGACAAGGCCTCGAAGACCGCGGTGGCGCACATGGCCGGCGGCGACTTCTACGGCAGCGAGCTGTCGGCCACGCTCGCCAGCGCCGGTAGCCTGCGCATCGAGCTGCTCGGCAGCGACGGCGTCGTCACCGTGCTGAAGGAAAAGACCGCGGTGAAGGCCGGGGAGATCGTCGATGCCGCGGTGATGAGCCGCAAGGCGCTCGCCCAGTACGTCGACGATGCGATCGCCCGGGCGCGCGAGCAGGGCGTGCTGCTGTCGCTGCACCTGAAGGCGACGATGATGAAGGTCTCCGACCCGATCATGTTCGGCGTGGTGGTCGGCGAGTTCTACAAGGACGTGCTGGCCAAGCACGCCGACGTGCTCAGGCAGGTAGGCTTCGACCCCAACAACGGCATCGGCGACCTGTACGCGCGCATCGCCGCGCTGCCGGCCGACCAGCAGGAGGCGATCAAGGCCGACGTGCAGGCCGAGTACGCCAAGCGCCCGGCGCTGGCGATGGTGAATTCCGACAAGGGCATCACCAACCTGCACGTGCCGAGCGACGTGATCGTCGACGCCTCGATGCCGGCGATGATCCGCGACAGCGGCCGGATGTGGAACGCCGAGGGCAAGCTGCAGGACACGCTGGCGCTGATCCCCGACCGCAGCTACGCCACCATCTACCAGGCGGTGATCGACGACTGCAAGCTGCACGGCGCGTTCGACCCGGCCACGATGGGCAGCGTGCCCAACGTCGGCCTGATGGCGCAGAAGGCCGAGGAATACGGCAGCCACGACAAGACCTTCCAGATCCCGCGCGACGGCGTGGTGCGCGTGGTCGACGAGGCAGGCACGACGGTCTTCGAGCACGCGGTGGAAGCCGGCGACATCTGGCGCATGTGCCAGACCAAGGACGCGCCGATCCAGGACTGGGTCAAGCTGGCCGTCAACCGCGCCCGCCTGAGCGGCACCCCGGCGGTGTTCTGGCTGGACCCGCAGCGCGGCCACGACGCGCAGGTGATCGCCAAGGTCGAGAAGTACCTCAAGGACCACGACACCGCCGGCCTGGACATCCGCATCCTGCCGCCGGTGGAGGCGATGAAGTTCTCGCTGGAGCGCATCCGCAAGGGCCAGGACACCATCTCGGTCACCGGCAATGTGCTGCGCGACTACCTCACCGACCTGTTCCCGATCATGGAACTGGGCACCAGCGCCAAGATGCTGTCGATCGTGCCGCTGATGGCCGGCGGCGGGCTGTTCGAGACCGGCGCGGGCGGCTCGGCGCCCAAGCACGTGCAGCAGTTCGTCGAGGAGGACTACCTGCGCTGGGATTCGCTCGGCGAGTTCCTGGCGCTGGCCGCCTCGCTGGAGCACCTGGGCGAAACCTACGGCAACGCCCGCGCCAAGGTGCTGGCGCAGGCGCTGGACGCGGCCAACGGCCGGATCCTGGACAACAACAAGTCGCCGGCGCGCAAGGTCGGCGAGCTGGACAACCGCGGCAGCCATTTCTACCTGGCCCTGTACTGGGCGCAGGCGCTGGCCGCGCAGGACCAGGATGCCGAACTGAAGGCGAAGTTCGCGCCGCTGGCCAAGACGCTCGCGGACAACGAGCAGGCCATCATCGGCGAACTCAATGGCGCGCAGGGCAAGCCTGTGGACATCGCCGGTTACTACCACCCCGATCTGGCCAAGGTCGCGGCCGCGATGCGTCCGAGCCGGACCCTCAACGCCGCATTGGCGACGCTCGAGGGCTGATCCGGCGCCGTTCGCCGGATGCGCCGGACGGGAAAGCCCGCCTCTCCAAAGAGGCGGGCTTTTTTTTTGGGGCCGCTCTCGATCGATGTCACGACCCTGCCGACAAGGCGTCGGGCGAGGTCCCTCCCATATCGCGTTGCCGGGCGAATCGGCTCCTTTCCGTGCCGCCGCTACTGCTCACCGGAACGGCGATAGCGCCGTCATCGCACGGACCAGCAGCGCCGCGCGCCGCCGCTGGGCACGCTCGCGACGCCGCCGCGCGCGGCCTCGCTCGCGCTCGCCGGCGAGGCCCGAGGGTTCGGCGAGCTGGCGCGCAAGCTCGGCGCTGGCGATATGGCCGTGCATGAAAAGCAATCCGCTGAAGATGCCCATGTCCTTGCCTCCACTTGAGTGGAATCGACGATAAGCGCACGCTGGACAGGCAAAAAGCGACAATTGCGCAACCCATCCTTGAAGACGGCTCAAGGCTCGCCATGGCCAGACCACCGCTCCACGCTTTGCAGGGATTCGTGACCGCCGCGCGCCTGGGCAATCTTTCCCGGGCGGCCGAGGCGATGAACCTCACGGTCAGCGCGCTTAGCCACCAGATGCGCGGCCTGGAAGAACGGCTGGGCTATCCGTTGCTGGTGCGGCAGGCGCGCGGCGTGACGCCCACGCCGGAGGGCCAGCGCCTGCTCGAACAGGTCGCGCCGCACCTGGACGCGATCGCGCAGGCGTTCCGTCCGTTCGCGGCGCGGCACGACGACGTGCTGACCTTGAGCATCGTGCCGTCGATGGCATCGGCCTGGCTGGTGCCGCGCCTGGGCGATTTCCTGGCGGCGTATCCCCAGGTCGAGATCAACCTGCTCTCCAGCGAGCACCTGGTGGATTTCGAGCGGCAACTGCAGGTCGACGCCGCGCTGCGCATCGGCGGCGGGCGCTGGCCGGGCGTCACCGCCGAGCCGCTGTTCGACGATTGGCTGGTGCCGATGGCCAGCCCGGCGCTGGTCCGTCGCATGGGCGGGATCGGCAAGCGGCCGCTTTCGGAATGGCCGTTGCTGGGCGATCCGGACGGCGAGTGGGAGCGCTGGTTCGCCGAGTTCGGCGGCAAGGCGCCGGCGCGCTATGCCGCGGTGTTCGACGATTCCGAATCGCACCACCGCGCGGCCATGGAGGGCGTGGGAGTGGCGCTGGGCCGAGTGACGCGCACGCGGCTGTTGATCGAATCCGGGCAGTTGGTGCCGCTTTCGCCGCAGCGGCTGAAGACCGCCTGGTCGCACTATCTGGTCTATCCACCGCGCTCGGCCGGGCACCGGGGCTTCATGGCGTTCCGCGAGTGGTTGCACGCGCAGGCGCGCGAGCATGCGCGGCACATGCAGGAACCGGTGCGAAAGCCGTCGCGTCCACGCCGGCGCTAGGCGAAGGGGCGTGGGGTCGTGGACGGGGCCGCAGGAGGCGGACGCGGGTATTTTCCCGGGCGCGGCGAGCTCACGGATGGCCGCGCTGGCCATCCGTGGACGTCGGCACGGCCTAGTACACTGCCGGCATGAACCTCGCGCCGATCCCGCCGCAGTCCGAACGCCGTGCCGAGGCCATCGGCCGGGCGATCTTCGAGGCGTTCGAGGACTACAACGCGCGCTTCTCCGAGATCACCGCGCGGGCCCGGCGCCGTTTCGAGACCCGCGACTGGAGCGGGGCGCGCGAGGATGCGGTGGAGCGCATCGCCCTGTACGACCAGTGCATCGCCGAATGCATGCTGCGCCTGCGCGCGGTGCTGATGGGGCAGGCGCACGACCGCGCGCTGTGGATCCGCGCGCGCGAGCACTACCAGGCGTCGATCGCGTCGCTGCTGGACCAGGAACTCTACAAGACCTTCTACAACACGCTGACGCGGCGCTATTTCCGTACCCGCGGCGTCGACCCGCGCATCGAGTTCGTCGCGCTCGACATCGAGCCCACCGACGCGATCACCCACCCGGTCGCCCGCCACGCGTACGCGGTCTCGCCCGGGCGATTGACCGAAATGCTGGTGCGGGTGCTCGGCGATTACCCGTTCGAGGTGCCTTATGCGCACCGCACGCGCTGCGCGGCGGCGATCGCGGTACGGCTGCAGGACGACCTGGCGCACTGGGGCGAACACCCGGTGCGCAGCGTGGAGTTGCTGGAGACGGTGTTCTACCGCGAGCGCCGTGCCTACCTGGTCGGGCGGGTGTTCGGCGAGCATCGCTTCTCGCCGTTCGTGATCGCGCTCGTCAACGACGAGCGCGGCCTGCGCGCGGAGGCGGTGCTGACGCGCCGCAGCGACGTCGCGCAGCTGTTCAGCAATTCGCGCAGCTACTTCCACGCGGACCTGGGAACCGTCGGCGACGCGGTGGTGTTCCTGCGCAGCCTGCTCGCGCACAAGCCGATCGACGAGCTGTACACGATGCTCGGGCGCGCCAAGCAGGGCAAGACCGAGCGCTATCGCACGTTCTTCCGGCATTTCGAGGCGAACGCCGCGGAACAACTGGTGCATGCCGAGGGCACGCCGGGCATGGTGATGGTGGTGTTCACCCTGCCGAGCTATCCCCTGGTGTTCAAGGTGATCCGCGACCGCTTCGCCTATCCCAAGCAGGTCAGCCGCGAACAGGTCGAGGAAAAGTACGAACTGGTCTTCCAGCTGGACCGCGTCGGTCGCCTGCTCGATGCCCAGCCATACCGCTTCCTGCGCTTCCCGCGCGCGCGCTTCGCCCCGGCGCTGCTGGAGGAATTGCTGGGCAGTTGCGCCGGCAGCATCGCCGAGGACGGCGAGGACCTGATCATCGCCCTGTGCTACGTGCAGCGCCGCTTGCGGCCGCTCAACCTGTACCTGCGCGAGCAGCCGGCCGAGAGCGCGCGCGCCGCGGCGATCGACTACGCGCAGGCGATCAAGGACATGGCGCGCAACAACATCTTTCCCGGCGACATGCTGCTGAAGAACTTCGGCATCACCCGCCACCAGCGCGCGGTGTTCTACGACTACGACGAGCTGTGCCTGATCACCGAATGCAACTTCCGCGACTGGCCCAGGCCGACCACGTACGAGGAGCAGATGGCGGCCGAGCCCTGGTTCCACGTCGCCCCGCGCGACGTGTTCCCCGAGCGTTTCCCGTTGTTCATGGGCCTGCCTGCCGCCCAGTTGGAAGCCGTGCGCGCGGTCCACGCCGAGCTGTTCGATCCGCAATGGTGGCGCGATCTGCAAGCCCGCCTGCGCGAGGACGACTATCCGGACACGCCGCCCTATGCCGACGCGCTGAAGCTGGCCTGATTGCCTGGGCGGGGCGAGTACGTTCTAATTCGGCTCCACCGAACAAGGAGCAGGTCATGGTCGAGAAGGAACGCAAGGTGGCCGCATGGGCCGGATGGCTTTTGTTGGCCGCGCTGTGGGCGGTGGCGATGCCGGCCATGGCCGCGGGGCCGGGCGCGGTGCGCAAGCAGATCGAAAGCAGCCTGTTGTTGAAAGGGGATGTCGACATCGAGCCGGACGGCTCGGTGTCGCAGGTGATGTTGGATCGCGAGGAAAAGCTGCCGGAAGGCGTCGTCAAGCTCGTCCACTACTCGGCGTCGCGGTGGAAATTCGAGCCGGTCGTGGTCGATGGCCGGGCGGTCCGCGCGCGGGCACCGATGAGCGTGCGTGTGGTGGCCAGGAAGCTCGATGGCCAGTACCGGGTCGAGATCCATAGCGCGAGTTTCCAGCGCTATGACGCGACGCGGCGCGATACGGTGACCCCGATCAAGATGGCGCCGCCACGCTATCCCGAGAACGCGTTTCGCGTCGGGGCGGGCGGCACGGTGTACCTGATCCTCAAGATCGGCCGGGATGGCACCGTGCAGGATGCCGTGGCCGAGCAGGTCAACCTGCGCATCGTGGCGTCGGAAGGGGATATGAGGAAGCTGCGCGGCATCCTGGCGCAGAATGCGCTGGGAGCGGCGCAGAAGTGGACGTTCAATCCTCCGACCGAGGGCGACGAGGTCGACGATCCTTATTGGACGGTACGCGTGCCGATCAATTACAGCTTCGCGAATCAGCTCTCGGAAGAGGACTATGGCACCTGGGTCAGCTACGTTCCGGGGCCGCGCGAACGCGCGCCTTGGGTGATCGAGGAAGACCGCGCCGGTTTCTCGCCCGATGCGCTGGCCGAGGGCGGCGTCTACATGGCGAACCAGGAAGGCCCGCGCCTGCTGACGCCGCTGCAGGGCGGCTGACGGTTTCGCCACCCGGCGTTGAGGGGATCCACCATCTCGCCTTGTCGGTCGCGGGCCTGGAGCGCGCCGTCGCGTTCCACTGCGACCGGCTCGGAGTGTTCATGGACTGCCTGCCTCCAGTTGGAAGCGGTGCGCGCGTCCACGCCGACCTGTTCGATCCGTCGTGGTGATGCGATCCGCAAACCCGCCTGCGCGAGGACGACTGTCCGGACGCGACGCCCTGTGCCGACGCGCCGAAGCTGGCCTGGATTCGTACCCGCACCTTCCTGCGGCGAGCGCCTTCACGCTTCAACGTTCCGGCCTGTGCAGCTCCAGGCCGAGCGCCATCGGCACCGCGAGCGCGTAGAGGGCGAGGACCGTCAGCCAGATCGCGCCGGGCCATTGCGGGCGTAGGACGAAATACAGGGACGAGAACGCCAGCGGTGCGATCACGGATGCAAGGCTGGTCGTCGAGGCCAGCACGCCTTGGAACTGGCCTTGCCGGGCTTCGTCGACCTGCCGCGTCGCCAGCGATTGCAGCGCCGGGACGCCGATGCCGCCCAGGACGAACACCGGCATGATCGCAAAGACCATCCAGCCTTGGCGGGCGAACGCCATGACCACGAGCGCGATGCCCGCACCTGCGAGGCCGACCAGGATGCTGGCGCGTTCGCCGAACAGGCGCACCGCCGGAGCGGGAAGAAAAGCCTGCGCCAACGCTTGGCAAAGGCCGAAGGTTCCGAGCGAAAGGCCGATCCACAATCCGTTCCAGTGGAATGCGTCGTTGCCCCACAGTGCCCAGCACGTGCCGTAGGCCTCGCCGGTGGCGCTGAACAGGAAATAGATCGCGATGACCGGCCACAGGGATTTCATCGAGAACGCCCAGCGCAGCGGCCGCAGCGGATCGAGCGAGGCCAGGGCGAGCGGCTCGCGGACCGGCGTGCGCGACTCGGGCAGCGCGAACAGCGCCAGCAGCAGATTGCAACCGTTCAGTGCCGCCGCCAGGACGAAGGGCAGGCGCAGCCATCCGTCGCCAAGCGCGCCGCCGAGCACCGGGCCGAGGATGAAGCCGATGCCGAACATCGCGTTGAAGAGGCCGAAGCGGCGCGCGCGCTCGTTCTCGGGCGTGACGTCGGTGAGATAGGCCTGCGCGACCGAGCTGTTGGCACTGGTCAGGCCGGCGATGGCGCGGCCGATGAACAGCATCCACAGTTTCGGTGCGAAGGCCAGGAACAGGTAGTTGACCACGGCGCCCGCAAGCGAGACCAACAGCACCGGACGGCGGCCGAGGCGATCGCTGAGCGCGCCGAGCAGCGGTGCGAACACGAACTGCATCGCCGCGTACAGCGCGACCAGCAGGCCGATGCAAGGGGCGACGTCGGCGTCGTGGGTGACCTCCCGCAGC
This sequence comes from Pseudomonas sp. Hp2, assembly GCF_006386585.1. Taxonomy (NCBI): domain Bacteria; kingdom Pseudomonadati; phylum Pseudomonadota; class Gammaproteobacteria; order Pseudomonadales; family Pseudomonadaceae; genus Pseudomonas; species Pseudomonas sp. Hp2. Next base: position 71,763 of record NZ_VAHJ01000006.1, read on the forward strand.
AGCGAGGGAAGGATGGGGAACACCAGGCCGATGCCGACGGCGTCGAGCAGGATGGTGGCGAAGATGACCAGGAGGGATTTGTTCATGGGAGGGCGGCCGGAAAGGGAAAAACGAAAAGGGCCGGAGTCGGCATCGCTTTCGCGTGCGTGACTCCGGCCCTTTTGTGTCGTGGGGCTCGGCTTGCTCCGGTACCCGGTCGAGGGCACCGAACTCGCTATCGTCGGATTGTGGGGGAAGCGCCTTACCGCTTCATCGAGGCGAAGAACTCGTCGTTGGACTTGGTGTTCTTCATCTTGTCGAGCATGAACTCCATCGCCGCGATCTCGTCCATCGGATGCAGCAGCTTGCGCAGGATCCAGATCTTCTGCAGCAGCTCCGGCTCGATCAGCAGGTCCTCGCGGCGGGTGCCGGAACGGTTGATGTCGATCGCCGGGTAGACGCGCTTCTCGGTGATGCGGCGGTTCAGGTGCACTTCGCTGTTGCCGGTGCCCTTGAACTCTTCGTAGATCACCTCGTCCATCTTGCTGCCGGTATCGACCAGCGCGGTGGCGATGATGGTCAGCGAGCCGCCTTCCTCGACGTTGCGCGCCGCGCCGAAGAAGCGCTTCGGGCGGTGCAGGGCGTTGGCGTCCACGCCGCCGGTCAGCACCTTGCCGGAGCTGGGCACGACGTTGTTGTAGGCGCGCGCCAGGCGGGTGATCGAGTCGAGCAGGATCACCACGTCCTTCTTGTGCTCGACCAGGCGCTTGGCGCGCTCGATCACCATCTCGGCGACCTGCACGTGGCGCGCGGCCGGCTCGTCGAAGGTCGAGGAGATGACCTCGCCGCGCACGGTGCGCTGCATCTCGGTCACTTCCTCCGGGCGCTCGTCGATCAGCAGCACGATCAGGTGCACTTCCGGATGGTTGGTGGTGATCGCGGTCGCCACCTGCTGCATCATCATCGTCTTGCCCGCCTTGGGCGGGGAGACGATCAGCGCGCGCTGGCCCTTGCCCTGCGGCGCCATCAGGTCGAGGATGCGGCCGGTGATGTCCTCGGTCGAGCCGTCGCCGCGCTCCAGGCGGAAGCGCTTGCGCGGGAACAACGGGGTCAGGTTCTCGAACAGGACCTTGTTCTTGGACGCTTCCAGCGGCTCGCCATTGATGGTGTCGATCGTCGACAGCGCGAAGTAGCGCTCGCCGTCCTTCGGGAAGCGGATGCGGCCGGACAGGTAGTCGCCGGTGCGCAGGTTGAAGCGGCGGATCTGGCTGGGCGAGATGTAGGTGTCGTCCGGGCCGGCCAGGTAGCTGGCCTCCGCGGCGCGCAGGAAGCCGAAGCCGTCCGGCAGGATCTCCAGCACGCCATCGGCGGCCACGCCCTCGCCGTGGCGGGTCAGCACCTTCAGCAGCGCGAAGATCACGTCCTGCTTGCGCGCGCGGGCGACGCCGTCGTGGATGCTGAGCTGCTCGGCGATGTCCAGCAGCTTGTGCGCCGGCATCTTCTTCAGGTCGCTCAGCGAGTACTGCGGGAAGCCTTCCGGCACGCTGGGGTGGGGGCGCGGCACGAACGGCTCGCTGCCGTTGTCCTGGGGCAGGCCGTCGTTGTTGTTGCCGAAGCGCTCGCGATTGCGGTCGCGGCGGTTGCGGAAGCGGTCGCGGCGGTTGTTGCCCTGGCCGCCCTGCTGGTTCTGGTTGTTGAAGCGGTGCTGCTGCGACTGGCCGGACTGGCCGCCCTCGCGCTGCTGCGCCGGTTCGGCGCCGCCGCCTTCGCCGCCGGCAGCGGCCGCGGGCGGATTGGAAGCCGTCGCGGCCGGCGCAGGTCCGGAGGACTCGGGCGCCGGGGTCGGTGGCAACGGCAGGTGGGTCTGGGGAGTAGCGGTATCGGCGCCCTCGGCGGGGGCGGCCTTGGCAACACGGGGTTTGCGCACGCGCTTCTCGACGGGGGCGTCGACGCTCCCGGTTTCGGAAGAAGTATTCTCGGACAAGTGCTTGGTTCCTCGCTGTGAGATGCGAGCGCCCGGCAGGGCGGACAGTGGTTGGGAAATGGAGGTCTAGAAGGTGTTCTAGAGGACGCGGCGCCCGGGAAGGCGGCCGGATGGATCGACACTAACACTCGCCCGCGGAGCGGCGCAAGCCGCGCCGGGCGCGGCGGTTCAACTGCCAGCAAACCCGGGGGACCGCGCGACCGTCGGCCGGCAGCCCCCCCGCGACGGCTCAGGCGACCGCGCCGCCCAGGCTCTTGTCGATCATCTGGGTCAGCTGGCCCTTGCCGACCGCGCCGATCTGGGTGGCCTGGACCTGGCCATCCTTGAACAGCAACAGCATCGGGATCGAGCGGACGTGGTACTTCACGGCCAGGGCGCGGTTCTCGTCCACGTTGACCTTGGCCACTTTCAACTTGCCGTCGTAGGCGTCGGCCAGGTCGTCCAGCACCGGCGCGATCATCTTGCACGGGCCGCACCATTCGGCCCAGAAATCCACCAGCACCGGTTCCCCGGACTTGAGTACGGCGGCGTCGAAGTCGGCATCGCCGACGTGCAGAACCTTGTTGCTCACTTTCGGTCTCCTGGAACCCTGGCGGAACCCGGAAAACGGGCTTGCCGCCGCATTGCGTTAAACTGGGGCATTGCGCGGCGGATTCAATGGCATCTCCTGAAGCCGCGCTGTCCGGCGCAAGGGCCGCAGTGTGCGACGCTGCCGGGATCGATGCAAGCCGCGCCGGGGTGGCCCCAGGCGCCCCACGAAGATGGAATGATGAGCGACAAACCGCTGACAGATTTGACTTTTTCCTCGTTCGAGCTGCACCCCTCGCTGCTCGCGGGGCTGGACGGGGCCGGTTTCACCCGCTGCACGCCGATCCAGGCCCTGACCCTGCCGGTCGCGCTGACCGGCCGCGACGTGGCCGGCCAGGCCCAGACCGGCACCGGCAAGACCCTGGCGTTCCTGGTGGCGGTCGTGAACCGGCTGCTGAGCCGCCCGGCGCTGGCCGACCGCAAGCCCGAGGACCCGCGCGCGCTGATCCTGGCGCCGACCCGCGAGCTGGCGATCCAGATCCACAAGGACGCCATGAAGTTCGGCGCCGACCTCGGCCTGCGCTTCGCGCTGGTCTACGGCGGCGTGGACTACGACAAGCAGCGCGAGCTGCTGCAGAAGGGCGTGGACGTGATCATCGCCACCCCGGGCCGGCTGATCGACTACGTCAAGCAGCACAAGGTGGTCTCGCTGCACGCCTGCGAGATCTGCGTGCTGGACGAGGCCGACCGGATGTTCGACCTGGGCTTCATCAAGGACATCCGCTTCCTGCTGCGGCGCATGCCCGAGCGCGGCACCCGCCAGACCCTGCTGTTCTCGGCCACGCTCAGCCACCGCGTGCTGGAGCTGGCCTACGAGCACATGAACGAGCCGGAGAAGCTCGTGGTCGAGGCCGAGACCGTCACCGCCGCGCGCGTGCGCCAGAAGATCTACTTCCCGGCCGACGAGGAGAAGATCCCGCTGCTGCTGGGCCTGCTCTCGCGCGGCGAGGGCGCGCGCACGATGGTGTTCGTCAACACCAAGGCGTTCGTCGAACGGGTGGCGCGCGCGCTGGAGAAGGCCGGCTACCGGGTCGGCGTGCTCTCCGGCGACGTGCCGCAGAAGAAGCGCGAGACCCTGCTCAACCGCTTCCAGAAGGGGCAGCTGGAGATCCTGGTGGCGACCGACGTGGCCGCGCGCGGCCTGCACATCGACGGGGTCAAGTACGTCTACAACTACGACCTGCCGTTCGACGCCGAGGACTACGTGCACCGCATCGGCCGCACCGCGCGGCTGGGCGAGGAGGGCGACGCGATCAGCTTCGCCTGCGAACGCTACGCGATGAGCCTGCCGGACATCGAGGCCTACATCGAGCAGAAGATCCCGGTCGAGGCGGTCACCACCGAGCTGCTGACCGCGCTGCCGCGCCCGGAGCGCGCCGCGCCGGCGGAGGGCGAGGAGGCCGAGAGCGTCGGCGAGATCTTCCGCGAGGCGCGCGAACAGCGCGCCGCCGACGAGCAGCGCCGCGGTGGCGGCCGTTCCGGCAGCGGCGAACGCGCGCGTGGCGAGGGCGAGCGCCGTCCGCGCCGCCGCAAGCCGAAGCCGGAAGGCGAGGGGCAGGCGCAGGCGGCCGCGGTGGCTGAGCCGGCAAGGCCGGCCAGCGCCCCGGCGCCGGTCGTGGCCGAAGGGGGCGAGGAGCGCGCGCCGCGCAAGCGCCGGCGCCGCCGTCGCGGCCGTCCGGTCGAGGGCGCGGGCGAGGCCGCCGCCGGGCCGGCACCGGCGGCCGCGCCGAGGCCGGTCCAGGTGGTCGCCACGCCGGTCAAGGCCGCGGCCAACGATTCGTTCCTGTCGCGGCTGGGCCGCAAGATCCGCGCGCTGGTCTCCGGCGGCTGAGCCGGGGCGCGACGAATGCACCGCCGGGCCGACCGTCGGCGGTGCATTCATGGAGCGCTCCGGCATAATTGCTGAATGAGCGTCCTGCGATTCGACAATGTCAGCAAGCAGTACCCGGGCGGGCACACCGCGCTGGAGGACGTGAGCTTCGAGGTCGCCCAGGGCGAGATGCTCTTCGTCACCGGCCATTCCGGCGCCGGCAAGAGCACGCTGCTGAAGCTGATCCATCTCAGCGAGCGCCCGACCCGCGGTGCGGTGATCTTCGGCGAGCGCAACCTGCTCAAGGTACGCGGCGGCAAGGTGCCGCTGCACCGGCGCGAGGTCGGCGTGGTCTACCAGGACCACCGCCTGCTGATGGACCGCAGCATCGCCGAGAACGTCGCCCTGCCGCTGATCCTGCGCGGCACGCGCCGCGGCGAGATCGGCAAGCGGGTGCGCTCGGCGCTGGAGCGGATCGGCCTGGCGCACCGCGAGAAGGCGCTGCCCTCGCAACTGTCCGCCGGCGAGCAGCAGCGCGTCGGCATCGCCCGCGCGATCGTCGGCGAGCCGAGCCTGCTGGTGGCCGACGAGCCGACCGGCAACCTCGACCCGACCCTGGCGGCCGAGATCATGCAGTTGTTCGCAGAGTTGCCGGCGCGCGGCACCAGCGTGCTGGTGGTCAGCCACGACCTGGCGCTGCTCAAGAAGATGCGCAAGCGCGTGCTGATCCTCGACCACGGGCGCCTGGCCGACGACATCTCGCCACAGGACCTGGCGGAGTGAGCACGCCCGTGAACAAGCCCAACAACATCGAGGCCCGTGCCCCGTCGAGGCTGGGGATCTGGTTCGACCACCACCTCCACAGCATCGTCTTCAGCCTCGGCCGCGCGCTGCGCAAGCCGTGGGCGACGCTGTTGACGGTGTTGGTGATGGCGCTGGCGCTGGCCTTGCCGCTGGGGCTGTCGATCGCGCTGGACAATCTCAAGCACCTGGCCGGCAGCGTGCAGCAGTCGCGCGACATCAACGTGTTCCTGAAGACCAGCGTGGACGGATCCGCCGCCAGCCTGCTGGCCGAGTCGCTGCGCGGCCGCGCCGACGTGGCGGCGGTGGCGCTGCGCACGCCGGAGCAGGGCCTGGCCGAGCTGCGCGAAAGCGCGAAGCTGGACGCGGCGATCGACGCGCTCGGCGACAACCCGCTGCCGACGCTGCTGATCGTCACCCCGGCCGCCGACGGCGACGATGCGCGCCTGGCCGAGTCGCTGCAGGGCATGGCCCAGGTCGACCAGGTCCAGCACGATGCGCTGTGGCGCAAGCGCCTGGACGGCTGGCTGAAGTTCGGCGAGCGGCTGGTGCAGGTGCTGTCGGCGCTGCTCGGCGCCGGTGCCGTGCTGGTGGTCGGCAACACCGTGCGCCTGGACATCCAGTCGCGGCGCGAGGAGATCGGCGTGCTGCAGCTGCTCGGTGCCAGCGACGGCTTCATCCGCCGTCCGTTCCTGTACCTGGGCGCCTGGTACGGACTGGGCGCGGGGCTGGTAGCGCTCGGCCTGGTCGGCCTGTCCGGGCTGGCGCTGCGCGGGCCGCTGGCGGCGCTGGCCGACAGTTACGGCAGCAGCTTCGCGCTGCATGGGCTGGACCTGCTGCATTCCGGCTTCGTGCTGGTCGGCACGCTGGTGCTCGGCTGGCTGGGGGCCTGGCTGGTGACCGGGCACTTCCTGCGCCAGACCCGCCCGACCGAGACCTAGGGCCTGTTCGGCGCTGTTGGAATGGGCCACGCCGCGCCTGGGTGCGTGCGAGGCAGAGAAGAACGAGGGAATTCATGTCGATAAACGATCGAGTGATGACGCCGCACCGTGCGCACCCAGGCGCGGCCCTTCGTGTTGCCGCACGCGGCAACGTGGCCCATTCCAACAGCGCCAACAGGCCCTAGCCCCATGCGCACGCCCGACCTCAAGCACCTGGTCAACGAGGCGCCCCGCGTGATGGTGGTGGACGGCTCCAAGCTGGTGCGCAAGCTGATCGCGGACGTGCTCACGCGCGAGCTGCCGGCGGTGCAGGTGGTCGGGTGCGCCAGCATCGCCGAGGCGCGCGAAGCGCTGGAGGCCGGCTCGGTGGACCTGGTCACCACCTCGCTGGCGCTGCCGGACGGCGACGGCCTGGCGCTGGCGCGCAGCGTGCGCGAGGCGGCCGGGCAGGCCTACGTGCCGGTGATCGTGGTGTCCGGCGACGCCCAGCAGCACCTGGTGGAGCGGCGCTTCACCGAGTACGTCACCGACTACTTCGACAAGGCGCTCGGCCACGAGGCGCTGGCGACCTTCATCCGCGGCTATGTGCAACCCGAGCCGGTCCCCGGCGCCAGCGTGCTCTACATCGAGGACAGCCGGGTCGTCGCCGAGGCCACCAAGCGCATGCTCGAGCGCCAGGGGCTGCAGGTGGTGCACGTGCTGACCGCCGAAGAGGCGTTCGCGCTGCTGACCGCCGAGTCCCTCGGCCGCACCCCGCGGCGCATCGACCTGGTGCTCACCGACGTGACCCTGAAGGGCGAGCTCAACGGCCGCGACGTGGTGCAGCGCATCCGCGTCGACTTCGCCTACGGCAAGCGCCGCCTGCCGGTGCTGGTGATGACCGGCGACGGCAATGCGCACAACCAGTCCGAACTGCTCAAGGCCGGCGCCAACGACCTGGTGCAGAAACCGATCGAGGAGCGCCTGCTGGTGACCAAGGTGCTGTTCCAGCTGCGGCTGGCACGGCTGGAAGACCGGGCCGTAACGCTATGAACGAAGTCGTGAACGAGGCCGCGGAGTCGCGGATCCAGTTGGAGCCTTCGTGGAAGGCGCGGGTGGGGGATTGGCTGCTGCGGCCGGAGATGCGCGAGCTGTCGGCGTTCCTGCGCCAGCGCAAGGCGGCCGGCGCGCGGATCTTCCCGCCCGGGCCGAGGATCTTCGCCGCCTTCGACGCCACCCCGTTCGAGCAGGTCAAGGTCGTGATCCTCGGCCAGGACCCCTACCACGGCTACGGCCAGGCGCACGGGCTGTGCTTCTCGGTGCTGCCGGACGTGCCCACCCCGCCGTCGCTGATCAACATCTACAAGGAAATCGAGGACGACCTGGGCATTCCCCGCCCCGACCACGGCTACCTGATGCCGTGGGCGCGGCAAGGCGTGCTGCTGCTCAACGCGGTGCTGACGGTGGAGGAAGGCCGGGCCGGCAGCCACCAGAACCGGGGCTGGGAGGGGTTCACCGACCACGTGGTCGATACCCTCAACCGGGAGCGCGAGGGCCTGGTGTTCATGCTCTGGGGCAGCTATGCCCAGGCCAAGGGCAAGGTGATCGACACCCGCCGCCACCGCGTGCTGAAAGCGCCGCACCCCTCGCCGCTGTCGGCGCACCGGGGATTCCTCGGCTGCCGGCATTTCTCGATGGCCAACGAGTACCTGGCCCGGCACGGCGGTACGCCGATCGACTGGCGGCTGCCGCCCCGGCAGGCGCTGGACGGGACAACCTGAGTCGACGCCAACGGACCCAAGACCGTCACGGCGCCGCCGCCGGAACGGTGATAGGGTGGCGGCCGGGGTTTCCCGAGGACGGCGGCAGAACGGAAAAGGCCAAGCCCGGTTAACCATTCCATTCATGGAACGCTGGAACTTTTTCTGTACCCGGCAGTCCAATAGCCCGACTGCTAAGATGAGGTCCTATGAGCCAGAACGCCTCCACTGCCCTTGTGGCAAACAACCTCCCCGTCCCCAGCGCGCTGGGTTCGCTGGATGCCTACATCAATGCCGTGCACCAGATCCCGGTGCTGTCGGCCGATGAGGAACAGGAGCTGGCGCGCCGCTACCGCGACCACGAGGACCTCGACGCCGCGCGCGAGCTGGTGCACTCGCACCTGCGCTTCGTCGTGCACGTGGCCCGCGGCTACAACGGCTACGGCCTGCAGATGGGCGACCTGATCCAGGAAGGCAACATCGGCCTGATGAAGGCGGTGAAGCGCTTCGACCCGGACATGGGCGTGCGCCTGGTGTCCTTCGCGGTGCACTGGATCCGCGCCGAGATGCACGAGTTCATCCTGAAGAACTGGCGCATCGTCAAGGTCGCCACGACCAAGGCGCAGCGCAAGCTGTTCTTCAACCTGCGCAAGTCCAAGACCCGCCTGGGCTGGCTGAACGCCTCCGAGGTCAGCGCCGTCGCCAAGGACCTGAACGTGTCCGAGCGCGAGGTGCTGGAGATGGAATCGCGCCTGGCCGGCCGCGACATCGGTTTCGATGCACCGTCCGACGAGGACGACGAGCACGCGCCGCCGTCGCCGGTGAGCTACCTCGTCGCCAACGACGAGGATCCGTCGATGGCCTACGAGCGCGCCGACAGCGAGGACCACCAGCTGGAGCTGCTGCGCGAGGGCATGGCCGGGCTGGATGCGCGTTCGCGCGACATCATCCGCCGCCGCTGGCTGGACTCGGAGTCGAAGGTGACGCTGCAGGAGCTGGCCGACGAGTACGGCGTGTCGGCCGAGCGCATCCGCCAGATCGAGGCGAACGCGCTGAAAAAGATGCGCGCCCTGTTCGCCGCCTGACCGGCACGACAGCGGCAATGGACGAACGGCCCGGAGCGATCCGGGCCGTTCGCGTTCATGGCGATGCCGGGCCGGCGGCACCGGCCTCAGGGGCGTTGCGGAGGGTCTTCCTCGTGCGGGCGGCCGAAGATGATCCGCGCGGCGCGCTGGTAGCTCCAGTACGCCATCGCCCAGTTGACCAGCACCACGAAGCGATTGCGGAAGCCGATCAGGAAGAACACGTGGGCGGCCAGCCAGAACCACCAGGCCAGCGGCCCCGACAGCTTGAGCCGGCCGAGGTGCACGATCGCCGCCATGCGCCCGATCGTGGCGAGGTTGCCGTAGTCCTTGTAGCGGAACGCGGGCGCCGGCCGGCCGGCGAGGCGGGCGCGCAGCGTGGCGGCGACGTGCCGGCCCATCTGCTTGGCGGCCGGGGCGACGCCGGGCACCGGCCTGCCGTCCTGCTGCACCGAGGCCAGGTCGCCGCCGACGAAGATCTCGGGATGGCCGGGCACGCTGAGGTCGGGCTCGACCAGCACGCGGCCGGCGCGGTCCAACGGCACGCCGAGGGTGCGCGCCAGCGGCGAGGCGGCCACGCCGGCGGCCCATACCACGGTGCGTGCCGCCACGAACTCGTCGCCCAGCCGGTAGCCGTGCTCGTCGATGTGCGTCACCGGCGTGCCGGTATGGACCTCCACGCCGAGCTTCCGCAGCTGGCGCTCGGCCTTGTCGGTGAGGTCGGGGGGGAAGGAGGGCAGCACGCGCGGGCCGGCTTCGATCAGGCGCACGCGGGCGTCGCGCGGATCGATGCTGCGGAACTCGTCCTTCAGCGTGTGGCGGGCGATCTCGGCCAGCGTGCCGGCGAGCTCGACCCCGGTCGGGCCGCCGCCGACGATCGCGAAGTTCAGCCAGGCCGCGCGGGCGGCGGGATCGGGCTCGGCTTCGGCGCGTTCGAACGCCACCAGCAGCTTGCGCCGCAGGTACAGCGCATCGTTGAGCGTCTTCAGGCCCGGCGCGTGCCCGGCCCACTGGTCGTTGCCGAAGTAGGCGTGGGTGGCCCCGGTCGCCAGGAGGAGATAGTCGTAGCCGAGGCGGTGGCCGTCGGTGAGGGCGACCTGGCGCCGGTCCGGGTCGATCGCGTCGACCTCGCCGAGCAGGACCTCGACGTTCCGCTGTCCGCGCAGGATATGGCGCAGCGGCGCGGCGATGTCCGGGGCGGACAGGCCGGCGGTGGCGACCTGGTACAGCAGCGGCTGGAACAGGTGGTGGTTGTGGCGATCGACCAGGGTGATGCGGATCGGCGCGTCGGCCAGGGCGCGGGTCGCCCAGAGCCCGGCGAAGCCGCCGCCGATGACGATCAGATGGGGGAGCGTGGGAGCCATCGTGCTGTATCGGGCAAGGGAGGATCGGGGGAGCGGCCTGGCCGGCTGGCCGCCGCGACTGCCCGCTAACGTAGCAGCTCGGGAGGAACCGCGGGGTGTTCGCGCCGCGTGCACATGCGCGGGCGAGCCGCCTGTGTATGCTCGGCCGCGGGACGGGCATGGCGCCCGTGCGAGGAGCATGGCCGATGGCATCGGGCAACGGATCCGAGACGCGTATCGCGCTGCTGGTCGATGCGGACAATGCGCCGGCCGCGAAGATCGACGTGGTGCTCGCCGAGGTGGCGCGCTACGGCGTGGCCAACGTGCGGCGCGCCTACGGCAACTGGAAGAGCCCGCACCTGAAGGGCTGGGAGTCGGTGCTGCACGAGTACGCGATCCGCCCGATCCAGCAGTTCGCCTACAGCAGCGGCAAGAACGCCTCGGACATGGCGATGGTGATCGATGCGATGGACCTGCTGTACGCGCGCAACCTCGACGCCTTCGCGATCGTGTCGAGCGATGCGGATTTCACGCCGCTGGTGATGCGCCTGTTGACCGACGGCATGAAGGTCTATGGCTTCGGCGAGAAGAAGACGCCGTCCCCGTTCGTCAACGCCTGTTCGAAGTTCACCTACCTGGAGGCGCTGGGCGCGGATGCGGTGGACGAGCAGGATGCGACTTCGACGCGCAGGGGCGAGAAGGAGCTGCGCAACGATGCGCGGCTGGTGCAGTTGTTGCGCGGGGCGGTGGACGCGGAGTCGGAAGACGACGGGTGGGCGCACCTGGGGGCGGTGGGCAAGCAGATCGCCAACCAGGCGTCGTTCGACCCGCGCAATTACGGGTACCGGAAGTTGAGCGACCTGGTCAAGGCGATCGGGTTGTTCGAGATCAGGCAGGATGGATTGGTGATCTGGATCCGGGACAAGCCCCGGGTGCGGGGAAAGGTGGGGCGGGGGTAGTGGGTTGGCGGTATCGGGTTATGCCCAATGGCCGACGGACCGGCGTCCACGCTATCTCACCGCCTCACGTAGTCTCTCTAGCGTCATCCCCGCGAAAGCGGGGATCCAGGGACGTTGCTTTGGGCTCTTGAGGCCTTTGGCGAGAAAGGCCAGAGCTTTCGCCTTTGGCGAGTCACTTTTTCTTTGCTTGTGCAAAGAAAAGTAACCAAAAGAAAGCACACCCCGCCTTCGCGCCCGCAGCTTTGCTGCGGGTTCGCGGAGCCGGCGGGATTTTTCGACGCGACATCCTGTCGCGGCGAAAAACGACGCACATCCATGTGCGTCGCCCCTGCGGGGTTTTCCCCGCCGTCTCCGCCGCTTCGGAGGGGCCCCGGTAGGTCAAAGTCAAAGGCGAGAAGCCAAAGCAAAATCACGAGCAACGGCACGGCAACAGCAACAGCAACAGCAACAGCAACGGCAACAGCAACGGCAACAGCAACAGCAACAGCGTTACCGCACTGCTGCGCTGCGTCGTGGCTTGGTCATATCGGGGCGTTATAAATCCGGTCACGTCGCGGCGAGGGGGCGCTGGGCGATCTGCGGCGCGGGCGGGATTGCCTGGAATCGGGGACGTGGCCTGCGTTGCATTCCGCAACGTCCAAGGAGGAATACGCCATGCTCAGATCTGTGATGCTGTTCGCCGTATCCGCGATGTCGTTGTCCGTTTCCGCGGGTCATGCCGCGGAGTTGGTTCCCAAGCAGTTGGCCGGGCCGCCGGAGGAGTTCGCGCAGATGCATGCGCCGGATCCGGCATCGGCGGCGATCCTGTCCAAGAGTGCGTTGTTGCCGGTGGAACTGGTCGCGCAGGCCGGTGGTGCGCAGTGGCGCGGCAGTTTGCCGGTGGAGAACGGGCGGGTGCGCTTCATGGTGCTCGACAACGGTGCAGGTTGGCAGGCGGCTGCCAGCGAGCCGGGTGTCGCGCTGCGCGCCGATGCCGCCAACGCGGCACCGTTGCAGGCGGCGGCCGCGTCGCTGGGCATGCAGGCATCGGCGGTGCAGGGCTTGCGCTATGCGCTCGATGGTGCGGGCAGTGGCGAGTGGACGTTGCAATTGCGTGCGTCCACGCCGCAGGCGCAGCGCGGTTACGTGTTGTTGGAAGGCAACGAGCGCACGCAGTTGGCGTCCTATCCGCGCGATCGCCAGCGTCAGCTCGGTCGCCCGCTTGCGCTCAATGCGGTATTGACCGGCGACAGTGCCGCGGGCGAGGCGCGCCTCGGGATGGATGCAGGCCGCATCGAGCGCGCCGAGCTGCGCATCGTCGCGCCCGATGGCAGCCTCTCCACCGTCGCGATGGTCGACGACGGTTTCCACAGCGATGGTGCGGCCGGCGACGGCGTGTACGGCGCGGGGTTCGTTCCGGATCGCTCCGGCACATGGATCGCGCAGACCGTGGTGCACGGCCGCGACCGCGACGGCCAGCCGTTCGTGCGTACCGCCGAGCACGTGCTGCCGGTGCTGGATGCGCAGCTCCGCCTGGTGGGCGGCATCGGCGTGCAGCCGGGCCAGGCCGGCCGCCTGGCGTTGCAACTGCCGGTGGCCGCGCGTGGCGCGGATGCGCCTTCGCACTATCGCGTGCTGGCCGAGGTATGGGGCAAGGGCGCGACGGGCGAAGACGTGCCGGTGGCCTGGGTGGGCGGCATGGCCGCGCCGGCGGACGGCCGGTTGTCGCTGGGCCTGGACGAGCGCTGGATCGCCCGTTCGGGTGCGCGTGCGCCGTTCGCGCTGCGCAACCTGCGCATCGAGGATCCGGACCACTACGTTCCGTTGCTCGAGAAGGCCGAGCTGGCACTGCCGTTGCCGGCCACGCGCCTGCGCGCGCTGGCCAGCGCGAACCCGGCGAATGCGATCGCGATCGACGAGGCGATGCGGATGGGCCCGCGCCCGGCGTCGCTGCGGCAGGCGACGGCCGATGCGACGATCCAGGCGACCGGTTCGCGGCTGGTGCTGGTGCATGGCTACTGTTCCGGCGGGGTGTGGCCGGTCGCGCAGTTCGGCAACGCCTCTGCGTTCCTGGATGCCAACCAGAGCCGCAGCAACGACCAGTTCGCGCAGTTGCTGGCGCAGTTCGGCAGCCAGTGGAATTCGTTCGGCACGGTCGCGCACAGCCAGGGCGGCATGGCCGCGCTGCACCTGTATGCGTACTACTGGAGCGGGTTGGACAACGCGACCGGCGCGCGCCTGCTGCAGTCGGTCGGCACGCCTTACCAGGGCACCAACCTGGCGGGCATCATCGCAACGGTCGGTTCGTGGTTCGGCGTCGGTTGCGGCAGCAATACCGACCTCACCTACGACGGCGCCAAGGCGTGGCTGGCCGGCATCCCGGCATCGGCGCGCGCGAAGGTCTACTACTACACGACTTCGTTCGCTTCGACGAACTGGTGGACCAACGACTACTGCAATGCGGCGTCGGACCTGGTGCTGAGCGATCCGGAGGACGGCACGGTCGAGCAGGTCAATGCGCAATTGCCCGGCGGCAACAACATGGGCCATATCACGGGGCAGTGCCATACCACCGGGATGCGCGACCCGGCCCAGTACCTCGACGCGAGCCGGAACGCGACGATGAGCGCGAACGCGGCGCGCTGACGCGGGAGCCCACAAGCAGAACGCCAGCCGCATCGCGACGATGCGGCTGGCGTATCCGTGGTGCCGGGACCGGGCAGGCTCAGAACTTGTAGGTCAGGCCCATGTACATGACGCGGCCGGCGTAGCTGTTGGAGTAGAAGCGGTCCTTGGTGTCGTTGCCCAGGTGCATGCGCTGTTCCTCCTTGGTCAGGTTCAGCACCGAGGCGGTCAGGCTCAGGTCCGGGGTGATGTTGTACGCCGCGTTGAGGTCGATCTGCTCGTAGGGCTCTTCGTAGACGTTCAGGCCGTTGACCAGGCCGTCGACCACCTCGCCGCGGCGGTTGTACGAAGCGCGCAGCAGCCACTTGCTGGTCTCGTAGAACACGGTGAAGTTAGCCTGGTTCCTGGCGCTGCCGACCAGCGGGGACTTGCCGATCTCGGTGCCGTCCTCGAGGGTGATGGCCGCTTCGTTGGTCTTGTTGTAGGTGTAGTTGAGCTGGAAGCCGAGGCCGAAGTCCAGCGTGTGCTGGGCATAGAACTCCACGCCCTCCGACACCGCGTCGCGGCCGCCGGCAGTGGTGGAGTAGTTCTGCACCGTCACGGTCTCGCCGCCGATGTCCATCGACACGTTCTGGACCACCGGCACCGAGAAGTTGCTGACGTCCTTGCGGAACAGGTCCAGGCCCACCACGGAACCCGGATGGAAGTACCACTCCAGGCCGATGTCGTACTGGGTGGCCTTGTACGGCTCCAGGTTCTTGTTGCTGCCCGAGCCGTACCAGCCCGCCTCGTCGGCGCCGCCGGTCAGACGGCGGTCGTTGATGTACTCCTGGCTGAAGTATTCCAGGTTGCCGGGGGCGGCGATGTCGCTGTAGCTCGGGCGCGAGATCACCTTGGAGGCCGCTGCGCGCAGCAGCAGGTTCTCGGTCAGGTCGTAGGCCAGGTTGAAGCTCGGCAGCACGTCGGTGTAGCTGCGGTCGAGCGAGCTGATCGCGAACGATTCGACGCGCTGCTGGCTATCGGAGAGCCTCCAATACCCCTCGGTGCCGCAGTAGGTGTCGGCGGGCGCGCCGCCGGGCACGCTGGCGCCTTCCTGGCACGCCAGTGGATTGCCGTCGGCACCGTCGTAGAAGTAGTCGTTGTAGGAGGTGACCTTGTCGGTCGAGTCGGCATGCTGCCGGGTGCTGACGACGCGTACGCCGACGTTGCCGCGCAGGCGTTCGGTCCTGAAGTTGGCCTGCAGGTAGGTGGCGTAGATCTTCTCGTCGACGTTGTAGACGAAGTTGTCCTCGTTGCGGGTCTGCATCGGCCCGTAGGTCCGGTTCAGGTAGGCGATGTAGGCGGGGTAGTTGATCGCCGGGAACGCGCTGGCGTCGATGCCGCCCGCCAGGTTGCCCATCGCGTAGAGGAAGTCCGGCGAGAACTGGGTAGCCAGGCTGTTGCAGCGGCCGTTCCAGTAGCGGTTCTCGTAGTCGCCCGGATCGGTGCCCGGGCATACCCAATAGCTGTTGCCGGTGCTGCGATGGATGCCGCCGTCGCGGTACTTGACGCCGAACTGCAGCGAGTCGAGGAAGCCCTCGTCGTTGTACCAGGTGGTGTCGAGCTGGAAATACTTCTGCTGCGTGGTGTTGCGGGTCCAGGACGAGCCGGTCGAGCCGAGGTCGACTTGCAGGATGCCGTCCTTGAGGTTCTGCATCAGCTCCGGCGAGAACGCCATCGTCGGCGTGCCGGTCACGTCCCAGGCGCTGGCGTAGTTGCCCAGGGTCCAGCTGCCGTCCGCGTTCTGGCGGCGCGGCTTGAGCGGCACCGCGAACTGCAGGTCCGGGCCACCCTTGGCCCAGGTGCGGCCGCCCTTGAAGGTGATGTCCATCGATTCGCCGCGCCAGGCGGCCTCGAAGTCGGCGGTCTGCGACAGCGCGCTCTCGAGGTTGTAGCTGCCGGTGATCTGCGGCGTCGGGATGGTGCAGTCGTCCGGACCCCAGCCGCCCGGGGCCATTCCGCCCGCCGCGGCGGCAGCCTCGCTGCAGTAGTAGGTCTTGCCGGCGTGCGCGCTGTACTGCGCGCCGGTGACGATGGTGCCGCTGCGGTCGAGGGCCAGCCCGTCGAGCATGCGGCCGCCCGGCCAGTTGCCGTCGCCGTTGTAGCGGGCCAGGTTCCACTCCGGGATCTTCAGCGTATTGGTCTGCGAGTCCTGCGACAGGTCGAAGCGGAAGTAGTTCGCCGTCAAGGTCAGGTTGTCGTTCGGCTTGAATTGCAGGGTGACCTGCCCGCCCTTGCGCTCGCGTTCTTCCTCCTTGACGTTGAGGTTGACCGAGGTCGGCATCATGAAGTTGGTGTAGTAGCGGCCGCCCTGGTCGTAGAAGCCGGACTCGCCCCACCAGTAGCTGGTCATGCCGGAGGGACGGCCGTTGACGTCGGTCGCCGGATGCCCGTCGTAGTCGTCGCCGTACCACTGCCAGTTCTCGGTGCTGGCGTCGAGGGTGCGCGTGGTGCGCTTCTGCTGGGTGTAGCCGACGAAGATGCCGAAGCGGTCGTCCTTGTCGTGCCAGGCGTACGAGCCGGAGAACTGCCCGTCGGTCTTCTTGGTGGTGTCGGCCCGGGTGCCTTCGACGGAAACGAAGCCGGTATTGGCCTCCATGTCCAGCGGACGGCGCGTGTGCAGGATCACGGTGCCGCCGATGCCGCCCTCGTCCAGGCGCGCCTCCGGCGACTTGAACAGCTCGGCGCTGGAGAGCATGTTCGACGGCAGCAGCGTGTAGTTGAACGAACGGGTGGGATCGCCGTTGGATTCGGCGGTGGCGATGTAGTTGCCGTTCAACTCGGTCAGGGTCAGTTCCGAGGACAGGCCGCGGACGCTGACGTTCTTGCCCTCGCCGCCGTCGCGGCTGACGATCACGCCCGGCACGCGCTGCAGCGCGTCGGCGACGTTCTTGTCCGGGAACTTGCCGATGTCCTCGGCGTTGACGACGTCGACGATGGCGTTGGCTTCGCGCTTCTGGTCCAGGCTCTTCTCGATCGCGTAGCGATAGCCGGTGACGGTGATGCTGTCGAGCGTGGTTGCGTCCGGCGGCGGCGTCGTCGACGCGGCGGTGCCGGCTTGTTGTGCGAGAACGTCGGCCGGCGCGATGGCCGCGGCCAGCGCGATGGCAATGGCCGCGGACAGACCGTCGCGGCCGTGCAAGCGTGACATGTACCCCATTTCTTTCTCCCTCACCTGATTGAAATCGCTGGAATTGAATCGATCCAAAATTTGCCGATTTCCCAACGGCCGGTGCGCCTCGCGGCACGACCCTCCGTCCCGCCCACGACTCCGCGATCTCCTTGGTTTAGATCGATCTAAACAATCGGCAATAAATTTTTAACACAGGGCACGAGGGGACGCATGCTGCTGCGCAATACGAAACCGTGGTGTTGGGAATACCTGGCGCAGGCCAGGGCCATGCGGGTAGGCGCGGCTTTCCGGCGGTCGCAGGGCCGCCGATGGTGCAGCGCGGAATGCATTTTCGAAAAAGGGCGTGATTTACTTGGATCGATCTAAACCAAGCGCAGTGGACTTGGGACGATGGGGAAAGGGGTTCCCGCCGGGGCGTTTCGCCCTTCCGTGCCTGCCGGCCCGCTCCTTGGCGGCTCCGCGACCCTGCCGTCCGCAACGTCCTCCACGCCGTCCGGCACCTGCCGCCGGGCGGCCTCCGCAGCACACGACATCGACCCGCAGGACCATCAATGAGCCGATTGCCGCCCCTCATCGCCCCTCGTTCTCCGCGCCGTCCCCTGGCAGGCCTGGCCTGCCTGCTGGCCTTGGCCATCGCGCCGCTGGTGCAGGCCGCATCGGTCGCGCTGGAGCGCGAGGTCAACACCTTCATCGGCAGCAAGGACGAGGGCAATACCTTCCCGGGCGCGTCGGCGCCGTTCGGCATGATCCAGGTCAGCCCGATCGGCAGCCATTACGCCGGCTGGCGCTACGACGACGAGAAGATCCGCGGCTTCGGGCACTCGTTCCTGTCCGGCGCCGGGTGCTGGGAGCAGGGCGGGCAGGTCTCGGTGCTGCCCGTCACCGGCAGCATCGGGCCCGGTGGCGATTTCGATACCGGCGATGCCAAGCGCTTCGACCACAGGAACTACGCGTCGTCCTATACCCACGAGGGCGAGATCGGGCAGGCCGGCTACTACAAGGTGCGGCTGACCGACTACGGCGGCATCGACGTCGAGGCCACCGCGCGCCCGCGCGCCGCCGCGGAGCGCTACACCTTCAGTGCCCATCGGGGCCAGGGCCATGTGCTGGTGAACGTCGGCCAGGCGAACGAGCGCCATACGGTGGTGGGCAGCGTGATCGACGTCGTCGGCGACCGCGCCGTGGAGGGGCGGCTGGTAACCCAGAGCTTCTGCGGCGGGCACCAGTACACCACCTGGTTCCGCATCGAGTTCGACCGGCCGTTCAAGGCGTTCGGCACCTGGGGCGAAGAAGGCGGCGTGCCGGGCGCGCGCCACAGCATGGAAGGCGAGCTGAAGCCGAACGGGGCGTGGTTGAGCTTCGACCTGGCCGACGGCCAGGCGGTCACCGCCACCAGCGCGATCTCGCACGTCGACGCCGAGGGCGCGCGCAACAACCTGCGCGCGGACGGCATGCAGGACGGCAGGCTGCTCGGTTTCGAACGCATGCGCGCGCTGGCCCAGCAGGCATGGCGAAGCGAGCTGGAGGGCGTGCGCGTGGCCGGCGGCAGCCGCGACGATCGCACCGTGCTGTACACCGCGCTGTACCACGCGCTGCTGCAGCCGTTGACCGGCAGCGATGCCGATGGCCGTTATCGCGGCTACGACGACGCGATCCATCGCGCCGATGGCTGGACCTACTACGAGTACTTCTCGCTGTGGGACACCTATCGCGCGCAGAACCAGTGGCTGGCGATGACGCGCCCGGACGTGGCGCGCGACATCGCCCGCAGCGTGCTGGCGATCGACGCGCAAGGCGGGTGGCTGCCGCGCTGGGGCTATGCCAACTTCGAGACCAACGTCATGACCGGCGATCCGGTCACGCCGTTCCTGGTCGACCTGTGGCGCTTCGGCGCGCTGGCGGGCCGCGAGGCCGAGGCCTGGGCGGCGCTGCGCCGCAATGCCTTCGGCATGCCGCCCTTGAACTCGCGCCATGCGGGCCGCTCCGGCAATGCCAACTACCTGGCCAATGGCTACGTGGCCTACGACCGCGCCTTCCCGTCCAAGGGCATGGACGTGGACCCGCGCCATGGAGGCTCGGCGACGCTGGAATACGCGCTGGCCGACTGCGCGCTGGCGCAGATGGCCGCCGGCCTCGGCCACGCCGACGACGCCAGGTTGCTGCGCGAACGCGGCGGCAACTGGCACAAGGTGTGGGACCCCGACGTGCGCGATGCCGGCACCGGCTTCGGCGGTTTCCCGCGGCCGCGCGGCGAGGACGGGCAGTGGTACACGCCGGCCAACGGCCACTACGACCCGCGCTCGGAGCATGGCTTCCACGAAGGCACCGCCTGGCAGTACCAGTGGCTGGTGCAGCAGGACGTGCCGGGGCTGGTCGCGGCCATGCACGGCCGCGAGCAGGCCGCGCGGCGCCTGGATGCGTTCTTCGCCTACGACGAACTGCTGCGGTCGCCGCTCACCGCCGCGCGCAAGGAATGGGTGGTCGGCCCGTACAGCTACTACAGCCAGTACCGCTACAACCCGAACAACGAGCCGGACCTGCACGCGCCCTGGATGTATACGCTGATCGGCCAGCCCTGGAAGACCGCCGTGGTGGTCCGCGCCGCCCAGCAGTTGTTCGTCAACGCGCCCAACGGCGTCACCGGCAACGACGACCTGGGCACGATGTCGGCGTGGTACCTGTTCAGCGCGCTGGGACTGTACCCGGCGGTGCCGGGCACGGGCCAGTTGCTGCTGCACGCGCCGCGCTTCCCCGAGGTTGAGGTCGCGCTGGGCGAGGGACGCCGCCTGCGCCTGCAGGCGCCAGGAGCCGATGGACGCCGGTTGCAGTACATCCAGGGCGTGCGCCTGGACGGCAAGCCGCAACAGGCGGTGTGGCTGGACTGGCAACGCCTGCGCCAAGGCGGCACGCTGCGCTTCGAACTGGGCGACGAGGCGCCGGTGCAGGGCTGGGGGACGGCGGTCGCCGACCTGCCGGCATCGTATTGCGCCACGCCAGGCACGGCCCTGCAATGACGCATGCGGCACCGCTCGCGATGGAACGCGGGTGCGGCCGGCGTCGCGGCGATTCCCCGGATGTGGCATACCTGCGCGAATGGATGAGGCGATGAACGAAAAGACGTCAGGCATCGGCAAGGCGCCGCGCAAGGCCGGCAAGCGCGCGGTCACGGTGACCGATATCGCGCAGGCGGCGGGCGTGTCGCGCGCGACGGTCTCGCTGGTGCTGCGCGGCAGCCCGCTGGTCAATGTCGAGACGCGCGCGAAGGTCGAGGCCGAACTGCGCCGCCAGCGCTACGTGTACAACCGCACCGCGGCCAACTTGCGCCGGCGCACGTCGTCCTCGATCGCGCTGGTGATCAACGACCTGTCCAACCCGTTCTTCGCCGAGTTCGCCTCCGGCGTGGACGAGGCGCTGGGCGCGAAAGGCTACGTGACCCTGCTGGGCAGCACCGGCGAATCGCCGCAGCGCCAGCAGGCCGTGCTGTCCACGCTGATGGAGCACACGCCCACCGGGTTCATCCTCTCGCCGGCCGAGGGCAGCGATGCGCAACAGCTGCAGCAGGTGCTCGGCGCCCATGCCAACGTGCTGCTGTTCAACCGCGAACTGGCGGGCGCCGAGTGGGACTTCCTGACGCTGGACAACCGCAACGGGGCCTACATGGCCACCCGGCACCTGATCGAGCGCGGGCACCGGCGCATCGCCTTCTTCGGCGGCCACGCCACCTCCAGCTCCTGCCACCACCGCCGCGCGGGCTACCAGCAGGCCCTGGCCGAAGCGGGATTGCAGGCGAATCCGCAATGGCTGATCGAGTCGGCCCCGAACCGGCTCGAGGCGGCCGCGCGCACCGGCGAGCTGTTTGCGGGAAGCGAACATCCCAGCGCGGCGGTTTGCTACAACGACACGGTGGCCCTGGGCCTGATGCTGGGCCTGACCTCGCGCGGCATCCGCCCCGGCGGCGATTTCGCGGTCACCGGCTTCGACGACATTTCAGAGGCCGCCATGGCGGTGCCCCCGCTGACCACCCTGACCGCCGATCCGCGCGAACGCGGGCGGCAGGCGGCCGCGCTGCTGCTGCAGCGCGTGGAAAACCCCGATGCGCCACCGATGCGGACCGTCGCGTCGGTGCAGCTGCGCATCCGCGAGAGCAGCGCGGCCCGGCCGAGCTGACGACGCCTCTTTACCGAACCAGACGACGCTTCCATCCCGAGGACTCGATGATGATCCGTGCCCTGCGCAATGCTCCCCTGATCGCGGCCCTGTCGCTGGCGCTGTCCGCCTGCGGCGAGCAGGCCGCGCCCGCTGCCGATGCCGCCCCCGCCGCTGCGCCGGCCGCGGCCAGCCCGGCCACGCCGGCCGAGGTGCCGGCCGTGGACGACGCCGAGGCCGCGCGCCTGGCCGAGCAGGTGCGCGAGCAGACCCGCCATGCCTGGCAGGGTTACATGCAGTACGCCAAGGGCCACGACGACCTGAAGCCGCTCAGCGGCAAGCCGCGCGACTGGTATCCGGTGCCGCTGCTGATGTCGCCGGTCGACGCGCTCGACACGCTGTTGCTGCTCGGCCTGGACAAGGAGGCCAACGAGGCGCGCGAGCTGATCGTCGGCCAGTTGTCGTTCGACCAGGACATCGAAGTGCAGAACTTCGAGGTGACCATCCGCCTGCTCGGCGGCCTGCTGTCGGCCTACCAGATGACCCACGACGAGCGCCTGCTCAAGCTCGCCGACGACCTGGGGCGGCGCCTGTCGCCGGTGTTCGACAGTCCCACCGGGCTGCCGTACACCCACGTCAACCTGCGCACCGGCAAGACCCGCGGCAAGATCAGCAATCCGGCCGAGACCGGCACGCTGCTGCTGGAGTTCGGCACCCTGGCCAAGCTGACCGGCAAGCAGGAGTACTACGACAAGGCCAAGCGCGCGCTGGTGGAGACCTACAAGCGCCGCTCCAAGATCGGCCTGGTCGGGCTGAACATCGACGTGGAGACCGGCGAATGGACCAACAAGGATGCGTCCATCGCCGGCGGCATCGATTCGTACTACGAGTACCTGCTCAAGTGCTGGAAGCTGTTCGGCGACGAGGACTGCAAGCGCATGTGGGAGGACAGCATCGAGCCGGTCAACCGCTACCTGGCCGACGAGGTGCGCGGGGGCGAGCTGTGGTACGGCCATGCCGACATGGACAGCGGCAAGCGCACCGCCACCCTGTACGGCGCGCTGGATGCCTTCATGCCGGGCCTGCTGGCGCTGGGCGGGGACCTGGACCGCGCCCAGCGCCTGCAGGAGTCGGGGCTGAAGATGTGGCGCCTGCACGGCATCGAGCCGGAATCGCTGGACTACGCGGCGATGGAGGTGCGTTCGCCGGGCTATGCGCTGCGCCCGGAGATCGTCGAATCGGCCTACTACCTGTACCACTACACGGGCGATGCGCGGTATCGCGGCATGGGCAAGGTGTTCTTCGAGGACTTCGTGCGCGATACGCGCACCGAGCACGGCTTCGCCGCGCTGAAGGACGTGCGCAGCAAGGAGAAGGACGATTCGATGGAGAGCTTCCTGTTCGCGGAAACCTTCAAGTACTACTACCTGCTGTTCGCGCCGAAGACCGCGCTGGACTTCGACGGGGTGGTGTTCAATACCGAGGCGCATCCGTTGCGGCGTACTTGGTGAGTGATGGCGCGTCGCCGCCGTTGTTGCGGCGGCGATGGCTTTTCTTGTAGGGGGGACTTCAGCCCGACGGGCTTCGCCGGTGTTGTTTGAGGCGCTGCGGTTTCCTTCTCCCGCCGGGGTGAAGGCGTGTTGCTTGCGGGCCATTGGCTCGCACACGCCTGAACGCCTGGCGCGCTGCGCCAGGCCGGGGCGCGTAGCGAGGTGCCCGAAGGGCGGATGAGGGTACGGGCGAAGCCTCAGGATCTTTTCGTTCGCTTACTGCGCCCAATTGATCCGCATGCCGGCCAGGCCCGCTATGCGGGACGGCATCCACAGGCCGATGCCGTCAATACAGGTCCATCGGATCGACGTCGAGCGACCAGCGCACGCGCCGTGCCTGCGGCAGTGCGTAGACCTGCGGCAATACCTGGTCGAGCAGCGCGTGCAGCGGCGGGCGCTGCGCGCAGGAGAGCAGCAACTGGGTGCGCTGGAAGCCGGCGCGGCGCGGCATCGGCGCGGGCATCGGGCCGTAGGCCTCGACCGCGCCGTGGCCGAGCAGCCCGCGTACCGCGCGCAGGAAGTCGTTGGCCGCCTCCACGTGCTTGGCTTCGGCGCGGAACAGCGCCAGGTGCGCGGATGGCGGGAAACCGGCGCCTTCGCGCTGCGCGAGTTCGGCCTCGGCGAAAGCGTGGTAGCCGCCGTTGATCAGGGTCTGCAGCAGCGGGTGTTCCGGATGGTGGGTCTGCAGCCAGACTTCGCCGGGACGCTCGGCGCGGCCGGCGCGGCCGGCGACCTGGATCAGCTGCTGGGCCAGTTTCTCGGCGGCGCGGAAATCGGCCGAGAACAGGCCCTCGTCGATGCCGACCACCACCACCATGGTCAGCTTCGGCAGGTCGTGGCCCTTGGCCAGGATCTGGGTACCGACCAGAATGCCGGGCGCATCGCCGAGCCGGGCCAGTTGGGTTTCCAGCGCGTCGCGGCGCTGGGTGGTGCCGCGGTCGATGCGCACCACCGGCTGGCCCGGGAACGCCTCGACCAGGCTTTCCTCGAGCCGCTCGGTGCCGATGCCCTGCGGCTGCAGCGCCAGGCTGCCGCACGCCGGGCAGGCCAGCGGTGCCGGTTGGCGCGCGCCGCAGTGGTGGCACTGCAGGCGCCGGCCGCCGGCATGCACGGTCATCGGCGTGGCATGCAGCGGTGTGCTGCAGCGGTTGCACGGCGCGGTCCAGCCGCAGTCGTGGCACAGCAGCACCGGGGCATAGCCGCGCCGGTTCTTGAACACCAGTACCTGCTCGCCGCGCGCCAGCGCCTCGCCGATGCCGGCCAGCACGTCCGGCGACAGGCCGTCCTTGAGCAGGCGCTTGCGCACGTCGAGCACGCGCACGCGCGGCGGCCTGGCCTCGCCGGCGCGGCGCGACAGGCGCAGGTGGCGGTAACGGCCGCCGAGCGCGTTGTGCAGCGATTCCAGCGACGGCGTGGCGCTGCCGAGGATCACCGGCACGTCCAGCGCCTTGGCGCGCACCAGGGCGAAATCGCGGGCGTGGTAGCGGATGCCGTCCTGTTGCTTGTAGCTGCCGTCGTGCTCCTCGTCGACGACGATCAGCCCGGCCTGCGGCAGCGGCGTGAACACGGCCGAGCGGGTGCCCACGACCAGCCGTGCCTCGCCGCGCGCGGCGGCGGTCCACACCCGCGCGCGCTCGCCATCTGGCAATCCCGAATGCAAGGCGTGCACCGTCACCCCGAGGCGGGCGCGGAAGCGCGCCAGCGTCTGCGGGGTCAGGCCGATCTCCGGCACCAGCACCAGCGCCTGGCGGCCGCTTGCCAAGCAATCGGCGATCGCCTGCAGGTAGACCTCGGTCTTGCCGCTGCCGGTGACGCCGTCGAGCAGGAAGGTGCCGAAGCCGGACTGGGCGGCGATCGCGGCCACCGCGTCCTGCTGTTCCGAATTGAGCGGTGGTCCCGGCCGGATCGCATCGGGCGGCGGTGGCGCTACCGCGACGCGCTCGGCGAGGCCGCGCCTGGACAGGCTGCGCGCCGCTTCGCGCCAGCCTTCCAACTGCAGGTCCAGGCGGTCTTCGTCGATGGGGGCGGCGGCCAGCAGCTCCGCGAGCCGGGCCGGACGGGTGCCGCGGCGCAGCCCCGGCCGGCCGGTATGGCCGGCTTCGGTCAACCGCCAGGCCCATGTCCGGGTATCCGGCAGGGCCTCGCCGCGGCGCAGCGGGCCGGGCAGGGCGGTGGCCAGCACCTCGCCGAGCGGCGCATGGGTATAGCGCGCCAGCCATTGCAGCGACCGCGGCAGTTCGCCGGTCAGCAGCGGGACGTCGTCGTGCCAGGCCAGGATCTCGCGCAGGCCGTCCGGGGCCGCCTGCTCGCCCAGGCCGACCACCACGCCGGCCAGCTCGCGCGGGCCGAACGGCACGCCGACCCGGCGGCCGATCGCGTCGTCCGGGACGGCGGTGCCGGACGGCGGCAGGTAGTCGAACAGCTGCGGCAACGGGACCGGCAGGGCGACCTGGAGGGTGCGGATGGGCATCGGACCAGTTTAGGGGTGTCGTCAATCCTCATGCGGCACGGTGCGCGGCCGGACGAGGAGGGCGTTCCGGGGCGGCCTGCGCCGCCCGTGGCGCCGGCCCCTTGGCCCTTGTTCCTGTGCCGGGGTTTGATAAATGGGATGTAAATCCACGTCCCGGTTGGGGAATTGGCGTTATCCACACTGGCTGTGGATAAGGTTGTGGGTTTCCCCTGCACTGCTGCCCGCAAAGGCGCGCCCATCGGCCTCTGCCACAAGTTGGACAAATTTTCGCCACTGCACAAATTTTCTTTGGAAACAGGAACTTAGTGGTGAAATATCGCTGAAACAACGAGTTTTCCGCGCTTGGCGAGGATTTGTGAGGGCCGATCTTTACTGCTGTGCACAACCTGCCGCCGTCCGGTACGTGAGCGGGCCGTGAGCGAAGCCGCCTGTCAAGGGGGCAGGAACGCCTGGGCCGCCGCTATCATGCCGTCCGATGACGGAGTACCCATGACCGCAACGCCGCCTTCCGAACCTTCCGTCACCCCTGCGGCGTTGTCGGCTTTCCTGCGCGGCGTCGAGCGGCGCGGCTTCGTGGTGGCGCTGCTGCAGGGCGGGGACGGGGCCTTGGCGGAACGCGCGCTCGCCGCCGCCCAGCGGGCCTTCCGCAACCACGCCAACGAAGAGCTGATGGCCGCCTGGCCGGTGCGTTTCTGGAGCCTGTTGTCGGCGACCCCGGGCCTGCGCCATGCCCATGCCGGGACCTGGCCCGAGCCGCTCGCGGCGTTGGCGACGGCGACGCCGGAGGACCGGCTGGCCCTGTTGTTGCGGATCGTGGCCGGGCTCGACGAGCCGATGGCGTCCGACGTGCTCGGCGTGAGCGAGGACGACTACCGCGCCGCACTCGGACGTGCCTGCCCGCGCGATGCGGCCGGGCAACCCGATGCCGCTGCGTGGCGCGCGCTGGCCGAGGCCGCGCAAGCCCGGGTGCGCGACCTGGCCCCGGAGCAACTGGAGCGCCTGGTGCGGCTGCGCGAGGCGGCCCTGGCCGGCACCCCGGCGATGGCGGCAACGGATACCCGCGCGCCTGCGCGCCGGGCACCGGCCCCCGGCCGGGCGGAGCCGCGCCGCGGCCAGGTGCCGCGCGGCCGCACGGGCTGGGCCGTCGCGGCCATCGTGGTCGTCCTGGCGGGCCTGGCGGCGCTGGGCGGGTGGTGGTGGTGGCAGCGGCAAGCGCCGGTGCTGCCGCCGGAGCCGGCCTCGCAGGCGCTGCCGGGCGCGCTGCACGTCGTCGATGCCGGTCCGGTCCTGGTCGAGGAACTGCCGGCCGACGATGACCGCCCCGCATCCGAAGCGGTATCGGCGATCGATCCCGCCGATGCGGCGATGCTGGCCGATCCCGAACTCGGGCTGGCCCGGCAGGCCGACTTCTACGCCTGGGCCGCCGCCGGTGGGCCGGTACCCGCGGACGAGTCCGAAGCCCGCCCGGTCGCCGGCGAGCCGGCTTCGGCCGGACTGGAGACGGTCGATGACGAAAACTAGCCGGCGGCTTTTCTTCCGCGCAGGCAGCGGGACGGGGAATCGCGCGAGCCTCCCGCGGGGCGCCGGCCGCGATCCCGGGCACCGGCGCGGATCGCGCGCCGTCGCGGCGGCTGTCGGGCTGCTGCTGGGCTTGCCCGTCGCTCCGGCCATCGCCCAGGCCCTGCCGGCACCGCTGGACGAGAACGCCGGCGGCGCCCTGGCATCGCCGCGCGTGGACTGGCAGGCGATGACGCCGGCGCAGCGCGCCGACCTGCGCGCGCGCTACCGCGCCTGGCGCGAGCTCGACGATGCCGAGCGCGCGCGGATAAGACAGGCGCGCGACCGCCTGGCCGCGCTGCCGGCCGAGCAGCAACGCGCGCAACGTGCGCGGTTCGACGCCATGGACCGCCTGTACCGCGATGGCTGGCGGCTCGGTCCGACCCTGGGCGCGCACTACGCGCACCTGCAGCCGCTGTTCGGTTACGTGCCGCCGGCGCAGCGTGACGTGCTGCTCGGCCTGCTGCGCAGCCTGGATGCCGAACAGCTGCAGCAACTGGCGGTGATCTCGCAACGCACCCCGCCGCAGGAGCGCGATGCATTGCGCAACGAGTTGCTCGCGCAGGCCCCGGCCGCGCGCGCGGCGTGGCTGCGTCGCAAGCTCGGGCGCTGACCGGCGCGAAAGCCTTGCGTGCGGCTTCGTGTCGCCGCCTGCGGGCCGGGCACGCCGCAACGGCAGCCGGCGTGCGAAGCCGTGTCACCGGCCGGCCGCCGAGCGGCGGTACAATAGGCGGTTCACGCTACCCGGTACGAGCGCCCTCCCGGCGCGGCCGCAGTACGCGCCCGTGTTTCCCATGTCTGCTGCATCCCTTCCGGCGACGCCACGCTTCGGCAGCGAAGTGCGCGCCACCCTCCTGCTCGCCCTGCCGCTGGTGCTGGGCCATGTTTCCACCGGCCTGATCGGCTTCGTCGACAACGTCATCGCCGGCCACCACGGCACCGACACGCTGGCGGCGGTCACGATCGGCACGGCACTGCTGTGGCTGCCGATGCTGGTGCCGATCGGCACGCTGATCTCGCTGACCGCCTCGGTCTCGCAACTGCAAGGGGCCGGCCGCGAGGACGAGATCGCGCCGCTGTTCCGGCAGGCGCTGTGGCTCTCGCTGGGCCTGAGCGCGGCGATGTTCGCCTTCCTTTCGCTGGTGCCGCCGCTGTTGCCGGCGTTCGGCATCGCGCCGGACATCGTGCCGGGCGCGACCGCCTTCCTGCACGCGGTGCGCTGGGGCGTGCCGGCGCTGACGCTGTACTTCTGCATGCGCTACCTGAGCGAAGGCACGCACTGGACGCTGCCGACGATGCTGCTCGGCTTCGGCGGCCTGCTGGTGCTGGCGCCGCTGGGCTATGCGCTGACCTACGGCCGCTTCGGGTTTTCCGAGCACGGCGCCGAAGGCCTGGGCATCGCCTCGGCCACGACGATGTGGGTGCAGGCGCTGGCGTTCGCGCTGTACCTGTGGCGCGCCAAGCGTTTCGCGCACCTGAAGCTGTTCGCGCACTTCGAGCCGCCGCGCTGGAAGCCGATCCGCGACCTGCTGCGGACCGGCCTGCCGATCGGCATCACCGTGCTGATGGAAGGCGGCCTGTTCATCGTCACCGCGCTGCTGATCGGTCGGCTCGGCGCGCTGCAGGCCGCCGCGCACCAGATCGCGATCAACGTCTCGCAGCTGTGCTTCATGATCCCGATGGGCGTGGCCGAGGCGACCACGGTGCGGGTCGGCCATGCGGTCGGCCGCAGCGACCCGCTCGGCGTGCGCCGCGCGGCCTGGGCCGGCTATGCGATCGTGCTGGCGACGCAGGCGCTGTCGGCGTCCACGCTGCTGTTCGGCCACGACGCCATCGTCGGCGTCTACACCGACGACATCGCGGTGGCGGCGCTGGCCTCGACGCTGCTGCTGTTCGCGGCGACCTTCCAGTTCCCGGACGGGCTCCAGGTGCTCTCGGCCGGCGCGCTGCGCGGGCTGAAGGACACCCGCGTGCCGATGTTCATCGCGATGTTCGCCTACTGGGGCCTGGGCATGCCGCTCGGTGCCGGCCTCGGGCTGGGACTGGGCTGGGGGCCGCAGGGCATGTGGATCGGCCTGATCCTCGGCCTCACCGCCGCCGCGGTGCTGATGGGCTGGCGCTTCCGGGTCAGCAGCCGGCGGCTGCTGGCCGCCTAGCGCGGCCATGCCCGTGCCGCTGGTGGCCGACCTTGCCGGAAGCGGCCCGGGCCGCGTCGCGGCCGCCGCGAAGGGCTTGGCACGTTCCGGCCCTGACTTCCAGCGCATGCCAGCCCCCTTGCGTGGGGCTATGCTGGCCCCGAATCTTTCGCGGGTCGCCCGCGAAAGCCCGCGCATCCGTGTGCGGGGCGTTGACCCTGTCGTGAGTCCCTCGCAAGGGACGCGGCACGTCCGCGTGCCGGTGTCCCCAAGACGTTTCCCTGGATGGAGCCCTCCATGAACCAACCCGCACGTCGCAATCCCATCGCCGTCTTCTTCGTCGGCCTGTGGAATGTGATGAATTTCACCCGGCGGTTGATCCTGAACCTGCTGTTCTTCGGCCTGCTGTTCCTGATGCTGCTGGTGTTCGTGGCGGCGCTGGCGCGCGGCAACGGGGTCAAGCCGTTGCAGGACCGCACCACGCTGGTGATCGCGCCGGAAGGCAAGCTGGTCGAGCAGTTCAGCGCCGACCCGGTCAGCCGCGCGCTGGCCAAGGCGGTGGGCGACAAGGGCGCCGAGGAGATCCAGCTGCGCGACCTGGTCCGGGTGATCGAGGCGGCCAAGGACGACAAGAAGATCGAGCGCGTGCTGCTGGACGTGGACAAGCTGCAGCCGTCCGGCTTCGCCTCGCTGCGCGAGGTCGCCGCGGCGCTGCAGGAACTGAAGGCCTCGGGCAAGCAGGTCGTCGCCTTCGGCGAGAACATGACCCAGGCCCAGTACCTGCTGGCCGCGCAGGCCAACGAGGTCTACCTCGACCCGATGGGCGGGCTGGTGCTGGAAGGGCTCGGGCGCTACCGCCAGTACTTCCGCGAGGGCCTGCAGGACAAGCTCGGCGTGGACGTGCACCTGTTCCGCGTGGGCGAGTACAAGTCCGCCGCCGAGCCGTACATCCTCGATGCCGCCTCGGCCGACGCCAAGGAAGCCGACCTGTTCTGGATGAACGACGTGTGGCAGCGCTACCTGGCCGACGTCGGCAAGGCGCGCAAGCTCGACCCGGCGCAGATCGCCGCCGGCATCGACACGATGCCCGAGGGCATCGCCGCCTCGGGTGGCGACCTGGCCAAGTACGCGTTGCGGCAGAAGCTGGTGGACGGGCTCAAGACGCGCGAGGAGATCGACAAGCTGCTGGCCGAGCGCGGCGTGGCCGACGACGACGCGGACGCCGGTTTCCGCAGCGTCGATTTCGACGGCTACCTGGCCCAGCTCGACGCGCGCCGCTCGGCGATGGACACGCGCCCGCAGGTCGCGGTGGTGGTGGCCGAGGGCGAGATCAGCGGCGGCGAACAGCCGGCCGGCAAGATCGGCGGCGAGTCGACCGCGGCGCTGCTGCGCCAGGCGCGCGACGACAAGGACGTGAAGGCGGTGGTGCTGCGCGTGGATTCGCCCGGCGGCGAGGTGTTCGCGTCCGAGCAGATCCGCCGCGAGGTGGTCGCGCTGAAGCAGGCCGGCAAGCCGGTGGTGGTGTCGATGGGCGACCTGGCCGCCTCCGGCGGCTACTGGATCAGCATGGATGCCGACCGCATCTATGCCGACCCGTCCACGATCAGCGGCTCGATCGGCATCTTCGGGCTGATCCCCAACATCAATCGTTCGCTCGGCAAGATCGGCGTGCATACCGACGGCGTCGGCACCACGCGCTTCGCCGGCGCATTCGACATCAGCCGGCCGCTGGATCCGGCGGTCGGGCAGGTGATCCAGTCGGTGATCGACAAGGGCTACGCCGATTTCACCGGCAAGGTCGCGCAGGCGCGCAAGCAGCCGGTGGAGGCGATCGACAAGGTCGCGCGCGGCCGCGTGTGGAGCGGCGCGCAGGCCAAGGAGCGCGGCCTGGTCGATGCGTTCGGCGGCATGAAGGAGGCGGTGGCCGATGCCGCTGCCCGCGCCAAGCTGTCCCAGGGCAAGTTCCGCGTGCGCTACGTCGAGAAGCCGGCCTCTCCGTTCGCGCAGTTCATGCAGGGCTTCGCCGGCAGCCGCATCGGCGCCTGGATGCTGGGCGACTCCGGCCTGGCCCGCGCGATGCTGGCGCGCTCGCTGCCGGAGATGGATACGCAGCTGCGCTTCGTCGAGGACGCGGTCGGCGAAGCCAAGCAGGGCGGCGCGCCGGTGAAGGCGCTGGCTTACTGCTTCTGCGGGTTCTGAAAAGCACCTGAAGCCCCTCTCCCCTCCGGGAGAGGGGCTTCAGGCAGCTCGCGCGCGACGCCCATCAGGCGTCCGAAGGGATCCAAAGCCTGCCTCAGCGCGTCGCCGCATCGATCGCCGCGCGCTGCTGCTCCGCGGCCTGATCGGTGACCTGCTGCGCCGCCTTGGCCTTGTCCAGCGGTTGCCGGATCGCATCGCGCAGCGCGGTCGCCTGCGGCTCCGGCGGGCGTTCGGGCGATGGCGGCTCGGGCCGCTTGCAGGCTGCCAGCAACGGCAAGATCAGCAAACCCATGCACAGCATCTTGTTCATCGGCGGACCCTCATGCGGTGTGGCGTTATCCTACGCCGCATGCCGTATGGGCGATGAGACGCGCTCGCGGCACGGCCCTCGCTGGAGAACCACATGACCTCATCCCGCTGGCGTCTGGACGGACAGACCGCCCTCATCACCGGCGCCAGCGCCGGCATCGGCCTGGCGATCGCGCGCGAGCTGCTCGGCTTCGGCGCCGACCTGCTGATGGTCGCGCGCGATGCCGACCTGCTCGAACAGGTCCGCAACGAGCTGGCCGACGAATTCCCCGAGCGCGAGCTGCACGGGCTGGCCGCGGACGTGTCCGACGACGAGGACCGGCGCGCGATCCTGGATTGGGTGGAGGACCATGCTGACGGCCTGAACCTGCTGGTCAACAACGCCGGCGGCAACGTCACCCGCGCCGCGATCGACTACACCGAGGACGAATGGCGCGGTATCTTCGAGACCAACCTGTTCTCCGCCTTCGAGCTGTCGCGCTACGCGCACCCGCTGCTGGCGCGGCACGCGTCCTCGGCGATCGTCAACGTGGGCAGCGTGTCCGGCCTGGTCCACGTGCGCAGCGGCGCGCCCTACGGCATGACCAAGGCGGCGCTGCACCAGATGACGCGCAACCTCGCCTGCGAATGGGCCGAGGACGGCATCCGCGTCAACGCGGTCGCGCCGTGGTACATCCGTACCCGCCGCACCTCCGGGCCGCTGTCGGATCCGGACTACTACGACCAGGTGATCGACCGCACGCCGATGGGGCGCATCGGCGAGCCGGAGGAAGTGGCCGCGGCGGTGGCGTTCCTGTGCCTGCCGGCCGCCAGCTACGTCACCGGCGAATGCATCGCGGTCGACGGCGGATTCCTGCGCTACGGCTTCTGACGCCGCCGGCATCGCGGCGATGCCGCGGCGACGGTGGACGACCTGGCGGTCCCGCGCCTCAGGTGCCGCCGCAATCCTGCTCCATGCGCGCCTCGATGCCGCGCTGCTCGCGCACCAGTTGCTCGCGCTCGCTCTGCAGGGCGCTGTTGTAGCGCCTGATGAGCTCCCAGCGCCGGTCGGACAGGCGGGCGCAGACCTCGCGCTGGGGCAGCGCATGGCAGGCGTCGCGGACCAGCACGCTGCCATAGGGCACGATCACGCCGGACACCAAGCCGTCGGGCCTGCCGGGACGTGCGGGCGGCGGATACGCAGGGCCCGGCCGCGGGCGTCCCACTAAGTGTCCCTGGACCCAGGCCGGCACCCAGCGCGGATTGCCTTCGTCGGTGTTGCTGGTATAGCGATCGCCGTCGGCCGACACGCATTCGTACATCGGTTGCGGCGGCTGCACGCCGACGATGCGGATCTCGCGCACGGCAGGCGCCGGCGCCGGTCTTGCCGGCTCGGGCGCCGCCGCCCGCGGCGGCGGGTCCTTCGGCCGCTGCATGTCGAGGACCTGCTGCCGGCCGTTGTCGCACGGGGTGTTCTGCAGGGCCACCGCGCCGCTGCTGGAAGTGCAGCGGTAGATGCGCACGCTGTCCGCATCGGCCGCGCGCGCCTGCGGCGCGGCAAGCAGGAACAACGGCACGAGGACGGCGAGGAGGCGCATGCGCGCATGGTGCGCAAGACGCGCGCCGAAGCAAAGTGCCTGCGCGGGTCCCGGAAGCCTTCCAGGGAGCGCGGAGGCCGCCCGGGACGCCCCGGGAGGCAGGCCTAGTCGCGCAGGACCTCGCCGGTGAGCGCGACCCGGATCGGCGTCGGCTGGGCCAGGCCGCCGGTCTCGCCGTCGAGCAGGCCGTCGATGCTGGCCAGCAGGGCCGGGTCCAGTTCGCCGCGGCTGCGCGCCGGCGGCATGCCGGCCAGGTTGGCGCTGGTGGATACCAGGGGGGCTCCCCAGGCGCGGCAGAGCCGCTCGACCAGCGGGTGCGCGCTGATGCGCACGGCGATGCCGGGGTGGCGGCCGGTGATCCAGGCGGGCGCCTGCGCGCTCGCGGGCAGGATCCAGGTGTTCGGGCCTGGCCAGCTGGCGCGGACCACCGCGAGCCGTTCCGGCGGCAGGGCGGCCAGGTCGAGCCAGTCGTGCAGCGTGGCCAGGTCGTCGGCCACGACGATCACGCCCTTCTCGACCGGCCGCCGCTTGATCTGCAGCAGTCGCATCACCGCCGGTTCCTGGCGCGGG
Source organism: Pseudomonas sp. Hp2 (assembly GCF_006386585.1). NCBI lineage: Bacteria > Pseudomonadati > Pseudomonadota > Gammaproteobacteria > Pseudomonadales > Pseudomonadaceae > Pseudomonas > Pseudomonas sp. Hp2. Next base: position 105,278 of record NZ_VAHJ01000006.1, read on the forward strand.
TCGCAACCCAGGCCCCAGACGGCTTCGGTCGGGTAGGCGATCACGCCGCCCGCATGCAGGGCGGCGACGGCGGCATCCAGGGAAAGCGCGTGGTCGGTCATGGCGTGGAAGCGAGATGGAAGCGTTGCGGTCGGCTCCGGCGGGTCAGCTGGCGGCCTTCTTCGCCACGGTCTTCCTTGCGGTCTTCTTCGCAGGCGACTTGGCCGCTTTCTTGGCTGCCGCCTTCTTGGCGGGAGCCTTCTTCGCGGCGGTCTTCTTCGGTGCCTCGTCCTTGGCGACCGCCTTCTTGGCGGCGGCCTTCTTGGCGCCGAATCCCTTGCGCGCGGGCTTGCCGGTCTCGGCCAGCAATTGCTGCACCTGGGCCAGCGTCAGCGAGGCCGGGTCGCGGTCCTTGGGGATCTTGCCGTTGAGGTTGCCGTCGCTGATGTACGGGCCGAAGCGCCCGTTGAGCACCTGGATGTCGCTGCCGGGGAAGTCCTTGATTACGCGGTTCCGCGCGATCTCTTCCTTCTCCTCGATCAGGAACACCGCGCGCGCCAGGTCGATCGAATACGGATCGTCCTCCTTCTTCAGCGAGGCGTAGGTGCTGCCGCGCTTGGCGAACGGACCGAAGCGGCCGATGCCGACGCTGACCTGCTCGCCGTTGCTCTCGCCGAGGACGCGCGGCATCTCGAACAGCTTGAGCGCTTCCTCCACGCTGATGGTGTAGATGCTCTGGCCCGGGCGCAGCGAGGCGAAGCGCGGCTTCTCCTCGTCCTCGACCGTGCCGATCTGCACCATCGGCCCGAACCGGCCGATGCGCGCGCTGATCGTCTTGCCGCTGGCCGGGTCGGTGCCCAGCACGCGCACGCTGCCGGCATCGGTCTTGTCGAGCGAATCCTTCTTCTCCTCGACCAGTTCCTTGAACGGCCCCCAGAACTTGGCCATCAGCGGGATCCATTCCTCCTCGCCGCGCGAGACCGCATCCAGCTCGTCCTCCAGCCGCGCGGTGAAGTCGTAGTCCACGTAGCGGGCGAAGTGCCCGGCCAGGAACTTGGACACGGCGCGGCCGACGTCGGTCGGACGGAAGCTGCGCCCCTCCATCTCCACGTACTTGCGGAACAGCAGGGTCTGGATGATCGAGGCGTAGGTCGAGGGGCGGCCGATGCCGTACTCCTCCAGCGCCTTGACCAGGGCCGCTTCGGTGTAGCGCGGCGGCGGCTGGGTGAAGTGCTGCTCGGTGAGCACGCGCTCCAGCGGCACGTTGTCGCCGGGCTTCATCGCCGGCAGCTTGCGGCCTTCGTCCTCGTCCTCGGCGGACTTGTTGTCCTTGCCTTCCTCGTACACGGCGAGGAAGCCCGGCACCACCACGGTGGTGCCGCTGGCGCGGAAGCTGTGCGCGCTGCCGGCGGCCAGCTCGACGCTGACCGTGTTGAGCGTGGCCGGGATCATCTGGCAGGCGACGGTGCGCTTCCAGATCAGCTCGTAGAGCTTGCGCTCGTCGTCGGAGAGGTAGCGGTTGACCTGCGAGGGCGTGCGCAGCGCCGAAGTCGGGCGCACCGCCTCGTGCGCTTCCTGCGCGTTCTTCGACTTGGTGGTGTAGACGTTCGGCTTGTCCGGCAGCGCGCCGGTGCCGTAGTCGCGCGCGATCACGTCGCGCAGCTCGGCCAGCGCGTCCTGCGACAGGTTGACCGAGTCGGTGCGCATGTAGGTGATCAGGCCGACGCTGCCTTCCTCGCCCAGCGCCACGCCTTCGTACAGCTTCTGCGCGACCTGCATGGTCTTGCGGGTGGTGAAGCCGAGCTTGCGCGAGGCCTCCTGCTGCAGCGTGGAGGTCGTGAACGGCGCGGCCGGGCGGCGCTTGCGCTCCTTGCTGGCCACGTCGGTGACGTGCAGCCGGCCCTGCGCGGCCTGCTGGATGCGCAGCCGCGCGGCCTCGGCCGATTCGCCGTCGGTGATCGTGAACTGCTCGAACTTCTGCCCGTCCAGCTTCACCAGCTTGGCGCTGAAGGGCTGCGACGGGTGCGCGCATTCCGCGGCGATGCTCCAGTACTCGCGCGCGACGAAGGCTTCGATCTCCTCCTCGCGCTCGACGATCATCCGCAGCGCCGGCGATTGCACGCGGCCGGCCGACAAGCCGGCCTGGACCTTGCGCCACAGCACCGGCGACAGGTTGAAGCCCACCAGGTAGTCCAGCGCGCGGCGCGCCTGCTGCGCATCGACCAGGTCGCCGGCGATCGCGCGCGGCTTCTGCATGGCCTCCTTGATCGCGCGCGGCGTGATCTCGGTGAACACCACGCGCTGCATCGGCTTGTCCTTCAGCAGCCCGCGCTCTTTCAGGATCTCGGCGATGTGCCAGCTGATCGCCTCGCCCTCGCGGTCCGGGTCGGTCGCCAGGTAGATGTCGTCGGCCGCCTTGGCCGCCTTGGCGATCGCCTCCACGTGCTTCTCGTTCTTGTCGATCAGGTCGTAGCGCATCGCGAACCCGTTGTCCGGATCGACCGCGCCCTCCTTGGGGACGAGGTCGCGCACGTGCCCATACGAGGCCAGGACGGTGAAGTCCTTGCCGAGGTATTTGTTGATCGTCTTGGCCTTGGCGGGCGATTCGACGATGAGCAGGTGCTTGGGCATGGTGGAGGCGGGTTCTGGAAGGGGGCGGACGCCCCGGCGGGGGCGGTAGGGTGGCCTAATTGGCCCGTGGAGGGAAGCAGAACGCGTGTTTCGCAGACGTAGACGCCCGGGGCGGCCAGGCCCCGGGCGCACGCTGTCGCGGTATTTATAGTCAAATCACGGCCGGTCGCCGGCTGTCAAGCGGCCCGGCCCGGCCGCGGCGGCCGGGTCAGCGCGACACGTGCACGAGCACCGCCAGCGCGATCAAGGCGACGATGGCCACGAGCAGCAGTACGGCGTACAGGCCCAGCACCACGATCGTCACCGTGTCCAACCCGCGCTGCTGGTGCTGCGGCTGGTCGGTATAGGCCCAGCGGTCGACCACCAGGGTGTCGCAGAAGAAGTCGTGCGGGGCCTGCTTGCGCCGGGTCAGGCCGGCCATGCAGGCGGTCACCACGATACCGATGCCGCAGGTCAGCACCGTCACCAGCACGTAGGCGACGTAGCGCAGGAAACCGCGCCAGAACCCGATCCGTTCGCCATTGCCGCGCACCACCTTGATGCCCACCGCGAGCTTGCCCAGGCTGGCCTGGTGGCGCGTGGCCTGCATCCAGCCGAAGTACACCGCGGGTATCAGCAGGCCGAGCCCGTAGGCCAGTCCGCCGAACAGCAGCGTGGCGGCGTCCGGGGGCGAACCGGCCTGCCCGGCCAGCGTTCCCAGGCCCAGGCCGAGCACCAGCACCAGCGGGATCAGCAGGGCATAGGTCAGCATCGAGGTGACGAAGCCGTCGATGATGCTGGCGGCCGCGCGCCGCCAGAGCCCGGCATACACCACGTCCTCGTCCGCGGCACGGACGAGGGTGGTCGCGTCCGCCGCGGGCAGGGCTTCGGCGGACGGCAACGCGATGCCGAGTTCGGCCGCGCAGGCCGCCAGAGGTTGCCAGCCAGGCATGCCGGTGCGCCAGACCAGGCTGGTGCGGTCCAGCTCGCCGCGTTCGAAACGGGCCCGCAGTTCGTCTCCGTCCAGCGGTCCTTGCTGCTGACGCCAGGCGTCGGCGTAGTACCAGTTCGTCATGGTGCGTCCATCTGATCTGCGTCGATTCGTGCGCTTCGTTCGTGCTCGCCGATGTGGCCATGTCGCATCGGCGCGACGGCGTTCCCGTCCGCGCCGCAGCATGGCCGGGCGGGCCGGGCCGGCGGTCTTCAGCGATGCCCTGTCATCCGCGGCACTGGCTGGGCAGGTAGCGGTCGTCGATCTCCGAACTGCAGTGCCAGTTGCCGGTGCTCTCGTCGTAATCCAGCCAGATCGCCTTGCCGTCGATCTCCGCCTCGCCGGCCGCCTCGACCTGGCCTTCCATGCCGCAGTGGCCGTCGTCGAAACGACCGATCCGCAGCGCGCCCAGCGGTTTGTCGGCGTAGCTTTCCGGCGCGCCGAAGCCTTCGTCGCCGTTGACCGGGCAGCGGCCTTCGCGGGCATGGAACCCGGCGATGGCGTCCTCGTGCGCCCGCATCAGCCCCACGGCGCCGGCGGTCTTGCTGCGCAGGACGTACTGCTGGTAGGCGGGCAGGGCGATGGCCGCGAGGATGCCGAGCAGGATCATCAGGAACACCCCGGCGACCGCGGCGACGATGGCGGCGATCGCGCATCCGGACAGGCCCTTCCTGGGAGGCGGGGCGGTCGTGGAGGGTGCGGTGGCGGTCAGCTGCGCGGGCGGCGGGGGCAACGGCGGCGGCGTGTCCGCGTCCCTGGCGGGCATGGCGATGCCCAGTTCGGCGGCGGCCTCCGCCAGGGGCTGCCACTGCGCCCAGCCATCGCGCCAGACCAGCGTATCCAGCCCGATCCGCCCGGAGCGGTACAGCTCCACGATGTTTTCCGGCGGCAACGGCCCCTGCCGATGGCGATTGCCCTCGGCGTAGTACCACCCGTTCGTCATCCTTGTCCCCGCGCGAGCGAAAAAGTCCGCGTCAGTGTACGGGTTCGGGCTCGTCGACGAACATCTGGGTCTCCATCCAGGCGTAGGCGGCCTCGGCGCCTGGCTGGTTGAACAGCACCATCAGCACGACCCACTTGAGGTCGTCCAGGTCCAGCTCGTCCTGGTCGAGCGCCATCGCCCGGTCCAGTACCAGTTCGCGCTGGTCGGCGTCGAGCACGCCGTGCTGTTCCAGGAACAGCAGGAAGCCCCGGCACTCGACGTCGAGCTTGTCCAGCTCCGGCCCGTGGTAGACGCGCACCGGGCCGTCCACGTTCGGCGTGGCCACGCTCGGGCGCTGCTCGGCCAGCGCATCGAGCCAGTCGAACGCCTTGCTGATCTCGGAGGGGCTGAATCCGGCCTGGATCAGGCCATTTTGCAGGGAGTCGCGGTCGCGGACGAGATCCGCATCCTCGCTGAAGTAGTGTTCGAACAGGTACAGCAGGACATCCAGAATGCTCTCTTTCATTGCCCTCGGCCTGCGTCGCTGGGGACGCTGTGGAGGTGAAGAAACTAGGAATGACGCGCGTAACGGCCGTGTTCGACCACTACCCTCCCTTCTAGTTCCATGAGCAGCAGCATGGAGGACAGCGTGGCAGCCGTCAATCCGGTGCGCTCGACCAATGAATCCATAGGGGTGGGGTCGTGGCCCAGGGCCGTCCACAACGTGTGGTAGTCCGGGTCGGGGAAGGCCGGCGTCGCCAGCGCGGGAGTGAGGGCCCGTTCAGCTTCGTCGAGGCGGTCCTGCAGCGCCGCCGCCAGTTCGGCCGACAGGGCCGCCACGCCGTCGAGGACGTCGCCGGGCTGTTCGACCAGGGTGGCGCCGTCGCGGATCAGCCGGTGGCAGCCGCGTGCCATCGGGTTGTGGATGGAGCCGGGGATGGCGAACACCTCGCGGCCGGCCTCGCTGGCCAGGCGCGCAGTGATCAGCGCGCCGGAGCGGTGCGCGGCCTCGACCACCAGCGTGCCGAGCGCGAGCCCGGCGATGATGCGGTTGCGCGCCGGGAACTGCCCGGTGCGCGGGCCGGTGCCGGGCGGGTATTCGCTGACGATGGCGCCCTGCGCGGCGATCCGCTCGCGCAGTTCGTGGTGGTGGGCGGGATAGGCCACGTCCGGCCCGGTACCTAGCACCGCCACGGTGGTGCCGTGCATGTCCAGCGCGACGCCGTGGGCGGCTGCGTCGATGCCGGCGGCCATGCCGCTGACGATGGCGAGCCCGGCGCGGCAGATCGCGCGGCTGAAGCTGCGGGCGTGGTCGCGCCCGCCCGCGCTCGGCGAGCGGCTGCCGACCACCGCGATCGCCGGGTGCCAGAGCAGGGCCGGGTCGCCCTCGATGAACAGGGCGAGCGGCGGGTTGGCGGTCCGCCGCAGCAGGGCCGGGTAGTCGGGATCGTGCAGGCCCACGACATGCCGCCGGCCGCCGTCGCGCCAGGCGAGTATCGCGTCGATCGCGGCGTGGTCGGGCTGCCGCAGCCGTGCGACCTGCCCGGTGTCGCAGCCGGCCGCGGTCCCTGCGGAGGCGCCCTCGCGCAACGCTTGGCGAGGGTCGCCGTGGCGTTCCAGCAAGTGCCGCCGCGGCGCGAGCGGTCCTTCGGCCAGGACCAGGGCGAGCAGGGCGCGGGTGGATTCGGGGTCGTGGGGAGGCGGGATGTCCATCGCGGCAGGCTAGGCCGCGACGAAGAACGGCGCCCTAGGGCGCCGTCCGGTTCACCTGTAGGGATTCGCCCTACTGCGCATCGGGGTGCTTGAGCGCGTAGCCGACCCGGGCCGGCTTGACGCCTTCCATCACCAGCGCATAGCTGACCTTGTCGTAGGTGCGGAACACCATCGCGTGCGCGGCGTACTCGTCCGGCAGGCCCACGGTCGTCTGCTTGCCGCCGGTGTAGCCGTCGTCGGCGCGGGAGAAGTGCTTGTGCGCGATGCGGTCGCTGGCGCGGCTGCCCTGGCGCCAGATCGAGAACACGGTGCCGTTGTCGATGCCCTCGCGGCTGCCGCCGGAGATGGCGATGACGTCGCGCGGGCCGCCGGAGGTGAAGGTGTCGGCCACCGCCAGCACGCGCAGCTGCGCCTCGGCGGCCTGCGCGGAGGGCGGGTGCGGGACGAACTGCAGGTCGTACGGCTGCGCCTGGACCGCGATCAGGCGGTCGCCGGCGCGCACCTCGCGGCCGCTGTCCTGCAGCAGCAGCGTGGAGACCTCGGCATTGCCGCCGGTGATCGTGCCGACGTTGACCTGCGCCAGTTCGTAGCCGAGCGATTCGCGGCGTGAGTCCGGGGCGACGTAGTCCTTCCACAGGCTGCCGGTGCCCGGCGTGACGTCGCCGCGCGCGTCCAGGTCCTCGGCCAGGCGCGGCAGGGCGAAGCGCACGGTCGGGCGCACCACCGCGTAGCGCTGGCCCGGTTGCGCGCCGGCCAGGCCCTTGACGTAGGCGAGCTGGCCATCGCTGCCGCGCAGGCGGTTGTCCTCGAAGCCGACCACGTACGGCAGCTCCTTGAAGCTGTCGACCACGCGCAGGTTCTTCAGGAACGGCTCGACCTCGGCCAGCGGGATCGCGTCGATCGGGGCTTCCTGGCGCGGCCCCGGCTGCACGCCGACGCGGTCCAGGTAGGCCAGGCTCAGCACGTCGCCGGGATAGATCAGGTGGGGATTCTGGACCTGCGGGTTGGCCTGCCAGATCTCCGGCCACAGCCACGGCTTGCCGAGGAAACGCCCGGCGATGTCCCACAGCGTGTCGCCCTTCCTGACGACATAGGTGTCCGGGTGGTCGCCGGCCATTTCCACGGCAGCGGCGTAGGTCGCTACGGTCAGCATCGCCGCGGCGACGACCGTACGAAGTCGGTTGAACATGATTTCGGTCTGCCTGATTCCCCAACAGGTCCGCGCACTATAGTCCAGGGACCGGGGCGCCGCGCAAGCATTGGCGGTAGAATTGGAAGGCCTTGCCGGATCGTGCCGGCGTCCCTACATGGGTAATGCTATGGCCCTGCTCCCCATTCTCGAATTCCCCGATCCCCGCCTGCGCACCAAGGCCGTCCCGGTCGATGCCGCCGAGGTGGGCACGCCCGCGTTCCAGACGCTGCTGGACGACATGTTCCAGACCATGTACGAGGCGCCCGGCATCGGCCTGGCGGCCAGCCAGGTCGACGTGCACAAGCGCTTCATGGTGATCGACGTCAGCGAGGAGAAGAACAGCCCGCAGGTGTTCATCAACCCGGAGATCGTCGACAAGCAGGGCGGGCAGGTCTACCAGGAAGGCTGCCTGTCGGTGCCCGGCATCTTCGCCGACGTGACCCGCGCCGATTCGATCACCGTGCGTTTCCTCGACCGCACCGGGCAGGCGCAGGAACTGACCACCGACGGCCTGCTGGCGGTGTGCATCCAGCACGAGATGGATCACCTGGACGGCAAGCTGTTCATCGACTACCTCTCGCCGCTCAAGCGCGAGATGGTGCGCAAGAAGCTGGCCAAGGCGCGCCGGCACGTGGCCTGAAAAGCCGGGATTCGTGATTGGTGATTCGCGATCGGGCAAAGCGGTTGGCCTTGGGCTGCTCGCGCCCGCATGAAGCCGCCTTTCCGAATCACCAATCACCAATCACGAATCACAGCTCCCCATGAGAATCGTATTCGCCGGCACGCCGGGATTCGCCGTGCCCTCGCTGCGCGCCGCCGCGCAGCGCCATGAAGTCGTCGCCGTCTATACCCAGCCGGATCGCCCGGCCGGCCGCGGCCGCGGGCTGACGCCCTCGCCGGTGAAGCTGGAGGCGATCGCGCGCGGGATCCCGGTGCTGCAGCCCGAGACGCTGAAGTCGCCCGAGTCGCAGGACGCCCTGCGCAGGCTCGCGCCGGACCTGATGGTGGTGGTCGCCTACGGGTTGATCCTGCCGAAAGCGGTGCTGGCCATCCCGACCCACGGGTGCTGGAACGTGCACGCCTCGCTGCTGCCGCGCTGGCGCGGCGCGGCGCCGATCCAGCGCGCGATCGAGGCCGGCGATGCCGAGACTGGCGTGGGCCTGATGCTGATGGAGGCCGGGCTCGACACCGGCCCGGTGCTGCTGGAGCAGCGCACGCCGATCGGTGCCGACGAGACCGGCGGCCAGCTGCACGACCGCCTGGCCGAACTGGGCGCGCAGGTGTTGTCCGACGGTCTGGGCCTGCTGCGCGCCGGCATCCGCCCGGTGCCGCGGCCGCAGCCGGCCGAGGGCGTCACCTATGCGCACAAGCTCGACAAGGCCGAGGCGCGGCTGGACTGGAACCAGCCGGCGGACGTGCTGGCGCGGAAGGTGCGCGCGTTCAACCCGTGGCCGGTGGCCGAGGCGCAGCTCGCGGGCGAGCGCGTGCGCATCCATGCCGCGGTGGCGCTGGAGCGGACGGCCCCCGCGGCTCCCGGCACGGTGCTGGCCGCGTCCAAGCAAGGCATCGACGTGGCCTGCGGCGAAGGCGCGCTGCGCTTGCGCGTGCTGCAGCGCGAGGGCGGCAAGGCGATCACCGCCGCCGACTACCTCAACGCGCGCCGCGACGTGCCGGTCGCGGGTTGATGGCCGGTGCCGCCCTGCCCGCCGGCGTCGCGCCCAGGCTGATCGCCGCGCGCGTGCTGGCGGCCGTGATGACGCACGGCCGCTCGCTCAAGGCCGAGCTGGCGGCGTCGCTGCCGGGTCTGGCCGATGCGCGCGACCGCGCCCTGGCCGAGGCGATCTGCCTGGGCGCGCTGCGCCGCCATCCGGCGTATGTGGCCGCCCTGGCCGGGTGGCTGCAGCGCCCGCTGGGCCGCCGCGATGCCGACCTGCAGGCGCTGCTGATGGCGGGCTTCGCCCAGCTCGACGTACTGCAGCTGCCGCCGCACGCGGCGTTGTCGGCGACGGTCGAGGCCTGCCGCGCGCTGGGCCGCCCGCGCCAGGCCGGCATGGTCAACGCGGTCCTGCGTCGCGCGCTGCGCGAAGGCTTCCCGGACGTGCCGGCCGATGCGGCCTGGCCGGACTGGTTGCGGCGACAGGTGCGCGCCGACTGGGGCGAGCGCGCCGAGGCGGTGTTCGCCGCGAGCGCGCTGCCGGCCCCGATGTGGCTGCGGGTGAACCGCCGCCACGGCACGCCCTCGGACTACGTCGCGGCGCTGGCCGAGGCCGGCCTGTCCGGCCAGGGCTCGGCCTTGCTGCCGGATGCGGTGCTGCTCGACGCGCCGGTCGCGGTGGCGCAGTTGCCGGGCTTCGATGCCGGCCTGGCCTCGGTGCAGGACGGCTCCGCGCAGCAGGTCGCCGATGTGCTGGCGCCGGCGCCCGGCGCGCGTGTGCTCGACGCCTGCGCCGCGCCGGGCGGCAAGAGCGCGCACCTGCTCGAGCGCGACCCGGCGCTGCGCCTGGTCGCGCTCGACGTGGACGCGCGCCGGTTGCGGCGGGTCGGCGAGACGGTGTCGCGGACCTGCCCCGGCGCGCGGGTGGAGCTGAAGGCGGCCGATGCCGCCGACCTGCGCGCCTGGTGGGACGGCGTGCCGTTCGATGCGGTGCTGCTGGACGCGCCGTGCTCGGCCACCGGCATCGTGCGCCGCCAGCCCGACGTGCTGCTGCATCGCCGGCCCGGCGACGTGGACGCGCTGGTCGCGCTGCAGGCGCGGCTGCTGGACGCGCTGTGGACCACGCTGCGCCCGGGCGGGCAACTGCTCTATACCACCTGTTCGATCCTGGCCCGCGAGAACCGCGAGCAGGTCGAGGCCTTCCTGGCACGCACGCCGGACGCGGCGGTGCGCCCGTTGCCCGAACGCTTCGGCCATGCCAGCGGCGCCGGCCGGCAACGGCTGCCCGGCGAGGATGGCTGCGACGGTTTCTTCTATGCCAGTCTCGCCAGGATCGGTTGAGAATCCGCATATTTCCGGATGGACCGTCCACTATCATCTGCGCCCATGCTGAAGACACGTTCGTCCAGGGAGTTCTGGTTGCTGGCGATCACCGCGTTGCTGGTGATCGGGGCGGGATTGGGATTGCGCGATCCATGGCCGTCGGACGAGCCGCGGTTCGCGCTGGTGGCCAAGCAGATGGTGGAGAGCGGCGACTGGCTGTTCCCGCACCGCGGCCACGAGCTGTACTCGGACAAGCCGCCGATGCTGATGTGGCTGCAGGCCACGTTCTACACGCTGCTGCGCGACTGGCGGGTGGCGTTCCTGCTGCCTTCGCTGCTGGCCGCGCTCGGCACGCTGGCCTGCGTGTACGACCTCGGCCGCCGGCTGTGGACGCGCCGGGTGGGCCTGTACGCCGCCTGGGCGTTGCTGTTCACGCTGCACTTCACCTTCCAGGCCAAGAAGGCGCAGATCGACCCGTTGGTCGTGTTCTTCATCACCCTGGCCAACTATGGCCTGCTGCGGCACCTGCTGCAGGGGCCGAACTGGCGCTGGTGGGTGCTGGGCTGGTTCTCCGCCGGCCTGGGCGTGATCACCAAGGGCGTGGGCGTGATCGCGCTGCTGGTGCTGCTGCCGGCGGCGGCGGCATCGGCCATGCAGTGGCGGCGCGTGCGCCTGCACGTGCGCGACCCGCGCTTCTGGCTGGGCCCGGTGGCGTTCCTGGCCGCGATCCTGGCCTGGCTGGTGCCGGTGGTCACCGCTGCGCTGGCGACCCAGGCGCCGGAGTACCGCGCCTATCTCGACGACATCCTGTTCCGCCAGACCGCCGGGCGCTACGCCAAGTCCTGGGACCATGCGCAGCCGTGGTGGTACCACTTCGGCACGATCGCGACGATGTGGGTGCCGACGGTGCTGGCGCTGCCCTGGGCGATCCCGGCCTGGCGCCGGCGGCTGCGCCGCCGCGACGCGCGCTACCTGCTGCCGCTGGCGTGGTGGGCGATGGTGGTGCTGTTCTTCTCGATCCCCAGCGGCAAGCGCGACGTCTACATCCTGCCCGCCTTGCCGATGGTGTGCCTGGCGCTCGCGCCGCTGCTGCCGGGGTTGATGCGCAAGCGCGGATACCAGTGGCTGCTGTTCGCGTTCACCGCGTTGCTGTCGTGCGCCTTCATCGGTGGCGGCCTGGCGATGCTGCTGGGGCATCCGGGCTTCGAGCAGAAGCTGATGGACAGCCGCGGCGTGGGCTCGGACGTGACGCATACGCTGGGCTGGATCGCGGCCGCGGTCGGCACCTGGGGCGTGGCGGGCCTGCTGCTGTGGCGCGTGCGCCGCAGCGCGATCGGCGTGGCCTCGCTGCTGGCCGCGTTCTGGGTGGCCTACGGCCTGGCGATCTATCCGGTGCTCAACGACTCCAGTTCGGCGCGCGGGGTCATGCGCCTGGCCAGCGAACGGGTGCCGGCCGACGGCGAACTCGGGCTGGTGGCATGGAAGGAGCAGAACCTGCTGATGTCGCCGCGTCCGGTGGAGACGTTCGGTTTCCGGGTGCCGTGGGAGGAACAACTGCGTCGCGGCGTGGCCTGGCAGGCGCAGCGCCCGGACCGGCGCTGGCTGCTGGTGCAGGAAGCGGCCCTGCTGCATTGCGTGGATCGCGAGCGCGCGAGCCTGGTCGGCGTGGCCAACCGGCGCGGCTGGTGGCTGGTACCGGCCGGCGCGATCCGGGGGGCTTGCGAGGCCAACGCGGAAGAGCGCGAACGCGAACGCCGCGAGCAGGGCAAGATCGACCAGGAATGATGCCCATGCAGCGCGACGTCCCGGCCGGGCAGGGCATGGATCGCCGCTTAGCTGCCGTTAGTGGAAACCCCTCGAAGATCAGCCCCCTCCGTTCCCGACCGCCCCGCCGATGATGCTGTTCGAATCCCGCCCCTCCGATGCCGCGACGCTCGCCCAGGGCGGCTCGCGCGTGGCGGTCGGGGTGGCGGAATTCGGCCTGTTCGCGCTGGGGGCGACCTCGCTGGCGATGCCGGGCGGGCTGCTGCCGTTCGGCCTGTGCCTGTTGGGCTCCTCGCTGCTGGCCTTCGGGACGCTGCGCTGCGGCGCCCGCGCGATGGGGCAGCCGCTGCGCTGGATGACCTGGCTCGCCCTGGTGGTGATGGCGATGGCGCTGGTGTCGGTGGCGCTGTTCGAGCACGGCCTGCGCGACGTGGACAACCGTTCGCGCTTCATCGTGCTGCCATGGGCGGCGATCTGGGCCTACAGCCTGCGCCCGCGCCTGGTGTGGCTGTGGTGGGGGGCGCTGGCCGGCATCGCCGGCGCGCTGGCGCTCGCGCTGTGGCAGGTGCTGGACGGCGCGCCGCGCGCGGAAGGCTGGACCAACGCGATCGTGTTCGCGGACGTGGTGCTGGTGCTGATGATGCTGGCGGTGTTCTGCCGCCCGCATGGGCGCTGGCCGCTGCTGGTGCTGGCGCTGCTGGCCGGCTGCGTGACCATCGTGCTCAGCGGCAGCCGCGGCGTCTGGCTGGGCCTGCTGTGCCTGCTGGTCGTGGTGGCCTGGAACGCACGCTGGCGCAATGGCCGCAGCCGCCTGCTGGTGCTGAGCGGTGCCGCGGTGCTGGCGGCCACGCTGGTGCTGACCGTGCCCGGCCTGAGCCGGCAGATGCGCCTGGTCGAACTGCAGTCCGACGTGCAGCGGATGGAGCATGGCGACGTGGATTCCTCGGCCGGCGCGCGCCTGGAGCTGTGGCACGTGGCCTACGAGGAATTCCTGGCGCATCCGCTGACCGGGATCGGGATCGGGCATTTCGACGATGCGATGAGGGCGCAGCCGGCATGCCGTGCCGATCCCGGGCTGGAGTACTGCAACCTCGGCCACGCCCACAACGACCTGGCCGAGTGGAGCGCCACCCAGGGCGTGCCCGGCCTGCTGCTGCTGGTCGGCGTGTACGGCCTGCCGCTGTTGCTCCTGCTGCGGCTGCACCGGGCCCGCGGGCCGTCGCCGCGGTTCCGCGGCGCCGCCGCGGCCGGGGCCATGGTGGTGATCGGCTACGTGCTGTGCGGCATGACCCAGTCGATGTTCGCGCACCATCTCACCGCCGGGCTGTACGTCTCGCTGGTGGGCCTCCTGGCCGGCCTGGCGCTGCGCGAGGTGCACGACCGCCGGGCCGCGGCGCGGGCGCCGAACCTATAATGCGCCAAGGGCCTGTTAACGCTATTGAGACAGGTCACGCCGCGCCTGGACGCGTGCGGGGCAAGGAAGGACGAGGAAGCTTATGTCGATAAGAGACCGAGTGATGACGCGGCACCATGCGTGCCCAGGCGCGGCCCTTCGGGTTGCCGTGCCCGGCGCCCAGGCGGCCGCGCGCGGCTTGAGCAGGCGGCCAGCCTGCCGCGGCGCCATGCACGACCGCCTGGGCGCCGGGCACGGCAACGTGACCTGCCCCAATAGCGTTAACAGGCCCTAGGCCGCGGCGCGGCGCGGCGCGACGGATTCCCAGCATGCACGAAGGCACCGGCATCGAGGGCGAGCGGCTTCCGCTCAGCCTGGTGGTGATGACCTACAACGAGGCCGACAACATCGCCCGTTGCCTGGACAGCGTGCCGTTCGCCGCCGAGAAGCTGGTGGTGGACTGCGGCAGCAGCGACGACACCGTGGCGATCGCGCGGGCGCATGGCGCGCGCGTGGTCGTGCAGCCGTGGCTCGGCTTCGGCCCGCAGCGCAACTTCGGCTCGGCGCAGGCCGCGCACGATTGGATCCTGGTGCTGGATGCCGACGAGTTCCTGTCCGAAGCGGGCGTGCGCGAATGCCGCCAGCGGCTGCCGGCGATCCTCGCCGGCGACGCCGCGGCGGTGTGGATGCGCCGCAGCACCTGGTACATGGGCGCGCCGATGCGCTGGTACCGGCCGATGGTCGGCGAGCGGCTGGCGCGGATCTACCATCGCGGCCGCGCGCGCTGGAGCGAGGCGCGCGTGCACGAATCGCTGCAGATGCAGGGCCGAGGCGAGGAACTGCGCGTGCCGTTCAACCACCTGCACAACCCGACCCTGGTGCACAAGGACCTGAAGGTGCTGCGCTACGCCGAGCTGAAGGCGCTGGACTGGCGCGACAAGGGCAAGCCGGTGCGGATGTGGCAGTGCCCGTTCGTGTTCGCCGCCGCCTTCTTCAAGGACTACGTCGTCCGCCTGGGCATGCTCGACGGCTGGCGCGGCTACGTGGTGGCGCAGACCGCGGCCAGCTATGCGGTCTACAAGCGCATGCGCTACTACGAGATGCGCCGCAACCCCGAGTCGGTCAAACTCGCCGCCGCGCAGTTGCGCAAGCACGATCTGGAACGTTGACGATGCAGCGCGGCGTGGATTGTTCCCAAGGTGCGAAGCCATTCGGGCGGCGGCGTGACGCAGTATCGGCACGCCCCGGACGGCTTCCCGGCGGATTGGTCGCCCGGCACCGCGCGCTTGCCCCGGTTGCCTGCCCAGGCCGCACCATGCAGCACCGGCCCGGTGCCGTCGACGACCAACGCATTTCGTGAGAAAGCCCATGCCAAGTCCCAAGCACTACCTTCTCTACGGCTCGGAGCGCTACGCGCTGGCGATCCTGCGCCCGATCCAGGCGGCGATCCGCGCGCGCGGCGACGAGGCGGCCTGGTTCTTCGACGGCCCGGGCGCGGAGGACCTCGCGCCCGACGAGACGCTGCTGACGGTGCGCCAGGTGCGCGAGTGGAAGCCGTATGCGGTGATCACCTCCAGCAACGCGGTGCCGCACTTCTTCCCGGGCGTGAAGGTCGAGACCTTCCATGGCTTCGATGCCGGCAAGCCTCGCCACATCTACATCCGCGGTTTCTTCGACCTGTACTGCACCACCGGTCCGCGCGACACGGCCGCGTTCGGCGCGCTGGCGCGCGAGCTGGGGCACTTCGCGGTCAGGGAAACCGGCTTCCCCAAGATCGATCCGTTCATGAGCCGGCTCGGCGACGCGCCCGAGCCGGTGCGGCAGCCGCCGGTGATCCTGTACCACTCCACGTTCTCGCCGTCGTGGAGCGCGGCGGGGATCCTGTACGACGAGGTCAAGCGGCTGTCGCGCACCGGCGAGTTCCGCTGGATCGTGACCTTCCACCCGAAGATGGACCCGGAGATGGTCGCCCGGTACAAGGCGCTGCAGAACGAGTACCTGACCTTCGCCGAGAACGACAACATCCTCGACCTGTTCCCGCAGGTGGACATGATGTGCTCGGACACGTCGTCGGCGCTCAACGAGTTCCTGCTGACCTACAAGCCGGTGGTGACGTTCAAGAACCGCCGGCCGGGACCGCAGTTGATCGACATCGACGATCCGGCGCAGTTCGAGCCGGCGATCCGGCGCGCGCTGGGGCGGCCGCCGGAACTGATGGCGGCGATCCGCGAGTTCGCCGACCAGTTGCATCCGTACCGCGACGGGCGTTCGAGCGAGCGCGTGCTGGAGGCGATCGACGAGTTCGTCGCGGCGGGCGGCCGCAATCCGAAGCCGAAGCCGGCCAATCTCTGGCGCAAGCTCAAGATCCGCAAGCGGATCGGGTATTGGGGGCGAGCGGGGTACTAGCGGGGCGTTTTCGCTGCCGTTGTGTGGTTTGGGCGTGGGAATCGGAGTCTGTGATTCCTTTGCGCAGTCCCTGCCGCCGTTGTCCCCGCGAAGGAAGGGGGGCCCTTCTCCCGCCGGGACATCAGCCCCCTTTTGGGGGGAAGGTGCCCCGAAGGGGCGGATGAGGGTACGGGCGAAGCCTCACGATCCTTACTACCGTCGTTCCCGCGAAGGTGGGGACCTAGCGTCTTTGCCTTTCACGCTATCGGTCTGTTCTCCGCCATCTATCTACCGTCATCCCCGCGAAGGCGGGAATCCAGGGACGTTGCTTTGGACGCCTTTTTCCGGCGAGCCCATGCACGTCGCCCTTCGGGTTTTTCCCGCCGTCTCCGCCGCTAC
The DNA here is from genome assembly GCF_006386585.1 of Pseudomonas sp. Hp2. Taxonomy (NCBI): domain Bacteria; kingdom Pseudomonadati; phylum Pseudomonadota; class Gammaproteobacteria; order Pseudomonadales; family Pseudomonadaceae; genus Pseudomonas; species Pseudomonas sp. Hp2. The sequence continues at coordinate 121,603 of NZ_VAHJ01000006.1, forward strand.
GGAGGGGCCCGCGCCGCAGTGACATTCATGGGCCGTGGAGGTTGGCGCGCCGCCGCGCGAGGAGGCGTTACCCAATCCAAAGCAAAAGCACGAGCAACAGCAACAGCAACAGCAACAGCCGCTGTCACCACTCCAGCCGGTGTCGTGCGAGGCTGGTGCCCAGGCGTGCGTACAGTGCCTGCGCTTCCGCCAGGGGGATGAAGCGCAGGCGCAGCGGTGGCACGTTGCCGGTGGCGCCGGCGGTGTCCAGCCATAGCGTGGCGGTGCCGGTCAGGCGGTCGAGCGGGGAGCGCACCAGCCGCAGGGCCTGCAGCTTGCCGACCTCGGCGAAGCGCCACCAGCGGGTCCACCAGCCGCCACGTACCGCGACATAGCGCTCGTCCAGCGCATAACCCATGCGCCGGACCTGGTGCCAGGCGCGGAACATCGACCACGGCCACCACGCCAGCACCAGCAGCGACCACGCGCCGAAGCGCAGGAACAGCACGGCGGCCAGCGGCAGCAGCCATAGCGAGGGCAGGCTCAGCCGCCACCAGCAGCGCGTCGCCACGGGGTGCCAGGACGGCGGTGGCCAGTGCGCGCCCGGCAACAGGCGGTGCACGAGCGCGTCGCAGGCCTGCGGCGTGGCGATCGGGGCGAGTTCCTTCAGCGCGCGGCCCTCTTCGCCCTGGCTTTCCGATACGGCCGTGTCCACGCGCAGCTGGCGTCGCCCGAACAGGCGGTGCAGCACGCCTTCCCGCAACGTCCAGGCCTGGATGCGGCGGCGGGCGACGCTGGTGCGCAGTCGCGTCAGCAGGCCGCGCTCCACGGTGAGGCGCCGCTCCGATTCGCTCAGCCGGAAGCCGTGGTACTGCAGCAACGCCAGCATCACCGACAGCAGCCGCATCAGCGCGAGCACGACGACCAGCGCGAACGCGGCGAAGAGCGCGGTGGCCTCCACGCCGGGATGCAGTTGTTCGACGTAGCGGTAGGCCTGTTCGCCATGGTGCTCGACGAAGTCCGAGATCTGCCGTTCCGGGAACATCTGGTAAAGCACGCCGAACGCGGCGGCCACCACCACCATGCCGCGGTTGGAGATCAGGCCCAGCCGCACGATCTCGCCCGGGGACAGCGCCAGCAGTTCCTCGCCCGGCGCCTGCCCTCCTTCCGCGGGCACGGCCTGGCCGCGATGGCGGACCAGCTGCTCCAGCGCGAGCGCCTGGTCCAGGCGCAGCACCCGCATTTCCGCCTCGGGCTTGTCGCCGCCCGCCGATTCCAGCCGCACCTCGGCCACGCCGAACAGGCGGTGCAGCGCGGACTGGTGCACCCCCACGTTGTGGATGCGCGCGAACGGGATGTCGCGCCGGCTGCGGTGCAGCCAGCCGCTGCGGATCGCGATGCCGTCGGCGTCGATGCGGTAGCGATAGGTCAGGTAGCGCAGCACCGATACCGCGACCAGCCCGAGGATCGCGGCCAGGGTGACGAGCGGGGAGATCCATTCGTAGCGTTCGCCGCGGCCGCCGAACACCACCAGCGCGACGATCGGCACGAGGAATTGCTTCAGCTGCTGCAGCAGCACGAACAGCCACGACAGCGGGTGCAGCCGCTGTTCGGGGGCGGCGTCGGGGGAAAGGGCGCTCACAGCGCGTCGTCGTCCTGGTCGAGCTGGCGCGCCAGGCGGTCGCGCAGGCGTTCGGCGTCGTGCTGGTCGAGCCCGGCGATGGCGACGGTATTGAGCCGCGTGCCGGCGGTGTGCACCACCAGCGTGGTCAGCCCGGCGATCCGTTCGAGCGGCCCGCGGCGCAGGTCGAGGTGCTGCACGCGCGTGATCGGCACGCGCGTCTCGGTCTGCCACCAGCGTCCGCGCCGCAGCGCCAGCCCGTCCGCATCCAGGCGCCAGCGCGTCAGTCGCTGGCGCTTGCCGGACAGCCAACCGCCCATGCCCGCGCCGGCCAGCGCGAGCACGGGGATCAGCCACCACAGGCGCGGCGCGAGCGAAAGCAGGAGCGCGGTCGAGGCGATGGCCGCGAACGCGCCGGCCGACAGCGCGCCGGCGGCGGCGGCGAGGCGCACGCTCTGCGTCGGCAGCGCATGCCAGCCCGCATCGCCATCGGGCAGCGGCGGAGGAACGGGAAGGGCCGGATCGGACGTCGGATGCACGTGGCGCCGCAGGTTCGCGAAGGTGCGCACAGCATAACGTCGGCGCGCGAAGGCACGCGTGCCCGACGCGGCGGCGGACCGGCTACTGCGAGGCGAGGATCAGCGCGTCGACGTCGAGCGCATGGCCGGCGCGGGCGGCCTTGGTGCGCAGGTACTGCTCGTTTTCCTGGGTGATCTCGCCGGTGACGGGGACGCGCTCGGTGACCTCGATGCCGGCGGCGCGCAGGCGCTCCACCTTCGAGGGATTGTTGGTCAGCAGGCGGATGCGCGCGATGCCCAGGCCGCGCAGCATGGCCACCGCGCTGCCGTAGCGGCGTTCGTCGGGGCCGAAACCCAGCTGGGCATCGGCATCGATGGTGTCGAGCCCGGCGTGCTGGTAGCCGTAGGCGCGCATCTTCGCGGCGATGCCGGTGCCGCGCCCCTCCTGGTCCAGGTACAGCAGCACGCCGCCGCCGAGTTCCTTGAGCTTGGCCAGGCCGTTCCGCAACTGGTCGCCGCAATCGCACTTGAGCGAGCCGAACAGGTCGCCGGTCAGGCACGAGGAGTGCACGCGCACCGGCACCGGTTGCGACAGGTCGGGCTGCCCGACCACGATCGCCACCTGGTCGCGCTGGGCCACGCCGCCGCGGAACACCACGAACTCGCTCGTGCCGATGTCGCGCAGCGGCACCGGCGTGCGGATGACCAGTTCGTACGTGCTGGCGGCCGCCTTGGCGCAGCCTTCGTCGAGGTCGGCGAGGGCGAGCTGCTGGCAGCCGGCGAAGGCGCCATCGTCGGCGGCGATCTCCACCGCCAGCATCGCCGGCAGCAGCAAGCCCAGGCGCGCGGCCTCGGCGGCGCCGGCGTCGAGCGCGTCCCCCGGATGCCATTGCGGCGGCACCTGGGCGTCGCGCAGGTAGGCCAGCGACGCGAGCCGGTCGTAGGAGACGCCCGCCAGGCCGATGCGGGCGCCCTGCGGCGCGGCCAGGCCGAGGACGCCGGCACGGGTCGGGGTCAGGTACAGGTAGTGGCGTTGCCCGGCGGCCTGCGCGAAGGCCTGGTAGCTGCGCTCGGTGCTGCTGTCCAGCGCCAGCACCGCGCGCGCCTGGCCGGCGTGGGTGACGATCACCGGGCGGCCGGCGCGCAGTTCCGAGGCGGCGCGTTCGGCGCGGATCGCCGCCGGGTCGCCGAAGGCGGCGGGATGGGACGAAGGGGAGGGGGAAGTCGTCATCGGGATTCCTGATGAGGGCGCCGGAGGCCGGTCTCAATCGTGATCGGTATCAGCCTGCCGTGACACTGCGTCGCGCGCATGACCGCAATCGCCGGGCCGCCGGTCAGTGCGGGTGCCGTTCGGTGGCATAAGGGTTGGGCTCGCCGCTGCCCGGCGGGCGCAGCGTGTAGCGCTTGTAGGTCCACTGGTACTGGGCCGGGTCGCGCCGGGCGATGTGCTCGATCCCGGCATTGAGCGCGGTCGCGGCCACGACCGGGTCCGGGTCCGCCAGCAGCGGCGAGGCCGGCTCCACGTGCAGGGCGAACTCCAGTTCCGGGCTGGTGCGTTGGCACCACGCGTAGAGAACGGCGGCCCCGGTGCGCTCGGCCAGCCGGTTGACCAGGGTCATCGTCAGCGCGGGCACGCCGAAGAACGGCGCGAACACCCCGTCGCCCACCTTGGGTTGCTGGTCCGGCAGGATGCCGACCGCGCCGCCGGCCTTGAGCACCTTGAACAGCTGCCGCACCGCCGGCCCTTCCGCCCGCACCTGGGTGACGTTGTCGGCGCCGCGCACGATCTGCAGGAAGCCGTCCCAGGCCGGCGATTCGGGCGGGCGGTACACGATCGCGATCGGTCCGCGCTCGGCCAGCCACTGGTTCAGCAGTTCCCAGTTGCCGAAGTGCGGGGCGGCGACGATCACGCCCTTGCCGGCCGCCAGCGCGGCGTCGTACAGGTCCTGGTTGTGGCGGCTCAGCCGCGCCAGGTTGTCCTTGGCCGGCCAGGTCCAGGTCCGCAGCATTTCCAGCGCCTGGCGGGCGGTCGAATAGAGGATGTCGCGGTGCAGGGCCTCGCGCTGGCCGGGGGGCAGCTCGGGGTAGGCCAGTTCGAGGTTGCGGCGCACGACGCGGCTCTCGCGCGTATTCAGCGTGAGCCAGGTCCAGGCCAGCAGGTCGGACAGGCGCTTGAGCCACGACCAGGGCAGGTGGGCCAGCAACGAGACGCCCCGGTACAGCCACCGGGCACTGAATTCGGCTTTCATCCGCGAATTCTAAACAGGGCCCCGGCGCGGGCGTGACAGTCGCCGCTCGCATCGGCATGCTGCCGGCCCGGAATGCACAGGAGCCAGGCCGTGCTTGCCCTCATCCAACGCGTGTCGCAGGCCTCGGTGGAGGTGGATGGGCACATCGTCGGCCAGATCGGGCCGGGGTTGCTGGCCCTGGTCGGCGTCGAGCCCGGCGACGATCCGGCCCGCATCCGCAGGCTGGCCGAGCGGATGCTGGGCTACCGGGTGTTCGCCGACGACGCGGGCAGGATGAACCGCTCGCTGGCCGACACCGGGGGCGGCTTGCTGCTGGTCAGCCAGTTCACCCTGGCCGCGGATACTTCCTCCGGCATGCGCCCGGGCTTCAGCACCGCCGCCCCGCCGGCCGAGGCTGAACGCGCGTTCAATGAATTGGTGGCGATCTGCCGCGAAAAACACGCCGGCAGGGTGGAAACCGGACGCTTCGGTGCCCATATGGTCGTCAGCCTGGTCAACGATGGCCCGGTGACCTTCCTGCTGCGGCCCTGAAACGCCGCAAGGGGGATGGCCCAGTCGCCCTGCATTCCGGCGCACGGCGGCGGGGACGGTTTGTTGATGAACTATTCTCCGCCTGGCGCGGTATAATGCTAGGTTCTCCTTATTTCTTCCCAGCCGGTGGCGCGATCACTCATGGCGAACGAACGTCCTGCCCAGCAATCCGATATCAAGCAACTGATCAGCAAGGGCCTGGAACAGGGCTACCTGACCTACGCCGAAGTCAACGATCACCTGCCCGACGACCTGGTCGACCCGGAGCAGATCGAGGACATCATCGGCATGATCAACGGCATGGGCATCGATGTCCATGAAGTTGCGCCCGATGCCGAAACCCTGCTGTTGAACGACGGCAACACCGGCGGCCGCGAGGTCGACGACACCGCGGCCGAAGAAGCCGCGGCCGCGCTGAGCGCGCTCGACACCGAGGGTGGCCGCACCACCGACCCGGTGCGCATGTACATGCGCGAGATGGGCACGGTCGAGCTGCTGACCCGCGAGGGCGAGATCGCCATCGCCAAGCGCATCGAGGAGGGCCTGAGCCAGGTCCAGGCCGCGCTCGGCACCTTCCCGCTGTCGATCGAGATGCTCCTGAACGACTACGAGGAGCACAAGGAAGGCCGCAAGCGCCTGGCCGAGGTCATCGTCGGCTTCAACGACCTGATCGAGGAGGCCGATGCCGCCGCGGCGGCCGCCGCCGAACTGGCCGAGGACACCTCGGCCGACGCCGACAGCGATGACGACGAGGACGAGGACGACGTCGGCGGCGGCGACGAGGATGCCGCGCCGACCGGTCCGGACCCGGCCGAGGTCGCCGTCCGCATGGAGGCGCTGGGCACCGAGTACGCCAAGTTCAAGAAGGCCTATGCCAAGCACGGCCCGGAGCACAAGTCCGTGGCCAAGGCGCGCGAGGACGTGGCCGCGATCTTCGTCACCCTCAAGCTGCCGCTCAACCTGACCGACACCCTGGTCAACCAGCTGCGCGGCCAGGTCAACGCGATCAAGGACCACGAGCGCAAGGTGCTGCACCTGGCGACCAACGTCGCCAAGATGCCGCGCAAGGACTTCATCCGTTCCTGGGAAGGCAACCAGACCAACCTGGAGTGGGTGGACGACGCGCTCAAGCGCAAGCAGAAGTGGTCCTCGGCGCTGCGCGAGGTCAAGGACCAGATCATCGCCGAGCAGCAGGCCTCGATCGAGCTGGAGAAGGCCAACTACCTGACCCTGGCCGAGATCAAGGAGATCAGCCGCGCGATGGCCTACGGCGAGGCCAAGGCGCGCAAGGCCAAGAAGGAAATGGTCGAGGCCAACCTGCGCCTGGTGATCTCCATCGCCAAGAAGTACACCAACCGCGGCCTGCAGTTCCTCGACCTGATCCAGGAAGGCAACATCGGCCTGATGAAGGCCGTGGACAAGTTCGAGTACCGCCGCGGCTACAAGTTCTCGACCTATGCCACCTGGTGGATCCGCCAGGCGATCACCCGCTCGATCGCCGACCAGGCGCGCACCATCCGCATCCCGGTGCACATGATCGAGACGATCAACAAGCTCAACCGCATTTCCCGCCAGATGCTCCAGCAGTTCGGCCGCGAGGCCACCCCGGAGGAGCTGGCCAAGGAAATGGACATGCCCGAGGACAAGATCCGCAAGGTGATGAAGATCGCCAAGGAGCCGATCTCGATGGAGACCCCGATCGGCGACGACGAGGACTCGCACCTGGGCGACTTCATCGAGGACACCAACGTGGAGTCCCCGATCGACACGACCACCAACATCAACCTGCAGGAAACCGTGCGCGAAGTGCTGGCCGGCCTGACCCCGCGGGAAGCCAAGGTGCTGCGCATGCGCTTCGGCATCGACATGAACACCGACCACACGCTGGAAGAGGTCGGCAAGCAGTTCGACGTCACCCGCGAGCGCATCCGCCAGATAGAGGCCAAGGCGCTGCGCAAGCTGCGTCACCCGAGCCGCTCGGAGCAGCTGCGCAGTTTCCTCGACATCGATTGATTCTGCTTTTCGCTTTCTGATCGACATTGCGGCCGCGTATGCGGCCGCAGTGCTGTCAGGGGCCGGCTGCTTCCTTTAGCAATTCCTGCTTGCGGCGTAAGCCTCGTGCGCTCTGCGCTACGTAGTTCTGATGCCTGTTGTTGGTGTCGGCGTTCTTGCAGGCGAGCGAGCAAAAGCGTCGCTGGCGCCCGCTGAGTGGGACGTCACAGATAACGCAAAGCCTATCGGATTTCATTCGAGGATCATAAGCGTCCCCGGTAAAAGGGATGCCCCTATCACAACAAATTGGTAGGATGTCGTTACGGGCCTATAGCTCAATGGTTAGAGCAGAGGACTCATCGAAAGGTGACCCCGGCATCGAAAGGGCCGGTGGAAAAACGGGATGAATTCAGGGGAACCGCAGCGGTCTGGCCGGCGGCAATCCTGAGCCAAGCCGGCGGTACACCGTCGGAAGGTGCAGAGACTACCTGAGGGCTACAGTGCCCTTGATGACAGGCTAGAGCGTCCCGCACCCCACCAGCGCAAGCTGCGGGTGAAGAGATAGTCCGCGCCGGGGGAAACTCCGGAACAAGCGAATCCTTTGGTTCCAGGTTCGAGTCCTGGTGGGCCCACCACTGCTTCGCAGGCGCTGCCTCGTCTTGTGTTTTGTAAGCATAAGTTGTCCGTCAGGCCGCGCAGGGGCCCTGTGCGGCGACCGCGACCGCGGGCAAGGCTGGCATCGGCCCCGGCAAGCGCAATCACTCCCACTCTTCAATATTTCCGCTATCTCGCGTCTAGACGGCATATGCAAAAGCTAAGGCGAGCAATGGCGGCATACAAGCCAAACGGCCCTGCTGGACTGAAGTTTTTGCATCGAAGTCGATAGCGCACGCATCCCACGCGTATGGCCGCTCCCGACCCAAAGCTGCCCTTCCTTGGCGAGAGGATAAGTCAACCTGGGACCGTTCCTTCTCATCGAACCGTTCCTTCTCAATGCAGCCATGTCGGGCACTCGCGACGGCGGGACAACCTTGCGCGCCGTGATGCAGTCGCTGCCGAAGGATGGGCAGCGTGCCGTGTCGGCGGCCGTCATCAAGCGCATGGGTCTGCCGACACCGGGACAGGCGAGCATCGGCGCCGACCAGTTCAGCGCGGCGACGTTCCTCACGAACTGGAACCGCCTGAGCCCGGAGGGGCGGCGCGCGCTGTTCGACCGTTACGGGCCGGCTTTCAGTCAAGACATGAGCCGCATTGCCAGCGTGGCCGACAACATCAAGTCCGGCGCCAAGGTGTACGCCAACCCGAGCGGGACCGCGAATCGCTCGGCCTCGATCACCTATGGCGCGGCGCTGGTGGCTTCGCTGCTCGATCCATCGATGGCCACAACCGGCACGCTCGTAGCCGACGATGCGGGTGCGAACCTCACTGCACGAGCCTTTACCAATCCGAGCTTCGTGAAGTAGCTGGCCCACTCCACGGCCTTCCCGAATGCTTCCGTGGTCGCGCAGATCAACGGGCTCCGGCAGATCGCCGAGCGCGAGGACGATGAGGACTTGGCGAAGATCGCCGACGAACTACGGGCGCGCGCGGCAAAATGAGCCGCGCCACCTGTTATCTGTGCTTCTCAGCGCACTCGGAGTCCTTGGTTCTCAGGCAGCAGACGTAGGACCAATCCTCGCTGTGGCTTTCCTGCCGGATGACCGACTGATTCCAGGCGAGCGTTCCGCAGGACTTGAGGTCGATGGTCGGGCCGAGCAGGAACTCGCGCTCTTCCCCCGAGGTCTTGTCCATGTCGTAAGTAGAGGACGTTGTACGTCTGCTCCTCAAGCTGTTTGCAGGTGTATTTCGAATACTTCCGGCATTCGTCCTGTACGCAACCAGCTAGCAACGCTAGCAGCAGAGGGGCAGCCAGCAGCCATGCTCGGCTAGTCACAGCGCTCGTCCTCATCCGTGTCCTCGCAGTCACCATCTTCGATCATCTGCTGCTGGACTTCCTCTGCGTAGGCTTCGCACCCCTCAATGAAGGACTGCGAGTTGCCGCCGCAGTCGTCGGGGTCTTCGATCCCTCTTTGCTCTGCCCATCGGTAACCGGCCTCATGGCCACTGCAATCCTGTGTGCAGGTATAGCCTTGCCAGTAGCGAGGAGCGACCGCCGCACGAACCGGCACGCGCGGAGCGATTGCAGGGCGGGGTGCTGTCATAGGTGCCGCGTAGTACCCGACGACAGCGCAACCGGGAGCAGGCTTCGACGTGTAGAGGGAAGCGCCGGCACCATCGCGGCAGCGGTAGAGGATGGATGGCCCGGCCGGCGCGCTGGCCGGCAACGTCGGTGCTGCTGGTACGACCGTGTAGCGGATCGCTCGTGGGTCAGTGCTGCCCGTCGGTGGCGGCGTGGCCGTGTAGTGGCGCTTCCCGTCCTTCACGTAGGAGTAGACCACGCCATTGTCGGCCTGCTGTGCAGGCGCGCCAAGGGAGGCCAGCAGACCGCTCAGCAACAATGCTCCGCTGGTCCGTCGCATGATCTTCCCCGCCGCTATGGTGAAAGGGTGGACTCGTCCTGCTGGCCAGATTCCGCCACGCTATCACGGTCCCTAATCCGGGCGTCAATCCAAGCATCTACCTCGCTCTCCACCCAGCCCGACATATTCCGGCCTAGCCTCACTTGTTTCGGGAAGCCTGGGAGTGAGTAGATTCTGCTCCGGCTCATGCCTATCCGATGCATTACTTCGGGTAGGCGCATGATTCGCTCGTTCACGGTGGCGTGCCCATTGTTACGGAAAACTGAGCATCTGCTTTACCACGGCAGTCGCCAACTGCTTTAGCAGTTCCAAACTGACCGAGCCGCCTACCTTGGCGGTGCGTTCTTTGACCTTTTCCCATACCGCATCGTCCCGAAGGTCGGCAATGAAGTCATGGCCCTCCGGCGTGAGCCGGGTGATCATCACTGCTAAGGGAACGGTCGGATCGCTGCCGTCCGATGGATAAATAGGCTTCGGGCCTTCCGCAAGGCCGGACTTCACGATTAGGGCGAGGTGATACGCAACCTCTTGCTGCGTGTATCCCTCGACGGCGTGAGAGTTGCTGATGCGACTGGTTGCTTGTTCAAGGTCCAGCATGAGCTTGCGGATCAAATCATCGTCGCGGCGCATAGCGGTCAATTCTCCCCTTCAGTGGATAAGCGCATTGAATTCCCCGGAACATATAGGTCAATGAATCCGGGGTGTTTCGCGTTTGTCAGCCTGGCGAATACGTCTACCCCTTTGGCGAACTCTCTAAATTTCTTCTCTGGCATCTCCATCGCCACGACTTCTTCGCACACGGTGCAGGTAAGAACAGCCTGCCTCTTGGCATGTGTGAACCTGGTTGCCGTCCAAACGCCGCAGCGGAAGCAATTGCATGGCATTACGTCCGGTATGTGCTTTGCCATTGTCAGTACGTCCACATTTGGTGTGCGGCCTCGTCGAACCATAGCTCGATGTCCTCTTTCGGCCCCATGACGGAGCGGATTTTTTTTCGCCTGAGGATAGTTGCTTTCCAGCCACCTCCAGAAATCGAAGAAATAAAGCTTTTGATCGTCAACTTGGGCGTACTCTGGGAGAGTCCGCCACTTCGCGAACAATCCGGGGAACGCTTTTCGAGCTTCGGCTTTGGTCATCTTCATTGAGCTATAGCTCCGGGGTGGCGCGGCCACAGTTGTAGCAGCGACGGAAATTGGACAGTTGTTTCCCGTAATAGACCTTCCCCATTCGCACTCCGCCCAGAGGCCCGCTGCAATACCGGCAGTCCGGGCCATGCCCGCTATCCCATCGGTATAACCGCCACCCGAACACGGCTAAGAGCGTTGCTGTGGCCCCGAACCCCGCGAGCGTAATCCACTGCGCAGGTGTGTTCAGTTGCTCGAAGTACGGTGATGAACCCGCAATGCGCGACACCGCTGACGACAGCAGGATGCCGTCTGCTAGGGCCAGCAGCGGCCACGCCAGGCCGCGTGCGAAGATTGACCACCACCGCATACCCACTCTCCATGAAGGATGACGCTTAGATGCTGGCAGTTGCCTGTCGCACATTCTGAGACAGTGCCAAGCCGCGGCGCGGCGATGCCCGGCGACCCTTGACCCAGCAAGAGCCAAGCCCTGTCCAGTGGGCAGATGTCGCGATGCAGTCGGCTGAGGAGTAGGGTGGGCGGGCGGCCTCGGGTTCCCGCCCGTGTGCCGGTTGGGGCTAGAATCTGACTCTCAGGGCGCGAGACGGGGGAAATCTAGTGTCTGAGCCGCGTTGGACCTACATGCTGCGCATTCCGCACCGCAGCCCGACCCAGATGACAATGGGTCGGCTAGCCGAATACATGCGAGAGTTCTCGCAACTGTTGGGCGTGGAGAATGCGCCGATGTTCGCTGGCATCAAGAATGCAAGCATCGGACTGTGCGCAAAGATTCCAACAGTGCGTAGGGAATCTGCGTGGAAGAACGTGCAGAAGGCGAAAAGCGTTCCCGGCAGCGCGCCTGCACGGCACTTGAACGCCATTGAGAGCATGATCGGCGCAGACAGGTTCCGTGATGTTGAGCTGCGCGACAATACTAATAAGGTCATTTATTTGTTTCAGCCGAAGGTGCAGGTAGAAGTGGTCGCGATGACGATCAAACAGCAGGGTGAAGTGGATGGTGTCGTTACCGGCTTGGTCGGTGCCGACGACACCATGCACCTTTACCTGCGCGACGCTCTGTCGCGTGACTTGCGCTTGATCGTTAAGGACGAGGCCATGGCACGCGCGCTACTGGCCCATTTCCGGAAGGGGCATCTGCGCTTGCGCGTACATGGGACCTGGACTCGGACTGAGGATGGCTGGGTGCCAGAGGCTAGCAAGTGTGTGATAGACGGCTTTGAGGTGCTGGACGAAACTCCTCTCACCGAAGTGTTCTCTCAGCTTGCTTCGATACCCGGAAACGGTTGGTGCGATATCAAGGACCCGGATGCCGAATGGCGTGACCTGCGGGGGATCAATTGATCATGGACGATCTTCCCGCGATTGTCGCCATTGATGCGAACGTGTTGGTTTGCGCCTGCCAGAAGAAAGGAGACAGAAGGGAAAAGGTTTGGCATCTTCTGGAGTCAATCGACAAGAAGAAGGGCAAGGTGACAATTCCAACGCCCGCAATTGCTGAGTTCCTTGTGCATGCGGACCAAGCGGCGCTGGCTGTGCTGGATGCCTTGCAGAAGAAAGCCAGCATCTCCATAGCCAACTTCGATCTCGGAGCGGCTCACGAAAATGCGCAGCTCGATGCTGCTGCTATTGGCAGGAAGGACAAGAGGGATGGGAGCGAGCAACCTTGGCAGAAGGTCAAAATAGACCGCCAGATCGTCGCAATCGCTAAGGCCAATGGCGCAAAGCTGATCGTCTCTGACGATGCAGGTGTTCGGGCAAATGCGACCAGGGTTGGCATTCGAGCCATGCAGATTGACGACCTGCCAATTCCTGATCACGCGCGGCAGCGGAAGCTCCCGATTAAAGAACCGAAGCAACCCCGGAAGAAATAGCTGGTGCCGGGTTGCTGAATCGAGTCGCCTGGCAAAATGGTCGAAGTCGAGGATGATTCCCCAAAAGACAATTTGGGAGTCATCCCCAGCCATTAACGGAAATATTTCAAGCTAAATCAGTGGATTGCGTCTGCTGTTCGGTTGCTGGTGGGCCGCCAAAATGTTCTTGTAAGCATAAGTTGTCTGTCAGGCAGCGACCGCGGGGCAAGGCTGGCACCGGCCCCGGCAAGCGCAATCACTCCCAAAAAATTCGCAGTTGCTTACGATATTTCGGCTGACGGAAAACGAACCCAAATGGCGAGTTCTGCACCAGCGCATCCGCCATGTGGCCGCGAAATATCCTGGGGATCCGTCGGACAGATTCCTCCAGAATTCTCCGCCAAGCCTTGGCGTAATACGGGCTGGAGATTCCCCGGGTTTCCCATACGCCAATGTTGCGCAACGCCCGTTGGACGATCTTCGCGGCTTGCTCCTGCTCCATCCGAGCGGGGTCCGAGGCGATCTGGCGATGAATGCTTCGCAGCGCTCGATAGCGGACCTTGGATTGTTCGAGGGCAAGCCAACGCTTGGCCAGAGTGGGCGATACGGCACCACACTCTTCAATGTTTCCGCCACCTCGCGCGAGACAGCATATGCAAAAGCTAAGGCGAGCAATGGCGGCATGCAAGCCAAACGGCCCCTGCTGGACTGAAGTCTTTGCATCGAAGTCGATAGCGCGCGCATCCCATGTGTATGGCCGCTCCCGACCCAAAGCTGCCCTTCTTTAGCGGGAGGGTAAGTCAACCTGGAGCCGTTCTTTTGGTTCTTTTGGAGTCAACCTGGAACCGTTCTTTTGCACGATTCCGGAACTGGTCGCGGGTTTTTCGCGGCATGAACCCGCGGGGGAACTGCGTCGCTTGCTGGAAGCCACGTGGTCGGCATCGGGCTCGCGCGGCGACATGGATGCCGGCCGGGACACGGTCCGCGCCGCATCGGCGAAGCATGGCGAGCTTAACCCGACCCAATGCGCGGAGGTCGAAAACCTGCTGCGTCGCCGCCTGGCCGACGATATCGGTGTGGCGGACATGGCCCGTGTGGCCGGCCTCGGCACGCAGCACTTCATCGAGCGCTTTCGCAACACTTATGGCACTACGCCTGGCCAGTACTTGATCCGGGAACGGGTTCAGCACGCCAAGCGCCTGTTGGCCGAAACCTCTTTGAGCATCGCCGCGATAGCCGCCGAGTCGGGCTTCTCCAGCCATAGCCATCTGACCGATCGGTTCACGCGCCGCATGGGCATCGGCCCTTCGGAGTACCGCCGGCGCCGGCGAGGACAGGCAACGTAGCTTCTTGCCAAGCCGGCAGGGCTGCGCCTGACTTTGATATCCGGCCTAACCGAGGGAAGGGCGCGATCGGAACGCGCAAGGCCGTGAAGGCTTTCGAAACCGCAATGCCCGGCACGGGCGCCAGATCGACGCGGTCGCGCAAGTCATTCGACGATTTCGCTGATCTGCACGATGGGTACGATGTCCGTGTAGTTGGCGACGTCCGCGACGATCTCCGCGCGATGGGGACCGAACGCCTCCTGGAATGTCTCCAGGGACGGCGAGTAGACGTGGCACGCCGCGACGAACTCCGGCGCGCTTCCAGGCTCACGGCCCGCGAGGCCCTTGTCGATTTCGTAGCGCAGGCAGGCATCGCCGAGCCGTTCCTTGATCAGCGGCAGGTGGCTGGTGCGGTAGTAGTCGTGGTCGAACTTCGAGCCGCGATCGGCCGGGTAGTAGACGCTCATCTTGATCATGGTCGGGCTCCTGGCCGGACGCCTCTCCGCGTCCGGGTGGCCTTTATAGCTCACCGACTCGTGAAGCGCACCCAGATCCTGGGCGAAGCGATCCTGACTAGATCGAGCAGTTCTGGCGCTTTTCGATGCATCGCCAGGTTCCTCGGAAAGGACGCATCGCATCGGCGAGATCACCGTCGATTGACCGGTCCGCACGCCTCCCTGGGGAAACGATGGGCGATCGCTGCCCGCACGCAGTCCGCGCCGGAGGCGCGTGTCCGCGGATCAGGATTCCTGGGCGGGAGGCGAGGCCAGGAGCGCTCGGATCCGTTCGGCGTCGGCGGGCGTGGCGGGGTTGAAGACCATCATCGCCAGGTCCGGTCGGCCATCGACGGCGAAGACTGAGAATTCCAGTTCGAGCCGGCCCGCCTGCGGATGGTGGAGGCGCTTGCGGCCCTCGCTGTAGTCGGCGACGTCGTGGTCGCGCCACAGCGCCTCGAACTCGGGACTGGTCCGCGAGAGTTCCTCGACCAGATCGTCGATCTCGGCGCCGGCGCCGGCGCGCGCGGCATCGGCGCGGAAGGTGCCGACCACGAAGCGGGCGACGCTCCTCCAGTCCTCCTGCGCGGCGCGCACGCGCGCATCCGAGAACATCAGGCGCAGGATGTTGCGGCGTTCCGGCGGAAGCTTGCCGTAGTCGGTCAGCAGCGTCGCGGCCGCGCGGTTCCAGGCCACCACGTCCCAGGTCGCGGTCTTGAGGATGGCGGGGCTGGCGGGCATGGCGTCGAGCACGTTCTGCAGCCGCGACGCGACGCCGTCGAAGCCCTTGTAGCGCGGTTCCGGCGGGCGCCCGAGCGCGAGCATGAACATGTGCTCGCGTTCGGTCTCGGTAAGCATCAGCGCGGCCGCCAGGCGATTGAGGACCTCGGGCGAAGGCGCGCCGCCGCGGCCCTGTTCGAGCCAGGTGTACCAGGTCGGGCTGATGTTCGCGCGCTGCGCGACCTCCTCGCGCCGCAGCCCGGGCGTGCGCCGGCGGCCGCCGTTGAAGCCGAACGTGGCCGGATCGAGCCGGGTGCGGCGTTCGCGCAGGAAATGGCCGAGCGAGTGGCCGGAATCGGTGCTCATGCGCAACCTGTTAGTCGATATACCATGATAAAGACACTGCTTTTATGGGATCCAGCGTAGGCCGATAGTGCCCGTCCGTACAACACCGGGAGCATCTGCATGCGCGTATTTCTCACTGGGGCCACGGGTTTCATCGGGTCCCGCATCGTGCCCGAGCTGACGGCGGCCGGGCACGAGGTCGTCGGCCTGACGCGGTCGGAGGAAGGGGCCCGTCTGCTGGCCGCGGCCGGCGCGAAGGCGTACCGCGGCACGCTGGAGGATCCAGGCAGCCTCCGTGCCGGCGCCGACGCGGCGGATGCCGTGATCCATACGGCCTTCGACCACGACTTTTCCAACTTCGTCGCGAACTGCGAGAAGGACCGGCGCGTGATCGAGGCGCTCGGTTCCGCGCTCAAGGGTTCGAACCGACCGCTGCTCATCACCTCGGGCACCGGCATGGGTGGTGCCGGTGCCGGGCGGCTCGCCAGCGAGGACGTCTTCGACACGGAACATCCCAATCCGCGCGTGGCGTCCGAACTGGCCGGCGCCGCCTTGCTGGAAGCGGGCGTCAACGTATCCGTCGTGCGGCTGCCGCAGGTCCACGACACGGTGAAGCAGGGCCTGGTCACGCCTTACGTGGCGCTCGCGCGCGAAAAGGGCGTCGTCGCCTATCTGGGCGAAGGCACGAACCGGTGGCCGGCGGCGCACGTGCTCGACGTGGCGAGGTTGTATCGCCTGGCGCTGGAGAAAGGGGAGCCCGGCGCGCGCTACCATGCGGTCGCCGAGGAAGGCGTGCCGGTGCGCGAGATCGCGCAGGTGCTCGGCGAAGGCCTCGGGGTCCCGGTGGTCTCCCTCGCACCGGAAAAGGCGGCCGAGCACTTCGGCTGGCTGGCGATGTTCGTCGGTCTCGACCTGCGGGCTTCCAGCGCGCTGACGCGCGAACGGCTCGGCTGGCGGCCCGAAGGACCGGGGCTGATCGACGACCTGAAACGAATGGATTACGCCGCCGCGGCCGTGCATGAGTGAGGAAGCCGAGCCGCCGATGAAGCGGAGCGCGGATACGCGGATACCTCGTGCTTGCAGGAAGCACTGGAGCCTTGGGAAACCAAGGCTCTTTTGTTTTGGGGATCGGAGTCGATGCCTTCCGTCGCGGCAAGCGGGCAAAGAACGATCGGGTCGCAGATCGCCAAGGCATCGCGGAACAAGCCTGCCACCCGAGAGCGGCAGCGCCGATGCCGAACGAAAATCCATGGGGCACTCTGCGCAAGCGAACATCGCGAAGCGGATGCGCTCCGTCGCACCGGCGCGCGGGGAGAACGGCCGACATAGCCGCAGATCTCGCGCGGCAACGATGCATTAGTGACGATATGGATATTTGAAAAATAAAAAACGGGATCGTTCCCATCGGTGCGGACATCGTCGAGCCGCGAATATCGAAGACCACGGCGTATATGGGTTTATGTATATGTGCCCGACATTTGCGCATTTGTGGCATATGCATGCAGGCCACAGAATTCAGCGGCGTTTCAGTCGCACGGGCGTCTGCGCATTCGCCAGGAGGCACTCTTCTTACCATGAAGCTGTCCCGCCGATCTTTCGTTCAGTCCGCCGCCGCCGCGGCCACGCTGCCCATGTGGGGGGCACGCGCAGCAGCGCTGGCGCCGACCTTTTCGCCAACGTGGGATTCGCTGGTGGAGGGTTATCGAACGCCCGATTGGTTCCGCGATGCCAAGTTCGGCATCTGGGCGCACTGGAGCGCGCAGTGCGTGCCCGAGATGGGCGACTGGTATGCCCGCCATATGTACATCCAGGGCCACGGGCAGTACGAGCATCACCTGAAGACCTATGGTCATCCGACCAAGGTGGGCTTCATGGAGATGCAGAACCGCTGGAAGGCCGAGAACTGGGATCCCGAAGCGCTGCTCGATCTATATGTGAAAGCAGGCGCAAAATACTTCGTCGCACTTGCCAACCATCACGACAATTTCGATAACTACGCCTCGAAGTACCACGGCTGGAACAGCGTGCGCGTCGGTCCCAAGCGCGATCTTATCGATATCTGGGCCAAGGCGGCGCGCGCACGCGGCCTGCGCTTCGGCGTCAGCAATCATTCTGCGCACGCCTGGCATTGGCTCCAGACCGCCTACGGCTATGACGCAGAAGGTCCGTTCGCGGGCCAGCGCTACGATGCCTTCCGCCTGACCAAGGCCGATGGCCGCGGCACCTGGTGGGAAGGGCTGGATCCGCAGGAGCTGTACACCGGTCGCAACATGGTGATGCCCGATGGCTTTCATCGCGCACGCAGCGCTGCCGCCTGGCACGATGAGAACACCCGGGTCTGGGACGAGAAGCCGCCACTGCAGAATCCGGCGTTCGTGCGCCAGTGGTTCCTGCGCTGCCGCGACCTGATCGACAGCTACCGCCCGGACCTCCTCTACTTCGACAACTCCGGATTGCCGCTGGGCCAGGCGGGGCTGGACATCGTCGCCCATTACTACAACGCCAGCATGGCCTGGCATGGCGGCAAACTGGAGGCGGTGGTCAATGCCAAGATGCTGCCGCCCGAGCGGCGTGCCGGCGTGGTGGAGGATGTGGAGCGCGGCTTCCGCGAGAACATCGAGCCGTTGCCGTGGCAGACCGATACCTGCCTGGGCGATTGGCATTACTCGCGCTCGGTGTTCGACAAACACGAGTACAAGTCGGCCACCACGATCATCCACCGCCTGTGCGACATCGTGTCCAAGAACGGCAACCTGCTGCTGTCGGTGCCGTTGCGCGGCGACGGCAGCATCGATGCCGACGAGCGCAGGATCCTCACCGAGATCGCCGATTGGATGGGGCGCAATGGCGAGGCGATCCACGGCACGCGCCCCTGGCGCAGCTTCGGCGAAGGGCCGACGCGGGTGAGCGGTGGCATGTTCAGCGAGGGCTCGTCGCAGCCGTTCACGGCCGAGGACATCCGTTTCACCGCCAAGGCGGGCGCGCTCTATGCGATCGCGATGGGATGGCCGCGCGACGGGATATTGCGCATCGCTTCGCTGGCGGAGGAATCGGCGTTGGCGCCGGGTGCCATCGAGCGCGTCGAGGCGGTGGGCTCGCAAGAGAGCCTTCCGTTCCATCGCGACCACAAGGGCCTGGAAATCAGGTTGCCGGAAGCCCTCGCCGGACAAGCGGCGGTCGCGCTGAAGCTGCAAGGTCCGGGGCTCGCGTGAGCCCGCAGCGGGAGCATCGGGCATGATCCATCCGGTCGTTCGCCGCATGCTTGCCGGGAGCCTGGTAGGTGTCGCGCTGGCGGGTGCCGGGATGGCTTCGGCGGCAGAGCCGCCCAGCGCGCTGGACGCGGCGGGGCAACTGCGACGCCTGCCCGCCGAGGCCAAGGCCGGTTTCGGTTGGCTGCGCACCAAGGGCGGCGTCGAGTTCCAGGTGAACGGCACCATCAAGAGCGTGCTCTTCTACGGTCCCGGCATCGTGCGCGTGTCCGCGCACACGGGCGAAGCGTACACGCGGCAACCCAGCCTGGTCGTTATTGCGTCGCCGCAGGATCCCCCGCTGGACGTGGCCGAGTCCGCCGACGCACTCACTGTCGCAGGCCCCGCGCTGCGCGCCATCGTCGACAAGCGCAGCGGGGCGATCGCGTTCCAGCGGCCCGACGGCACGCCGTTGCTCCGCGAACAGGAAGCACCGGTGCTCACGCCGGGCACCGAACCTTCGGGGAGCAAGACCTATGCGGTCGAGCAGCGCTTCGCGCTGGCGGCCGACGAGTCGCTCTACGGCCTGGGCCAGTACAACGAGCCGTACATGGATTACCGCGGCCGCGAAGTGCTGATGGTGCAGACCAACATCGGCATCGTCGTGCCGTTCATGGTGTCCACGCGCCGCTACGGGCTGCTGTGGGACACGTACTCGAAGATGACGTTCTCCGACGGCCCGCAAGGCGCGGTATTCCGCGCCGAGAACGCGCCTGCCGGCGTCGACTACTACGTCGTGGCCGGCGACACGATGGACGGGGTGATCGCGGGCTATCGCCGGCTCACCGGCGCCGCGCCGATGTTCCCGAAATACGCGTTCGGGCTGTTCATGAGCAAGGAGCGCTATACCACGCAGCAGCGGCTGCTGGAGGTGGTGCGGCGCTTCCGCGAGGATCGTTTCCCGCTGGACGTGATCGTGCAGGACTGGCAGTACTGGGGCGGGCAGAAGAACGGCCAGTGGGACGGCAACTGGAGCGGCATGGTCTGGGACCGCGAGCGCTATCCGGATCCCGCCGGCATGGCGCGCACGCTGCACGATACGTTGCATACGCGGTTGATGGTGTCGATCTGGCCGTCGATCGGCAACGACACGGCGCTGGCGCACGAGCTCGATGCGAAGGGGTTGCGTTTCGAGCCGCTGCACTGGATCTCCAGGCGCGCACGCATCTACGACGCCTTCAGCGAAGAAGGCCGCTCCATCTACTTCAAGCATGCCAAGAAGGGCCTGCTCGACAACGGCGTCGATGCCTTGTGGATGGACGGCACCGAGGTGGAGGTGGGGGGCGCGGCGCACGATGCGGGCGAGGTGGAGGCCGACATCAAGCGGCTGGGCCGCAATGCCATGGGCGACTTCGGTCGTTATCTCAACGTCTACAGCCTGGTGGCGACGCGGGGCCTCTACGAAGGCCAGCGCGCGAGCGCCGACCTGGCCGACAAGCGCGTGCTCACGCTTACCCGTTCCGCATGGGCCGGGCAGCAGCGCTATGCGGCGCTGCCCTGGTCGGGCGACACCACGGCCGGGTGGGACGCGCTGCGCGCGCAGATCGCCGGTGGCCTGAACGTCTCGATGGCCGGCCTGCCGTACTGGACCCAGGATACCGGCGGCTTCTTCGTCAACGCGCCGGGCGGCGAGCGCGACCCGGCCTACCGCGAGTTGTTCGCGCGCTGGAACCAGTTCGGCATCTTCAATCCCGTCTACC
Source organism: Pseudomonas sp. Hp2 (assembly GCF_006386585.1). Taxonomy (NCBI): domain Bacteria; kingdom Pseudomonadati; phylum Pseudomonadota; class Gammaproteobacteria; order Pseudomonadales; family Pseudomonadaceae; genus Pseudomonas; species Pseudomonas sp. Hp2. The sequence goes on from NZ_VAHJ01000006.1 coordinate 141,839, forward strand.
GCATCCACGGCACCTCGATCGAGCGCGAGCCCTGGGTGTTCGAGGCGCTCGATCCGCCGGTATACCGATCGATCCGCCGGGCCGCCGAACTGCGCTACCGCCTGCTGCCCTACATCTACAGCCTGGCCTGGGCGAGCACGCACGATGGCTACACGATGATGCGCGGCCTGCCGATGGACTTCCCGGACCAGCAGGCGCTGCGCCGCGTCGACGACACCTACATGTTCGGCCCGGCATTCCTGGTGCAGCCGATCACGAGGGCGATGTTCCACGCCGAACTGCCGCCGCCGCCCACGGTGCCCGCGGCACAGTTGCGCACGCCCGATGGACAGCCTGGACTGGAACTCGAGTACTACCGCGGCACGGAGTTCGAGCAGCTCGCCAGCCGCACCGTCGATACGCAGGCCGATCACCATTGGCCGGACGCGCCGCTGGGCAGCGTGCCGCCCGGGCTGGACGGATTGCAGAACTTCTCCGCGCGCTGGCAGGGACGGATCGTCGCCGCCGAGGACGGCGAGCACGAGATCGGCGTAGAGGGCGACGACGGTTTCCGGGTCTGGCTGGACGACAAGCTCGTGGTCGACGAATGGAAGGAAGCCGGCGCACGCTTTGCAGGCGCGCGTATCGTGCTGCGCAAGGGGCAGGCGGTGCGCGTGCGCATCGACTACTTCCAGAAGGGCGCCGCCCGCGTGATGCGGCTGGCCTGGCGCACGCCGAGCGAACGCAGCGCGCTCGTCGAGCGCCAGCGCCGGCTCGACCTGCGGCAGGCCACGCTGCTGCCGGCCGGTACCGACTGGTACGACTTCTGGACCGGTCAGCGCCATGCCGGCGGCGCGAGCGTCGCGCGGCCCTATCCGATCGACGAGTTCCCGCTGTTCGTGCGCGCCGGCTCGATCGTGCCATTGGGCCCGGTGGTCCAGTACGCCGACGAGAAGCCGGATGCACCCTACGAGATCCGCATCTATCCCGGTGCTGACGGCCGCTTCACGCTCTACGACGACGACGGCAAGACCTACCGCTACGAGAAGGGCGAGTACGCCACCACCGTACTGAGCTGGGACGACGCGCGCCGCACGTTGCGCATCGGCGCCCGCGAGGGCGGTTTCCCCGGCATGGCCGGACAGCGCACGTTGAAGGTGCGGCTGATGCCGTCGGCGTCCGACGGTCGCGTGCAGACGGAAGTGGTGTACTTCCGCGGCGAGCCGATCGAACTTCACTTCAAGCCCTGAAGAACACGCCATGAAGATGCAGAAGAAAGTGTTGGCGGCGATGGTCGCCTTGTGCGGGACGGCCACGGCGGGATCCGCCTTCGCGAGCCCGCAGGTGATCGCCTCGCCGCACGGCAAGGCTGCCATCCGCGTCGAGGACGATGCCAGCCGGTTCTCGGTGACGTGGCGCGGGGAGACGGTGGTCGCCGCTTCGCCGCTGGGGCTGGAACTGGAGGGCGCGCCCGCCTTCGGCGCGCTGGCGCTCGAACGCCGCGAGGATGCCGAGGTGGACCGCGAGATCCCGCTGGTGGCGACCAAGGCGTCCGCGGCGCGCGACCGCTACCGCGGCGCGACGTTGACGTTCCGCGAAACGGGCGCCGCGGCGCGCAGGCTCATCATCGACGTGCGCGCCTACGATGACGGCGTCGCGTTCCGGTACCGCATCGAGGACAAGGCGCCGGTGCGCCTGGCCGGCGAGCGCACCGCCTTCGCGCTGCCCGGCGATCCGCAATGCCTGGCGACCAAGTACGAGCCGGCGCACGAGAACCCGTTCGAGCGCCTCGGGTTCTCGCAGCTGTCCGAAGGCGTGCGCTACGACGTGCCGCTGGTATGCACGAGCCGCTCGGGCCGCGCATCGCTGGCGATCACGCAGGCGTACCTGGAAGGCTATACGGGCGCATCGTTGCAGCGCGAGGGCGACGTGGTGCGGGTCAAGCTGTCGCCGGTGCCGGGCCGTGCCGGTCCGGCCTATGTTTCCAGCGGCGGCCTGCGCACCGCGTGGCGCGTGGTGATGCTGGGCGACCGGCCCGGCGACATGATCGGTTCGCAGCTCATCGGCAACCTCAATCCGGCGCCGGACGGCGATTTCGGCTGGGTCGTGCCCGGCAAGGCGGCCTGGGACTGGTGGTCCGGACCGCTGGAAGGCGTGAAGCCCGACGTGGCGACCTACCGCCATTTCATCGACTTCGCGGCCGAGTCGGGGTTCCCTTACTACCTGATCGACGCCGGCTGGTCCTGGGGCTCGGGCCCTTGCTGCGAGGCGCGGCCCGACACCGACATCACCCGTGCCGCCGACGACATCGACATGCCCGCGTTGGCGCGCTACGCCGCCGGCAAGGGCGTCGGGCTGCTGCTGTGGGTCCATTGGGAGCACCTGGCGCCGCGCATGGACGAGGTACTCGACACCTACCAGCGCTGGGGCATCAAGGGCATCAAGGTCGATTTCATGAACCGCGACGACCAGGAGATGGTCGCGTTCTACCAGCGCCTCGCCGCCGCCACCGCCAAGCGGCACCTGCTGTTGGACCTGCATGGCGCCTACGTGCCGGCCGGCCTCCAGCGCACCTATCCCAACTACATCACCCAGGAAGGCGTGCTGGGCGCCGAGTGGAACAAGATGGACCGGCGCGTCACGCCGCAGCACAACCTGATGCTGCCGTACACGCGCATGCTCGCCGGCCCGATGGACTACACGCCCGGCGGCTTCCGCAACGTCGCGCCGAAGGACTTCGAAGTGCGCGCCTCGCTGCCGCTGACCCAGACCACCCGCGGGCAGGCGCTGGCGATGTACGTGGTCTACGACAGCCCGCTGCAGATGGTGTCCGACAGTCCCGAAACGTACCGCGGTGCCGAAGGCTTCGAGTTCGTCCGGCGCGTGCCGACCGCCTGGGACGAGACGCGCTTCCTGTCCGGCGAGCCGGCGCGCGACATCGTACTGGCGCGGCGCTCGGGCACGACCTGGTACGTCGGCGCGATGACCGCCGACGAGGCGCGCACCGCGCGCGTGCCCCTGCAGTTCCTGCCCGCGGGCAAGTACCGCGCGACCGTGTGGGAAGACGGCGCCACACCCGACCAGGTCCGTCGCAGCGAACGCATCGTGACCGCGGGCGACGCGCTTGCCTTGCGCCTTTCGGCGGCCGGCGGCGCGGCTGTGGTCCTGGAGCCGGCCGACCGATGAGCGCGCAGATCCGCGACGCCATCGGTGGCCGCCGTCCTTTGCGGCATCGGTTGCCATGAACGTCGATCGCACCCACGGGCTCAGCCGGCGCGACTTCGTCAAGTCCGTGGCCCTGGCCGCGGCGATCCCGCGCCTCGCGTGGGCCGGCGATGCCGGCGGTGCGGGCGGCGGCGTCCGCATGTTCGCGCTCGCCGACGTCCAGCTCGGCGACGGCGTGTTCGCGCATTCGCATGCGCTCAACCGCCGTTACCTGGCCGCGCTGGAGGTCGATCGCCTGGTCGCGCCCTACCGGGTCGAAGCGGCGCTGGCGCCGCGCGCGCACAAGTATCCGAACTGGGAGTCGATGGGCCTGGAAGGGCACACGGCCGGGCACTACCTGTCGGCCCTGGCGCAGGAGGCCGCCCAGGGCGACGAGGAGATGCGCCGGCGCCTGGATTACATGGTGGCGGAGCTGGCGGCCTGCCAGCAGGCCAACGGCGACGGTTACGTCGGCGCCGTGCCCAACGGCCGCGCGCTGTGGAGCAGCGTCGCGACGGGCACCATCGATGCCGGTTCCTTCTCGCTGGGCAACGCGTGGGTGCCGTTCTACAACCTGCACAAGATGTTCGCCGGCCTGCGCGATGCCTGGTTGCATGCGGGCCAGCGCCAGGCCCGCGAGATGCTCATCGCCTTCGCCGACTGGGCCGACCGCCTGGTGGCCGGGCTCGACGACCGGCAGATGCAGGCGCTGCTCGCCACCGAGCATGGCGGCATGAACGAGGTGCTGGCCGACGTCTGCGCCATCACCGGCGACCGGCGCTACCTGGCCCTGGCGCGCCGCTTTTCGCATCGTGCGCTGCTCGATCCGCTGTTGCGCCGCGAGGACGCGCTGGACGGCCTGCACGCCAATACCCAGATCCCGAAGGTCATCGGCTTCGCCCGCATCGGCGAACTGGACGGCGACCAGGCCTGGATCGACGCGGCCGCCTTCTTCTGGGACACGGTGGTCCAGCGGCGCAGCATCGCCTTCGGCGGCAACAGCACGCGCGAGCATTTCAATCCGGTCGGCGACTTCGGCACGATGGTGGCATCGCCGGAAGGGCCGGAGACCTGCAACAGCTACAACATGCTGCGCCTGAGCATGCAGCTGTACCGGCTGGACCCGCAGCCGCGCTATGCCGATTTCTACGAGCGCACGCTGTTCAACCACATCCTCTCCAGCCAGCATCCGCGGCATGGCGGGCTGGTCTACTTCACGCCGATCCGCCCGCGCCACTACCGGGTCTACTCGCAGCCTCAGGAATGCTTCTGGTGCTGCGTCGGCACCGGCATGGAGAACCACGGCCGCCACGGTGCGTTCGCCTACGCCCACGACGCGCACGCGCTGACCGTCAACCTGTACATGGCCTCGCAGCTGCAATGGCGCGAGCGCGGGCTGGTCGTGCGCCAGGACACGCGATTCCCGGAAGCGCCATCGAGCCGGCTGTCGCTGCAGTTGCGCAAGGCGCAGCGCTTCCGGCTGCGCCTGCGCCACCCGCACTGGTTGGAAGGGCCGCTCGAGGTGCGCGTCAACGGCAAGCCCTGGCCACTGCAGTCCACGCCTTGCTCCTATGCCAGCATCGAGCGCGAGTGGGCCGACGGGGACGTCGTCGAGATCGACTTGCCCATGCGCACCCGCATCGAGGGATTGCCGGATGGCTCGGACTACGTGGCGATCCTGCACGGCCCGGTCGTGCTGGCCGCGCGCACCGGTACCGAGGACCTGGTCGGGTTGATCGCCGACGATGGCCGCGGCAGCCACGTCGCGGCAGGTCCGTTGCTGCCCCTGGATCGCGCGCCGATGCTGGTCGGCGACCGGGATGCACTGGCGGCCCGGGTCAGGCCCGTGCCGGGGCGCCCGCTCGCCTTCGAGGCCGGCGAGCTGATCCAGCCCGCCGCCTTCAAGTCGCTGCGGCTGGAGCCCCTGTCGCAGGTGCATGACGCGCGATACGTCGTGTACTGGCGTACCGCCACCGCGTCCGCCTATCCGGCGCTGTTGCGCAGGATCGAGGACGACGAACGCCAGCGGCAGGCGCTGGAGGATCGCACCCTGGACCACGTGGCGCCCGGCGAGCAGCAACCCGAGGTGGAGCACCGGTACCAAGGCCAGGACAGCAACACCGGCATCCACCTGGGGCGCCACTGGCGCGATACGGGGCGGTGGATTTCCTATCGATTGAAGGCGCGGGACGGCAGCGCCCCGGCTGCCGCCGTGGAACTGTTGCTCGCCTTCGACGGGGGAGACCGCAACCCGGGCTTCGACCTGCTGGTCGACGGGCGCCGGCTGGAGACGATCGCGCTGCAAGGCGGCGCAAGCGGCACGTTCGTCGAGCGCAGGATCGCCCTGCCGCAGGACCTGGCCCGGGCGGCGTTCGGCCAGGGCATCGAAGTGAAGCTGGTCGCCTCGCCGGGGCGGCGCACCAGCGGCCTGTTCGACCTGCGCTTGCTGCGGGGCGATTGAAGACCATGCCCGGAACAACGACGCACGCGTTGCGTGGAGCCGCGATGCCCAGTACGCGGGAAGCCATCGCGAAAGCGCGCCCTCTCACCTTTCCTTCCACCCACTCGGACTCGAACGCATGACAATCGCACGACGTCTGGCCGGATTCCTCCCCCTGTCGCTGTTCCTGCTCCTGTCCGCCTGCGGTGGCGACGGGGGATCGTCGCCGGTGGACGGCAATCCGCCGTCGTCGCCTCCGCCGGCGCCACCACCCACCTCTCCATCGCTGAACGGGCCGACCACCTATCGCTGGGGCAACGTCGCGATGGGTGGTGGCGGCTACGTCTCGGCGGTGGTCCCGAGCAGGACGCAGCGGAACCTGGTCTACGCCCGCACCGACGTGGGCGGCGCGTACCGATGGGACCAGGCCACGGGCCGATGGATCCCCCTGAACGACTTCCTCTCGGAAGACGATGTCGGCCTGATGGGAATCGAGTCGCTCGCGCTCGATCCCAAGGATCCGGCCGTGGTCTACCTGCTGGCCGGCACTTCGTACTTCAGCAACGGCAAGACGGTAGTGATGCGTTCCGGCGACTACGGCGCGACGTTCTCGCGCGTGACCGACGTGACCGCGCAGTTCCACGTCCACGGCAACGGCATGGGGCGCGGCAACGGCGAAAAGATGCAGGTCGACCCCGGCAACAGCAACGTGCTGTACGTGGGCTCGCGCGACAACGGGCTGTTCAGGAGCACCGATGCCGGCGCGAGCTTCGCGCGCGTGGGCTCGCTGCCGGTGACCACCACGCCCAACGAGGCCGGGATCAGCTTCGTGCTGCTGGACCCGACCAGCGTCGCCGGCGGAGTGGCGCAGCGCATCTTCGTGGGCGTGTCGCGCTACGGTTCGGTGGGTCCCAACCTGTACCGCAGCGACAACGCCGGCGGCAGTTTCACGCCGGTGGCCAATGCGCCGTCGGCGTACATGCCGCAGCGCGCGGCGCTGGCGGGCGACGGCAACCTGTACGTCACCTACGGCAACGGGGCCGGCCCGCACGGCAACTGGAGCCAGCCCGAGCCCATGGATGCCGGCCAGGTGTGGCGGTACAGCGTTTCCGGCGGCAACTGGACCAACGTGACCCCCGCGGGCATCAGCGGGGCGTTCTCCGGCGTGTCGGTGGACCCGAACAACCCGCAGCGCGTGCTCGTCTCGACCATCAACACCTGGATGCAGCAGGGCGACAACTGGGGCGACCAGTTCCTGCTCACCACCAACGGCGGCGGCAGCTGGACCAACGTGGTGCAGCGCGGCTTCGCGCTCGATACCGACGGCGTGACCTGGATCGGCGGCAACAGCATCCACTGGGCGAGCAGCATCGAGTTCGACCCGTTCGACACCCGGTCGGCGTGGGTGACCTCGGGCAACGGCGTCTTCCGCAGCGCGAACATCGAGGCCGTCCCGGCCACGTGGACCTTCGCGGTCAGGGGACTGGAAGAGACGGTGCCGCTCGGGCTGGTCAGCGTGCCGGGCGGGCCGCTGCTGTCGGTGATCGGCGACTACGACGGCTTCCGCCACACCAATATCGACGCCTATGCGCCGATCCACACGCCGCGCATGGGCACCACCCCCGGCCTGGCGGTGGCCGCGGCCAACACGCCGGTCGTGGTGCGCTCCAGCATCAAGCAGGTGTTCCGCTCGAGCGACACCGGCGCCACCTGGACCGAAGTGGCGACGAAGCTCCCGAGCGACAGCAGCAACACCCGGGACAGCGTGGTCGCCCTTTCGGCGAACGGCAACGCATTGCTGCACGCCATCCGGATCGGCGACGCCACGACGACCTACCGCTCGACCAACTTCACCAGCGCGAATCCGACCTGGACCACGGTGACCGGCCTGGGCACGAACGCCCTGCGCCCGGTGGGCGACCCGGTCAACGCGAACAAGTTCTATGCCTACGACAACAGCAACGGCGCGGTGCTCGTCAGCACCGACGGCGGCGCCAGCTTCGCCGTGGCCGCCACGCTTGCGGCCGGCGGTTCCACCTGGATACGCCCCGCCCCCGGCCGCGAGGGCGACGTGTGGGTGGCGCTGCGCTCGGGCGGGCTGAGCCGTTCGACCAACTCGGGCGCCTGGTTCGTCAAGCTGGCCAATGTGACCGACTGCAGCGCGGTGGGCTTCGGCAAGGCGATGAGCGGTGCCAGCTACCCGACCGTGTTCATCTGGGGCTCGGTCAATGGCGGCAAGCGCGGCCTGTACCGCTCCACCGACGAAGGCGCGAACTGGATCCGCATCAACGACGACGCCCACCAGTTCGGCGGCCCCGGCAACGCACAGTTCGTCGCTGGCGACATGAACGCGGCGGGCGTGGTCTACATGAGCACCGTCGGGCGCGGCATCGTCTATGGAGCGCCGGTGGCGACGCAGGCGAGCGGGCGCGCGCAAGCGAACGGCGCGCGCTTCCCCGACGGCTCGGGGCCCGCCAAGTGAGCGGCGTGGCCTCCCTGTCCCGGCGCGATGCGATCAAGATGGCGCTGGCCGCCAGCGTGGCCGCACCATGGCCGTCCGCAGCTGCCGGGCAGGGCGGCGCCGGTACCGGCGGGATCGTTGCGCAGGAGGCCGACGGCACGTCCGCGCGTCCGTTCCATGCCTGGGCGGCCACGCCGCCGATGGGCTGGAACAGCTGGGACAGCTTCGGCGCCAGCGTCACCGAGGCCGAGTACCTGGAGAACGCGCGCATCCTCGCCGAGCGCTTCCTGCCCTCCGGCTACGACGTCGCCACCGTGGACATCCAGTGGTACGAGCCCGGCGCGCGCTCGTCCCACTACCGCCCGTTCGCGCCGTTGCAGCTCGATGCCCACGGCCGCCCGCAGCCGGCGCCCAACCGCTTTCCCAGCGCGGCGCGCGGTGCCGGCTTCGCCCCGCTGGCCGCGCAGGTGCACCGTTTGGGCCTGCGCTTCGGCGTGCACATCATGCGCGGCGTGCCGCGCCAGGCGGTGGGCGAGTGCTTGCCGATCGCGGGCAGCCGCTGGCGTTGCGACGAGGTGGCCGATATCCGTTCCACCTGCGCCTGGAACACCGACATGTGCGGCGTGGATCCGGACCACCCCGGCGCCTTCGACTGGTATCGCGCGTGGTTCGCGCAGCTGGCCGGGTGGGGCGTGGATTTCGTCAAGGTGGACGACATCGCCGCCCCGAACTACCACGCGCGCGAAGTCGAACTGATCCGGCGCGCCATCGATGCCACCGGCCGGCCGATGGTGTTGAGCCTGTCGCCCGGCCCTTCGCTGCTGGAGCAGGCGGCGCACCTGCAGGAACACGCGAACCAGTGGCGCGTGTGCAACGACTTCTGGGACACCTGGCCGCAGCTGCGCGACAACCTGGCGAACCTGGTGAAGTGGGCGCCGCATGCGCGTCCGGGGGCCTGGCCGGATGCCGACATGCTGCCGGTGGGCAAGATCGGGCTGCGCAACTTCGACGGCGAAGGCCAGGGCGAGCGCGACACGCGCTTCACGCGCGACGAGCAGGTGCTGATGCTCACCGCATGGACCTGCGCCCGCAGCCCGTTGATCCTGGGCAACGACCTGCGCCAGCTGGACGAATGGACGCTGCGCCTGGTCACCAACCCGGAAGTGCTGGCGCTGCTGCGCGTGCCCGGCGTGCGCGAATGGCACAGCACCTCGCAAGGCCACCGCTTCGTCTGCAGCGGCCCGCAGGGCACCTGGGTGGCGTGGCTGAACGTTGGCGAGGCGCCGTGGAACGCGCCGCTGCCCGCCTGGCTACCCGAAGCGCGCCGCGACTGCTGGGCACGCACCGACCTGCCCGCGGGAACCCGCGACCTCGTCGTGCCACCGCATGGTGCGCGGCTGGTGCGCTGCGCCTGAGGACAGAACGTGGATCCAGGAACCTCGCCATGAAGAACGCTCCCGAGAGGCCGTGGTGCCAAACGTCGCGCACCCGGCCTTCCTCATCGCCGATCGTGCGCGTCCCCATCGGCGGCGCGATGTTCCTGGGCGCCACCGCTTCCGCCCACGGAAGCGACAGGGGCAGCAACGGTGCGGAACTGCGGAACGGTGACTCCACGAGGAACGCGATGAAGAATCCGCTGAAGAAGATCTCCCTCTCCCTGCTGCTCGCTTTGCTGGCCGCCAGCGCGCACGCCGAGGTGCGCCTCGCCAACGTGTTCGGCGAGCACATGGTGCTGCAGCGCGACCGCCCGCTGCAGCTCTGGGGCCAGGCCACGCCGGGCCAGACGCTGACGGTCGAACTCGCCGGCCGCAAGGTCAGCACGCGCGTGGGCGCCGACGGCCGCTGGCGCGTGCGACTCGCCCCGCTGCCTGCCGGCGGCCCGCACCGGCTGCGCGTCGAGGGCGACCAGACCGTCGAGCTGGACGACGTGCTGATCGGCGACGTGTGGCTGCTCGGCGGCCAGTCGAACATGGAGTGGCCGCTGGCGCAGACCGACACCGGGCCGCAGGAGGTGGCGTCGCCGCAGAACCCGCAGCTGCGCCAGTTGCGCGTGCCGCTGCGCGCCAGCGTGACGCCCGAGGCCGAGATCGCGGCCGCGCCCTGGGCGGTGGCCGAGCCGGGCAAGGTGGGCGAGTTCAGCGCGGTCGGCTACCACTTCGCGCGCCAGGTGCAGGCGGTGCAGGGCGTGCCGATCGGCCTGATCCAGACCGCCTGGGGCGGCTCGATGCTGGAGACCTGGGTGCGCCGCGACGCGGCGCTGCAGGACCCCGACCTCGCGCCCGCGGTGCGGGCGCTGCCCGCCGACAACGCCAGCTTCGGCACCGGCCTGCGCCAGCGCGTGCTCGGCCGGGTGGCGGCATGGCAACCGGGCCTGCCGTTGCAGGGCGTGGATGCGGGCGGCTGGTCCGCCGCCGCGGACATCGACCGCGACTGGCCCACGCTGCAGGCGCTGCACTATTGGGAAGGCGAGGGCCTGGCCAACCTGGACGGCGTGGTGTGGATGCGCAAACGGGTGGAACTCACGGCGGCCCAGGCCGCCGGCGCCGCCCAGCTGCACCTGGCCCAGGTGGACGATTGCGACGAGACCTGGGTCAACGGCCAGCGCGTCGGCGGCCAGTGCGGCTGGGAGCAGCCGCGGCGTTATGCGCTGTCCGCCGGCCTGCTGCGCACGGGCGCCAACTGGATCGCCGTGCGCATCACCGACACCGGCGGCAACGGCGGCATCCATGGCGATGCGGCCGACCTGCGCCTGGACACCGCGGCCGGCGCGATTCCCTTGACCGGCGCCTGGCGGGCGCGGGTGGAGCAGGTCGCGGCGCCGGCCGGCCCCGTCGCGAACGACGGGCCAACGCTGGGCCACAACGGCCTGATCGCGCCGCTGCAGGGCCTGGCCGTGCGCGGCGTGCTCTGGTACCAGGGCGAGGAGAACGCCGGCCGCGCCGCCGCCTATGCCGACGGCTTCAAGCGCCTGATCCAGGACTGGCGGCAGCAGTTCGGCGACCCGGACATGCCCTTCCTGTTCGTGCAACTGGCCGCCTGGTTCCCGCTGGCCGACAACCGGCCCGACGGCAACGCCTGGGCCGAACTGCGCGCGAGCCAGGCCGCGGCCCTGGCCTTGCCCCACACCGGCATGGCCACGGCCATCGACGTGGGCGACGCGGTCGACATCCATCCGCGCAACAAACGCACCGTGGGCCAGCGCCTGGCCGCGCTGGCCCTGCACGAGCTGGGCCTGCGCGCGGCGCCGGCCGGCGGCCCGCGCCTGATCAGCCAGTCCGCGCACGGCGGCGAGTTCCGGCTTCGCTTCGGCGACACCGCCGGCGGCCTGCACACCGCGCGCGCCGGCGAGCCACTGCGCGGCTTCTACCTGGCCGGCGCCGACCGCCGCTGGGAGCCGGCCGAAGCCCGCTTCGAGGGCGACGCGATCGTGCTGCGCAGCCCCACGGTGGCGGCGCCGGTGGCCGCACGCTATGCCTGGGTCAACAACCCGAGCGAGGCCAACATCGTCGGCGGCGACGGCCTGCCGCTGCCGCCGCTGCGCACCGACGACTGGCCGCTGGAGTCCGCCGCCCGCCGCTATGGACGCTGACCTCATGACCCATCCCGCGAGCGCTTCCATGAACCGTTTCCCGCGCGGCGCGCGCTTCCCCGCCTGATCCTGGATTTGCGATGACATCGAGAAAAACGATCCTGTGCACCCTGCTGTCGCTCGCAGCGCTGGCCTCGCCGGCCATCCGTGCGCAAAGCGCCGATGGCCGGACCGACTGGCCCGGCGCCGGCCAGCTCTACGTGGGCACCAACTACCAGCCCTTCGACCGCGCCGATCGCGCGCAGATCCAGCGCGACATCGACCGCATGAAGCAGGCCGGCATGAAGGTCGTGCGGATGGGCGACCTGGCCTGGGATTCCTTCGAACCGGAGGAAGGCCGGTTCGACTTCGCGCTGTTCGACTGGATCATGGACCGCATGCAGGCCGCCGGCCTGAAGGTGATCATGGACATCCCCGGGCAACCGGCGCCGATCTGGCTGCACAGGAAGTATCCGGGCGTTGACATCGTCAACCAGTACGGCATCCGCCTCGATCCGGCCGAGCGTTACATGGACGACACCAGCGACCCGGACTATCGGCGCCTGCTGGCGCGCCTGGCCGACACGATGACCAAGCGCTACGCCAAGCACCCCGCGCTGTTCGCCATCGGCTACAACAACGAGAGCGGCAACGGCATGGTGTCGTACTCGGAAGCCGATCGGCAGCGCTTCATCGGCTGGCTCAAGAAGCGCTACGGCACCATCGAGGCGCTGAACAAGGCCTGGGCCACGCAGCGCTGGTCCCGCCGCCTGAACACCTGGGACGAGGTGCGGCTGCCTTACATCGACGGCCCGGGTCCCTACGAGCGCTATCTCGATCTGCGGCGCTTCTGGTCGGAGCAGACCATCGAGGTGCTGGAACTGCTGGAGGCCGTGCGCGAGAGGAACGTGCCCGACAAGCCGGCCATCTCGAACCTGTGGGCCAGCGCCGATCGCAAGGGCTTCGACTACCTGGCCAGCTATCGCCGCTACGTGAGCTACGGCGCGATGGGCTTCTATCCCGGCGATCCGCTCAGCGCGGGATTCGAGGCCACCATGATGCGCGCCGGCATGAACGCGCCGATCTGGTTCAATGAGTTCACGGCCGGCGGGCCCGGCTACTACGGCACGCGCGGCCGTTCGCGCATGTGGGCCCACTTCGGCCTGCTGATGGGCGCCCAGGCGGTGATGCCCTGGACCTGGCACAGCCATCATGGCGGCGAGGAGCAGGCGCTGTTCGGCCTCATCGACCATGACGACCGCCCCTCGTGGAAGCTCGACGAGTTCGCCACCATCGCGGCCGAATTCCGCAAGCTGGAGAAACTCGGCTTCCCGCGCCTGCAGCGGCCCGAGGTGGCGATCGCCTACGCGTTCGACAACGTCATCGCGACCAACCCACCCCGGGAGGGCATGTCCAATACCGTGCGGCCCTACGTGAACCCGGGCTACCTGAAGCAGGCGCACGCCGCCTACGCGCCGCTGTTCCGGGACAACATCGACGTGGCCGTGATCTACCTCGGCAACGAGGACCTGGGCCGCTACAAGCTGGTGGTCGTGCCGGGCATGTACTTGCTGGACAAGGCCTCGGCGGACAACGTGCGCAAGTACGTCGCCGCGGGCGGGACGGTCGTGATGACGGCGCAATCGGCCAAGGTGAACGACCACAACCAGTGGTTCGACACGCCGCTGCCCGGCGGCCTGACCGACGTGTTCGGCCTGCGTACCAACGAGTTCTTCAACGCGGGCAGGGTGCGGGCGCGCATCGGCGGGGCCGACGTGGAGGGCGACAACGGCTTCGTCGAGGTGCTGGAGCCTTCGACCGCCGACGTGCTCGCGCGTTTCACCAACACCGACGGCCAACTGCCGGCGGTCACGGTCAACCGCTTCGGCAAGGGGCGCGCGATCTACGTCGGCACGGTGGCGCAGCCCGCGCTGATGGGAGCGCTGTTCCGCCAGCTCTACCCGAGCCTGGGGCTGGAGGCCGGCCCGAAGACGCCGGAGGGCGTCTACGCGCGGGTCGTGCAGGGGCGCAGCTACTACGTCAACACCACCGGCGAGCCCAAGGACATCCCGATCGAGGGCACGATGAAAGGCATCATCGGCGGGCGCAGCTGGACCGGCACGTTGACCCTGCCGCCGATGGGCGCCGAGTTGCTGGAACCGGGCCGATGAGCCCGCCGGTGCCGCAACCAGGCCTCATGGCATGACTTGCCGCCGTTCCTCGGGCCTTGCCTGGGTGCGGGCGAATGCACGCCGGCCTGGCCGGCGCCCGGCCCGCCAGGCGGCTTCAATCCATTCCATGGTTATCGACATCGCTCAAGAGGAATCGTCCATGCTCCAGCTTGTCCGACGCATCGCGCACGCCGTCATCCTGCTCGGCCTGGCCGCCGCCGCGCACGTCCACGCCCACGAGACGCTCAAGCTCGACGCGCCCAAGCCGCTGCTCGCCGCGGCGCCGCCGATGGGGTGGAACTCGTGGAACAAGTACGGGTGCAACATCGACGAGGCGCTGGTGCGCCGGCAGGCCGATGCGATGGTGGCTTCCGGCATGAAGGATGCCGGCTATCGGTACATCGTCATCGACGACTGCTGGCAGAAGGGCCGCGACGCCGACGGCAACATCGTCGCCGATCCCGAGCGCTTTCCCAGCGGCATCAAGGCATTGGCGGATTACGTGCATTCGAAGGGGCTGAAGTTCGGCCTCTATTCCGACGCCGGCGCGCTCACCTGCGGCGGCCGCCCGGGCAGCGCCGGCCACGAGTTCCAGGACGCGCGCCAGTACGCCAGGTGGGGCGTGGACTACCTGAAGTACGACTGGTGCTACACCGGCCCGCGCAACGCGGAAGCCGCCTACACCATCATGGCCAAGGCGCTGCGCGAGTCGGGGCGCGACATCGTGCTGTCGATCTGCGAATGGGGCGACAACCATCCCGAGCGCTGGGCCCAGCCGGTCGGCCACCTGTGGCGCACCACCGGCGACATCTACGACGCCTGGGAGGGCAAGAAGGGCTACTCGCTCGGCATGACCAACATCCTCGACCTGCAGGCCGAGCTCTGGCGCTACTCCGGGCCGAATGCCTGGAACGATCCGGACATGCTGGAAGTGGGCAACGGTGGCATGACGACCACCGAGTACGAGTCGCACTTCTCGCTCTGGGCGATGCTGGCCGCGCCGTTGATCGCCGGCAACGACCTGTCCACGATGGACGAGGACACCCGCCGCATCCTCACCAACGCGGACGTCATCGCCGTCGACCAGGATCCGCTGGGCCAGCAGGCCAGGCGCATCTGGAAGCAGGGCGACCTCGAGATCTGGGCGCGCCCGCTCCAGGGCGGCGACCACGCCGTGGTGCTGTTCAACCGCGGCAAGGCGCCGTCCGAGATGCGGGTGAGCTGGGACCAACTGCACCTGCCCGCCGGCCTGAAGGCCGACGTGAAGGACCTTTGGAGCAAGAAGGTCTACAGGAACGTGCGCGACGGCTACGGCGGCACGGTCGCCGCGCATGGCGTGATCATGGTGCGCATCACGCCGGTGCCGTGATCGGGCCGGCTGCGACCGTCATCGGAACCGAGGCCGCCGGGTGGAATGGCGGCCGTTCCCACCCCGGGACCGCGGCGCAACGCCGGCTCGGTCCTTCCATCGGACGCGGGATATCGACGTGAAGACGCTTCTCCGCATCGCCGCCGCCTTGTGCATCGGGTTGCTCGCGAACATCGCCGGCGCGACGACGCGCAGCAGCGAGGTCATCAACCGCGACTGGCTGCTCCAGTTGGGCAACCCGCCCGGCGCGCAGGAACCCGGCTACGACACCTCGCAGTGGCGTCGCGTGGACCTGCCGCATTCGTTCTCCGAACCGTACTTCCTCGGCACCGGGTTCTACGTCGGCCATGGCTGGTATCGCAAGCAACTGGACGTGCCGGCCAGCGCCATCGGCAAGCGCATCACCCTGGAGTTCGACGGCGTCTTCCAGGACGCGGTGATATGGGTCAACGGCCACCGGGCCGGCCGCCACGTCGGCGGCTACACCGGCTTCAGCGTCGACATCACGCCGTACGCGAAGGCGGGCCGCAACTTGCTGGCCGTGCACGTCAACAACGAATGGAACGCCCGCGTGGCGCCGCGCGCCGGCGAGCACGTGTTCTCGGGCGGCATCTACCGCAACGTGCGCCTGGTCGTCACCGATCCCGTGCACGTGGCCTGGTACGGCACCTTCGTGACCACGCCGCAGGTATCGGACGCGCGCGCCACCGTGCGCGTGCGGACCGAGGTGCGCAACGAACGCGACAGGGAAGCCCGGGTGACCCTGGTCTCGGACGTGCTGGACGCCACCGGCAAGCGCGTCGCCACGCAGCGCAGCGAGCAGGCCGTGCCCGCCACCGGCATGTTCGACTACGACCAGACCCTGCCCGAGATCGCCCGGCCGCGGCTGTGGTCGCCGGACCAGCCCTATCTGTACACGCTGCTCAGCCAGCTCTACGTGGACGGCCGGCTCGTCGACCGCTTCGAGACGCCGTTCGGCATCCGCACGGTCAAGTTCACCGCCGACCGGGGCTTCTTCCTCAACGGCAAGCATCTCTACCTGGTCGGCGCCAACGTGCACCAGGACCAGGCCGGTTGGGGCGACGGCGTGACCGACGGCGCGGCCCGGCGCGACGTGAAGATGGTCAAGGACGCCGGCTTCAACTTCATCCGCGGCTCGCACTATCCGCACTCGCCGGCCTTCACGAAGGCGACGGACGAACTTGGCATCCTGTTCTGGTCGGAAGCGCCGTTCTGGGGCATCGGCGGCTTCGGCGCCGACGGCAGTTGGCTGTCCAGCGCCTATCCGCCGGACCCGGCGGACAGGCCTGCGTTCGAGGCCAGCGTGCTGCAGCAGGTCGAGGAGATGGTGCGCATCCATCGCAACCGCCCGTCGGTCTTCGTGTGGAGCGCCAGCAACGAACCCTTCTTCACCAAGGGCGATGCGATGGAGGCGATGCGGGATTTCCTCAAGCGCGAGGTGGCGTTCTTCCACCGCATCGACCCGACGCGGCCGGTCGCCATCGGCGGCGCGCAGCGCGGCGGGATCGACAAGCTGGGCGACGTGGCCGGCTACAACGGCGACGGCGCGACGCTGTTCCTGGATCCCGGCGTGCCTTCGGTCGTGTCCGAGTACGGCTCCACCATGGTCAACCGTCCCGGCGACTACGCGCCCGGCTTCGGGCTCATGCCCGATACGCCGGACCAGAAGGACAACCCCCGGCCGTACGCGTGGCGCTATCCCTGGCGCTCGGGCGAAGCGCTGTGGTGCGCGTTCGACCACGGCTCCATCGCCTCCATCGAGTTCGGCTCGATGGGCTTCATCGACTACTTCCGCCTGCCCAAGCGCCAGTACTACTGGTACCGCAGTACCTACGCGGGCGTGCCGCCGCCGGCCTGGCCGGTGGACGGCACGCCCGCGCAGTTGCAGTTGAGCGCCAGCCAGACCGTCATCCACGGCACCCAGGGCCTGGACGATGCCCATCTGGTCGTCACCGTGCAGGACGAGCACGGCCGTGCGCTGAGCAACTCGCCGGACGTGACGCTGACCATCGTCAGCGGCCCGGGCAAGTTCCCCACCGGCCGCCGCATCGCCTTCAGCAACAAGTCGCTGGTCGCGATCCGCGACGGCCAGGCCGCGATCAGCTTCCGCTCCTACTACGCCGGCGAGAGCGTCATCGAGGCGACCTCGCCGGGCCTGAAGCCGGCGCGCATCACGATCACGACGACCGGGCCGGACCGCTTCGTTCCCGGCCAGTCGCCGCTCGCCCCCGACCAGCCCGTCGTCGCCTATCCGCCGTTCACCCGCATCGCGTTCCCGGGCGATCCGGTCAACATCGCGATCAACCGGCCGACCGCCAGCAGCGGCGCCGAGCCTGGCCACGAAGGCCCCAAGGCCAACGACGACCAGGAGCAGACCTGGTGGAAGGCCAGCGCCAAGGACGGTTCCGCCTTCTGGTTGATCCACCTGGAGAACGTCTACGCGTTGCATTGGCTGGCCCTGGTGATGCCCGACGACCAGGGCGCCGACTTTGTCGTCGAGATCAGCAAGGACAACACCGAATGGCAACAGGTCGGGGAGGGCAAGGGCGGGCGCAGGAGCTACGACTTCGCGCTGTTCGACAAGCCTCACGCCGCGGCCTTCCTGCGCATCCGTTTCCCCGACGTCACGCCCGAGCACCCTGCCGCACTGAGCGAGGTGCGGGTGATAGCGCTGCCCGAAAAATGAGGTTCCGACATGCACAACCGTTCAGTACACATCGCGTTTTCCAGTGCGTCCCCGATCGCCGGGTGGTCCATGCGGGTGATCGCGGCGCTGGCCTGTTGCCTGTTCGCCATCGCGGGTGCCGCGTTCGCGCAGGATCGCGCGCCGGATCAAGTACAGGTCACGCCCGAGCGGGCGCGCGCCAACTTCGCCCGGCCCATCGTGCTCGGTCCGGACGACGTACGCGCGTTTCCCGAGGCCCCGGCCGGGTTCCGCGACGAGCGGGCCGGCATCGCACGGGGCAGGGTGGAGACCTTCGCCTACCACTCCGGCGTTACCGGCACCACGCGCCAGGCCAACGTCTACCTGCCGGCCGGCTACTCGGCCAAGCGCAAATACCCGGTGCTCTATCTGCTGCACGGCATCGGCGGCAACCAGGACGAGTGGCGGGGCTATGTGCGCGCGCAAGCGATCCTGGACAACCTGATCGCCGACGGCAAGGCCGTGCCGATGATCGTCGTGATGCCCAATGGGCGCGCGCTGCCGGACGATCGCAGCCCGCCGGAAGACCGCGTGTTCACCCCGGAGAACGCCGCCGGTTTCGCCAGGTTCGAGCGCGACCTGCTCGACTTCCTGATCCCGGCGATCGAGGCGAAGTACCCGGTCCAGGCCGACCGCGAACACCGCGCGATCGCCGGGCTCTCGATGGGCGGCGGGCAGGCGTTGAACTTCGGCCTCGGGCATCCCGATACCTTCGCCTGGATCGGCGCGTTCTCGCCGGCCCCGAATACGCGGCCGCCGGCGGAGCTGCTGCCGGATCCGGAGGATGCGCGCGCGCGGTTCGCGCTGCTGTACCTGTCGTGCGGCAACCGCGATGGCTTGATCAACGTTGCGCAGGGCGTGCAGGCCTACCTGAAGCAGCACCGCATCCCGCACGTCTGGAACGTCGACGACCACGGCCACGACGGCGACAGCTGGGCCAACAACCTCTACTACTTCGCGCAGAAGCTCTTCCGCTGACCCGGCGCGCGCGCCTGTGCCGGCGCCGTGGCACGGCGAGTGCTCCTACGACGCGGGTGCCGCGGTCGACCCGCGCAGCATCAGGTTGAAATCCAGCGTCTGCTGGTGGGGGACTTCCACGGCCTCGACGATGGCGAGCAGGAGGTTGACGGCCCGGATGCCGATCTCGCGCATGGGCTGGGCGATCGTCGTCAACGGCGGCGTGAGGTAGCGCGAGGAGGCCAGGTCGTCGAAGCCGACGATCGAGAAGTCCTCCGGCACGCGGATGCCCAGGTCCCGGCACGCGGCGAGCACGCCCAGCGCCATCTGGTCGCTGAAGCAGAACGCGGCGGTGGGCGCGGGCGACTGGGCCAGCAGCTTGCGTGCCGCCGCGTAGCCGGATTCGACCGAGAAATCGCCCGGTACGGTCGTCATGAGGCGCAGCCGGCCGCGCGCCCTGGCGGCGGCCCGGGCGCCTTCCAGCCGTTGCTGGTGCAGCGGATTGTCGGGTGGACCGCCGACCACGGCGATCCGCTCATGCCCAAGGGCGTACAGGTGTTCCATCGCGGCGCGCGAGGCCGCGGCATTGTCGATATGGACGCTGGGGATGCCCAGCGCCGGGTCGAACTCGCATCCGTTGACGACCGGCGCGGTGGCGCCGAACTGCCTGACGATCTCCCGCGCCGTCGGCGGCAGCCGGTGCCCCAGCACGATCAGGCCGTCCGCCTCGTTGCGGCGGAGCATCTGCGCGTAGCGTTCCTCCCGCTCCGGCAGGTGCTGGGTATCGCCGAGCAGGACGGCGTAGCCGGCCGCCTGCGCGGCTTCCTCGGCCCCCTGCAGGATCTGCGCGAAGAACGGATTGGCGATGTCGGGCACCGTGACCAGGATCTTGCCGCTGCGCTGGGTCTTGAGGGTCCTGGCCGCCGCGTTGGGGACATAGCCCAGCACGGCGGCGGCCTGCTCGATGCGCTGCCGCGTGGCCGGCAGGACCTTCTCCGGCCGGGAGAGCGCGCGGGACACGGTGCCTGCCGAGACTCCGGCATGCCTTGCGATGTCGTAGATGGTGGGCATGCCCTAGTCTGGCCTCCGTCGATGCGGTGCACAACGATTGTTCCGGGGTTCCCATGCTAGGATCGTGCAATCGATTGCATCAAGATGGAATGGCATGAAAACGCTCAAGGGTCCGGCGCTGTTCCTCGCGCAGTTCATCGGTGACAAGCCTCCGTTCGATCGATTGGACACCTTGGCCGGATGGGCCGCCGGGCTCGGCTATTCTGGCGTACAAGTGCCCACCAACGCGCCGCACCTCTTCGATCTCGCCCAGGCCGCGCAGAGCCAGGCCTATTGCGACGACATCGCCGGCATGCTGGCCGGGCACGGCATCCGGATCACCGAGCTGTCCACGCACCTGCAAGGGCAACTGGTCGCGGTCCACCCGGCCTACGACGCCTTGTTCGACGGCTTCGCCCCGCAGGAAAAGCGCGGCGATCCCGCCGCCCGGCAGGGCTGGGCGGTCGAGCAGCTGATGCTCGCGGCCAAGGCCAGCCAGCGCCTGGGGCTCGCCGCGCACGCCACCTTTTCCGGCGCCCTGGCGTGGCCTTATTTCTACCCGTGGCCGCAACGGCCAGCCGGCCTGGTGGAAGAGGCCTTCGCCGAGCTCGGCCGCCGCTGGCGCCCGATCCTGGATGCGTTCGATGCCTGCGGGGTGGACCTGTGCTACGAGCTCCATCCCGGCGAAGACCTGCACGACGGCGCGACCTTCGAGCGGTTCCTCGAAGCCGTCGACGACCACCCGCGCGCCAAGATCCTCTTCGACCCCAGCCACCTGCTGCTGCAGCAGATGGACTACCTGGGCTTCATCGACCGCTATCACGAGCGGATCGGCATCTTCCACGTCAAGGACGCCGAATACCGCGCCAGCGCGCGCAGCGGCGTCTACGGCGGCTACCAGAACTGGATCGATCGCCCGGGGCGGTTCCGGTCGCTGGGCGATGGCCAGGTCGACTTCAAGGCGATCTTCTCCAAGCTGGCCCAGTACGACTTCCCGGGCTGGGCGGTGCTGGAGTGGGAGTGCTGCCTGAAGCATCCGGAAGACGGCGCACGGGAGGGCGCCGCCTTCATCCGCGACCACATCATCCGCGTGACCGAGCGCGCCTTCGACGACTTCGCCGGGAGCGGCACCAGCCCGGAAGCGCTGCGCGGCGTGCTGGGGATCTGAACCAACACCGACCTGGGAGGGGAAGTCATGACGTTCGCCATGTCGCGCCTGAGCGCGATGATGTTCCTGCAGTTCTTCATCTGGGGCGCGTGGTTCGTGACCCTGGGCACGTACCTGGTGCAGGGCCCGCTGCAGGCCAGCGCCAGCCAGGTGGCGACCGCCTTCCTCAGCCAGTCCATCGGCGCGATCGTCGCGCCGTTCCTGGTCGGTCTGATCGCCGACCGCTACTTCGCCGCGCAGCGCATCCTGGCGGTGCTGCACCTGGCCGGCGCGGTGCTGATGTGGATCGCCTCCACGGCGACCGACTTCGGCACGTTCGCGACCTGCGTCATGGTCTACATGCTGCTGTTCATGCCGACGCTGGCGCTGGCCAACAGCATCGCGATGCGGCACATGCAGGCGCCGGAGAAGCAGTTCCCGCCCGTGCGCGTGGCCGGCAGCATCGGCTGGATCGTCGCCGGCGTGCTGATCGGCTGGCTGGGCTGGGAGCAGGCGCATCGGCTCGAACTCACCTTCCGGATGGCCGCGCTCGCCTCGCTGGTCCTCGGCCTGTATGCGCTCAGCCTCCCGCATACGCCGCCGCTGGCGCAGCAGCGCAACGCGGGCCTGGGCAAGATCCTGGGGCTGGACGCGCTGCGCCTGCTGAAGTCGCGCTCCTACCTGGTGTTCTTCCTGGCCTCGATCGCGATCTGCATCCCGCTGTCGTTCTACTACAACTTCACCAATCCCTATCTCAACGACCTCGGCGTGCGCGGCGCCGCCGGCCTGCAGTCGCTGGGCCAGGTGTCCGAGGTGCTGCTGATGCTGGCCATGCCGTTCCTGTTCGCGCGGCTGGGCGTCAAGACCATGCTGGCGGTGGGCATGGGGGCGTGGGTGCTGCGCTACGGCATGTTCGCCTACGGCGATGCCGGCTCCGGCTTCGCGCTGCTGGTGATCGGCATCGTGCTGCACGGCATCTGCTACGACTTCTTCTTCGTCACCGGCCAGATCTACACCGACGCCCACGCCGGCCCCGACTCGCGCAGCAGCGCGCAGGGCTTCATCACGCTGGCGACGTACGGCGTCGGCATGCTGATCGGCACCTTCCTGTCCGGCGCGGTGGTGGAGCACTACACCACCGCGGCCGGCCCGGACTGGCGGCAGATCTGGCTGTTCCCGGCGAGCGTCGCGCTGGTCGTGCTGGTCGCCTTCCTGTTCCTGTTCCGCGAACGGCCGGCCGCCGCCGCCGCGCCGTCCACGCCTTCCGCGCACTGAGGATCCGGATCGATGAGCAAGCTTGGAATCGCCATCATGGGCACCGGGATGATCGGCGCCGTGCACCGCCGCGCGGCGCTGCTGGCCGGCGCCGTCGTCAGGGGCGTGGGCGCCTCGTCGCCGGAGCGCGCCCGGGAAGTGGCGCAGGCCTGGGACGTGCCGCGCGCCTATCGCGACATCGAGGAGGCCGTGGCCGACCCGCAGGTGCAGGTCGTGCACGTGTGCACCCCCAACCACCTGCACCGGGCGATGGCGCAGGCCGCGCTGGAGGCGGGCAAGCACGTGGTCTGCGAAAAGCCGCTGGCCACGACCGCGCAGGATGCGCGGGCGCTGGCGGAGCTGGCCGCATCCACCGGTCTGGTGGCCACGGTGCCCTTCGTCTACCGCTATCACCCGGTCGTGCGCGAGGCGCGCGCGCGCATCGCCCAGGGCGACCTGGGCCCGCTGCGGCTCATCCACGGCAGCTACCTGCAGGACTGGCTGCTGGACCCGGCCAGCAACAACTGGCGCGTCGATCCGGCGCTCGGCGGCGCTTCGCGCGTGTTCGCCGATATCGGCTCGCACTGGTGCGACCTGGTGGAATGGCTCACCGGCGAGCGGTTCGCCGAGGTCAGCGCCGTGTTCGAGACCGTGATCGCCGAGCGGGGCGCCGCCACCAGCAAGAGCTTCACGACGCCTGCGGCCGGCGGCGAGAAGCACGCCGTGTCGAGCGAAGACGTGGCGGCGGCCATGTTCAAGACCGGCAACGGCGTCCTGGCGTCGCTGACCGTGAGCCAGGTCTCGGCCGGGCGCAGGAACCGCCTCTGGTTCGAGATCGACGGCGCCAAGTCCAGCGTGGCGTTCGACCAGGAAGACAGCGAACGGCTCTGGATGGGCTTCCCCGACCAGCGCGAGGAGATCTTCGTCCGCGGCCCGGGCGCGGGAAGCGCCGAACAGCGCAGGCTCGCGGTGCTGCCGGCCGGCCACGCGCAAGGCTACGGCAACTGCTTCGAGGCCTTCGTCCAGGACACCTACCGCGCCATCGCGGGCGAGCGGCCGGAAGGGCTGCCGACGTTCGACGACGGGCTGCGCTCGGCCCTGATCGTCGACGGCGTCATCGCATCGTCCAGGACGCGCGCGTGGACGCCGATCGCCGGCGCGAACCACGGCCAGCGTTGACCCGGCCACCGAACGCGAGAGCGGGCCGAAACGCGCCAACGACCACTCCTACGCCATGAACGCGAGCCATCACCGTCATCAGAATCTCGGGAGGAAACCATGACGATCACCCTGCCGCGCAGCTTCGCGGCCGCCGTACTCATGTTCTGCGTCGCCCTGCCTGTCTTCGCGAAGGACGCCGGGGCCAAGGACAAGCCCATCGCGGTGCAGATGTACACGCTGCGCAACGTCGCTTCGCTCGACGACCAGCTTAAGATCGTCCACGACGCGGGCATCCGCGCGGTGGAGACCGTCGGCACCCAGAACGTCTCCGCCGGCGAGCTGAAGCGGCTGCTGGACAAGTATTCGATCAAGGCGATCTCGGCCCACGTGCAGCTGGCCGAGCTGCGCGGCAACCTCGATGGCGTGGTGGCGTTCAACAAGGCGATCGGCAACGCCACGCTCGTGGTGCCGTACCTGCAGGAAGAAGAGCGCCCGCGCGACGCCGCCGGCTGGGCCGCGCTGGGCAAGGAGCTGGGCGAGATCTCGAAGAAGGTCCAGGCCGCGGGCATGACGCTCGCCTACCACAACCACGATTTCGAGATCGTCGATTTCGGCGGCAAGACCGCGCTCGAACACATGCTCGAGGCGGCCGGTCCCGGCGTCAAAGCCGAGCTCGACCTGGCCTGGGTCGGGCGTGCCGGCCACGATCCGGTGGCACTGCTAGGCGAGCTGCGCGGGCGCGTGTTCGCGGTGCATGCCAAGGACAACGCCCCGCAAGGGCAGGCCAAGGACGAGGGAGGCTTCGCCGCCGTCGGCAAGGGCGTCCTGGACTGGAACGCGATCCTCCCCGCCGCGGCCAAGGCAGGGGTGAAGTGGTACATCATCGAGCACGACCAGCCGCGCGATCCGGCCGCCGTCATCAAGGCCGGCGCGGCCTACCTCGAACAACACCTGCCCGCGGGCGCGGGACGCTGACGCCGTGGGGAATGCCATGTTGAAGCCGATCCTGGCAGCGATCCTGCTGCCCCTCGCCACGACGCTCGCGAGCATGCCTGCCTCGGCGCAGGATGCCGCGGCGGGCGCCAAGCTCTACGCGTCGAACTGCTCCGCCTGCCATGGCGCCGATCGCAGCGGCATGGCCGGGACGTTCCCGGCCCTGACCGACGTCGGCAAGCGGCTCGACCCGAAGCAGATGAAGGAAAAGATCAGGAAGGGCGGCGGGCTGATGCCGCCCTTCCCCCAACTGTCGGAAAAGGATGTCGAGGACATCACGGCCTTCCTGAAGCAGTGAGCGGGAGCGAGGCGGGCGCCTCGCTCTCCGTCTCCGGCGGATGCCGGAAATCAGCTTCGCCGCCATTCCCGCGGAAGCGGGAACGGCGGGGCCTCCTTCCTACAGCTCGCGCACCCAGATGTTGCGGAAGCTGACCTTGGAATCGTGGTCCTGGAGATAGATCGGGGCGCAGCCATGCGGCGCGTAGGAGGGCGCCCCGATGTATTCGGTCTTGCCCGACAGGACGGTGTCGTTCTGCACGAGCACGCCGTTGTGCAACACGGTGATGCGGGCGGGCGAGACGAGCCCGCCGCCTTCGGAGAAGCGCGGCGCCTTCCAGATGACGTCGTACGCCTGCCATTGGCCCGGGGCGCGCGAGGCGTTCACCAGCGGGATCGCCTGCTTGTAGATCGAGGCCGCCTGGCCGTTGGAGTAGGTCGGGTTGTCGTAGCTGTCCAGTACCTGCAGCTCGTAGAGCTCCTGCAGGAATATGCCGCTGTTGCCGCGGTTCTGGCCATCGAATCCCTTGGTCTGGGTGGGGCTGCGCCATTCGATGTGGAGCTGGATGTCGCAGAAGCGCTGCTTCGTGCGGATGCCCTTGCTGCCCGGTACCACGGTGAACGCCCCATCGGCCACGGTCCAGGGCGCCTTGCCGCCCTGTTCGCTCTCCCAGGCGGAGAGGTCCTTGCCGTCGAACAGCACCACGGCGTCGGATGGCGCGGCGCCCTCGGGCGTGGCCACCACCGCCGGGACCGGCTTCCAGACCTCGGTCTTGGCCGGATCGCCCTGTACCTGGGCGGACACGGGGGCCGCGGCCAGGACGCAGGCCGCCATCACGACAGGTTTCTTCAGCATCTTTCCCTCCAGGAGAATCGAATCGCGCGGGTAGCCGGCTTTCCTCAGCTGGTCGCCCAGGCCGGCGTGCCGCGTTCGTAGGCCAGGTCCCCGTCGTAGCGCCCGGGCACGGCGACGTAGCGCAGTGCCTCGGTCGCTCCCGCCTTGGAGGTGAAGAAGCTGAAGATGACCAGTTGCTTGATCATCGTGAAGTAGTGCGGCTTCGCCTGGCTCGGGCCGGCGGGCGCCTTGGCCTCGCTGTCCAGCGCGCTCAGCAGCGCGGTGCGGGCTTCCGGCGCCATCGCCATGAAGCGGCCGCCGGCGCGCTTGTCGATATCGGCCAGGCCGGCGCGGAACGTCGCCTGGTCTTCGGGCGTGTAGCAGTCGGTCACGAATTGCGCCATGAACAGGCCCGCGCCGGCATCCTTCGCCCCCGGCGTCTGGGTCCGCGGCAGGATCGTCTCCGCGATCTCGTCGAGCAGGGCGACGTCGCGCTCGGAGAACGCAGGCTTGCCGTTGGGCAGGGGCGACTGCCCGTAGACGAAGGCCGGCAGGCCGATCATCGCCGCGCCGGTGGCGGCCGCGATCATTTTCAGGAGCTCACGACGTTCCATCACAGGTTCCCCGCTTTGAGTTCGCGCACGGCATGGTCCGCGGCGCGCGCCGTCATGGCCATGTAGGTCAACGATGGGTTCACGCAGGAGCTGGACGTCATGCATGCACCGTCCGTCACATAGACGTTCGGCGCGTCCCAGACCTGGTTGTGCTTGTTCAGGACCGAGGTCTTGGGGTCGCGGCCCATCCTCGCCGTGCCCATCTCGTGTATGGCCATGCCCGGGGCGTAGTCGCCCTCGTACGCCTTGACGTTCTTGACGCCGGCGGCCTCCAGCATCTCGGCGGCATCGGCGCCCATGTCCTTGCGCATGGCCCGCTCGTTCTCGCGGATGGAGACGTTCATCGCCAGCACGGGCAGGCCCCACTTGTCCTTGCGGGTCCGGTCGAGGCTGATCGTGTTGTCGTGGTAGGGCAGCATCTCGCCGAAGGCCGTCATGCCGATGGTCCAGTCCCCGGGCATGGTGAGCGCCTCCTTCAGTCCGGCGCCGACGTTGAGCTCGGCGACGCTGCGCGACCAGCCGGCGCGGCTGGCCCCGCCTTGGTACCCGAACCCGCGGAGATAGTCGCGCTTGTCGCCGCCGACGTTGCGGAAGCGCGGAATGTAGAAACCGCAGGGACGACGGCCGAAGTAGTACTTGTCCTCGTAGCCCTCGACCACGCCGGAGGCGCCGACCTGGAAGTGGTGGTCCATCACGTTGTGGCCCAGTTCGCCGGAAGACGAGCCCAGGCCGCCCTCCCACACGTCGGTGGCCGAGTTCATCAGCACCCAGGTCGAGTTGAAGGCCGAGGCGTTGAGGAAGATGACGTTGGCCGTGTACTGGTAGGTCTGGCCGTTCTCGGCATCGATGATCTCGACCCCGCGCGCCCGCTTGCGGTCCTTGTCGTAGAGCACTTCCTTGACGATCGAGAACGGACGGAGCGTGAGGTTGCCCGTCTTCATCGCCGCCGGCAGCGTCGCCGACTGGGTCGAGAAGTAGGCGCCGAACGGGCAGCCCAGGACGCACTTGTTGCGGTACTGGCAGTTGACGCGGCCCTGCTCGACCTTGGGCTCGGTGATGTTCGCGGTGCGCGAGTGGATCATGTGGCGGGTGCCGCCGAACGCCTTCTTGATCCGCGCCGCCACGTCCTTCTCGACGATGTTCAACGGGATGGGCGGCAGGAACTGGCCATCGGGCAGCACGTCCAGGCCCTCGACGGTGCCGGCGATGCCCGCGAACCTCTCCACGTGGTCGTACCAGGGCGCCAGGTCGGGATAGCGGATCGGCCAGTCGATGGCGATGCCCTCCTTGGCGTTCGCCTCGAAATCCATGTTCGAGAAGCGGTAGCTCTGCCGGCCCCACAACAGCGAGCGGCCGCCGACGTGGTAGCCGCGGAACCAGTCGAACCGCTGGGTCTCGGTGTAGGGGCATTCCTTCTCGTTGGCCCACATCCCCAGCGTGCTTTCGGACAGGCCGTAGTCGCGCTTCAGGACCGGGTAGTCGGCCTTCATGGCCTGGGTCGGGACGTTGCGGTGCGGGTAGTCCCACGACTCCTTCATCGCGTTGACGTAGTCCTTGACGTGCTCGATGTTGCGCCCGCGCTCGAGCATGAGGACCTTGAGCCCCTTCTCGGTCAGCTCCTTGGCGGCCCAACCGCCACTGATGCCCGATCCGACGACGATTGCGTCGTAGTGATTGTCTGCCATGGGTGTGTTTCCCTGGTGGATACGTGGTGTCAGGCGTCGCAGAGGCGTATCGCCTCGCGCAGCGAGGCGACGGGATCCGGCGCCTCGGGAATGAACTCCTGCGCCAGGTAGCCGTCGAAGCCGGTCTCGCGGATCGCACGGCAGATGGCGGGATAGTAGAGCTCCTGGTTCTCGCCGATCTCGTGCCGGCCCGGCACGCCCGCGGTGTGGTAGTGCACGAAGTACTGGTGGTTCCGGCGGATGCTGGCGATGATGTCGCCTTCCATGATCTGCATGTGGTAGATGTCGTAGAGCAACCCGAAGTTGCTCGACCCGATCCGCTTGCACAGCTCGACGCCCCACTCGGAGTGGTCGCAGAGGTAGTCGGGGTGGTCCACCCGGGAGTTCAGCAGCTCCATCACCAGCACGACGCCGCGCTTCTCGGCATGGCCGAGGATGCGCTTGAGCCCCGCCTCGGCGTTCGCCAGGCCTTCCTGGGGATCCATGCCGTTGCGATTGCCGGAGAAGCAGATGAGGTTGCGATAGCCGGCGTCGGCGACCAGGTCGATGTGCCGGGTATAGCGCTCCACCAGCTGGTCGTGGAACTGGGTGGCAGCGAAGCCCTTGTCCAGGCCCAGCTCGGCGCCATTGCACATCGAGCTGACCACGCCGTGCGCCTTCAAGGTGGGCCAGTCTTCCGGGCCGACCAGGTCGATGGCGGAAAAGCCGAGGCTCTTCACCGTCTGGCAAAGCTGGGCGATCGATTGCTGGTTGAACGTCCAGCGGGCGACCGAATGCTTCAGGTTGCCCTTGAGCGGCTTCGCGGCGGCGATCCCGGGGACCGCCCCGGCCACGGTCAGCCCGAGGCCGCCGATCACCGCCGCGCGCAGGGCGTCGCGGCGCGTGGTTTTATGCTCGGAGAAGCTCATCCCGGTTTCCTCGATCGGCGAAGGAAGCATCGTGCGAGGGCACCGGGCGGGGCCTGGCGCTGGATGCGATGGGTGGAGCGGGTCGAACGGATATCCATCGGCTACCGGCCTCCCAACCGGCGCGAATCCTGTGAATTCGTCTGGATGCAATCGATTGCACGATAAGCAGCGAAACGACCGATTGCAAGGCCCGCGAGGCGCGACTTTGTGCTGCAAAGCACAACATCCTGCGCGGTTCGATGCAGGCGACACGCGGGCGAACGCATGGTGGCGCGCGCGCGGGCGCGCATGCCGATCGACGCGGGAGCGCGGCGTTCGCGGACGGCAAGCATCGAGCGGGATGCGGACGGAGGCGTTTCTCGATGCACTGCAACAGAACCGGCGTTCGGAAAGACGTACGGGATCCGATCCCATGATGACGGTCGCCGGCTTCGTCCGCATGCTGCGCGGGCCGCCGGGTTCATCGCACGCGTGAAGCGTTCATGCGGCGCTACATGAAGTTGCGCGTGTGCAACGCGGCCAGGCGTTCGGCTTCGGCGGGTTCGAAGCCGAGCCGGACCAGCCGGGTATAGCGGCCGTCGGCCATTTCGCGCATCAGGGCCTGCACTTGCGCGAACCCCCGCGCGATCGCCGCGGGCGCCAACGCGCCGGCGGCGATCAGGATCAAGGCGTCGAACACTTCCTCGTTGAGGCCGGCGGTGCCGGACAGGTGTTCGTGGCGCTGCTCGATCGCGCGCGCCAGCCGGATGCGCAACGCGGGTTCCTGCTGCAGGCGGTGTTGCAGGTGGGCCATGCCCAGCGCGACGTGGCGCGCCTCGTCGCGCGCGGCCAGCCGCGCGATGTCGCGCGTCAGCGGGTCCGGCGCGCACTCGCGCAGGAAGTGCAGCAGGTTGACGAAGGTGCCTTCGCCCAGCACCGAAAGCAGGAAGGCGGCGACGGAGAAGTCCGGTTCGTCCAGCAGGCTCTTGAGCGAGGCCTGGCCGCCGGCGGTGGACAGCGCCGGTTCGGCACCGCCCATGCGGATGCGGCGCGTGAACACGTCGATGTGGCGCGCCTCGTCGGCCACCTGGATGGCCAAGGCGGCCTGCAGCTCGCGGTAGTGCGGATGGATCTGGCCGAGGAAACGCGCCGGCACCAGCAGCGCGGCGTTCTCGTTCTCGACCATATAGGTCATGACCTGGCGGATCGCGGCTTCGACCTCCGGCGGATGCGCGAAGGTGACGTTCCAGTCCAGCGCCGTCTCCGGATCCCACTGCGCGCTCACCGCCTGCGCGTACAGCATGGCCGCATTGTCGGTCCACAGTTCGTCCTTGCGGTCCAGGCGGAAGGCGAACGCGGGCGAGCCCGCCTCCACCCGCGCACCGCGCGCGGCCAGTCCCCATCCGGGCGCGGCGCGCTCGGCCACGGCACCGGGCAGGCGCGGGTCGGCGTGGCCGGTGTGTGCGGCATCGTGCCAGCGTCCGGACTCGGCATCGCCGCGCACCACGCGGGCCTGGCGGCGCAGGTCGTCTTCCCATTGCAAGGCGTGGCCCTGCGCGCGGCACCAGTCGGCCAGGTGCGCCTGCCAGCCGGGAGCATGCCCGACGACGCGCAGCGCCTGCCCCGGGGCCAGGGCCGCCAGCGCGTGCTTGACCAGCAGGTGCGCGCCGGCGTCGAACCCCAGCGACTCAATATCGATAGTCGGCGGCGACGATGTGCCCACGCTCGTCATAGAACCCCTGTTCGGTGGCGGCGCGTTCCAGCAGGCGGAATCCCTGCGTGCGGCCGTTGCGCCATTGCTTCAGTCCTTCCAGTTCTAGCAGCGGGCGTACCTGCGCGTCGTTCCAGTCCATGGCCAGCAGCAGCTCGCCGAAGCGCCGCGCGGCCTCGGCGTCCACGCCGGGGCTGACGGTCATGGTGCAATGGTCGTACGACCCGGTGGTGGCGAGCACGCGCGTGCCGCCGGCCGGCAGCAGGCCTTCCCTGGCGAAGGCGAGGTGGTTGCCAGCGATCATCCAGCTCGCCTCCACCTCGCCAGCGAGCATCGCCGCGGCGGCATCGCGCTCGCCGCCGACGTGGTCGCCATGCTTGCCACCCAGCACGTCGAAGCGGCGCACCTCGTAGTCGCGGCCGGGGACCAGGCCGGCTTCGTGCTGCAGGTGGTCCAGCGGGATCAGCGTGGCCTGCGGCGAGTCGATGGCGCCGAAGCCCACGCGCTTGCCGCGCAGGTCCGGGAGCGTCCGCACGGGGCTGTCGGCCTTCACCACCAGCACCGATTGCAGGTCCTGGTCGGTGTCGCGCATCGCCAGCGACTGCACGGCCTGGCCGCGGGCGCGCGCGATGCGATCGGCGCGCACCCATGCCAGGGGCGAGTTCCAGGCGAAGGCGATGTCGCCCGCGAACTGGGCCTCCACCTGGGCCTCGTAGTTGGAATAGAGCAGGTAGTCCAGCGCGAAGCCGCGCTGGCTCAGGTAGGCCTTGAAGCCTTCCCAGATGGTGACGACCTTGGGCGCGTAGGCCACGGCGCCGAGCATGTAGGGGCGGGTCATCGCGGGCTCCCGTTCACTGCGCCGCCGCGGCTTCGCACAAGGCGTTGCCGATGAAGTCGTACAGCACGTCGGTGGTGGGGGCCATGATCGAGGCCGCGCGCGCATCGCGGAACAGGCGCTCGATGCCCACGTCCTTGCGGAACGCGGCACCGCCGCAGACGCGCATGGCGATGTCGGTGACCTCCAGCGCGGCCTCGGCGGCGCTGGCCTTCACTTCCAGCACGCGCAGCAGGGTATCGGCGCGGCCGCCGGCGATCGCGGCCAGGGTGTCGTCGCGCAGCGTGCGGGCCTGGTCGGCACGGATCTGCGCACGCGCGAGATAGGCGCGGATGGTGGGCAGTTCGGACAACGACGTGCCGCTTTCGGCGAAGCGGTTGCGCGCGACGTGCGCAACCGCGCGCGCCAGCGTGCCGTCCATGATGCCGATGCAGCCGGAAGCGACCAGGGTGGCGAACACCGGCAACGTATCGGCGTTCATCAGATCGCCGCCTTTGCCATCCTCGCCGAGCAGGTCGGCGTAGGCGATCCGCACGCCCTCGGCCCTGACCGGGGCCGAGGCGTTGCCGCGCAGCCCGAGGCCGTCGAACGGCTGCGGCCGGGCGAGGCCGGGCAGCCTGCTGTCGACCAGCCAGATGCTCGATGCCTCCTCGCCCTGGACGGGGCGCGAGGACCATACGTAGGAATCCGCTTCCGCGGCGGAAGTGACCATGCTCTTGGACGCGTCGAGCACCACCTCGTCGCCCTCGCGGCGGGCGCTGCCCACCGGTGCCCAGAAATGGCTGCGCGATCCGGTTTCCGACCATGCCAGCGTGGTGACGTGGCGGCCGGCGGCGATGGCTTCGCGCAGGTCGCGGGGGCCGTACTTCTCGATGAGCACCGTGCCGGCGTAGTGCATGGTCAGCACCATCGCGGTGGAGGGGCAGTCCTGCGCGATGCGCTGCACCACCTGCGAGGCTTCCGCCATGCCCAGCCCCTGGCCGCCCACGTCCGGCGCGCTCAGCAGGCCGAGCAATCCGGCCTGGCCCAGCGCCTGCAGGGCCGCGCGCGGGTAGCGCGCCTCGCGGTCGGTGGCCTCGGCGGCGGGAGCTATCACGTCGCGGACGATGGGATCGAGCGCTTGCAGGAACGATGGCGTCATGGGATCTCCAGGCAGCAATGGGCAGGAACGGCCGGACCTCGGCCGCGATCGGCTCGCTGGTGAGAGGCGCGCGTGGCGCGCATCGGGCGCCATGCCGCGGGCCAGGCGCGGGATCGGTGCAGACCTGCAACTGCGACCCGTCGGAGGGACGATGGCCGCCCGCCTGGAGGCCCGAGTGTAGCGTCGCCCGGGCCGGCCGGGGAAACGGCAGGCCGCCAGCGGCGGCCCGCCGTGCTGGCCGCGTCACGTGCGCGCCGGCGAGCCCGCTTCGTTCCTGCGGAGCAGCTCGCGGATCCTCGCCTCGGTGGCGTCGTAGCCGCCTTCGCCGAAATGCTGGTAGACGATGCGGCCTTCCTGGTCGATCAGGTACAGCGCCGGCCAGTACTGGTTGCGGTAGGCGTTCCAGGTCTGGTAGCCGTTGTCCTGCGCCACCGGGTAGCCGATGCTGAAGCGCGCCACGGCCGCCTGCAGGTTCTCCAGTTTCCTTTCGTAGCCGTACTCGGGCGTGTGCACGCCGACCACGACCAGGCCCTGGTCCCGGTACTTCTCGTGCCACTGCTTCACGTGCGGGAGCACATGGATGCAGTTGATGCACGAGTACGTCCAGAACTCGACGAGCACCACCTTGCCGCGCAGTTGCCGCAGGCTCTGCGGCGGGCCGTTGAGCCAACGGTCGATGCCCTTGAACTCAGGAGCGAGCGGCGCAGGCGCGGTGTGGGTGGGTTCGACGGGATCGGCGGCCACGTTCGGCGAACAGGCCGAGGCGAAGATGCAGGCGGCCAGCAGGGTCAGCACGGGTTTGATGATGCCGGTGTTCATGGTCAGAGTCCTTGCGAGAGGGAAGGGAGCCACTGCGTGGCCCAGGCGGACACCAGTACGTCGTACTGGAGCAGTTGCAGCACGGCGACGCCGACGGCGACGGCACCGAACATGCGGCGGACGAGCACGGCGCGGCGTTGCAGGAAGGCCAGCCGCGAGGTGACCCAGTTGCCGCCATAGGCGACGAGCAGCATCGGCACGCCCGCACCGGCGGCATACGCGCCGAGCAGCGCGCAGGCGCGGGCCGGCGCTTGCGCGCTCGCGGCCAGCGCCAGCACCGAGGCGAGCACGGGGCCTGCGCAAGGCGCCCATGCCAGCCCCAGCGATGCGCCTATCAACAAGGGCCCGAGCGCGCCGCCGGCCGGCTTGCGCGGCATGCCCGACGCGCGCCCCGCACGCCATTGCCGCAAGCGCGCCACCAGCCAGTCGAAGGGCGCCGGCCAGAAGCAGGACAGGCCGGCGAGGAGCAGCACGCCGATGGAGGCGGTGCGGATGGCGCCCTGCAGCTCGCCGGAAGACGCCGACAACGCTCCGATGAGGATGCCGCTGGCCGCGAAGGTGGCGACGAACCCGGCGATGACCAGCAGCGGTTCGCCGCGTCCGCGGCCGGCGGTCGTCGCCAGCACGATCGGCAGGACGGGCAGGATGCAGGGGGAAAGGAGCGTGGCCATGCCGGCGGCGATGGCCAGGACGTACTCGATCATGGGAAGCCTGCGTGCGGTGGAGTGGCTTCATTCGAGCGCGCGCGTGTCGCTGGAGCATGTCCCCGGAACCGGGTTTTTGTAAGCGAGTTCGTCGGGCCGCACGGCGCCGACGTCGAGGTACGCATGGGGGCGATAAACCGAGCCGCCGGCATCCATGCCGGCGGTGCGGTCGGTACCGGTGCGGGTCAGACGAGCCGGATGCGTACCTCGATGTTGCCGCGGGTCGCCTTGGAGTACGGGCAGGTCCGGTGCGCGGCATCGACCAACGCCTGCGCCTGGTCGCGCGGCAGGCCCGGCAGTGAGACGTCGAGGCGCGCCTGCAGCAGGTAGTCGTCGCCGGCCTTGCCGAGGTCCACTTCGGCATCGATGGCCGTTTCCTTGGGCAGCGCGATCCTGAGCTGGCGTGCGGCGATGCCCATCGCGCCTTCGAAGCAGGCCGACCAGCCGGCGGCGAACAGTTGCTCGGGGTTGGTGCCGGGCCGCCCGCTGCCGGGCGGCGACAGGGCGACGTCGAGTTGGCCGTCGTCGCTGCGGGCGTGGCCTTCGCGGCCGCCGACGACATGGGTGCGGCCGGTGTAGAGAACGGTGTCGATGGACTGCATGGGAACCTCCTGGTGGGTGGGATGCGCCGTGAGGGTCACGGCGCGTAGCGGGTGAACACGTAGTCGCGGTCCTTCACGCGTGCGGCGTGGCAGGCATGGCAAGTGCGGTGCTGGGCTTCGTCGACGGGCTGGCCGCCGACGAAGCGGCCGTAGCCCCAGCCGCCGGTGGCGGCATAGCGCCTGGAATCCTTGACCATCACCTGCACGGTGGTGGCCGCGCCGGGGATCGAGGCCGGGGCAAAGTCCGGCGACGGCTCGTGCTTCCATGCGAGCTTGACCAGCACGCTGCCGTCGGGGAACGGGCGCACGCCGTCGCGGTAGGCGCGCAGTGCGGTGGGATTGGCGAGGACCGCGCGCAGTTCGTCGAGCGGCGCGGCTTCCTGCGCCGGCGCCACCAGCGGCCAATCGCGGTAGCCGTCGGGCAGCTTCACGCCGTAGAGGGGCGCGGCCGGCCGTTCGTCGCCGTGGACGCGCATCGCATGGACCGCGCCCAGCGCGAGGCCGCCGACAGCGCCGAGCAACAAGCCGGCATGGATCGGTTTCATCGCGTTTCTCCTTGTCGTGCCGCTCACATGCGGCTGGCGTCGACGACGGCGCGCGCGAACTCCCGCGGCGCTTCCTGCGGCGGGTTGTGGCCGATGCCGCCGCCGAAGGTGCGGTGCTCGTACTTGCCAGTGAACTTGGCGGCATAGGACGCGGGCAGGGGATGCGGTGCGCCGTTGGCGTCGCCCTCGATGGTGATGGTCGGCACGCTGATCGAGGGGCCCTGGGCGAGGCGCCGTTCCAGCGCGGCGTACTTCGGCTCGCCCTCGGCCAGTCCCAGGCGCCAGCGGTAGTTGTGGACGACGATGGCGACGTGGTCGGGATTGTCGAGCGCCGCGGCGCTGCGCTCGAACGTGGCATCGTCGAACTTCCATTGCGGCGAGGCCAGCTGCCATATCTGGCGGGCGAAGGCGTGCGTGTATTGCGCATAGCCGTCGCGGCCGCGGTCGGTGGCGAAGTAGAACTGGTACCACCATTGCAGTTCGGCCGGCGGCGGCAACGGCTTGCGCCCGGCCTCCTGGCTGCCGATCAGGTAGCCGCTCACCGACACCAGCGCCTTGACGCGTTGCGGCCACAGCGCCGCGACGATGTCGGCCGAGCGCGCGCCCCAGTCGTAGCCGGCGAGCGTCGCGCGCTGGATCCCCAGCGCATCCATCAGCGCGACCACGTCGGAGGCGAGCGCGGCCGGCTCGCCGTTGCGCGGCGTGGCGGGGGAAAGAAAGCGCGTGCTGCCGTAGCCGCGCAGGTGCGGCACGATCACGCGGTATCCCTTGGCGGCCAGCAGCGGCGCGACCTCGGCATAGCTGTTGATGTCGTACGGCCAGCCGTGCAGCAGGATCACGGGCTCGCCGTCGCGAGGGCCCAGTTCGGCGTACCCGATCTCCAGGTCGCCGGCCACCACGTGCTTGTCGGCGACCAGGGCCGGCGCGGGGCCGGTGGAAGGGGCGGCGGCTGCCGCGCCGGCCAGCAGCAGCTGGGCGGCGAGCAGGATCCGGGCCAGGGTGGTGGAGCGGGCGGGCGTGCCGCGGCGTGGTTGCATGATCGTTCTCCTCGGGGACGGGATGGCAGCGGCTGGCGTCAGCGCGCCGCGCGCAACGGGCGCAGGGCCGAGCGCAGTTCGGCGGCGAACAGGTACGGCTGTTCCCAGGCGGCGAAGTGGCCGCCCTTGGGGGCCTGGTTGAAGTAGTAAAGCGTCGGGTAGGCGCGCTCGGTCCAGCTGCGGGGCGCGCGATAGATCTCGCCGGGGAACACGGACACGGCGACCGGCACGGCGATCTGCGTGGTCTTCTGCGCGGCGGCGCTGAAGTTGTTGTTGTTGTTTTCCCAGTAGAAGCGGCCGGCCGCGGTGGCGGTGCCGGTGAGCCAGTACAGGCTGATGTCGTCGAGGACGGCGTCGCGGCCGAGCACTTCCTCCGGCGCGCCATCGGTCCACTGCGCGATCTTGTCGTACATCCATGCCGCCAGGCCGACCGGCGAATCGTCCATCGCGTAGCCGATCGTCTGCGGGCGGGTGACCATCATCGCGCCGTAGGCGGCATTGCGGCCGAAGAAGCGGCTCAACGTGTCGAACGCGGCGCGTTCCTCGCCCGACAGCCCGGCGGGCGCCGGCGTGCCGGCGTTGATCGCGGCGGCCAGCTCGCCCGGGACGGTCGCAGGCATGGTGAGGTGGATGCCGACCAGGCCGGCGGGCGCCTGCCGGCCCATCGCATCGGAGATGACCGAGCCGTGGTCGCCGCCTTGCGAGACGTAGCGGGCATAGCCCAGCCGCTTCATCAGCACATCCCAGGCCCGGCCCACGCGTTCCGGTCCCCAGCCCAGGTCGGTGGGAATGCCGGAAAAGCCGTAGCCCGGAATGGACGGGATGACGACGTCGAACGCGTCCTCGGCACGGCCGCCGAAGGCGGTGGGATCGGTCAGCGGCCCGATCGCGCCGACGAACTCAAGGATGGAGCCGGGCCAGCCATGGGTGAGGAGCACCGGCAACGCGCCGCGGTGCGGCGAGCGCACGTGGATGAAATGGATGTCCACGCCATCGATGGTCGTGACGAACTGCGGCAAAGCGTTGAGGCGCGCCTCGAGCCGGCGCCAGTCGTAGCCCGTGGCCCAGTAGCCCGCCAGCGACTGCAGCCTGGCCAGCTGCAGCCCTTGCGAATCGTCGGCGACGAGTTCGCGGTCGGGCCAGCGCGCCTCCCGCACGCGGCGGCGCAGGTCGGCGAGGTCGCGCGCCGGTACGTGCACCTGGAACGGGCGGATCGCGTCGTCGTGCGCAGCGGCGATGGGCGCATCGCTTGCCGGCGCGTTCGCGGCTCGGGCGGCGGGCAGGGCCGGCAGGCCGGCGCCGGCGGCCGCCAGCGCGGCCACCCCAAGCAAACGGCGGCGCGGAAGATCGATGTTGTCCTGCGGGTGCGGCCTGGACATGGTGTTCTCCTGGTGGACGGGCGCGAGCCGCGCCCGGTGGGATGGGGGGAGAGGGCGGACGCGAGCGGCGTCAGATCGCCCAGCCGCCGTCGAGGGTCAGGCTGGCGCCGGTCATGTAGCCGGCTTCGCCGCCGACCAGGTAGGCGACCAGGGCGGCCACTTCCTCCGGCTTGCCCACGCGCTTGGCGGGGCTGCGTTCCACGACCATGTCGAGGATGTCGGCGGTGATGTCGGTCGCGATCGGGCCGGGCTGCACGTTGTTGATCGTGATGCGGCGCGGCGCCAGGTCCAGCGCCAGCTCGCGCACCAGCGTGGCCACGGCCGACTTGGTCATCGCGTAGACGCTGCTGCCGACGATGCCGCCGCGCACGGCGGTGTTGCTGCCGATGGTGACGATGCGTCCGCCGTCGCGCATGTGCGCGGCCGCGGCCTGGATGGCCAGGAATACGCCGCGCACGTTCACCGCCAGCATCCGGTCGAACGTGTCGAGCGGGAACTGGTCGAGCGGGCTGCCCTGGTACAGGCCGGCATTGGCCACGGCCACCTGCAGCGGGCCGAACGCCTGGGTGGCTTGCCCGACGGCGGCGGCGATCGCCGTCGCGTCGGCGCTGTCGGCGTGGATCGCGATGGCCCGGCCGCCCTCGGCCTGGATCGCGGCCACCACCTCGGCGGCCTTGTCGGGACGCGAAACGTAGGTGAGCGCGACGGCGTGGCCTTCGCGCGCCAGGCGCCGGGCGATCGCGGCGCCGATGCCGCGCGAGCCGCCGAATACCAGCGCGACGGGAGGGGGAGTATCGGTGTGCATGGGCAGGTCCTTTCGGCGGGTCGTGCCAGCGGGGCTCCGTTGGCGTGGTCGCCATTCCAGGCGCCCGGCGTATCTCCCGCGTGTCCGGGCGGCGAGCGATTTGTCAGCGAATGCCGCGGAACGGGTGCCCGATACACACGGATACAAACCGGCCGGCAGGCCGGCGCCGGCACGCAGTGCCTCGCCGTGCGCGAAGGCGCGGATATGTATCGCAACGTATGCGGCGCGGCCGCCGACGCGATCCGTTACGAAGTGGCGCCAGGGCGACACGGCCCGGATACAGCGCGGCGCTGCAATGGGTTCCCCGAAACGAGGAGTCCAGCCATGTTGCGTCCCATCATCCTGGCGGCCTGCGCCGCCGCCGCCCTGGTCCCCGCCGCGCAGGCGCGGGCGCCGCACGCCCCGGCCGACGTTCCCACCGTGGTCCTGGTGCACGGCGCGTTCGCCGATGCCTCCAGCTGGGACAAGGTGAGGGCGCGCTTGCGCATGCAGGGGGTGCCCACGGTCGCGGTCGACAATCCGCTGACCTCGCTCGCCGACGACGTCGCCGCGACGAAGCGCGCCATCGCCGCCGCGCCGGGCAAGGTGGTGCTGGTCGGCCATTCCTGGGGCGGCACGGTGATCACCGAGGCCGGCAACGACCCCAAGGTGAGCGCGCTGGTCTACGTGGCCGCCTTCGCCCCGGACGCCGGCGAAACGTCGGCGCAGCAGGGCGAGCGGTTCCCGGTCGCGCCGGGATTGCAGCGGTTGCAGGAGCGCGACGGGTTCCTGTCGCTGTCGCAGGCCACGGTGGCCGCCGATTTCGCGCAGGACCTCGGGCCCTCCGAGCTCCGGGAGGTCTTCGCGCACCAGCTGCCGCTGAAGGCCGCGGCGTTGTCCGAGCCGGTCGGTGCCGCGGCCTGGCGGACGCATCCCAGCTGGTACGTGGTCTCGCAGAACGACCGCATGCTGTCGCCCGAGCTGCAGGCGGCCACCGCGCAGCGCATCGGCGCGCACCGGCGTACGGTCGCCGCCAGCCACGTCTCGCCGTTGTCGGCGCCGCGCGAGGTCGGCGATGCGATCCTGGAAGCCAGCGGCCTGGCGCCGGCCGGCCATGCGCCAAGCCGCGAGGGCGGTTGACGCGCCTGCGCAAGGTGCCGGGCGCCGCCCGGCTTGGCGCTAACATC
This sequence comes from Pseudomonas sp. Hp2, assembly GCF_006386585.1. NCBI lineage: Bacteria > Pseudomonadati > Pseudomonadota > Gammaproteobacteria > Pseudomonadales > Pseudomonadaceae > Pseudomonas > Pseudomonas sp. Hp2. The sequence continues at coordinate 181,359 of NZ_VAHJ01000006.1, forward strand.
GCGCACGGGCCGGCCCCGGTCCGTGCGCCCCGCTCCCGGAGAAGACACGATGTCCCATACCGATCACGTCCTGGTCGTCGACGACGACCGCGATATCCGCCAGATGGTCGGCGACTACCTGCGCAAGAACGGGCTGCGGGTGAGCCTGGCGGCGGACGGGCGCGAAATGCGGGCGACGCTGGAGACCAGCGACATCGACCTGGTCGTGCTGGACGTGATGATGCCCGGCGAGGACGGACTGTCGCTGTGCCGCAACCTGCGCGCAGGCAAGCACCGGGCGGTGCCGGTGGTGATGCTGACCGCGCGCGACGACGAGACCGATCGCATCATCGGCCTGGAGATGGGCGCCGACGACTACGTCATCAAGCCGTTCTCCTCGCGCGAACTGCTGGCGCGCATCAACGCGGTGATCCGGCGCACGCGCATGTTGCCGCCCAACCTGCAGGTGAGCGAGGCGGCGCGCCTGATCGGCTTCGGCCGCTGGCGGCTGGACACCGCCGCGCGCCACCTGCTGGACGAGGACGGCACCGCCTATCCGCTCAGCGGCGCGGAGTTCCGCCTGCTGCGCGTGTTCATCGACCACCCGCAGCGCGTGCTCAGCCGCGACCAGCTGCTCAACCTGACCCAGGGCCGCGATGCGGAGGTGTTCGACCGCTCCATCGACCTGCTGGTCAGCCGCCTGCGCCAGCGATTGGGCGACGGCGCGCGCGAGCAGGCCTACATCAAGACCGTGCGCAGCGAGGGCTATGTCTTCAGCCAGCCGGTCGTGCTGGTCGGCGAGACGGCATGAGCGCGATCGCGCCCGCGAACGGCCGGCGCTGGCTGCCGCGCACCCTGGGCGCGCGCCTGGTGCTGATCCTGGCGACGGGCTTGCTGCTGGCGCACGCCCTCTCGTTCGCGCTGCTGTTCTACGAGCGTGCCGTGGCCACGCGCTCGATGATGCTGACCAACCTGGAACAGGACATCCCGCTCAGCGTCGCCTTGCTGGAACGGCTGTCCCCGGCCGAACGGCAGCAGTGGCTGCCGCGGCTGGAGCGGCGCACCTACCGCTACCTGCTGCGCCCGGCCCAGCCCGGTACCGTCCTGGCCAGCGACCGCTCGCGCCAGGTGACCGGCCTGATCGATGCGTCGCTGGACCACCGTTACGCGCTGCGGCCGCGGGCCGTGTCCGCCTCGCCGGAACGCTACGAAGTCGAACTGACGCTGTCCGACGGCCAGCCGTTGACCATCGAGGTCACGCCCTCGCTGATGCCGCTCGCGCGCTGGCTGCCGTGGGTGCTCGCCGCGCAGGTCGCGCTGCTGCTGGCGTGCGCGTGGCTGGCGGTGCGCCTGGCCACGCGCCCGTTGGTGCAACTGGCCGACGCCGCCGAGCGGCTCGACCCGGCCGCGCCGGGGACGCCATTGCCGCAGGAAGGACCGTCCGAGGTGGTCAAGGCGGCCAGGGCGCTCAACACGCTGCGGGCGCGGGTGGCCGCGCACGTGGCCGAGCGCATGCAGATCCTGGCGGCGATCTCGCACGACCTGCAGACCCCGATCACGCGCCTGCGGCTGCGGGTGGAGGCGATGGACGAAGGGCCGGTGCAGGCGCGCCTGCTCGAGGACGTCGCCCAGCTCGGCCAACTGGTGCGCGAAGGAGTGAACTACGCGCGCAGCGCCAACGTCGCGATGGGGCCGGCGGTGCGGCTGGATCTGCAGGCGTTCCTCGAGAGCGTGGCGGGCGACTACCAGGACGTGGGCAAGCCGGTGCGCTGCGCCCAGGGCGCGAGCGCCTCGCTGCAGACCCATCCCCAGGTCCTGCGCCGCGTGGTGCAGAACCTGATCGACAACGCGCTGGCCTACGCCGGCAGCGCGGAGACCGCCTTGCGCGTTGAGGCCGGCGGACGGATCCGCATCGAGGTGCTGGACCGCGGCCCCGGGATCCCGGACGACCAACTGGAAGCGGTGCTGCAGCCGTTCCACCGCCTGGAGCCTTCGCGTTGCCGCGCGCACGGTGGAACCGGCCTGGGCCTGGCCATCGCGCAGCAGTTGACGCAGGCGCTCGGTGGCGAGCTGCGGCTGGCCAACCGCGAGGGCGGCGGCCTGCGGGCGATGCTGGTGCTGAAGGCCTGAGCGGCGACGCCCGCCGTCCTCCGGCGGTCTGGTGCAAGGGCAGGCCGGCTCCGCGATCGCCGGCTAGCACTGCCACAGGCCGTGGTCGTTGCCGCCCAGGAGATAGATGGCGAAGGTGCCGTGCCCGGGGATTTCCATCGGGGAATGCGCGATCACGCCGCCGGCTCCGGCCACGGCGGCGACCGCCGCTTCGATATCGTCCACCCGCCAGTAGGGGCGCACCACCGGCAGCTCGGTCTCGCGCAGGGGCGCACGCACGCCCACGAGCCCGCCATCGGCCAATGCGGCGGTGCGCGCATGGCCCAATCCCGCATCCGGCTCGCCGAACCGCACCTTGTGTGCGGCGGCATAGGCGGCGCATACCCCGTCCACGTCGTTCGTCACGATCTCGAGATACTGGACCTTCATCTTGCTTGCCTCCGCTTGCGTCGTCGGGCGGGATGCGGCCGCATGGGCGGGCTTCCGGCGGCGACGGCACGGCATCGTTCGCGAAGGATGGGACAGCCGCGCGAAGCCGGCAACCGGCACGGCGGGGCAGGCGACGCGGGGCGATGCCGCGCGCGCTGCGGCCGGGCCTGGGTGCGCTTGCCGCGGGCAGCTCGGACCCGTGCCGCTGCGCGTGCGCGAGACCATCGCACGCGGTTCCTGGTCCGGTGCGGCGATCCGCCCGCCCGGCCGCGCCCCGGCTCCGGCGGGCTCCGCCGGCATTGTCGGGCGCGCCGCGGATGCCGCCATCGCCGCGTTGGGGCAGCGTTTGGGCAATCGGGCGTAGTCTGCCGCGCGGAGCGCCGGGGAGGGGAGCTCCGCGGCGGCGGCGCGGCGTTTCGCGTCCGTCTTACGATCGAGTACTTAGGATGGGCGGCGATTCCGTGTCGCGCTCGAGGAGCATGTGTGCGTCGAAGTGGTGAAGCGTCTGTCCGGGCCGGCCTGCCATGCCGGCATGTCCCGCGCGCCTGGCGGCCTGCCGGCGACGGTGCGATGCTGGCACCTGCCGTGATTGGAGGAGTGCCGTGATGGAACAGGCGAGCCCGTCGGCAACGGCCGAGCCCCGGCGCCTCGATGCCGGGCGTGCGGTGCTTCCGTCGGAAGCGCCGCTGGAGATGCCGGAACAATCGCTGCGCGAGGGCGAGCTGCGGGTGCCGCACCAGCGCACCTCGCCGCCGGGCATGGCGCTGCGCCGCTTCTACCTGGTCGGCGGCACCGCGGCGATGACCGCCGTGGCCAGCTGGATGATGCTCAACGTGATGTGGCCCGGCGGCATCAACGTGCTCGAGGCCTGCCTGCTGGTGTTGTTCGTGCCGCTGTTCGCCTGGATCGCGATGTCCTTCGCCAGCGCGCTGGCGGGCTTCGTCACCGTGGTGGTCGGGGCCGGCCGCAAGCTCGGCATCGATCCCGACGCGCCGTTGCCGCGGCTGCGCACGCGCACCGCGCTGCTGATGCCGACCTACAACGAGGACCCGCGCCGCCTGCTCGCCGGCCTGCGGGCGATCTACGAGTCGGTGGCGGACACCGGGCAGCTCGACCGCTTCGATTTCTTCGTGCTCAGCGATACCACCAAGGAGCCGATCGGGCGCGCCGAGGAGCAGGTCTACGCCGAGCTGTGCGACGCGGTCGGCGGCCACGGCCGCATCTTCTACCGGCGCCGCGCGGACAACGGCGGGCGCAAGGCCGGCAACATCGCCGACTGGGTGCGCCGCTTCGGCGCGGCCTATCCGCAGATGCTGATCCTCGACGCGGACAGCCTGATGACCGGCGACACCATCGTGCGGCTGGTGGACGGCATGGAGCGCAACCCGGACGTCGGCCTGATCCAGACCCTGCCCGAGGTGGTCAACGGACGCACCCTGTTCGCGCGCATGCAGCAGTTCTCCGGGCGCGTGTACGGGCCTGTGGTGGCCTACGGCGTGGCCTGGTGGCACGGCGCCGAGAGCAACTACTGGGGCCACAACGCCGTGATCCGCACCCAGGCGTTCGCCGAGAACGCGGGCCTGCCGGCGCTGCCGGGGCGGCGGCCGTTCGGCGGGCACGTGCTCAGCCACGACTTCGTCGAGGCCGCGCTGATGCGCCGGGGCGGCTGGGCCACGCACATGGTGCCGTACCTGTCCGGCAGCTACGAGGAGGGCCCGCCGACGCTGACCGACCTGCTGATCCGCGACCGCCGCTGGTGCCAGGGCAACCTGCAGCACGCCAAGATCGTCGCCGCGCCGGGCCTGCACTGGGTCAGCCGCATGCACATGATGATCGGCATCGGCCACTACTTCACCGCGCCGATGTGGGCGATGCTGATGCTGATCGGCATCGCGATCCCGCTGCTGGGACAGGGCGCCCTCGACCTCACCGCCGAACTGCCGTTCTCGCCGCTGCGCTACTGGCATTCGCGCGGCGACGGCGGCGTGATGTGGGTGTTCGTGTTCACCATGGCGGTGCTGCTCTCGCCCAAGGTGCTGGGCTACCTGGCCCTGCTGGTCGACCGCAACGAGCGCCGCGCCTGCGGCGGCGCGGTGCGCGCGCTGCTGAGCATCCTGATCGAGACCTTGCTCGCGGCGTTGATGGCGCCGGTGGTGATGTACCGGCAGTCGCGCGGCGTCGCCGAGGTGCTGGCCGGCAAGGACTCCGGCTGGGATGCGCAGCAGCGCGACGACGGCAAGATTTCCTGGCCGGCGCTGGTGCAGAGCTATGGCGGGCTGACCCTGTTCGGCCTGATGGTCGGGTGGATGGCCTACGAGGTCTCGCCGGCGCTGGCGGCGTGGATGGCGCCGGTGATCATCGGCATGGTGCTGTCGATCCCGGTGGTGGCGCTGACGTCGTTGCGCAGCGTCGGCGACGCGCTGTCGCGCTGGGGGGTGTTCCGGATCCCGGAGGAGACGGCGCCGCCGAAGGTGCTGGTGCGGGCGACGGAGCTGCGCAGGGAGGCTGCTCGGTTGCCGCCGTTGTTTTAAGGGGGGGAGTCGGGCGTCCCGGTTGAACCGGGGATTTCTCGATAGTTCGACCCGTCATGTACCGTCGTCCCCGCGAAGGGCTTGCTGCTTGCGAGCCACTGGCTCGCGCGGCACTAAGCGTGATCAGGCTATGCTCGATGGCCGGGGATCGAAGATCTAGCGACTGTTCCCTTCTCCCTGCGGGGTGAAGGCGTGTTGCATGCGAACCATGGGTTCGCATACGCCTGAACGCCTGGTGCGCTACGCCAGGCCGGGGCGCGAAGCGAGGTGCCCCGGAGGGGCGGATGAGGGGTACGGGCGAAGCCTCGCGCTCTTTACTAACGTCATCCCCGCGAAGGCGGGGATCCATGGACGTTGCTTTGGCTCTTGGAGCCTTTGGCAATAGCAATAAAGGCCAAAGCTTTCGCCTTCGGCGAGTCACTTTTCTTTGCTTGTGCAAAGAAAAGTAACCAAAAGAAGCGCTTCACAGCAGCCGAACGGCTGATCAAGCACACCCCGCCTTCGCGCCCGCAGCTGCGCTGCGGGTCCGCGGAGCCGGTGGGATTTTTCGACGGGGCTCGTCCGCTACGCGGCCGAGTCCGGGGCATTCGCCGCGCGGTGAATGCCCGCCCGCCGGGGCGAAGCGGTGCTTCGCCTTTTTCCGGCGAGCCCTGCCCCGGCGAAAAACGACGTGCTCGTCCGCTACGCGGCCGAGTCCGGGGCATTCGCCGCGCGGCGAATGCCCGCCCGCCGGGGCGAAGCAGTGCTTCGCCTTTTTCCGGCGAGCCCATGCACGTCGCCCCTGCGGGGTTTTTCCCGCCGTCTCCGCCGCTTCGGAGGGGCCGCGCCGCAGTGATATTCGTAGGCCATGGAGGTTGGCGCGCCGCCGCGCGAGGAGGTGCTGCCCATCTCGCGCAAAATCACGAGCAACAGCAATACCCTCAGCATCCCGTCTGGGCGGGCCAATGACAGGCCGGAATGAACCTCCCTCTCGGTCACAGGCATAATCCGGCCTGGTTGATCTCCGGGAAATCCGAATGCTGGAAGTGCTTGAGCGCGAGACCGGGCCTGCGCCGGCGTGGAGCGTGGTGTGGCTGCATGGCCTGGGTGCCGATGGATACGATTTCGCGCCCCTGGTGCCGGAGCTGGTGCGGCCGCAGTGGCCGGCGCTGCGGTTCGTGTTCCCGCACGCGCCGGTGCGGCCGATCACGATCAACAACGGCGTGCGGATGCGCGGCTGGTACGACATCGTGGGCATGGATTTCGCCACGCGCGCCGACGCGAAGGGCATCGACGAGTCCGTGGCGCAGGTGGAGGCGTTGATCGCGCGCGAGCAGGAGCGCGGCGTTCCGCCGGAGCGGCTGCTGTTGGCGGGATTCTCGCAGGGCGGCGCGGTGACGCTCGCGGCCGGGCTGCGCCGGACGACGCCGTTGGCCGGCCTGATCGCATTGTCGACCTATCTTCCCGATGCCGCCGGCGCGGCCAAGTGGCGGGTGCCGGGGAGCGAGCGCCAGCCGGTGTTCATGGCGCACGGCAAGGGCGATCCGGTGGTGGCCTACCCCCATGCCGAACGGAGCGTGGCGGCGCTGCGCGCGCTGGGGTTCGAGGTGGAGTGGCACGACTACCCGATGGCCCACCAGGTCTGCGCCGAGGAGATCGGGGCCCTCGGCGATTGGATGGAGCGGCGCTTCGCCGCCGCATAGCCGATGTCCGTGCCGGCCAACCCGCAGCCGTGGATGCCGGACCTGTGCCGGTTGCCGCGCATCGCGGCGATGCTGGGACTGGCCGAACTGGTGGTACTGGTGGTGGCGCTGGTGCCGGATGGCGCGCGCGTTTGGACGATCGGGCGGTTCCTGTCCGCCAGCGGGTTCGCGCTCTGGCTGGCGCTGGTCGTGGCCGCGTTGCTGTGCCTGTCGCGGCGTTGGCTGTCCTCGCTGCCGCAGCGCCTGGGCGCCCTGCTGGCGGTGGCGATGGCCGGGCTGGTCGCGATGCTCGCGGCCGGCGTCGTGCATGCGCTCTACAGCGCGGTCGGGCAGGCGCCGCTGGGAGCGCAGGTCGGGCTGGCGCGCTTCGTCGTCGGCAGCGCCTCCACGGTGATGTTGATCGTGGCGCTGGCCCTGCGCCACTTCTACGTCAGCGACCGTTCGGTGGCGCAGCTCCAGGCGATCGCGCGCGCCGAGGCGGACGCGCTGCAGGCGCGGATCCGCCCGCATTTCCTGTTCAACAGCATGAACCTCATCGCCGGCCTGCTGCGCCGCGACCCGGAGGTGGCCGAGCAGGCGGTGCTCGACCTGTCCGACCTGTTCCGCGCCGCGCTGGGCGCCGGCGAGGGCAACTCCACGCTGCGCGCGGAATGCGAGCTGGCCGAGCGCTACCTGGCGATCGAATCGCTGCGCTTGGGCGGGCGCCTGGCGGTGGACTGGCAGCGCGAGGAGCCGCTGCCGTGGTCGCTGGCGATGCCGCGGCTGGTGCTGCAGCCGCTGGTGGAGAACGCGGTCCTGCACGGCATTTCGCGGTTGCCCGAGGGCGGGACGGTGAGCCTGCGCCTGCGCGCGGCGGACGAGCGCCTGTACGTGGGCATCGTCAATCCCGCGCCCCCGCCGCAGGAGCCGCCGGCGCTGACCCAGGGAGCCGGGCACGCGCAGGCCAGCATCGCGCACCGCCTGGCCTACCGGTTCGGGCCGCTGGCGAGGATGACGGCCGGCTGGACCGACGGCTACTATGCCTGCGAGATCGTGTTGCCGCTGAAACGAGGGGAAACCGTTGAGGGTGCTGATCGCGGACGATGAACCGTTGGCGCGCGAACGCTTGCGCTCGCTGCTGGCGGCGCATGCCCGGGTCCAGGTCGTCGGCGAGGCGGAGAACGGCGACCAGGCGCTGCGGCTGTGCGAGCAGCAGCGGCCGGACCTGGTCCTGCTCGACATCGCCATGCCCGGGCTGGACGGATTGCAGGCCGCGCATGGCCTGCTCGGCGTCCAGCCGCGGCCGGCGGTGGTGTTCTGCACGGCCTACGACGAGCATGCGCTGTCGGCGTTCGACGCGGCGGCGATCGACTACCTGATGAAGCCGGTGCGCCCGGAGCGGCTGGCGGCGGCGCTGGACCGCGCCGGCACCTTCCTGGCCGGGCGCGAACCTTCCCCGCCGCCGGCGGGCCCGGCGCGGCCGCGCACCCAGTTGTGCGCGCGCCTGCGCGGCAGCCTGCGCCTGATCCCGGTCGAGGACATCCGCTACCTGCAGGCCGAGGAGAAATACGTCGTCGTCCACCACGCCCGCGGCGAGGACCTGATCGAGGAGTCGCTCAAGGCGCTGGAGGACGAGTTCCACGAGCGGCTGGTGCGCATCCACCGCAACTGCCTGGTGGCGCGCAGCGAACTGGTGGAACTGCGGCGCGGCGCGGACGGGCAGACCCACGCGGTGCTGCGCAACGTCGCGCAGCCGCTGGAAGTGAGCCGGCGCTGCGTGGCCGTCCTGCGCGAGCAGCTGCGCTACGTCTAGGCCGCGCTCGGCGATAATGCGCGGATGAGCATCCTGCGCATCGCCACCCGCAAGAGCCCGCTCGCCCTGTGGCAGAGCGAGCATGTCGCCGCCCGGCTGCGGCTCCATCACCCCGGCCTGGAGGTCGTGCTGGTGCCGATGAGCACGCGCGGCGACGAGGTGCTGGACCGTTCGCTGGCCGCGATCGGCGGCAAGGGGCTGTTCCTGAAGGAACTGGAGCTGGCCATGCTGCGCGGCGAGGCCGATTGCGCGGTGCATTCGCTGAAGGACGTGCCGATGGAGCTGGAAGCGCCGTTCGCGCTGCCGGCGATCCTGGAACGCGCCGATCCGGCCGATGCGCTGGTCTCCAATCGCCACGACTCGCTGGAGGCGTTGCCGCCCGGCGCGCGCGTGGGCACGTCCTCGCTGCGGCGCCAGGCGCAGTTGCGGGCGCTGCGCCCGGACCTGCGGCTGCTGGACCTGCGCGGCAACGTCAACACCCGCCTGGCCAGGCTCGACGACGGCAGCTACGACGCGATCGTGCTGGCCTGCGCCGGCCTGCAGCGCCTCGGTCTGGGGCAGCGCATCAGCGCCCGGCTGGCGCCGCCGGCGTGGTTGCCGGCGCCCGCGCAGGGCGCGATCGCGGTGGAATGCCGCGGCGACGATGCGCAGGTCGGGGCGCTGCTGGCGGTGCTCGACGACGCCGGCACGCGCCTGTGCGTGGAGGCCGAGCGGGCGATGAACCTCGCCCTGCACGGCAGCTGCCACGTGCCGGTGGCGGCGTTCGCGCAGGCGGATGCGGACGGATTGCGCCTGCACGGCCTGGTCGGGGACGCGACCGATGGCACGCTGGTGCGCGCCGAGGGGCTGGGGCTCGATCCGGAACGGCTCGGTCGCGAGGTCGCGCGGCAGCTGCTGGCCGCGGGGGCCGGCGATCTCCTCGGCGGGAGCCCGCCGGCGGACTGAGCCGGCCGGGCGGGTGGACGGGCGGGTGGACGGGCCGCCCGCGGATCCGGGGCCTACTTGAACGTATAGACCAGGTTGACCGTGGTCAGCGTGTCGGTCTTCTTGTCGTCGTCGTTGACGTGGCTGTTGTGGCGCATCTGCCATGCGGCCTTCAGCGCGAAATGCGAGTTCATGGCCACCTGCACGCCGAAGTCGTTCTGCGCGTAGGAGTTGTAGCTGCCGGACTCGACCAGCAAGGTGTTGGTCAGGTCGGTGTTGTCGGTGATGGCGTACTTGAGGTCGAACAGGCCGCGCCCGATCAGGCCGGTTTCCTCGCGGTCGTCCTCGCGGTTGTGCGCGCGGCGCACGCCCGGGCCGAGCTGCGCGTCCAGGTAGAAGCGCTCGCGGTCGATCAGGCGGGTGCCGTAGCCGATGCCGAAGGTGGCCAGCCGATCGTAGGTGGCGAAGTCGTCGTGTTCGTAGCGGCCGCTGGCGGTGAGCTGGCGGTGCTCGCCCAGCTGCAGCGCGCTGCCGGCGGCGGCGGTATAGCGTTCGGCGGTGGTCTGGCGGTTGCGGGTGACGCTGCCGTCGTCGTTGGTGGTGGTGTACTCGGCGCTGGAGCGCAGCGCGGTGGCGTCGAAGCTGTGGATCCAGTCGCCGTCGGTGTAGCGCAGCTTGATGCGGCCGTTGAGGCTGTCGGTGGTGCTGTTGCCGTGCGCGGAGGCGTAGCCGAGTTCGCCGCTGCTGCCGCTCCAGGGGGAAGGCATCACCGCCGCGGCCGGATCCGTAGGCGTCGCCGGTGCCACGACCTGCGACCAGGCGGCCGGCGCGACGAGCAGCAACGAAAGGACGGACAGCGGAACGCGACGTGACATGGCGAGATTTCCCCCGAGCGGTTCAGGAACGAGAATGTGGAAGCGTTTGCATCATAACGGAACCTTCATGCCGCTCCCGCGGCACGAACCGCGGGTTTTCACGCGCCGTTCGGCCGGCAAGGCATGATGAATGCGCTGGCGCCGCATGGCTCGGGGAGATCGCGCACGCTCACGGCGCGGCGATCGCGATGCCCGGATCGTCGAAGCGCGAGTAGTCGATCGTGACCGTATAGGCATGTTGCCCGGTCTGTCCGGCCTGCACGATGCGCAGCGGCCGGCCGTCGTTCCCGATCCAGTAGAGCATGCCCGGCTGGCCGGCATCGGCCTGCTCGATCCGGTACTTGCGCGCGGGCTGCCCGCCGATGCGGTCCTCTCCCAGCGCCGTCGCCTTCAGCCCGTCGCGGCGTTCGTCCAGGTTCAACGGGTTGCGCCATTGCGCGAGCGTGCCTTCCGGCAGCGGCAAGGTCTGGCGCTTGCCGCCGGCTTCCAGGTACAGGGTGTTGCCGATGATCGTCTGGGTGCCCTGCGGCAGCTGCAGCCGGTAGCGGTCGGGCGCGACGAAATCCATCTCGCTGCGGACCGGCTGCGGCCCGCCGTCCAGGCGCATGCTGGCGTGGAAGCTGCGCGCGGCGAGGAAGCGGTCCATCGAGGCGAGCACCGCATCGGCCGCGTTCCGCTCGACCGCGGCCGCCGGCAGCGCGGCGGACGGCGCGCCGGACTGCGGCGCCCGGGAGCAGGCGGCCAGGGCCAGGCACAGGAGCAAGATGGCGGGGCGGGCGATCGGCATGGTCGGGCACGACGGGGGCGGGGCGGCCCAGGATAGCCGAAGCTATCGGCCGCTCCGGCCACGCCATTGCCGCACGAGTCGGACATAATCGGCGCATGGACCGCTACGAACGCATCAACGCACTGCACCGCCACCTCAAGGCGGCCCGCTACCCCATCACGGTGGCGCGGTTGCAGGAGGAACTCGGCTGTTCCCGCGCCACCGTCTACCGCGACCTGGCCTTCCTGCGCGATGCGCTGATGGCGCCGGTGGAGGGCGACGGCGAGGCCGGCTTCCGCTATGCCGCCGCCGAGAGCGACCGTTTCGAGCTGCCGGGGCTGTGGCTCAGCTCCGAGGAACTGCACGCGCTGCTGGCTTCCCAGCAGCTGCTCGCGCGCACCGGCGGCGGGGTGCTGTCCTCGATGCTGGCGCCGTTGCAGCAGCGCATCGAATCGTTGCTGGCCGCGCAGGCCGGGGTTTCCAGCTGGCCGGTGGAGCGGGTACGGGTGGTGCCGCACCGCGGCCGCAAGCTCGACGAGGCCAGCTTCCGTACCGTCGCCTCGGCGGTGCTCGAGCGCAAGCAGCTCAGCTTCGACTACCGGGCGCGCTCGACCGACGAGGCGACCAAGCGCACCGTCTCGCCGCAGCGGATCACCCATTACCGCGACAACTGGTACCTGGACGCCTGGGACCACGGACGCGAGGGCGTGCGCAGCTTCGCCGTGGACCGCATCCACCATGCGCGGCTGCTCGATGCGCCCGCGCGCGACGTGCCCGACAGCGAACTGGACGAGCAACTGGCGGCCAGCTACGGCATCTTCTCCGGCGCGCCCAAGGGCTGGGCGACCATCGTGTTCAGCGCCAAGGCCGCGCGCTGGGTGGCCGACGAGCACTGGCATTCCAAGCAGCAGGGGCGCTTCCTGCCCGACGGCCGCTACGAGCTGAAGGTGCCGTACAGCGTCTCGCGCGAGCTGCTGATGGACGTGCTGCACTACGGCTCGGACGCGGAGATCGTCGAGCCCAAGTCGTTGCGCGAGCAGGCCAAGGCGTTGCTGCAGCTGGCGTTGAGCAATTACGAATAGGGAAGGGTGTTGTCGCCCCCTCGGGGAGGGGCGTGTTGCTCGCGACCCGCGGGTCCGCCAGCGTCCTAGTCCCCCGCCCGCGCTCGCCCGCCCCGGCGGGCGAGGCTTCAGAGCTTCTTGGGCGCGGCGAAGCCGAGCTTGTCGATCTGGTCCGGGCGCTGCGGCACGCGCTGCAGCTTGTCGGTGTAGATGCCGTATTCGTCGCGCAGCTTGGCGACCAGCTGCCGGTACTGCTCGGTGCCCATGTCCGGCGAGCGGGCGAAGACCCAGGCCAGGTCGCGGCCCGGCCAGGACAGCAGCATCCACGAGTAGTCCGGCGCCACTTCCAGGATGCGCTGGCGGGTCGGGACGATCCGGTAGAACCATACCCGCCAGTCGCGGTTGCCGCTGCCCTCGGCGACCGAGGCGCGCGCGCGGGTTTCCTTTTCCGGCTCGCCGAATCCCTCGCGGTAGACATAGCGGATCCCGACCTTGCCGTCCTCGCGCAGGGTGTACTCGTCGCGGCTGGCGACGTGCCCGCGCTCGAGCGGATTGGGGGTGCGGGCGATCACGTACCAGGTGCCCATCAGCTTCTGCAGGTCCAGCGGCGCCTGTTCGGAGGAAGACGGGGTTTCCTGCGCCTGCGCCTGGGGCAGAGCGATGACGGCGAACAACAGTGCTAGGGCAATCCGGGCGGTCAGGCGCATCGCGAAGGTCGGTTGGAACGGTAGGCCCGCACCTTATACGGTGCAGGAGTGAAGTTCATGGCAATGGTAGGTCGCAATCGGTGAGATGGCGATGGGGGAAGGTGATCCCCACGTTCACCCTGGAGACCTGCGATGCGTTCCACGCCCCGTTCCCCGGCCCGTCGCCCCGATCCGCGCGTACTGCGCCCCGTGCGCCAGCTCGCCCTGGCCGGCCTGGCCCTGGTGATGGTCTGGCCGGCCGCGCGGGGCCACGCCCTATGGTTGGGCTGGCTGCCGTTGTGGCTGGTCGGCATGCCGTGCATGGCCTGGTGGGCCCTGTACGGGTTCCCGCTGCCGCGCTTGGGGCGGACGATCCTGCGCGCGCCGGAGCGCCGCCGGCGCGCGCCCCAGGCCCGGCGCTGGCGGCGCCGGACGGTCCAGCCGGTTTCCGCCCGCACGGCCTGACCTTCGGCATAAGGCCGTCTCCGGGGGCTGTGCTAGCGTCCACAGTTTGTAGTCCGCCTTTGGAGCGTCAATGTCGAAACTCGCCTCGGCCTGCCTGGTGGCAGGCCTGATCACCACCGGAGCCGTCGCCGCGGAGGATGCCGTGCAGAACGACCGTTATGCCTGGCTCGAGGACGTCACCGGCGAGAAGCCGCTGGAATGGGTCAAGGCCCAGAACGCCCGGACCGAGGCCCGCCTGGCCAGCACCCCGGCGTTCAAGCAGATGGAATCGAGCATCCGCGAGGTGCTGGACTCGGACGCCAAGATCCCCGGCGTGCAGAAGATCGGCGAGTACTACTACAACTTCTGGAAGGACAAGCAGCACCCGCGCGGGCTGTGGCGCCGCACCACGCTGGCCGAATACCGCAAGGCCGATCCGCAGTGGGAAACGGTGCTGGACCTGGACGCGTTGAACAAGGCCGAGGGCGAGAACTGGGTCTGGCACGGCGCCGACTGCCTGCGCCCGAAGTACCAGCGCTGCCTGATCGCGCTCTCGCGCGGCGGCGCCGATGCCGACGTGACCCGCGAGTTCGACCTGGCCAGCAAGCAGTGGGTCAAGGACGGCTTCTTCCGTCCCGAGGCCAAGGGCGGGCTGGGCTGGATCGACCAGGACACCGTCTACGTCTATACCGACTTCGGCGACGGCTCGATGACCAGCTCCGGCTACCCGCGCATCGTCAAGCGCTGGAAGCGCGGCACGCCGCTGGATTCGGCCGCGGTCGTGTACGAGGGCAAGCCGACCGACATGTACATCGCGGCGATGCACGACGACACGCCGGGCTTCGAGCGCGATTTCGTCAGCCGTACGCTGGCCTTCTACAACGACGAGCTCTACCTGCGCAAAGCGGACGGCACGCTGGCCAAGGTCGATGCGCCGAACTCGGCCAACAAGAGCGTCAAGCGCGAGTGGCTGACGCTGGAACTGCGCGAGCCGTGGACGGTCGGCGGCAAGACCTACAAGGCCGGTTCGCTGCTGGCGGCGAAGTTCGACGACTTCATGGCCGGCAAGCGCGAGTTCGACGTGCTGTTCGAGCCGACCGACACCACCTCGCTGGCGAGCTTCAGCTGGACCCGGCACCACCTGGTGCTGAACGTGCTGGAGGACGTCAAGAGCCGCCTGAGCGTGCTCACGCCCGGCGACGCGCAGGGCGCGTCCAGGGACCGCTGGAAGAAGAGCGCCTTCGCCGGCGCCCCCGAGTTCGGCACCGTGCAGGTCGGCGCGGTGGACAGCGACGAATCCGATGCGGTCTGGCTCACCGTCACCGACTACCTGACGCCGACCACGCTCGCGCTGGCCGAGATCGGCAAGGCGCCGGAGACGCTGAAGACCATGCCGGCGTTCTTCGACGCCAGCAAGGACGCGATCGAGCAGCACTTCGCCACCAGCCTGGACGGCACGCGCGTGCCGTACTTCCTGGTGCGCCCCAAGGACCTGAAGTTCGACGGCACCGCGCCGACGCTGCTGTACGGCTACGGCGGCTTCGAGATCTCGCTGACCCCGAGCTACTCCGGCGGGCTCGGCCGGGCCTGGCTGGAGAAGGGCGGCGTCTACGCGGTCGCCAACATCCGCGGCGGCGGCGAGTACGGCCCGCGCTGGCACCAGGCCGCGCTGAAGCAGAACCGCCACAAGGCCTACGAGGACATGGCCGCGGTCGCCAAGGACCTGGCCGCGCGCAAGATCACCTCGCCCCGGCACCTGGGCGTGCAGGGCGGCAGCAATGGCGGGCTGATGACCGGCAACATGCTGACCCAGTACCCGGAACTGTTCGGCGCGGTCGTCGTGCAGGTGCCGCTGCTCGACATGAAGCGCTACAGCCACCTGCTGGCCGGCGCCTCGTGGATGGCCGAATACGGCGATCCGGACACGGCCGACTGGGCGTTCATCAAGACGTTCTCGCCGTACCACCTGTTCGATCCCGGCAAGACCTATCCGCCGGTGATCTTCCTGACCTCCACGCGCGACGACCGCGTGCACCCGGGCCATGCCCGCAAGATGGCGGCGAAGATGATCGATGCCGGCAAGGACGTGACCTACTACGAGAACGTCGAGGGCGGCCACGGCGGCGCGGCCGACAACGCGCAGGCCGCGCACATGTCGGCGCTGGCGTACAGCTTCCTGTGGGAGCGGCTGGCGAAGTAAGCGGTCGCCATGCCCGAACGCACGGGGCCGGCGGATCGCCGGCCCCGTGCGTTTCAGCCCGGCCAGCGCGCCAGCCCGCGCCGGATCCGTTCCACCGCTTCCTGCAGCCGCGGCAAGGCCTGGGTATAGGCGATGCGCACGTGCTGGTTCGCGCGATGGTGGCCGAAATCCAGGCCCGGGGTGAACGCCACGTGCTCGGTTTCGAGGAAATGCGCGCAGAACGCCTGGGCGTCGTCGGTGAAGCCGCCGACGTCGGCGTAGAGGTAGAACGCGCCCTGGGGTTCGGCCTCGATGCGGAAGCCGAGCGCCCGCAGCGCCGGCAGCAGGTAGTCGCGGCGTTGCCGGAACTCGTGGCGGCGGGCCTCGAATATCGCGATGGTGTCCGGCGCGAAGCAGGCCAGCGCCGCATGCTGGGCGACCGACGGCGCGCTGATGTACAGGTTCTGCGCCAGCTTTTCCAGTTCGGGCACCGCGGCCGGCGGCGCGACCAGCCAGCCCAGCCGCCATCCGGTCATGCCGAAGTACTTGGAGAAACTGTTCAGCACGAAGGCGTCGTCGTCCACTTCCAGCACGCTCGGCGCGTCCATGCCGTAGGTCAGGCCGTGGTAGATCTCGTCGACCACCAGGTGCCCGCCGCGCGCCCGCAGGGCCTGCGACAGCGCCGCCAACTGGTCGCGCGAAAGCACGCTGCCGGTGGGATTGGCCGGCGAGGCGGCCAGCGCGCCGACGCTGCCGGCGTTCCAGTGCCGGGCGATGAGTTCGGGCGTGAGCTGGTAGTCGCTGTCCGGGCCGACCGGCACCAGCTGCGCGGCGCCTTCGACCAGGCGCAGGAAGTGGCGGTTGCAGGGATAGCCCGGATCGGCCAGCAGCCAGTGCCGGCCGGGGTCGACCAGCAGGCTGGAAGCCAGCAGCAGCGCGCCGGAGCCGCCGGGCGTGACCAGGATGCGTTCGGGATCGATCGACACGCCGTAGCGCGTGGCGTAGAAGCCGGCGATCGCTTCGCGCAGCGCCGGCAGGCCGCGTGCGGCCGTGTAGCGGGTGTGCCCGGCGGCGAGCGCGGCCTGCCCGGCGGCGATGATGGGCGCGGCGGTGGTGAAGTCGGGCTCGCCGATCTCCAGGTGGATGACGTCGTGGCCGGCGGCTTCCAGCGCTTGCGCGCGCGCCAGCAGCGACATCACGTGGAAGGGGGCGATCTCTTGGCTGCGCCGGCTGTAGCCGGGCAGCGGTGCGGTGCGGATGTCCATGTGCGGATGTTAGGCCACTTGGCGCTCCGGCCGCGCGGATGCCGCATACTCGTGCGCCGAAACGATGCCGGTCCGCGTCCATGTCCGATCTCCCTCCGCTTCCGCCGCTGAAGCCTGGCCGTTATCGCCACTACAAGGGCAACGAATACGACGTGGTGGCGGTTGCGCGGCATAGCGAGACGCTGGAACCGGTCGTGGTCTATCGCGCGCTTTATGGCGAGGGCGGGTTGTGGGTGCGCCCGTATGCGATGTTCTGCGAGGAAGTCTTGGTCGATGGCCGTTCGGTCCGTCGGTTCGCGCCGATCGGGGTGGATTAGGCGATTGATAACGACGCCTGCGGCGCGGGTATCGCGTCCCGGGCGAGGCTCCCGTGGAAGGACTTCCACGCCAGTCCCGACGGGCTTTGCCGGTGTTGTTTGAGCGGCTCTAGAAGCAGGGAGCTTTCGGCCTTGCGGGCGAATCAATTTCTTTGCTCGTGCACGCGCGCCGCGGAAGCGGCGCCGCACGGCGGAGCCGAAGAGTGCGGCACATGGATGTGCCGCATAAAGAAAAGTAACCAGAAGAAGCGCTTCGCAGCAGCCGGACGGCTGATCAAGCACGCCCCGGGTCTTTGCGCTGCGCTCCGGCATGTACGTCGCCCTTCGGGTTTTCCGCTGGCTCCGCCGCTGCGAATGGGGCCCGGAGAAGCGAAAAACCAAGACGAGGGCAAAAGCGGGCGCTGCCGGCCGAAATGCCGGTGGCTTGGGGCTCCGTGGGGTGGGCGCGCCCGGTACTTGCGGTACTTGCTCCTGGGCCGAGCCTGTGGACAGACTGGGCGGGCAGGGACGCCATTGCGTTCGTCCAGGGAATCCCCAACATGAGAAACGCCCTTCCGCTCTTGATCGCCAGCCTGATGAGCCTTCCCGCCAGTTCCGCCGCTGCCGCTGCCCTTACCCCGCCGGATGCCGAGAAGCGTCCGCACGTCGTCAAGGCGCCGTTCGGCGCGACCCGCCAGGACGACTACTACTGGCTGCGCGACGACACCCGCAAGGACAAGGCGATGCTGGCCTACCTGGAGGCCGAGAACGCCTACACCGACCAGGTGATGGCCCCGCTCAAGCCGCTGGAAGACAAGCTCTACGAGGAGATCGTCGCGCGCATCAAACAGGACGACGCCAGCGTGCCGTACCGCGAGCGCGGCTGGTGGTACTACACCCGCTTCGAGAAGGGCAAGGATTACCCGGTCCAGGCGCGCCGCAAGGACGGCACCGGCGTGGATGCCCTCTCGATCCAGCAGGCCAATGCCGCCGGCGATTTCGCCAGCGAGCAGGTGCTGCTGGACGTCAACGCGATGGCCGAGGGCAAGGGTTATTTCAGCGTCGGCGATGCCGAGGTGAGCCGCGACAACCGCATCCTGGCCTGGGCGGAGGACGACGTCGGCCGCCGCCAGTACACGGTCCGCTTCAAGAACCTGGAAACCGGCGAGGTCTATCCGGACGAGATCCGCGGCGTGTCGCCCAACCTGGTCTGGGCCGACGACAACAAGACCCTGTTCTACGTCGAGAACGACCCGGAGACGCTGCTGACGGTGCGGGTGAAGAAGCACGTGCTCGGCACGCCGGCCAAGGACGACGCGCTGGTGTACGAGGAAGACGACGACAGCTTCTACATGGGCGTCGGCCGCACCCGCGACGACAAGTACATCACCATCGAGCTGGACAGCACGGTCTCCTCGGAGCTGCGCTATGCGCCGGCGTCGGATCCGCGGGCCTTCGTGGTGCTGGCGCCGCGCGAGCGCGACGTCGAGTACGGCGCCGACCATTTCGACGGGCGCTGGGTGATCCGCACCAACGCCGATGGCGCGAAGAACTTCAAGCTGGTCACCGCGCCGAGCGACGGCACCTCGCGCAAGCAGTGGAAGGACTGGGTCGCGCACGACGACGCGGTGTTCATCGAGGGCTACGCGCTGTTCGACGGCTTCACCGCGATCGAGGAGCGTTCGCAGGGGCTGGAGCGGGTGCGCCTGCTCAAGGCCGACGGCAGCCACGAGTACGTCAAGGCCGACGAGCCGGCCTATTCGATGGGGCTGTCGACCAACGCCGAGCCGGACACGCCCTGGCTGCGCTACGGCTACACCTCGCTGACCACGCCGGCCACGACCTATGAACTGAACGTCGCCACCGGCGAGCGCCGCCTGCTCAAGCAGCAGCCGGTGATCGGCTACGACCCGTCGCGGTACGTCACCGAGCGCGTCTGGGTGACCGCGCGCGACGGCGCCAAGGTGCCGGTGTCGCTGGTCTACAGGAAAGGCTTCAAGAAGGACGGTACCGCCGCGCTGTACCAGTATTCCTACGGCAGCTACGGCATCTCGTCCGATCCGGCCTTCAACCTGCCGGCGGTGAGCCTGCTCGACCGCGGCGTGGTCTATGCGATCGCGCACATCCGCGGCGGCCAGGAGATGGGCCGGCAGTGGTACGACGACGGCAAGCTGCTGCACAAGAAGAACACCTTCACCGACTTCATCGACGTCACCGAGGCGCTGGTGAAGCAGGGCTACGCGGCGCCGGGCCGGGTCGCGGCGATGGGCGGCAGCGCCGGCGGCCTGCTGATGGGCGCGGTGGCGAACATGGCGCCGCAGGACTACCGGGTGATGGTCGCGCAGGTGCCGTTCGTGGACGTGGTGACGACCATGCTCGATCCCAGCATCCCGCTCACCACCAACGAATACGACGAGTGGGGCAATCCCGAGCAGAAGCCGTTCTACGACTACATGCTCGGCTATTCGCCCTACGACAACGTGCGTCGCCAGGCCTATCCGGCGCTGTTCGTCGGCACCGGCCTGTGGGATTCGCAGGTGCAGTACTGGGAGCCGGCCAAGTGGGTGGCGAAGCTGCGCGACGACAACACCGGCGAGCGGCCGATCGTGTTCCGCACCAACATGGAGGCGGGCCATGGCGGCAAGTCCGGCCGTTTCCGCCGTTATCGCGAGCTGGCCGAGTCGTATGCGTTCGTGCTCGACCAGCTCGAAGTCAAGGAGCCGTGACCTGGGCAAGGGGCGGGTGAGGGCGCCAGGGACATGACCGATCCCGGATCTCCCGCCCCGGATCCCGGCCCTCCGGCGGTGCGACCGGTGCGCTTCCGCTGGGCCTGGTGGTTGCTGGCCTACGCCAGCCTGGGCACCGGCATCGTCGGCATCTTCGTGCCGGGCCTGCCGACGACGGTGTTCATCCTGGTCGCGGCC
Organism: Pseudomonas sp. Hp2; assembly: GCF_006386585.1. Lineage (NCBI taxonomy): Bacteria > Pseudomonadati > Pseudomonadota > Gammaproteobacteria > Pseudomonadales > Pseudomonadaceae > Pseudomonas > Pseudomonas sp. Hp2. The sequence continues at coordinate 201,301 of NZ_VAHJ01000006.1, forward strand.
TGGGCCGCGACCCGCGGCTCGGAGAAGCTGCGGCACCGGCTGGTCACCCACCCGCGCTTCGGCCCGGCGATCCTCGACTGGGAGAACCATGGCGCGGTCAGCCGGCGCGGCAAGTGGATGGCCTCGCTGGCGATGGCCGCGTGCGCGGCCATCGTGCTGGCGTTCGTGAGCAGGCCGTGGGTGTGGGCGGTGTCGATCGGGCCGATGGCGGTGGTCGCGATCTGGTTGTGGCTGCGCCCCGAGCCGCCAAGGCGCGATGGGCCGTAGCCGCCCGCGAAGCGTGCGCCGGCCTGCGCGGAACGCGGGGTTGGCTATACTCGACGCATGAGTACGAAGTCTTCCTCCGTCCGTATCGCACTGGCCGGTGCGACCTTCCTCGCGTTGGCCGCCTGCGGCAACAAGGGGCCGTTGGTGATGCCGCAGAAGCCGGTGCCGGTGGAGGCCCAGCCGGCGACGCCGGTGCCCGAGCAGACCCCGCCGGCGCAGGCCGAGCCGACGCAGACCGAGCCGGCCAGCCCGACGACCCCGGCGCCGACCGACGGCACGCCGGCGCCGGTCGACGGCAAAGACGGGCAATGAGCGGTTCCGCTTCCGCCGGGCGCCTGCGCTTCACCAAGATGCACGGCGCCGGCAACGATTTCGTGGTGCTGGACCTGCGCGACGGCACTCCCGCGCCCGATGCGGCGCTCGCCGCGAAGCTGGCCGACCGCCATTTCGGCGTCGGCTGCGACCAGATCCTGACCATCGAGCCGCCGCGCAGCGGGCAGGCCGTGGCTTCGTACCGGATATGGAACGCCGATGGTTCCCACTCCCAGCAGTGCGGCAATGGCGCGCGCTGCGTGGCGGCGTGGCTGGTGCGCGACGGCGCCGCGCAGGGCGACAGCTTCGTGATCGACAGCCCGGTCACAGCGCATCGCGTGGACCGGCTCGGCGAGCACGACTACGCCGTGGCGATGGGCGTTCCGGAGTTCGAGCCGGCGAAGATCCCGCTGGCCGGCTTCGCCCATCCTCGCGAGGAGTACCTGTTGCCGCTGCAGGGCGAGAGCGTGCGCTTCGGCGCGGTCTCGATGGGCAACCCGCACGCGGTGCTGGAGGTCGGCCTGGTCGATGCCGCGCCGGTCGAGCGGTTGGGCCCGCTGCTGCAGCAGAACGCGGCCTTCCCGGAATCGGTGAACGTCGGCTTCGCCCAGGTGGTCGATCCTGGCCATGTCCGGCTGCGGGTGTACGAGCGCGGTTCGGGCGAGACCCTGGCCTGCGGCAGCGGCGCCTGCGCCGCCGCGGTGACGCTGATGCAGCGCGGCCGCGTCGAACGCGACGTGCGCATCGCCTTGCCCGGCGGCGAACTGCGCGTGCGCTGGCCGGCGCCGGATGCGCAGGTGGTGATGTCCGGGCCGGCGACATTCGTCTTCGACGGAGAGTGGATCGGATGAGCGAGACACAGGACAAGATCGGCGCGCACGAGGTGGCCGTCTGGTTGCGGCGGCATCCCGCCTTCCTCAAGCAGTTCCCGGACCTGGCGCTGACGCTGGTGGTGCCGCGCGACGATGGCCCGACCGCCTCGCTCGCCAGCTACCAGTTGGAAGTGTTGCGCGACAAGAACCGCGAGCTGGCACGGCGGCTGTCCGAGCTGGCCGGCAATGCCCAGGTCAACGAGCGGCTGGCGGTGCGCACGCACCAGCTGACGCTGGCGCTGATGAAGCAGGCCACCGCCGCCGATACCTTGCGCGCGATGGCGGCATCGTTGGCCGAGGATTTCAACGGCGAGCTGGTGCGGATCGTGCTGCTGGAACCGGTCGCGGGACTGGAGGAGGCGGAGTGGCTGCAGGCGATCGCGCTGGACGATCCGCGGATGGCGCCGTTCCGCGATTGCCTGAAGGACGGCGAGCCGATCTGCGGCCGGCTGCAGGCCGAGAAACACGCGGTGCTGTACGGCGGGCAGGCCGCGGAGGTGCAGTCCACCGCCTTGCTGCCGCTGCCCGGCGTCGGCCTGATCGCCGTCGGCAGCCGCGACCCGAACCGGTTCTATCCCGGCATGGGCACGCTGTTCCTGCGCATGATGGGCGAAGCGTTGGCGGTGGCGTTGCAGCGGTTCGGGGAATGAGCCGGGAGCCGGGAAAGCAGTCGGTTCCCGGCGAACATGCCGGCGCCCCTCCGGGCCCCGACTCGATCCAGGATTTCCTCTCGCACCTGCAGGTCGAGCGGCGCATGTCGCCGCACACGCTCGACGCCTATCGCCGCGACCTGGCGGCGCTGGCCGAATGGGCCGCCGCGGCGGGCGCCGGCGAGGTGGCCGCGCTCGACGCTTCGCACCTGCGCGAGTTCACCAGCGCCGAGCACCGGCGCGGGCTCTCGCCCAAGAGCCTGCAGCGGCGCCTGTCGGCCTGCCGCAGTTTCTATGCCTGGCTGCTGAAGCAGGGGCGGATCGCCGCCAGTCCCGCGGCCAAGCTGCGCGCGCCCAAGGCGCCGCGCAAGCTGCCGCAGGTGCTCGATGCCGACGAGGCGGTGCGCTTGGTCGAAGTGCCGACCGATGCCCCGCTCGGCCTGCGCGATCGCGCATTGCTGGAACTGTTCTACTCCTCCGGCTTGCGCCTGAGCGAGCTGTGCGCGCTGCGCTGGCGCGACCTGGACCTGGCCGGCGCGACGGTGACGGTGCTCGGCAAGGGCAGCAAGCAGCGCCAGGTACCGGTCGGATCGCACGCGCTGCGCGCGCTGCAGGAATGGAAGGCCGACAGCGGCGGCACGGCGGACGGCCATGTGTTCCCCGGGCGCGGCGGCAAGGCGATCACGTCGCGCGCGGTGCAGATCCGGGTCAAGCAGCTGGCGCTGCGCCAGGGCATGTTCAAGCACGTGCACCCGCACATGCTGCGGCACAGTTTCGCCAGCCACATCCTCGAATCCTCCGGCGACCTGCGCGGCGTGCAGGAGCTGCTGGGGCATTCGGACATCGCCACCACCCAGATCTACACCCACCTGGATTTCCAGCACCTGGCCAAGGTCTACGACGCCGCGCACCCGCGCGCGAAGCGGAAGAAGGACGGCCCCTGAGGGCGCCGCCGGCCATGGCCGGCGACGGAATGCGATGTCCGGGAACGGCGGGCGGCCGGTGGCGCCGGCGGCGAACATGCAGGCCGTTTCCCGTGGAGTTGCCCATGACCGCCTTCCGCCTGTACGCGCTCGATGCCTCGCTGTTCGCTCCCTTGTTCGCGCTCGACGATGCCGCGCTGGGGGCGCGCGGCATCGTGCGTCGCATCGTCGCCTCCGAGCGCGGCACGCCGTGCCGGGTCAGCCTGGAGAACGCCCGCATCGGCGAGGAAGTGCTGCTGCCGTTCGAGCACCACGCGGTGGCGTCGCCGTATCGCGCCAGCGGCCCGATCTTCGTGCGCCGTGGCGCGGCGACGGCGCGGCCGGAGGTGGACGAGGTGCCTCCCTGCGTGTCGACGCGGCTGATGTCGCTGCGGGCCTACGACGCGGCCGGGATGATGGTCGAGGCGGAGGTGCGCGAGGGCCGCGACGTGGCGGCGTGGTTGCGGCAGGCGTTCGACGATCCCGCGGTCGCCTACGTGCACCTGCACAGCGCGCGCCATGGCTGCTATTCCTGCAGGGCCGAGCGCGCCGCGCCCTGAGGCTCAGCCGGCCGGTGCGCGCCGGTTGAGCTGGTAGTGCTGCCAGAAGCGGTTGGCGATTTGCGCCGCGCGCGCATCGGCCTGGGCCTTCATCGCCGGGTTGCCGAGCCCGGCGGTGGTTTCGCCGAAGATCGCCAGCCAGCGCCGGAACAGGTCCGCGCTCAGGCCGGGCAGGGCGAGGTGGCGCGCCATCGGCGCGCCGGAGAAGCGGCGCGTGCCGCGCAGCATCGCCGACCAGAAATCCACCAGGTGGCGCAGGTGCGCGTCCCAGTCGGCGACGTGGCGCTCGAAGATCGGTCCCAGCTCGGGGTCGCGGCGGACCCGGGCGTAGAACGCGTGGACCAGCCGGACCACCTCGTCCTCGCTGCAGCAGGGTTCGGTGACGATCGTATTCATCCACGGAATCGGGCCAGGGGGACGGATATTGTCCCGCATCGGTCCGGAGGCGGGAGGCAACCGCCGCTGACTGCGCGCTTGTGTCGCAGTGCTTGAACCTTCCGGGCGCGTCCCCACCTGAGGAAGAACGTTTCCGGAGCCCCTCATGGACCCCAGCCAGAATCCCCACGTCTTCCACGCCACCACCATCGTCTGCGTCCGCCGCGGCGACAAGGTGGCCATCGCCGGCGATGGCCAGGTCACGCTCGGCCACACCGTGATGAAGGGCAATGCGCGCAAGGTGCGCCGGCTCGGCCGCGACGGCCAGGTGCTGGCCGGTTTCGCCGGCGCCGCCGCCGACGCCTTCACGCTGTTCGAGCTGTTCGAGGCCAAGCTGGAGAAGCACGGCCAGCTGACCCGTGCCGCGGTCGAGCTGGCCAAGGACTGGCGCACCGAGCGCCGCCTCGGCAAGCTCGAGGCCCTGCTGGCAGTCGCCGACAAGGAGACCTCGCTGGTCATCAGCGGCACCGGCGACGTGATCGAGCCGGAGGACGGCATCATCGCGATCGGCTCCGGCGGCAGCTATGCGCTGTCGGCCGCGCGCGCGCTGCTGGCGCACACCGAACTGGACGCGAGGACCATTGCCAGCGAGGCGATCGGCATCGCCGGCGACATCTGCATCTACACCAACCGCAACGTGGTGGTCGAAGAACTGTGATTCGTGATTGGTGATTCGCAAGAGCGATTCACGGCCAGCCACGACGCATCCCGATCCTTCCGACATCCAACTACGAATCACGAATCACAAATGACCAATCACGGCTCTTCTTCCACCATGACCCCGCGCGAGATCGTGCAGGAACTCGACCGCCACATCGTCGGCCAGCACGACGCCAAGCGCGCGGTCGCCATCGCGCTGCGCAACCGCTGGCGCCGCATGCAGCTGCCGGACGAGCTGCGCAACGAGGTGATGCCGAAGAACATCCTGATGATCGGCCCGACCGGCGTCGGCAAGACCGAGATCGCGCGCCGCCTGGCGACGCTGGCGAACGCGCCGTTCGTCAAGGTCGAGGCGACCCGCTTCACCGAGGTCGGCTACGTCGGCAAGGACGTGGAGCAGATCGTGCGCGACCTGGCCGACACCGCGGTCAAGATGTTCCGCGAGCAGGCCAAGGTGCGCGTGCGCACCCAGGCCGAGGAGCGCGCCGAGGACCGCATCCTCGACGCGCTGCTGCCGCGCCGCAGCGGCGGCATCGGCTTCGACCCGGAGGCCGCGCGCAACGAGCCGTCGGCGCAGGACAACGACACCCGCGTCAAGTTCCGCCGCATGCTGCGCAACGGCGAGCTGGACGAGCGCGAGATCGAGCTGGACGTGTCGGTCAACGTCAGCATGGACATCATGACCCCGCCGGGCATGGAGGAGATGGGCCAGCAGCTGCGCCAGATGTTCTCCAACCTCGGCGGCGGCAAGTCGCAGAAGCGCAAGTTGACGATCAAGGCGGCGCGCCCGCTGCTGATCGAGGAGGAGGCCGGCAAGCTGGTCAACGAGGACGACGTGCGTTCCCAGGCGATCGAGGCCTGCGAGCAGCACGGCATCGTGTTCATCGACGAGATCGACAAGGTCGCCAAGCGCAGCGACACCATCGGCGGCGGCGACGTCAGCCGCGAGGGCGTGCAGCGCGACCTGCTGCCGCTGGTGGAAGGGTCCAACGTGTCGACCAAGTACGGCACGGTGAAGACCGACCACATCCTGTTCATCGCCTCCGGCGCGTTCCACCTGGCCAAGCCGAGCGACCTGATCCCCGAGCTGCAGGGCCGCTTCCCGATCCGGGTCGAGCTGGGGGCGCTGACCAAGGCCGACTTCGTGCGCATCCTGACCGAGCCCAAGGCGGCGTTGACTCGCCAGTACCAGGCCCTGCTGAAGACCGAAGGCGTGGACATCACGTTCGCGCCGGACGCGATCGACCGGCTGGCCGAGATCGCGTTCCTGGTCAACGAGCGCCAGGAGAACATCGGTGCGCGGCGCCTGCATACGGTGCTGGAGCGCCTGCTGGATACGCTCAGTTACGAGGCGCCGGACCGGGACGGGCAGTCGATCACGGTGGATCGGGCCTATGTCGATTCGCACCTGGGCGAGCTGGTGCAGGATCCGGACCTGAGTCGTTACATTCTGTGATTCCTGGTTTTGGCATTTGGGTGTGACGTGGGGCGATGAAGTCGTTGCGACCGCTCTGGCGGAGTGTTGAGGTGTGTGGGGATGCGGGATGTCGAACTTTCCCGCCATCCCTCTACCGTCGTCCCCGCGAAGGCGGGGGTGAAGCGCCACTGTTTGCGAGCCATTGGCTCGCGTGGCGCTGAACGCCATCGGGCTATGCCCGATGGCCGGGGATCGAAGATCCAGGGACGTTACTTTGGGGCTTTCAGGGCTTTGACGAGAAAGCTCAAAGCTTTCGCCTACGGCGAGTTACCTTTCTTTGCTTGTGCAAAGAAGGTAACCCAAAGAAAGCACACCCCGCCTTTGCGCCCGCAGCTTTGCTGCGGGTCCGCGGAGCCGGTGGGATTTTTCGACGCGACATCCTGTCGCGGCGAAAAACGACGCACATCCATGTGCGTCGCCCTTCGGGTTTTTCCCGCCGTCTCCGCCGCTTCGGAGGGGCCCCGGTAGGTCAAGGGCAAAAGCAGGAGCAATGGCAACTGCAAAACCTAGCTTCCGCGAGATTTTTGATCAGGGATTCGCAAGCTCGGATGTCCAACTGGGACATGTCGTCCCCGGGGGCTTGCGAACCTCTGTTTCGTGTGGGAGCGGCTTCGGCCGCGAGGGTTTCTGCAGGATGTCTACGCGGATCAGACGGGCAAGTCCTCTCGCGGCTTGCGCCGTTCCTGCGTCCATCGTGCGTGCCGTTGCCTGCTCGGCGTCCTACCGGCGCGTGGGGTATCGCAGGTTCGCGCTGTAGCGGTGCAGCAGCTCCATGTGCAGTTGCGCGTAGGTCTCGTCGGTGAAGTTCCTGGCCATCAGCGAGGCCGCGCGGTCGCGGGCGGCCTGGGCGCGGGCGGCGTCGAGGTCTTCGTTGCGCTCGGCGAGGTCGGCCACCACCAGGACGCGGTCGGGCTGCACTTCGACGTAGCCGCCCGAGATGTAGATGTCCTCCGGCTCGCCCTGCAGCGGTTGCAGGTGCAGCATGCCCTCGCGCAGCAGGACGAGCATCGGGACGTGCCGGGCCATCACGCCGAAGCGGCCTTCGCGGCCGGGCAGGCTGACTTCGCGCACCTGGCCGCTCCAGAGCGAACCGGTCAGGCTGACGACGTCGAGGCTTATGGTGGCCGGCTGGGACGACATGGCTTTCCCTGGTCGCGTTGCATCGCTGCGCTGTTCCCCGCATGCGCGGTCGCGATCGATGCTAGTGCAGCCGGCGTCAAGGCGGATTGATGGAGATCAATCCTCGCCGATGTCCTCGTTCCACACCTCGGGATTGGCGGCGATGTAGCCGCCGAGCAGGTCGATGCATTCCTGGCTGTGCAGGTCGATCACCTCGACGCCGCTCTCGCGCAGCCAGTCGATGCCGCCCCGGAACGTCACCGACTCGCCGACCACCACGGTGCCGATGCCGAACTGGCGCACCAGTCCGCTGCAGTACCAGCACGGCGCCAGCGTGGTGACCATGATGGTGTCCTTGTAGCGGCGCTGGCGGCCGGCCTTGCGGAAGGCGTCGGTCTCGCCGTGCACCGACGGATCGCCTTCCTGCACGCGGCGGTTGTGGCCGCAGCCGAGCAGGCGGCCGTCGTTGTGGTAGAGCGCCGCGCCGATCGGGATGCCGCCCTCGGCCAGGCCCTGGCGGGCCTCGGCGATGGCGGTGTCGAGCAGGGCGCGGTAGTCGGGGGTGGCGATCATCGTGGGTCCTCGAGGGCGACGCCGGGGTCGCGCCGCATGGTGACGTGGGGAATGCCGTCCTCGTCGTAGATCGGCGAGGCCGGGACGAAGCCGTGCGCGGCGTAGTAGCCGCTCAGGTGGGCCTGGGCGCCCAGCCGGATCTCGCTGCCGGGCCAGCGCGCCAGCAACGCGCGCACGCCCTCGCGCATCAGCGCATGGCCCACGCCGGTGCCGCGCCAGGCGGGGGCGACCACCACCCGGCCGATGCTGGGGTGGCGGTGGCCGACCCCGGCGGGCAGGATGCGCAGGTACGCGGCCAGCGCGTCGCCGTGGTGGCCGAGCAGGTGCAGCGCGTCGGGATGGGTGTCCTTGCCGTCCGGATCCAGATAGGCGCAGGCCTGTTCGACGACGAAGATCTCCGAGCGCAGTTTCAGCAGGGCATAGAGCTGGCGCGCGTCGAGCGCATCGAACGCGAGCGTCTGCCAGTGCAGGGTGGGAGCGGTGGCGGGCATGCGCGCATGATAGCGTCGCCCGTTCACTCTCCGCGCCGGTCGCGCGTGTCGATCGAGACCACCACCGACATGCCGGGGCGCAGGCGGCCGGCCAGGGGCTGGCCGGGATCGATGGCGATGCGCACGGGGATGCGCTGGGCGATCTTGACGAAATTGCCGGTGGCGTTGTCCGCCGGCAGCACGGCGAATTCCGAGCCGGTGGCCGGGGAGATCTCCTGCACGTGGCCGTGCAGGCGCGCGCCGTCCAGCGCATCGACGGTGAAGCTCGACGGCTGGCCGATGCGCACGTGCGCCATCTGCGTCTCCTTCATGTTCGCCACCACCCACAGGGTGTCCGGCACCAGCGACATCAGCTGGGTGCCGTTGGTCACGTAGGCGCCCTGGCGCACGCCGAGCTGGCCGAGCTGGCCGGCGCGCGGCGCGACGATGCGGGTGTTGTCGAGATTGATGCGGGCCAGCTCCACCGCGGCGGTGGCGCTGGCGACGGCCGCTTCCAGCGCCTGGCGGTTCACCTCGACGCTGCGCGCCTGCTCGGTGGCGGCCTGCACCGCCGCTTCGGACTGGCGCAGCGCGGCCTGCGCCTGCGCCGCGCTCGCGCGCGCGGTCTCGCGGTCCTGTTCGGAGACCAGCTGCCGGTCGGCCAGCGCCTCGGCGCGGCGCAGCGCCGAGCGGGTGCGGTCGCGCGCGGCCAGGTTGCTGGCGCGCCCGGCCTCCGCCTCGGCCACGCCCGCCTGCGCGCTGCGCAGCTGTTGCTGCCAGTTGGCGAGATTGGCCTGCGCCGTCTGCAACTGCGCTTGGGCCTGGTCGAGCTGCTGGCGGTAGATGCGCTCGTCGATCCGCGCCAGCAGTTGCCCGGCCTGCACGTGCTGGAAATCCTGCACGTCCACCGAGACCACGTACCCGCTCACCTGCGGGGCGATCACCGTGACCTGGCCATGCACCAATGCGTTCTCGGTGGACTGCATCGCGCTGGTGAACGGCGGCAGGCGCCAGGCGTACAGCACCAGGGCGATGCCGGCCAGCGCCAGCAGGACGATGCCTGCGCTGACGGCGATGCGCTTGCGCCGGTCGCCGGCGGGCGGTGCGGTGGCGGGTGTGTTCATCGGGTCGTGGTCGGTGTCGGAACGGGCGGTGCGGCGTCTGTATCGTGCAGGCGGCGCCAGAACAGGTACCACAGGAACCATGCGAGGGTGGCGATGGCGATGCTGCCGATCACCAGGAACACGTCGTTGTAGGCCAGCACGGTCGCCTCGCGGGTGGCCACGCTGCCGAGCAGGCGCACGCCCTCGGCCTGGCGCAAGGCGGGGTCGCCGACCACGCGCCCGTAGGTGCCGGCGTAGGCCTGCACGCGCGCGGCCACCTGCGGGTCGGTGAGCACCAGGTGTTCGACCAGCTGGCTGGAGTGGAACTTCTCGCGCACGATCTGCAGCGTGCCGAGAAAGGCGCTGCCGACCAGCCCGCCCAGGTTCTGGGCCATGCCGAACAGCACGATGAAGCTGATCAGGTTGCCGGGCTGGGTCACCACGCGGCTGATGCCGGCCACCATGGCCGGGGCCACGAAGAAGGTGCCGCCGAACGCCAGCAGGAACTGGCTCAGGTACATCTGCTCGGGGCGGGTGAGGCTGTTGGAGCGCGCGTCCAGGAAGCAGCCGATGCAGATCGCGGCCACCGCGACCACCAGGTGCTGGGTGATGTGCTCGCGCTTGATGAACAGCGCGCTGGCGACGACCCCGCATACCGCGCCGAGCAGCATCAGCCAGAACAGGGCGTGCATCTGCTCGTTGCCCAGGCCCAGCGCCTGGAAGAAGCCGAGCGCGCCCGTGCTCTGCTCGGACAGCGCCAGCCGGATCAGCAGGATCGCGATGCCCAGGCGCAGCATGTCGGCGCTGGCGAGCCAGCGGGTGTTGATCATCGGGTTGCGGCGGTTGTGCTCGATCACTGCCGCCGCCGCGAGCAGCGCGATCGAGGCGGCCAGCACCACGCCCAGCCAGGGCGTGCTGGTCCACCACAGGTAGCGGCCGAGCGAGAGCACCGCGGCCAGCCCGGCCGCGCCGGCGGCGAACAGCGCGAAGGTGGCGAAGTCGGTCTTCTCGAACACCTTGTAGCGGTCGCTGGGCGGAAGCTTGAGCGCGATCACACAGGCCAGCGCGAACATCGCCAGGCCGAACTCGAACAGGTACAGGCCGTTCCATTCGCCCAGTTCCAGCAGCTCGGTCGAGAACACCCGCGCCAGCGGCAGCGCCAGCTGGGTCAGGCCCAGGCCGGTGACCACCGCCCTGAGCCGGTGCTGGGCCGGGAAGGCCTGGATCATGTAGTACAGGCCCAGCGAGCTGAGCGCGGCGCCGACCAGCCCGTGCGCGGCGCGCACGGCGATCGCCGAGCCCAGCGAGTGCACGAACAGGTGCGCCAGCGCGATCAGCGCGTACAGCCACAGGAAGATCTCGGTGAACTTGCGCAGGCCGAACTGCTGGCGGAACTTCACCAGGATCAGGTTGGCCGACATGTTGGTCATCACGTAGGCCGCCGGCAGCCAGGCCATCTCGCTGGCGTAGGCGCCCAGCGCCCCCTGCAGGTAGGGCAGGTTGGCGGTGACCAGCGCGTTGCTCAGCCCGCCGGTCAGCGCGACCACGATCCCGACCAGCCCGTAGGCGATCCGCCGCGGGACCGGGTGCAGCGGCGTCGAGGCGGAGCCGGGCAGCGTCGGCTTCTCGTGGGGTTGCCACTGGCGCGGGACGTACTTGTCGCTCACGGCGGGTCCAGGCCCTGGATCGCGGTCAGTGCGGCCGATTGTGGCACGGGCCGGTCACGATCCCGTCAGCGGTGCGATAATCCGGCCCATGAGCGAATCCCCCTACAAGACCGGCACCACCCATTTCGGCTTCCGCGACGTCGCCGCCAAGGACAAGCAGAAGCTGGTCGGCCAGGTGTTCACCTCGGTCGCGCGCAACTACGACCTGATGAACGACCTGATGAGCCTGGGCATCCACCGGGCCTGGAAGCGCTACTTCGTGGCGACCGCGCAGGTGAAGCCGGGCGACCGCGTGCTGGACCTGGCCGGAGGCACCGGCGACATCGCGGTGCTGCTGCGCGACCGGGTCGGGCCGGAAGGTTCGATCGTGCTGGGCGACATCAACGCCGGCATGCTCTCGGTCGGGCGCGACCGCCTGACCAACCGCGGGCTGGTCTCGGGCCTGGACTACGTGCAGTGCAACGCCGAGGCGCTGCCGTTCCCGGACGCCAGCTTCGACCTGGTGACGATCTCCTTCGGCCTGCGCAACGTCACCGACAAGGACGCCGCGCTGCGCGAGATGTACCGCGTGCTCAAGGTCGGCGGGCAGGCGCGGGTGCTGGAGTTCTCCGAGGTCACCGCCGACTGGTTCAAGCCGATCTACGACTTCCACTCGTTCCAGGTGCTGCCGCGGCTGGGCAAGCTGTTCGCCCGCGACGCCGACAGCTACCAGTACCTGGCCGAGAGCATCCGCAAGCACCCGCCGCAGGACGAGCTGAAGGGGATGATGGCCGACGCCGGGTTCGCGCGCTGCCACTACAAGAACCTGACCGGCGGCATCGTCGCGATCCATTCCGGCTACAAGGTCTGATCGAGGTCGGGACCGGGGATTCGCCAGGGCAGGGCGCTCTTGCGAATCCCCGGTCCCGAATCCCCAATCCCGGCTCTCCGGGTAGAATTCCGGGCTTTCCTGTCCTGGTTCTTCCCATGCGCTCCTCGTTCCTGTTGCTGTCCCTGGCCATGGCCGTCGGTGCGGCCGGGTGTTCCAAAGACCCGGCGTCCACGCCCGAATCCCAGCCCGCCAAGCCCGCCGCCGCGAAGGCGCCCGCCCGCGGCCACGACGAAAGTTCCTACGCCGAGCCGGACAAGGCCGTCATCAAGGACCTGGCGCTGGACCTGAAGATCGACTTCGACAAGAAGGAGATCGCCGGCACCGCGACCTACACGCTGGACTGGAAGGACCGCTCCGCCACGCAACTGGTGCTGGATACCCGCGACCTGGCCATCGAGAGCGTGCAGGGCGACGACGGCAAGGGCGCGCTGGCGCCGCTGCAGTACGCGCTGGCGCCGGCCGACAAGGTGTTCGGCAGCAAGCTGACGATCGAGGCGCCGAACCGCCCGGCCAAGCTGCAGATCGCCTACCGCACCTCGCCCGACGCCTCCGGCCTGCAGTGGCTGGAGCCGTCGATGACCGAGGGCAAGAAGCTGCCCTTCATGTTCAGCCAGTCGCAGGCGATCCATGCGCGTTCGTGGGTGCCGCTGCAGGACACGCCGAGCGTGCGCTTCACCTACAGCGCGCACGTGACCAGCCGCCCCGACGTGATGGTGCTGATGAGCGCCAACAGCGACCCGGATGCGGCGCGCGACGGCGACTACAGCTTCAAGATGGAGCATCCGATCCCGTCCTACCTGCTGGCGATCGCCGCCGGCGACCTGGTGTTCAAGCCGATCTCGGCGCGCTCGGGCGTCTGGGCCGAGCCGGCGATGGCGGACAAGGCCGCCAAGGAGTTCGAGGACACCGAGAAGATGATCGGCGCGGCCGAGCAGCTGTACGGCCCGTATCGCTGGGGCCGCTACGACATGCTGGTGCTGCCGCCGTCGTTCCCGTTCGGCGGCATGGAGAACCCGACCCTCACCTTCGCCACGCCGACCGTGATCGTCGGCGACAAGTCGCTGGTGTCGCTGGTCGCGCACGAGCTGGCGCACAGCTGGTCCGGCAACCTGGTGACCAATGCCAGCTGGAAGGACATCTGGCTCAACGAGGGCTTCACCACCTACGTGCAGGGCCGCATCACCGAGGCGCTGTACGGCCAGGAGATGGCCGAGATGGAGCGCGAGATCGACCAGACCGACCTGCTGGCCGAGGTGAAGGACATGAGCCCGGCCGACCAGGCGCTGGCGCTGCCGCCGCTGACCGAGCGCGACCCGGACGAGGCGCTGAGCAGCGTCGCCTACGTCAAGGGCGCCTGGTTCCTGCAGTTCCTGGAGCAGCGCTTCGGCCGCGAGACGTTCGATCCGTTCCTGCGCGGCTGGTTCGACGACCACGCGTTCCAGAGCGCGACCACCGACCAGTTCGTCGATTACCTCAAGAAGCACCTGCTACCGAAGAGCCCCAACGCGGTCACCCCGGCCGAGCTGGACGCCTGGCTGAACCAGCCGGGCATCCCGGCGTTCGCGCAGAAGGCGCGTTCGCGCGGCTTCGCGATCGTGGACACCGCCCGCATCGCCTGGTCCGGGTCGGGCACGCTGCCCAGCAGCCAGGTCACCGGCGAGTGGGTGACCCAGCAGTGGGTGCACTTCCTCAGCGGCATGGGCGCCACGCTCAAGCCGGAGCAGCTCAAGCAGCTCGACGCCGCCTACCACTTCACCGGCACCCCGAACGGCGAGATCGCCATGCGCTGGTACCCGCTGGCGATCCGCAGCGGCTACACCGAGGCCTGGCCGGCCGCGGGCGAGTTCATCGAGCGGGTCGGCCGCCGCAAGCTGATCCTGCCGGTCTATGCCGAACTGGTGAAGACGCCGGAAGGGCTGGCGTTCGCCAAGCAGGCCTTCGCCAAGGCCAGGCCGGGCTACCACCCGATCACCACCGCCTCGGTCGAGGAAATGCTGGCCAAGGCGGAGAAGCCGGCGCAGTAAAGGCTTCCTTGCCATCCGTGGGAGGGATTTCGGTCCCCGCAGGCGGTACCGGCAAGGCCGGTCGGGACTGAAGTCCCTCCCACGCAGTCTCTCCTGCCGTCTCGACATCGTCCATCGCCGGAGTACGCCATGAAATACCTGTCCGTTGCCGTGCTGTCCCTGCTGTTGCTGTCGGCCTGTACCGACCGCGAGGCGCAACGCCAGGCGCAACTGGCCGCCGAGGCCGAACGGAAGGAGCAGGCCGCCGCCGAGCTGGCGCAGCGCTACGACCGCGCGGTGCAGGACCGCAACTGGGACATGGCGCGCTCCTATGGCGCCGACCTGCTGCAGAGCTATCCCGGTACCGAGGCCGCCCGGAAGGTCGAGCCGGGCTACGCCGAGGTCAAGGCCAAGGGCGACGAGGCCCGCGAGCAGCGCCGCCTGCAGGCGCTGTGGCAGTACAACCAGGTGGCGGTGAAGGGGGGTACCCAGCGCTCGGCGATGATCGACGCCAAGGAGCCGGTCGACGTGGACGGCAGCGGCGCCAAGCGCGTGCAGCTGGTGTTCCGCGACCACCCGCAATGGAAGCGCCACGCCTACCTGGTGCTGCAGGCCGGGGATTTCGACTGCTATCGCGGCTGCAAGGTGCAGGTCGCGGTCGACGGGGGCAAGCCCCGGGCCCTGCCCGCGCACCGCCCCGACACCGACGAGGCGATCGCGATGTTCATCGACGACGACAAGGCCCTGTGGAAGCTGGCCCGCCAGGCCAAGGCCCTGTCCATTACTTTCCCGGTCAAGGCCGGCGGCACGCGTACCGCGGTGTTCGAGACGGCGGGCGTGGACGGCACGCAGATGCCGGGGTGGTGAGCGTTTTCCCCTGGTCCGCCGGAGGGGGAGCGCGAAGGCGCGGAACCCCGGACCGGGCGGACGAGGGGGGAGCCTCGTGCAGTCGGGCATCGCAAGGGGCTTTGCCCGTCCCCGCCCCGAGGGCACGCGCGCCAAGGGCGCGCAAGCCGTGCCTCCTCTCCCCGACGGGGGAGGGGGCAGGCGCGGCTACAGCGAGTAGCCGAACTGCTGGCGGAACTGGTCGTTGAACTCGGCGAAGTCGAAGCGCTGGTTCTGGGTGCCCGGATGCTCGACCTTCAGGGCGCCCATCAGGTTGCCCATGCGGCCGATGGTCAGCCAGTCGTAGCCCTTCTCGATGCCGTAGAGCAGGCCGGCGCGGAACGCGTCGCCGCAACCGGTCGGGTCGACCACGCGGCGCTCGTGCGCGGGCGGGATGTCGTAGGTCTTGCCGGGGGTGTGCACCAGCGCGCCCTTGGGGCCCTGGGTGGTGATGTAGGCCTGCACGCGCTGCACGATGTCCTTCTCGGACCAGCCGGTGCGCTCCTGCAGCAGGTTGGACTCGTAGTCGTTGACCACCACGTAGTCGGCCTGCTCGATGAACTCGCGCAGTTCCGGGCCGTTGAACAGCGGCATCGCCTGGCCCGGGTCGAAGATGAACGGCACGCCCATCTCCCGGAACTCGGCCGCGTTCTGCAGCATGCCCTCGCGCCCGTCCGGGCCGACCAGGCCGATGGTCACGCCCGGCACGTCCTTCACGTGGTTCTCGTAGCTGCGCATCATCGCGCCCGGGTGGAAGGCGGTGATCTGGTTGTTGTCGTGGTCGGTGGTGATGAAGGCCTGCGGGGTGAACAGCTCCTCGATCACCTTCACCCGCGACAGGTCGATGCCCAGCGCCTCGAAGTGCGCCCGGTACGGGCCGAAGTCCGAGCCCACCGTGCCCATCGGGATCGGCTTGCCGCCCAGCAGGTGCAGGTTGTAGGCGATGTTGCCCGCGCAGCCGCCGAACTCGCGCCGCATCCGCGGCACCAGGAACGACACGTTCAGGATGTGCACCTTGTCCGGCAGGATGTGGTTCTTGAACTGGTCCGGGAACACCATGATGGTGTCGTAGGCAAGGGAACCACAAATCAAAGCGGACATCGAGCAGGCCTTTGCGAATGGGAAATCCCGCCGGCCGTGGGACGTGGCCAGGGGGCGGCGGGCGCGCCGCGGCGCAAAGGTTAACGGGTGGGGCGGTCGAGGGCCAGAACCGCGGACGCCGGCCGGGCCGGGCCGGGCCGGGAAAAGCGCGGATTTCCCCGGATTTTTCCTTGCCCGCATGCAGGGGGATTGTTAGGCTAGCCGACTTCGTTTTCTGCCCATTTTTTCGCCACTCGGCACTCCGGCGCGCACTCTCCTCAGGACCGACCTCCCAGATGTTCAAGAAGCTCCGCGGCATGTTTTCCAACGACCTGTCCATCGACCTGGGCACGGCCAATACCCTGATCTACGTGCGCGGCCAGGGCATCGTCCTGAACGAGCCGTCGGTGGTGGCGGTGCGGCAGGACCGCGCGATCGGCGGCACCCGCTCGGTGGCGGCGGTCGGCGCGGAGGCCAAGCAGATGCTCGGCCGCACCCCGGGCCACATCACCACCATCCGCCCGATGAAGGACGGCGTCATCGCCGACTTCACCTACACCGAGGCGATGCTCAAGCACTTCATCAAGAAGGTGCACAAGTCGCGCTTCCTGCGCCCGAGCCCGCGCGTGCTGGTGTGCGTGCCGGCCGGCTCGACCCAGGTCGAGCGCCGCGCCATCAAGGAGTCGGCCGAGGAGGCCGGCGCCCGCGACGTCTACCTGATCGAGGAGCCGATGGCCGCGGCGATCGGCGCCGGCATGCCGGTGACCGAGGCGCGCGGCTCGATGGTCATCGACATCGGCGGCGGTACCACCGAGGTGGCGGTCATCTCGCTGAACGGCATCGTCTACTCGCAGTCGGTGCGCGTGGGCGGCGACCGCTTCGACGAGTCGATCACCAACTACGTGCGCCGCAACCACGGCATGCTGATCGGCGAGGCGACCGCCGAGCGGATCAAGCTGGAGATCGGCTGCGCCTACCCGCAGACCGAGGTGCAGGAGATGGAGATCTCCGGCCGCAACCTCGCCGAGGGCGTGCCGAAGATGATCAAGATCAACTCCAACGAGGTGCTGGAGGCGCTGCACGAGCCGCTGTCGGGCATCGTCTCGGCGGTCAAGCTGGCGCTGGAGCAGACCCCGCCGGAGCTGTGCGCGGACGTCGCCGAGCGCGGCATCGTGCTGACCGGCGGCGGCGCGCTGCTGCGCGACCTGGACCGGCTGATCTCCGAGGAGACCGGCCTGCACGTGCAGGTCGCCGACGACCCGCTCACCTGCGTGGCCCGCGGCGGCGGCCGCGCGCTGGAGCTGGTCGACATGCACGGCAACGAGTTCTTCGCGCCCGAGTGAAGCCGTGGTTCGTGATTGGTGATTCGTGACCGGTCCGGGGCGGCAAGGCCGCTTCTTCCCGGGTAGCGGATCGCCGGCAGCAGTTGCGAATCACAAATCACGAATCACCAATCACGAAAGATGCCTCCCTACGCCGGTCCTCCCGTTGCCTCCCGCGGCGAAGTCGCCAGCACCGTCCGTCTGCTCGCCTACCTGGCGGCGGCGATCGTGCTGATCGCGCTCGACAGCCAGGGCGGCTGGCTATCGCTGCTGCGCGCGCAGGCCAACGTGCTGGTGCAGCCGGTCTGGGCGCTGGCCGGACTGCCAGGCCGGATCGGGACCCAGGTCAAGGACAACGCGGCGACCCATGCGCAGCTGGTCGAGGAGAACCGCCGCCTCCGCAACGAGCTGCTGATCGCCAACGCCCGCCTGACTCGCCTGCGCACCGCCGCGCTCGACAACGCCCAACTGCGCGAACTGCTCAACGTCGCCGAGCGCAACGGCCTGGACGTGCAACTGGCGCCGATCCTCGACGTCGACCTCGACCCGACCCGGCAGCGCCTGATCCTCGATGCCGGCAGCCGCGACGGCGTGAAGGTCGGCCAGGCGGTGATCGATGCCGGCGGCCTGATGGGCCAGGTGATCGAGGTCAGCGTACTGCACTCGACCGTGCTGCTGCTGACCGACCCGGACCATGCGGTGCCGGTCAGCGTCGCGCGCACCGGCGTGCGCCTGATCGTCTACGGCCGCGGCGACCGGCTGGAGCTGCGCGACATCCCGCTCAGCGCCGGCATCGAGGTCGGCGACCAGATCGTCACCTCGGGCCTCGGCGGGCGCTTCCCGGCCGGGTTCCCGGTCGGCACGGTCTCGGCGTTGCGGCCGGACGATTCGCATGCCTTCCTGGTCGGCGAGATCACCCCGGCGGCCAAGCTGGACCGCGGGCGGGACGTGCTGCTGCTGCGTTCCGCAGCAGCGGGATTCGGGATCCGGGATTCGGGAGCCGATGGAAGCGGGAGTGCCACACCTGCGCCGATCCTGGCGGGCCGACCGCCGGCCAAGGGCGGGGAGGCGCCTTCCCCGATCCCGAATCCCGAATCCCCAGCTCCAAGGGAGCCGAAACCATGAGCCGCCAGCGCAAGGCCTGGGTGCTGCCGGTCAGCCTGGTGGTGGCGTTGCTGCTGGGCCTGCTGCCGCTGCCGCTGCCGGTGCAGCCGCTGCGCCCGTACTGGCTGGCGCTGGTGCTGACCTACTGGGTGATCGAGGAGCCCGACCAGGCCGGGCTCGGCCTGGCCTTCATCGCCGGGCTGGCCGCGGACATGGTCTACGGCACCCTGCTGGGCGAGCAGGCGCTGCGGCTGGTGATCATGACCTTCATCCTGCAGCGCTTCCGCGCGCGGCTGCGGTTCTTCCCGATGTCGCAGCAGGCGCTGGCGATCGGCGGCCTGCTGGTCAACGACCGCATCGTCTCGGCGGCGGTGCACCTGGCGGTGGGCGAACCCACCCTGCCATGGAGCTATTGGTGGGCGCCGTTGCTGGGCATGCTGCTGTGGCTGCCGCTGTTCGTGCTGCTCGACGCGCTGCGCCTGGGCAAGCGCGGTTAGGGCCCGCAGGTAGCGCCGATGTCCTCCCGCCGCCAGGTCAAGAACCCGCATGCCGAGGCCGAACAGTTCCGCCGCCGCGCGGTGCTGGGCTTCGCCGCGGTCGTGCTGTGCCTGGCCGGCCTGGCGGGCTGGTACTTCAAGCTGCAGGTGCTCGACCACGAGGTCTACGCCACCCGCTCGGAGGCGAACCGGATCAAGCTGCGCCCGGTGGTGCCCGGGCGCGGGATGATCTACGACCGCAACGGCCGGCTGCTGGCCGAGAACGTGCCGGCCTTCCGCCTGGACGTGACCCCGGACAAGGTCGCCGACATGGACGCGATGCTGGCCGAGCTGGGCAAGGTGATCGCGATCTCCCCGGAGGACCTGGAGCGCTTCAAGCGCGAGCGCAAGGGGCGGCGCAGCTTCATGCCGGTCACCATCAAGCTGCGCATGAGCGACGAGGAGATGGCGCGCTTCGCGGTCGAGCGCTGGCGCTTCCCGGGCGTGGAGCTGGAGCCCTACCTCACCCGGCGCTACCCGTTCGGCGACCTGTTCGCGCATGTGATCGGCTACGTCGGGCGGGTCGACGAGAAGGACCTGGAGACGCTGGGCGAGGGCAATGCCGCGCTCACCCATATCGGCAAGTCCGGGCTGGAGCGCTATTACGAGCAGCAACTGCGCGGCAAGGTCGGCTACGAGCAGGTCGAGACCAACGTGCAGGGGCGCGCGATCCGCACCGTCGGGCGGGTTCCGGCGCAGTCCGGCGCCGACCTGCGCCTGTCGATCGACGCCGACCTGCAGCGCGCGATGGTGGCCGCGTTCGGCGAGTACGAGGGATCGGCGGTCGCGATGGATCCGCGCACCGGCGAGATCCTGGCGATGGTCAGCCTGCCGTCCTACGATCCCAACCTGTTCGTCAACGGCATCTCGCATGCCGACTTCAAGGCGCTCAACGAGAACCCGTCGCGGCCGCAGTTCAACCGGCTGGTGCTGGGCGGCGTCGCGCCCGGCTCGACGATCAAGCCGCTGATGGGCCTAGCCGGCCTGGACAGCGGCGCGCGCCGGCCCGAGGACAAGATCCTGTCCACCGGCATGTTCTACCTGCCGGGCGTGAGCCGCGGCTGGGGCGATTCGCACCGCGGCGGCCACGGCTGGACCGACCTGCGCAAGTCCATCGCGCAGTCGGTCAACACCTACTACTACAAGCTGGCGCTCGACATGGGCATCACCCAGGTCGACAAGTACATGTACAAGTACGGCTTCGGCTCACCGACCGGGATCGACCTGGTCGGCGAGACCGGCGGCATCGTGCCCTCGCCCGACTACAAGCGGAAGACCCGCAAGGAGGCGTGGTATCCCGGCGACACGGTCAACATCGCCATCGGGCAGGGCGACTGGAAGGTGACGCCGCTGCAGCTGGTGCGCGCGGTCGGCGGCATCGCCGACGGGCAGCTGCGCACGCCGCGGCTGGTGATGGCCCAGCGCGGCGGCTTCGACCAGCCGTGGACGCCGCTGCCGCCCGGCCCGACCAAGCCGATCAGCGACAACCCGGGCAACCTGCAATGGGTGCGCGAGGGCATGATGGACACCATGCGCCCGGGCGGCGGCGCCTATTCCGTGGCGATCGGCGCCCCCTACCAAATGGCCGGCAAGACCGGCACCGCGCAGGTGGTCAGCCGCAAGGGCACCGCCGCGGTGAACCCGCGCAGCCTGCCGATGCACCTGCGGCACCGTTCGCTGTTCGAGGGCTTCGCGCCGGCGGACAACCCGACCATCGCGGTGGCGATCGCGGTGGAAGGCGGCGGCTATGGCGTCAGCACCGCCGCGCCGATCGCGCGCAAGATCTTCGATGCCTGGCTGCTCGGCCGCCTGCCCGACGGCCTGGAGCCGCTGGACGCCGAGCGCGGCAGCACCGCGGTGGGCGTGGTGCAGTTCGACGCCGAGGCGCCGCAGGTGCGCCAGGCCGGCGACCAGGCCGCGCTGGCCCTGGAGCCGCTGCCGGTCAGCGTCGGCACGGCCCGGCTGCGCCTGGATCCGGCGCCGGCCCCGGCGGGGCCGGCCGAGCCGCCGCCGATCCCGGACGCAGTGCCGGAGGACGGGCAATGAAGGATTTCCTGCGCTGGCTGCTCGACCTGGGCGCGCGCTTCGCCCGCACGCTCGACTGGCCGCTGTGCCTGGCGCTGGGCGCCTTGATGGCGATGGGCCTGATGGTGATGCACAGCGCGGGCGGGGCGACCGGCGGCAGCGGGCGGCTGGTCGCCGCGCAGGGCGTGCGCTTCGCGATCGGCCTGGTGGCGATGTGGGCGATCTCGCGCGTGTCGGTGCTGCGCCTGCGCGCCTGGACGCCGCTGGTCTATGCCCTGTCGATGCTGCCGCTGCTGGCGGTGTTCGTGCTCGGCACCGGCAAGTACGGCCGCCAGTGGCTGGACCTGAAGCTGTTCTACCTGCAGCCGGCCGAACTGCTGAAGATCAGCCTGCCGATGATGGTGGCCTGGTACCTGCACCGCATGCCGCTGCCGCCGCGGATCCCGACCGTGCTCGCCAGCGCGGTGATCATCGGCGTGCCGACCGCGCTGATCATGCTGCAGCCGGATTTCGGCACCGGCGTGCTGATCGCCGCGTCCGGCGTGTTCGTGCTGCTGCTGGCGGGGCTGCCCTGGTGGTGGGTCGGCATCGGCGTCGGCGGCGTCGCGGCGGTGGCGCCGGTCGCGTGGTTCTGGCTGCTGCGGCCTTACCAGAAGGATCGCATCATGATGTTCCTCAACCCCGAGAACGACGCGCTCGGCGCCGGCTGGAACATCATCCAGTCCAAGATCGCGATCGGCTCGGGCGGTTTGAGCGGCAAGGGCTGGGGGCTGGGCTCGCAGTCGCACCTGAACTTCATCCCCGAGCAGACCACCGACTTCGCGTTCTCGGTGCTGAGCGAGGAGTTCGGCTGGATCGGCGTGGCCACGGTGCTGGCGCTGTACCTGGTGGTGATCGCGCGCTGCCTGTGGATCGCCGCGCAGGCCCGCGACACCTATTCGCGCCTGCTGGCCGGCGCCACCGGCCTGTCCTTCTTCGTCTACGTGATCGTCAACGGCGGCATGATCTCGGGGCTGCTGCCGGTGGTCGGCGTGCCGATGCCGCTGATGAGCTACGGCGGTACCTCGGCGGTCTCGCTGCTGGCCGGCCTGGGCCTGGTGATGGCGGTGAAGACGCACCGGCCGGTGCATGGCGGGTACTGATCCGGCCCGTGGCCGCCTTGCGTGCGTGCCTGATCCCGGGCGGAGGCTTCACCTGTCACGGCGCGATGCCGGCGCGAGCTGAATGCGCGAGCGCGGGTCGAATTGCCTGCTGGCCGACAAAGTTCTTTTGTTTCATGGCCTTATTGCTGGTAATTCATCTTTAACCTGCTAATCTCCGGCGCATGATCCGACCTGCCCTGATCTGCCTGACCTCCCTGACGCTGGCGGCCTGCGCCAGCCAGGCCAAGCCGCCGTCGCCGCCCCCGGCCCCCGTCGTTTCCGGCCGCCCGGCGGCCGTGCCCGCCGAGGCGGCGCCCGAGGCCCCGGCGCTGCCGCCGGTCGATCTCACGCCGGTGCCGTTCGAGACCGCACGCGCCAACTTCGTGCGCGATACCGCCGCCAAGTACGGCATCGACCCGGCGACGATCGAGGCCACGCTGGCGCAGGCGCAGTTCAAGGACGCGATCGTCGCGGCGATGTCGCGCCCGGCCGAGCGGGTCAAGCCGTGGAGCGAGTACCGGCCGATCTTCATCTCCCAGGCGCGGATCGACGGCGGGCGCCGCTTCCTGGCGCAGCACCGCGACGAGCTGGCGCGCGTGGAAGCCGCCACCGGCGTGCCGGCGCAGGTGATCGTCGCCATCATCGGCGTGGAGACCAGCTACGGCGCCAACACCGGCAAGTACCGCGTGCTCGATGCGCTGTACACGCTGGCGTTCCGCTATCCGCGCAGCGGCGACCCGGCCAAGCTCGAGCGCGAGGTGCGCCGCGAACTGTTCTTCCGCGACGAACTGGCGCAGCTGTTCGCGCTCGGCAAGGAAGAAAAGCTCGATATCGCCACGCTGACCGGCAGCTACGCCGGCGCGATGGGCCTGGGCCAGTTCATGCCGTCCAGCTACCGCCAGTTCGCGGTCGACGGCAACGGCGACGGCCGCCGCGACCTGTTCAACAGCTTCGACGACGCCTTCGCCTCGATCGCCAACTACTTCGTCAAGAAGGGCGGCTGGGTGCGCGGCGGGCAGGTCGCGGTCCCGGCCACGCTGGCGCCCGGGCACGAGGAATTCAACCCGACCGACTGGACCCCGACCTGGACGCTGGCCCAGCTGTCGCAGCGCGGCTACCACCCGGCCGCGCCGGTGGTGGCCGGCACGCTGGCCACGCCGGTCAGCCTGGACGGCAGCGCCGGCAAGCAGTACTGGCTGGGCTTCCAGAACTACTACGCGATCACCCGCTACAACATCTCCAAGATGTACGCGATGGCCGTGTTCCAACTGTCCGAGGCCATCGCCGGCAAGGAGCTACCTCCGGCATGAACACCAAGGCGCTGGTTCCGATCCTGATGATCCTGGGCTTGGCGGCGTGCAGCAGCGCGCCGAAGAAATCGCCCGCCCCGGCCTCCGCCGGCAAGGGGGTGAAGGTGGAGGGCAGGGGCCAGGCGCACGTCGCCACGGGATGCCCGTCGACCTCGCCGTACGCGCCCGCCAAGGAAGATCCTTCCACGCGCGGCGACTACGTGGCCGGCGGGCTGTACAAGCCGGGCGTGAAGGATTCCACCCCGGACTACGTGCCCAACGTGGCCTGCATCCCCGAGCCTCTGGTCACCCGCGAGCCGCGCTCGCCGGTAGGCAACAAGTCGCCGTACGAGGTGCTGGGCAAGAAGTACAAGGTGATGGACGGTGCCGACGGCTACGTCGAGCGCGGCACGGCGTCGTACTACGGCGCCAAGTTCCACGGCCGGCTCACCTCCAACAAGGAGGTGTACGACATGTACGCCTTCACCGCCGCGCACAAGACCCTGCCGCTGCCGAGCTTCGCGCTGGTCACCAACCTCGACAATGGCGAGTCGGTGGTGGTGCGCGTCAACGACCGCGGTCCGTTCCACGACGGTCGGCTGATCGACCTGAGCTATGCCGCGGCGGTCAAGCTCGGCATCACCGCGCGCGGCACCGGCAACGTCGAGGTGCGCGGGCTGACCGAGGCCGACAATCCCATGCTGCTGGCGCGGCGCCAGGGCCGTGGCGCCGCGGGGCCGGCGCCGGTGGTGGCCAAGGTGGAGCCGAAGCCGAAGGACAGCGAGATCGACAAGCTGGTCGGCAAGTTGCCGGCCAAGCCGGTGCCGGCACCGGCGCCGGCCGTGGCGGCCGCGACGGCCGGCGCCTCTTCCGCCGAGCGCTGGCGCTACCGGGTCGCCGACGCCAAGACGCCGGGCAGTGCCGACAACTTCGATGCCTGGATGAAGGCGCAAGGCGTGCGCGTGGCCACCGGCAAGCCGGCCGCGGTGGCGCCTTCGCCGGCGCGTGCGCCGGCCGCGGCCGCGACCGGCGTCGCCGTGGAAAGGCCGGCCGCCGTTGCCGCCGCGGTCGAGCCTGCCGCGGACAAGCCCGGCATGGCCGAGGCCGCGCTCGGCAGCATCCTGCTGCAGGTCGCCAGCTTCGCCAGCCGCGAGAATGCCAACCGCGCGCTGGCGCAGCTGGCCTCGGCCGGCATCGTCGGCGCCAGCATCAGCGACATCGCCAGCGGCGGCCGTACGTTGTGGCGGTTGCGCGTGAACGCGCGCGACCACGACAACGCGACGGAACTTGCCAGCCGCATCGCGGGTCTGGGATTCGGGCGCCCGCAGATCGTGGCGCCCTGAATCGCTCGCACGCCGCGCTGCACCGGAGCGGCCGGCCTACAATGATCGTTTCCGCCCGGGCCTTCCGGCCCACCAGTCAGCCAGGCCGCCAGGCCCCAGGAGTTGTTCTTCGATGAAATCCCGTTTTGCGAGTCCCTCACAGGAGCACGTCGCATCCCTCCGCAAGCGCGCACGCCCGGGTGCGCGGACTCTGCTGCTCGCCGGCGTCGCCCTGGCCACCCTGGCCACCCTGGCCATCGGCCTGGTCTCCGCGCAGACCCCGACCCCGCAGCCTGCCGCCGCCAAGCCTGCCGCGCCTGCGCAGGTCCAGATCCCGCCGGCGCCGGCGCCGGCCGTGTCCAAGGCCTGGATCGTGATGGACTACGCCTCCGGCCAGGTGCTGGCGGGCGAGAACATCCATGAGCGCCTCGCGCCGGCCAGCATGACCAAGGTGCTGACCTCGTACGTGATCGCCGCCGAGATGAAGAACGGCAAGATCAGCCGCGACGACCAGGTGATGATGACCGAGAACGCCTGGCGCAAGGGCGGGGCCGGTACCGACGGCAGCTACAGCGGCTTCCCGGTCAACAAGACCGCGCGCCTGGAGGACATGGAGAAGGGCATGGTGGTGCAGTCCGGCAACGATGCCGCGATCGCCCTGGCCGAACACGTCGCCGGCAGCGAGGAAGCGTTCGTCGCGCTGATGAACAGCTACGCCCAGCGCATCGGCATGAAGGATTCGCAGTTCATGGACGCCACCGGCCTGTCGGCCGAGGGCCATTACTCCAGCGCCTACGACATGGCGCTGCTGGGACGCGCGCTGATCCGCGACTTCCCGGAGACCTACGCCTACAACAAGATCAAGGAGCTGACGGTCGGCGGCATCACCCAGCCCAACCGCAACCTGCTGCTGTGGCGCGATCCGTCGGTGGACGGCATCAAGACCGGCCATACCTCCGAAGCCGGCTACTGCATCATCAACTCGGCGATCCGCGGCGACCAGCGCGTGATCACCGTGATCTTCGGCGACACCTCGGAGAAGCAGCGCGCCACCGACTCGCTGGCGCTGCTGAACTGGGCGTTCCGTTTCTACGAGACCCACCGCCTGTACGAGCCTGGCAAGGTCGTGGCCCAGCAGAAGGTGTGGAAGGGCAAGGGCGACCAGGTGCAGCTGGGCGTGGCCGCGCCGCTGCTGGTGAGCGTGCCGCGCGGCCGCTACGACGCGCTCAAGCCGAGCATCGAGGTACCCAAGCAGCTGATCGCGCCGATCAAGCAGGGCCAGCAGATCGGCACCGTCAAGGTCACCCTCGACGGCAAGGTCGTGGCGCAATCGCCGTTGGTCGCCACCGCGGCGGTCGAGGAAGGCGGTTTCTTCAAGCGCCTGTGGGACAGCTTCTGGATGTGGTGGGAATCCGAGTGAACGAAAAAAGCCGGCGCAAGCCGGCTTTTTCTTGTTCCGGATCGAATGTCGCCGGGGGAGGGACTTCGGTCCCGACGAGGCTTTGCCGGCCCTCCGTCGGGACTGAAGTCCCTCCCACGGAAAAGCGAGAAGCCTGCAGGAAAGCATCGGGTCGCTTGACGGCCGAGCCCGGCGAAGACGCTTTCCCGAATCCCGAATCCCGAATCCCGAATCCCGGCCCTCAAAGCATCCGGCTGATCGTGAAGCTGCCGTACACCGGCGTCTCCTTCTGGGTGTCGAACTCGCGGGTGCGGTGGTAGCGCGCGATCGCGAATTTCCAGCGGCCGTACATCACCGCGATGCCGTAGCCGAGGTCGGCCACGAACGGGCGCTTGTCCACGCTGTGGCTGTCGCGGAAGGTATTGCCGTCCAGGGTGATGTCGCGCAGCACCCAGCGTCCATCGGCGGTGATGAAGAAGTGGCCCGACCAGCCGCTGGGGCGGCCGCCATGGCTCGGCGCGGTGTTCTCGCCGGCCGGGCGGATCGGCGTGCTGCCGAAGTCGTCCGGCAGCTTCCAGCCGAAGCGCACCTCGCCGCCGAGGTTGGCATAGGTGGCGCGGTTGCCGACCGTCCCGCCCCAGTGCGTGATCGCATCCCAGCCCCAGCCGCCGGCATTGAGGGTGGCATCGCGCGGCCAGCGCCGCATGCGCTCGTGGACCAGGCCGATCAGCGGCTCGTTGTGGAGCTGGTTGTCCCAGCCCTCGAACTTCTCGTCGCCCAGCACGTCGTGCACCGCGTCCTGGGTCTGCTTGCCCAGCGCCCAGGGGCCGACGATGCCCAGCTGCAGCTGGGTGGTGCGCAGGTGATCGCCGTTGCGGGCGTTGTAGCCGAAGCTGGCCAGCAGAATGCCGGCGTAGGGGCGGTCGTCCGGGATCACGTCGCGGCGGGTGAAGTCCTTCGGCGTGAACAGGCCCTGGCCGATCGAGAACACCATGTTCTGCTGCTCGAACTCGCCCGGATGCAGCTTCTCCAGGTAGCGGTTGATCCACCGCGCCGGCGCTGGCAGGCACGGGTCCTGGGTGTAGTCGGCCAGGTTGGGCGAGACGAAGGTCAGCACCGCGCCGTTGGTATAGCCCTCGTCCTGGTGTTCGCCGCCGAACAGGTCGTTGTCGACGCGGAAATTGATCGCGGGCGGGGTCTGGCGGAGGGTGCTTTCCCGGCATTGGTCGGCGTCGGCAGCCAGGGCGGCGGGGGCATGGACGGCCAGGGCCGCAGCGAGCAGGGGGACCAACGTACGCAGCACGGGCATGACGGTTCCTGTTGGGGGGGGCGGGGGGAGAGGGCAATGGGCCTGTACGCCACGAGTCTATGGCAGCGGTGTGGCCGGCGTGCCAAACAACGAATGCTAGTGGCAAGCGACGCCCGGGGACGAGGCCGGGACGGGCACACATCGTTTTGCCGGTGTCCTCGCCCCGGCGGGCTGTGGCGTGATCGGGCTCACATGCGTATGATCGCGCCCGGAACGCACGTTCCAAGGAACCGGGCTCCTGCGGGAGCCCTCGTCTACCAACGGATCGCGCCCCGGAAAGGGGCGTAGGTACTCTCTAGGGGAACACCAAAATGAGCAGGAGCATCTCCGCTTCGGCCGCGCTGATGGGCAGCGTGCTGGGCGTCGTGTTGGCGGCCGTCAGCCCCCCGGCGTCGGCCGGTTTCAAGGATGCATTCACCAAGAAGGGAACCGCGCAGGAGCAGCGCAAGCAGGCGGAAGCGCAAATCCCGGTTTGCAGCAAGAACCTGGGCAGCATTTCGATCATCGAGCCCGAGGACGGCGTGGATTGGTGGACCGGGCAGCAGCTGCCGGCGCCGTCCAAGCTGATCAAGGTCTTCGTCAGCAAGTCCCGCTGCTTCACCCTGGTCGACCGCGGCGCCGGCATGGCGGCCGCGCAGTACGAGCGGGACCTGGCGGCGCAAGGCGACCTGCGGGTCAAGTCGAACGTCGGCAAGGGCCAGATCAAGGCGGCCGACTACGTGATGGTCCCGGACCTGATCTCGCACAACAGCGATGCCGGCGGCAACGCCATCGGCGGCCTGCTGGGCGGCCTGGTCGGCGGCAAGGCGGGGGCGCTGCTGGGCGGCCTCAACCTCAAGAGCAAGACCGCCGACGTGACCCTGACGGTCACCGACGTGCGCTCGTCCGAGCAGGTCGCGACGGCCGAGGGCAATGCCAAGAAGACCGACCTGGGCTGGGGCGCCGGCGGCGGCCTGTTCGGCGGCGGCGGCCTGGGCGGGATGGGCGCCGGCGGCTACGCCAACACCGAGATCGGCCAGGTGATCACGCTGGCCTACCTGCAGGCCTTCACCGACATCGTGGGCCAGCTGGGCGGCCTGTCCGAAAACCCCGCGGCGACCAATGCGCAGCAGGCCGTGACGGTCACCAAGCCCGGCCGCCTGCTGGCCAATGCCAAGGGTTCGGGCGCCCCGGTCCGCAGCCTCGACCCGGGCATGATGCTCTACCCGACCGGCAACAAGGACGGCGTGATGTGGGAAGTCGAGGACGAACTGGGCAACAAGGGCTGGGTGTCGTCCACCCTGGTCGAACTGTCCAAGTAAGGGCCGTCGACGCCGTGCAGAGGGGCCGCGCAAGCGGCCCTTCCGCGTCCCGGGCTTGGGTTTGGCCGGGGGCGGCCCGATAATGAGCCGCATGGAGATCAAATCCGACAACCCCGAGCACGGCTTCCAGTTTCCCGGCGTGTTCGAACTGAGCGCGATGGGCGGCGCCGACAAGGGCCTTGAGACGGAACTGCCCCGGCTGCTGGCCTCCACCGGCGTGGAACTGCTGGAAGAGAGCATCAGCTGGAAGCACTCCAGCAACGGCAAGTACGTCTCGGTGCGCATCGGCTTCCGCGCCGAATCGCGCGAACAGTACGACGCGGCCCACCAGGCCCTGCGCGACCATCCGGAAGTGAAGTGGACGCTGTAGCCGTCTGCGATGCCGCCGGGCGCGGTGCGGCGCTCCTGCCGGGTCGGGTCCGCCGGCTCGGCCGCCAGCCTTATGTCCCGGTATGGCGCGCCATGCAGCGTTTCACCGACGCGCGCGGCGAGGACACGCCCGACGAGCTGTGGGTGGTCGAGCACGAGCCGGTGTTCACCCTGGGCCAGGCCGGCAAGCCCGAGCACGTGCTGGCTCCCGGCGATATCCCGGTGGTCCACGTCGACCGCGGCGGGCAGGTGACCTACCACGGCCCCGGCCAGATCGTGGTGTATCCGCTGCTCGACCTACGCCGGCTGAAGATCGGCGTGCGCGAGTACGTCTGCCGGATCGAGCAGGCGATCATCGATACCCTGGCCGAATGGAACATCGAGGCGGTGCGCCGCGAGGGCGCGCCGGGCGTGTACGTCGGCGACGCCAAGGTCGCCGCGCTCGGCATCCGCGTGCGCCGCGGCTGCACCTTCCATGGCCTGTCGTTCAACGTGGCGATGGACCTGGAGCCGTTCCAGCGCATCAATCCCTGCGGCTACCAGGGCCTGCAGGTGACGTCGGTGCTAGACTTGGGCGGCCCCTCCGGGATGGACGCGGTGCAGCGCGTGCTGCTGGAGCAGCTGGGCCGCCAGTTCGGCCTGGAGCTGCGCGACGCCCCCGAGCCGGTCGATTTGGCGAGTTCTTCGCAAGAGCCTGCGCATCCATGTGCAGGGATTCAAGATGCGAGTCCCTCGCAAGAGTCCGCACGTCCACGTGCGGGGGTCCCAATTTCCTGACGCGGCCTGGCCGCGCATATCGCCATGAACCAGCCGATCAGCCGTTCCATTCCCTTGCAGGTGGTCTCGACCGAGACCGCCCCGTCCGCTCCGTTGCAGGCCGGGGCCAAGCAGCTGGGCGGCGACAAGATCAGCCGTTCGCCGGTGCAGTTTGCCGACGCGCCGGTGCTGCGCAAGCCCTCGTGGATCCGCGTGCGCATCCCGTCCGGGAACGCGGTGGCCAACCTCAAGGCCAAGCTGCGCGAGAACCGCCTGGTGACGGTCTGCGAGGAAGCCAGCTGCCCGAACATCCACGAATGCTTCGGCCACGGCACCGCCACCTTCATGATCCTCGGCGAGGTCTGCACCCGCCGCTGCTCGTTCTGCGACGTCGCCCACGGCCGGCCCAAGCCGCCGGATCCGAACGAGCCGGCCAGCCTCGGCAACACCGTCGCCGACATGGGCCTGAAGTACGTGGTGGTGACCAGCGTCGACCGCGACGACCTGCGCGACGGCGGCGCCCAGCATTTCGTCGATTGCATCGCCGCGATCCGCGAGCGCTCGCCCGGCACCCGCATCGAGATCCTCACGCCGGACTTCCGCGGCAAGGGCCGCATGGAGCGCGCGCTGGAGATCCTGGCGCAGAATCCGCCGGACGTGTTCAACCACAACATCGAGACCGTGCCGGACCTGTACCGCAACGTGCGCCCAGGCGCGGACTACCAGTGGTCGCTGACCCTGCTCAAGCAGTTCAAGGCGCAGCACCCGTCGATCCCGACCAAGTCCGGCATCATGCTCGGCCTGGGCGAGACCCTGGAGCAGGTGCAGGCGACCCTGCGCGACCTGCGCGCGCACGACGTGGACATGGTCACGATCGGCCAGTACCTGCAGCCGACCCCGCACCACCACCCGGTGATGCGCTACTGGACGCCGGAGGAGTACAAGGCGCTGGAGGTCTACGGCTACGAGCTGGGCTTCAGCCACGTGGCCTCCGGCCCGATGGTGCGTTCGTCCTACCACGCCGACCAGCAGGCCGCCGGCGCAGGCGTCGCCGCCTGACCGCCCCGGGCGCCTGGCAGATAAACCCGCGCTGTCTCAGGCAGCGCCAGCAGGCGCTGCCGGTGCTTCCCGGCGGCCCGCGTTCACGTGCGGTCACGCCGGCGCTCGTAGGCTGGAACATGAACCGGATGACAAGTGCCGCAACTTTGGGCACTGTCATGTGGTCCCACGCCCACACCGCTTCTTACACGGCCTTGGCGCCGAGAGCATCCCGATGAAATACAAGCTCCAGACCCTGCTTACCTCCAGCGTGCTGGCGCTGGCCTTGACGGCCCCGGTGGCGCTGCTGGCGCGGGCGGACAACGCCGTGCCGCTGCCGTCGGCCGCCACGCCCGACCAGGCCACCGCCACCAAGCTGGTGTACGGGTTGCTCTCCGACAGCCGCTATGCCTACCGGCCACGCGCGCTGGACGATGCGATGGCCAAGGACGTGTTCAAGCGCTACCTGGAGACGCTGGACGGCAGCAAGCAGTTCTTCACCCAGGCCGACATCGACTCGTTCGCGCCGGCCCAGGCGGGCGTGGGCAAGGCGATCCGCGAGGGCGACCTGAGCCCGGCGTTCGAGGTGTTCGGCGTCTACAAGAAGCGCGTCGACCAGCGCGTGGCCTACGCGCGCAAGCTGCTCAAGCAGGACTTCGATTTCGACGGCGACGAGAAGTTCGAGTACGACCGCGAGAAGGTGCCGTGGGCGAAGGACGACAAGGAACTTGACGCGCTGTGGCGGCAGTCGGTGATGAACGACTGGTTGCGGCTCAGGCTCGCCGGCAAGAAGCCCGACGACATCCGCAAGACCCTGGACAAGCGCTACGCCAACCTGGCCAAGTCGGTCAACGAGCTGAAGGGCGAGGACGTGTTCCAGTTCTTCCTCAACGCCTACACCAACGCGGTCGATCCGCACACCGACTACTTCACCCCGCGTACCGCCGAGAACTTCAACCAGCAGATGTCGCTGTCGCTGGAAGGCATCGGCGCGCAGCTGCAGAAGCAGGACGACATGGTGGTGATCCGCGAGATCATCCCCGGCGGCCCCGCGGCGGTGGACGGCACGCTCAAGCCGGGCGACCGCATCGTCGGCGTCGGCCAGGACAAGAACGGGCCGATCGAGGACGTGATCGGCTGGCGCATCGACGACGTGGTCGCCAAGATCCGCGGCAACAAGGATACCCAGGTGCGGCTGGAGTACATCCCGGCCGAGTCGGGCATCGATGGCGCGCACCGCACCCTCACGCTGACCCGCCAGAAGGTGCGCCTGGCCGAGCAGGCGGCCAAGGGCGAGACGATCACGCTGCCGCCCGGCGGCGGCGAGCCGGCGCGCCGGATCGGCGTGATCAAGCTGCCCGGCTTCTACCAGGATTTCGAGGGGCGCCGCCGCAACGCGGCCGACTACGCCTCGGCCACCCGCGACGTCGCCAAGCTGCTGGCCGGCTTCAAGGCCGACAAGGTCGACGGCGTGGTGCTGGACCTGCGCAACAATGGCGGCGGCTCGCTGGACGAGGCGATCGAATTGACCGGGCTGTTCATCGAGCAGGGGCCGGTGGTGCAGGTGCGCGAATCCGGCGGGCGCGTCACGGTCAACGGCGACCGCAACGAGAAGGTCGCCTGGGACGGCCCGCTGGCGGTGCTGATCAACCGCGGCTCGGCCTCGGCCTCGGAGATCTTCGCCGGCGCGATCCAGGACTACGGGCGCGGCCTGGTCATCGGCGAGACCAGCTTCGGCAAGGGCACGGTGCAGAACATCGTCGACCTGGACCGCTGGCCGGCCAGCGAAGGCGATCGCTTCGGCCAGGTCAAGCTGACCATCGCGCAGTTCTTCCGCGTGTCCGGCTCGAGCACGCAGCACAAGGGCGTGGTCCCGGACATCGCCTTCCCGGCCAGCGTGGACGCTTCCGAGTTCGGCGAGAGCACCTACGACAACGCGCTGCCGTGGACCCGCATCGCCGCGGTGCCGCACACGCAATACGGCAACTTCGCGCCGCTGCTGCCGAAGCTGGACGCGCTGCACAAGGCGCGCATCGCGCAGGACAAGGAGTTCCAGTGGTGGGAGCAGGACGTGGCGCAGTTCCGGGAGGAGAAGGCCAAGAAATACGTCTCCCTCAACGAGGCCGAGCGCCGCGCCGAGCGTGAGAAACAGGAGAACCAGCGCAAGGAGCGGCAGGCGATCCGCAAGCAGCTCGGCCTGCCGCTGGATCCGCTGGCCGACGACAGCGACGACGGCCTGACCGGCAACGAACGCGACATCGCCAAGGACACCGCGCGCGAGAAGCTGGCCGACAAGCGTCCGGATCCGCTGCTGCACGAATCGGCGGCGATCCTGGCCGACGCGGTGAACCTGCTGGAGCAGGACCGCCCGCTCTCGGCGCAGGTACTGCCGCAATCCACCGCGCCGGGGCGCTGGGCGGACTGAGCCTCGCCGCTACCGCAAACGACCGAGCGCGCCGCCGGGTTCTTCCGGCGGCGCGCTTTTTCGTGGCGGGCAGCGGCGCCGGCCGCGATGGGCGCAATTCAGCGCAGCGTCTGCCAGCCGAGGTGCAGGCCGAGCGCGAGCAGGGTGAGGAAGAACACGTGCCGAAAGACCTGCGGCGGCAGGTAGCGGCGCAGGTACGTGCCGAGCGCGACCCCGACCACGGTCGGAAGCAGGGCCAGCAGCGACGACGGCAGCGAATGCCAAGGCAAGGCGCCGCGCGATGCCAGCGCCATGGCCAGCGCCAGCGTGGCGGTGCCGAAGCACAGGCCCAGCGCCTGCACCAGCGCATCGCGTTGCAGGCGCAGCGCGCCGAGGTAGGGCACGCTCGGCAGGACGAACACGCCGGTGGCGCCGGTCAGCAGGCCGGTGGCGGTCCCGGCGAGCGGACCCAGCGCGGGTTCCCAGCGCGCGGGCAACGCGGGTTGCCAGCGGGCCAGCCCGAGCACGGCATAGAGCACCAGCAGCACCGCCAGGCCGAGCCGGGCCGGCGCGGGGTCGTGCCCGGCCAGCAGCCCGGCGCCGAACCAGGTCCCGGCCGCGATGCCCGCGAGCATCGGCCAGAGCCGGCGCAGCAAGCTGCCGGCATGCGCTCCCCAAGCCTGCTGCAGGTTCGTCAACAACGAAGGCAGCGCCAGCAGCGCGGCCGCCTCGACCGGGCTCAGCCATAGCGACAGCAGGCCCATCGCGATGGTGGGCAGGCCCATCCCGGTGACGCCCTTGACGGCGCCCGCCAGCAAGAAGACCAGCAGGATGGGGACCAGGTGCGAAGCGATCGCGGTGCTCATGCGGGGCAGCATTGCAGCCGGGACAGGTAGCGACAATGCGGAATACCATGAGCCAGCCTTCGGCAATGACGAAGGCTGGAGCCGCGATATGCATTTCGACCTGACCGACCTGCGCTTGTTCGTCGCCATCGCCGAGGCGGGCAGCATCACCGCCGGGGCCGAGCGCGCGGCGCTGTCGCTGGCCGCCGCCAGCACGCGTCTTCGCGCGCTGGAGCACCAGGCCGGCGTTCAGCTCCTCGAGCGCGGGCGACGCGGGGTGGAGCTGACCCCGGCGGGCCGCGCCATGCTCCGGCAGGCGCGCCAGTTGCAGCGGCAGGTGGAGGCGCTGCGGGCGGAAATGGCCGAGCATGCCGGCGGCAGCAAGGCGACGGTGCGCATGCTGGCCAATACCGCGGCGCTGTCGGAGTGGTTGCCGGAGCGGCTGGCCGATTTCCTGAAGGCGCATCCGGGCATCGACCTGGCACTGGCCGAACGCGGCAGCGAGGCGGCGGTGGAAGCGCTGCGCGAGGAGCGCGCCGACCTGGTCGTGGTGGCCGGGCACGCCGTGCTCGATGGACTGGATGCGCGGCCGTTCCGCGAGGATCGGCTGGTGCTGGTGGTGCCTTGCGGTCATCGGTTGGCGGCGCTGCCGTCGTTGTCGCTGGCCGATGCGCTGGAAGAGGATTTCATCGGGCTGGCCAGCGACAGCGCGTTGCAGCGGCATCTGGCAGCGCAGGCGGCGCGAAGCGGAAGCCGGCTGCGCGTGCGTGCACATGTGCAGGATGCGACGGCGGTATGCCGGATGGTCGCGCGTGGGGCGGGCATCGCGGTGTTGCCGCAGGCGGCGGTGGGGCGTTCGGCGGCGCGAGGGGAGCTGGCGACGGTGCGGTTGGTGGATGCCTGGGCGCCTCGCCAGCTGTGGGTGGTGACTCGGTTGCAGGATCGTGGGCAGGCGCCGGTGGAGAGATTGCGGGATTGGTTGGTGGGGTAGGGGTGTTCCGTAGGGGGCTTTTGATCTTTGCGGGTTGCGGTGGTGGTTGTTCTTGCTTGGGTGTTTTTCTTTCTGCCGTTCCCGGTAATCGATCTGCCGTCGTCCCCGCGTAGGCGAGGATCCAGTGACTTTCCCCGTCACCTATCCGATCCACGCTACCTCTCTATCGTCATTCCCGCGAAGGCGGGAGGCGCTTTTCAGCAGCCGGACGGCTGATCATCCAGGGACGTTGCCTCTTGGGCCTCTGCCAATAGCAATAAAAGCCAAAGCTTTCGCCTTTGGCGAGTTACTTTTCTTTGCTTGTGCACGCGCGCTGCAGGAGCAGCGCCGCACGGCGAAGCCGCCCGAAGGGCGCGGCACAGGGATGTGCCGCGTAAAGGAAAGTAACCAAAAGAAGCGCTTCACAGCAGCCGAACGGCTGATCAAGCACACCCCGCCTGCGCGCCCGCAGCTTTGCTGCGGGTCCGCGGAGCCGGCGGGATTTTTCGACGCGACTCGTCCGCTATGCGGCCGAGCCCTGGGCATTCGCCGCGCGGCGAATGCCCGCCTGCCGGGGCGAAGCAGTGCTTCGCCTTTTTCCGGCGAGCCCATGCACGTCGCCCTTCGGGTTTTTCCCGCCACCTCCGCCGCTTCGGAGGGGCCGCGCCGCAGTGACATTCGTAGGCCATGGAGGTTGGCGCGCCGCCGCGCGAGGAGGTGCTGCCCATCTCGCGCAAGATCACGAGCAACGGCAACAACTTGGCCGTCCTGGACTTCGCTTTTGCGCGATGTCACGGCCAGGCCAGTTCGGCCATGACGGGGAAGTGGTCCGAGGGCCAGTGGCCCTGCGGCCGGTCGTCGAGCGTGGCGAAGCGGGTGGCGGTCAGGCCGCGCGTGAGGATCCAGTCGATGCGCCGGTCGGGCTGGCCGGTGAAGTCGTGGAAGGTGGCTTCCGGGCCGGCCGGGGCGTGGGCCTGCACGCGTGCGTCGGCAAGCAACGCGGTGAGCGTGCGATAGGTGGGGCTGTCCGGTGTCGTGTTGAAGTCGCCGGTCACCACCACGGGGATGCCGGCCGGCAGGGCCTCCAGGCGCGAGACGATCAGCGCCGCGCCCTTGGCGCGCGCCGGTTCGTCCTCGTCGCGGTAGGGCAGGTGGGTGTCGAACAGGTAGAAGCGGCGATGGTCGGAGAGGCGCTCGAACAGGCCCCAGTTCACCATCCGCGGCAACGGGTGGCCCCAGCTGATGCTGCCCACCACTTCCGGCGTGTCGGACAGCCAGAAGTCGCCGGACTGCACCAGCTTCAGGCGGCGGCTGTCGTAGAACACGCCCATGCGCTCGCCGTCTTCGCTGCCGTCGCGGCTGCGGCCGAACCAGCGGTAGTCCGGCAGCTGTTCGGCCAGGTAGTCGGCCTGCTTCTTCACCAGCTCCTGGGTCCCGAAGATGTCCGGATGCTGTTCCCGGATCAGCTCCGCCATGGCGCTGCGGCGAACCTCCCAGCGCTTGTCGCCGTCGGTGTCGACCGGCACGCGCACGTTGAACGAGATCACCCGGAGCGTGTCCGCGGCCAGGGCCTGGCCGCTGGCCAGGATGCCGGACAGCGCCATCAGCACCACCGGGAGACGTGAAGCCCACCTGTATCCAGGCATTGGAGTTCCTCGCATTGTCGAAACGCCAAGCGTGCCATGGCCGGGTTTTCAAGGATGTGTCGAATCGGGCGTTCTGACCGCAACGTGAGCGCCGTGGCCATGCCCGGGGCGGCCCCGGACCCCCTTGCGCGATAATCCGGGCCTGGTTCTCGAGTACCGGATGCCGCCATGAACGTCCTCCACAAAACGTCAGCGATCGGCCTGCTGCTGGCCACCGGCCTGTCCGGATGCGGCGGCAAGGGCGACACGATGCTGATGCGCGAATCGTTCAACTCCGACAACACCTATTCGCGAAGCTTCGACGCCAAGCCGGCCGTGGCCTGCGAGGCGGCGCGGCGCGCGCTGCTGAGCCAGGGCTACATCGTGGCGCGGGCCGATGCCGCCACGGTGGAAGGCAGCAAGAACTTCCAGCCGAAGGACGACCTCCACGAGCAGCTGGACCTGCGCGTGTCGTGCGTGACCCAGGGCGAGGACAAGTCGTGGGTGTTCGTCAGCGCGCTGCAGGACCGCTATGCGCTGAAGAAGAGCCCGACCTCGGCCAGCGTGGGCGTGAGCGTGCTCGGTTCGGTGTCGCTGCCGATCGGCAGCACCGACGACTCGCTGGTGAAGGTCGCCAGCAGCACGGTGCAGGATGCGGACTTCTACAACCGCTTCTTCGAGCGGGTGCAGCTGTACCTGCCGCCCGCGCCGGCCCAGCCCGCGCCGCCATCGCCGCCGGCGCAGGCGTCCGAGGCCGTGCCGGAGGCGGCCCGGCAGGCGCCCCCCGCTTCCGGCGACGGGCCGCGACCGTAGGTGTTTCTTCACGCCTCCGGCTGCACGCTTAACTTGGCTTCCGCGCTTCACGGCATATTCGCCGCCGGCCTCGCATAGTGCCCGGCAAGGCCGGCCCAGGCCGGCGCGATGGAGGTGACGTCATGAGCAACCGCATCCGCAACGCCCTCGCGGGCGCTTCGCTGCTGTCGATGCTCGCGGTAGGAGCCGTGCAGGCGCAGACCTACGGCCCGCAGGACGAAGGGCGCCGTTTCAGCGACGGCACGGTGGTGAAATGCCACAAGGAAGAAGTGCAGAAGAACAGCTCCGACCCGAACCGGGTCGGCGGCACCGTGGCAGGCGCCGTGATCGGCGGCCTGGTCGGCAACCAGCTCGGCGGCGGCAGCGGCAAGAAGCTGGCGACCGTGGGCGGTGCCGTGGCCGGTGGCGCGGCCGGCCGCTACATCCAGGGACAGCGCCAGCAGACCCATGGCGATCGCGTGGTGCAGACCGTGTGCGAGCGCGTGCGCCGTTGAGCCGCGTGCGCGGCCAGTGCGACGGCCGCGCCGCGTGGCGCGGCCCTGGCTGCAACGGACCTTGCCGTTCCGTCGTCCCGGCCGCTCCCGCGCGTTCCGCTAGGACCTGAGCTTGCCGCCGCGCCCGTCCAGGCCCGTGCCCTGGCGCCGCCTGCGGCAGCTGCCGGCGTTGGCGTTGCTCTGGTTCGCCGGGAGCCTGGCGGCCGGGGCCACGGCGCTGGACGACGCCTCGTCCGGCTGCCTGGAGGCGCTGCTGCGCGGACTGGGCTGGCGCATCGAGACCGATGAAGCCGGGCAAGCCCGGGTCGTGGAAGGAACGCCGTGCCGGCGGGGATCGCTGGCGGAGGCGCAGGCGGCGGGCGACCTGCGCCTGGTGTTGCCGGCACGGCTCGGTCCGGACGACCGTCGCCGGCTGTTGCGCGAAGCGCTCGATACCCAGGCCAGCCGCTGTGCCTATGCCTTCGAACTGGGCGATGCGGCCCGGCGCGCGGCCGCGCGGCTGCAGGGCAATCCCGGATACCGGTTCAGTGCAGTCCAGCTCGGCTGGATCGGCTTCGGGCTGCGTGGGGCACGGGCACAGGGCTGGGAGCGCTTCCGCAGCTTCGGCCGCGGGTATCGGCCGGTGGCCGGCAATGCCCGGGCCATCGAAGCGTTCTACTCCGGGCGCGTGCGGTCCGATTGCGGCGTCGGCCGGCAGGTGGCCCAGCTCGCCACGCTGCGGGAGCTGTACGGCGACGCCGCGTTCGACCGCGCGTTCGCCGCCCCGGAATTGTCGATCGGCACGTTCATGACGCTGCACGGCACCGACAGCATCCTGCTCGGCCGGCACGCGGGCGAACTGTTCGCCGACGGCAAGGCCGAGAAGACCGCGGTGCTGGGACGGCAGGCCTTCATGGGCGCGCCCGGGTTCATCGAGCACGTGTTCGACCGGACCTCCCTGGACGACATCAACAACCAAGCCGAGAACTTCGTGGTGGTCGACGTCGACGCGGCCGCCGCCGAGGCGCTGGCGGCCCACGGCGGGCTGCGCCACTACGACGCGGTGAACCGGCGGATCTGGGAACTGGCGCGGCGGATGCCGCAGACCGGCTATCGCCGCTTCGAGCGCTTGCTCTACGAACGCGACGAGGACCTGCGCGCGGCCCTGCCGCCGGAACACCAGGCTCTCGTCGCCTCGATGCAGGCGTTGCTCGACGATCCGTTCTATCGCGGTTTCATGATCTACGTGCACCCGCAGGGCGTGCGGCCGATCGGCTACCACGTCGCACGGTTGCTGGACCGGAACCCGCGAACGCCGTACTCGATCGACCTGGCCCTGCACAACCTGCACACGACCCTGTACCGGCGCTGGATCGACAGCCGCCTGGAGGCGTGCGCCGCGAGCATCGCTGGAACGGATCATTGAAACCGCAGTGGCGCCGATGCCATGCATTCGTGCCACTCTGACGACAACAACCTGATCGAGGTGAAGCATGGAACTGGGAATGGTGGGGCTGGGGCGGATGGGCGCGAACATGGCCGAGCGCCTGGTGCGGGGCGGCCATCGCGTCGGCGGATTCGATCCGGGCCAGGCCGCCCGCGACGCCGCCCGGGCCAAGGGCATCGCGCCGTACGCATCGCTGGCCGAGCTGGTGGCCGCGTTGCCCAGCCCGCGCGTGGTCTGGCTGATGGTGCCGGCCGGGCAGATCGTCGACGACACCCTGGCGCAGTTGCAGCCGCTGCTGGCGGCGGGCGACGTCGTCGTCGACGGAGGCAACTCCTACTACCGGGATTCGCAGCGGCGCGCCGAGGCGCTGCGCGCGCACGGCATCGGCTACGTGGACTGCGGTACCAGCGGCGGCATCTGGGGCCTGAAGGAAGGCTACAGCCTGATGGTCGGCGGCGACGAGGCGGTGGTGGCGCGGCTGGCGCCGATCCTGTCGACGCTGGCGCCGCGGCCGGACGCGGGTTGGGGCCGGGTAGGCCCGAGCGGAGCGGGGCACTTCACCAAGATGGTCCACAACGGCATCGAGTACGGCCTGATGCAGGCCTACGCCGAAGGGTTCGCGCTGATGCAGCGCAAGCAGGAATTCGACCTGGACCTGCACCAGGTCGCCGAGATCTGGCGCGACGGCAGCGTGGTCCGCTCGTGGTTGCTCGATCTCACCTCCGAGGCGCTCAAGCAGAACCCGGACATGCACGGGATCGCCCCGTACGTGGCCGATTCCGGCGAAGGCCGCTGGACCGTGGCCGAGGCGATCGACCTCGACGTGCCGGCGCCGGTGATCACGCTGTCGCTGCTGGAGCGGCTGCGCTCGCGCGACAAGGATTCGCTGACCGACAAGCTGCTGGCCGCGATGCGCAACCAGTTCGGCGGCCACGCGGTGAAGACCGAGGCCGAGGGCGGATGACGCCGGAGGCGGCACGGGCCGCGACGAGCCTCCGCAGCTCGCGCCGCTTCCATGGCGCCCGCAACGTCAGCCGGCGGAGGGAACCTCAAGCCGCTGCCCGAGCCGGGCGCTGCGCACGGCCAGTTCCAGCAGTTCCATCAACCGCAGCGCCTGCGCCGGCGTGACCGGCGCAGGCGCCGTGCCGGCCATCGCGTCGCGCCACTGCGCGTAGCAGCGGCGGTAGTCGCCGCGCTCGCTGGTCACGGCGGTCGCATGGGAGCGGCCTTCTTCGTCCACGCGGGTCAGCACGCCATCGCTCGGGTCCAGTCCCCACTCGGGGCCGCCCGGGCGCCGGCCCGCGCGCAAGGCGTCCTCCTGCGTGTCCAGGCCGTGCTTGACGAAACTGCCGCCGGTGCCGTGCACGGCGAAGCGCAGCCGCGCATCGGGAACCAGCGAGCCGGCGTGCAGCACGGCCCGCATGCGCGGGTAGTGCAGCACGATGTCGAACCAGTCGTCGCTGCGCGCGCGTTCGCGCTGCGCGTCGATGTCGGCCTGGATGGCCTGCGGCGTACCGAACAGCTGCAGGGCCTGGTCGAGCAGGTGCGGGCCGAGGTCGAACCACAGCCCCGCGCCGGGCGCATCGCTCTCGCGCCAGCGGTCGCGCACCTGCGGCCGGAACCGGTCGAAGTGGGAATGGAACTCGGCGACACGGCCGAGCTCCCCGGCATCGAGCAGGCGCTGCACGGTCAGGAAGTCGGCATCCCAGCGCCGGTTCTGGAACACGCTGGCGACGCGGCCCGCGCGCTCGGCCGCCGCCAGCACGCGCCGGGCTTCCTCGGCGGTGACCGCGAACGGCTTGTCGACCAGCACGTGCTTGCCGGCGGCGAGCGCCTCGCAGGCGAGGGCGGCATGGGTATCGTTGGGCGTGGCGATGACGACGGCATCGATGTCCGGGTCGGCCAGCGCCTGTCCGCGCTCGGCCAGGCAGCGCGCGCCCGGGAAATCCCGGCCGGCCGCAGCCTGGCTGGAGACGATGGTATGCAGGCGCAGGCCGTCGGTGGCGGCGACCAGGGGCGCGTGGAAGACGCGTCCGGCGTAGCCGTAGCCGAGCAGCGCGACATTGAAGGATCCGGCCATGGCGATGCATGCCTGAATGGGTGGGTGCCCGGATGATAGCCAGTCAAGGCCGGATGAAGGGAACGCGGCGGGACGCCCGCGGCGGTCACGCGCGCTGTACGCCCTGCGCGGAACATGGATCGTACCTATCCCAGGAGGAGCCGAGATGAGCAAGCGCAACCCGATGATTTCCCCTGTGCTGGCTGCATCGCTGTCGCTGGGCCTGCTGGCCGTCGCGGGCCAGGCGTGGGCCGTCGATCCGCCGCCGCAAGGTTCGAAGATGGAATCCGACGAGCCGGTGACCGATACCTGGATCACCACCAAGGTGAAGAGCGACCTGCTGGCGACCCGCAACGTGTCCGGTACCGACATCAAGGTGGAGACGCGCAATGGCGTCGTGAGCCTGTCCGGCACCGTGAAGAGCCAGGCCGAGCGCGACAAGGCCGTGGCCACCGCCAGGGCGATCAAGGGCGTCAAGAGCGTCGATGCCAGCGGGCTCGAGGTGGGCGGCAGGTAAAAGGGCAGGGCAGTTCGCCGATGGCGAGCCATCGGCGGGGATGCAGGGCGCGTCGACGACGCGCCCTTCTTCATGGGGAGGGGAAAGCGGAAACCGGAACGTCCGCGCGTTCTTCACGCGGAGTGCACTTACGATTGCCGGTTTTCGGCGACGTTCAGTAAAGTGACGGGACGGGAAATCTTAACGGTTAATCACGACAGGAACGTGATGGCGGACAATGTCGCGCTATCGCCACGGCGAACGACGGGAAAGGGATCGATGCAGGCAACGAGCAGTGCAGACGTATGGGACCGCTGGCGCCTGCCATTGCTGGCATTGGCGGTGTTCCTGATCGTCGTCGTTCCCTCGTTGCTGCTGCAGCAGATGGCGCGCAATGCCGACAGCGCTGCCAACCGCGCATCGCACAGCCAGGAAGTGCGCGAGCAGGCGCAACGCCTGGAAGCGTCGCTGCGCGACCTGGAATCGGCCGCACTGGCGCGTTCGCACGACGTGGACAAGCCGATCCTGCGCGAGCGCATGGCCGAAGGCCGCCAGGAAGCCGAAGCGGCACTGGCGCGCCTAGCCGTGCTGACCCGCGACAACCCCAGCCAGCAGTTGCGGCTCGGACGCACGGAGGCCACCGTCGAACGCCGGATGGCGACCGCGGAGGAAATCGCCACCACGCGCGATCCCGCGCAGATCCGCGTCCTGATCGAGGACATGACCACGCGCAGCCCGGTGCGCGCCCTGATCGACGGCGTGCAGGACGAGGAAGCGCGCCTGCTGGCGCTGCGCCAGGGCGAGATGCAGCGCCAGCGCACGCTCTACAACGTATTGAGCTGGACCGCGCTGGTGGTGCAGTTGCTGCTGCTGGGCACCGTGGTGTGGCTGCTCCAGCGCCAGATCCGCCGGCGCCTGGTGGCCGAACGCGGGTTGCTGCATGCCAGCGGCCGCGCCTCCGCGGTGCTGCAGACCGTGCGCGAGCCGATCGTGCTGCTGGATGGCCAGCAACGGGTGATCCTGCACAACCCCGCCTTCGCCGAGCTGTACGGATTGGAGGAAGGCGCCAAGGCCCCCGAGCAGCTGCTGCTGAAGGACGTGGGCGGCGGCGCCTGGAACGACGTGCTGATCCAGCAGCGCCTGTCGGACATCCTGCTGCGTGGGCGCGAGCTGTGGGACTTCGAGCACGAGCAGCGCGCCGCCGACGGCGTGGTGCGGACCATGCTGCTCAACGCGCGGCGCATGCTGCTGCCGGGCTCCGAGGACGAAGTGGTGCTGATGACGGTCAGCGACATCAGCCTGCAGAAGGCTGCGCAGCGGCGCATCCAGGAGCTCAACCGGCAGCTGGAGGGCAAGATCGAGCAGGTGTCGGAGGTCAACCGCGAACTGGAGGCCTTCAGCTACTCGGTCTCGCACGACCTGCGCGCGCCGCTGCGCCACGTCGCCGGCTTCGCCGACAAGCTGTCGCGCCACCTCGGCGAGCAGGCGGACGAGAAGTCGCGCCACTACATGGACGTCATCAGCAGCTCCGCGCAGCGGATGGCGGCACTGATCGACGACCTGCTGGTGTACTCGCGCCTGGGCCGCAGCGCGATGCGCATGCAGGCGGTGGACATGCAGTCGCTGGTGGCCGAGACGCGCTCGATCCTGGACGCCAACCTGCAGGCGGAGAATTCCGCGCGCCGGGTGGAATGGCGGATCGCCCCGTTGCCGATCCTGGTGGCGGACGAGAACATGATGCGGCAGTTGTGGATGAACCTGATGAGCAACGCCGTCAAGTACAGCGCCAAGCGCGAAGTGGCGCGCATCGAGATCGACTACGAGGCGCTGCCCGACGGCAGCCACCATTTCGCCGTCCGCGACAACGGCGCCGGCTTCGACATGGATTACGCCAGCAAGCTGTTCGGCGTGTTCCAGCGCCTGCACAAGGCCAGCGAATATCCCGGCACGGGCATCGGCCTGGCCAGCGTGCGCCGCGTGCTTTCGCGCCATGGCGGGCGCATCTGGGCCGAGAGCGCTGTCGACCAGGGCGCCACCTTCCATTTCATCCTGCCTCCCGCGCTTGAAGCGGCCAACACGGAGTCCAACGCATGACCTCCATTCGCACCATCCTGCTCGCCGAAGACAGCGCCGCCGACGCGGAAATGGCCGTCGACGCGCTGCGCGAGGCCCGGCTGGCCAACCCGATCGTGCACGTGGAGGACGGCGTGGAGGCGATGGACTACCTGCTGCGCCGGGGCGCGTTCGCCGGCCGCGAGGAAGGCCTGCCGGCGGTATTGCTGCTGGACATCA
Organism: Pseudomonas sp. Hp2; assembly: GCF_006386585.1. Classification (NCBI taxonomy): domain Bacteria; kingdom Pseudomonadati; phylum Pseudomonadota; class Gammaproteobacteria; order Pseudomonadales; family Pseudomonadaceae; genus Pseudomonas; species Pseudomonas sp. Hp2. The sequence goes on from NZ_VAHJ01000006.1 coordinate 245,603, forward strand.
AGATGCCGCGCATGGACGGGCTGGAAGTGCTCAAGCAGATCCGCGCCGACGAGCAGCTCAAGCGCCTGCCGGTGGTGATCCTCTCGTCCTCGCGCGAGGAGCGCGACCTGGCGCTCAGCTGGGACCTGGGCGTCAACGCCTACGTGGTCAAGCCGGTGGACGTCGACCAGTTCTTCAACGCGGTCAAGACCCTGGGCACGTTCTGGGCGGTCATCAACCAGGCACCGGAGCTGGGTTGAGCGCGATGTCGAACGAAGCCGCAAAGCTCGGCACGCTGCGGATCCTGCTGATCGAGGATTCGCCGGAGGACGCCGAACTGTTGTCCGACCAACTGCTCGAAGCCGGCCTGGACGCCGTCTTCGAGCGGGTGGACAGCGAGTCGTCGCTGCGCCTGGCGCTGGAGTCGTTCCAGCCGGACATCGTGCTGTCGGACCTGAGCATGCCCGGCTTCTCCGGCTACCAGGCGCTGCGCGTTGTGCGCGAGAACAACGCCGCGATGCCGTTCGTGTTCGTTTCCGGCACGATGGGCGAGGAGACCGCGGTCAAGGCGCTGCAGGACGGCGCCAACGACTACATCATCAAGCACAATCCCACGCGCCTGCCGGCCGCGGTGGCGCGCGCGGTGCGCGAGGCGCGCGCGGACATGGACCGCCGGCGCGTGGAAGCCGAACTGATGCGCGCGCAGCGCCTGGAGAGCCTGGCGCTGCTCGCGGCGGGCTTCAGCCACGACCTGCGCAACATCCTGCAGCCGCTGCTGATCGTGCCCGACCTGCTGGCCGGGCGTACCGACGATCCGCAGCTGCGCCAGCTCGCCAACGTCATCGCCGAATGCGGGCGGCGCGGGCACGAAATGGCCGAATCGATGCTCTCGTTCGTGCGCGGCTCGAGCAAGGCGCGCGAGCAGGTGGCGATCCCGCAGTTGTTCCAGGCCGTGCAGTTGCTGCTCAAGAGCAGCCTGCCCGAGGGCGTGCACCTGCGGCTGGACGTGGCCGACGACGCGCTGAGCGTGGAGGCCAACTACACCGAGCTGCAGCAATGCCTGCTCAATCTCGGGCTGAACGCGCTGCAGGCGATGCCGCACGGCGGCACGCTGACCCTTTCCGCCGCCGCCACCGATGCCGAGCATGTCCGCCTGAGCGTGGCCGACACCGGCGTGGGCATGAGCGAGGACACCCGCGCCCGGCTGTTCAGCCCGTTCTTCACCACCAAGGCCGACGGCACCGGCCTGGGCCTGGTCTCGTGCAAGCGCATCGTCGAGTCCTACGGCGGCAGCATCAGCGTGGAGAGCGCGCCGGGCAAGGGCACGAGCTTCGACATGGTGTTGCCGGTGCGCGCCGGCGTGGTGCCGGAGGTCGAGTCCGACGCGCCGCTGGTGCCGGGCAGGGGCCAGCGCATCCTGCTGGTGGACGGCGAGGCCACGCGGCTGTCGCTGCTGGGCAACGCGTTGTCCAGCCAGGGATACCGGCCGCACCTGGCGATCGATGGCGCCGCGGCGTTGCAGTACGCCCAGCAGAACGTGCTGCCGGACCTGGTGATCGTGGACAGCGACATCATCCTGCTGTCCGCGGTGAGCCTGCTGCTGACGATGCAGGAACTCGGCTACCAGGGCCCGGCGATCGTGCTGGAGGACATCGGTTCGCCCTTGCAGCACGAGCACTATCCGGCCGAGATCCCGGTGCATGTGCTGCACAAGCCGCTGGAGATGCGCCGGGTGTTCCGTGCCGTGGCGATGGCGTTGGAAGAGCCGTGATTCGGGATTCGTAGAAGCCGGCTTCGGAGAGACGCCGGCTACGGCAGGGGGATCGGCCTCGACGGGCTTTGCCGGCCTACCGTGGCCTGAAACCCCCAGGAGAAACATCGGATCGCTTGACAGCCAGGTCTTGGCAAGGACCCTTGCCCGAATCCCGAATCCCGAATCCCGAATCCCGAATCCCGAATCCCGAATCCCGAATCCCGAATCCCGAATCCCACCCCTTCACTGCTGCGCCGCTTGGTCCTCCGGATCGCGGCGGATCGCCGAGCGCCGGGGCGGCAGCGGCGGCAGGGCGCCGGGCGCCGCGGAGGTGTCGGCTTCGGGGAGCGCCGGCTCCCAGGGGAAGCGCGGCAAGGTGCGCACCGCATTCTCCAGCTTGCGCGACCAGTTCTCGTGGATGTCGGCGTACAGCGGCGTATCCGCCTCCAGGCGCATGCGCTCGGTGACGCGCAGGTCGTTGGTGCGGATCAGCGCCAGGTCGATCGGCATGCCGACCGACAGGTTGGAGCGGATCGTCGAGTCCAGCGACACCAGCGCGGTGCGGGCGGCGTCCTCCAGCTTCATCTCCGGGCGGATGATGCGGTCCAGGATCGGCTTGCCGTACTTGGACTCGCCGATCTGCATGTAGGGCGTCTCCGGCGAGGAGGCGATCGCGTTGCCGAGCGGGTAGATCATGTACAGACCCGGCCGCTCGCCGGCGATCTGGCCCCCCAGGATCAGCGTGGCCGAGGTGCTTACGCCGCTCTGCTGGGCCTGTTCGCTGAGCTTGGCCTGGCTGGATACCAGCACCTCGCCCACGTACTCGGCGGCCTCGAACAGGTGGCGGAACGCGCGCAGGCTGCGCGGCGCGCCGTCGTCCGCGTCCCGCTGCAGCTTGGCGAGGGCGAGCTGGGTCGTGGCGAGATTGCCGGCGGACATGATCGCGAACACCGCCTGCCCCGGGTATTCGAACACATGCAGCTTGCGATGGACGCGCACGTCGTCCAGCGAGGCATTGGTGCGGGTGTCCGCGGCGAAGACCAGGCCTTCGTCTGTTTCGATGCCGACGCAATAGGTCATGGTGCTGCCCGTGGCTGTGCAGGCCGATTCTATGCACCGCGGCGGGGCGGTGACTAGTGCGGGACCGCGCCGCCGGGCCGCACGCCGCGGTTGACGCTGCCCCGCCGCGCATGCGCGAATATCGCATGACCACGGTGCTTCTCAGCCTCGGCAGCAACCTCGAACCGGCGCGCCATCTGGGCGCGGCGCTGCGCGAGCTGCGCGCGGCGTTCGGCGAGCTGGCCGTTTCGCCCGCGTACCTGACCCCGGCCGTCGGCTTCGACGGGCCGGATTTCCTCAACAATGCAGTGTCGCTGGAGACCGACATGGCACTGCCGGCGCTGGATGCCTGGCTGCATGCGCTGGAGGACCGCCACGGCCGCGACCGCAGCGGTCCGCGCTTCGGCAACCGGACCCTGGACGTGGACATCGTCTTCTATGGCGATGCGATCGTCGAAGGGCCGGGCCACCTGCGCATTCCGCGGCCGGAGCTGAAGCATGCCTTCGTGCTCCGGCCGATGGCCGACATCGCGCCGGATTTCGTCGACCCGGTGACCGGACGCACGCTGGCCGAGCTGTGGCGGGCGCATCCGGACCACGACCGGGCGTTCGAGGTGGTGGCGCTGTAGCGCCGGATGGGTCTGGCTGGGCGCATCGGCGCTTGTGGGCGCGGGCGGCTTCTGCGGGAACGGCTTTTGTGGGAGCGGCTTCTGTGGGAGCGGCTTCAGCCGCGATGGGGCTTTCGTGCAGATCCCTCTGCAACAGCCTGCACATCCCTGTGCAGGGGTTCAATGGGAAAAACCCATCGCGGCTGAAGCCGCTCCCACAAGAGCCAATGGAAGCTGGCTCCCGCGGCGGCGGCGCGCGTTGTCAGGACAGCGTGCGGCCGCCGTCCAGCGGCAAGGTGTGGCCGGTGACGTAGCCGGCGTCTTCCAGCAGCCAGCGCACCGCCTCGGCCACTTCTTCCGGGGTGCCGGTGCGCGCGAGCGGCGTACGCGCCAGCAGCGCCTGTTGCGCGGCCTCGCTCTTGCCCTGTTCGGGCCACAGGATGGCACCGGGCGCGATCGCGTTGACGCGCACGCGCGGCGCCAGTTCCAGCGCCAGCGAGCGCGTCAGCATCGCCAGCGCCGCCTTGGCCGCGGTGTAGACGGCGTGGTCGCGCAGCGGCTGGCGGGCGTGCAGATCGGTGATGTTGACGATCGCCCCGCTGCGGGCCTGCAGGTGCGGGGCGGCGGCCTGGGCGAGGAAGAACGGCGCGCGCGCGTTGACCGCGAACAGGTCGTCCCACTGCGCCGGCGTCGCGCCGCCGAGCGGGGTCGGATAGAAGTTCGAGGCGTTGTTGACCAGCGCGTCCAGCCCGCCGAACCGCGCCAGGCACTGCGCCACCAGCCCGCCCGGGGCCTGCGGGTCGCGCAGGTCCGCATGCAGCGTCGCCACGCTCCCCGGGCGCAGGGCCAGCAGTTCGTCCGCCAGCGCCTGCAGCGCGTCGCCGGAACGATGGGCGTGCACGGCGAGGTCCCAGCCGCGCGCGTGCAGGCGGCGGGCGATCGCCGCGCCGATGCGGCGCGCGCCGCCGGTGATCAGGACGACCTTGGCAGTTGAAGACATCGCGTGGTTCCCGCTCGGCTATCCTGTGCATTGTCCACGCAATCGATCCCGCCATGCACGCCGACCTTCCCCCTCCCGGTACCGACGCGCTCGAGCACAGCGAGCGGCTCGCGGCCCACCTGCGGGCGGAGATCATGGCCGCGGGCGGGGCGATCCCGTTCTCGCGCTTCATGGAAGTGGCGCTGTATGCGCCGGGCCTGGGCTACTACAGCGCCGGCGCGCACAAGTTCGGCGAGGCCGGCGATTTCGTCACCGCGCCGGAGCTGGGGCCGCTGTTCGCCGCCACCGTCTCCGGTGCGCTGGCGCCGGTGCTGCAGCAGCTCGGCCCGCAGTCGCGCATGCTCGAACTGGGCGGCGGCAGCGGCGCGTTCGCCGAGGTCACGCTCAAGCGCCTGCTGGAACTGGACGCGCTGCCGGAACGCTATGCGATCCTGGAGCCGAGCGCCGACCTGCGCGAGCGCCAGCGCGAGCGGCTCGGCAAGTCGCTGATCCCGCCGGTGTTCGACCTGGTCGAATGGGTGGACGGCCCGTTCGCCGACGACTGGAACGGCGTGCTGTTCGCCAACGAGGTGATCGACGCGCTGCCGACCCCGCGCTTCCTGATCCACGAGGGCGAGATCCACGAGGAGACCGTCGCGCTCGACGGCGAAGGGCGCTTCGTGCGCGGCATGCAGCCGGCCGATCCGCTGATGGTCGCCGCGGTCCGGCACATCGAGGCGTACCTGGAGCGGCCGTTCGAGAACGGCTACCGTTCCGAACTGCTGCCGCAGCTGCCGTACTGGATCCAGGCGGTCGCGGGCGGGCTGAAGAGCGGCGCGATGCTGTTCGTCGACTACGGCTATCCGCGTTCGGAGTACTACCAGCCGCAGCGCACCGACGGCACCTTGCGCGCGTTCTATCGCCACCGGGTGCACGACGACCTGTACCGCTGGCCGGGACTGCAGGACCTCACCGCCTCGGTGGACTTCACCGCGCTGGCCGAAGCCGGCACCGGCGCCGGCTTCGGCCTGGCCGGCTATTGCACGCAGGCCAGCTTCCTGCTCGGCAATGGCCTGCACAAGCTGCTGGAAGTCGCCGATACCCGCACCGACGAGGTCGGGCGCGTGCGCCTGCGCGAGCAGGTGAAGCGGCTGACCCTGCCCAGCGAGATGGGTGAGCGCTTCCAGGTGATGGGGTTCTCGCGCGACGTCGATCTCAACGCCGCGTTCCTGATGGGCGACCTGACCTGGCGGTTGTAGGTCGTGCCGGTCTTGCGTCCGTTCGCGCGGCCCCGCCTGTGGCAGGGGCTTTGGTGGATCGGCGTCGCCGTGGTGTTCGCGGTCTGCCTGCTGCCGGCGCCGGACCTGCCGCAGGTGCCGGAAGGCGGCGACAAGGTCGAGCATTTCCTGGCCTATTTCCTTCTCGCCGCGGCTTCGGCGCAACTGCATGCGCGGCGCGCGACGCTGTGGCGGCCGGCGCTGGGCCTGCTGCTGATGGGCGTGCTGATCGAGGTGTTGCAGGGCGCGCTGACCGCCACGCGCAGCGCCGATCCGGCCGATGCGCTGGCCGACGCGGTCGGCGTGGTCGCGGGGCTGGCGCTGGCGTGGACGCCGGCGCGTGGCTGGTTGCAGGCGTTGGATCGGAAGTTGTTCCGGTAATGCTGCTCCCACAGAGAAGCTACAGCCGCGCCGGATCGATCACCACGTGCTTGATGCGCCGGCGCTTCCACGTGTAGGTGACATGCACCAGGCCATCGCGGGCCTGGATCACCGCCGGATAGGAGAACTCGTCCTTCGGGCTGTGTTCCAGCGTCAGCACGCGGCGCCAGTGCACGCCGTCGCGGGACAGCGCCACCGCCAGCGTGCCGCGGCCGTCCCACCAGTCCTTGCCGGCCACCGCCGGGTTGTAGACCAACAGGGCGCGGCCATCGCGCAGCATCGTCGCGTCGGTGCCCGCGTTGGGGTTTTGCAGGTCGAGCAGGGTCATCGGCGACCAGGTCTCGCCGCCGTCCTCGGAAAAGGTGCTGAAGACGCGGTCCTGCCGCGTGCGCCCGAGCGCCTGCAGGCGACCGTCCGGGTGCAGCAGCAGGCTGGGCTGGATCGCGCCGATCTGGGCCGGATCGTTGAGGTCGCCGCCGCGCTGCCAGTGCGTGCCGCCGTCGTCGCTCCATTCGATATGGGCACGCCACCGCTCGCCATCGGCCTCGGTGCTGCTCGGGGCGAGGATGCGTCCATCGGGCAACTGCAGCGGCTTGTTCTTGATCGGCCCGAGGATGCCGCCAGGCAGGCGCCGCGCCGTCGACCAGTGCCGCCCGTCGTCGTCCGACGTGGCGAGCAGTCCCCACCACTGGCGCGGGTTCGGGCCGGCCTTGTAGTAGAGCTGCAGCGGGCCGTGCGCGGGCTGGAACAGCACCGGGTTCCAGGCCGGCTGGGTGCCGCCGTCGGCGACCTTGCGCGGCGCGGACCAGCCGTTCGCATCGCGCTCGCTCAGCCAGATCGCCACGTCGGGCGCGCCCTCGTGCTCGCCGCCGAACCAGGCGGCCAGCAACCGGCCATCGCGGGTCTCGACGATGGTCGAGGCGTGGCTCTGCGGCGTGGGCGGTGCCGCGGCGACGAATTCGCCGAGCACGATCGGCGACGACGCGGCCGCAGCGCCCGTGGACGACAGCAAGGCCAGGACGGCGAGGGCGAACAAGCGCGGCATGGAATGGGTCCGTGAGATTGGTGATATACCTGTATATGATCTATTAAATACCATATGCTCGCGGTTCAGGCGGCCCGCCGGCCGCCGACCCCCTTCGAGGATCCGCGATGAAACGACGCCCGCTTTCCCCGTTGCGCTGGTTGGCCGGATTCGGCCTGGCCTTGGCCCTGCCGGCCGCGATCGCCCAGAACTTCGCCGAGGTGAAGCCCTCGCCGCAGCAGGTGGCATGGCAGGACCTGGAGTTCGGCGTGATCGTGCACTTCAATCCCAACACCTGGCTCGACCAGGAATGGGGCGACGGCACCGCCAGCCCGAAGGTCTTCAACCCGACCCAGGTCGATCCCGGCCAGTGGGCGCGCGCGGTCAAGGCCGCCGGCGCGAAGTACCTGATCCTGGTCGCCAAGCACCACGACGGCTTCGCGCTGTGGCCGACCGCGCAGAGCGAATATTCGGTCAAGAACAGCCCGTGGCTGGGCGGCAAGGGCGACCTGGTGAAGATGACCGGCGAGGCGGTGCGCAAGGAAGGCCTCGGCTTCGGCATCTATCTCTCGCCGTGGGACCGCCACGAGCCCAAGTACGCCGATTCCAAGGCCTACGACAAGTTCTACGCCGCGCAGCTGGTGGAACTGGCCTCGCACTACGGCCCGATCACCGAGTGGTGGCTGGACGGCGCCGGCAGCGCCGGCCATGTCTACGACTTCGACAAATACATGGAAGAACTGCGCACTTACCAGCCGAACGCGATGGTGTTCGCCGACACCGCGCTGTTCGAGTACGGCGACATCCGCTGGGTCGGCAACGAGGCCGGCTTCATCGAGGGCGAGAACTGGAACGTGATCGATCGCCACGGTTACCTGCGCTGGCGCCCGGTCGAGGTCGATACGCCACTGCACAAGCTGCAGTGGTTCTGGCATCCGAACAGCGACGAGACGCTCAAGAGCGTGGACGAACTGGTCGAGATCTGGGAGAAGAGCGTGGGCCTGGGCGGCCAGCTGGTGCTCGGCGTCGCCCCGGACAAGCGCGGGTTGCTGCCGGAGGCCGACGTGCAGCGCCTGAAGGAGATGGGCGAAGCGATCCAGGCCCGCTACGGCGCGGACAGGAACCTGGTGCCGCGCAACCTGAAGAATCCCGGCGCGATCGCCGCGGCGGTGGACGGCGACCGCGACACCTTCTGGAGCGCGCCGGAAGGCTCGCACAGCGCGGTGCTGGAACTGCAGTTCAAGCAGCCGGTCACCTTCGACGCGGCGCTGAGCATGGAGTGGATCAACGACGGCCAGCTCGTGCAGAAGTACGCGGTCGAGGCCTGGCAGGACGGCAAGTGGGTGCGCCTCGCGCAGGCGCAGGCCATCGGCCGCATGAAGATCGACCACTTCGCCCCGGTGACCACCAGCAAGGTGCGCCTGAACATCCTGTCCAGCGCGGACGCGGTGCATATCCGCGAGTTCCAGCTGTTCGATACGGGGAAGGGCGCGGTGCGTTGAGTTGGAGATGCGGCGCCGGATAGGGGCAGGTCCGCCTGGTGAGGCGAACCTGTCCCCGTCGCTACTTGCTACGCGTCGCCTTGCATCGACACGCTGCACAGGCCTCGGTGGCACGATGGCTAACGCCTGAATTGAACTGACCCGCGAAGCGGGTTCGGCTTGAATGAATTGTTAGGCCGCAGCCAGCTATTGCCCACCCGGTGGCTCCATAGCTCTACTTTGTTGCCGTCCGGGTCGATCACCCATCCGAACTTGCCGAAGTCCGATGACTCTGTGCTGTCCAGCACGTTGCAGCCCTCAGCGCGCAACGCTGCAAGAAGTGTGTCGAGATCAGCTACTCGGAAATTGAGCATGAAGGCGGCGGCGCTCGGCTCCATCTTGTCTGTGTCCAGCGCAAATGGGCTCCAGATGGTCATGCCCGGCTGCCTCTCGGGACCGCCTCATTGGAAGATTGCACCGCCCCAATCTGTCACGTCCAGGTCGAGGTGGTCGCGGTACCAAGCACCGAGTGTTTTTGGGTCTTTGGATTTGAAGAAAATGCAGCCAATCCCAGTGACACGTCTCATGCTCTTCTCCAAAGTGTGGAAGACTTTCTTTGCGGTCTAACGCCTGAATTAAGCCGAGCCGCGAAGCGGCTTCGGCTTGAATGAATTGTTAGGGGGCACGGCCCGGAACCTTTGATTGAGATATTACGGCCAAGAGATAATCAATCCAGCCGAGTATCTGCAACACCCTATCGGCGGGCATATCTCCCAAAAGTTTGTGTTGAACCTGATTCCGGATGAATCCGAACGTGCCAAGAAACAAAAGTTGAGCCGCTTCCTGCTCCGCACGAACATTGCTCACGACGAGGATTGGCTTGTCAACATTGAACGCAAGAGTCACGAGTTGCTTTGCGTTCTTTCCATCCTCGCAGGAAGTCACCGTTCGAAGGCGATTCTCAAGTATTCGAGCAGCCTCTGACACAACCGTGTCATTTCTTTCGCTCTGTCCCGTCTCTTGGAATTGGTTGAATAGATCGAGGCATCGAGTACGCAACTCATGATCCAGGATCTCAATTGAGCCCATCAGAACAGGTCTGGGGCGGTTTTCGGATAGGAGTGGTGTTTCCTGAGACGATGTTTTGGCTCCTGGAGCTGGAGTGACATCGCCATAGCTGGCAAGAAGCTCTAAGGGCGACGCGTTCTTGAACACGCCAGCTGTGAGAAACGTCTCCTCTTTAGCGCTGATCTCACGATCAACGGCAGAAAGAGTGGAAGATGTCACATTGGGTCGACTTGCTAAGGAGTTTCGGCTTTTCTTTAACTTGGCTAGATACAGAAGGCCGACTGATTTCATGAACCTTACGAGCCAATGGCTTGGCGAAAAACTCACATCCCATGAGTTCTCTCTATCAGAAAGCTTCTCTTCGAGCCACCTCTTGATCCGTAGCGTCCGCTCCTTATCGCGCTTAAGTCCTAGTTCGCGACGTTTGTCATCCGTGATAAGGGCCGCTAGATCGGGGTCCGAGGATAGTTCAGCTTCTACCTCTCCCAAGAGTGAGAGGTAGAAGTCAATTGCACGAACGACGAACTCAACTGTCTCGCGTTCAAACATGACCCAGTTGTACTGATGGTCGTCGTGGTTCTCGGAAGTCTCCATGTGCCCCCTAATGCCTGAATTAAGCCGCACCGCGAAGCGGCTTCGGCTTGAATGAATTGTTAGGTGCTTGGCCGGGGAGCGCAACTGCTATGCCAAGTGTCATTGGCGGCATGATGTGACGGAACAATATGCGCGAACCCCCAGCGCCACTGAGCGAGATCTCACTTATGGGCCCCTCGCCGAGCGGGTCCGACTCCACCACGGACTGCACGGTAAAAGGAAGTAACGCCATCGCCGCAGCGAGGGGCTGCATGGTGTAACTCTTGCCGCTAGGTGCCTGCCATTGGAGGGCAGTGGCATCGCACTCTGTGATCTCAAGGCCAAGCGATGGGTACTGCCCTGGCTCTAGCTCAACCTCATACGGCGCGACCCGCAGCAGACGCCCGGTGGAAAGCTCCAGTACAGCCATGGACGTGGCAATTGGCGTCGTATTGGCGTCAACCCATGCAGGGTGAACTGGCTCGCAAGCGAAGGTATGAATTGCTTCTATCGTTGCACTGGCTAACGAGGATGTATCCACAAGCACCTAACGTCTGAATTAAGCCGGGCCGCGAAGCGGCTGGGAGTTCCTACGGAAAAGTGGACACTCGTTTGCTAGTCGCATTGTTCGAACTCGACGGGTGAACGGTAACCCAGCGCCGAATGCAGCCGCTGGTGGTTGTAGAAGTGAACGTAGTCACCGATCGCCAGGCGTAGCGTCCGATCGCTGTCAAAGCGGCGACGGTGGTACAGGTCCGACTTCATCGACTTGTTCCATGACTCCATGTGCGCGTTGTCGTTCATGCGTCGCGTGCGATTGACCGACTGCGCCAGCCCCGCCCGGCCCAGCCGGCGCCGGAAATCGCCGGCCATGAACTCGATCCCCCGATCACTATGGAACAGCGTATCGCATGCCGGGGCGCGGGTGCGCAAT
>NZ_VAHJ01000007.1:0-187143 GCF_006386585.1 Pseudomonas sp. Hp2
CAGGCGGCGCCGCCGGTGCGCTGCGCCGGACCGGTGCCTGGGGCGGCACCCGGGCCTCCGGCCGCGCGCGCGGCGGCCCGGCCTCGCGCACCGGCGCGACCTCGGCGGCCGGTCCGGGAGCGGCGGCGGCCGTGGCCCGGTCGAGGTACACGGTATGGCCCATCGCCTGCAGCCACGACAGCTGCAGGTCGGACCACAACGGCTCGGCCGCGGTCCCGCTCATGCGCTTTCCGGCACCTTGCGCACGCGCCGCCACAGCCACAGCGACGGCCCGGACAGCGCGTAGAGGATGCCGATCGCGAACAGCGTGCGCGGCAGGTCGATCACCAGGACCGCCAGCACGATCGGCACGAACGCCAGCGCCAGGAACGGGATGCGGTCGCCGCGCGGCTCCTTCGCGCCGCCCTTGAAGCTCCAGAAGCGGATCCGGCTGACCATCAGCAGCGCGGCCACGATCGTCACCCCCAGCGCCACGTAGCGCAGTTCCTCGCCGCTCCAGCCCAGGCTGCCGTCGGCGAAGGCCCAGACGAACGACATCATCAGCCCCGCCGCGGCCGGGCTGGCCAGGCCGACGAACCAACGCTTGTCGACCACGCCGACCTGGGTGTTGAAACGCGCCAGGCGCAGCGCCGCGCAGGCCGCGTACAGGAACGCCGCGGCCCACCCGACCCGGCCCATCACGCTGCCGTCGAACTTCAGCGCCGACAGCGACCAGTGGTACATCACCAGCGCCGGCGCCATGCCGAAGCTGACCAGGTCGGCCAGCGAGTCGTACTGCACGCCGAACTCGCTGCTGGTGCCGGTCAGGCGCGCCACGCGCCCGTCCAGGCCGTCCATCACCGCCGCCACGAACACGGCGATGCTGGCCTGCACGAAGTCGCCGTTGGCCGCCGAGATGATCGCGTAGAAGCCCGAGAACAGGCCGGCGGTGGTGAACAGGTTCGGCAGCAGGTAGATCGTGCGCGAACGCGGAGCGGGTCTCATTTCTTCCATCGGCGCAGTTTAATCGACTTGCCAGCCCTGCCGGGGGGTGCTGGAATCCCCCGGGAACGACCCGGGGAAAACCGCGATGAAACTGTCCTGCGCGCTCGGCCTCGCGCTGCTGGCGGCCAGCACTGCAGCCGGCGCCGCCAACCTGTACAAGTGGAAGGACGCCAACGGCACGACCCACTACTCGGAAAGGCCGCCGGAGGACCGCAAGTACGACACCCGCCGGATCGACAGCCGCGCCGGGGTGGCCCCGGCGGCCGAAGCCGGGCCGGCCAGGCCCGAGTCCAGCGAATGCAGCACCGCCCGGCGGAACCTGGAACTGCTGGGCGGCAGCGCCCCGGTGATGCAGGACACCGACGGCGACGGCAAGCCCGACGCCCCCCTGGACGAGAACCAGCGCGCCGCCCAGAAGAACCTGGCCGACGCCGCCGTGAAGGCGTATTGCGCCCCCGCCAAGTAGCGCCCTGCCGTTCTCCGGGCGGCGTCCCGGGCCGCGCGCCGCCGGCGCGCATACCCCCGGCGCGCATGGACTGGCAAAATAGCCGCTTCCGCCTCCTGCGAAGCTTCCCGATGCGCCTTTCCCAGTTCCACCTGCATACCACCAAGGAAACCCCGGCCGATGCCGAACTGGTCAGCCACCGGTTGATGCTGCGCGCGGGCATGATCCGCAAGCTCGCCTCGGGCCTGTACACCTGGTCGCCGCTGGGGCTGCGCGTGTTGCGCAAGGTGGAAGCGATCGTGCGCGAGGAGATGGACCGCGCCGGCGCGCTGGAACTGCAGATCCCGACGATCCAGCCGCAGGAGCTGTGGGAGGCCAGCGGCCGCTGGGAGAAGTTCGGCGACCAGTTGCTGAAGATCAAGGACCGCAAGGACCAGGGCTTCTGCTACAGCCCCACCGCCGAGGAGGCGGTCACCGAGTTCGCCAGGCAGGAACTGAGCAGCTACAAGCAACTGCCGGTCAACTTCTACCAGATCCAGACCAAGTTCCGCGACGAGATCCGCCCCCGCTTCGGCGTGATGCGCGCGCGCGAGTTCCTGATGAAGGACGCCTACTCCTTCCATCTCGCCGACGCCGACCTGGTGCGCGAGTACGAGAACATGAAGGCGGCCTACACCCGCATCTTCACCCGGCTGGGCCTGGACTTCCGCATGGTGCAGGCCGATTCCGGCGCGATCGGCGGCGACGCTTCGCAGGAATTCCACGTGATCGCCGATTCCGGCGAGGACGCTCTGGTGTTCTCGACCGGCTCGGACTACGCGGCCAACATGGAAGCGGCGGTCGCGGCCGATCCCGCGCCCCGCCCGGCCCCCGCCGAGGCGCTGCGCAAGGTCGACACCCCTACGCAGAAGACCTGCGAGGCGGTCGCCGCGCTGCTCGGCATCGCGCTGGAGCGCACCGCCAAGTCGATCGCCCTGATGGCCGCCGACGGCACGTTCGTGCTGGCGCTGGTGCGCGGCGACCACGAGGTCAACGAGATCAAGCTGGCCAAGGTCGCCGGGTTGGCCGGCCATCGCTTCGCCAGCGAGGCCGAGATCGCCGAGTACCTGGGCAGCGAGCCGGGCTTCCTCGGCCCGGTCAACGCGCGCAAGCCGATCCGCGTGGTCGCCGACCGCGAGGTCGCCGCGCTGGCCGACTTCGTCGTCGGCGCCAACGAGCCGGGTTACCACCTGGCGGGCGTGAACTGGGGCCGCGACCTGCCAGAGCCGGAGGTGGCCGACATCCGCAACGTGCGCGAGGGCGACCGCGCGGCCGACGGCGGCGAACTGCGCATCGCGCGCGGCATCGAGGTCGGCCACGTGTTCCAGCTCGGCCGCAAGTACGCCGAGGCGCTGCAGGCCACCGTGCTCGACGAGAACGGCAAGGCGCAGGTGATGACGATGGGTTGCTACGGCATCGGCATCTCGCGCATCGTCGCCGCGGCGATCGAACAGAACCACGACGAGGCCGGCATCGTCTGGCCCGAGCCGATGGCGCCGTGGCGCGTGGCGGTGTGCGTGATCAACCCGAAGAACGACGCCGGCGTCGCCGGGGCCGCGCAATCGCTGCTGGCCGAACTGGCCGCGGCCGGCATCGAGGCGGTGCTGGACGACCGCGGCCTGCGCCCGGGCGCGATGTTCTCGGATATCGAGTTGATCGGCATCCCGCACCGCATCGTGGTATCCGAACGCGGCCTGGCCGCCGGTACCTACGAATATCGCGCGCGCCGCGCCAGCGAATCGGAGAATCTGGACAAGGCGGCCCTGCTCGCCCGTATATCCGGCTGATCCGGGGCGCCTTTCCGCCCCCGATATTAACGAATCGAATCCACCGGAAATATACGGTGGATTTGTAACCCCGATATTCCGTTATTATGATGGGCACCACTGCCATGGGACGGCATTTCTTCCCATTCAATTCGGAGTAGCGATGTCCATCGATCTCAGCGGCCTGTCGGCCAAGCAGTTGGGTGCCCTCATCAAGAACGCCAGAAAGCAGCAGGCGATCGTCGCCAAGCGTCCCTCGATCACCAAGGTCCGCGCGCAATTGGCCAAGCTGGCCAAGTCCCAGGGTTATTCCATCGAAGAGCTGTTCGGGGCCGCACCGGGCCGCAAGGCCGGAAAGCCGGGGCCCAAGCCGGGCCGCAAACTCGGCAAGGTCCCGCCGAAGTACCGCAATCCGGCCAACCCCAAGGAAACCTGGACCGGCCGTGGCAAGCAGCCGCGCTGGCTCGCCGAACAGACCGCCAAGGGCAAGAAGGTCGAGGATTTCCTGATCGCCAAGGCGGCACCCGCCAAGAAGACCGCGAGGAAGGCCGCGGCCAAGAAGGCCAAGCAGTAATCCCGCCCCCATATTCGAGGACGCCGGCCGCGATGCCGGCGTCCTTGTTTAATCCGTATCCATTTCCTTCGCATGGCGCCATCGGCGGGCCATGCGATTCGAAAAGACCGGATGGCCCCCGCTGATCGGCGGGACATGATCGTCTTTATCGGCGATAAGCATCGCCCGGCAGGGCGATTCTCCCGGCGTATTCGCCTGCGGGGATCCGGCCGGATAATGCCGGGGTGGCGGCACTGAAAAGCATTGCATGCCGGCGCGGAATCCCCTGCTCTCGACATCGTGGCCGGCGGCCGCGCTTGGGCATCAGAGATTCTTGCGGGCGGGCACCAGGAGATTGCCGAACAGCAGCCCGGCGACCAGCGCCATCACGATATTGGTGACCGCGAGCAAGGCCGCCTGGCCCACGTCCACGTCCTGTTGCTGGACGAGATTGAGGAACCCGCGCAGGCTGGTACTGCCGGGCACCAGCATGATGATGCCGGGCAGGCGGATCAGTGCGCCCGGCTTCTGGACGATCCGGCCGAACAGGTTGCCGGCAGCCGTCAGCGTCATCGCCGACAGGAATACCCCGGCCGGGCTGCCCCAGGCCTGCCCGGCGAAGCGCGCGATCGCATAGCTGGCGATCGCCGCCGCCATCACCCAGGGATAGTCGCGGCGATGCGGCTTGAACAGCACCGCGAATGCATAGGCCGCCACCAACAGCGAGGCCCATTCCATCCAGTGCGCCTGCGGCCGCGAGGCGCGTATCCGAGGCTCCAGTCCGAGCCATTGCGCCAGCGTCACCGCGATCACCGCGCCCACCGTCAACTTGAGCACGGTAGTGACCGCACCCGCCAACCGCGCGGTACCGGACACCCAGTGCTGGCTGGCCAGTTCGTTGACCGCGTTGGTCAGCGACATGCCGGGCAGCAGTACCACCAGCGAGGCGATGATCACCGTATTGAGGTTGAGCGAGCCGGCGACCGAGGCCACCAGCGTGGCCACGAAGCCCGCCAGCAGCGCCGCCAGCGCCTCGCTGGCCTCCCTGGTGGCCGGCCGGCGATCGGCGTACTGGGTGAGCAGGCCGATCAGCAGCCCGATCGCCGAGGCCGTGGCGATGTCCAGCCACGGCAGCTTCCACAGCCCCGCCACCCCGGCCGCGGCCAGGCCGTAGGCGACGATCTGCAATGCCTTGCCGCGCCGGCTCATCTCGCGGTCGAGCCGGCGCAGCGCGGTATGGCCCTGGGCGATGCTCATGCGCCCGTTGGCGACGCTCTCGGCGATATAGTCGGCCACGCTCAGCTTGTGCAGGTCGTTCACGCCGGGGGCCAGCCGCACCACGCGGGTGATGTCCGAAGAGCCGATCGCCTTGGTCGGGTCGCTGAAACTGAGGATGATGCCGGTCGGGTTCGACCAGGGCTCGCAATCCAGCCCGAGCTGCTGGGACAAGGCGATCACCGCCGCCTCCAGGCGCTGGGCGGTGGTGCCGTAGGAGTGCAGGCGCCCGGCGATCTCGGTCACGAAGGCCACGCGCTGCGCGTAGGTCGCGCTGGTGGACGGACTGACGGGGAAAGCGTCGGACATGCGCAAGCCGGTCGTGAAGGAAAGCCGCGCGGACACCGCCGGCGGCCATGCAAGTGTATGCCGGCCGTTCCGTCCCGGGCAGCGTGCCGGCCCGATCCGCCCCGGCCTACCGCCCGTTCCGGCAGGTGGATGACATGCCCTGACGCCGTGCAGGGTATGCTCGCGCCCACGGAAATGCCCATGACGACATCCCAGCCTCCCCACATCGATACGGACGAACAGGACCCGGCACGGATACGGCTGGCAGGGAGCTGGGTGCTCGCGCAGGCCCTGCCCGCGGCGGAACTGCTCAACGCCGTGCCCCAGGGCGTCAGCCGGATCGACGCGCGCGGGATCGCGCAGCTCGACTCGGCCGGCGTGCTGCAGCTGCTGCGGTTTGCCGCCCATCGCGGCCTGAACGACGAGGCGATCGATTTCCGCGAGGAGCACCGCGCGCTCGTCTGCACCATCGAGGACCTGGCCGACGACCGGCCCAAGCCCAAGCGCGACTACGGCTTCGCCGCCGCGCTGGAGCGCCTCGGCGTCGCGGTCAGCACCACCGGCCGGGACATCGTCACGCTGGCCAGCTTCCTCGGGGAGAACCTGGTCAAGCTGGCCCGCCTGCTGCGCCAGCCGCGCCGGTTCCGGCTCACCTCGACCGTCAGCCACATGGAGCACGTCGGCCTGGACGCGGTGCCGCTGGTGGTACTGCTGTCCTACCTGGTCGGCGCGGTGATCGCCTTCCTCGGCTCGACGATCCTGCGCGACTTCGGCGCGGAGATCTACGTGGTGGAACTGGTCTCCATCGCCACGCTGCGCGAACTGGCCGTGCTGATGACCGCGATCGTGGTCGCCGGCCGCACCGCCAGCGCCTTCACCGCGCAGATCGGCGCGATGAAGGCCCGCGAGGAGATCGATGCGATCCAGACCCTGGGCCTGGACCCGGTGGACCTGCTGGTGCTGCCCCGCGTCGTGGCCCTGCTGGTGATGCTGCCCCTGCTGACCTTCATCGCGATGCTGGCGGGGCTCGCCGGCGGCGTGACCGTCGGCGCGTTCGACCTCGGCATCCCGCCGCAGATGTACCTGGCGCGCATGCACGAGACCATGCAGGTCCGGCACTTCCTGGTCGGCATGTCCAAGGCGCCGGTGTTCGCCATCGTGATCGGCCTGATCGGCTGCCTGGAAGGCCTCAAGGTCGCCGGTACCGCCCAGTCGGTGGGCGAGCGCACCACGTCCAGCGTGGTGCAGACCATTTCGCTGGTGATCATCATCGATGCGCTGGCCGCGCTGTGGTTCATGAAGATGGGGTGGTGAAGAGGAGCCATGATCCGTGATTCGTGATTCGATATCCGCCAGAAGCGAAAGCGCGGGCACTGCCCCGGCTTCAGGGGGGCTTTCGCCGTGACGGATCGCGAATCGCGAATCGCGAATCCCGATGGCGGCGAAACCGCCATCCGCGTCCACGGCCTGGTCAACCGTTTCGGCGCCCAGACCGTGCACGACGGGCTGGACCTGGACGTGCGCCGCGGCGAGATCCTGGGCGTGGTCGGCGGGTCGGGCACCGGCAAGTCGGTGCTGATGCGCTCGATCCTGGGCCTGCGCACGCCCGATGCCGGGCGCATCGAGGTGCTCGGCGTCGATGCGCGCTCGGATGCGCCGGAGGATCGCCGCCACATCACCCGCAACACCGGCGTGCTGTTCCAGGACGGCGCGCTGTTTTCCTCGCTGACCGTCGGCGAGAACGTGCAGGTACCGCTGAAGGAGCACCACCGCGAGTTCCCCGAGCGCTGGTATTACGAGCTCGCGCTGTTGAAGGTGAAGCTGGCCGGGCTGCCGGCCGATGCCCTCAACAAGCTGCCCTCGCAGTTGTCGGGCGGCATGCGCAAGCGCGCCGGCCTGGCCCGAGCCCTGGCGCTGGACCCGCCGCTGCTGTTCCTCGACGAACCCACCGCCGGCCTGGACCCGATCGGCGCGGCCGCCTTCGACCAGTTGATCCT
Source organism: Pseudomonas sp. Hp2 (assembly GCF_006386585.1). NCBI lineage: Bacteria > Pseudomonadati > Pseudomonadota > Gammaproteobacteria > Pseudomonadales > Pseudomonadaceae > Pseudomonas > Pseudomonas sp. Hp2. The sequence continues at coordinate 7,348 of NZ_VAHJ01000007.1, forward strand.
GACGTTGCAGCAGGCCCTGGGCCTGACCGTGTTCCTGATCACCCACGACCTGGACACGCTGTACACGATCTGCGACCGCGTCGCGGTGCTGGCCGACCGCAAGGTCGTCGCCACCGCACCGCTCGCGGAGATCGAGAAGATCGACCATCCCTGGATCCAGGAATACTTCCACGGCCCGCGCGCGCGCGCCGCACGCGATGCGCGGGCCGCCTCCACCGAGACCGCCTGAGCATGGAAACCAAAGCCAACTACGTCCTGATCGGCGCCTTCACCATCCTGGCAGGCCTGGCCCTGCTGGTGTTCGGCCTGTGGGCGGCCAAGTACTCCTCCGACCGCACCTGGCAGAACTACCGGGTGGTGTTCCGCGAGGCGGTGACCGGCCTGTCGGTGGGCAGCCCGGTGCAGTACAACGGCATCGCGGTCGGCTCGATCACCGAGCTGACGCTGGCGCCGAACGACCCGCGCCAGGTGGTCGCGCGGCTGCGGATCAACTCCACCACGCCGATCAAGACCGACACCCGCGCCAAGCTCGCGATCACCAGCATCACCGGGCCGTCGATCATCCAGCTCAGCGGCGGCACGCCGGAAGCGCCGCCCCTGACCGCGGTCGACAAGAGCGATGCGCCGATCATCCTCACCACGCCCTCGGCGCTGCAGAACATCACCGACACCGCCAACCGCATCGTCGAACGGCTCGACCAGGTGCTCAGCGACCGCAACGTCGCGGCGATCTCGGCCACGCTGCGGAACCTGGAGGCGTTGAGCGGCTCGGTCGCCGACCGCGACCAGGGCATGCAGGCGCTGCTGGTCAGCGCGCGCGACGCCGCGCGCAAGCTCGATGCCACGCTCGACACCACCAACGGCACGATCAAGCGCCTGGACCAGAACCTGGTGCAGCAGCTGCCGCCGATCCTCGACAAGCTCGACGCCACCCTCGCCCAGCTGGATTCCGCCGCCGGCAACGCCAACAGCATCCTTGGCGAGAACCGCGCCGCGATCAACAGCTTCGCCAACGACGGCCTGGCCCAGCTCGGGCCGACCCTGACCGAGCTGCGCGGCCTGGTCCGCGACCTGCGCCGGGTCAGCGACCGCCTCGAGAACAACCCCGCGCGCTACCTGCTCGGCCGCGACGCCCCCAAGGAGTTCGAACCGAAATGAGCCCGATGACTCCGTTCCGCCCCTGGTTGCTGGGCCTGTCGCTGTGCGCGCTGGCCGGTTGCTCGGTCCTGGCCAGCGGCAGCAAGGATCCGGTGACGATCTATGCGCCCAACGTGCGCGTGCCGGCCGACCCCGCCTGGCCGCAGGTGGGCTGGCAGCTGGCGATCGCCAAGCCCAGCGCCGCGCGGCTGGTCGACAGCCCGCGCATCAACGTGCGGCCGACGCCCGGCGAGCTGGAGGTCTATCGCGGCGTGAGCTGGGCGCAGCCGTCCACCGACATGTTCGAGGACACGCTGCTGCGCGCCTTCGAGGACTCCGGCAGGATCGCCGGCGTGGCGCGGCTGGGCACCGGCATCCGCTCGGACTACAAGCTGGCCGTCGACCTGCGCCGCTTCGAGTCCGACTACGCCGGCCAGGCCATTCCCTCGGCGACGATCGAGTTCAACGCCAAGCTGCTGCACACCGTGGACCAGCGGATCGCCGCCTCGCGCACCTTCCTGGTGGCCGAACCGGCGGCCTCGACGGATACCGCGGCGGTCGCCATGGCCTTCGAAGCGGCTCTGCGGAAAGCCACGCATGACCTGGTCGGCTGGACGCTGGACGCCGGGCAACGGGATGCGCGGGCGCATCCGGCCAGGCAGTAGGTCTCGTACCCGCGCAGGATCGGTTTTTGTAGGAGCGGCTTCGGCCGCGATGGGGCCTGCCCGTTTGAATCCCTGCACATGGATGTGCAGGCTTTTGCAGAGGGATCTGCATGAAAGCCTCATCGCGGCTGAAGCCGCTCCCACAACAGCCGGTCCTACAAAACCGGCTCGATGCGCCTGAACGTCAGATTCACCCGCTCTCCCACCGCCTTCGCCGTGCGTGGAAGCGCGTGCTGATACAGCGCCTGGGTCCGTCCCGCCATCAGCAGCAGATCGCCGTGGGCGAGTTCCAGCACCTGCCGTGCCGCCCGATCACGACGATGCCGCAGGCCAAAACGCCGCGTCGCCCCCAGGCTCAGCGACGCGATCAGCGGCGCAGGACCGAGCTCGGGTTCGTCGTCGCTGTGCCACCCCATGGCATCGCGCCCGTCGCGATAGCGGTTGGCCAGCACGCTGTTGAACGCCACCCCGGTCTCCTCGGCCAGGCGATCGCGCAAGGCGAGCAATGAGGGCCGCCATGGGCGTGGCTCGAAACGGGTGCCGGAATAGCGATAGCTCGCCTCCGGGTCGCCGATCCAGCTGCTCAGCCGCGGCGAGTCGACCTCGCGGCCGAACAGCCGGATGCGGTGCACCTCCCAGTCGATTCCGGCCAGCAGTTCCGCCAGCAGGGCGTCGGCCTGCGCGCGCGGCAACCAGCCTGGCAGCAAGGTGACGTCCGCGCCGGGCAGGTCGATCCGCATCCGCCCACGCTAAGCATTCTTCGGACGGATATCCATACGGCGCCTACTCCGCGAGCGGCGCCTGCGGCCCGCACCGCGGGCCCGTCGCCATACGCCAGCGTCCGGAATTTGCCCGCCCCGGCGCAAACCCCGAAAATGTCCCCAGCCACGAGCCAACGGGAGCGGAACACATGTCGGTAGCGGGAGACGGCGCAGTCGCGTCCGAGGTCATTGAGCGTGACGTGATGGAGTACGACGTCGTCACCGTCGGCGGCGGTCCGGCCGGCCTGGCGTTCGCGATCCGGCTCAAGCAGCTCGATCCCGGACTGTCGGTCTGCGTGATCGAGAAGGCCAGCACGATCGGCGCCCAGGTCCTGTCCGGTGCGGTGATCGAGCCGGGCCCGCTCGACGCCCTGCTGCCCGGCTGGCGCGACAACCCGCCGCCGATCTGCGTGCCGGCCGCGGAGGACGAGTTCTGGCTCCTGAACAAGGACGGCGGCCACAAGTTCCCGGTGGTACCGCCGGGCATGCGCAACCATGGCAACTTCATCGTCAGCCTCGGCGCGCTATGCGCCTGGCTGGCGCCGCAGGCCGAAGCCCTGGGCGTGGAGATCTATCCGGGCTTCGCCGCCGCGGAGACCCTGCACGACGAGGCCGGCAAGGTGATCGGCGTGCGCATCGGCGACATGGGTGTGGCCAAGGACGGTTCGCACAAGCCCGGGTTCACCGCCGGCATCGACATCCACGCCAAGGTCACCGTCCTCGCCGAGGGCGCGCGCGGCCACCTCACCAAGCGCCTGGTCAAGCGCTTCGGCCTGGACGCCGACAGCGACCCGCAGGGCTACTCGATCGGCATCAAGGAACTCTGGCAGGTGCCGGAAGGCCGCGTCACGCCCGGCAAGATCGTGCACACCTTCGGCTGGCCGGCCGATAGCCGCACCTACGGCGGCAGCTTCCTCTACCACCTGACCGACAACCGCATCGCGCTCGGCTACGTCAGCGGCCTGGACTACCACGATCCCGAGTACAAGCCGTGGGAGGCCTTCCAGCAGTGGAAGCACCACCCGCTGATCAAGCCCCTGCTGGAAGGCGGCAACATCCTCTCGGCGGGCGCGCGCGCGATCGTCACGGGCGGCTGGCAATCGCTGCCCAAGGTCGAGATGCCCGGCGCCCTGCTGATCGGCGACACCGCCGGCCTGCTCAATGTACCCAAGATCAAGGGCACCCACCAGGCGATCCGCAGCGGCATGCTGGCCGCCGAACACCTGGTCGCCTCGCGGCTGGCGCCGGAAGGCTTCGACGCGAAGCTGCGCGGCTCGGAGGTGATGGCCGAACTGAAGCGGGTGCGCAACATCAAGCCCGGCTTCAAGAAGGGCCTGTGGTTCGGCATGCTCAACGCAGCCTGGGAAACCGTCGTCAATGGCGCCTCGCCATGGACCCTGAAGAACAGCGCCGACTGGTCTTCGCTGGACCGGATCGGCGAGCACGAGGCCCCCAAGCGCGACTACGTGCAGCGCGACCTGGCGCCGCGCGACCGCCTGCAGGCCGTCTATTTCGCCGCCACCGAACACGACGAGGACCAGCCCGTGCACCTGCGCGTGCACGACACCTCGATCTGCGTGACCCGCTGCGCCGCCGAGTACGACAATCCCTGCACCCGCTTCTGCCCGGCGGGCGTCTACGAGATCGTCGACGACCCGGCCGCCCAGGCCGGCAAGCGCCTGCAGATCAATGCCGCCAACTGCGTGCACTGCAAGACCTGCGACATCAAGGACCCCTACCAGATCATCGACTGGGTGACGCCGGAAGGCGGCTCGGGGCCGAACTACCAGAACCTTTGACGCTGCAGCTCCGAACAGAAAAAGCCATGCGCGATCCGCATGGCTTTTTCGCATTCCCGGAGAACGACCGGCACGCTATGAAATCGCCACCCCGGTTGCCGCACGCAGCGCATCCAGGTCCACCCCGTCCGTCAGTTCGACCAGCTTCAATCCATCTGCCGTCACGTCCAGCACCGCCAGGTCGGTGATGATCCGGTTCACCACGCCGACGCCGGTCAACGGCAGCGTGCAGGCCGGCAGGATCTTGTGCTCGCCGTTCTTGGCGGTGTGCTCCATCAGCACCACCACGCGCTTCACGCCGGCCACCAGGTCCATCGCGCCGCCCATGCCCTTGACCATCTTGCCGGGCACCATCCAGTTGGCGATGTCGCCCTTGTCGGTGACCTGCATCGCGCCGAGGATGGCCAGGTCGATGTGCCCGCCCCGGATCATCGCGAACGAATCGTGGCTGCCGAAGTAACTGGCTCCCGGCCGCGCCGTCACCGTCTGCTTGCCGGCATTGATCAGGTCGGCGTCGACCTCGTCCTCGGCCGGGAAGGGGCCGATGCCGAGCAGGCCGTTCTCGGACTGCAGCCATACGTCCACGCCTTCCGGGATATGGTTGGCCACGAGCGTGGGCAGGCCGATGCCGAGGTTGACGTACATGCCGTCCGCCAGCTCGCGGGCCGCGCGTGCGGCCATCTGGTCGCGGGTCCAGGCCATCAGGTGCCCTCCTTGTTGCGGACGGTGCGTTGCTCGATGCGTTTCTCGGGCGTGGCGTTGACCACGATGCGGTCGACGTAGATCCCCGGCAGGTGGACCTGGTCGGGGTCGATCGCGCCGACCTCCACCCACTCCTCGACCTCGGCCACGCATACCTTGCCCGCCATCGCGCAGGCGGGATTGAAGTTGCGCGCGGTCTTGCGGAACACCAGGTTCCCGGCCGCATCCGCCTTCCACGCCTTGACCAGTGCGATGTCGGCCTGGAGTGCGGTTTCCATCACATAGTGCTTGCCACCGAATTCACGCACTTCCTTGCCTTCGGCCACGACCGTGCCGTAGCCGGTGGCCGTATAGAACGCCGGGATACCGGCTCCCCCCGCACGCAGGCGCTCGGCCAGCGTGCCTTGCGGGTTGAACTCCAGTTCGAGCTCTCCCGCCAGGTATTGCCGTTCGAATTCCTTGTTCTCGCCCACGTAGGAGGAAATCATCTTGCGGATCTGGCGCGTGGCCAGCAGCAGCCCCAGCCCGAAACCGTCCACGCCGGCATTGTTGGAAATGACCGTCAGGTTCTTCACGCCGGAATCGCGCAATGCCGCGATCAGCGCCTCGGGGATCCCGCACAGGCCGAATCCCCCGACCGCCAGCGTCTGCCCGTCGGCCACGATATCGGCCAGCGCCCGCGCCGCGTCGGGCCAGCGCTTGCCTCGTCCCGCCACAACTTCCGTACTGCTCATCCACGCCCTCGCCACGTTGATGTGATGCAGTGCATTGTAGTGGCTGACTGGGGCCTGTCACCGAGCATCCAACCCCTGCACCGGCGATGCCATGTGCCGGCCAAGCCGCTAAACTCGCCATTCCCCCGAATGGAAGATGCCCATGACCCTGCCCGCCTTCAAGGCCTACGATATCCGCGGTCGCGTACCAGACGAATTGAACGAGGACTTGGCCCGCCGGATCGGCGTGGCGTTGGCGGCACAGCTGAACGAGGGACCGGTGGTGCTCGGCCACGACGTGCGGCTGGCCAGTCCCGCCCTGCAGGATGCCCTGTCGGCCGGCCTGCGCTCGGCCGGGCGCGAAGTCATCGATATCGGCCTGTGCGGCACCGAGGAGGTCTATTTCCAGACCGACCATCTGGGCGCGGCCGGCGGCGTGATGGTCACCGCCAGCCACAACCCGATGGACTACAACGGCATGAAGCTGGTGCGCGAACAGGCCCGGCCGATCAGCTCCGACACCGGGCTGTTCGCGATCCGCGACGTGGTCGCCGCCGATACCGCAGCCGCCACCGAACCCACCGCGCCCCAGCACAGCCGGCCGGACAAATCGGCCTACATCGAGCACCTGCTCAGCTACGTGGACACGCGCCAGCTCAAGCCGCTCAAGTTGGTGGTCAACGCCGGCAACGGCGGCGCCGGCCTGATCGTGGACCTGCTCGCGCCGCACCTGCCGTTCGAGTTCGTGCGCGTCTTCCACGAACCGGACGGCCATTTCCCCAACGGCATCCCCAACCCGCTGCTGCCGGAAAACCGCGACGCCACCGCTCAGGCGGTGAAGGAGCATGGCGCCGACTTCGGCATCGCCTGGGACGGCGACTTCGACCGTTGCTTCTTCTTCGACCACACCGGCCGGTTCATCGAGGGCTATTACCTGGTCGGCCTGCTGGCGCAGGCCATCCTCGCCAAGAATCCGGGCGGCAAGGTGGTGCACGATCCGCGCCTGACCTGGAACACGGTGGAAATGGTGGAGGCCGCAGGCGGCGTCCCGGTGCTGTGCAAGAGCGGGCATGCCTTCATCAAGGAAAAGATGCGCTCCGAGAATGCGGTGTACGGCGGCGAAATGAGCGCGCACCATTACTTCCGCGAGTTCGCCTATGCCGACTCGGGAATGATCCCCTGGCTGCTCATCGCCGAACTGGTTTCGCGCAGCGGTCGCACGCTCGCCGACCTGGTCGAGGACCGCATGCGGAAATTCCCCTGCAGCGGCGAGATCAACTTCAAGGTCGCCGATGCCAATGCCTCCGTGGCGCGGGTGATGGAGCACTTTGCCGGCCAATCGCCTTCGCTGGACTATACGGATGGCGTCAGCGCCGACTTCGGCGACTGGCGCTTCAACCTCCGCAGCTCCAACACCGAACCGCTGCTCCGGCTCAATGTCGAATCGCGTGGCGACGCGGCGTTGATGCAGGCGCGTACGCAGGAAATCTCCGCCCTCATCAACGCCTGACCAAGGACGCCCCCCATGAACGACATCCAGCCCGTCATTCTCTCCGGCGGTTCCGGCACGCGCCTGTGGCCGCTTTCGCGCGAGGCCTATCCCAAGCAGTTCCTTCCCCTCGTCGACGACACCACGATGCTGCAGTCCACGTGGAAGCGCGTGGCCGCGATCGCGGGCCGTGCTCCGATCGTGGTCGCCAACGAAGAACACCGCTTCGTCGCCGCGGAACAATTGCAGCAGGTCAACGCGCGTCCACAGGCCATCGTGCTCGAGCCGACGGGCCGCAATACGGCGCCTGCCATCGCGCTCGCTGCGCTTGAAGCCACCCGCAACGACCAGGACTCCCTGCTGTTGGTGCTTCCTTCAGACCATGTAGTCACCAACGAGGCCGCCTTCCGTGACGTGGTGCGCGAAGCCGTCGCCGCCGCCGAGACCGGCAAACTGGTGACTTTCGGCATCGTTCCGACTGGCCCCGAAGTCGGTTATGGCTATATCAAGGCCGCCTCCGGCGCTGCCATCCGCCCCATCGAACGTTTCGTGGAAAAGCCCGACCTGGAGACCGCCAAGGGCTACGTCGCTTCCGGCGAGTATTACTGGAACAGCGGCATGTTCCTGTTCAAGGCCTCGCGCTACCTGGAGGAGCTGGCCAAGTTCAACCCGGCGATCCTGGAAGGCAGCCGCAAGGCGTGGGAACTCGCCAGGCGCGACACCGACTTCATCCGCGTCGACAAGGATGCCTTTGCCGCCACGCCGTCGGACTCGATCGACTACGCCGTGATGGAGAAGACCGATGCGGCCGTGGTGGTGCCGCTCGACGCCGGCTGGAGCGACGTCGGTTCCTGGTCCGCGCTGCGCGAGGTTTCCGCCCAGGACGAGAACGGCAACGCCCATCATGGCGACGTCATCGCCGTCGATTGCCGCAACACCTACGCCTACGGCAATCGCCTGATCGCGATGGTCGGGCTCGACGACGTCGTGGTGGTGGAGACCGACGACGCGGTGCTGGTGGGGCGCGGCGAGCGCATCCAGGAAGTCAAGTCGGTCGTTGCGAAGATCAAGCAGGATGGCCGCTCCGAGGCGACGTGGCACCGCAAGGTCTACCGCCCCTGGGGCGCCTACGATTCGATCGACATGGGGCAGCGGTTCCAGGTCAAGCGCATCACCGTCAAGCCGGGCGCGACGCTGAGCCTGCAGATGCACCATCACCGCGCCGAGCACTGGATCGTGGTCAGCGGCACCGCCGAAGTCACCCGCGGCGACGAAGTCCTGCTGCTGACCGAGAACCAGAGCACCTACATCCCGCTGGGCGTGACCCATCGCCTGCGCAATCCCGGCAAGCTGCCGCTGGAGCTGATCGAGGTGCAGTCCGGCAGCTATCTCGGCGAGGACGACATCGTGCGTTTCGAGGATACCTACGGCCGAGCCTGAGCCCGTTCCGGCCAGGCGTCCACGAAAACGGCGACCGCATGGTCGCCGTTTTCATTGGACGGCATTCGCGCCGGAGCGCCGTGCATGGCAGGGATTCCAGTCCCGAGGGGGCCTGCCGCAAGCGCCGGGCCCAAGCCCCGCAAGAAGTCCCCTCCGCTGAAGACCGCCGGCTGCACCGGCGGCAGACGATCCCATGGGCACGAGGCCTGTCCCGTGCCGGGTCTCACGCGGCCTGCAGCTCTCCGAGCACTCGCGCCACCCCGTCACGCCAGTCCGGCAACACGACGCCGAACGTCTCCACCAACGACGTCGTATCCAGGCAGGAATAGGCCGGACGGCGTGCCGGGGTCGGGTATTCCGCCGTGGCGATTGCCGCGACCTTCGGTGCGCGTGCGATCAATCCGCGGGCCCGGGCCTGGTCGAAGATGGCCTCGGCGAACCCATGCCAGCTGGTCTGCCCGGTCGCGGTGAGATGATAGATTCCCCAAGCCCCTCGCGGCTGTCGCAGCGCCTGGACCGTGACGTCGGCGATCAACGCCGCCGGGGTCGGCGTGCCGACCTGGTCGGCCACCACGCGCAGCTCGTCGCGCTCGGCCCCGACCCGCAGCATCGTGCGCAGGAAGTTGTGGCCGTGCGAGGCATAGACCCAGGCGGTACGGAAGATCATATGGTCGGCGCCCGCCGCGCGGATCGCCTGCTCGCCCGCCAGCTTGCTCTCGCCGTACACGCCCAAGGGCGCGGTCGCATCGCCCGGCAAGTACGGGCGCTTGCCTTGGCCGTCGAACACGTAGTCCGTGGAGTAGTGCACCAGCGGCACACCACGGGCGGCGCACCAGCGGGCGATGACCCCGGGGGCTTCCGCATTGGCGCGGAACGCAGCCTCGCGGTCGCCCTCGGCCTTGTCCACGGCCGTGTAGGCGGCAGCGTTGACGACCCGGTCCGGACGATGACCATCGAGCACGGCCGCCAAGGACTCCGGCTGGTCGAAGTCCGCACGCACGCAGGCGGTGCCGTCCGGAAGGATACCGCTGCGCGTGGTCGCCACGACTTCATGGCCGGCCAAAGCGCGCAGCAACTCCTGGCCGACCTGGCCATTGCCGCCGAACACCAGCACTCTCATCGGGTCTCCTTCTGTGGCGCGTACACCGGCAGCCGGTCTTCGGCGATCTGCTCCAGGAACGGCGCGTTGGCATCCTTCGCCGACAGCACCGGGTCGGAGACCGGCCAGTCCACCGCGATGCCCGCGTCGTTCCAGCGCACGCCGGCATCGGCCTCCTTCACGTAGACGTCGGTGCACAGGTAGCTGAACACCGCACGCTCGGAAAGCACCGCAAACCCGTGCGCGAAACCTTCCGGAATCCAGAACTGGCGTCGGTTCTCCGCGCTCAGCACCACCGCTTCCCAGCGTCCGAACGTAGGCGACCCGCGACGGATATCCACCGCCACGTCAAAGACCTCCCCCTCAAGCACGGAGACCAGCTTGCCCTGCGGACGCGGCCACTGGTAGTGCAGGCCGCGCAGCACGCCGCGCACGGACGTGGAGACGTTGCTCTGCACGAACCGGGGCGGCAGGCCGTGCTGGCCGAAGCGTTCCGCATTCCAGGTCTCGAAGAACACGCCGCGTTCGTCGCCGAACACCGCCGGCTCGATCACCACGCAGCCCGGCAGGGACGTTTCGATGATCTTCAATGGACCACTCCTCGCTTGGCCAGCTCGTGCAGGTATTTGCCGTAGCCGTTCTTCAACAACGGCGCGGCCAGCGCCTCGAGCTGGGCCGCATCGATCCAGCCCTGGGCGAAGGCGATCTCCTCGGGGCAGCACACCTGCAGGCCCTGGCGCGCCTGGATCGTCTCGATGAAGTTGGCCGCCTCGTGCATCGACTGGTGGGTGCCGGTGTCGAGCCATGCATAGCCGCGCCCGAGCGCCTCCAGGTGCAGCGAGCCGTCTTCCAGGTAACGTCGATTGAGGTCGGTGATCTCCAGCTCGCCGCGCGGCGACGGCTTGAGTTCGGCGGCGTAATCCGCGGCGCGGCCGTCGTAGAAGTACAGTCCGGTCACGGCATAGTGCGAACGCGGCTGCGCCGGCTTCTCCTCCAACCCGATCACCTTGCCGTTGGCGTCGAACTCGGCCACGCCGTAGCGCTCGGGGTCGTTGACCCAGTAGCCGAATACGGTCGCGCCGTGCTGGCGCGCATCGGCGCGCTTGAGCGTCTCGGTCAGGCCATGTCCGTGGAAGATGTTGTCGCCCAGCACCAGGCAGCTGGGCTTGCTGTCCACGAACTCGCGCCCGATCAGGTACGCCTGCGCCAGGCCGTCCGGGCTCGGCTGCACCGCATAGCGGATGTCCATGCCCCATTGCGAGCCGTCGCCCAGCAGGTTCCGGAACAACGCCTGCTCGTGCGGCGTATTGATGATCAGCACTTCCCGGATGCCGGCGAGCATCAACACGCTGAGCGGGTAGTAGATCATCGGCTTGTCGTAGACCGGCAGCAGCTGCTTGCTGACGCCCTTGGTGATCGGGTACAGGCGCGTGCCGGAGCCGCCGGCGAGGATGATGCCTCTACGTTGTGTCATCGTTGTTTTCCTTTTGGAACCCGCACATGGATGTGCGGGCTCTTGCGAGGGACTCGCATTTAGGCCGCGGTGCCGATGCGTTCCAGCCGGTAGCTGCCGTCGAGGACCCCCTTCACCCAGTCCTGGTTGTCCAGGTACCAGTCCACGGTGAAGGCGATGCCTTGTTCGAAGGTGTGCTTCGGCTCCCAGCCCAGTTCGTTCTTCAGCTTGGAGGCATCGATCGCGTAGCGCCGGTCGTGGCCGGGGCGATCGGCGACGAAGGTGATCTGGCTGGCGCGCGGCCGTCCGTCGGCGCGCGGGCGACGCTCGTCCAGCAGCGCGCAGATCGCCTGCACGACCTCGATGTTCTGGCGCTCGGAGTTGCCGCCGACGTTGTAGGTCTCGCCCACCCGCCCCTTGGCCAGCACCGTGCGGATCGCCTCGCAGTGATCGGCGACGAACAGCCAGTCGCGCACCTGCTTGCCGTCGCCGTAGACCGGCAGCGGTTCGCCGGCCAGCGCCTTGGCGATCACCAGCGGGATCAGCTTTTCCGGGAAATGGTAGGGACCGTAGTTGTTGGAGCAATTGGTGGTCAGCGTCGGCAGGCCGTAGGTGTGGTGGAACGCCCGCACCAGGTGGTCGGAAGCCGCCTTGGAAGCCGAATACGGCGAGTTCGGCGCATACGGCGTGGTCTCCGTGAACTTGCCGGTCTCGCCCAGCGTGCCGTAGACCTCGTCGGTGGAGACGTGGAGGAAGCGGAACGCCTCCCTCGCCTCGCCCTGCAATCCCTTCCAGTAATCGCGCACCGACTCCAGCAGGCCCAGCGTACCGACCACGTTGGTCTGCACGAAGGCGGCCGGGCCATCGATCGAGCGGTCCACGTGGCTCTCCGCGGCGAAGTTCAGCACCGCGTCCGGCCGGTGCTCGGTCAGCAGGCGCGTCACCAGGGCACGGTCGCCGATGTCGCCCTGGACGAAGACGTGGTCGGGATTCCCTTCGAGCGATGCCAGCGTATTCAGGTTACCGGCATAGGTCAGCGCATCCAGGTTGACCACCCGGTGTCCCAGCGCCACGGCCTGGAGGACGAAATTACCGCCGATGAAACCGGCACCGCCGGTCACGAGCCAAGTTGCCAACGCACATCTCCTGTCTTGTCGCCTGCGGGGCAGGCCGCTATCCAATCATCCAGTTTATCCGGCCACACCGAACGCAGGACCAATGAAGAGCGGACCAGCCCATACGCCATCGCATGGTAAGCCTTCCCCCGCTAGAATGCGGGACTGCCCCGCGCCAGCCGCCGCGGCCGGGCCTTCCCGCAACAGCTGAAGGATCTCGTACAAGATGAAAATCCTCGTCGCCTACAAGCGCGTGGTGGACTACAACGTCCGCATCCAGGTGAAGCCGGACGGTTCCGGCGTGGTCACGGACGGCGTCAAGCTGTCGGCCAATCCGTTCGACGAAATCGCGCTCGAAGAGGCCCTGCGCCTGCGCGACAAGGGCCTGGCCAGCGAGGTCGTGGTCGCCACGATCGCCCCGGCCGACGCCGCCGCGCACCTGCGCAATGGCCTGGCGATGGGCGCGAACCGCGCCATCCACGTGGTCGCCGACGCCCCGATCCAGCCGCTGACCGCCGCCAGGACCCTGCTCAAGCTGGTCGAGAAGGAGCAGCCGCAGTTGGTCATCCTGGGCAAGCAGGCGATCGACGACGACGCCAACCAGACCGGCCAGATGCTGGCCACGCTGTGGGGCCGCCCGCAGGCGACCTTCGCCAGCAAGCTCGAGATCGCCGGCGACAAGGCCACCGTGACCCGCGAGGTGGACGCCGGCCTGGAAACGCTGGAAGTGGACCTGCCGGCCGTGATCACCACCGACCTGCGCCTGAACGAGCCGCGCTTCATCAAGCTGCCGGACATCATGAAGGCCAAGAGCAAGCCGCTGGAAACGATCGCCTTCGCCGACCTCGGCGTGGAGGCCAACGACAGCCTGAAGACCACGCACTACGCCGCCCCGGCCAAGCGCAGCCGCGGCGTGATGGTCAAGGACGCCGCCGAGCTGGTGGCCGCACTCAAGCAGAAGGGGCTCTTGTGATCGTCCCCGATCAAGAGCCCGGCCATTGGCCGGACTTTCCAATGCCGAAGCCCTTGTGCCCCACATTTTAAGGACGTTCCGATGTCTAAGATCCTGGTAGTCGCCGAACACCTCCATGGCCAGCTCAATGGCGCAACGGCCAAGACCGTCAGCGCCGCGCAGGCGATCGATGGCGCAGCCGTCGACATCGTCGTGCTGGCCGCCGACCCGAATGCAATCGCCGCCCAGGCCGCCGGGATCGCCGGCGTGTCGAAGGTGCTGGCCATCGCCAACCCCGCCAACGAGCATGCGATCGCGCAAACGCTGGCGCCGCAGATCGTCGAGATCGCCAAGGCCGGTGGCTATAGCCACGTGCTCGGCCCGTCCACGACCTTCGGCAAGGACTTGATGCCGGCGGTGGCTGCCCTGCTCGGCGTCAACCAGGTCTCCGACCTGATGGCCGTCGAGGGCAGCCACACCTTCAAGCGCCCGATCTACGCAGGCAATGCCATCATCACCGTGGAGGCACCGGCCGACCAGGTCGTCGTGGCCACGGTGCGTACCGCGTCATGGCCGGAAGCCGCCCAGGGCGGCAATGCGCCGGTCGAGGCGGCGAACGTCTCCGCCGCCCTGCCCAGCCACACCCGCTTCGTCGGCCTGGCCGCCGGCAAGTCCGACCGCCCGGACCTGCAGAGCGCCAAGCGCGTCGTCTCCGGCGGCCGCGGCGTCGGCTCGGCCGAGAACTTCCAGATCATCTACCAGCTCGCCGACAAGCTCGGTGCCGCGGTCGGCGCCTCGCGCGCGGCGGTGGACGCCGGCTACGTCCCGAACGAACTGCAGGTAGGCCAGACCGGCAAGATCATCGCGCCCGAACTGTACGTCGCGATCGGCATCAGCGGCGCGATCCAGCACCTGACCGGCATCAAGGACGCCGGCACGATCGTGGCGATCAACAAGGACGCCGATGCGCCGATCTTCGAGATCGCGGATATCGGGTTGGTAGGGGACCTGTTCAAGCTGCTGCCGGAGCTGGAGAAGGCGCTGGGTTGAACGCCAAGCCAATGCGCCGCGTAATAGAGATTACGCGGTGCATTGGCCTGGGGATCCGCAAGCGGACATTGGCTTGGATCGCTCGTCCTTGCAGCGCCCATCGCTATAATCGGTCTTAACCCGTGTAAGACTGCAAGGATTGCATTGATGGCGCTTCCGTGTTTCAAGGCCGATGACAGCTGCGTTCAGGATGAACTGGATGAACGCCTTGCCTGCCGCGTCGGCGCCGGCAGTGCCACGTTGTGGGGCCAGGAACCACTGGTAATCGGGCACGATGTCCGCCTCAGCGACCCCGCCGTGAGCCAGGCCGCCATGGAAGGCCTGATCGCCAGCAGTCGCGCCGCCACCGATATCGCCAGGCACGGCACCGGAGAGGTCTGTCCCAGGCTTCCCTCCGCCGAGGCCATCGGCAGCATCAGCAAAACCGGCCACGCCTTCATCAGGGAACGCATGCAAGCCGAAGACGCCATCATGGCGGCGAAATGAGCGCGCACCATTACTTCCGCAAATTCGCCTACCGCAACCCGGGCATGATCCGGTGGCTATCGTTCACGCCCGCTGTTCCCCGCCTGCGGCAAATCGGCGGGCAAGCTGGTGGCCGATCACATGAAGGCCATTCCAGAAGCAGCAGCTGGCACTGGGCCATATCGGCGGCATCAGCGAGGATGCCGCCAATCGACACTCCAGTCTGCGAGGCTCGGGACATCGAGCCGCTGCTGCGCCTGAACATCGATACACATGGCGATAAAGCCTGCTTCAGGACCGCATCCGCCGAGCTGCCCCCCCTGATCCGCGACGCCCTGGCAAACCATTAACCGAAGGACGCACCATGACTCCCATTGTTCCCGTCATCCTTTCCGGCGGCTCCGGCACCCGTCTGTGGCCGCTGTCGCGGGAAGCGTACCCGAAGCAGTTCCTGCCGCTGGTCGGTGATGACACGATGCTGCAAGCCACCTGGAAGCGCGTCGCCTCCATTGCCGATGCCGCGCCGATCGTGGTCGCCAACCAGGAACACCGCTTCATGGCTGCCGAACAACTGCGTGAATGCAACGCGCTGCCGCAAGCGCTGATCCTCGAGCCGATCGGCCGCAACACCGCGCCGGCCATCGCCATCGCCGCGCTGCAGGCCCTGGCAAATGGCAACGACGCATTGCTGCTTGTGCTGCCGTCTGACCACGTAGTCCGCAACGAAGCGGCTTTCCATGTTGCGGTCAGGCAGGCGGCCATCGCTGCCGAAGCCGGCAAGCTGGTTACCTTCGGCATCGTGCCGATCGCGCCGGAAACCGGCTACGGGTATATCAAGGCCGCTACCGGCCAAGGCGTGCGCGCTGTCGACCGTTTTGTCGAGAAGCCCGATCTTGCCACGGCCCAGCAGTACGTCGCCTCCGGCGAGTACTTCTGGAACAGCGGCATGTTCTTGTTCAAGGCTTCGCGCTATTTGAAGGAGTTGGATAGGTTCCAGCCGGCGATCCTGTCAACTTGCCGCAATGCCCTGGACAAGGCCACCCGCGATGACGATTTCATCCGCCTGGACGCCGAAGCGTTCGCGGCCAGCCCAAGTGACTCGATCGACTATGCGGTAATGGAGAAGACCACCGATGCCGCGGTGGTTCCGCTGGATGCGGAATGGAACGACGTGGGCTCCTGGTCGGCTCTTTGGGAGGTGTCTGACAAGGATGCTGACGGCAATGCTTGCCACGGGGACGTGATCGCGCTGGGCTGCAAGGATAGCTACGCCTATGGCAACCGCCTGATCGCGATGGTCGGCCTGCAGGACGTGGTGGTCGTTGAAACCGACGACGCCGTGTTCGTGGGACACAAGGATCGCGTGCAGGACGTCAAGGAAATCGTGGGTCGGATCAAGCGGGATGGCCGCAGCGAAGCCGCTGCCCACCGCAAGGTCTATCGCCCTTGGGGCGCCTACGACTCCATCGACAATGGCGCCCGTTTCCAGGTCAAGCGCATCACCGTCAAGCCGGGGGCGACCTTGAGCCTGCAGATGCATCACCACCGTGCCGAGCACTGGATCGTGGTCAGCGGCACCGCCGAGGTCACCCGTGGCGACGAGGTGATCTTGTTGTCGGAAAACCAGAGCACCTACATCCCGCTGGGCGTGACCCATCGCCTGAAAAATCCGGGCAAGCTGCCGCTGGAGTTGATCGAAGTGCAGTCCGGCAGCTATCTCGGCGAAGACGACATCGTGCGGTTCGAGGACCAGTATGGTCGCGCAGGAGCCTGATCGATGAACGCTTCGGGTGTGGGCCACTCAAGGCCGCTGTGTGTTGATCTGGACGGCACCCTGTTGCGCAGCGACCTGTTGTACGAAACCTTTCTGAGGATGTTGGCACGGCATCCATGGTTGCTGTTCGTACTGCCATTTTGGCTGCTGCGCGGCAAGGCGCATCTGAAACACCAACTGGCGGTGCATGGCGCGGGCGACCCTGCACTGCTGCCCTACGATCCGCGCGTAGTGGAGCTATTGAAGGCGAGCAGCGATCGCAGACGCGTGCTGTGCACCGCCTCCGATGCCACGCTGGTAGAGCCGATTGCGCGCCACTTGGGCGTATTCGATGACGTGTTCTGCAGCGACGGGCATACGAATCTCGCTGGCCATCGGAAGGCCGATCTGCTGGTGAAGCGGTTTGGTGAGCGGGGGTTCGACTACATAGGCAACGCCCGGGTCGACCTGGCGATCTGGAAACACGCGCACTCGGCCTGGGTGGTCAATGCGGGTCGGGGGCTGGCACGTGCAGCGGCCAACTGCTCGGAACTGGCCACGCACTGGCCTCGCGAAGGGGGTGGCCCACGGGCCTGGCTCAAGGCAATGCGCGTCCATCAGTGGCTGAAGAACCTGCTGGTGTTCGTGCCATTGCTTGCCAGCCATCGTTTCCTTGAACTGGAAACCACACTCTACGCGGCGCTGGCGTTCGTTGCCTTCGGATTGTGCGCTTCCGGCGTGTACCTGTTCAACGACCTCCTCGACCTGGATTCGGACCGCCAGCACCCCCGCAAGCGCAAGCGTCCGTTCGCTTGTGGCCGCCTTGATCTGCGTTCAGGACTGTTCGCCACACCGCTGCTCACCCTTGCCGGATTCGTGCTGGCTGCTGTCGTGGCGCCCACGTTCCTTCTGGTGCTGGGTGTCTACTTCTGCCTCACCTTGGCCTACTCGCTGCGGCTGAAGCAGGCAGTGATGATCGACGTGGTGACGCTAGCTGCGCTCTATACGATCCGCATCGTCGGCGGCGCGGCGGCGATTGACGTCACGTTGTCGTTCTGGCTGCTGACGTTCTCGATGTTCATTTTTCTCAGCTTGGCCATGCTCAAGCGCTACACCGAGCTGCGGATGACCCTGGCCAGCGGCAGGCAGAAGCCCAGCGGCCGCGGCTATCACGTTGAGGACCTGGGCTTGGTGCAAAGCCTTGGAACGGCGTCGGGTCTGGCCTCGGTACTGGTGCTATGCCTTTACATCAATGCCCCGGAGAGCCAAGATCTGTATAGCCATCCGCTGTTCTTGTGGCTGCTCTGCCCGGTCCTACTCTATTGGATTTGCCGGACTTGGCTGCTGGCCCATCGCGGGCAGATGCACGACGATCCGGTGGTGTTCGCAGTTAAGGATCCCGGCAGCCTGATTACGGTGTTGGTGGGTGGTCTATCGGTACTGGCCGCGATCTGACCTACGTGTGACCCGGCCACGCGTTCAAGCTGCTTGGTGACCGTCGGCGCCGAGGATCCGCTATCGGTTCCGGCCGCAGATTGATGGCGACAGGAACATGAGCGACCCCGCCGTGGAGTGGAGTTAGCGCGCCACGTCGACCCGTGCGCGCCCCTGCAGCATGGTCTCCTGCAGGTCGTAGAATCGGCGCATTGGGTAAGCCCGCAGTGCCTGCTCACGTACCCCGGCGCGCGTTACCTGATCTCGGCTGGCCATCAGCCGCAGCATCGCCGATGCCAAGGCAGGCGCATCACCAACCGGCACGACTTCGCCGTTGCCGGTGTTCTGTACGATGGTGCGCACACCCGGAAGATTGGACGCGATCACCCGGGCTCCGCTGAGCATCGCTTCTAGCTGCACCATGCCGAACGCCTCGTAACGGTTGACGCTAGGCAATACCAACACGTCCAACTGCGCATAGAAGGCCTGCAGTTCCTGTTCACTCACGCGGCCGCGCACCTCCACTGCGTCACCCAAAGCAGCGATGCTGCCATGGATTGCATCCATGATGCCGCCGCCCGCGATGTTGTGCGTGTCGCCGACCAGCACAAGACGAACACGGCCGCCGTGCAGCGCGCGAACCTCGGCGAAAGCCTCGAGCAACACCGGCAGACCCTTCTCGGCGACGAAACGTCCGACAAAGCCAAAATGGAATACGTCATCGGAAGCGCCCTGCGCATCGTGCCAAGGCATCGCCTTCATGGGTGCCAGCACTTCGTGCTGCTTGTGGCGGATGCCGGACAACCAGGCCGATGAACGCGCGTAATCGTGGGTAAGCACGCCGACGTCGCGGGCACGCCGCGTAGCCAGCCAGCAGGAAACCCGGGTGACGTTGACCGCCAGGCGATCGAGCAACCCGCCGACCACGGCCATGTCGCACTGGTAATTCACCACCAGCTTCCGCCGTGGCACCAGCAGAGACAACAGGCCGGATTCGAGCATCGGCATGTGCAAGTTGACCACCTCATGCTGTTCTGCAAGACGCCGGAACCATGTGATGAACTTCAAGCTCAGCACTCCCTTGTGCATGCGCGCGAAGATTGGCGCCCGCACCACGCGCACGCCATTGATCATCTCCTCCACTGGCAGGACCGCATCGTGCTGGGTGGTCAGCACGGTGACTTGGTGACGATGCACAAGGTCTTCGGCCAACATCCGCGCGAATTCGGTCACGCCGCTCATGTAGGGCGTGTAATAGGTCAGGACAATCAGGATCTTCATGCTCAGCTCGCACTCACCAGCACGACACCC
Organism: Pseudomonas sp. Hp2; assembly: GCF_006386585.1. Lineage (NCBI taxonomy): Bacteria > Pseudomonadati > Pseudomonadota > Gammaproteobacteria > Pseudomonadales > Pseudomonadaceae > Pseudomonas > Pseudomonas sp. Hp2. The sequence continues at coordinate 26,686 of NZ_VAHJ01000007.1, forward strand.
AGGACGATCAGGCCAATGCCGGCCAAGCGCAGCGGGCCGATGTGCTCGCCGAGGAACAGCACGGCCAGCACCGGCGTGACCACGTAGGTCAGGGCGATCATCGGCTGCAGCTTGGTCAGTGGCATGAACTTGAGCAGCACCACCCAGGAGACGAGCGGGATCATCTGCAGGATGAAGCCAACTACGAGGGGCGGATTACGGAATACGGACTCGATCAACGACAGGACGCCCTGGGCGTACTGGACCTTGCCGGCACCGATCTTTAGCAGGAGCGTACCGAAGGCTCCTACTACAACGAGCCCGAACACGATTAGAAGTTGCATACAGAACCGCCTTGGGAAGTACGTCAGCCAGATAAACCACTGAGCAGGGCTAGTGACCGGAAGCTACGGCCTGGCAGGTACTGGAGACTCTACGAATCACCCAAATGGCGCCTTGAGCCCCCATAGGGTCGTCGAACCTGATCCGCTGCCAACCGCTCACGAGTGGGATCTCCATTCCCACAGGAGACAACTGCCCGGATTTCACCAAACTATCCCCGTTGTGGACAACCACCGCCAGAGACGGAAATTCGGACGCATGGTCGGCATATACCTTCAGATGGCATGCCTGGCTCTGCGACGCAGACACTATCACTTCGATTTCAAAACCGGAGGCGACCGGACATCCCCCCATCTGACATGGCAACCATCCTGCCCCCGATACCGCAACAACAGGATCTGCCTTATCGAGATCGACGAGATTGTACTCCGTAGACATCTTCATCGAACCGGGTGCGTATTCGAAAGGCGACGTCACGCCTTTGAATGACTTCAGCTGTACGACCCAGCGCGGGGCCACAGCGTTCCTCAGCGTATCCCCGAGCGGTATCCTCGCGTAACCACCGCGCATTCCCTCCGCGTCGAGCTTCGGCAGATAGGCATGTGCCTGTCGCTCGTGGGCAAGATAGGAAACGTAATGCGACTTCTGGAACCGTTCGAATCCTTCAACACCCGCATCGTCAATCACCCATGCTTGGCCAGCAGCCTTGGGCAGATCATGTTCAAAATCCAGCGACAGGCCATGCACCCCCTTCCATCCTTCGACGACACGCATGGACGGGCGGACATGATTGAAGATAGCAACAAGCAGAAGCATGAAAACGACCGCCACATATCCCAGTGCTCCCCTGCGGGCTTGCCGGCTCCGCTGGGCTTCTCCGGACACACTCAGGCCATTGAGAATCAGGACTGCTGCAAGCGTGCATGCAGCGGGTCCGATCATCTGGATGACCTTGTGTTCTCCATATGCGTAGTCGCGGACCTCGACGAATGCGATCAGGATGAACGACACCAACAGAAACGAGATTGTTGCAGGCCGCATCGAACGGACCCATGCGCAGCCAAACCCAACAAGTGCCGCGAGAAGCCATCCGGTCAATAGCATGCGATGGCTGACGTAGGGATTACCATTGACGACCATTCCCGCGAATGGGGCCGCAACCCATGTCCAGGGGCTGGCATGCAGGTACATACCCTCCCAGGTTCCGCCACTGGCAATGCTCTCGACATCGCTCGCGGACTGCAACAACTCCACGATCAGAACGTTGGAAGCAATGAAGAACGCCGCCCCGCAAAGCAGGCCACCCTTGACGAACTGGAGCCAGGACCGGTTGAGCAAGCCCCCCCAGGCGACACCGAACGCGGCGAACACGACGGAAGCAGCAGCAGCCTCGCCGTAACAATGTGCCGCCAAGGACGCTCCTAGGCCGAGCAACAGTGCTCTACGCCACCAGCACCGGTCAGTGGACGCCGCGATCGCCAGCACCATGGCAGCTGCGGACGCACCGATGGTGGTTGCGACATTGCTGTTGATTGCGGCGGCCAACATGCTGGGAGAGAAATAAATCACGACAACCAGCATTGCCAGGGCGAGCAGCCACAGGAAGCGGCCGTTCCCTGAATCCGATCGACACATGGCAGCGATCGGCAGCAAGCCCACGCCGATGAAGAGGGAGCCCAAGGCGGACGCAATGATCATCTCGTTGGCTGTACCGCCGCCCCCGTAGGCCAGTGCCATGCCGAGCAGCGAATAGCTTCCGCCGCGGTATACCGGGCAATCGTTGCCTATGTAGACCGCACCCAGCCGGCAGCCCCCGAGGTTGAGTGTGTCGGCAACAACATCAGGGCCGACGTAGATAGGATGGTCGAATGCCCAGCGGGACCCTTCAAAGTAGAAGAGCGTGTCGTGATTGGCCGTTTCCACCAGCCAGTAGTTCGCCGCGTCCACGCGCATGCCAACACCCAAGGCGACGACAGCAACGGCAGCGACAAGCACCAATGTCCACTGAACAAGCTCTGCCCCTCCGGATCTGCGCAGCATGATCAATCTGAGCAGGCCATAGCCGCCCGTTGCCACAAGCCCATAGTAGATCCACTTCCCCGGAAACCAGAGATTGAAGTTGATCACGATGAGCGCCATGGCAACCACGCCAAGCGCCAAACTGGCAGCGGCTTCTGCATTCCCCTGCTGACCGGCCGGCAGCAGCCCCCCCTTGTTCAACCGTATGAACAGGGATCCACTGACAAGCAGCAAAAAAGAACACGCTGCTACGCTAAGCACCGTCAATAAATACGGATACATTCCAAAGCCACCTATTTTGAGACCACCCCGAAAGCCCGCCGGGTGATTTCAGCGGGTAGTCACCCCGAAGCACGACTTGCTCTGCAATCCCCATCGAATCGTGATACGGCAAGGATCTCGAACTATCGAGATCGGTGAAAGGCCACAGACGCGACTTACTTTTCGTTCAACATCCATTCGAGCGTCTGATTGATCTCTGGACTGCTCCAGTCGCCAATCAGATGTCTCAACCGGTCGTTGCTGCCTCGGAGCACCCGGACTTCATTTGCCCTGACGAATGCTGGATTAACCTGGATATCGATGTCGTGCCCAGTGATCCGCTTGCAGAAGTCTATGATTTCCCGCAACGAATGAGCCTTTCCCGAGCATACGTTGACGATCGTTGAAGCAGCCTGCGGCGTGACCATCAGCCGTACGTAGGCATCGACAACCGCCCTTACATCCCCGAAATCACGCCACACATCGATGTTCCCAAGTTCGATCTTCTTCGCACGGCGCGCAAAATGGGAAACGATCTTCGGAATCAGGTACTTTTCGTCCTGGCCAATACCGGTGTAATTGAATGGACGAGCGATGACCACTGGATATCTATCACTCCAGAGACGCGCGACGTACTCCATGGCCAGCTTGCTTACTGCATAGTCATTAGCCGGATTCGGACGTTCTTCCTCCGATATCACCCCTTCGGTCGCGTTTCCATAGACATTGGCACTGCTGGCCACTAGCACGCTCTCAGGCTGATGACGAACATCCTGCATCGCCTGAAACAAGTTCCGCGTACCCAGCAGGTTAATCTGGTAGAAATCTTCTACTTGGCCATGCGCGACGAACGCCAGTGCCGCGAGGTGAACGACATGGTCAGGCCGTACCTCATCCATGATCTGCGTCAGATCATGAAGGCTCCGCAGATCGGTCCGCCGCACGCGGACCGCCGAAGGAGTCGGTTGGTCTGCCTCGGACGATGGACGTACCGCCCCCGCCAGGGAAACAACGGAATATCCCCGCTTTTCCAGCGCCTGCACCATGTAGCGTCCGGTGAAACCAGACGCACCAGTCACAAGGACGGTCTTTCCCCCGCCGTCAGAACGAGAAACCACGCTCGTTCCTCTTCAGGTCGGCCTCGACCATCATCTGGCACAGCTGCTCCAGCGTGGTCTGCGGCTTCCATCCCAGGATACGCTGTGCCTTTTCCGGATTGCCGATCAGCAAATCCACTTCGGCCGGACGATGGAACTTGGGATTGATGCGCATCACGGTCTTGCCGCTGGCAGTATCGATCGCCACTTCGTCCAAGTCTTTGCCCTTGAACTCGACGTCGATGCCGGCACCCTTGAAGGCCATGCTGACGAAATCACGCACGGTCTCGGTGCGGTTGGTGGCCAACACGAAGGTATCCGGCTGATCGGCCTGCAGCATGCGCCACATGCCTTCTACGTACTCCTTGGCGAAACCCCAGTCACGCTTGGCATCGAGGTTGCCCAGCTCCAACACGTCCAGCTGGCCCAGCTTGATCTTGGCCACCGAGTCGGTGATCTTTCGGGTCACGAACTCGCGGCCGCGCAGCGGACTTTCGTGATTGAACAGGATGCCGCTGGAGCCGAAGATGTCGTAGCTCTCGCGGTAGTTCACGGTGATCCAATGGGCGTAGAGCTTGGCCACACCGTACGGACTGCGGGGGTAGAACGGGGTGTCCTCCGCCTGCGGCACGGCCTGCACCTTACCGAACATTTCTGAAGTCGACGCCTGGTAAAAGCGGATCTTCGGATTGACCAAGCGGATCGCCTCAAGCAGGTTCAGCGCGCCCACGCCGGTGATCTGTGCGGTGGTGGTCGGCTGGTCGAAGCTGATGCCGACGAAACTCTGCGCGGCCAGGTTGTAGATTTCGTCCGGCTGGATCTTCTGCACCATCGCCAGCGAGGTACCCAGATCGGTCAGGTCGTACTCGACTAGATGCAGGTTCGGGTGGTTGGTTACGCCCAGCTCATCCAGGCGCCAGAAGTTGACCGAACTGCTGCGACGGTAGGTACCGTACACTGCATAACCCTTCTCCAGCAGCAACTGGGTCAGATATGCGCCGTCCTGGCCAGTGATGCCCGTGATGATCGCCTTCCTGATGCTCATGTTTATCTTCACTCGATTCGGTTGACTGAATATGTCGATGTGTGCCGCACAAAGCCGCTGCCATCGGTAAGAGGTGCTCGCAAGCCGTGCCTCTTCGTCTTCTGGGAAATGACGCCTGATGATACCCGAACTACCCACCCTCGCCTTGCACGCCAGATCGTTGCAGCAGAACGGACGCCAACTGGGACGCGCTCTCCTGCCAGGTCATCCAGCGCAAAGCCTGGATATCCGGTAGCGCACCACGTTCCCGGGCGTGGATCCAGTCGACGACCGCTTGAGCCAAAGCCCATGGCTCGCTGCCCGTAAAGTAGGTGGCATGTTCGCCCGCCACTTCCCTGAACACGGGAAGGTCGCGCGCCAGAACTGGCTTGCCTTTCTGGGCCGCTTCGATTAATGGCAGGCCGAACCCCTCGTCCAGCGATGCTGCGAGCAGGCAGGTGGAGGCGGCATAGACCCTGGCCAGATAGTCATCCCCGATGCCATCGAGCCAAAACAGGCGCTTGCCCAACTCCGGATGGGCGGCCAAGTCGTCGCACAAGGTTTCGACCATCCATCCGCGCTTGCCGACTATGACCAGGACAAGATCCTGGCCTCGGGCCCACAACTGCTCGAACGCTGCCAAGGCCTGTGCATGCCCCTTGCGAGGCTCCAGCGTGCCGACCATCAGGAAGCTGGTCGATTCGCGAATCCGTTGGACCACCTTCAGGCCAGATTCCGGCATCGGCTCCACCACACGATGCGTGTCGATGTCCGCACCGAGATGGAACCAGGCGAGTTCAGGACGATGCTCCAGTGCAGCCGTATCCATCCAGGCCCGGACATCATCGGCAACGGCCCGCGAAATACAGATCAACTGGTCCGCACAGTCTGCCGCGGCGCGCAGCCATCGTTCGTGATGTGCCCCCCCCTCACCAGGCCACCATTCCGGATGACGGATCGGCAGGATGTCGTAGACAACAAATGCGACCCGCACACCCTGCATGCGGAAGTACTCGCACCATGGCTTGCCGACGGTGGCAACGTCTCCCACCAAATCCAATCCAAGGAAGACATCCCCGGCGTGGCAAACCAAAGGCGAATCTTCAGCCGCAGGCGCACCACCGAATCGCGACGCAAAGACATCCGCGTAGACGTATCTTCCCGATCCCCGATCGATCCTGACCGGTTTCACGCGATATCCGGCCGGCGGTCGTTTCATCCACTCTATCAGCACTGCGCGCGTCACGCGCTGGATACCGGTACCGCGATCCTGGGCCGCCAGTTCCGTCACGTCCACCATGATCTGTGGAACACCAGAAGGAATGGAACGATCCAAGGCATCGGCCAGTGCCATGCTGACGGTGGCCTCCTGGGCCGGCTCAGCCAGCGCCGCCACGGCCCGTTCCAGCGCCGCTTGACAGGAGAGGTGCTGCGCAGGGCGCTGCGCATGAACCTGCTCGCACGCGTCAAGCAACGCGTTGGCCACATTGTCCCAGGAGAACGAGGCTCCTCGGGTCAACGAGTAGGCCCGGAGCTCGGCCAGCTTCTGCTCGTCATCGATATGACGAGCCAAGCATTCGCGGATGGATTCGACATCCATCGGGTCGAACGTCGCCGGCTTGAAAGTCGCGATCTCACGGATGCTGGAAGCATCGGATGCCAACACAGCGGCACCACAGTTCATCGCCTCCAGCACCGGCAGACCGAACCCCTCATGCCAGGACGGAAAGATGAACAGCCTGCACCGGTTGTACAAGGTGGCGAGGTCACGATCAGACACATAACCGGTGAAGATGATCTCCTCGGCTCGCATCCCTGCCCTCACGGCAACGTCCCGCAATTCCTGCGCATGCACTTCGTCGATGCGTCCGGCCATGACCAGCCGCAGCGTCGAACGCCGTGCCGCGCTCAGTCCAGCGTAGGCTTGCACTAGCCGCTTTAGGTTCTTGCGCTCGTCGGTACCCCCGGTATACAGGACAAATTCCCAGGGAATCCCGAACTTCTCATTGATGCGGCGAAGGACGACCGATTCCTTTGGCATGGGGCGGAAAACGTCGTCACAGGCACCCGAGATATTGAACACTTTGCCCGGGTCGAACTTCAGTACATCGCGTGCCTCGCCCGCGGCGCTTTCAGAGATCGCCACGAGTGCATCGGCTTTCCGCAGATGGGACAGCTTCTCCTGGTAGAAATCACGGTACGCGGGGTTGGGCTCCAAGTACGCCTGCGGGTTCATCAAGGGAATGAGGTCGTACAGCGTGACCACAGTTGGCACATCTACAAGGCGGCCGACGCTGCTGACCGACGCATCACCAAAACCCTCGAACAGACTGGAGATGAACACTACATCGGGCGCCAGCGCGGCGATCGCTGCCTCTCGCACGTGCTCTGCTTGGCGGATGCGCTCCGCGTGACTTCGATCCATGCCCCGGAAGGGCAACGGAACGTGCCATACATGGATATTCTTCTGCGGCAAGAGTCCAGAGAACGCCTTCCTGATGGGCTGGATGGTGTCCTCGAAGGCTCCGTTCAATGCAAGGTGGATGTCATGCCCACGGTGCAGACGCGCGACGGCCAACGCCAATGAAAGGCTGTATCGGCCAATACCGCGATAGCGGCTTTCCGACTGCGCTCCCTGCAGATCGATTACAAGCCGCATGTTCATACCTCCCGGTCGGATGCGTTGGAACGAAGCTGCTTGAGGATCTCACGACCTCGCAGGCTAAGCTGGGCCAGGTCCTCCTCCATGCCGGAGAACTGCCCGACTTGGCCAACGCTTGACAGCAGGGGAGTCGCTCCCTGTAGCACGATCATGCCGCGATGGCCGGCGGCCAAGCGCAGTCGCTGATGCAGCGGTGGTACGATCCGCACGATCCGGTTGACCAAGCTGCTCAGGCGAGGCCGTTGCAGGATCAGCCGCATCGCGCCAAGCGTGACATCACGGACCAACACGCGCGGCGCACTGACAGCATGACGAGCGAATATGGAGACTGCACGCATCGGCGCAGTGATGCGCCAGGACGTACTCGCACGAAGCTCTGCGACCATCGCGCGCTCGGCAAGCAGTGCGTTGTGGACGCGGTCGAGCTCAATCCTATATTCCGCGCCGTTGCGGCGCTCGCGCTGAAACTCGGCCTCGCAGGACTCCACCGCCTCGACCAACAACATGATCTCCTGCTCCATGGCCTGCCGGCGTGTTTCCTGTTCGGCAAGCAGCGACTGCAACTTCACGTTCTCGCCAACTGCCTTCGACTCTCGCTCCACGAGCTCGGCCACCACGCGATCACGTTCGCCGATAGCTGCATGCAGGTGCGACTCGCGTTCGGCTGCCGCCGCATTTGCGGCCGCGCAGAACGCTGACTCCGGCGCGAGCACGAAGTGATCGAAGACATTCGGACCGCAGGTCAGCGCAGCCATCAGCTCAGGGTGTTCCTCGCTGACATAGAACCGGTTCAAGCCATCGAAATACGCAAAGACATAGCCCTTGCGCAGGACCAAGGGCTCCCACTGGTAGTGGCTTAGCTCCGGACTCTGCGGGCGCGTCCCCTCGATTACCAGTACCCACGGGCGACGCCCCCCATTCCAGCTCTCGACGACCTGTTGCTCCGCGCCTTCGACATCGATCTTGAGCCAATGAATCTCGTCCGGCCCTACAGCATCGAACACCGCGTCCAGCGTCACCGCGGGAACGCGCACCTCACTGACCCGGAAACCAGCATTGCGATGATCCTGGGCGATCTGCTCATCCAGCGTACTCAGACCCGTGCCTTCAACATCGAAGAAGCGCATTTCACCAGGCACGTCGGTGACGACCACCTGCAGCACAGACTCATCGGGACGGCGTGTGCGCAACAGGTCCGAATAGTGCTGGGTGGGCTCCACATGAATTCCGCGCCAGCCACGTTCGTAGAAGGCGCGGCTAACCGAATCGATGTCCGGACTTTGCGCACCGACATCGATATAGCGCCCGCCCTCGACGTGGCCCAGTACGCGCCACAAGATGACGTCCTCGAAGTTCTGGGCGTAAGAGATAAACTTGGACATAGGCCTTCTAGGATGTTCAGACAGCCGGCGTGCGCTCGACAACGAACTCGGCATCCAACCAGTTACTTCCAATGAACATGGGGTGGTCCGCATTCATCACTTCAAACACAAGCAGGTTGTCGACCCACTCGAAGTTGTCGACCATGTGCGTGTCGCTGCTTACCAGTGCAGGCGAAACCGAATAGGAGCCCGGGCCAAGGCGGCAGGTGAATTCCAGCGTGTAACGCAATCGTTCGCCAGCAGACACATGTTCCTGGATCTGCTTCGTATGCCAGGTATTGCTACCCCAGACCACGTGCCCCTGCTTGTCGCGGATCATGAACCCCAGCACCAGACTGGGCAGCGATGCCCGGACCTCCGCCTCAAGCACCAGCTTGAGTTTCTGCCCAACCATTGCCAATGCGACCTCATCGCCAGTTTCAGCGTCCTCCAGCTTGAGGCTGCTGACCACCGCCTCTCTGCTGCCGCTGCGGGTGGTCACCCATCCAGCGCTGTCACGCCGCTGCTCGACGGTGAGCTTCTCGTTCTCTTTGCGGGCGATTAGCGCGTTGTAGAAATCGATCACTTCATCAGGCGCACCATCCTTCAGCACGCTCCCTTTGTCGATCAAGATAACCCGGTCGCAAAGCGCCTTGACGTCGCCGAGGCTATGCGAGACCAGCATGATCGACGTGCCCTCATCGCGGAAGCGTCGCATGCGGTCGAAGCTCTTGTGCTGGAAATAGCTGTCGCCCACGGATAGGGCTTCATCCACGATCAGCAGGTCCGGAGTGAACGCGGTGGCGACCGCGAACGCCACGCGCACCTGCATGCCGCTGGAATAGGTACGCACCGGCTGGTCGAAGTAATCGCCAACTTCGGCGAACGCCTCGATTTCCGGCATCGCGGCTTCGATCTGTTCCTGCGAGTAGCCCATCAGACCGGCGGAGTGGAACGCATTCTGGCGCCCAGTCAGGTCCGGGCTGAAGCCCATGCCCAGCTCAAGGATGGCCGCTACCCGGCCGGTCCTCGTCACCTGGCCTTCGGTGGGCTGGGCGGTGCCGGTGATCAGCTTGAGCAGAGTGCTCTTGCCGGCGCCGTTCTGCCCGATCACGCCCACGGCTTCACCGGGTGCGATGGTGAAGGACACGTTGCGCAGCACCCAGTTCTCTTCCTTGGGTCGGGTAGGCACGCCGAACCAACGGGCTGCCCGCAGCCATTCGCTCTTCCAGACGCGATAAGCCTTGCCTACGTTGTCGACCTTCAGTTCACCGCTCATAGTGCATCTACCATTTCCGGGCTGGCACGACGGAACATGACCAGTGAAATCAATGCCAACACCAGCGTAGCGACGACCAACCACATCAGGTCGTTCCAGACCGGGGGCTTGTCGAACAGCAGAACGTTTTGGTAGCTGGTGACCAGCGGTAGCAGTGGGTTCAGGCGGAAGATTGCCTGCACGCGCTCGGGCAGGATGGTGATGTGATAGACGACGGGAGTCAGCCAGAACAGCGCCTGCAGGACCACCGGCACGACCTGGCTGATATCGCGCATGAACACATTGAGCACCCCCAACAGCAGGCCCAGCGACATCGAGAAGCTCAGGGTCAGCAGCATCAGCACCGGCAGCCACAGAACCTCGGCGGTCGGCATGTGCCCCATCGCCGCGAACACGACGAAGATGGCCAACAGCAGCAGCAGGTTGTTGACCAGCATCGTGCCACCGGCAATGAACGGTAGGCAGATGCGCGGGAACGACATCTTCTTCATCAGGTTGCCGCTGTCGACGAACAGGTTCACCGACTTGCCGATGGTCTCGGAGAACATCGTCCAGCACAACGTGCCGGCCATCAAGTAGAGCGCATAGCCATACTTGTCATCGATGCCCGGCAGCTTGGCAGCCAGCACCTCGGAAAGGATGGTGGCGAAGATCAGCACCTGCATCAGCGGATGGATGATCATCCATAACGCGCCGAGCCGGCTGCGGATGAAGCGCAGCCGCAGCTCGTTCTTGATCGATGAAAAAATGAAGTAGCGGTATTGCCACAGGGCTTTCAGCATACCCAACATATCGAACCCTCGCGCCCGATGAGGATGGATCTCGGGCTCATCGGTCTTGCCTTTCCAAACACTGCAACCGGGCGCACATCGCCATCGCTGCGCCCTGCAGGCTCATGCTTTCCAGGATGTCGCTGCATGCCCGCGTACCGATCCGCTGTGCCGAATCGGCAGGCGGGAAGATCAACGCTTCGTCGTGCGCGCTGCGCATAGGCAACGCCAGAAAGCGCACCTGATTCAGTCCTCGCGCCAACCACCAGCGACGCAGTCCAGCCAGGCGAGCACACACGGCGTGGACGAACCGAAGCGGTGGCCATCCTCCTCCGGTGCTTTCACCCTTGGCTGTCATGGCGCCGTTCAACCCAGCGCCCGTTCCAGATCCCCCCGCAGATCCCCCACATCCTCCACCCCCACGCTCAACCGCACCAGCGCATCGCTGATGCCCAGTTGCTCACGGCGCGTGACCGGGATCGAGGCGTGGGTCATCACGGCGGGATGGTTGACCAGGCTCTCCACGCCGCCCAGCGATTCGGCGAGGGTGAACAGTTCGGTGCGCTCGCAGAAGCGCTTGGCCGCCTCGAAGCCGCCCTTGAGGACGATCGAGACGATGCCGCCGAAGCCGCTCATCTGGCGCGCCGCCAGGGGGTGTTGCGGGTGCGAGGCCAAGCCCGGGTAGATCACCTTCTCGATCGCCGGATGGGTTTCCAGCCACTGCGCCAGCGCCAGGGCGTTGTCGCAGTGGGCGCGCATGCGCAGCGGCAGGGTCTTCAGCCCGCGCAGGGCCAGGAAGCTGTCGAACGGTCCCTGCACGCCCCCCACCGAGTTCTGCAGGAACGCCATCTTCTCGGCCAGTTCGGCGTTGCCGCCGACCACCGCCATGCCGCCGACCATGTCGGAGTGGCCGTTGAGGTACTTGGTGGCCGAGTGCACGACGATGTCGGCGCCCAGCTCGAGCGGGCGCTGCAGCATCGGCGAGGCGAAGGTGTTGTCGACCACCACGATCAGCCCGTGCCTGCGCGCGATCTCCGCCACGGCGGCGATGTCGACGATCTTGAGCATCGGGTTGGTCGGGGTCTCGATCCAGACCATGCGGGTCCGCGGCGTGATCGCCGTCTCGAAGGCCGCCAGGTCGGCGAGGTCGACGAAGCTGAAGTCCAGTCCGGCGCTGCGCCGGCGCACGCGCTCGAACAGGCGGAAGCTGCCGCCGTACAGGTCGTCCATCGCGACGACGTGGGCGCCGCTGTCCAGCAGTTCGATCACCGTGGACGTGGCGGCCATGCCGGACGCTAACGCGAAGCCGCGGGTACCCCCTTCCAGCGCGGCCACGCAGCGCTCGTAGGCGAAGCGCGTCGGATTATGGGTGCGCGAGTATTCGAAGCCCTGGTGCTCGCCGGGGCTCGACTGGGCATACGTCGAGGTCGCGTAGATCGGCGGCATCACCGCCCCCGTGCCCGGGTCGGGCGATTGGCCGCCGTGGATCGCCAAGGTGGCCAGCGCCAGCGCGCGCTCGCCGTCCTGGCTTCGATTGCTGTCTGACATCGGGAGGCTCCCGGCAAAAGTCGCAGATTGTATCAAGCCATACTGAACCGTTTGTGCGGCGCGGCACGGCGTCGGGTGGCGCCCGCGCCGCGGCCCGGGCAGGTCACTGAACGCGCCGGCGCAGGTAGTTGAGCAGGTCGATGCGGGTGATCAGGCCGAGGAACTGGTTGCCGTCCATCACGATCGCGACCTGGCCGCGGTCGAACACCGGCAGCAGCGCCTCGATCGGCGACTTGACGTCCAGGCGGTCCAGCTTGCTGACCATCGCGGTGGCGACCGGGTCGCGGAAGCGCGCCTCGTCGCCGTAGACGTGCAGCAGCACGTCGCTCTCGTCGACGATGCCGACCAGTTCGCCGTCGTCGATCACCGGCAGCTGCGAGACGTCGTACAGCTTCATGCGCTGGTAGGCGGTGGTCAGCAGGTCGCCGGGGCCGACCACGACCGTGTCGCGCTGGCTGTAAGGGCGCAGGATCAGGTCGCGCAGGTCGCCGTACTGCGGGCGCTCCAGGAAGCCGTTGTCCAGCATCCAGTAGTCGTTGTACATCTTCGACAGGTACTTGTTGCCGGTGTCCGGCACCAGCACCAGCACCTTCTTCGGGGTGGCCTGCTCGCGGCAGTACTTCAGCGCCGCGGCCAGCAGCGTGCCGGTGGACGATCCGCCGAGGATGCCTTCCTTGGCGAGCAGTTCGCGCGCGGTATGGAAGCTTTCGGCATCGCTGATCGCATAGGCCTTCTTGACCCGGCTGAAGTCGGAGATCGACGGCAGGAAGTCCTCGCCGATGCCTTCCACCAGCCAACTGCCGGACTTGTCGTTCAGGCGGCCGTCGTTGATGTATTCGGCCAGGATCGAGCCGACCGGGTCGGCCAGCACCAGTTCGGTGCCGGGCGAGGCCTTGGCGAAGGCGCGCGACAGGCCGGTCATCGTGCCCGAGCTGCCGCAGCCGAACACGATGGCGTCGAGCTGGCCGTCCATCTGCCGCAGGATCTCCGGGCCGGTGCCGAACTCGTGCGCGGCCGGGTTGTCCGGATTGCCGAACTGGTTGATGAAGTAGGCGCCGGGGGTATCGGCGGCGATCTTCGCGGCCAGGTCCTGGTAGTACTCCGGATGGCCCTTGGCCACGTCCGAGCGGGTCAGCACGACCTCGGCGCCCATCGCCTTGAGGTTGAAGATCTTCTCGCGGCTCATCTTGTCCGGCACCACCAGGATCAGCCGGTAGCCCTTCTGCTGCGCGACCAGGGCCAGCCCCAGGCCGGTGTTGCCGGCGGTGCCCTCCACCAGGGTCGCGCCGGGCTTGATGTCGCCGCGCTTCTCGGCCGCCTCGATCATCGACAGGCCGATCCGGTCCTTGATCGAGCCCCCGGGATTGGCGCTTTCCAGCTTGAGGTAAAGCTCGCAGACGCCGGCGTCGAGTCGCTGCGCCTTGACGATGGGCGTTTCGCCGATCAGCTCAAGGACCGAGGAGTGAATTGCCATGGATACCTGGGTTCGCGGTTTGGCGGGTGGGCCATTATCCGACGAACATGCCGCAAATGTCCGCGCGCCCTGCGCGCGCGGGGCGGGCATCCGCCCGGACCGCCTCGATTCGCCTGTCCGGACGCGCGGGCGCCGTGCGCGCCCCGGAAAAGGCGACGCGGACGGTGGCGGCCGACGAGGAGACCGCCACCGCCCGCGACGGTGAACTGTCCGGGTTGCGGGAGGGGACTAGTGCGTCATCTGGTCGTACATGCGGGTGAGCTTTTCCTTGGCACGCAGCTTTTCGCGTTTCATCTGGCCCAGGGTCATGTCATCGATGGGGAGCACCCCAAGCTCGGCATCCATGCATTTCTTGTCCAGTAATTTGTGGCGTTGATAGAGCCGCTTGAACTCCGGATCGGCCTTGATCAAGGCTTCGATTTCGGATTGCGATTGCCCTTCGAACATTGGCGTTGCCTCCTTCAGCTGGAAACAAGAACGCCCCGGCCGTCATGGCACGGGGCGCTGCTTGGACATGAAAGGGCGACCGGCAGGCTGGCGGGAGCCGGAACGCGGACGGGATTGCAGCCCCTGCGGTCCTCGTTCTCTGGTGCGTGCCACTGCTTCATCGGCCGGGCCCTCCGTTCTTCCAGGCGACCGATGCGCCACCTGGGTATCAGACCCTACGCCGCTCCCGGCGCCGGGGCAATAGCCCGTTGCGCACTTTTCGAAAGACCCGCGCATTCAGGGCGACCGGCGCCTGCCGGCCGCCTGAACGGAACTAAAAATCCATTAAAAATCAGTGAATTATCAAGGAAGGACGACCACTTCGGCCGAGCGCCCCTTGCCGCCGCCCTTGCCTGCACTCACCTGCAGCCGGTTGGCGCTCACCCCGGCGGCAACCAGGGCATCCCGCAGGGCCTCGGCGCGCTTCTGCGCCCCGGCAGCGTCGGCGGCATAGCCGACGATGTTGACCCGGCCCTTCTTGCCGATCTGCAGGTATTCCGCCAGCGCCTTCGCCTGGCCGCTCCCCTCCCCCGACAAGGTGGCCTGGCCGCCATCGAACGCGCCGGCGGGCACGGTGAACACCTCCCCGCGCGACTCGAACTTCGACGGTGGCAGCTTGGCACCGGAGGTCAGCTCGGCCTCTTCCCGCGCGAGCTGGGCCGCCTTCTGCTGGGCCGCGCTCAACTTGGCGGTCTGGCGGCTCGCCACGCTGCTGAGCGCCTGCTCGGCGTCTTGCCGGGCCAGCATCTCGGCCTCGGCCTGCTGGCGCAGCCGTTCGGCCTCCTCGGCCTGCATCTGCGATTGCATGCGCAGCCGCTCGGCCTCCTGGCGCGCGCGCGCGGCCTCGCGGCGGCTGGCTTCGATCAGCAGCTCGCTGCGGGTGCCCTCCACCTGCTCCAGCTGGCGCCGCGCGAGCGCGGTCCGGGCCGCGGTCTCGGCGATTTCCACGCGGCGGTCGGCCAGGAAACGCATTTCGTCGCGATCGCGGCGCTTGGCCTCGGCGAAGGCATTGATCGCCTGCTGCGCCTGCAGGCGCTCGAAGCGGGCGACGTCGGCGGTATCCGGATTGGCCTGCAGCGCGGTGAGGCGGTTGTTCAGGGCGATCACCTCGGGATCGTCCTTCGCGACCGCCAGCAGCGGCAGCAGCGCCAGTCCGGCGACGAGCAAGGGGCGCAGTCTCATCGATCGCCCTCCCCGGCCAGGCTGCTCTGCAGCCGGGCCACCTCGGCGCGGCGCTGCTCGAGCTGGGCGCGGGCCACGGCCTCCTCGCTGCGGACGCGGGCGAGGTCGGCGTCGGCGGCCGCGCGCGCGGCCAGCCGGGGCACCTGCTTGCGCTCCCCGCGGTCCATCGCCGCCTGCTGGGCCTGCATCAGCTCCTGCCGGGCCAGGTTCACCAGGTCCGGGGCGTACTGGTCGGCGTCGGCCTGGGTGGCCTGCTGCACCGCCTGTTCCGCGACCGCCAGTTCCGGCGGCGCCACCTGCGCGAAAGCGGGCAGGGCGAATGCGAGTGCGCAGGCGGTCACATACAGGGATCGCCGCATTTGTGCGAAGCTAGCCGTCATTGGGGAGCCGTAGCGAGTCAGTCGAACACGGCCATTGTCGGAAGCCTGCCGCGCGCTTGCAACGGGACGCGACAGTTCGTTGGGGAAACATTGCGCATGGATATCGGCTATTTCCTGAAGCTGATGACCGAAAAGAACGCCTCGGACATGTTCTTGACCACCGGCGCGCCGGTGTACATCAAGATCGAGGGCAAGCTGTACCCGCTGGGCAACACCGGCCTGCCGCCGGGGATGGTCAAGAAGATCGCCTACTCGCTGATGGACGAGGGCCAGGTGCCGCAGTTCGAGCGCGACCTGGAGCTCAACATGGCCATCGCCCTGCCCGACGCCGGCCGCTTCCGCGTCAACGTGTTCAAGCAGCGCGGCGAGGTCGGCATGGTGATCCGCGCGATCCGCAGCCGGATCCCGAGCATCGAGGAGCTGAACCTGCCGCAGGTGCTGAAGGACATCATCATGACCCCGCGCGGGCTGGTGCTGGTGGTCGGCTCGACCGGCTCGGGCAAGTCGACCGCGTTGGCCTCGATGATCGACCACCGCAACAGCACCACGACCGGGCACATCCTCACCATCGAGGACCCGATCGAGTACCTGCACAAGCACAAGATGTCGATCGTCAACCAGCGCGAGGTCGGCCTGGACACCCACGCCTTCCACAATGCGCTGAAGAACGCGATGCGCGAGGCGCCGGACGTGATCCTGATCGGCGAGATCCTGGACGCGGAGACGATGGAGGCGGCGATCGCCTTCGCCGAGACCGGCCACCTGTGCCTGGCCACCCTGCACTCCAACAACGCCGACCAGACCATCGAGCGCATCCTCAACTTCTTCCCCGAGAGCGCGCACAAGAACGTGCTGATGAACCTGGCGCTGAACCTGCGCGCGGTGGTGTCGCTGCGCCTGATCAAGGGCGTGGACGGCCGGCGCCTGCCGGCTTCGGAAGTCCTGCTCAATACGCCGATGATCCGCGACCTGCTGCGGCGCGGCCAGGTGCACGAGATCAAGCAGGCGATGGAGGAATCGCTGGAGGAAGGCATGGAAACCTTCGACCAGTGCCTGTTCCGCATGACCAAGAACGGCCAGATCGAGCAGGAAGAGGCGCTGCGCGCCGCCGACTCGCGCGACGGGCTGGCCCTGAAGTTCCGCCTGTCCGAGGGTGCGAGCGGCGAGCACGACCCGTACGCGGACTACGAGAGCGTCGAGGCGCCGAAGATCAGTCACGGGTTCGTCTGAATTCGGGATTCGGGATTCGGAAAAGCGACAAGCCTGCTTCGGATGAAATGCTGTTGTGGGAGGGACTCCGGGTGGCCTTGGGCCATCAGTCCCGACGGGCTTTACCGGCTCTCTGTCCCGAGTCCGGAGTCCCGGTCTCCGCAGAGCTCCTGCTATTCCCTTCTCCCGTTCACGGGAGAAGGTGCCCCGAAGGGGCGGATGAGGGTGCGGCCGAAGCCTCATGCGTTGAACTTTACGAAGGCTTCGCCCGTACCCTCACCCTAACCCCTCTCCCGCACGCGGGAGAGGGGCTTTCGATCTTGATCTTGCTTTGCCGAGTCCCGGGTCCCGGCATTCAGAGCATAGCGTCTGGTTGCCGCTCGGGTCGGGCGCGATCGAAAGCGTCCAGCGCGAGGCAGGCCTGCTCGATCCGCAGCAGGGTGGGATACGGCGCCAGGTCCGCCCCGAAGCGGCGCGCGTTGTACAGCTGCGGCACCAGGCAGGCGTCGGCCAGCCCCGGGCCGTCGCCATGGCAGAAGCGCCCGGTTTCCGCATGACCCGAAAGCAGGGCTTCCAGCGCCTCGAAGCCGGCGCGCATCCAGTGCCGCATCCATTCGTCCCGGCGCGCCGCCCCGATCTCCCACTCGCGCTCGAAGTACTGCATCACCCGCAGGTTGTTGAGCGGGTGCACGTCGCAGGCCACCACCTGCGCCAGCGCGCGCACGCGGGCCCGGCCCTCCGGATCGGACGGCAGCAGCCGGGGCGTGCCCGGGAAGGCCTCGTCCAGGTACTCCAAGATCGCCAGCGACTGGCCGAGCACGCGCTCGCCATGGCGCAGCGTCGGCACCAGGTGCTGCGGGTTGAGGGCGACGTAGCCGGCGGCGTGCTGCTGGCCGCCGTCGCGCACCAGGTGCACCGGCGTGAGCGTGTGCGGCAAGGCCTTGAGGTTCAGGCCGATGCGCACGCGGTAGGCTGCGCTGGAGCGCCAGTAGGTGAACAGTTCCAGCGTCGCGGTCATGGCGGCCTCAGGCGCTGGCGGGCCGTTCGATGCGCTGCTCGATCGCACCGAAGATGCTGGCGCCCTCGCGGTCGAACATCTCGATCCGGACCACGTCGCCGAACGCCATGAACGGCGTGCTCGGCTTGCCGTCGCGCAGGGCCTCGACCACGCGCCGCTCGGCGAAGCACGAGGCGCCGCGCGAAGTGTCGTGGTTGGCGATGGTGCCGGAGCCGACGATCGTGCCGGCGGTCAGCGGGCGCGTCCTGGCGGCGTGCGCGACCAGCTGCGCGAAGTCGAACTGCATGTCCTCGCCCGCCTCCGGCGCGCCGAACCAGGCGCCGTTGACGTGGGTCACCAGCGGCAGGTGCAGCTTGTTGCCGCGCCAGGCCTCGCCGAGTTCGTCCGGGGTGACGAACACCGGCGACAGCGCCGAACGCGGCTTGGATTGCAGGAAGCCGAAACCCTTGGCCAGCTCGTCCGGGATCAGGTTGCGCAGCGAGACGTCGTTGACCAGGCCGACCAGCCGGATGTGCGCGGCGGCCTGCTGCGGCGACACCGCCATCGGCACGTCGTCGGTGACCACGACGATCTCCGCCTCCAGGTCGATGCCGTAGTCCTCGCTCGGTACCTGCACCGGGTCGCGCGGGCCGTAGAAGCCGGCGCTGGTGGCCTGGTACATCAGCGGGTCGGTGTAGAAGCTGGCCGGCACCTCGGCACCGCGCGCGCGCCGCACCCGTTCGACGTGCGGTAGGTAGGCGCTGCCGTCGACGAACTCGTAGGCGCGCGGCAGCGGCGCGGCCAAGGCGGCCATGTCGAGCGCGAAGGCGCCTTCGGCGCGGCCGGCCTGCAGGTCGGCGGCCAGCGCTTCGAGGCGCGGCGCCAGCCGGGCCCAGTCCTCCAGCGCCTGCTGCAGCGTCGCGGCGATGCCGGTGGCCCGTACCGCCCGGGCCAGGTCGCGCGAAACCACCACCAACGTGCCGTCGCGGCCCCCTTCCTTCAACGAACCCAGCTTCATCGCTCCACCCTGGTTGGCATGAACGCCCGATTGTACGGATGCGCCCGGGGAAATGGTTGCACATGAAACGTCATGCCCGGCACGGCCGGGAACGGGGCGTGGCCGATCAAGGGCTTGCCGTCGCCGCATGGGTGTCCCGGCGACGCTTTTTGTGCATTGCCACAAAGACGGTTACACTGCATCGGTCTGCAAGCGGCCGTCCGTTTCCCTCAGGGACCGCCGGCGCACCGGTCCCCGGTCCGCCCGCCCCACCCGACGCCTTTCGTTCATGCATACCGGCCGCGCCCCTGGCGCCGGCTGCCAACGATCCTCGCAGCGCGGTTCACGGGAACGCTCCGAGTCGCCCACGCCTTTCGCGTAACGGCCCACGGCCTGCGCGGGGCACACCGGAGTCATCCAATGTCGTTCGAATCCCTGGGCCTTGCGCCCTTCCTGCTGCGTGCGCTCGCCGAGCAGGGCTACGAAACCCCCACCCCGATCCAGCAGCAGGCGATCCCGCTGGTGCTGGAAGGCCACGACCTGCTGGCCGGCGCGCAGACCGGCACCGGCAAGACCGCCGCGTTCGGCCTGCCGCTGCTGCAGCACCTGGGCACCACGCCGCAGGCGGTCAACGGCCCGCGCAAGCCGCGCGCGCTGATCCTGACCCCGACCCGCGAGCTGGCCACCCAGGTCCACGACAGCCTGCGCGGCTATTCCAAGTACCTGCGCATCCCCAGCACGGTGATCTACGGCGGCGTCGGCATGGGCAACCAGCTCGATGCGCTGCGCCGCGGCGTGGACCTGCTGATCGCCTGCCCGGGCCGGCTGATCGACCATATCGAGCGCCGCAGCGTCGACCTGTCCGGGATCGAGGTGCTGGTGCTGGACGAGGCCGACCGCATGCTCGACATGGGCTTCCTGCCGTCGATCAAGCGCATCCTGGCCAAGCTGCCGCGCCAGAACCGCCAGACCCTGCTGTTCTCGGCGACCTTCGCCGAGCCGATCAAGCAACTGGCGCTGGAGTTCATGCACCATCCGCGCGAGGTGATGGTGACG
Source organism: Pseudomonas sp. Hp2 (assembly GCF_006386585.1). Lineage (NCBI taxonomy): Bacteria > Pseudomonadati > Pseudomonadota > Gammaproteobacteria > Pseudomonadales > Pseudomonadaceae > Pseudomonas > Pseudomonas sp. Hp2. The sequence goes on from NZ_VAHJ01000007.1 coordinate 46,809, forward strand.
CCGCGCAACACCGTGGCCGAGACCATCGCCCACCGCGTGCACCCGGTCGACGGCGGCCGCAAGCGCGAGTTGCTGCTGCACCTGCTGGCGCAGGACTCGCGCCTGCAGACGCTGGTGTTCGCGCGCACCAAGCACGGCGCCGACAAGCTGGCCAAGTTCCTGGACAAGTCCGGCATCAAGACCGCGGCGATCCATGGCGACAAGAGCCAGGGCCAGCGCCTGCGCGCGCTCGGCGACTTCAAGGCCGGGCGCGTGACCGTGCTGGTGGCGACCGACATCGCCGCGCGCGGCATCGACATCAACGAGCTGCCCAAGGTCATCAACTACGACCTGCCGATGGTCGCCGAGGACTACGTGCACCGGATCGGCCGCACCGGCCGCAACGGCGCCAGCGGCGAAGCGGTGTCGCTGGTCGCGCAGGACGAGGCCAAGCTGCTGCGCCAGATCGTGCGCCTGCTTGGCAAGGACATGGAGATCCGCGACGTGCCGGGCTTCGAGCCGCAGGTGCCGATCCGCTGGGGCAACAGCGCGCCCGGCAAGGCCGAGCAGCCGGGCGGCCAGCGCCCGCCGCGCAAGGCGCATGCGCGCCGCCCGCACGGCGAGGCGCCGCGGCATGCGCATGCAGGTGCGCGACCGGCCGGTGGCAATGGTCCGGGTGGCACGCGTCGTCAGGGCGAGCGCCAGGGTCACGGCCAGGGTGATCGTCGCCGTGGCGGCGGCAACGGTGGCGGGCAGCGGCCGAACGCCGGCCGGTAAAACGTTCGCGGTGAGCGCCTTCGTGTACTGCGAAGGCGCTCGATCGCGAGCGGGATCTCGATTGATCTGCAGGAACGGCTTTTTTTGTGGGAGCGGCTTCAGCCGCGATGGAGCTTTCCCGTTGGATCCCTGCACATGGATGTGCGAGCCTTTGCGAGGGATTCGCATGAAGGCCTCATCGCGGCTGAAGCCGCTCCCACAAAAGCCGCTCCCACGGTGCTTTGCGCCTTGGAAATGAGGGGCGTCAGCCACCGATCAGCGCGGTGTTGCGCTCCACCTCGGCGCGATACGCATCCAGCACCGCCGCGGTGCGGCCGATGTAGCGGCGCAGGTCGTCCCAGCGGCGGTCTTCCAGCGCCTCGCGCACGCCCGGCAGGGTCTTGACCTCGTAGCCGGTGGCCAGGCCCGGCGCGTAGATCAGGTTGCGGTACCACGGCCGGCCCGGCAGGCCCTCTTCCGCCAGCAGGGTCTGGTCCAGGCGCTGCAACGAGGCGTTGAGCTTGCCGCGGGTCGCCGCATCCAGGGCCGCGCCGCGTTCGGCCAGTGCCTTGTCGTAGCGCTTGCCGCTGGCCTGCAAGCGCGCCACCGCCTGTTCCAGCGGGGAGAAGTCGATCGCCGGCACGTCCGCCTTGGGCGCGGGCGCCTGCAACGGCCGGTTGGGATCGTCGACCGCGCGATAGGCGCCGGTGCGGACCAGTTCGGCCTGTACCCGCGTGGATTCGCGGTCGCCGTCGGCCTGCTGCTTCAGTTCCTTCACCCAGCCGTCCACCGCATCGGCGAAGTCGCCGGGCCGCTGCGGCAGCACCGGGGCGTTGGCGACCCGCAGCACCGCGCGCCCGGCGGTCTGCGCCAGCAGCGGCAGGTATTCGAACTTGGGGTCGATGTAGCGCGAGAAGTAGTCGTAGGAGTCGTAGAGCGAGTGGTACACGCCGCGACCATCGCCCTGTCCGCCGTAGCCCAGGTCCAGCGTCGCCAGCCCCAGGTGCTGCAGGAACGGGCTGTAGTCGCTGCCCGAGCCCAGCGCCTTGATCGGCAGGTCTTCGCCGGCGGCGGCCTTCTTGCCGGTGTCCTTCTGCGCGGGCTTGGCGCCTGGTGCCAAAGCGTCCAGCCGGGCGCGGGCGTGCTGGCGTTCGAGCACGCTGACGCCGCTGTCGGGATCACGCAGGTCGGCGGCCACGCCGTTGACCAAGCGCTGCAGCGCATGGCTGCCGCCGGCATTGAGGAAGCCGCGGCCGTTGCCGTCGGAGTTGACGTACAGCACCGCCTTGCGGCGCAGTTCGTCGGCATGCTGCTCGGCCCATTCGGTGGAACCGAGCAGGCCGGCCTCCTCGCCGTCCCAGCTGGCGTAGACCAGCGTGCGCTTCGGCCGCTGGCCCTGCCTGGCCAGTTCGCCGATGGCCTGGGCCTCGGCCAGCAGCGCCGTGGTGCCGGACAGCGGATCGGAGGCGCCGAACACCCACGCGTCGCGATGGTTGCCGCGGACCACCCACTGGTCCGGATATTCGCTGCCGCGTAGCGTCGCGATGACGTTGTAGATGGTCTTGCGGCCCCACTCCGCATCGACCTTGAGCCGCACCTGCGCGCTGCCGTCGCCGCCGATGCGATAGGTGATCGGCAGCGCGCCGCGCCAGTCCTCCGGCGCGACCGGGCCGCGCAGCGCCGCCAGCAGCGGTTGCGCATCGCCCCAGCTGATCGGCAGGGTCGGGATCTTGAGGACGCTGCCGGCCTCCTCGACCTTCAGCCGCTTGGCGCCGGCGGTGGCGCCCACCCCGGGCGTCAGCGGATCGCCGGGATAGATCGCGAAGTTGGCGACCGAGCCGCGCTGCACGCTCCACTGGTTGCGTGCCGGGCCGTCCGGATAGGCCAGGTCCTGGAAGAAACCGTCGTCGCGCGGATCGGAATAGATGATCGCGCCGATCGCGCCATGCTCCTGCGCCAGGCGCGGCTTGAGCCCGCGCCAGCCCTTGCCGTAGCGGGCGATGACGATCTTGCCGCGCACGTCCACGCCGTTGCGGGCGAGCGCCTCGTAGTCCTCGGCGATGCCGTAGTTGACGTAGACCAGGTCGCCGGCGACCTCGCCGTTGCCGGCGTAGATCACGTAGGGCGGCAGCACGTCCTCGGTCTGCGTCGAAGTCGCGTCGCCGGGCAGCGGCGGTTCCTTCAGCCGTGCCTTGTAGGGCTGCGCGCCGAGCAGTTCCAGCGAGGACGATTTCGGCGAAGGCCACAGCACCTCGAAGGTCTCGATGTGCGCGTCCCAGCCGTATTCCTCGAAGCGCGCCTGGAGGTCGCGCGCGTTCTCGAGGTTGTGCGGCGCGCCGACCTGGTTCGGCCTCGACGACCATCGCTTGAGCCAGCCTGCGTAGTCGGCCTGCTTCACCAGTGCATCGAAGCGCGTCTCCAGCGCGCGCTGCGCATCGGCCGAGGCGGCGTCGTAGCCGGGCAGCGGCGCGGGTTGCGCGGCGGCGAGCACGGGAACAAGGGACAGCGCCAACAGCAGCGCGCGGGGAACGGGCGTCATCATGGGGCTCCTAGCGGGGCGTGCGGGATCAGAAGCGGTAGTCGAAGCCGACCGTGAAGTAGCGACCGCGCAGGTCGTACTGGGTGAAGTCGTACGGCGCGCGGATGCCGGGGAACGACGCATCGTACGGGGGCTCCTCGTTGGCGACGTTCTCGATCTTGGCATACAGGTTCCAGCGCTCGAAACCGCTGTAGCCCAGGTACAGGTCGAACTGGTCGTAGGCGTCCACGCGCGATTGCACCGCCGCGGCCGCGGCGCTGGCCTTCTGGTCGTAGCCGCCGGTGTAGTACCAGGTCACCGCGGCGGTGAAGCCGCGCCAGGTCCAGTCGAACGTGGTGGTGGCCTTGTTGCGCGGCAGCGAGACGCCGAGCAGGTTGTCGCCGGCGTAGTCCACCAGCGGTCCTCCGGCGGTGGCCGGGCGCCGGTAGTCGCGCACGTGGGTATAGGCGCTGGCGATGCCGAAATCGCCTGCGGCATCGGTGCGCCAGCGCTGGCGCAGTTCGACGTCGAGGCCGGACGTGGTCAGCTCGCTGAGGTTCTGGTAGCGGTTGTAGACCGCGACCAGCTTGCCGCGCGTGTCGCGGATCACGTCGTTCGGGTCGTTGCCCTGCACGATCGTGGTGGTGTTGCCGGTACCGATCAGGTTGTCCAGCTCGATCTTGTACCAGTCCACGCTCAGGCTGGTATCGGCCCAGGGCGAGAGCACGATGCCGAAGTTGTAGCTGCGCGTGCGCTCGGGATCGAGGTCGGTGTTGCCGACGGTGAAGAAGGTCGGGCTCTGGCGCGAGCCGGGCACGTCCGGATCGTGCGGATCGACCACCGTGCCGTAGGAGATGTTGGTGCTGGCCGAGTTCTCCGACAGCGACGGCGCGCGGAAGCCGCGCGAGGCCGCCGCGCGCACCAGCAGCGCGTCGAACGGCTGCCAGCGCAGGCTGGCCTTGGGCGAGAACGCGTTGCCGAAATCGCTGTAGTGGTCGCCGCGCCCGGCCAGTTGCAGCTCCAGCGAGGGCAGCAGCGGGACGTTGAACTCGGCATACAGCGCCGAGACCTTGCGGTCGCCATCGACCTCGGCGATCGCCGGGCGGATCTGCAGGCCGGCGTCGATCTGCCAGGGATTGCGCGAGACCAGCTCCTCGCGGCGCCATTCCGCGCCGGCGGCGAAGCCGACGCGGCCGGCCGGCAGTTCGAACAGCGAACCGGAGATCTTGGCGTCCACGCCGCTCAGGCTCGAGCGCGCCGGGCGCAACGTGCTCAGGTTGATCGCATCGATGACCGAGCGCGGCGTGGCGGCGGGATCGAACAGGTCGTAGCTGCCGCTGGCCAGCGCATCGGCCAGCGCCCAGCGATTGGCGAAGCCGGCCGCCACCCGCTCGTCCTCGTCGCTGCGCGCGGTGAACGCCGCCACCTCCCAGTCCCAGCGCTCGCCGCGGCCTCGCAGGCCGCCGAGGAAGCGGTAGGACTGCGAATAGTTGATCTTCAGCGACTGGCCCAGGTCGAAGAAGGTGTATTCGATCGGTACCGCCACGCCGTACGGGTTGTACGGGCTGGAGGCCGGCAGCAGGTTGGAGACCGGTTCGGCCAGGCCGGTGTCGGCATCGAGGGCGAAGCGCCCGCCCTCCAGCGTGAAGTACGGGCTCGAACCGAAGATCGACACGCCCTTGATGCGGCTGTAGAGCGCCTCGCCGAACGCCTCGACGTCGCCGCCCAGGCGGAAGGTGCCGTTCGCATAGGCCTGGTAGCGCTTGGTCGAGGGGATAAGCGTGGTGTACGGCGCCTGGTTGAAGGCGCAGGTGTCGCCGGCCAGGCCGTCGATCGGCGCGCTGGCGGTCAGCACGGTGCCCTCCGGGCAATGGCCGTCGGCATCCAGCATCGGCACCGATGCGCCGTTGACCAGGTAGCGCGCGCCCTTGGCCGACCAGCCGTTCCAGCGGCCGCCCGGCCGGTCGCTGTAGATGCCCGACCGGGTCAGGCTGCGCTGGTCTTGGTCGAGCCGGTCGCGGTTGTAGGCGTCGAAGCTGAAGAGCACGTTGTAGCCGTCGCGCTCCAGGTCGCCGATGCCGCCGACGAACCTGGCGCGCTGCGTATCCAGGCCGCCTTCGTCGGAGGTGCCGCCGCTGACGCCCAGTTCGGCGCCCTGGAAGTCCTGCCGGGTGATGATGTTGACCACGCCGGCCACGGCGTCCGAGCCGTACACGGCCGAGGCGCCGTCCTTCAGCACCTCGATGCGTTCCACCGCCGCCAGCGGCAGCGCGTTGAGGTTGACGAAGGTGTCGCCCAGCCCGTTCGCCGGGAACCCGTAGTTGGCCAGGCGCCGGCCGTTGAGCAGCACCAGCGTGTTCTTCTGCGACAGGCCGCGCAGGCCGATGCCGGCCGACCCCGAGGCCCAACCGTTGTTGGTGGTCTCGTTGGTGGCGTTGCCGGTGTTGGCCGAGATCGAGCGCAGCGCGTCCGCCACGGTCTGCTTGCCCGACCGCTCCAGTTGCTGGCGTTCGATCACTTGCACCGGATTGGGACCTTCGCTGTCGCTGCGCTTGATGTTGGAGCCGGTGACGGTGACCGTGGCCAGGGTCTTGCCGCCGGCGCTGTCTTGCGCATGCGAGAAAGGCGAGAACAACAGGAACGGGATCGCGAGGGACGACAGGCGAGGCGTGGGGAACGACACGAGCGGTTGATCCGGGTGGAAGGCCCGCCAGTGAGCCACGCACGCGCGCTTGACCGAAATCACCTATCCGCATACCGATATGTCGCATCGCGACAAGCGCCGGCACCGCGCGGCACATTCCGGCGGCGGCGCCCGCGGGGCTTACAATGGCGCGATGGATATCTTCAAGGTCTTCACCATCGAGGCGGCCCACCGGCTGCCCAACGTACCGCCGGGCCACAAGTGCGCGCGCCTGCACGGCCATTCCTTCCGCATCGAACTGCACGTCAGCGGCGAGCCGGGCGCGGAGACCGGCTGGGTGATGGACTTCGGCGACATCAAGGCGGCGTTCCGGCCGATCTACGACCGGTTGGACCACCATTACCTCAACGAGATCGAGGGCCTGGACAACCCGACCAGCGAACGGCTGGCGATGTGGATCTGGGAGCGGCTCAAGCCGGCCTTGCCGCTGCTGAGCGAAGTGGTGGTCCACGAGACCTGCACCTCCGGCTGCCGCTATCGCGGCTGAGCTTCGCGGACCGCCGGCTCCCGGGCGCGGTCGCGCCGCGTGACCGTCATCTGCCTGTCACGCAACTGACTGATCGGCAACGCAAAGTGCCGCTATCCGCTGCGCCCGCCAAAAGCATGTTGCATCGCAGCAGGAAACGTGTATGCTGCATCGCAACACCGGCAAACGCAGTCCCTCGGGGTTGAAGATGTCCGCGCAGTTCGAAGGTTTCGACCGTTATACCCAGCAGTTCGCTGCGATCGCGTCCCGTGCCAATCGGTTGGCCCTGGAAAACGCCGAAAGCGCCTTTGGCCTGCAGTTGCAGGCGTTCGGCAGGAACGTCAGCGCGACCACGGACTTCCTGGGCGAGTTTGCCGACGCGCGCAACCTGGATTCGCTCCAGGCGCTGTGGCCGAAGGGCCTGCAGCTCGCCCGCGACAACTTCGAACGCGTGGCCTCGGCCCAGCACGAAGTCGTCGGGATGAGCCTGAAGGCGTCGGAAGCGATCGGCGAGCTGGCGCGGCAGCGCTTCGAGGATGCCTCGGGACGCGCGCAGGCGCGCAAACCCGGCAAGGCCGGCCGTTCCGCCCGCTGAGCGACAGGACAATTTGAGCGGTATTTGCATGGGTCCCTCCCCCCATGCAACCCGGCCCGGCAGATCCCTCCCTCTGCCGGGCCTTTTTATTCACGCCGGGAACGCCGCCGGATCGCGGCTCACGCCGCGCCTGCTGGCTCCAGGACCGCCGCCAGCGCCGCCGGATCGGCGCCCGGCGCGTACGGGATGCGGCCCCAGCACGGCATCGGCAGGCGCTGCCGCAGCAGCCGGAAGTTCTCGTCGATCCGCGCCATGTGCGGATCGATCTCATTGGCGACCCAGGCGATGCAGTCCACGCCTTCGGCGGCGATCGCCGCGGCGGTCAGGCGCGCATGGTTGATGCAGCCGAGCCGCAGCCCGACCACCATCACCACCGGCAGCCGCAGCGCGCGCACGAGATCCAGTTGGTCCAGCGTGGCGCTCAACGGCGCGGCCCAGCCACCCACGCCTTCGACCACCACGCTGTCTGCCTGGGCGCGCAACGCATCGAACGCGGACCGGATCGGTTCCAACCCCAGCGTCACGCCCGCCTCGGCGGCGGCGATCTCCGGCGCCAATGGCGCCGGCAGCGCATACGGGTTGACCAGCGCGTAATCCGGGCGCGGGTCGCTCGCCGCCTGCAGCGCCAGCGCGTCCTCGTTGCGCCAGGCGCCGTCGCCCCATTCGCAGCCGCTGGCGACCGGCTTCATCCCGACCGCGCGCCGGCCGCGCGCGCGCAAGGCATGCAGCAGCACCGCGCTGGCCTGGGTCTTGCCGATGCCGGTATCGGTACCGGTGACGTAGAAAGCGGAAAGCGACATCTGCAGCAACCTCTCCGGGGTGGCACGTGGACGGGGCGCGCAGGATAAACCGTCGCGCCCGCGCCCATCTCCGCCCGCGGCGCACGCTGCTAGACTTCGCGGATGTTCGCGACCTCCACCCTGACCGGCAGCAAGCCGGAACAATACGCGCAGCTGCTGGCGCAGGCGAAGGCACTGCTCCATGGCGAATCGGACCGCATCGCCAACGCCGCCAACCTCTCCGCACTGATCTTCCATGCCCTGCCCGCGCTGAACTGGGCCGGCTTCTACTTCTACGACGGCCGCGAGCTGGTGGTCGGCCCGTTCCAGGGCCTGCCGGCCTGCGTGCGCATCCCGCTCGACAAGGGCGTATGCGGCGCGGCGGCGAGCACCCGCCGGACCCAGCGCGTGGCCGACGTCGACGCGTTCCCGGGCCATATCGCCTGCGATTCGGCCTCGCGCTCGGAGCTGGTGGTCCCGCTGGTCAAGGACGGCGCGCTGATCGGCGTGCTCGACCTGGACAGCCCGGAACTGGCGCGCTTCGACGAGGAAGACCAGCGCGGGCTGGAAGCCGTCGCGCAGGCGTTCGTCGACGCGCTGGCATGACCGAGCCGCTGCGCAACATCGGCCCGAAGAGCGCCGCCTGGCTGCGCCAGGTCGGCGTGCGCACGCAGGAAGACCTGGCCGCGGCCGGTGCGGTCGGCGCGTTCCTGAGGGTGCGCCGGGCCGGCTTCAAGCCCAGCCTCAACCTGCTGTACTCGCTGGAAGGCGCGCTGGTCGGCTGCCATTGGCAACAGGTCCCCCCCCCGCGCCGGCAGCAACTGCAGGCGGAACTGGAGCAGGCCATCGCCGAGCAGCCCGCGCCGCGCGGCCGTCCGGTCGGCGGCCACGTCACCACCACGCGCCACGACGCCGACGATTCCGAAGGCGACATGCCGGCTTCGCTCGACATGGAACACGACGAAGCGGCGGATTAGCCGCATCTGCGCCCGGCGCGGCAATGCCTGCGCGGCGCACCCAGCCGGGGGGAATCCCGCTCTCGCTATCCCTGGCGAAAGCGGCGCGCATCGCACCTGCCAGGACGCCATCCGGCGGCGGCCACGACGACACGGCCCGCTCCGGGTGTGCTCGCGCCTTTCGCGAGCATCGGCGCATCGCGTGCCGGCGCACGGCGCCAAGGCGGTGCGCGCTACGCGGCGGCCACCAGTTGCGGCAGCTGCAGCAGCTCGCGCAGGTCGTCGACGACCGCGATCGCGCCGGACGTGGACGGATCGAATCCGCGCAGGTAGCCATAACGCACCATCGCCAACGGCATGCCGGCGGCACGCGCCGCGGCCGCATCGGTCGCCGAATCGCCCACCATCAGGCAACGTTCGACGGGCCGGCCGAACTGCGCCGCCAGGTGCCGCAGCGGCGCGGGATCCGGCTTGCGCTCCGGCAGCGAATCGCCGCCGACGAGCGCCGGGAAGAAATCGCGCAGGCCGAGATGATCGAGCAGCGGCGCGACGAAGCGGATCGGCTTGTTGGTGCACACCGCCAGCGCGACGTCGCGCGCGCGCAACGCTTCCAACGTTTCGCGCACGCCCGGATAGGCATGCGGGCGGTGCAGCAGGCATTCGCCGTAGTGGCGCATCATGTCCGGCATGATCCGGTCGAGCGCATCCTCGCGCCCCTGCGCGCGCAACGCGGTCGCCAACAGCACCCGCACGCCTTCGCCGACCCAGCCCCGCACCGTCGCCTCCTCGACCGGCCGCAAGCCCCACTGTTCCAGCGTGAGATTCAGCGCCTCGGCGATATCGGACGCACTGTCCACCAGCGTGCCGTCGAGATCGAAGATCACCAGCGAGAAGAGAGGCATTGCCAGTCCAAAGGTGGGAGAGCCAGCATTTTAATGGCGCCAAGTGCCCCCGCGGCGAAGAGAGGTGTTGCTGTTGCTGTTGCTGTTGATTTTGCTTTGGCTTTCCGCCTTTGACTTTGACTTACCGGGGCCCCTCCGTAGCGGCGGAGACGGCGGGAAAAACCCCGGAGGGGGCGACGCACATGGGCTCGCCGGAAAAAGGCGAAGCACCGCTTCGCCCCGGCGGGCGAGCATTCGCCGCGCAGCGAATGCCCCGGACTCGGCCGCGTAGCGGACGAGCCCCGTCGAAAAATCCCGCCGGCTCCGCGGACCCGCAGCGCAGCTGCGGGCGCGCAAGCGGGGTGTGCTTGATCAGCCGTTCGGCTGCTGTGAAGCGCTTCTTTGGGTTACCTTTCTTTACGCGGCACATCCTTGTGCCGCGCCCTTCGGGCCGGCTTCGCCGTGCGGCGCCGCTCCTGCGGCGTGCGTGCACAAGCAAAGAAAGATAACTCGCCGCAAGGCGAAAGCTTTTGCCTTTATTGCTATTGCCAAAGCCCCCAAAAGCCAAAGCAAAGTCCCTGGATGATCAGCCGTTCGGCTGCTGGAAAGCGCCTCCCGCCTTCGCGGGAATGACGGTAGAGGGATAACGGGGGACCGGATAGATAGCGAGAAAGACGCTTGATGACCAGCCATTTTGCTGCTGAAAAGCGCCTCCCGCCTTCGCGGGACGACGATAGGGGAATGGCTGAGCGCGCTAGAGGTTGAGCAGATAGCATGAAACGCCGGGAGTCACACCAAACAAACCCTCACCAATCCCCCCGCCCCTCCAACTGCCCCGCAAGAAAATCCAGGAACACCCGCACCGCACGCGGCTGCTGCCGGCGCGAACCGTACACCGCGAACACGCCCATCTCCTCCAAGGCATACCCTTCAAGCACCTGCCGCAGCGCGCCACTGGCCAGCGCAGGCGCTACCAGGTAACGCGGCAGCATCGCGATGCCGGTGCCGGCCAGCGCCGCGACCATCAGCGCGCCGGCCTCGTTGGTACGGAAACTGCCCGACACCGGCACGCTGATCTCGCGGCCGCCTTCGCGGAACTCCCAGCCGTGGCGTCCCACGTACAGATGGGTGATGCAGTTGTGGTCCGCCAGCGCCTGCGGCGTCTCCGGCACGCCGTGGCGTTCCAGGTATCCCGGCGAAGCGCAGATCACCGAGCGGCACGTCGCCAGGCGGCGGGCGATCAGGCCTTCGCCCAGGCGGCGCGTGATCCGCACCGCGACATCGACGCGCTCGTCCACCAGGTCCACCGTCCGCTCGGCCAACAGCAGCTCGACCTGCACCTGCCGATGGCCGCGCATGAAGTCGGCGACCGCCGCGCACAGGTAGGCGTGACCGAACGACGTGCTGGCGGCCACGCGGATGCGCCCGCGCGGCTCGGGCACGTCGTCCGACAACTCCTCGCGCAACGCCTCGCCCAGGGCCAGCATCGTGCGGAACCGCTCCAGCGCGGTCTCGCCGGCACCGGTCAGGCCGATGCGACGCGTGGTCCGGTGCAGCAGCCGCGCGCCGGCCCAGCGCTCCAGATCGGCCAGATAGCGGGTGACCATCGCCCGCGACATGTCCAGCGCATCGGCCGCCGCGGTCAGGCTGCCGCGTTCGGCCACGGCCACGAAGACGGAAATGGCGGTGAGACGGTCCATTTGGTCGATCCATGCAACAACCAATCGACTTATACGGCATTTTTCGGACGATTCCAGGCCACTACTCTGCCGCCGTACCCAACCCAAGGAATCCGACCATGAAAATCGCCCTCATCGGTGCCAGCGGCAACATCGGCCGCGAGATCGCCCGCCAGGCCGTGCAGCGCGGCCACCAGGTCACCGCCGTGGTGCGCCCTGGCGGCACGTTGCCCGGAGACCTCGCCGGCCTGCCGACCGCCATCGCGGCGGTGGACGATGCGGCCGCCCTGGCCCAGGCCATCGCCGGCCACGACGTGCTCGCCAGCGCCTATGGCCCGCGTCCCGGTGCGGCCGTCGAAAGCATCGGCGCAGTCGCCGGCGCATTGGCGGAAGCGGCCCGCAAGGCCGACGTCCGCCGCCTGGTGGTGGTCGGCGGCGCCGGCAGCCTGGAGGTGGCGCCGGGCCTGCAACTCGTCGACACCGCGGATTTCCCGGCTCCTTACAAGCCCTACGCGCTGGCCCATCGCGAAGCTCTGGGCGTGCTGCGGCGGCAGGGCGACCTGGACTGGACCTTCCTGTCGCCGGCCGCCGAGATCGGCCCCGGGCCGCAGAAGGGCCATTACCGCACCCAGGCCAAGTCGCTGCTGGTCGACGCCGCGGGCCACAGCACGATCAGCTACGCCGACTACGCGAGCGCCTTCCTGGACGAGATCGAGAAGCCGCAGTACGTCCGCCAGATCGCCACCGCGGCCTACTGAGGATCCGGACGTGCGCCTGCTTGCCCGCACCCTGCTGTCCATCCTGCTCGTCGCCTCCGGTAGCGCGTCCGCGCAATCGGCCCCATCGCCGGAGACCGAGACGACCGGGGAGCGATTCCCGGCCGCCGGACACGTCTACCGGGTCGATTTCGGCGGAGGCAACGCCTTCGACATCGCGTTCGATGCCTCAAGGCCCGAAATGACCTTCACTCGCTTGCGGGCGCCCGATGCCGGTGCACGCGAGACGATTCGCTTTACCCACCGCAAACTCCGCGACGGCCTGTACCTGGTCTATTGGCAAGAGGCGGACCGGACCACGGTGGTGCACGTCGAGGATTTCGCGAACGGCCTGATCTATACCAACATCACCCGCCCCGATGGCACTTTCTTCAACGGCCGGTCCCATCTGACTCTGGTCAAATAAGGAGCCTTACATGTCCCGCATGTCCCTGCTTTGCATCTCCTGCATGACCGTGCTCGGCCTGGCCGCTTGCACCGGGCCCGAAGCACAACCCAGCGCGTCGTCGTCGCCCGCGCCGGCATCGGCGCCAGCCACCGGCTCCCCGGCAGAACCGGCCAGCGCGCCGCTGTCGGTACAGGTCTACAACCCGGGCAAGGAAGGCATCTTCCAGGTGTCCTCGTCGCTGGTCGCGGGCAAGCAGGACGCGATCCTGGTCGACGCGCAGTTCTCCACCCATGACGCCGCCAGGCTGGTCGAGCTGGTGAAAGCGTCCGGCAAACGCCTGACCACGATCTACATCAGCGCCGGCGACCCGGACTACTACTTCGGCCTGGAGCCGCTGGCGCAGGCGTTCCCGGACGCGAGGATCGTCGCGCCGGCCGCGATCGTCGAGCATATCCGGCAGACCAAGGACGCCAAGCTGGCGTTCTGGGGCCCGAAGCTCGGCGACGGCGCGCCCAAGCGGGCGATCGTTCCCGATGTCCTGCAAGGCGACCACCTGACGCTGGAAGGGCAGGCGCTGCAGATCGTCGGCCTCGACGGCCCCACGCCGGATCGCAGCTTCGTCTGGATCCCGTCGATCCGTACCGTGCTCGGCGGCATCCCGGTGATGGCCGGCGAACACGTGTGGATGGCCGACACCCAAACGCCGGAGTCGCACGCACACTGGCTGCAAACGCTGCAGGAGATCGAAGCGCTGCAGCCGCAGCGGGTGATCCCGGGCCATTTCGCGCCGGGCGCTGCGCAGGACCTGGACGCCGTGCGCTTCACCGCCGGCTACATCCGCGCCTTCGACGAGGAGACCGCGAAGGCGAAGAACGCCGACGCGCTGGTGGCGGCGATGAAGCGGCGCTATCCCTCGCTGCTCGGCGAGGACTCGCTGGTCCTCAGCGCCAAGGTCGCCAAGGGCGAGATGAAGTGGCCGTGATCCCCACGGGAGCCGCATGACGATGAACGCCACCCTGCATTACTACTTCGACCCGCTGTGCGGCTGGTGCCACGCCGCCGCACCGTTGATCGACGCCGCGGCGGCCCTGCCCGGCCTGGCACTGGCGATGCACGGCGGCGGCCTGATGAGCGGCGCCAGCGCGCGCCGCATCGACGCCGGCTGGCGCGAGTACGTGATGCCGCACGACGCGCGCATCGCGCAGATGACCGGCCAGCCGTTCGGCGAGGCGTACTACGACGGCCTGCTGCGCGACATCGGCGCCCCGCTGGATTCCACCCCGCCGATCGCGGCGATCCTGGCCGCGCAGGCGCTGGGAGCGGATGGGTTGGACGTGCTGCTGCGCCTGCAACGCGCACACTTCGTCGAAGGCCGGCGGATCGCCGAAGTGCCGGTGCTGGTCGAACTGGCCGCGGACCTCGGCCTGCCGGAGGACGCCTTCGCCGAGGCGCTGCAGAAGGAGATGGCCGGTCCCGTGCAGACGCATATCGCCCAGAGCCGCCAGGCCATGGCCATCGACCGCGTGCAGGGTTTCCCGAGCCTGGTGCTGGCCCACGCCGACGGCCACCGCCAGCGCCTGGAACCGGGGGCCTTCCTCGGACGGCCGGAAGCCTTCGCCGCGCATCTGCGGGATGCGTTGGCGTAGGCGGGTACCCATATCGCGGCAAAGCCCAAGCCGCTGCGTCTGCATCGCCCGGCCCTCGCGCATAGCACGCCAGCGTTCAGCCGGGTGCGAGTCCATGGTTCGCACGCAACCCATCCCCACATCCGCCTTCGCGGGGTGACGTTAGGAAGACTGGGAGGTGGCTGTAGTGATTGCGGCTACTACTGCGACTGCGGTTACGGCTGTTGCTGTTGCTGTTGCTGTTGCTGTTGCTGTTGCTCGTGATGTTGCACGAGATGGATAACATCTCCTCGCGCGGCGGCGCGCCAACCTCCATGGCCTACGAATATCACTGCGGCGCGGCCCCTCCGAAGCGGCGGAGACGGCGGGTAAAACCCCGCAGGGGCGACGTGCATGGGCTCGCCGGAAAAAGGCGAAGCACTGCTTCGCCTCGGCGGGCGGGCATTCGCCGCGCGGCGAATGCCCCGGGCTCGACTGCGTAGCGGGCGAGTCGCGTCAAAAAATCCCGCCGGCTCCGCGAACCCGCAGCAAAGCTGCGGACGCGAAGGCGGGGTGTGCTTGATCAGCCGTTCGGCTGCTGTGAAGCGCTTCTTTTGGTTACTTTTCTTTACGCGGCACATCCTTGTGCCGCGCCCTTCGGGCCGGCTTCGCCGTGCGGCGCCGCTCCTGCGGCGCGCGTGTACAAGCAAAGAAAAGTGACTCGCCAAAGGCGAAAGCTTTGGTTTTTATTGCCAAAGGCCCCAAAAGCAAAAGCAAAGTCCCTGGATCCCCGCTTTCGCGGGGATGACGGTAGAAAAGCCCCTGGATTCCCGCCTTCGCAGTAATGACGATAGAGGGATGGTGTTAAGTAGTGAGATCGCGTGATCCAGACAGACAGAACGTCAACGACTGGGTCACTGCCTTCGCGGGGACGACGGTAGAAATATCAACTCAAGCGGCGAAACAGCGGCAATCGAACCCGTCAAACAAACGGCCCTCCGTCCTCCAGCCATACCTCCTAGTCAAACAACCGCTCCTGCACCACCTCCCCGCCCCCATCCCCGAAGAACCCACCCAACCCGACCCCCACCAACCGATACCGCGTCTGCTCCGGCAAATCCACCCGCCCGAGCAGCGCCTGCGCGATCCGCACGAATTCCTCCATCGACTGCGGCGGCCGCTCCGGCGTATGGCTCCGCGTGAGGATGCGGAACGCCGACGTCTTCAACTTCAGCACCACCGTCCGTCCCGGCCTGCCGGCACGGCGCGCCGCGTTCCAGGTCCGCTCGCCGAGCCGCGCGACATGCGGCGCCAGCGCGTCCAGCGGCAAGTCTTCCGCGAAGGTGTCCTCGGACGAGACCTGCTGCACCTCCTGGTGCGGCTGCACCGGCCGCTCGTCGATGCCCCGCGCGCGGTTGTACAGCCCCTGCCCGAAGCTGCCGAAATGCGCCTGCAACTCCTCCAGCGGCCGTTCGCGCAGCTCGCCGACCGTGGTGATCCCCAGCTTGGCCAGCTTGCCTTCCATGACCTTGCCGACGCCGTGGATGCGGCCGACCGGCAACGGCGTCAGGAACGATTCCACCCGCGAAGGCGGGATCACGAACTGTCCGTTGGGCTTGCGCCAGTCGGAGGCGATCTTGGCCAGGAACTTGTTGGGCGCGATCCCCGCCGAGGCGGTCAGCGAGGTCTCCTCGAAGATCTGGGCCCGGATTACCCGTGCGATCTCGGTCGCCACCGCCATGCCGCTCTTGGCCTCGGTCACGTCGAGGTAGGCCTCGTCCAGCGACAACGGTTCGACCAGGTCGGTATGCCGGTGGAAGATCTCGCGCACCTGCCGCGACACCGCCTTGTAGCGGGGAAAATCCGGCGGCACGAAGATCGCGTCCGGGCACAGCCGCTCGGCGCGCACCGCCGGCATCGCCGAGCGCACGCCGTACTTGCGCGCCTCGTAGGAGGCCGCGCACACCACCGAGCGCGCGCCGCGCCAGGCCACCACCACCGGCTTGCCGCGCAGCGACGGATCGTCACGCTGTTCCACGGACGCGTAGAACGCGTCCATGTCGACGTGGATGATCTTGCGCATCGGGAAACGAACCTGCGGCGGCGTATGTCCGCCGCGCATCTTACGCCAGCGCGCTGGCGGGACATGAAACCGCCTGCCGCCCCGCGGCAAACGGCCGCCGCACGCCCGCGTACGCTACGCCGCGGTACGGATAAAACGTTTGATTGAACGATGGCGCCTCATGCACGCTGCGCGACTTCGACTCCCGTCATCCGCAGGATTGATCATGAATCGCCCCCATGCGTACTCGCGCGAAGCGCTGCTGGCCAGCGCGCGCGGCGAGCTGTTCGGCCCGGGGTTCGGCCGCCTGCCGAACGATCCGATGCTGATGTTCGACCGCATCACCGACATCCGCAAGGACGGCGGCACTCGCGGCAAGGGCCACGTGCACGCGGAACTGGATATCCGACCGGACCTTTGGTTCTTCGGCTGCCACTTCATCGGCGACCCGGTGATGCCCGGCTGCCTGGGTCTGGATGCGATGTGGCAGCTCACCGGCTTCTTCCTGACCTGGCTCGGCGTGCCCGGCAAGGGCCGCGCGCTCGGCTGCGGCGAGGTCAAGTTCACCGGGCAGGTGCTGCCTGACGCGAAACTGGTGCGCTACGAGGTGGACATCGCCCGGGTGATCAACCGCAAGCTGGCGATGGCGCAGGCCGATGCGCGCATGCTCGTCGACGGCCGCGAGATCTACGTCGCCAAGGACCTGCGCGTGGGCATGTTCGGCTCGACGGAGGCGTTCTGATGCGCCGTGTCGTCGTCACCGGGATGGGCATCGCCAGCTGCCTGGGCCACGATCCGGACAGCGTGTCGCAGGCGCTGCGCGAGGGCCGTTCCGGCATCCGGTTCCTGCCCGACCACGCCGAGATGGGCCT
This sequence comes from Pseudomonas sp. Hp2, assembly GCF_006386585.1. NCBI lineage: Bacteria > Pseudomonadati > Pseudomonadota > Gammaproteobacteria > Pseudomonadales > Pseudomonadaceae > Pseudomonas > Pseudomonas sp. Hp2. Next base: position 63,824 of record NZ_VAHJ01000007.1, read on the forward strand.
GCGCAGCCAGGTCGGCGGCCGCGTCGAACTCGACCTGGACGCGTTGATCGACCGCAAGCTCAAGCGCTTCATGGGCGACGCCGCGGCCTACGCCTACCTGGCGCTGCGCGACGCGATCGCCGATGCAGGGCTGGCGGAGGCGACGATCGGCGATCCGCGCACCGGCCTGATCGCCGGCTCCTGCGGCGGCTCCGGCCAATGGCAGGTGGAAGCGGCCGACCTGCTGCGCGCACGCGGCGTGCGCAAGGTCGGCCCCTACATGGTGCCGCGCACGATGTGCTCGACGGTGTCGGCGGCGTTGTCCACGGCGTTCGGCATCCATGGCGTGAGCTATTCGATCGCGGCGGCCTGCGCGACCTCCGCGCATTGCATCGGCGCGGCGGCCGACCTGATCCGCCACGGCGCGCAGGACGTGATGTTCGCCGGCGGCGGCGAGGAACTGCACTGGACCACCACGGCGATGTTCGATGCCATGGGTGCGGTGAGCACAGGCTCCAACGATCGCCCTGGCGCGGCCTCGCGCCCCTACGACACCGAGCGCGACGGCTTCGTGATCGGTTCGGGCGGCGGCATGCTGGTACTGGAGGAATACGAACACGCCAGGGCACGCGGCGCACGCATCCATGCCGAGCTGGTCGGCTACGGCGTGACCTCCGACGGCGCCGACATGGTCGCGCCTTCGGGCGAAGGCGCGGTGCGCTGCATGCGCCAGGCGATGCGGGGCGTGCAGCGCCCGATCGACTACCTCAACACCCACGGCACCTCCACGCCGCTGGGCGACATCACCGAGCTGCAGGCGGTGCGCGAAGCGTTCGGCGACTCGGTGCCGCCGCTGTCCTCGACCAAGGCCCTGTCCGGCCACTCGCTGGGCGTGGCGAGCGTGCACGAGGCGATCTTCTGCCTGCTGATGCTGCGCGACGGCTTCATCGCCGGCTCGGCCAACATCGACCGGCTCGACCCGCGTGCGGAAGGCTTCCCGATCGTGCGCGAAAGCCGCGAGGCGAAGCTGGACACGGTGATGTCCAACAGCTTCGGCTTCGGCGGCACCAACGCGACCCTGGTCTTCGGGCGGGTGTGAGGCCGGGCGATCGCGGGGCAGGCCCGCGGCCGCCCTATGCCATGCCGTTGTGCCGCAGCAGCGCGTCGATCTTCGGCGCGCGGCCGCGGAAGGCTTGGAAGTTCTCGGCGGCGCTGCGGCTGCCGCCGCGCGCCAGCACCTCGTGGCGGAAGCGCGCGCCGGTTTCGGCGAGCTTGCCCGGCGCCTCCTCGAAGGCGGCATAGGCGTCGGCGCTGAGCACCTCGGCCCATTTGTAGCTGTAATAACCGGCCGCATAACCGCCGGCGAAGATGTGGCTGAACTGGTGCGGGAAGCGCGCCCAGGCCGGCGGCAGGTTCACTGCCACTTCGGCGCGCACGCGCTCGAGCAACCGCATCACGTCGTCCTGCGCCGGATCGAAACCGTGGTGCAGCTGCATGTCGAACAGCCCGAACTCGAGCTGGCGCACGGTGAACATGCCGCTCTGGAAGTTGCGCGCGGCCAGCATGCGCCCGAACAGGTTGCGCGGCAGCGGCGCGCCGGTCTCGACGTGCGCGGTCATCGCCTGCACGCGCTCCCACTCCCAGCAGAAGTTCTCCATGAACTGGCTGGGCAGCTCCACCGCGTCCCACTCCACGCCGTTGATGCCGGCCACGCCCAGTTCGCCGACGCGGGTCAGCAACTGGTGCAGGCCGTGGCCCATCTCGTGGAACAGGGTGATCACTTCCTGGTGGCGGAAGGTGGCCGGCCGGCCGTCGCTGCCGCGACCGAAGTTGCACACCAGGTAGACCAGCGGCGTCTGCACGCCACCGGCCTTGTCGCGGCGGTTGCGGCAATCGTCCATCCAGGCACCGCCGCGCTTGCCTTCGCGCGCGTACAGGTCGAGGTAGAACTGCCCGACCAGCCGGCCGTCGCCATCCACCAGCCGGTAGAAGCGCACGTCCGGGTGCCAGACCGGCGCCTGGTCCTGCTCCGCGCGCAGGCCGTACAGCGCGTGGATCACGTCGAACAGGCCGGCCAGCACCTTCGGCTCGGTGAAGTACTGCTTCACCTCCTGCTCGGAGAAGCTGTAGCGCGCCTGCTTGAGCTTCTCGCTGGCATAGGCGATGTCCCAGGCCTCCAGCGTGTCCAGGCCGAGTTCGTCGCGCGCGAACGCCTCCAGCTCGGCGCGATCGCGCTGCGCGTACGGCTTGGCGCGGGCGGCCAGGTCGCGCAGGAAGCCGAGCACCTGCGCCGGGCTTTCCGCCATCTTGGTCGCGACCGAATACTCGGCGTAGCTCGCGAAGCCCAGCAGCGCGGCCAGTTCGGCGCGCAGCGCGAGGATGCGGGCGATGTTGCCGCTGTTGTCGAGCGCGGGGTCGTCGCCCTGGTCCGAGGCGCGCACCGCACTCGCGCGATAGACGCGTTCGCGCAAGGCGCGGTCGTCGGCATAGCTGAGCACCGGCAGGTAGCTCGGCGCCTGCAGGGTGAACTTCCAGCCCGGCATGCCGTCCTTCTCGGCGGCGGCGCGCGCCGCGGCGACCACCTCGGCCGGCAGCCCCGCCAGCTCCGCCTCGCCATCGGCGCCCGCGGCATCCGCGTGCGGGGGCGTGCGCCGCTCTTGCGAGGGACTCACCACATACGACCAGGCGTCGGTGGCGTCGAGCACGTTCTGCGAGAACTTCGCCGACAGCGCCGACAGTTCCTCCTGGATCCGCGCGAAGCGCGCCTTGTCGGCCTCGCCCAGTTCGGCGCCGCCGAGGCGGAAATCGCGCAGCGCGTTCTCCACCACCTTGCGGCGCGCATCGTCGTAGCGTTCCCATTCGGGCGACTCGCCCAGCCGCTTGTATTGCGCGTACAGCGCCAGGTTCTGGCCCAGCGCGCTGCCGAAGCGGCTGATCTTGGGCAGGTTGGCGTTGTAGGCCTCGCGCAGCTCGGGCGTGTTCGCCACCGCCTGCAGGTGCGCGACCTGGCCCCAGGCGCGGTACAGCCGCTCGGTGGCGTCGTCCAGCGGCACCACGAAGCCGTCCCAGGTCACCGGCGCGACGGTCTCGGCGCGCTCGACCGCCGCCTCGGCCTCGGCCAGCAGGTGATCGATCGCCGGGCCGATGTGTTCGGGGCGGATCTCGTCGAAGCGCGGCAGGCCGGAGAAATCGAGCAGGGGGTTGGTCATGGCGGTCTCGGGGGAATCGGTCGATACGGAGTTATGAAATCGTCATTCCCGCAAAAGCGGGAATCCAAGGACGTTAGCTTTTATGCGGTGAGAGAAAAATCCTTGGATTCCCGCTTTCGCGGGAATGACGAAAAAACGCAAAACGTGTAGGAGCTGCCTGGAAATCGTGACCACCTTATTCCAGCGCGGCACAAGCCAGCGCCGGCAGTTCGCCGCCGGCCACCGCGGCGGCGATGGCCGCATCGCTGCGTTCCACGTCGATGCCGCGCGGCCCGTACCACGCCGGGTCGTAGTAGCTGTGCGCGTAGCGCTCGCCGCTGTCGCACAGGATGGTGACGATCGAGCCGCGCCGGCCCTCGTCGCGCATGCGCGCTGCCGCGTGCAGCACGCCGACGAAGTTGGTGCCGGTCGAGCCGCCCACGCGCCGGCCGAGCGTGGCGCTGACATGGCGCATCGCCGCCAGCGACAGGGCGTCCGGCACCTTGACCATCGCGTCCACGCAGCTGGGGATGAAGCTGCGCTCCACGCGCGGCCGGCCGATGCCCTCGATCCGCGAACCGCCGGTGATCGCCAGGCCCGCGTCGTCCTCGCCGGCCAGCGCGCGGCGATAACCGTCGAAGAACACCGACACTTCCGGGTCGGCGCACAGGATGCGGGTGTCGTGGCGGCGATAGCGCACGTAGCGCCCGAGCGTGGCGGCGGTGCCGCCGGTGCCGGGGCTGCAGACGATCCACGCCGGGACCGGGTGCGGCTCCTCGGCCATCTGCTTGAAGATGGATTCGGCGATGTTGTTGTTGGCGCGCCAGTCCGTGGCCCGCTCGGCGTAGGTGAACTGGTCCATGAAATGGCCGCCGGTCTCGCGCGCGAGCTGCTCGGAATCCGCGTTCAGGTCGCAGGCGCGCTCGACCAGGTGGCAGCGCCCGCCCTGGAACTCGATCGCCGCGATCTTCTCCGGCGAGGTGCTGGCCGGCATCACCGCGATGAACGGCAGGCCGAGCAGGCGCGCGAAGTACGCCTCCGATACCGCGGTCGAGCCGCTGGACGCCTCGATCACCGGCCGCCCCTCGCGCAGCCAGCCGTTGGCCAGCGCGTACAGGAACAGCGAGCGGGCCAGCCGGTGCTTGAGGCTGCCGGTCGGATGGCTGGACTCGTCCTTGAAATACAGGTCGATGCCAGGATAGCCCGGCAGCTCCATCGGGATCAGGTGGGTATCGGCGGACCGGTTGAAGTCGGCCTCGATCTTCTGGATGGCGTTGGCCACCCACTGGCGTTGCGACATGGGGAGCGGAAGCAGCGGGAACCCGGCGATTCTACGCCCGGCCGCCGGCTCCGGCCGCTCGCCGGCACGGTGCTATCCTTGGCGCGTTCAGTCCTCCGGACCCCGCGTGGCCCCGATCCTGCTCCGCCTGCTGCTGTGCCTGTGCCTGGTCGCCAACACGACCGCTGGCGCCTGGGCGGCGACCGGCATGGCGATGCCGCCCCCGGCCGAGGCCCCCGGCGCGCCCTGCCACGATGCGGCGATGCCCGGCATGGCCGCGATGGCCGACGACCACGCCCCGGCCGCCCCGCACCAGGCCGCCGGCCAGAAGCACGACAGCTGCTGCAAGAGCGGCAGTTGCGACTGCCTGCAGCATTGCAGCGCCACGCTGGCGCTGCCTGCATCGATCCGCCTGCCGGCCGCCAGCGCCTCGCAGCCGAGCTGGGTGCTGCACGATCGCCACGGCGATCCGGCCCCGTACCGCCCGATCCGGCCTCCCATCGCCTGACATGCGCGCCTTCTCCCCGCCGGGGAGAAGCGCCTGCCCCGCGAAGGCGGGCTGTCCCGGCGGGGTCGATGAGGGTACGGGCGACGCCCCGGACCCCCACCCCCATCCTCTCCCGCGGGGAGAGGGGCTTTGAAGACCAACGTCGACCTGCGCCGCCATCGGCGCGCGGGTCATGGAGCACACCATGTCATTCGATTCCTTCGAGCGCCCCGCCCTGGGCCGGCGCCGTTTCGTGCAAGGGCTGGCGCTGGGCGGCGTCGCCCTGGGCACCGGGCTGTGGCGCCCGCCCGCCTTCGCTGCCGGCCATGCCGCCACCGTACCCGTGCTGCGCGCGACCGACCTGGCCCTCAGCATCGGCCAGTCCGCGGTGAACTTCACCGGCCGCGCGCGCCCGGCCATCACCGTCAACGGCTCGCTGCCCGCGCCCACGCTGCGCTGGCGCGAAGGCGAGACCGTCGACATCCGCGTCGCCAACACCCTGCGCGATGCGCACAGTTCCATCCATTGGCACGGCATCCTGCTGCCCGCCAACATGGACGGCGTGCCGGGACTGAGCTTCGACGGCATCGCGCCGGGCGAGGCCTACCGATACCGCTTCCAGCTGCGCCAATCGGGCACCTACTGGTATCACAGCCATTCGATGTTCCAGGAGCAGGCCGGGCTGTACGGCGCGCTGATCATCGACCCGATCGAACCGCCGCCGTACCGGTTCGACCGCGAACACGTGCTGCTGCTGTCGGACTGGACCGACCTCGACCCCGCCGCGCTGTTCCGCCGGCTGAAGAAGATGCCGACCTACGACAACACCTACCAGCGCACCGTGGGCGACTTCCTGCGCGACGCGCGCGAGGACGGCCTGCGCGCCACGCTGGCCGACCGCGGCATGTGGGGGCGGATGCGCATGACCCCGACCGACCTTTCCGACGTCAACGCGAACACCTACACCTACCTGCTCAACGGCACCGCGCCGGCCGGCAACTGGACCGGCCTGTTCCGCCCCGGCGAGAAGGTGCTGCTGCGCCTGATCAACGGCTCGGCGATGACCTACTTCGACGTGCGCATCCCCGGCCTGAAGATGACCGTGGTCGCCGCCGACGGCCAGTACGTGCACCCGGTGACGGTGGACGAACTGCGCATCGCCACCGCCGAGACCTACGACGTCATCGTCGAGCCCGCCGGCCAGGACGCCTTCACGATCTACGCGCAGGACATGGGCCGCACCGGCCATGCGCGCGGCACCCTGGCGGTGCGCCATGGACTGCAAGCGCCGGTGCCGGCGAACGACCCGCGTCCGCTGCTGACGATGCAGGACATGGGCCACGACATGGCCCACGCCGGCCATGGCATGGCCGCGATGAAGGGCATGGAGGGCGGCTGCGGTGCGAACATGGGCATGGACCATGCCGCGCATGCCATGCCGGCGGCGAAGGCGCCGCGCCATCCTGCCAGCGAGGACGGCAACCCGCTGGTCGACATGCGCAGCAGCGCGACCTCGCCGCGCCTGGACGATCCCGGCATCGGCCTGCGCGATACCGGCCGCCGCGCGCTCGCCTATGCCGACCTGCACAGCCTGTTCGACGACCCGGACGGCCGCGATCCCGGCCGCGAGATCGAATTGCACCTGACCGGGCACATGGAGAAGTTCGCCTGGTCGTTCGACGGCATCCCGTTCGCCGGCGCCGAGCCGTTGCGGCTGAACTACGGCGAGCGCATGCGCATCGTGCTGGTCAACGACACGATGATGTCGCACCCGATCCACCTGCACGGGCTGTGGAGCGACCTGGAGGATGCCGATGGCGCCTTCCAGGCCCGCAAGCACACCGTCGACATCCCGCCCGGCACCCGCCGCAGCTACCGCGTGCGCGCCGACGCGCTCGGGCGCTGGGCCTACCACTGCCACCTGCTCTACCACATGGAGTCGGGCATGATGCGCGAGGTGCGCGTGGAGGAACGCGCATGAAGACCCGCGCACTCGCCACCGCCCTGCTCGCCTCCCTGGCGATCCCCGCATTCGCCCAGCAGCACGACCAGCACCGGCACGACCACGCGGCGATGCGACCGCAGGCCAACGCCGGCGACGCCGGACACCCCATGCCCGCACCGGACGCGGAACACGATCCATCGCAGCATGGTGCGATAGATCATGGCGCGATGAACCACGACGGCATGGACCACGCGGCCATGGATCCCTTGGATCACGCCGCCATGGGCCACACTTCCGCCACGCCGCGCGAGCCGATCCCGGCCGTGACCGCCGCCGACCGCGCCGCCGCCTTCCCTGCGCTGCACGCGCATGCCGGCCACGCCCCCGGCCTCAACAGCTACGTGCTGGTCGACCGCCTGGAGGGGTGGAATCGCGATGCCGGCAGCGGCCAGGCCTGGGAAGCCAGCGCCTGGATCGGCGGCGACATCGACCGGCTCTGGCTGCGCAGCGAGGGCGAACGCGACAGCGGGCGCACCCACGACTCGGAGCTGGAAGCGCTCTACGGCCATGCGATCTCGCCGTGGTGGGACCTGCTCGCCGGCGTCCGCCAGCAATTCCGCCCCGAGGGCAGCACCTGGGCGGCCCTCGGCGTGCAGGGCATGGCGCCCTACAAGTTCGAGGTCGCGGCCACCCTCTACTTCGGCAACGGCGGCGACGGCCTGCTGAAACTGGAAGGCGAATACGACGTACTGCTCACCAACCGCCTGATCCTGCAGCCGCGGCTGGAAACCACCTTCGCCCTGGCCGGCGATGCCGGACGCAACGGCGGCGACGTCCTCGAAGCCGGCGTGCGCCTGCGCTACGAAATCGCCCGCCGCTTTGCCCCCTACATCGGCTGGGAACACGAACGCCGCTTCGGCGGCGGCGCCGATGCCGCCCGCGAACACGGCGAGTCCCTGCGCGACAGCCGTTTCGTCGCCGGCGTACGGATCTGGTTCTAGGCGATGTGGCGAAGCCAAGGCCATTGCAGTTGGTCGTGACTTTGCTTTGGATTGGGTAACACCTCCTCGGCGGCGGCGCGCCAACCTCCATGGCCTGCGAGTGTCACTGCGGCGCACACTCCGCAGAGCGCCGGCCATTCCCTTCTCCCGTACACGGGAGAAGGTGCCCCGCAGGGGCGGATGAGGGTGCGGGCGAGGCCTCGGCAGCTGAACCTTGCGAAGGCTTCAGCCCCGCACCCTCACCCCAACCCCTCTCCCGCACGCGGGAGAGGGGCTCGTTCTCGAGCTTTGCCGAGTCCCCAGTCGCTAAACCGAGTCCCGGCCTCAGCAGAGCGCCGGCCGTTCCCTTCTCCCGTACACGGGAGAAGGTGCCCCACAGGGACGGATGAGGGTACGGCGAAGCGTCGTGCAGCTGAACTTTGCGCAGGCTTCGTCCCGCACCCTCACCCCAACCCCTCTCCCGCATGCGGGAGAGGGGCTCGATCTCGATCCTTGCCGAGTCCTCAGTCCCTAAACCGAGTCCCGGCCTCTGCAGAGCGCCGGCCGTTCCCTTCTCCCGTACACGGGAGAAGGTGCCCCGCAGGGGCGGATGAGGGTGCGGGCGAAGCCTTGCAGTTGAACCTTGCGCAGGCTTCGCCTCGCACCCTCACCCCAACCCCTCTCCCTCACGCGGGAGAGGGGCTCGATCTCGATCCTTGCCGGTTCCCCAGTCCCTAAACCGAGTCCCGGCCTCTGCAGAGCGCCGGCCGTTCCCTTCTCCCGTACACGGAAGAAGGTGCCCCGCAGGGACGGATGAGGGTGCGGGCGAAGCCTCGGGCAGCTGAACCTTGCGCAGGCTTCGCCCCGCACCCTCACCCCAACCCCTCTCCCGCATGCGGGAGAGGGGCTCGTTCTCGAGCTTTGCCGAGTCCCCAGTCGCTAAACCGAGTCCCGGCCTCAGCAGAGCGCCGGCCGTTCCCTTCTCCCGTACAGGGGAGAAGGTGCCCCGCAGGGCGGATGAGGGTGCGGGCGAAGCCTCGTGCAGTTGAACCTTGCGAAGGCTTCAGCCCCGCACCCTCACCCCAACCCCTCTCCCGCACGCGGGAGAGGGCTCGATCTCGATCCTTGCCGAGTCCTCAGTCCCTAAACCGAGTCCCGGCCTCCGCAGAGCGCCGGCCGTTCCCTTCTCCCGTACAGGGGAGAAGGTGCCCCGCAGGGCGGATGAGGGTGCGGGCGAAGCCTCGTGCAGTTGAACCTTGCGCAGGCTTCGCCTCGCACCCTCACCCCGACCCCTCTCCCGCACGCGGGAGAGAGGCTCGATCTCGAACTTTGCCGAGTCCCAGTTTCCCGGCCTCCACACGCTCAACTCACAGGAGAAGACCCCAGGACCAGCGGCCCCGGCACCTTGCGCAGCTGCCGCAGCACCAATACCAACTGCCGATAACTACGCGCGAGCATGCCGTAGAACGACGACGTCTCCCGCCCACTGTGCTCGGCCACCTCGTGGTAGGCCCCTCGCCCCAGCTCGATGAAATAATCCACGCTGACCCGCCGCCGCTGCGCCAGCGCCGGGAACATTCCCGCGATTAGCAGGCACTCGTCGCCCACTCGCTGCAAGCACTCGTTGCGCCACTGCCCCGCCTGCGCATGCGCATGCAACCAGGCCAGCGCCTGCGTGTGCGACAGCAGTTCCCCCTCGCGCTGGTAGCGCAACAGCACGAACACCAGGTGCGCCTCGCGCCACTCGTCGAGCCGCTGGCCGGCGCGCTCGCCGGCCTCCTGCACCAGGGCCTGCCACAGCTCGGCCGGTGCGCCGTTCCTGAAAGCCTCGCTCATGCGATCACCTCCATCGACGAAAGACCACGCCTTCTGTTCTACATCAAACCGCGACCGCCGGCTCCCGTAAAATCGGCAAGACCGCACGGGCCCCGTGCCCTCCCTGCCATGCCTTCCGGCAACCTCCCACCAAGGACCGCGCAATGACCTTGCAATCCCTCCAGCAACAACCCGGCGTCGCCGTCCGGCCGCCTGCCGAGACCGCCGGCTTCGTCTTCAACCACACCATGCTGCGCGTGAAGGACAGCGTGAAATCGCTGGACTTCTATACCCGCGTGCTCGGTTTCCGCCTGATCGACCGGCGCGACTTCCCCGAGGCGGCGTTCAGCCTGTATTTCCTCGCCCTGCTGCCCGAGACCGTGCAGGTCCCCGAGGACGACGCGCAGCGCCGCGTGTGGATGGCTGGCATCCCCGGCGTGCTCGAGCTGACCCACAACCACGGCACCGAGCAGCAGGACGGGCCGGTCTACCACGACGGCAATTCCGATCCGCGCGGCTTCGGCCACATCTGCGTATCGGTGCCGGACCTGCAGGCCGCCTGCGCGCGCTTCGACGCGCTGGAAGTGCCCTACCAGAAGCGCCTGAGCGACGGCCGCATGAAGAACATCGCCTTCATCAAGGATCCGGACGGCTACTGGGTAGAGATCATCTCGAACACCTCGCGCGACTGAACCCGGGCGGGCCGGTCACGCGGACCCGCGGCCCGAGGTGGTATAGGTGCTCTCCTCACGACAACGAGGAGAGCGCATGGAAACCATGGAACTGCATCGCGGGCGGCTGATCGACCACCTGCAACTGGTGGTGAGGGACCTGCCCGCCAGCCGCCGCTTCTACCAGGCGGTGTTCGACGTGATCGGCATCCCGATCGCCGGCGAGGGCGACAACTACTTCTGGGCCGACGAGCTGTTCGTCTCCAGCGCCGACAGCAAGGACGCCCAGGGCGAGCTCACCGGGCGCCATCACCTGGCCTTCCAGGCCCGCGACCGCGCCACCGTCGACGCCTTCCACAAGGCCGCGCTCGCCGCCGGCGGCCGCGACAACGGCGCGCCCGGCGAGCGCGACTACCATCCCGGCTATTACGCCGCGTTCGCGCTCGACCCGGACGGCAACAACATCGAGGTCGTGTACCACGGCCCGGCCAGTTACAGCGCCGATTCGGTGAAGGTCACGTTCTGAACCGGCGCCGCCCTGGCGCGACGAAGCCGGGCAATGCCCGGCTTCCTTCCGCGGTCCCGCGCCGGCGGTCAGTGCGCGGCCATGTAGATGTCCTGCAGGACCGCCTTCTCCAGTTCGAGCTCGCCCAACAGGTTCTTCACGATATCGCCCAGGCTGAGGATGCCGACCAGCTTGGAACCTTCGGTGACCATCAGGTGGCGGCGCCGCGAATACGTCATCAGCGACATCGCCTGCTTGAGGGTCGCCTCCGGCGCGATGCCTTCCAGGCCGGTCGATGGCAGCGTGGAGATCACGCGCCGGCCCGCCTGCGGACCGTCCTCGGCGAGGACCCGCACGATGTCCTTCTCCGAGATGATGCCGACCGGGGCACCGTCCTTCGTCACCACCAGGGCGGCGATCCGGTTCGCGCTCATCTTGTGCGCGGCCGCACCGATCGTGTCTTCCGCGTCGATGGTGATGACGGCTTCTTTCTTCGATTGCAGGAGTTCGCGGACGTTCATTCTTGTTTCCTGATTGCAGATCACTGAAGTCAAAGAAGTGTGCTCTGCCGATACTCGCCCTGTGGGGGAAAAGATCCTTCAGCGCACGCCTGGCGTACGGGCTTGCCGCTGGCGACCATCGGCAGGCCGGGTACCGCATCGAACGGGCCGCTTGCCGGGCCGCATCCCGTTCCCGTCCGGCTCGATTCTACGACTGCCCCGGATGGCCACTACCGGCATCCGTGGGACGGTTCGTCGTGGAACCGGCAGGGATCCAGAGAATCGCACCCGCATGGAAACTACCGCTGAATGCCCATGGCGAACGACCCGGGCGCGGGCATGGGCATCGAGCGATAACGTTTTGATAACGACCGATAACGGAATGCCGATCACCGCATGCTGGACTACAGCCTCAGGTGACGGGCTTCGGGCATGCATATGGGCCGGACTGGGCACACCTGGAGTCAAGTTCCTCCTGTTGCGGAGCGTTGACGGGGATGGCGCGGAAGTCCGGCAACGGATTACAGCATCGTGCGGTTGAAATAGGTGGCCTTCTCGAACTCGGCGATGTTCGCCGCGATGCGAGGCACCTGCGGGAACAGTTCGGAAAGTTCGCCGACAATGACCCGAGACAGGTTCGCGCGTTGCTCGAGACTGCGCCCTTGCATGATCCAGGAGAAGACATGGACGAAGTCCTCGCGCACGCCGCCGGCCGCGTGGATCGCGTAGGGATTGACTCTGATCTTGATGTCGGATTCCTCAAACAACCCGGTCGCATTGATGGCGTTGTGCAAGCGCATGATGATCTCTTCTTCGTCTTGGTGGCGAAGAAGCCCCATGGCACAGTCGACGACGAAATGAGGCATGGCGTCTCCAGCGGGCAATGAGCAATCTCGTGGGCACGCGCCTCAGTCCAGCCTGCGCCACACCGAGAGCGGAATGCTGCCGTCCTCGCGCGGCGGCACTTGATAGTTCAATTCCGAACCGCGGAGCCTGTAGCGGCGCTTCTGCACCGTGCCTTCCCAGTTGGGGAAGGACGAGCCTTCGATCGAGAAAACGAGCAGCCCCTGCCTGTCGTCGACTTCCACCGTGCCGTAGTGGGTGCTGCTGCCCATCACGGCGGACCTGAGTTCGTCGGCGCTGCCATCGGCCTTGCTGTCGCTGGCGAAACGCCGGCGTTCTGACTTGAAGATCTGCAGCGAATACCGCCCCTTGGCGTCGACGACGAGCCTGCCCTTCGGGCTCTCACCGTAATCCCGGACTGTCGTGCCATCCGGCAGGATCTTGTCTGCGGCAACCAGGGTCCATGTTCCTTGCAGAGGGGATGGGGGGACCGCTTCGACGGTATCGCGTGTCGCCAGCCCGGCAAGCATCGCGATCAGCATGCCGCTCAGGTGTTTCATTGTCGCGCTCCCGGATGGAATGACCGGATGCCAGAGTAAGCCCGTTGCATGATTAACTAAACGCATCTATAGATATATCTATCATTTCAAAAACGAATTAATGCATATGAAGGCGATGGACATCGATGCGGTAAAGGCCTTCGTACTCGCGGCCGACCTGCAAAGCTTCACCCGGGCGGCCGACGTGCTGGGCATGACCCAATCCGCGATCAGCCTCAGGCTGCGCCGGCTGGAAGAACAGCTGGGGCGGCGCCTGCTGGAACGCACGCCACGGCACGTTCGCCTGTCCACCGAGGGGCTGGCCTTCCTGGGGATGGCGCGCGAACTGATTTCGACCCATGACCGCGCAGCGGCGGCCTTCGAGGTGGAGCAGCGCCGGCTGGCGATAGGCATCAACCAGCAACTGGTCGGCGGCGAATTCCCGTCGCTGCTGAGGCGCATGCGCGACCACGATCCGAATCTGCTGGTCGAGATGCGCGTGGCGGGCACGTCCGACCTGATGCAGGCGTATGAACAGGGCGAGTTGGACGCGGTGCTGGTGCTGCGACCGGACGACCGCCGCAAGCGGGGGAAGGCGGTGTTCGTCGAGTCCTTTTCGTGGTTCGCCGCAGTGGGCTGGGAACCACGCGCCGGGCAGCCATTACCGCTGGCGACTCAGGGCGAGGCGTGTCGGGTACGCGCCGCCGCAGTCGGCGCGCTCGACAAGGCGGGCATCGCATGGCGCGAGGTCTTCATCGGCAAGGGCGCCGCAATCCTGGGCGCGGCCGCCGCGGGTGGGCTGGCCGTGGCGGTAATGGCGAAACGCGCCGCGCCGTCCGGCACCCTCGACATCACAGGAAGCCTCTCGCTGCCACGCATCCCCGCGCAGGACGTGATGCTCTACAGCACGCTCAGCGACCGCCGTTCGCGGGAAGCGTTACGGGCGCTGACGCTGGCGTTCCAATGATGGACTTCGTGGCCTCAGGCAGGAGCAACCGAATCAGTGCCGATGGCCGGCCGCCTATTCCCCAGCGCCGCCCGCCATGGGTCGTAAGCAGCCGATTGATGGCCAGGCAAGCTGCACGCTGACAAGGCCTACGACATCGACCGTTGCCGCCATCACCTCAAGGAGCGGGGCATCACGCCACGCATCGCTCGCAAGGGGACCGAGCGCAACGACCGCCTGGGCGCTGTCGCTGGGTCGTGGAACGCGCTCACGCTTGGTTCGCAGGCATGGGCAAGCTGCGCATCCGATTCAAAACTCGAATCGACATCCATCTGGCGTGGCTGTCGCTTGCCCGCTCGATCATCTGCCTACGACTTCTTCCTGAGTTTTGTTAGCCGCTCTTACTCCACCGTCACGCTCTTGGCCAGGTTGCGCGGCTTGTCCACGTCGGTGCCGCGCGCCAGCGCGGTGTGGTAGGCCAGCAACTGCACCGGGATGGTGTGCACGATCGGGCTGAGCAGGCCGGTGTGGCGCGGCGTGCGGATCACGTGCACGCCTTCGGACTCGCTGAAGTTGCTGTCCTGGTCGGCGAACACGAACAGCTCGCCCCCGCGCGCGCGCACTTCCTGCATGTTGCTCTTCACCTTTTCCAGCAGGCTGTCGTTCGGCGCGATCACCACCACCGGCATCGCCGCGTCCACCAGCGCCAGCGGGCCGTGCTTCAGCTCGCCGGCCGGGTAGGCCTCGGCGTGGATGTAGGAGATTTCCTTGAGCTTGAGCGCACCTTCCAGCGCGATCGGATAGTGCAGGCCGCGCCCGAGGAACAGCGCGTTGGCCTTGGAGGCGAAGCGCTCGGCCCAGACCTGGATCTGCGGTTCCAGGTTCAGCGCGTGCTGCACGCTGCCGGGCAGGAAGCGCAGTTGCTCCAGGTAGCCGGCCTCGTTGGCCTCGCTGACCCGCCCGCGCAGCTTGCCCAGCACCACCGCCAGCTGGAACAGCACCGCCAGCTGGGTCGTGAACGCCTTGGTCGAGGCTACGCCGATCTCGGCACCGGCGCGGGTGTAGCAGACCAGTTCGCTGGCGCGCGGGATCGCGCTCTCGGGCACGTTGCAGATCGACAGCGTGTGCAGGTGGCCCAGCGACTTGGCGTACTTGAGCGCCTCCATCGTGTCCAGGGTTTCGCCCGATTGCGAGATGGTGACGACCAGGTGCTTCGGGTTCGCATACGCCAGCCGGTAGCGGTATTCGCTGGCGATCTCCACGCTGCACGGCAGGTTGGCGATCGATTCGATCCAGTAGCGCGCGGTCAGGCCGGCATAGTAGCTGGTGCCGCAGGCCAGGATCTGGATGCCCTCGATGCCGGCCAGCACCTCGGCCGCGCGCTTGCCGAACAGTTCCGCCGGGAATCCGCCGGCGTCGATCGCCGCTTCCAGCGTGTCGCCCAACGCGCGCGGCTGCTCGTGGATCTCCTTCTGCATGAAGTGGCGGTACGGGCCGAGTTCCAGCGAGGCCAGCGACACATCCGACAGGTGCAGTTCGCGCTCGACCGGCGCATCGCCGGCGTCGAACACGCGCACGCCGGCGCGGCGGATCTCGGCGGTATCGCCTTCCTCCAGGAAGATCACCTTGCGGGTGGCCTGCACCACCGCGGAAACGTCGGAGGCGATGAAGTTCTCGCCCTCGCCCACGCCGACCAGCAGCGGGCAGCCCATGCGCGCGCAGACGATGCGGTCCGGCTCGTCCTGGCTCATCACCGCCAGCGCGTAGGCGCCCCGCAGCTGCTTGACCGTGCGCTGCAGCGCGGCCAGCAGGTCGACGCCGTCCTGGGCGAGATGGTGGTGGATCAGGTGGGCGATCACCTCGGTATCGGTCTGCGACTCGAAGGCGTAGCCGAGCGCGAGCAGCTTCTCGCGCTGCTCCTCGTGGTTCTCGATGATGCCGTTGTGGACCAGCACCACGCCGTGGCTGAGGTGCGGGTGGGCGTTGGCCTCGGTCACGCCGCCGTGGGTGGCCCAGCGGGTATGGCCGATGCCGGCCGGGGCGGCGAAGCCCTCCGCCTGGGCGGCGCCTGCCATCTCGGCCACGCGCCCGGTGCGGCGCACGCGGCGGATGCGCCCGCCGTCGATCACGGCGAGGCCGGAGGAATCGTAGCCACGGTATTCCAGGCGCTTGAGGCCCTCGATCAGGACCGGAACCACATCGCGATCCGCGATCGCGCCGACGATACCGCACATAGAGCAAGTCACCCGGAGGAAAGGCACGCATTCTAGTCGTGTCCGATCCTGTCCTGCCCGTGACGCTACCCGGACAGGTGTCCGCCGCCGGTGTCCGCGGACACCCGGACACTCCGCCCGCCGCGCACAAATCCTTTCCTTTCAATCACTTGCGATTGGCACGCCGTGTGCTTAACGAAACACGACTCCCACCGGACGACGCTTCCCGATGATCCGCGACACCTCCGCCCAGGACCAGATCCTCTCCTCCCGCTCCTCGAAGGTGGCCTGGCGCCGCTGGCTCTGGCCCGCGGTGGCCGGCCTGGTCGTGCTGGCCGGCATCGGTTGGGCGGTGGCCGGCTGGAGCGCGGGCACGCGCTCGTTCGACGCCGGGCGCGTGCGCATCGCCGAAGTGAAGCGCGGCGACTTGGTCCGCGACATCGCCGCCGACGGCCGCGTGATCGCGGCCAACAGCCCGATCCTGTACGCGATCTCGGCCGGCACGGTGGACCTGAAGGTGGTCGCCGGCGACGTGGTCAAGCAGGGCCAGGAGCTGGCGGTGATCGACAGCCCCGAGCTGCGCAGCAAGCTGGCGCAGGAGCAGGCCACGCTGGCCGGCCTGGAGGCCGAGGCCAGCCGCGCCGCGCTGGACGCCACGCTCGCCAAGGCCGAGGGCCGCAAGATCATCGACCAGGCCGAGATCGACCGCCAGGCCGCCGCGCGCGACCTGGAGCGCTACCAGCGCGGCTACGACGCCGGCGCGGTGCCGCAGGTCGACCTGGCCAAGGCCCAGGACACGCTCAAGAAGACCGACATCGAGCTGCACAACGCGCAGCGCGAGGCCCGGATCAAGAGCGACAGCGGCGACCTGGACGCGCGCAACAAGCGCCTGCTCGCCGATCGCCAGCGCGCGGTGGTGAACGAGGTCCAGCGCCAGGTCGACGCGCTGACCCTGCGCGCGCCGTTCGACGGGCAGGTCGGCCAGGTCCAGGCGGTGCAGCACACCCAGGTCGCGGCCAACGCGCCGGTGCTGGGCGTGGTCGACCTGAGCAAGTTCGAGGTCGAGATCAAGGTGCCGGAAAGCTTCGCGCGCGACCTGGCGATCGGCATGCCGGCGCAGTTGACCAGCGGCAGCGGGCAGCCGTTCCCCGGCGCGATCTCGGCGGTGTCGCCGGAAGTGGTCAACGGCGAGGTCACCGCGCGCATCCGCTTCTCCGACAAGCAGCCGCCGGGCCTGCGCCAGAGCCAGCGCATGAGCGCGCGCGTGCTGATGGATACGCGCCGCAACGTGCTCAAGGTCGAGCGCGGGCCGTTCGTCGAGCAGTCCGGCGGACGTTATGCGTACGTCATGGACGGCCGCAGCGCGGTGCGCCGCCCGGTCCAGCTCGGCGCCGCCAGCCTCGGCGAGGTCGAGGTGATTTCCGGCCTGCAACCCGGCGACCGCGTCGTGGTCTCCGGCAGCGACCTGTTCGGCGATGCCGAGCGGGTGACGATCCATTGAAAGCCGGGACCCGGTCCCGGAAACGCCGAGTCCGCTCCTGCTTTTGCTTTGTCCCGAGTCCGGCTCCCGAAACACCACACATCATCCGCAGAGGAACCAACCCATGCTGCAAATGACCTCCGTCTCCAAGATCTTCCGCACCGAACAGGTCGAAACCCACGCGCTGCGCTCGCTCGACCTGCACGTGCGCGAAGGCGAGTTCGTCGCCGTCACGGGGCCGTCCGGCTCGGGCAAGACCACGTTCCTCAACATCGCCGGCCTGCTGGAGACCTTCACCAGCGGCCAGTACCTGCTCGACGGCGAGGACGTGAGCCATCTCGGCGACGACGCGCGCTCGCGGCTGCGCAACCGCAAGATCGGCTTCATCTTCCAGAGCTTCAACCTGATCCCCGACCTCAACCTGTTCGACAACGTCGACGTGCCGCTGCGCTACCGCGGCATGTCCGCGTCCGAACGCAAGCAGCGCATCGAGGAGTCGCTGGGCAAGGTCGGGCTCGGCTCGCGCATGAAGCACTACCCGGCCGAGCTGTCCGGCGGCCAGCAGCAGCGCGCGGCGATCGCGCGCGCCCTGGCCGGCAGCCCTCGCCTGCTGCTCGCCGACGAACCGACCGGCAACCTGGACTCGCAGATGGCGCGCGGCGTGATGGAACTGCTGGAGGAGATCAACTCGCAGGGCACCACCATCGTGATGGTCACCCACGATCCGGAGCTGGCCGCGCGCGCGCAGCGCAATGTCCACATCGTCGACGGCCAGGCCACCGACCTGGAACGCGAGGCCGTGCTGCTGCGCCCGCGCCCGGTGCCGTCCGTTTCCGCCACGGGTGCCTGAGGAGGCCGCCATGCTCGGCTACTACGCCAATCTCGCCTTGCGCAGCTTCCGGCGCAACAAGGTCCTGACCGCGCTGATGGTGCTGGCGATCGCGCTCGGCATCGGCGCGTCGATGACCACGCTGACGGTGTTCCACGTGCTCTCGGGCGACCCGATCCCGTCCAAGAGCGATCGCCTGTTCAACGTGCAGCTCGACCCGCAGCCGATCGCCAACTACCACGAGGGCGAGGAGCCGGAAAGCCAGCTTACCCGCTACGACGCCGAGGCGTTGCTGCGCGAGAAGCGCGCCTTCCGCCAGACCATCACCACCGGCGGCTTCGGCGCGATCGAACCGGAGGGCAGCACGCTCAAGCCGTTCCAGCTGATGCTGCGCTTCGCCACCGCCGATTTCTTCCCGATGTTCGAGGTGCCGATGCTGCATGGCCGCGGCTGGAGCAGCGCGGACGACGAGGCGCGCGCGCGCGTGGTGGTCATCTCGCGCAAGCTCAGCGAGAAGCTGTTCGGCACGCCCGACGGCACCGGGCGGACCGTGCGCATCGAGAAGAACGCCTACCGCGTGGTCGGGGTCATGGACGAGTGGCGGCCGAGCCCGCGCTTCTACGACCTGTTCAACGGCCAGTACGGCGAGACCGAGCAGGTGATCGTGCCGTTCTCCACCGCGATGGACGTCAAGCTGTCCCGCCGCGGCAACATGAACTGCTTCTCCGCCGACGGCACGCCCAGCACCGACGGCACCGCGCTGGAAGCCAGCTGCACCTGGCTGCAGTACTGGGTCGAGCTGAAGGACGCTTCGCAGGCGGCCGACTACAAGGCCTACCTCGACAACTACTCGGCCCAGCAGCGCCAGGCGGGCCGCTACCAGCGGCCGCCCAACACCCGCCTGCGCGACGTGATGACGCTGCTGGAGTACCGCAAGGTCGTGCCGGGCGACGTGCGCCTGCAGATGTGGCTGGCGATGAGCTTCCTGGCGGTGTGCCTGATCAACAGCGTCGGCCTGCTGCTGGCCAAGTTCCTGCGCCGCAGCAGCGAGATCGGCGTGCGCCGCGCGCTCGGCGCCAGCCGCCGCGACATCTTCGTGCAATGCCTGGTCGAGGCCGTCGGCGTCGGCACCGTGGGAGGCCTGCTCGGCCTGGGCCTGGCCCTGGCCGGCCTGGCCGCGGTACGGCGGCAGCCGGTGGACTACGCCTCGCTGGCGCACCTGGACCTGCCGATGCTGCTGACCGCCATCGCGTTGACCCTGTTCGCCAGCATGCTCGCCGGCCTGCTGCCCGCCTGGCGCGCGATGCAGGTCGCGCCCGCCCTGCAACTCAAGAGCCAGTAGCGCAGAGCCCGCTCTGCCCAGGAGATTCCCATGGACATCCGTCCCGTTCTTTCCGCGCTGTCGCGCCACAAGACCGCCGCCGCGCTGATCGTCGTCGAGATCGCGTTGACCTGCGCCATCATCTGCAACGCGATGTTCCTGATCAGCCAGCGCATCGACAAGCTCAGCGAACCCAGTGGCCTCGTCGAGGACCAGGTGCTGGAGATCAGCCTCGCCGGCATCGGCGAGCAGGCCGACAAGGATGCGCGCACGGCCGAGGACCTGGCCGCGCTGCGCGCCATCCCCGGCGTGACCGACGCCGTCGTCGGCAACCAGGTGCCGTTCTTCGACAATTCCAACAACACCGGGCTCGGGCTGGTTCCCAACCAGGCCAACAACACCGTCAACGCGGCCCAGTACCAGGGCGACACGCTGGTGAAGACGCTCGGCCTGCGCCTGGTCGCCGGCCGCGACTTCCTGCCCGACGAGATCCTGCTCGGCAGCGCGGTCAACAAGATGCTGGCCGAACATCCGGAGAAGGTGTCCTCGGCGGTGATCGTCACCCAGTCGCTGGCCCGCAAGCTGTTCCCCGACGGCCCGGCGGTCGGCAAGACGATCTATACCGGCAACATCCCGCTGACCATCGTCGGCGTGGTGGAGACGCTGGCGCGCCCGAACATCTGGGGCGCCGACGCTGGCAAGGGCGACTCGATGATCCTGCCGGTCCGCCTGCCCTATACCGACGGCTTCTACTTCCTGCGCGTGGCCGATCCGGGCCGCCGCCAGGAACTGCTGAAGACCGCGGTGGATACGCTGACGCGGCTGGACCCCAACCGCCTGGTGCTGCGCCAGCGCACCTACGAGGAGATCCGCGGCGAGTATTTCCGCAACGACCGCGCCATGGTCGGGCTGATGATCGTGGTATGCGTGTCGCTGATGGTGGTGACCGCGCTCGGCATCGTCGGGCTGGCCAGCTTCTGGGTGCAGCAGCGCACCAAGCAGATCGGCATCCGCCGCGCGCTCGGCGCCACCCGCGGCCAGGTGCTGCGCTACTTCCAGACCGAGAACTTCCTGTTGGCGAGCATCGGCATCGTGCTCGGCATGCTGCTGGCCTATTCGCTCAACCAGATGCTGATGGGCCGCTACGAGCTGCCGCGCCTGCCGTTGGTGTACCTGCCCATCGGTGCGGCGCTGCTGTGGCTGCTCGGCCAGCTCTCGGTGCTCGGCCCGGCACGCCGCGCCGCGGCGGTGCCGCCGGCCGTCGCCACGCGCGGCGCCTAGGCCGGAGACCCGCATGTTCGCCTACTACTTGAAACTGGCGCTGCGCAGCTTCCAGCGCAACCGGATCCTCACCACGCTGATGGTGCTGGCGATCGCGCTCGGCATCGGCACCTCGATGACCACGTTGACGGTGTTCCACGTGCTGTCGGGCGATCCGATCCCGGGCAAGAGCGAACGTCTGTTCTATCCGCAGATGGATCCGCGACCGCTGGCTGGCTATCGCCCCGGCGACGAGCCGGCGCTGCAGCTCACCCGCCTGGACGCGGAGACGCTGCTGCGAGAGAAGCGCGGCAAGCGCCAGGCGATGATGTCCGGCGGCGGCCTGGCGATCGAGCCAGAGGTGGCGAACATGCCGCCCTTCACGGCGCGTTCCCGCTATACCTCGGCCGATTTCTTTCCGATGTTCGAGGTGCCGTTCGCACGCGGCCGGCCCTGGACCGTGGCCGACGACGAGGCGCGCGCACGCGTGGCGGTGATCAGCCAGCCGCTGGCGGACAAGCTGTACGGAGCGGCCGATCCGGTCGGCCGCATGCTCAAGGTCAACGGCACCGGATTGCGCATCGTCGGGGTACTGGACGATTGGAATCCCAATCCCCGCTTCTACGACATGACCAATCGGCAGTACGGCGACGTCGAAGAGGTATTCGTGCCCTTCTCCACTTCGCGCGACCTGCGCTTGGGCACCAGCGGCAACATCGATTGCTGGGGCGATTCGGATCCGGACGATCCGGAGGGCAACTACGGTCTGCATGCAGGCTGCAGCTGGATCCAGTACTGGGTCGAGCTGGACTCGTCCGCACAGGCGGCGGATTACCGCAATTACCTCGCCAACTACGTCGCCCAGCAGCATGCCAGCGGGCGCTTCCAGCGCCCCGCCAACATCGCGTTGTACGACGTGATGGGCTGGATGGACCACAACCAGGTGGTGCCTTCGGACGTGCGCCTGCAACTATGGCTGGCGTTGGGCTTCCTCGGCATCTGCCTGCTCAACACGGTGGGACTGATGCTGGCCAAGTTCCTGCGCCGCAGCGGCGAGATCGGCGTGCGCCGGGCCCTGGGCGCGGCACGCCGGGACATCCTGTTCCAGTGCCTGGTCGAAGCTTCGGTGATCGGCCTGGCCGGCGGCATCCTCGGCCTGGCCCTGGCGTGGATAGGCCTGTGGCTGGTGCGCAGGCAACCCACCGACTACGGCGCGCTGGTGCACATGGACCTGTCGATGCTGGGAACCACCTTCGTCCTGGCGATCGCCAGCAGCCTGGCGGCCGGGTTGCTGCCGGCGCTGCGGGCGATGCAGATCGCACCGGCGCTGCAACTCAAGTCGCAATGAGCCCGAGTGGCCTTCGCCGCGCAAGCGGCGGCGAAGGTCCCGTTCCGTCCACCGCCACCATCCAAGGGACGCACAGGTATACCGCCATGGACATCCGCCCCATCGTCTCATCCCTGAGCCGGCACAAGCTCGCCGCGCTGCTGATCGTGCTCGAGATCGCGGCCAGCTGCGCGATCGTCTGCAACGCGCTGTTCCTGATCGGCGACCGCATCGGCCACATGCAGCGCCCTTCCGGCATCGACGAGGCGCATCTGGTGGCCTTGAAGGCCAACGCAGTCAACCGCAACGGCGACGCCATGCCCATCACCCGCACCGACCTGGAAGCGTTGCGGTCGCTGCCGGGCGTGCGCACGGCGACGATCGTCAACCAGATCCCGTTCGGCGGTTCGATGTGGAACAGTGGCGTGAAGCTGGACCCGAACCAGCAGAACAGCACGCTGACTTCCACCAACTACATGGTCGGCCCGGACGGGCTGCGCACGCTCGGCCTGCAGTTGGTCGCCGGACGCGATTTCCTGGCAAGCGAGTACACCGATCTGGACGAAACCAACGACAGTTCGCTCGCATTCCCCTCGGTCATCCTCAGCCAGGCCTTGGCCCAGCGCCTGTTCCCGGACGGCCAGGCCGTGGGCAAGCCGATCTACGTCTTCGGCGACACGCCGCACCGCGTCGTCGGCGTGGTCGCGCGCCTGGCGCAGCCCCGCGACAACCGCGAGACCGGCAGCTACGAAGAGTCGATGATCTTCCCCGGCATGCCCGACTACGACAGCGGCGTCTACCTGCTCAACGTCGCCGACCCCAGCCAGCGCGAGGCCGTGCTGGCGGCCGCCAAGAAGACGCTGGCGGCGCAGGGCCCGCTGCGCATCGTGTCGCAGCGGACGACCACCACCCTGCAGGAACTGCGCGAGCGCTACTACCGCAACGACCGCGCCATGGCCTGGCTGCTGATCGGCGTATCGAGCCTGCTGCTGTTGATCACCGCGCTGGGCATCGTCGGGCTGGCCAGCTTCTGGGTACAGCAGCGCACCCGGCAGATCGGCATCCGCCGCGCGCTCGGCGCCACCCGGCACCAGATCCTGCGCTACTTCCAGACGGAGAACTTCCTGCTCGCCACCGCCGGCATCGTGCTCGGCATGCTGCTCGCCTATTCGCTCAACCTGCTGCTGATGGACCGCTACGAGCTGCCGCGCCTGCCGTGGGCGTACCTGCCGATCGGCGCGTTGCTGCTGTGGCTGCTCGGCCAGCTCGCCGTGCTGTGGCCCGCGCGCCGTGCCGCGGCGATCCCGCCGGCGGTGGCCACGCGCAGCGCCTGATCGGAGAGATCGCGTGTCCTGGAGCTACGCTTTTCGCCTGGGCCTGCAAGGTTTCCGGCGCCACCCACGGACCATGGCGCTGGCCGTGGCGACGATGGCGCTCGGTCTGGCGGCCGCGATGACGATGCTCACGCTGCTGTCGATGCTTTCTTCAGATCCCCTGCCGGGACTGAGCCAACGCCTGTACCTGGCTTGGGCGGATTCGCGCCAGGCGCAGCGCAGCGAACGGCTCGATGGCGCCGGCAGGCGACCGCCGGCGTTCTGGAAGCTCGGCGACGCCCAGGCGATGTTGCGCCTGCGCCCGGAGATACCGCAGACCGCACTGGTCAGCACGCCGGTGATGCTCGCCCCGCCCGATGGCGCGCATGGCAGCGAATTCAGCGCCGTGCTTGCCATCGGGCCGATGACCTCGATGTTCGGCGTCCCGATGCTGCATGGCCGCAGTTGGACGCAGGAGGAGGAACGCAACCGCACGCCGGTGATCGTCCTCAGCCGCGAAGCCAGCCTGAAAGTGCTGGGCACCGAGCAGGGCGTCGGACGCGACGTCCGCATCCAGGACACGTTGTTCAGGGTGATCGGCATCAGCGACCGCTGGTCGCC
Source organism: Pseudomonas sp. Hp2 (assembly GCF_006386585.1). Taxonomy (NCBI): domain Bacteria; kingdom Pseudomonadati; phylum Pseudomonadota; class Gammaproteobacteria; order Pseudomonadales; family Pseudomonadaceae; genus Pseudomonas; species Pseudomonas sp. Hp2. The sequence goes on from NZ_VAHJ01000007.1 coordinate 87,865, forward strand.
ACGTCCGCATGCGCATTACTTCGAAGCCGGCAACGACCGGCAGATCTGGGGCGACGAGCGCGGCGAAGGAGCGTTCGTCCCGGTACCGGCCGCGCTCGATGCGGGCGTCGCGCCGATGGGCAGCCGGATCTGCGACGACACCGGCCCGGACGGGCTACGCTTCGACGCGCTGGACGTCCAGTCCTGTCGTTGGCTGGTGCTTTGGGCGCAATTGGACGACGCCGGACGGGCGCAGGCCTACCGCGACGCGTTGCTGGACTTCGCGCGCGATCGCCATGCCAGCGGGGCATTCGAGCGTGCGCCTCGCGCGGAGCTGTACGGCATGGCCGAGTGGTTGTCGCTCAATCGCGTGGTGCCTGCCAACGTGCGCCTCAATCTCTGGCTGGCGTTCGGCCTGCTGGCGCTGTGCATGATCAATGTCGCCGGCCTGCTGGCGGCCCGCTTCCTGCACCGTTCGGCGGAACTCGGCGTACGCCGCGTGCTGGGCGCGCCGCGCGGCGCTATCGTGGCGCAGTGCCTGGTCGAAGCCGGCATGGCCGGTGTGCTCGGAGGCCTGCTCGCGTTGCCGTTCACGCAGTTCGCTCTATGGGTAGTGCGGTTGCAGGACCGCGGCTACACCGACATGGCCCGCCTGCAGCCATCGCTGTACCTCGCCCTCTTTGCCTTGTCGCTCGCCACCGGCTTGCTGGTCGGGCTCATTCCGGCTTGGCGCGCGGCGCGCCTGGAGCCGGCGCTGCAAGTGAAGAGTCTCTAGGCACGCAGCCGATCCAGGACACCCCGGAACCACGATGCCCGCCATTCTCCCGATCGTCGCCGCCCTTCGCCGCCAACGCCTGATGCCGTTCCTGATCGCGCTGCAGGTTGTCTGCGCCACCGCGATCCTGGTCAATGCGCTGTTCCTGTTGTACCAGCAACTGGCACCGATGCTGGTGCCCGATGGCATCGCGCCGCGCCAGGTACTCGTGGTCGACCAGTTGATCGCCCGCCAAGGCCAGTGGACCGCGTCCCAGGTGCAGGCCGGGGCGCAGCGCCTGCGGGCGCTGCCGGGCGTGCGCGAGGTGGCGCCCAGCGTGGGCGTGCCGATGCGCCAGACCATCAGCTTCACGCTGGACGTGGGCGCGGAAGGAGGCCCCACCACCAACGCCAGCGTCTACGCAGGACAGAACCTGGTACGTGCGCTGGGACTCGAAATGACGCGCGGCCGCGACTTCGAACCGACCGACTACTTCGACATGGATCTCTCCAGCGAGCGTCCCAAGCTGACCCCGGTCATCCTGACCGAGGCCCTGGCCGACCACCTGTTCCCGGACGGCAATGCGCTCGGCGCGCGCCTGGGCGACCGCGACGATCCGCATCGGCAGATCGTCGTCGGCATCGTCCGCCACCTGCTGCGCTACCAGATGGGCGAACTGGACGACGGCCGCGCCGAACACGCGCTGCTGATGCCCGCGCGCATCACCGGCACACCCGTGCTGTCGTATGCGGTGCGGACCGACCCCTCCCGGCGCACGGCACTGGAATCGGCCATCCCCGGCGTCCTGCTGAGGGAATTCGGCGGCGCCCTGGTTCCCGGCATCCCGCCCGCGGTCGCCAGCTACGAGCATCTCCGCCAGGAGGCCTTCAGGCCGCGCCGCGCGGCGGTGTGGCTGCTCGGCACCGTCAGCGTCGTAGTGTTGCTGGTCACCGCGATCGGTATCGCCAGCCTGACCGCCTACTGGGTCGAGCAGCGTACGCGCCAGATCGGTATCCGCCGCGCCCTGGGAGCCACGCGCGGACAGATACTGCGGCACTTCCTGCTGGAGAACCTGCTGGTCGCCGGGACCGGTGTGCTGCTCGGGCTGCCGTTGGCCGTACTCGCCAACAATGCCCTGATGAGCTACTACGAACTGCCCCGGCTGCCCTGGACATGGTTGCCGGTCGGCGCCGGCGTGCTGCTCGCGCTCGGCCAATGCGCCGTCCTCTGGCCGGCCAGGCGTGCCGCGGCACTGCCGCCCGCCGTCGCCACCCGTGGCGCCTAGGCGAGCCTGGCGCCGGGGTCGCACCGAAGTGCGTTGCCAGCCGTTACGATGACGTCCCGCCCGTTCCGATCCGCCATGTCCCAGGTCCTGATCATCGACGACAACACCGCCGTGGCCACGGCGCTGGAAGTGCTGTTCTCGCTGCACGACATCGAAAGCCAGTACGCCGACAGCCCGCAGGCCGGGTTGGCGCTGCTGGACGCGCAGCCGTTCGACCTGGTGATCCAGGACATGAACTTCACCGCCGACACCACCTCCGGCGAGGAGGGCCAGGCGCTGTTCGCGCAGATCCGCCGGCGCCACCCGGACCTGCCGGTGATCCTGCTCACCGCATGGACCCACCTGGACAGTGCGGTCGAGCTGGTCAAGGCCGGGGCCGCCGACTACATCGCCAAGCCGTGGGACGACACCAAGCTGCTGGCGACGGTGAACAACCTGCTGGAGCTGTCCGAGGCGCGGCGCGAGCTCGATCGCCGCCGCAACCGCGAGGAGCGCAGTCGGCAGCAACTGGCCGAGCGCTACGACCTGCGCGGCGCGGTGTTCGCCGACCCGGCCAGCGAGCGCGCGATCGCCCTGGCCTGCCAGGTCGCGCGTTCCGAACTGCCGGTGCTGATCACCGGCCCCAACGGCGCCGGCAAGGAGAAGATCGCCGAGATCATCCAGGCCAATTCGTCGGTCAAGCGCGGTCCGTTCGTCGCGCTGAACTGCGGCGCCATCCCCGCCGAGCTGATCGAAGCCGAGCTGTTCGGCGCCGAGGCGGGCGCCTATACCGGCGCCAACAAGGCGCGCGAGGGCAAGTTCGAGGCCGCCGACGGCGGCACCTTGTTCCTCGACGAGATCGGCAACCTGTCGCTGGCCGGGCAGATGAAGCTGCTGCGCGTGCTGGAGACCGGCCGGTTCGAGCGGCTCGGCTCCAACCGCGAGCGCCAGGTCAAGGTGCGCGTGATCAGCGCCACCAACGCCGACCTCACCGCGATGATCCGCGAAGGCACGTTCCGCGAGGACCTCTATTACCGCCTCAACACCGTGGAGATCGCCGTGCCGGCGCTGGCCGAGCGGCCTGGCGACATCCTGCCGCTCGCCGAGCATTTCCTCGGCGGCGACAGGCCGCTTTCGCTGCAGGCGCGCGCCGCCTTGCAGCGCCACGGCTGGCCCGGCAACGTGCGCGAGCTGCGCAACGTGATGCAGCGCGCCAGCCTGCTCGCCACCGGCGAGCGCATCGAGGCCGACGATCTCAACCTGCCCCGTCCGGCCCCGGTACGCCCGGCCGTCAATGCCGAGGAACCCGACCGCGAGCGCATCGAGGCGGCCCTGGCGCGTGCGCGCGGCGTCATCGCCCAGGCCGCCGCCGAGCTCGGCCTGAGCCGCCAGGCGCTGTACCGGCGCATGGACCGGTACGGCATCAAGTCGCCGTGATGGGAATGCGCGTCCGCTCCTTCACCCTGCACCTGTTCCTCAGGCTGCTGCCGGTGCTCGGCCTGGCGGCGGCGATGCCGTGGCTGCTGGCCTATTGGCTGGATCGCGGTTGGGAAGTCGCCTCGATCTCGGCGGTGGTCCTGCTCGGCCTGATGTGGTGGGTGCTGCGGCGCGCCACCGCGCCGATGCGCTCGCTGTTCCGCGCGCTCGCCGGCACCACCAGCAGCTATCGCGACGGCGAATACAACTTCGGCGTGCACTGGCATGGCGACGACGAACTCGGCCAGTTGGTGCAGGCGCATGCCGACCTGGGCGAGGTGTTGCGCCAGCAGCGCCAGAACCTGGTGCAGCGCGAGCTGATGCTGGATGCGATGGTACAGAACACGCCGGTCGCGATGCTGCTGGTCGCCGCGGGCGGCGACGGCATCCGCCGCGTCACCTTCTCCAATCTCGCCGCGCGCAAGCTCCTGCAGGGCGGCCGCCGGCTGGAGGGCGAGCGCATCGACCAGTTGCTCGAGCAGATGCCCGAGGAACTGCGCCAGGCGCTCGCGCGGGGCGGCGACAGCCTGTTCGCGGTGCGCGAGCCGGACGGCGACGAGGACGACGAGCAGGTGTTCCACCTCGCCCGCCGCAGCTTCCACCTCAACGGGCGCGAGCACGAGCTGTTGTTGATCCGCACCCTCACCGCCGAGCTGCGGCGGCAGGAAGTGCAGACCTGGAAGAAGGTGATCCGCGTGATCAGCCACGAGCTCAACAACTCGCTGGCCCCGATCGCCTCGCTGGCGCATTCCGGCAACGAACTGGTCAAGCGGCAGAAGACCGAACGCCTGGGCGAGGTGTTCGGCACCATCGAGGAGCGCGCCCGCCACCTGGAGGGCTTCATCCGCGGCTACGCGCGCTTCGCCAAGCTGCCGCAACCGCAGCTGCAGGAGATCGACTGGGCCGGCTTCCTGGCGCGGCTGCACCAGCACATCCCGTTCCACCTGCGCGAGGACGCCGGCGACATCCGCAGCCGCATCGACGTGGTGCAGATGGAGCAGGCCCTGTTGAACCTGCTCAAGAACGCCCACGAGGCCTGCGCCGAGGCCACGCCGCCGAACGAGGACGTGGAACTGCGCCTGACCCGCCTGCCGCAATGGCTGCGGATCGAGGTGCTCGACCGCGGCAACGGCATGAACGAGGCGGTGCTGCAGAACGCGCTGATGCCGTTCTACTCGACCAAGCGCAACGGCACCGGCCTCGGCCTGGCCCTCACGCGCGAGATCGTCGAAGCCCATGGTGGGCGCATCGCCCTGCAGAACCGCCAGGACGGCGGCCTGTGCGTGACGCTGCTGCTGCCGGCCTAGCGGGCCCGGCGCGTCAGAGCGGGCGCCACATCGCCACGCGCAGGTGCATCGGGAAGCCGAGCGCGGCCTCCTCCGCCATCACCTGGCGCAGGCCCGGCCCCCACTGCCCGGAAGGCAGCGGCCGGAAACCCTCGCTGGCGTAGAACGGGGCATTCCACGGCACGTCGGCAAGCGTGGTCAGCAGCGCCTCGCGGTACCCTTGCGCCCTCGCCCGTGCCAAGGCATGCCGCAGCAGCCTTCGCCCGTGTCCCTGGCGGCCATGGCCGGGATCGACATCCATCTGCAGCACGTGGAAGGCGCCGTCGAGCTCGCCGCCCAGCAGGTAGCCGACCACTTCGCCCCGGGCTTCCACCCGCCACAACTGGCCGCGCGCGAGGCCGGCCCGGAGGCTGGCCAGGTCCAGGCAATGCCCGGCGAACACCGCATGGGCCTCGTGGCCCCGGAGCAGCTCGCCGGCGCGCCGCTCGATCGCGAGCAGCGCGTCCAGTTCGTCGGCCCGCGCGAGCCGCGGCTCAGGACTTCTTGCTGGGACGCTGCCAGCCATCGACGGTCTGCTGGCGCGCGCGCGCCACGGTCAGCTTGCCTGCCGGGGCACTGCGCGTGAGCACCGTGCCCGCGCCCAGCGTCGCGCCCTCGCCCACCTCGACCGGCGCCACCAGCGACGAATTGGAGCCGATGAACGCGTTGTCGCCGATCGTGGTCCGCGACTTGTTCACGCCATCGTAATTGCAGGTGATCGTGCCGGCCCCGATGTTGACCTTGCTGCCGACCACCGCATCGCCGAGATAGGTTAGGTGGTTGGCCTTGCTGCCCACGCCCAGCACGACCTTCTTGGTCTCCACGAAATTGCCGACGTGCACGCCGTCGGCCAGCACCGTGCCCGGGCGCAGCCGCGCGAACGGGCCGATCAGCGCGGCGCCCTCGGTCGTCACGCCCTCCAGGTCGCAGTGCGCGCGCACCTCGGTGCCCGGACCGAGTTTGACGTCCTTCAAGCGCGTGAACGGCCCGACGCTGACGCCGTCGGCCAGTTCCACCTCGCCTTCGAAGATCACGTCGACGTCGATGCGCACGTCGCGTCCCACCGTCACGCGGCCGCGCTGGTCCACCCGCGCCGGGTCGGCCATGTGCGCGCCGGCCTGGCACAGCGCGCGCGCGGCGCGCAGCTGCCAGGCGCGCTCCAGCTGGGCGAGCTGCCAGGGATCGTTGGCGCCTTCCACTTCCTGCGGGTCGTCCACGTGCACCAGCTCGGCCGGGGTGAACTCGGCCGCAGCGCTGGCGAAGATGTCGGTCAGGTAGTACTCGCCCTGCGCGTTGTCGTTGGACAGGGCCGAGAGCCAGCGCGCCAGTGCCGTGGAATCGACCGCGACGATGCCGGTGTTGACGGTGCGGATGCGGCGCTGCTCCTCGTCCGCGTCCTTCTGCTCGACGATCGCCGCGACCTTGCCCTCCAGGTCGCGCACGATGCGCCCGTAGCCGGTCGGGTCGGCCAGGTCCGCCACCAGCACCGCGATCCGTCCCGGCGCCTGCAGCAGGCGCCGCAACGTCTCGGCCCGGATCAACGGCACGTCGCCGTAGAGCACCAGCACCGTCGCCGTGTCGGGCACGCCCGGCATCGCCTGTTGCACGGCATGGCCGGTGCCGAGCTGCCGCGATTGCTCGGCCCAGACCAGGTCCGGCTGGTCGGCGAAGGCCGCGCGCACCTGCTCGCCGCCATGGCCGTAGACCACGTGGATGCCCGCCGGCTGCAGCTCGCGCGCGGTGTCGATCACGTGCGCCAGCATCGGCTTGCCGGCCAGCGGCTGCAGCACCTTCGGCAGCGCGGACTTCATGCGCTTGCCTTCGCCGGCGGCCAGGATGATCACGTGCAGGGGCAGGCTCATGTGCGGCGTTTCTCCATGGATTGCTGCGGATTCTACGGTTTCGCGGTTAGCATGGCGTCCCTCGCCTGGAACGCATCGCATGAAACTGCTCCGCCAGGGTGGCCAATTCATCCTCGTCGGCCTGCTGCAATTGCTGCTCGACTGGGCCGTGTTCGTCGCCGCCACGGCGCTGGGCATGCCGGTGGCCGGCGGCAACCTGCTCGGCCGCGTCAGCGGGGCCATGCTCGGGTTCTGGCTCAACGGGCGCTACACCTTCGCAGAAGCGGACGGCGCCCGGCTCGGCTGGCAGCGCCTGCAGCGCTTCGCCCTGATGTGGATCGCGCTCACCGCGGTCAGCACCTGGCTGCTCTCGGTGACCACCCATTCGCTTGGCCTGCAATGGGCCTGGCTGGCCAAGCCGTTGGTCGAAGGCGCGCTGGCCGTGGTCTCGTTCTTCCTCAACCGGCATCTGGTCTATCGCTGAAGGCCGCGCCCGCCAGCGCCGCGGTCATTGGCAGAAATCGCCAAGGCTGCGGCCCAGCGCGACACGATGCACGTCGTCGAGCCGCCTCTGCCGAGCGTACGCCGCCGCCTCCCGGGCGACGGCCGAGGCGCAGTCGGGCCTGGCCCGCAGCGACGCGCTCCGTGCCAGCGCATCGAGCAGTTCGCCTTGCAGCCGGTCCAGGCGGGCGCGCAGCGCCGCCAGGTCCGGCCGGGGCCGATCGGGGGCATGGCCCATCCGATGCCAGCGTTCCAGCAACTGGTACTGCACCAGCTTGTTGGCCTCGATCTGCGCGGCGAAGAAGCGTGCGGCCGGTTCGGGCTCCAGCCCGTGCGCCGGCGCCTGCTCGCGTACGCTTTGCAGCACCGCCGCCTCGCGCGCGGCGTCCAGCACCGGCTTGCCGCTGTCCCATTTGCTCAACGCGACCTGGTCGCCGATCGCATTGCGCTCGGCCAACCGCTCCAGCAACGGCAAAAGCGCCGTGGGCGCATCGCGCGCCTGCCCGCAACCGGACAGCCCCAGGCCAAGCGCCAGCAAGGCCAGCGCGGCGATCTTGCGCGATGGCGGGAAATGCACGTTCATGGCGTCGATCTCCGGGAACGGGGGATGCCGCGGGTGCGGCGACGCGCCATCTTGCCCCGCCTGCTCGCCGCTCCGCCTGCACCGTGCGTTGCCGCGTTGTGCGAACGCTCAGCGAACGCCGGCGCCCTGAACGACGATGCCGGCGCAAGGCCGGCATCGCGACAACCGTTTCGCCCGCGAACGGGCGCCTGGCGGGTGCTCAGTGCTTGAGCGTGCGGCGCAGGCGCTCCAGCGCCTGCAGCTGGACCACGGCCTCGGCCAGCTTGGCCTGGGCTTCGGCCACGTCCATCGCCTCGCCGCGATTGGCCAGGATGCGCTCGGCTTCTTCCTTGGCCTTGCGCACCGCGGCCTCGTCGATGTCCTCGGCGCGGATGGCGGTGTCGGCCAGCACGGTCACCACCTGCGGCTGCACCTCGAGGATGCCGCCGGAGATCGCGAAATCCAGCTGCTCGCCGCTGGCGGTGGTGACGACCACCTTGCCCGGCTTCAGTCGCGTGATCAGCGGCGCGTGCTTGGGCGCGATGCCCAGCTCGCCCAGCTCGCCGGTGGCCACGACCAGGGTCGCCTCGCCGTGGAAGATCTCCTGCTCGGCGCTGACGATGTCGCAACGGATGGTGCTCATGTGTCCCTCACTGCGTTCGGAACGTGATTCGTGATTCGGGATTCGTGATTGGCGAAAGCCAAAGACCTCGCCACCCCAAGAACACCGCTCCTACGAACCACGAATCACAAATCCCGAATCCCGGCTGTTAGGCCTTCTCGGCCATCTTCTTGGCCTTCTCGACGGCCTCGTCGATCGTGCCGACCATGTAGAACGCCTGCTCCGGCAGGTGGTCGTACTCGCCGTCCACGATGCCCTTGAAGCCGCGGATGGTTTCCTTCAGCGGCACGTACTTGCCCGGCGAGCCGGTGAAGACTTCGGCCACGTGGAACGGCTGGCTGAAGAAGCGCTCGATCTTGCGCGCGCGCGACACGGCCAGCTTGTCCTCCTCGGACAGCTCGTCCATGCCCAGGATCGCGATGATGTCCTTCAGCTCCTTGTACTTCTGCAGGGTCTGCTGGACGCGCTGGGCGGTGTTGTAGTGCTCATCGCCGATCACCAGCGGGTCCATCTGGCGGCTGGTGGAGTCCAGCGGGTCCACCGCCGGGTAGATGCCCAGCGAGGCGATCGAGCGCGACAGGGTCACGGTCGAGTCCAGGTGCGCGAAGGTGGTCGCCGGCGACGGGTCGGTCAGGTCGTCCGCGGGCACGTACACGGCCTGTATCGAGGTGATCGAACCGGTCTTGGTCGAGGTGATGCGCTCCTGCAGCACGCCCATTTCCTCGGCCAGGGTCGGCTGGTAGCCCACCGCCGACGGCATGCGGCCCAGCAGCGCCGAAACCTCGGTACCGGCCAGCGTGTAGCGGTAGATGTTGTCGACGAAGAACAGCACGTCGCGGCCCTTGCCGCTGGCGTCCTTCTCGTCGCGGAAGTACTCGGCCATGGTCAGGCCGGTCAGCGCGACGCGCAGGCGGTTGCCCGGCGGCTCGTTCATCTGGCCGTAGACCATCGCCACCTTGGAGTCCTTCGGGACCTCCAGGTTGACGACGCCGGACTCGGCCATCTCGTGGTAGAAGTCGTTGCCCTCGCGGGTACGCTCGCCCACGCCGGCGAACACCGACAGGCCCGAGTGCGCCTTGGCGATGTTGTTGATCAGCTCCATCATGTTGACGGTCTTGCCGACGCCGGCGCCGCCGAACAGGCCGACCTTGCCGCCCTTGGCGAACGGGCACATCAGGTCGATCACCTTGATGCCGGTCTCCAGCAGCTCGGTGGCCGAGGCCTGCTCGTCGAAGCTCGGGGCGTCGCGGTGGATTTCCCACGTGGTGCTGGCATCGATCGGGCCGGCTTCGTCGATCGGGTTGCCGAGCACGTCCATGATGCGGCCCAGGGTGCCGGCGCCGACCGGCACGGCGATGGCCTTGCCGGTATTGGTGGCGACCAGGCCGCGCTTCAGGCCGTCGGTCGAGCCCAGGGCGATCGCGCGCACCACGCCGTCGCCGAGCTGCTGCTGGACTTCCAGGGTGATGGCGGTGTTCTCGACCTTCAGCGCGTCGTACACCTTCGGCACTTCACCGCGGGGGAATTCGACGTCGACGACCGCGCCGATGATCTGAACGATCTTGCCCTGACTCATTGATGGATCCTCTAGATGAATACTTGACTGCGCGCCTTAGACAGCGGCGGCGCCGCCGACGATTTCGGAAATTTCTTGCGTGATCGCGGCCTGGCGGGCCTTGTTGTAGACCAGCTGCAGGGTGCCGATCAGCTTGCTGGCGTTGTCGCTGGCCGCCTTCATCGCGACCATGCGCGCGGCATGCTCGGAAGCCACGTTCTCCAGCACCGCCTGGTACACCAGCGACTCGATGTAGCGCGTCATCACGTGCTCCAGCACGGTCGCGGCATCGGGCTCGTACAGGTAGTCCCAGTCGTGGTGGGCCACCTTCGCCTCCGACGCAGGCAGCGGCAGCAGCTGGTCGAAGCTGGCCTTCTGCGTCATCGTGTTCACGAAGTGGTTGTAGACCAGGTAGACGCGGTCGACGCGGCCCTCGGTGAACGCGTCCAGCATCACCTTGATCACGCCGATCAGCTGCTCCACGTGCGGCGTGTCGCCCAGGTGGGTGACGCTGCCGACCATGTTGACCTTGATGCGGCGGAAGAAGGTCGAGGCCTTCTGGCCGATGGTCACCACGTCGACCTCGGCGCCCTTGTCCTGCCACTGGCGCACTTCGCCGAGCATCTTGCGGAACAGGTTGTTGTTCAGCCCGCCGGCCAGGCCGCGGTCGGAGGAGACCACGATGTAGCCGACGCGCTTGACCCGCTCGCGCGCCACCAGGAACGGATGCTGGTAGTCGGTGCTGGCCTGGGCCAGGTGGCCGATCACCTGCTTCATCGCCTGCGCGTACGGGCGCGAGGTCTTCATCCGGTCCTGGGCCTTGCGGATCTTGGAGGCCGAGACCATTTCGAGCGCGCGCGTCACCTTGCGGGTGTTCTGCACGCTCTTGATCTTGGTTTTGATTTCGCGTCCGCCTGCCATACTCGCTTCGCTCGCCGTGATTAGTGATTCGTGATACGTGATTCGTGGTGGAATCCGCCAGGCAAGCGCCTTTGCGAATCACCAATCACGAATCACGAATCACGCTGGGTTACCAGCTGCCGGTGGTCTTGAACTCTTCGATGCCCTTCTTGAAGGCGGCCTCGATCTCGTTGTCCCACGCGCCGGTGGCGTTGATCTTCTCGATCAGCGCGCCCTGGGTATTGGCGAAGTGGGCGTGCAGGCCTTCCTCGAACGCCAGCACCTTGCCCACCGGCACGTCGTCCAGGTAGCCCTCGTTGACGGCGTAGATCGACAGCGCCTGGTTGGCGATCGACATCGGCGCGTACTGCTTCTGCTTCATCAGCTCGGTGACGCGCTGGCCGCGCTCGAGCTGCTTGCGGGTGGCTTCGTCCAGGTCCGAGGCGAACTGCGCGAAGGCCGCCAGCTCGCGGTACTGGGCCAGCGAGATGCGGATGCCGCCCGACAGCTTCTTGATGATCTTGGTCTGGGCCGAACCGCCGACGCGCGACACCGAGATGCCGGCGTTCACGGCCGGGCGGATGCCGGCGTTGAACAGGTCGGTTTCCAGGAAGATCTGACCGTCGGTGATCGAGATCACGTTGGTCGGCACGAACGCGGACACGTCGCCGGCCTGGGTCTCGATGATCGGCAGCGCGGTCAGCGAACCGGTCTTGCCCTTCACCTCGCCGTTGGTGAACTTCTCCACGTACTCGGCCGACACGCGCGCGGCGCGCTCCAGCAGGCGCGAGTGCAGGTAGAACACGTCGCCCGGGTAGGCTTCGCGGCCCGGCGGGCGCTTCAGCAGCAGCGAGATCTGGCGGTAGGCCACGGCCTGCTTGGACAGGTCGTCGTAGACGATCAGCGCGTCTTCGCCACGGTCCATGAAGTACTCGCCCATGGTGCAGCCGGCGTAGGCGCTGATGTACTGCATCGCGGCAGACTCGGACGCGGTCGCGGCGACCACGATGGTGTGGGCCAGCGCGCCGTTCTCCTCGAGCTTGCGCACGATGTTCGCCACGGTCGAGGCCTTCTGGCCGATCGCGACGTACACGCACTTGATGCCGGTGCCCTTCTGGTTGATCACCGCGTCGATCGCCATCGCGGTCTTGCCGGTCTGGCGGTCGCCGATGATCAGCTCGCGCTGGCCGCGGCCGATCGGGATCATCGCGTCGACCGACTTGTAGCCGGTCTGCACCGGCTGGTCGACCGACTTGCGCCAGATCACGCCCGGCGCGACGCGCTCGACCGGCGCGGTCAGCTTGGCGCCCAGCGGGCCCTTGCCGTCGATCGGCTCGCCCAGCGCGTTGACCACGCGCCCCAGCAGCTCCGGGCCGACCGGGACTTCCAGGATGCGGCCGGTGGTCTTGGCCACGTCGCCCTCGCGCAGGTGCTCGTAGTCGCCCAGCACCACGGCGCCGACCGAGTCGCGCTCCAGGTTCAGCGCCAGCGCGAACGTGTTGTCCGGCAGTTCGATCATTTCGCCCTGCATCACGTCGGCCAGGCCGAAGATGCGCACGATGCCGTCGGACACGCTGGTCACGATGCCTTCGTTGCGGGATTCAGCGGACAGCTTGACCTGCTCGATGCGGGTCTTGATCAGTTCGCTGATTTCGGAGGGGTTGAGCGTGGTTGCCATCGTTCAGTCCTAGGTGCCGGCCGCCAGGGCCGTGCGTTCAAGTGAATTCAGTTCGCGAGCGAGTTCTGCAGGCGCGCCAGCTTGCCCTTGAGCGAGCCGTCGATCACCACGTCGCCCACGTCGATCACCGCGCCGCCGATCAGCGAGGCATCGACCGCGGTGGTGACCTCCACCTCGCGGCCGAAGCGCTTCTTCAGCGCCGCGACGATCTTGTCCAGTTCGGCCTGCGACAGTTCGCCGGCCGAAGTCACGGTGGCCTTGACCACGCGCTCGGCCTCGGCGCGCAGCTGGTCGTACAGCCCGGCGACCTCCGGCAGCAGCGCCAGGCGCCCGGCTTGCGCCAGCACGCCGAGGAAGCGGACGAACGACTCGCCGGCCGCTTCCGGGGCCAGCAACGCGATCGCCTGCGACCGGTCGAGCTCCGGGTTCGCCAGCAGCCCGGCCACGCGCGGGTCGGCGGCGACCTGCGCGGAGAAGCGCAGCGCCTGCGACCATGCGGCCAAGCCGCCCTCGTCGCGCGCGACCGCGAAGGCGGCGCGCGCGTAGGGACGGGCAAGGGTCAAAGCCTGGCTCATCGATCAGATCTCCGAGGCCAGTTCGTCGAGCAGCGCCTTGTGCGCGTTCGCATCGATCTCGCGCTTGAGCAGCTTCTCGGCGCCGCTCACCGCCAGCGCGGAGACCTGCTTGCGCAGTTCCTCGCGGGCGCGGGTGGCGGCCGCCTCGATCTCGGCCTGGGCCAGTTCCTTCTGCCGGTTCGCCTCGGCGATGGCTTCGGACTTGGCGGCCTCGACGATCTGGTTGGCGCGCGCGTGGGCCTGGTCGATGATCTCGTTGGCCTTGGTGCGCGCGTCCTTGAGGGCCTCGTTGACCTTTTCCTGCGCCTGCGCCAGGTCCTTCTGGCTGCGATCGGCCGCGGCCAGGCCTTCGGCGATCTTCTGCTGGCGCTCCTCGATGGCCTTCAGCAGCGGCGGCCAGATCTTGGTCGCCACGATCCAGATCAGGCCAGCAAAGGCCAGCGCCTGGGCAATGATGGTAAAGGTGATGTCCATGGGTCGCTCAATCGATAGTTACGGGTGGCCGCGCCGCCGTGGCGGCGCAGGCCGGGCCTTCATCCGCGACCGGAGCGCGCCAGGCGCTCCGGCCACATCCCGCTATCGCTGGATCAGCCGCCGATCTGCGGCAGGCGCGAGACGAACTCGCCGACCAGCGGGTTGGCGAAGGCGAACAGCAGGCCGACGGCGACGCTGATGATGAACGCGGCGTCGATCAGGCCGGCGGTGATGAACATGCGGACCTGCAGCACCGGGATCAGCTCCGGCTGGCGGGCAGCCGACTCGAGGAACTTACCAGCCATGATGGCCAGACCGAGACCAGCACCCAGCGCGGCCAGGCCGATCATGATGCCGACGGCGAGGACGGTGGAGCTCTGGACTTGGGCGAGGTTGGTCAGGACGGCGAGGTACATGGTTTTCTCCAGGAACGAAGTTGCTTAAGGGTGATGAAGCGGATGAAGGGTGCAGCGAAACTCAGTGGCTGTCTTCCGACAGGCTCAGGTACACGATCGACAGCATCATGAAGATGAAGGCCTGCAGCGGAATGACCAGCAGGTGGAACAGCATCCAGCCGAAGCCGAAAGCGCCACCGGCGATCGCGCCGAACACGCCGGCGCCGCCGAGCACCCAGATCAGCAGGAACACGATCTCGCCGCCGAACATGTTGCCGAACAGTCGCATCGCCAGCGAAATCGGCTTGCTCAGCCACTCGACGATGTTGAGGATGAGGTTGAACGGCATCATCCACTTGCCGAACGGCGCGGTCAGGAACTCGTGGACGAAGCCGCCGATGCCCTTGGAGCGCAGCGAGAAGAACACCATCAGGAAGAACACGCTGATCGACATGCCGAGGGTGGCATTGACGTCGGCGGTCGGCACCGGCTTCCAGGCGTGGATGCCGACCCAGCCCAGCGGGGCGACGATGAAGTCGGCCGGGATCATCTTGATGAGGTTCATCAGGAGGATCCAGAAGAACAGGGTGATCGCGATCGGCGTCACCAGCTTGCTGCTGCCGTGGTAGGTGTCCTTGGCCTGGCGGTCGACGAACTCCAGGCAGATCTCAACGAACGCCTGCCACTTGCCCGGCACGCCGGCGGTGGCCTTGCGGGTCGCCAGCCAGAACGCGAACACCATCAGCAGGCCCATCAGCACGGCCATCACCAGCGTATCGACGTGCAGCACCCAGAACTTGCTGCCTTCCTTGAGCGGAACGGTCAGGTTGTGCAGGTGGTGCTGGATGTAGGAGGTGGGGGTCAGTGCCTCGCCTGCCATGTTGTCCGGAGCCCTTTAACTTGAATTTGGTTCAACGTCTGGCCAGGGCCAGAACCTGAAAGATCATCGCGACGGCGATACCCGCCAGCAGGGCCGTTGCAGGCAGCCGCCACCAGGCAAAGCCCAGCGCAAGCGCCACGATCACCAGCACCCACTTGAGCACCATCGCCAGGACCAGCCGGGTCATCGCCGCGCCTGCGGCCTGGACCCCGCCTCCCAGCGCGGTACGCGCCGCGACCCAGCCACCGGCGACGGTGGCGATGCCGGTCAGCGCGACACCGAACGCGTACCTGCCTCCCACCAGAAGGAACAACAAACTGGCTATAGCTACCGCGACCAACGGATATACCGCTGCGCGCAGCATAAGCCGCCGACCCGTTTCCACGGGGTTCAGCACGTGAGTTCCTTTGACCTGAAGATGGAGGTAAGACGCGGATGCGCCTCGTCGAGCCGCGAAATTATAGCAATGCCGCAATTTGCGAGACAACCGGGACAAGTCATGGATTTGCTGCGGCGCAAAATCGCCAAACCCGCTCGTTGTAAGCGTTTTTTCGCGCGGAACTTTTGCCGAAGCGGCCTGTCTGAGCTTGCGGGCCTGCTTCCATTCCTCGTCGACAGCTCCTTGGCAGGCCGTGAAGCCCCGGGCAACCGGGGCTTCCTTTTGCGGGATCCGCAAGGCTCCGCGCGCGGATCCGCCTCCATTCGGTCCGTCGTGACGACGCGTCCACCGCCGTGACCCTGCCATGAACGCGAGGGCAGCGGGAGACCATACCTTCACGGATGTTGGACGAACGCGCTTTGCATAGTCGGAGCTCCGGGCGCGATCGCCCACGCCATCGAACACGGAGCCCCCGATGAAACACCTGCTCGCCCTCGTCCTGCCATGCGCGCTCGCCGCTGCGACGATCCCGCTCGCCCACGCCGCCGACGGCGACGACCGTTTCCAACTGCGCCTGGGCGCGATGAACATCGACAACGACAACACGCTGCGCGGCGACACCGAGATCGACGGGCGATCGCTGTCCGGCTCGGAGGATTTCTCGTTCGGCGGCAAGGAATGGGAGCCGCGCGTGGATGGCCTGTTCCGCATCAGCCAGCGCCAGCGCCTGATCTTCGACTACTTCAAGTACGACAAGGACCGCCGCGAGACGCTCGGCGAGACGGTCAGCTACGGCGGCGTGACGGTGCCGTCGGGCAGCTTCGTCAAGGGCGAGCTGAAGTACCAGGTGGCCAGCCTGGTCTACGACTACTCGGTGGTGGACACGCCCCGCGCCAGCCTCGGCCTGCAGATCGGCGCGGAGTGGGCCAAGGTGTCCGCGAAGGGCTATGCCGACCTCGGCGACCTCTATACCGGCACCTTCGCCGACGAGAAGGAGGACGGCACCGCGCCGGTGGTCGGCCTGCGCTTCACCGCGCATCCGGGCGAACGCTGGCTGTTCAACATCCAGGGCCAGTACCTCAACACCGACTGGGGCGACTTCGGCGACTACGACGGCGACCTGAGCCGCGCCAACGCGATCGTCGAGTACCGCTTCACGCCGAACTTCGGCGTGTTCGTCGGCTACGACTGGTTCAAGCTCGACGTCGACCGCAAGGAGGACGCCGTGACGACCATCGGCCTGAAACAGGAGTTCAAGGGGCCGGTGGCGGGCATCACGCTGGCCTTCTGAACCGGCGGCGGGGTGCGAAGCGGGGCGCCCGGCAGCGGGCGCCCCGCTGACTACGGATTCGCGGCGGGCGGAGGCATCAGGTGCGTGGCGACGCAGATGTAGTCGGCCAGCGGCATCTCGCCGATCCCGGCGCGCCGTTCGTCGATCTGTTCCGGCGCCTCCATCGGCTTGGGAACCCACTTTCCGTCCACTGCCAGGAGCTGGCTGCCGTAGCGTTGCGGCTTGCCCTGCGCGGCCAGCACGCGATCGGTCAGCATCGCGAACTGGCGGGGCGTCACCTGTCCGCTGTCGAGCAAAGGCGCCAGCCGCGCCAGCACGTCGGCCTGGAATCCGGGATCGCGGTCCGCGTGCTGCACCAGCAGCCACGCGGCAGCCAGGCCGTCCTCCCCCACCTTGGCGACGTCCGGCAGCCCGCCGTGGTCGGCGACGATGCGCTTGATCCTGGAAAGGTTCGCCGCATCGACCTCGGCCATCCGCTGCACCGCCGCTTGCGACCAATCGCCGTTGCGGGCCTCCTGGTCGATCCGTTCCATGTCCAGCAATTGCCGGCGGAGTTCCGGCTCGCTCGGCGGCGCGGTTTCCGTGCCGGGGCCTTTGCGCTGCAAGGGATGGCCATGCACGCGGACGAACTCCGCGGCCCCGGGGCATTGGGCGAGCGCCGCCGCGAGGGCCGGGTCGCCCGCCGGTTGCGCCATGGCCGTGCCCGCCCAGGCCAGGAACGCCATCGCGATCTTCCGTCGCATCCGCACCGCTCCATGCGTGGTCGAAAGCCGATTATGCCCGCGCCGCCCGGGACCGGCACCCCAGGAACGACGACGCCCCGGCAGGCGGGGCGTCGTCGCGTCCGGCGGAAGCGTTCCGCCTACTTCTTCTTCGGGATGTACAGGTCGGTGATGGTGCCGTCGTAGACCTCGGCGCTCATGCCGACCGATTCGCTCAGGGTCGGATGGGCGTGGATGGTGTGGCCGATGTCCTCGGCCTCGGCGCCCATCTCGATCGCCAGGCCGATCTCGGCCAGCAGGTCGCCGGCGTGCACGCCGACGATGGCACCGCCGATCACGCGGTGGGTCTCCTCGTCGAAGATCAGCTTGGTGAAGCCCTCGGTGCGGCCGATGCCGATCGCGCGGCCGCTGGCGGCCCACGGGAACTTGGCCACGCCGACCTTCAGGCCCTTGGCCTTGGCCTCGGTCTCGGTGACGCCGACCCAGGCGATTTCCGGGTTGGTGTAGGCCACCGACGGGATCACCCGCGCCACCCATTCCTTCTTCTCGCCGAAGGCGACCTCGGCGGCGAGCTTGCCTTCGTGCGTGGCCTTGTGCGCCAGCATCGGATTGCCGACGATGTCGCCGATCGCGAAGATGTGCGGCACGTTGGTGCGCATCTGCCGGTCGACCGGAATGAAGCCGCGCTCGGTGACCTGCACGCCGGCCTTCTCGGCATCGATCTTCTTGCCGTTCGGCGCGCGCCCGACCGCGACCAGCACGCGGTCGAAGGTGCCCTGCTCCAGCGCCGGCTTCTCGCCCTCGGTGGCCGATTCGAAGCTGACCGTGATGCCCTTCTTGTCGGCGCTGACGCTGGCGGCCTTGGTCTTCAGGTGCACCTCGATGCCCTGCTTCTTCAGGCGGTCGGCCAACGGCTTGACCAGGTCCTTGTCGGCGCCCGGCATCAGCTGGTCCATGAACTCGACCACGGTGACCTGGCTGCCCAGCGCGCTGTACACGGTGGCCATCTCCAGGCCGATGATGCCGCCGCCGACGACCAGCAGCTTCTTGGGCACCTCGGCCAGCTCCAGCGCGTCGGTGGAATCCATCACGCGCGGGTCGCCCCACGGGAAGTTCGGCAGCTTCACCGCCTGCGAGCCGGCGGCGATGATGCATTGCTCGAAGCGCAGCAACTGGGTCTTGCCGTCGGCGCCGGCGATCTCCAGCTCGTTGGCCGAGACGAACTTCGCCACGCCGGTGACGGTGCGCACCTTGCGCTGCTTGGCCATGCCGGCCAGGCCCTTGGTCAGGGTGCCGACGACCTTTTCCTTGTACTCGCGCAGCTTGTCGAGCGCGATCTTCGGCTTGCCGAACTCGACGCCGAAATCGCCGGCATGCGCGACCTCGTCGATCACCGCGGCGGCATGCAGCAGCGCCTTGGACGGGATGCAGCCGACGTTGAGGCAGACGCCGCCGAGCGAGGCGTAGCGCTCGACCAGCACGGTATCCATGCCCAGGTCGGCCGAACGGAACGCGGCGGTGTAGCCGCCGGGGCCGGCACCGAGCACGACCATGCGGCATTCGATGTCGGCCTTGCGGCCGCTGGACGGCAGCGCCTGCGCGACCACCGCCGGGTCCGGCGCGCGGTGCGACGGGGTCACCGGCGGCTTGCTGGCCGGGACCTCGGCCTTGGCCGGCGCCGGCTTGGCGGCGGCCTCGCCCTCGCTGTCCAGCACCACGACCACGTCGCCCTGCGACAGGGTGTCGCCGACCTTGACCTTCAGGGCCTTGACCACGCCGGCCGCCGAGGACGGCACCTCCAGGGTGGCCTTGTCCGACTCCAGCGTCACCAGGCCCTGGTCCTTGGCGACGGTGTCGCCGACGGCCACCAGCACTTCGATCACCGGCACGTCGCTGTAGTCGCCGATATCCGGAACCTTGACCTCGATCTCCGCCATGGGATTCTCCTCATTGCCCCGCCGCCGGGTCGCGGCGACGGGTATTGCAGCATGTGTAGGGGCGGCGCCAGGCGGCGCCGGAGCGGGCGCGGCGCCTCGTTACAGCAGCACGCGCCGCATGTCGGCCAGCACCTGGCTCAGGTAGGTGGTGAAGCGCGCGGCCAGCGCACCGTCGATGACGCGATGGTCGTAGCTCAGCGACAGCGGCAGCATCAGGCGCGGGGCGAACTGCTTGCCGTCCCAGACCGGCTGGATCGAGGACTTGGACACGCCCAGGATCGCCACTTCCGGCGCATTGACGATCGGCGTGAACGCGGTGCCGCCGATGCCGCCGAGCGAGCTGATCGAGAAGCAGCCGCCGCTCATGTCGGCCGGGCCGAGCTTGCCGTCGCGCGCCTTCTTGGCCAGCTCGGCGGTCTCCTGCGCGATCTGGTTGACGCCCTTCTTGTCCACGTCGCGGATCACCGGCACGACCAGGCCGTTCGGTGTGTCGGCGGCGAAGCCGATGTGGAAGTACTTCTTGAGCGTGAGGTTCTCGCCGCCCGCGTCGAGCGAGGCGTTGAACTCGGGGAACTGCCTGAGCGCGGCCGCGCTGGCCTTGATCAGGAACGCCAGCATGGTCAGCTTGACGCCCGACTTGGCCTTCTCGGCTTCCTTGTTGAGCTGCACGCGCAGTTCTTCCAGCTCGGTGATGTCGGCCTGGTCGAACTGGGTGACGTGCGGGATCATCGCCCAGTTGCGGGCGAGGTTGGCGCCGGAGATCTTCTTGATGCGCGACAGCGGCTGGGTCTCGACCTCGCCGAACTTGGCGAAGTCCACCTTCGGCCACGGCAGCAGGTTGAGGCCGCCGCCCGCCGCGGCGGCTCCGCCGGCCGCGGCCGGCACGCCGCCGCTCAGCGCGGCCTTGACGAACTTCTGCACGTCCTCGCGGGTGATGCGGCCGCCCTTCTCGGTGCCCTTGACCTGGTTCAGGTCGACGCCCAGTTCGCGCGCGAACACGCGCACCGCCGGGCTGGCGTACGGGACCTTCGACGGCAGCACGCTGTCGGCGTCGAACGTGACCGGCGGGGTGCTCGGCGCGCCGGCGGACGGCGCCGCCGCCACCGGGGCGGCCTGCTCCTGCCGGATCTCGCGCTCGGCGAGCCGGTCGGGCTGGGCCGGGTACGCCACCGGCGCGACCTGGGCGCCGGTCTCGGCGGACGCCACGCCGCGCGTCGGCACCGCGGCGGCGCCCTCGGCCTCGATCAGCGCGACGATGCTGCCCTGCGACAACGCATCGCCGACCTTGACCTTGATTTCCTTGACCACGCCGGCCACCGACGAGGGCACTTCCATCGTCGCCTTGTCCGACTCGAGCGTCACCAGGCCCTGGTCCTTGGCGACCGTGTCGCCGACCGACACCAGCACCTCGATCACCGGCACGTCGGTGTAGTCGCCGATGTCCGGCACGCGCGCCTCGACCACGCCGCCGGAGGCGGGCTTGGCGGCCTCGGCCTTCGCCGGCGCAGCCGGATCCGGCTCGGACTTCGCCGCGGGCGCCGGGGCGGCGGCCTTCGCGGCCGGCTGGGCGCCTTCCTCGGCGGCTTCGATCAGCGCCACGACATTGCCCTGCGACAGCGTGTCGCCGACCTTGACCTTGATCTCCTTGACCACGCCGGCCACCGACGAGGGCACTTCCATCGTCGCCTTGTCGGACTCGAGCGTGACCAGGCTCTGGTCCTTCTTGACCGTGTCGCCGACCGACACCAGCACTTCGATCACCGGAACATCGCTGTAGTCACCGATATCGGGGACAAGTGCTTCCTTGATTTCGGCCATTACGGTACTCCGGCAACTGATGGGAAACCCCTATTGTGGCCGGCCGCGGGCGCAGCGCCAACCATTGCCGGGAAAGCTGCGCAAATGGCATGGCCCTCATTCCGTTTTGGCATCGCCGGCATCGCGCGACTTCAGTTCCACGCGCAACAGATCCAGCGGTGCGCCCGAAGGGAGACGATACGCCAGCGCATTGTCGAGGGCGTCCAGCGCCTGCATCCGCTGGCACAGGCGCAAGGCCAGCGGTTCGAGCCTGCGCGCCTGCGGTTCGACGATCTTCTCGATGCGTGCGTCCAGCCCGTCCAGCGAGCGCAACCGCGGTTCGCCGCCGGCCAGCGCGACCTGCACCGCGCCTGCGACGGCATCGCCGATCACCTGCGGCAGCAGCTCCTCGACCAGCGAGCCGATCTCGCCGTCGATGTCCACCTCGGTGAACTTGCCGCCGCTGAAGTCCTGGCGCAGGCGCGCGTCGAGCTTGTCGCGCACCTGCCCGAGCTGGTCGCGGGTCCTGGCGGGATCGCGGCTGAACCCGGCCGCGACCTCGCCGAGCGCGGTCAACGCGATGTCGGCCGCCTGCCGGCCGACTTCCTGCGCCAGCGGCACGGTCTGGCGCGTCTCGCGCTCGAATGCGGCGACCCGCTCGCCGTCCTCCTTCGACAGCGCCACCCACGCGTCGTCGACGAACATCCGGCCCTGGCGCATCACGATGCGCCGGGGCGCGCCGTCCTGCTTGATCAGGATCAGGCTGCGATCGTTGAGGGTGAGGTCGTAGTCGCTTTCGACGTCGCAGCGGACATTGCCGAGGCGGGTGTCGGCGTACAGCGCCGGGCTGGCGAGCAGCAGGGTGGACACGGCAAGGAATCGCAACATGGCACGGCTCCGCGTGGTCATTACCCGGCATGTTGCCGGGACCGCCCGCCCGCCGCCCGTGCCGAAGGCGGGCATGACTTCCGGCAGCGCCGCGCTCAGCCGCGCAGGTACGGCAGCAGCGCGCTCCAGGCCCGTTCCAGGCGCGCCAGCGTGAACGCCGCATTGGCCGGACTGGTGGACGGCAGCGCCAGCACCGCCGGCGCGCGCGGCGACGCCGCCAGCTGCGGTGCGATATGGCGGCGCCACGCCTGCGCCGCGGTCGCGCCATTGCAGGCCACCACCGATATCTCGGGCAACGCGGCCAGCAGCTCCGGCAGCGGGTTCGGCACGATGCTCGCGCGGTCGATCGACGCATCGAGGCTGCCGTTGCGGACGCATTGCCCGATCACGTCCCACACGCCGACGCCGGAACGTTTCAGCGCGGCGATCCTGGCCGGGTAATCCAGCGCCGGATCGAACCGGAGCAGTCGCGCCATCAACGGCCAGAACCGGTTGCGCGGGTGCGCGTAATAGCGCGATTGCGCCAGCGATTGCGCGCCGGGCATGGAACCGAGCACGAGCACGCGGCAATGCGCGTCGAGCTGCGCTGGCAAGCCTTGGAGGAGCGTGTTCTTCGTCACGATGGCTGCATCTGGATGAACATCGGCAATGGCATGGAACCAGCGACGCCGCGGG
This sequence comes from Pseudomonas sp. Hp2, assembly GCF_006386585.1. NCBI lineage: Bacteria > Pseudomonadati > Pseudomonadota > Gammaproteobacteria > Pseudomonadales > Pseudomonadaceae > Pseudomonas > Pseudomonas sp. Hp2. Next base: position 110,335 of record NZ_VAHJ01000007.1, read on the forward strand.
TTTTCCCGCGAATTGCTGAATGAAAACGACGATGTGCCGCTCGGGGTCGGCATCGATTCATATCGGCCGGACTACGGTGTGCCGCGCCCACCTCCACGGGCCTACGAGAAGAAAGAGGAGTCACCTCATGCGTTCGATTTCCATCCTGAGCCTGGCCACCGTCACTGCCCTCGCCTTTGCGCCTGCCGCGTTCGCGCAGGATACGGCCACCGCGCAACAGGACATCTACGGCAACCCGGTCAGCAACGAAACCGCTTCGGGCAAGCACTGGGCCGTCGTCGGCAGCGCCACGATCCTGCAGCCGAAGAGCGATCCGGCCACGGGCGTGAAGAAGCTCGACGGCGATGTCGCGCCCACGATCAGCGCCAGCTACTTCATCAACGACAACTGGGCGGTCGAATTGTGGGGCGCGGCCGACAAGTTCAACCACCGCGTCAAGAGCGACGCCGGCAAGATCGGCACGGTCGAGCAGCAGCCGGTCGCGCTGAGCGCGCAGTACCACTTCGGCCAGGCCGACAACACCTTCCGCCCGTTCGTCGGCGTGGGCTACTACGAGTCGAAGTTCAGCAACGAGAAGATCGACGCGCTGGCGGGCGCCGACGGCCGGGTCGGCGTGGACAAGGCCAAGGGCGCGATCGGCACGGTCGGCGTCGACATGAACATCAACTCGACCTGGTTCGCCCGTGCCGATGCGCGCTACATGCACGCGCGCCCGGACGTCACCGTCGGCGGCGAGGGCACCGGCCAGGACCTGAAGCTGGATCCGTGGACCGTGGGCGTCGGCATCGGCGCGCGGTTCTGACCGCATCGTCCATCGCGATCTCGGAAGAAACGGGCCGCAAGGCCCGTTTCTTCTTGGCGGCCCCGGAACGCCCGTTCCACGCCGGGCGCCGCGGTGCGCGCCGGCGCCGGCTGCCCGCATACGGGCACGCCTTCCGCGGAGAAGACCAGGCCCGGGATCAGAACGCCGGCAATACCGCGCCGTGGTACTTCTGCTCGATGAAGGCCTTCACTTCCGGGCTGGTCAACGCCTTGGCGAGCTTCTGCACGCGCGGGTCGTCCTTGTTGTCGGCGCGGGCGACCAGGTAGTTCACGTACGGCGAGTCCTTGCTCTCGATCGCCAGCGCGTCCTGGGTGGGATTGAGGCCGGCATCGAGCGCGTAGTTGGTGTTGATCAGCGCCAGGTCGACCTGGTCGAGCACGCGCGGCAGCATCGCCGAGTCCAGCTCGCGGAACTTCAGGCCCTTGGGGTTCTCGACGATGTCGCGCTGGGTCGACAGCGCATTGGCGGGATCCTTCAGTTTGATCAGCCCCGCCTTGTCGAGCAGGATCAGCGCACGGCTGTTGTTGCTGGGGTCGTTGGGGATCACCACGTCCGCGCCCTGCGGCAGTTCGGCCAGCGACTTGTAGCGGCGCGAGTAGGCGCCGAACGGCTCGATGTGCACGCCGACCACGGTCACCAGGTCGCTCTTGCGGTCGCGGTTGTAGGCGTCCAGGTACGGCTCGGTCTGGAAGTAGTTGACGTCGATCTGCTTCTGCACCACCTGGTCGTTGGGCTGCACGTAGTCGTTGAACACGTGCACGTCGAGCTTGACGCCCTCCTTTTCCAGCAGCGGCTTGACCACGTCGAGGATCTCGGCGTGCGGCACCGCGGTGGCGGCGACGCTGAGCGTGTCGCCCTTGGAGGACGACGCGCCGCCGCAGGCGGACAGCGCCAGCGCGGAGGCGACCAGCAACAACGGACGGAGCAGGAAGGTCTTCATCGGCGATTCCAAGGGGGGGAGAGTGGGAAACCGTAGCAAAACAGACTGCCTGTGGAAGGGTTTCAACCGCTCCCACGGACGGATCGACCCGCAGGCGAACCGGCTCAACGCCGGCTGTAGTGCGCCACCAGCCGGTCGCCGAGCATCTGCAGCACCTGCACCAGCACCAGCAGCAGCACGACCGTGACCAGCGCGACATCCGAGCGCGAGCGCAGGTAGCCCTCGCGGTAGGCGACGTCGCCGAGTCCGCCCGAGCCGATCGCGCCGCCCATCGCGGTGAAGCCGATCAGCGCGATCGTGGTCACGGTGGCGCCGGCGATCAGGCCCGGCAGCGCTTCCGGCAGCAGCACCTTGAACACCAGCTGGCGGGTGGTCGCGCCCATCGCCTGGCTGGCTTCGACCACGCCGCGGTCGACCTCGCGCAGCGCGGTCTCGACCAGCCGCGCGTAGAACGGCGCGGCGCCGACCACCAGCGGCAGGATCGCGCCGCGCACGCCCAGCGAGGTGCCCATCAGCGCCAGCGTCAGCGGGATCATCGCGATCATCAGGATGATGAAGGGCACCGAGCGCAGCAGGTTGACCACCAGCGCCAGCACGCCGTGCAGCACCGGGCGGCGGCGCAGCTGCGGCGAACCGCTGAGGAACAGCAGCACGCCCAGCGGCAGCCCGATCAGCAGGGTCAGGGGCAGCGAACCGGCCAGCATCGACAGGGTGTCGAGCGTGGCGCGGCCGATCTCGCCCCACTTGGCGGCATCGAGGTTGCGGAAGAAGCCGTCCGCGGCGGCGATCAGCGGGGCGTTCATGCGCGCAATTCCTCCACGTGCACGCCGGCGGCGGCGAACCCCGCCTGCGCCGCGGCGATGTCGCCGCCGACCAGCGCGACGGTCAGCTGGCCGTACGGCGTGTCCTTGATGCGGTCGATGCGGCCGGACAGGATGTTGTAGTCCACGCCGGTATCGCGCGCGATCCGGCCCAGCAGCGGCTGATAGGTGTCGCCGCCGAGGAAGGTCAGGCGCACGATGCGCCCGGCCACCGCGTCGAAATCGCGGTGCAGTTCGCCCTCGTCGACGTGCTCGGCCTCGGAAACGAAGCGGCGCGTGGTCGGGTGCTGCGGATGCAGGAACACCTGCGTCACCGGCCCGCTCTCGACCAGGTGGCCGGCATCGAGCACGGCGACGCGGTCGCAGACGCGGCGGATCACGTCCATCTCGTGGGTGATCAGCACGATCGTCAGGCCCAGTTCGCGGTTGATCTTCGCCAGCAGCGCCAGCACCGCGGCGGTGGTCTGCGGGTCGAGCGCGCTGGTGGCCTCGTCGCACAGCAGGATCCGCGGACGCGTGGCCAGCGCGCGGGCGATCCCGACGCGCTGCTTCTGCCCGCCCGACAGTTGCGCCGGGTACTTGCCGGCATGCGCCTGCAGGCCCACGGTGCCCAGCAGCTCGGCCACGCGCGCGTCGATCTCGGCGCGCGGCGTGCCGGCCAGCTCGAGCGGGAAGGCGACGTTGCCGGCCACGGTGCGCGAGGACAGCAGGTTGAAGTGCTGGAAGATCATGCCGATCCGCCGGCGCAGCGCGCGCAGGCCGTCGCGGTCCAGTGCCGTGGCGTCCTGGCCGTCGATCAGCAGGCGCCCGCCGCTGGGCTCCTCCAGCCGGTTGATCAGCCGGATCAGCGTGGACTTGCCGGCGCCCGAATGGCCGATGATGCCGAACACCTCGCCGGCCCGGATCTCCAGGTCCAGCGGATGCAGGGCGACGACCTCGCGGCCGGCGACGGAATAGGACTTGTGCAGGCGCTGGAACTGGATCACCGCGCTGGGAACCGGGTCGGGGAACGGGGGGGCGTGAAGCCTACCAGCGCAGGGCCGGCGCCGGGGGCTTCGAAAGGTGGAATCTTATTCCCATTGGTTCTCAGGCGCCCCGCCAGGCCAGGGTCGCGGCCCCGCCGCGGGACCGTGCCCGGCGGCGGCTTCGTTACGGCGCCCTGGTCCGGCTGCTAGGGTGTCGGCCGGCAGACCAGGGGGCAGGACCGTGAGCGCGCCAGGACCGGACGGCAAGGACTACGAGATCAGCCCGCATTGGCTGTGGGCCACGCCGTTGGCGCTGGGGCTGGCGGTGCTGGTGGTGACCGCGCTGATCGTGAAGGGCCGTTATGCCTCGCTGGACGATGCCCTGCGCACCACCGGCAAGGTCGTCGCCCTGCGCGAGCGCTGGCTGAACACCCGCGAGGACGGCCTCGTCAAGTACTACTGCCCGCAGGTGGCGTTCGAAACCGCGCGCGGCCAGCCGGTCCAGTTCGTCGGCGAGGCCTGCTCGACGCAGCGATCGCCCGCGGTCGGTGCCGAGGTCAAGGTCTACTACCGCCCGGACGCGCCGGAGCAGGCGATCGTCGGCGGGTTCGTCGGTACCTGGGGCACGCCACTGATCTGGGGCGGGCTGGGCCTGCTGTGCACGGCGCTCGGCCTGTGGCTGGCCGCGCAGGCGATGTCCGCGAAACGCCGGCCGTCGCGCCGCGGCCGCCGTCAACGGAAGCCGGACGGCCGCTGAGCTCCGTCGGACCGGCGGCCTACGGATGGTCCAGGGGCGGCAGCGGCTTCACCTTCCGCACCCGCTCGCGCCGCAGCAGGTACAGCCCGCTGGCGACGATGATCGCCGCGCCGATCCAGGTCGCCCGGTCCGGCAGCACGCGCCACAGCAGCCAGTCCCAGCCGATCACCCAGACCAGGCCGGTGTACTCCAGCGGCGCCACCATCGAGGCTTCGCCCGACTGGAACGCCCGGGTCAGCGCGACCTGGCCCAGCGCGCCGGCCAGGCCCATGCCGGCGATCAGCGCGGCATGCGCCGGCTGCAGCGGCACCCAGCCCGGGATCGCCAGGACCGCCGCGCCGACCGTCATGATCAGCAGGAACCACACCACCATCGACTGCGAGGTGTCGGTGCGGGTGAGCAGGCTGACCGTGACCGAGGCCACCGCGTACGACACCGCCGCCAGCAGCACCATCAGCCCGGGCAACGAGATGATGCCGTCGACGCCCGGCCGCAGCACCACGATCACGCCGACCAGGCCGATGGCGATCGCGGTCCAGCGCCGCGGCCCCACCCGCTCGCCCAGCAACGGCACCGAAAGCGCCGCCACCAGCAACGGCGAGACGAAGTAGATCGTGTAGGCGGTGGACAGCGGCATGCGCTTCAGCCCGTACACGAAGCAGCCGATCATCGCCATGCCGAGCGCGCCGCGCAGCAGGTGCAGGCCCCAGCGCACCGGCACCATCGAGCGCACGCCGGCGCTGGCCAGCACCCAGGCCAGCACGAACGGCAGCGAGGCACCGCCCCGCAGCATGGTCACCTGCAACGGCGGGTAATGCGCGGACAGCAGCTTCATCGCGGCGTCCATCAGCGAGAAACTGGCGACCGCGGCCAGCATCCACGCGACCGCGCGGACAGGGGAACGAGTGTTGGGCATGCCTCATTATCGCCGGCGACGGCCGCGAAGGCACCGCATCGCCGGCCGGACGCGTGCGCAGGGCGCCGGCGCGGTGCCCCAGGTCGCCACGGCGGCCGCCCGGTTCTAAACTGGACGTCGTTTTTCCCGGGAATACGCCATGCCTTCCTTCGATATCGTCTCCGAGGTCGACAAGCACGAGCTGACCAACGCCGTGGACCAGGCCAACCGCGAGCTGTCCACCCGCTTCGACTTCAAGGGCGTGGACGCGAAGTTCGTGCTCGAGGACGACAAGCTGATCACCCAGTCGGCGCCGAGCGACTTCCAGCTCAAGCAGATGACCGACATCCTGCGCCAGCGCCTGGGTGCGCGCGGCATCGACTTCCGCTGCCTGGAATTCGGCGACGTGGAGACCAACCTCGCCGGCGCGCGCCAGAAGATCACCGTCAAGCAGGGCATCGAGCAGAAGGTCGCCAAGCAGATCGCCGCCAGGATCAAGGAGGCCAAGCTCAAGGTCGACAGCCAGATCAACGGCGACAAGCTGCGCGTCACCGGCAAGAAGCGCGACGACCTGCAGGAGACGATCGCCCTGCTGCGCAAGGCCGAGTTCGAGGTGCCGCTGCAGTTCGACAACTTCCGCGACTGAGGCGGGCGATGCAGCACGACGACGCTCCCGCCGCCAGGCCCGACTACCTCGGCGATACCCGCCGCTGGATCGAGCGCGCGGTGATCGGCCTGAACCTGTGCCCGTTCGCCAAGGCGGTCTACGTCAAGGACCAGGTGCGGCTGGTGCTCAGCGACGCCACCACGCCCGAGGCGCTGCTGGAGCAGCTGGCCGAGGAACTGGTGCTGCTGCGCGATACCCCGGCCGAGCGGATCGACACCACGCTGATCGTGCATCCGGACGTGCTGGGCGATTTCCTCGACTACAACGACTTCCTCGACAATGCCGACGCGGCGGTCGAGGCGCTGGACCTGCAGGGCGTGCTTCAGGTGGCCAGCTTCCACCCCGACTACCAGTTCGCCGGCGCCGCGCCGGACGATATCGGCAACTACACCAACCGCTCGCCGTGGCCGACCCTGCACCTGCTGCGCGAGGACAGCGTCGAGCGCGCCGTCGCCGCGTTCCCCGACCCGGACGTGATCGTGGAGCGCAACCTCGAAACGCTGGACAAGCTCGGCCATGAGGGCTGGGAGAAGCTGTTCCGCTGAATTCCGCCCCTCCAGGTCGTACGTAGAAGGGGCTTTCGCGGGAGCGGCCTCAGCCGCTCCTGCAGGGTTGTTCCGCCAGCCATTCCGTGCCTGCCTCTCTTGCCGTTCGGAGGAATCCCATGTCACTGACGCCCCCCATATCCGCCTGGCCCGCCGCCCCGCTGCAGGACCGGGTGATCCTGGTCACCGGCGGCGCCCAGGGCATCGGCCGCGGCATCGCCCAGGCCGTGCTCGGCGCCGGCGGCCGCGTGCTGATCGGCGACCTCGACGCGGAAGCCGGCAGGGCCTGCCTGCGCGAGTGGAACCTGCCCGGGCGGTGCGCGTTCGCCAGGCTGGACGTGGCCAGCGAACGCAGCGCCGCGCGCTTCGCCGCGGCCGCGCTGGCCCGGTTCGGGCGCATCGACGGGCTGGTCAACAACGCCGGCATCGCCGACCCGCACGTGCCGTCGCTGGACGCGCTGGACTGGAGCGAATGGCAGCGCCGGCTGTCGTCGCTGCACGGCGCGTTCCTGTGCAGCAAGCACGCCCTGCCCGCGCTGCGCGAAGCCGAGGGCGGCGGCGCGATCGTCAATATCCTCTCGACCCGCGCCTACCAGTCCGAGCCGCACAGCGAGCCCTATGCCGCGGCCAAGGGCGGCCTGCTCGCCTTCACCCACGCGCTCGCCCTGAGCGAAGGACCTGCGGTGCGGGTCAACGCGATCGCGCCGGGCTGGATCGCCACCGACGACTGGCAGGCCCCCGCGCGGCGGCGCACACCGAAGCTGTCGCGCCGCGACCATGCCCAGCACCCGGCCGGGCGGGTCGGCGTGCCGCCGGACATCGCCCAGCTGGCGGTATACCTGCTCTCGCCCGGGCTGTCCGGGTTCGTCACCGGCCAGGACTTCGTCGTCGACGGCGGGATGACCCGCAAGATGCAGTACGCCTGAGCCTGCCGGTTGCCGTTCCGCGCCATCGGATGGCGCGCGCGGCCATTCGTTCAAATTCCGTCAACATTTCGCAAAGGTTTCGACATACAGTGCCGCGGCGCGGAAAGACACCGCGCGGTCGCCGGCCTTGCGCAGGGCCGGAAGGAACCCAGCCAGCGCACCAAAGGACCCGATCCATGCCGTTGCACCCCTCCGTTCTCTCGGCGCCGCACGGCGCTGCCGCCCCCGTTCGCCCGGCCCTGCGCCGCAACGCGCTCGCCTGCGCCTGCGCCGGCCTGCTGCTGGCCTCGACCGCCGCCTCGGCGCAGGACGCCGCACCGCGCGGTGCCGACACGGCCACCTCGCTCGACCAGATCACCGTCACCGCCGAGCGCCGCGAGCAGAACCTGCAGGAGGTCCCGGTCTCGGTCGGCGTGATGCAGGGCGAGGCGATGCGCAACATCACCGCCGGCGGCGACGACACCCTGCTGGCGCTGTCCGGCCGCGTGCCCAGCTTCTATGCCGAGACGACCACCGGCCGCATCTTCCCGCGCTTCTACATCCGCGGCCTGGGCAACATCGACTTCTACCTCGGCGCCTCGCAGCCGGTCTCGATCATCCAGGACGACGTGGTGCTCGAGCACGTCGTGCTGAAGTCCAACCCGGTCTACGACCTGGACCAGGTCGAAGTGCTGCGCGGCCCGCAGGGCACGCTCTTCGGCCGCAACACCACCGCCGGCATCGTCAAGTTCGACTCGATCAAGCCCAGCGACGAGTACGCCGGCCGGGTCAGCGCCAGCTACGGCAGCTACAACACCGTCTCGCTCGACGGCGGTTTCGGCGGCCCGATCAACGACGTGCTCTCGTTCCGCGTCTCGGCGCTGTACCAGCACCGCGACGACTGGGTCGACAACACCTACCGCGGCCCCAGCGCCGACGGTACGGTCACGCCCAAGAAGGACGCGATGGGCGGCTACGACGACCGCAACGCGCGCCTGCAGTTGCTGCTCAAGCCCAGCGACGAGTTCTCGATCCTGGCCTCGGCGCACACCCGCGACTACGACGGCACCTCCACCCTGTTCCTGCGCGGCGCGCTCACGAAGGGCTCCAACAAGGTCGACGTGCCGCGCGACAAGGTCGCCTACGACGAAGCCCACGACAACCCGCAGGCCTACAAGACCCACGGCGGCTCGATCAAGGCGGTCTACGACTTCGGCAACGTCTCGCTGACCTCGATCAGCGCCTACGAGACCACCTCCGGCTACAGCCGCGGCGATACCGACGGCGGCGCCGCGGCCGACTACCCGGTCAACGGCGTGCCGAACGGCTACGGCCAGTCGATGGGCCAGGTCCGCGACCTCGACCAGTACACCCAGGAACTGCGCCTGGCCAGCAACGAGACCGATCCGCTGTCCTGGCAGGTCGGCGCGTTCTGGTTCGACGGCCGCGACACCACCGATTTCTACCAGCGCGCCTATTTCCTGGAAGGCGCCGCGCGCAACCCGAACAACTGGGTGCGCCTGCGCAACAGCAACACTTCCTGGGCCGGGTTCGGCCAGGTCAGCTGGAAGGCCACCGACCAGCTGACCCTGACCGCCGGCGTCCGCCAGACCCGCGACTCCAAGGAAACGCGTCTGCTGAAGACCGCCGACCGCGCCGACGGCACCGTCACCTATACCGGCCGCCGCGACGTGAAGATGGCCGACACCCAGCCGAGCTGGGACCTGAGCGCGATGTACCAGTTCACCCCCGAGTTCGGCGCCTACGCGCGCGTCGCCCGCGGCTTCCGCGGCCCGACCATCCAGGGCCGCTCGGCGGTGTTCAACGCCGACTTCACCACCGCCGACTCGGAAACCATCCTGTCGTGGGAAGCGGGCATCAAGAGCAGCCTGTTCGACAACCGCCTGCGCCTGAACGCCACCGCGTTCACCTACACGGTCGACGACATCCAGCTCAACGGCAACGACTCCAACGGCAACGGCGTGCTGTTCAATGCCGACAAGGCCAAGGCCTACGGCCTGGAGGCCGACCTCGACTGGCGCCCGGTGCCGAACCTGGCGATCAGCGCCGGCCTGAGCCTGCTGCACAGCGAGATCAAGGACAAGCGCGTGTACGCCCAGGTCTGCGGCCTCAACGGCGTGGTGGTGTGCACGGTCGACGACCCGACGATCAAGGTCGGCGCCAACACCTTCGCCCAGATCGACGGCAACCCGCTGCCGAACGCGCCCAAGTACAACCTCAACCTGAGCGCCCGCTACGACATCCCGGTCGACGACGGCGGTTCGTACTTCGTCGCCACCGACTGGAACAAGCAGGGCTACACCAGCTTCGTCCTGTACGACAGCACCGAGTTCAACGCCAAGGGCAGCTTCGAGGGCGGCCTGCGCGTGGGCTACACCGGCGGCTACGGCGCCTGGGAAGTGGCCGCGTTCGCGCGCAACATCACCAACGAGAAGAACCTCAAGGGCGTGATCGAGAACTACATGGCCGCGGTGTACAACGAACCGCGCATCGTCGGCGTGTCGTTCAACCTCAACTGGCCGTGATCCGCGGGCGGTGATCCACGAAGGGCCGGCTGCCTGCAGCCGGCCCTTCGTATTTTTGGACGTGCGGGACTCGGGACTCCAAAACAGGAGCTTCGGCCTCGATTGCCCGTCAAGTTTTTTTAGGCTTTTTGCGCCGATTCTTGCTCTTTTGTGGGAGGGGCTTCAGCCCCGACAGAAGGCCGGCAAAGCCTGTCGGGACTGAAGTCCCTCCCATACCTGCACTCGATCCGAAGCAGGCTTGTTGCTTTTCCGGGTCCCGATCCCGGGTCCCGGCTTCTCAGGTAAAGCCCGTCGAGGCTGAAGCCTCTCCTACAAACAGCGCTCGATCCGAAGCAGGCTTGTCGCCTTGCCGAGTCCCCAGTCCCGAAACCCGAGTCCCGGCCTCATCCAGACCGGCATTCCTCCAGCAACCGCTGCGCCTCGTCCAGCGATGCCACGATGCGATGCCCCAAGGCCAGCACCGCCTCGTCGGGCGCCACCAGGTCGGGAATCTGGATCGGCGTCATGCCCGCCGCCAGCGCGGCCTGCACGCCGGTCGGGGAATCCTCCAGCACCAGGCAGTGCTCGGGCGCGATGCCCAGCTTGCGCGCGGCCAGCAGGTAGATGTCCGGCGCCGGCTTGGCGTGCTCCACGTCGCTGCTGGTCGCGACCGCGTCGAAGCGCCACAGCAGGTCGGCCGCCTCGAGCTTGCGCAGCGCCAGCGGCCGCTGGGTCGAGGTGCCCACTGCGCGCGGGATGCCGTTCGCCGCCAGCCATTCCAGCAGCGCGATGATGCCCGGCCGGTGCGGAATGCCCTGCTCGACGACATCGCCGTACAGCTCGCGGGCGCGGCCGAGCAGCGCATCGGCGCGCACCTCCCCGATCCGTTCGGCCAGCATCGCCCGGCACGCCGCATCGCCCTTGCCGACCATGCCGAGCCAGTAGTCTGGCGCGATGTCCTCGCCCAGCAGCGTGCTCGCCTGCGCCAGGCATTCGATGATCGCCCGCTCGCTATCGAGCATCAGCCCGTCCATGTCGAAGATCACCGCCCTCGGCAACGACGGCAGCGGCAAAACCGCGTTCATGTGGATTCTCCTGCGAACAACGCGTCGAGATCGGCCTGCGCCAGCGCGCGCCATTGTCCCTCGGGCAGGCCGCCCAACCCCAGCCCGCCGATGCGGCTGCGGTGCAGCGCGACGACGCGGTTGCCGGTGGCGGCGAACATCCGCCGCACCTGGTGGTAGCGCCCCTCGTGCAGGGTCAGGCGGGCGCGGCGGGCATCGAGCACTTCCAGCTCCGCCGGCAGCAGCGGCTTGGTTTCCGACTCGAGCATCAACGTGCCGCTGGCGAACAGCCCCGCCTCGTCGCCGTGCAGGTCCTGCGCCAGCTCGGCCTCGTACACCTTGCCGAGCCTCGACTTGGGCGAGACGATCCGGTGCAGCAGCGCGCCGTCGTCGGTCATCAGCAGCAGGCCGCTGGTGTCGCGATCGAGCCGCCCGACCGGCGAGATCAGCGGCGAGCGCAGCCGGAAGCGCGGCGGCAGCAGGTCGTAGACCAGCCGGCCGCTGTCCTTGGTCGAGCAGGTGTAGCCGACCGGCTTGTGCAGCATCAGCGCAAAGCCCGGCGGCGGGTCCAGCGCCTCGCCGTCGAAGCGGATCGCCTCGTGCGGCACCTGGTCGTCGGCGTACAGCACCTCGCCCTGCGCGTCGGTGAACAGGCCCTCGCGGAACATCTGTTGCACCTGCTTGCGGCTGCCGTAGCCGAGGTTGGCGATGTGCTTGACCAGCTTCATGCGCGCGCCCCGCGCACCGCGGCGATCGCCTTGAAACCGTCGCGTTCGGCGAGCACCTGCACCGCGTCGAACTGCGCGCCCAGCACCTGCTCGTAGGGCAGGTGCCGGTTGGCGACGAGCAGCAACCGGCCACCGGGCCGAAGCGCGCGGGCCGCCACCTCGATGAAGCGCCGGCCGATGTCCGGCCTCTCCTCGCGCGACGGCGCGTGGAACGGCGGATTGCTGACGATGAAATCGAAGCTCCCGCTCAACCCGGCGGTGACGTCGTGCCAGTGGTAGCCGAGCCGCACCTCGTCCTCGAACGAACGCAGGTTGGTCCGCGCCAAGGCCAGCGCGCGCGCCTCGGCCTCGTAGAGATCCAGCGCCCGCACCTGCGGGCAGCGCCGCAGCAGCTCGCTGGACAGGTACCCGTAGCCGGCGCCGAGGTCGGCGCCGTGTCCGGCCAGATCGGGCGGGAACTGCTCGGCCAGCAGCGCCGAGGCCGCATCGATGCGATCCCAGGCGAACACGCCCGGGCGGCTGCTGAACCGCCCATCGAGGATCGGGCGCGGCGCGTCCAGCGCCAGCCAGCGCGCCAGCAGGTCGCCGTCATGTCGCCCCTGCAGCGGTGCGGCCCAGTAGACGCGGCAATGGTTCTTGGTCAGCTTGCCGCCGAGGCCCGCCAACTGCTGCAGGTCGCTCTCGCCGGACTTGGCGCCCTCGTCGTTGGCCTGGCAGGCCAGCACGACGCCACCCGGCGCCGCCAACGACACGGCCCGCGCGAACAGCGCCCGCGCCTCGTCGCGCTGCCGCGGCGGCAGCACCAGCACCAGTGGATAACGCGCCCCGGCCGACTCGACCGCGGCCTCGTCGAGCACCGTCCAACCGCCCCGCTCCAGCGCATCGGCGAACGGCCGGAAACTCTGCTCGCACAACAGCCCCTCGGCGGCGGCATGCCGGCGCAGCGGCCAGCCCTCGCGCGCGCGCAGGAACAGCACGCGCCCGGCCGGCCAGCGCAATGCGCCTTGCGCGAACGGCAGGAACAGGGTTTCGAGCGGAGCGTCTTGCGTGGCGGGCATTGCGGGCGACGACAACGGGGAGCCGTACATTCTATCGATTGCGGACGAAGGCCGCTGTCGGCCCACCATCTGCCCCGAGCCAGCGCCCTCCTTGGTTTTGTCTTTGCTGTCGCTGTTGCTCCTGATCTTGCCCTGGATAACACCTCCTCGCGCAGCGGCGCGCCGACCTCTCCTGCGGCGTGCGTGCACGAGCAAGGAAAAAGTGACTCGCCCGAAAGGGCGAAGGCTTTTGCTCTAGGCAGACACAATCGACTCAAACCGCACCGGGAAAAACCCGTCGGGACTGAAGTCCCTCCCACATGTTCATCCGCGGGTTCCATCCACGAATCCCTAGTCCGCAGCGCAGCCGCAATCCTTGCCCTGGAGAAACGACACCGGCATCGAATTCCTCCACTAATGAAAGAACCCATCATCAAGATCACCGCGCACGCATCGCGGAAACGCGAAAAAAACAGCCCGCCTGCTGCCGCGCAGCACGAAACCGCCTTGCGACGCTTCAAATCCCTATGCTCCAATCGGATCGCAGCACGAAGCTGCAATCCATAAGCCGCAACACGACTACATGGAGGGGGACAGAATGATTCTCGAGCAACCGTGGTTGAAGAGTTATCCCGCCGGCGTGCCGCACAAGATCGACCCCGACGAATACCCGTCCATCGTATCTGTCCTGCAATCCTCCCTCGAAAAATACCGCGACCGTCCCGCGTTCTCCCACATGGGACGTTCCATCACCTACGCCGAGGTCGACGCCTACAGCAGGCAGTTCGCGGCCTACCTCGCCGGCGAACTGAAACTCAAGAAGGGCGATCGCCTCGCGATCATGATGCCCAACTGCCTGCAGTACCCGATCGCGCTGTTCGGCGCCCTGCGTGCCGGCCTGACCGTGGTCAACACCAACCCGATGTACACCGCCCGCGAACTGAAGCACCAGCTCGTCGACTCCGGCGCCAGCGCCATCCTGGCCCTGGACAACTTCGGCAAGACCGTGCAGGACGTGATCGCCGAGACCCAGGTGAAGCAGGCGATCACCACCGGCCTGGGCGACATGCTGCCGTTCCCCAAGGGCAGCATCGTCAACTTCGTGCTCAAGCACGTGAAGAAGATGGTGCCGGACTACCGCCTGCCGGGCGCGATCCGCTTCCGCGAGGCGCTGGCGCTGGGCGACAGGCATCCGCTGCCGAACGTGGACATCGCTTCGGGCGACATCGCCTTCCTGCAGTACACCGGCGGCACCACCGGCGTGTCCAAGGGCGCGATGCTCACCCACCGCAACCTCGTGGCCAACATGCAGCAGGCCTCCGCCTGGATCGGGACCAATGCCCGCATGGGCGAGGAAGTCATCGTCACCGCGCTGCCGCTGTACCACATCTTCGCGCTGACGGCGAACTGCCTGGTCTTCATGAAGTTCGGCGGGCGCAACCACCTGATCACCAATCCGCGCGACATGCCCGGGTTCGTGAAGGAACTCGGCAAGGTGCCCTTCACCGCGATCACCGGCGTGAACACGCTGTTCAACGGCTTGCTCAACACGCCCGGCTTCGACCAGCTCGACTTCTCCAACTTCAAGCTCTCGCTCGGCGGCGGCACCGCCGTGCAGCGCGCGGTGGCCGAGCGCTGGAAGAAGGTCACCGGCTGCACCCTCGTCGAGGCCTACGGCCTGACCGAGACCTCGCCGGCGGCCTGCATCAACCCGATGGACATCGCCGAGTACAACGGCTCGATCGGTTTGCCGGTGCCGTCCACCGAGGCCTGCGTGATGGACGACAACGGCAACGTGCTGGGCACGGACGAGATCGGCGAGCTGTGCATCCGCGGCCCCCAGGTGATGAAGGGCTACTGGCAGCAGCCGGCCGAGACCGCCAGGATCATCGACGAGCAGGGCTGGCTGCATACCGGCGACATGGCGCGCATGGACGGCGACGGCTTCTTCTACATCGTCGACCGCAAGAAGGACATGATCCTGGTCTCGGGCTTCAACGTGTATCCGAACGAGGTCGAGGACGTCATCGCCCTGATGCCCGGCGTGCTGGAAGTGGCGGCGTTCGGCGTGCCCGACGAGAAGTCCGGCGAGGCGGTCAAGGTCGTGATCGTCAGGAAGGATCCCCACCTCACCGAGGAGCAGGTCAAGGCGCATGCACGCGCCAACCTGACCGGATACAAGCAGCCCAGGTACGTGGAGTTCCGCACCGAGCTGCCCAAGAGCAACGTGGGCAAGATCCTGCGCCGCGAATTGCGCGCCGAAGCCGCGGCGCAGTGAACCCGCGCGAATTCAGGCGACGATGGTTCGATGCTGAAATATCTTCGTCGCCGCGCAAGCGGCGATGAAGAGCTTGAAGCAACGCACCCGCCAAAAGCGCTGTCCATCACGAAAACGAAGCACGTACGCCAGCCAGGCGCGCCATTTGCGCCGCGCACTTCCGCGTGAAGACTCCAAAGCGCGCCACCGCATCGCATGCCCGCTTGATCGCGCGGCTGCCCCAAGTATGCTAGGCCCCGCGGCAGACGCGGCGCATCGCGCCTCGTGCAAGGAATTCCACGACAGGCTGCAAGCCTGCATCGCAGAACAGGAGCCAGGATGCTTCCGCAAGCCAATCTCGCTTCCACCGGCACGTTGACGCGGATCGACGACGACCCGGTGTTCGCCTCGCGGATGCAGAAGCTGATCCAGCTCTCCCGCGAGCGCCACGTCAATTCGTTCTCGCAGATCGACTGGCCCGAATCCATCCCGGACGACGAGTGGTGGCTGTCCCCGGAATTGCTGAGCGTGCATGGCACGGAGTACATGGACAGCCTGCCCGAAGCGCAGCTCAAGCGTCTTTCGAAGTGGGAGTGCGTCAACGCCTTCAGCCTCAACGTGGAAGGCGAGCGCGAGCTGATCAACCGGCTCTCCGCGCAGCTCTACGCGCCCGACCTGCCCAACATCGAGGCCTACATCCACCACTTCATCGACGAGGAAAACAAGCACCTGTGGTTCTTCGGCGAGTTCTGCCGCCGTTACGGCGGCAAGATCTACTCCAGCAAGAAGGTCGGCCTGGCCGACGAGCGCTTCGGCATGCAGATGGAGTTCTTCCTGCTGTTCGCGCGCATCTTCCTGTTCGAGGAGATCGGCGGCTACTACAACGTCGTCGCCGGCGGCGACGAGCGCGTTTCGCCCTTCGTCCGCCTGATCCACCAGGTCCACCACGCCGACGAGGCGCGCCACATCACGTTCGGCCGCGCGATCCTGGCCCAGGCGAAGGACATCGCCTTCTCCGCGAGCACGCCCGGGGAACGCGAGGCCGCCGTCGCCCACCTGCAACGGTTCGTGCAGGTCTCGATCGAGGCGCTGTACCAGCCGGCGATGTACCGCGACAGCGGCATCGAAGGCGGCGTGGCGCTGCGTCGCAAGCTGCTCGCGCACCCGGCGCGACGCGAGCACCACGCATCGGCCCTGCTGAGGCGCCCGTTGAAGTTCATGGGCGAGATCGGCGTCAGACTGGAAGGGAGTCCCGCTTGAACATCCAGGCATCGGGGATCGAGACCCTGCGCGAGTGGCTGCTCGAGAAGCATCCGGACATCGCCCGCATCGACGACGACACCGATCTGTTCGAGCACAAGCTGCTCGACTCGATCAACTTCGTGGAATACATCCTGATCATCGAGGAGCTGATCGACCGCGAGATCCCGGTCACCCCCGACCTGATCCCGAGGACGTCCACGCTCGCCCGCGTGCGCGACAACTTCCTCGCCGGCGCTTGACGGGCGCAACGCGCGCCGAGGAGGCGCGCTGGGGAGGAGAGCGTGGACGCCGGTCCCATGAAGGGGCCGCGCGAGGAGGTTTTCCGCAGTACCCATCGCGCCGACCTACAAGGAGTTCCCATGCAGCGCCCCGAAGTGAGAGACCCCAGCCCCTTCGTTCCCGCCCATGCGGTGCCTGCGATCCTGGTGACGGGCGCGACCGGCTTCCTCGGCGGCCACTTCCTGCTGCGCAGGATCGAGTGGCCGGGCATCGTCCATGCCCTGGTCCGCGGCGAGTCCGAAGCCCAGGCGCGCGCGCGGCTCTACGACCATCTCGCCGAGTGCGCCGCCTCGTACCCCAGGCCCCTGCCCCGGGAGCTGCTCGATACCCGGCTGCGGGTGGTGACCGGCGACATCACCCTGCCCGACTGCGGGCTGGACGCGGACGCGCTGGCGCGGCTGCAGGCGGCCGGCGTGCGCGAATTCTGGCATTGCGCGGCCAGCCTGAAGTTCGAGGACCGGCACCGCCGCGAGATCTTCGACCAGAACATCGGCGGCACCGCCAACATGCTCGAGCTTTTCCGCAATGTCCATCCGCGCGACGGCGGACCGGCGGAGTTCGTGCACATCTCCACCGCCTACAGCGTCGGGGCGACCCAGGGGGTGATCGAGGAAGCGCGCCATGCCCCGGATCGCGAATACAACAACGCCTACGAGGAAAGCAAGAACCTGGCCGAGAACCGCGTGGTCGACTTCTGCGAGGCCCACCGGCTGAGCTACCGGATCCTGCGCCCGTCGGTGGTGATGGGGCCGCGCGCGAGCCATCACAGCGGCACCACCCGGTTCGGCGTGTACGGGTTCACCAAGGAGGTCTACCGGCTCCGCGAAACGCTCGCGAAACTGAAGCAGCCGCTGGAACTGCTCGGCAGCGCCCGCGCCACCGTGAACCTGACGCCGGTCGACGAATGCGTGTACGACATGCTCCGGCTGTCCGCGGAAGGGTTCGGCGACCAGCGCTTCTTCCACCTGTGCAACCCGGAAGGCGTCAGCATGGCCGGGCTGATCGCCATGGTCGATCGCAAGACCGGCGCCGACCGCCTGGCCTTCGTTTCCGAGCGCAGCCAGCAGGGCAGTCCGCTGCAGGACCTGTTCGACGAGCGCACGCGGTTCTATGCCGGCTACTACAAGGGCGAGAAGCGGTTCGCGCGCAAGGCGCCGCCCCAGCCGCAGCTCGACTGGAACGACGTCGACCGCTACCTGGCATCGTTCCTGCAGGAACTTCAGCAGGAGGAAGTCGGCAGCGTGGGCTTCCGCCCGCAGACCGTGTCGGCCCGCGACGGCGCCACGCTGAAGGTGTTCTCCTACGGCAGCCCCAGGCTGCCGCCGCTGCTCATCGCCAATGCCTATGGCATGCCGGCCGAGTTCATGCTGCCGCTCGCGCAGCGCCTGCACCGGCACTTCCACGTGGTGACCTGGGAGTGCCGCTGGGTTCCCGATGCCGGGCAGCCGTTCGACCCGGGCGATTGCAGCTCGCTCGCGCATGCCCGGGACATGATCGACATCCAGGACGCCCTGGCGCTGAAGTCGGCCAGCGTGGTCGGCTGGAGCAGCGGCGCGCAAGTCGCGCTGCGCGCGATGGCCGCCTTCCCCGACCGCATCCGTGCCGGGCTGCTGCTCAATCCCGGCGTGTCGATCCCGCCCTCGGAGACGGTCCGCGTGACCCGCTTCGAGACCGGGATGCGCTCGCTGTTCGACAAGATCGCAGGCAACTACCGCATGGCGGAGAAGTATTGCGAGCTCATCTACGGCGCGGCCTCCTCCGATGCCGGCGACAGCCGGATGCTGAGCGGCATCCTGACCAGCACCGATCCCTACCTGCTGTACATGACCAGCCTGCCGTTCCGCACGCCCGAGTCGCTGTACCGCTACGCCAACATGATGCGCACCCTGTTCGCCGAACGGCCGGATGCCTGGACCCGCGACGTGACCCAACCGGTCCTGGTCTACGTCGGCGACCGCGACGCGGTCACCCATCCCGACGTGGGCCGGGCGCTGTGCGACGGCCTGCGCCAGGGCCGCCTGCACCAGGACGCGGAGGGCGACCACTTCAGCCATTACTACGACCAGCGCGTGGCGGAACTCGTGCGCCAGCATCTCGCGCCCGACCGGCAATACGCCGCCTGATCAGGTAAGCCTCCATGCGCACGCTCCACGCCGCCGACTACTTCCTGCGCTCCGCTGCCCGCCATCCCGACCGGCCGGCGCTGTGGGTCGACGGGACAACCCATACCTACCGCGCGTTGCAGGCGCACGCGCAGAAGCTCGCCGCGCGCCTGCGCGCCATCGAGGGCCCCGTCTGCGCGACCCTGGGCGAGCGCAGCCTCACCGCCTACTGCGCGCCGCTCGCCTGCATGCTCGCCGGCAAGATCCACGTCCCGCTCGGCGCCAGCTTCCCCGAGGCGCGCATGGCCAACATCCTGGAGCGGACCCGGCCGGCGGTGCTGGTCTGCGACGAACCCGGCCGCAAGCACCTGCCCGGCCTGCTCGCCAGACTCGCCTTCCCGGTCGTGGTGATGTCGCCGGAGTCGGACCTCGACGAGGTTTCCCCGCCGCCGCCGCTTCCCTTCGCGGCAAGCGCCCCCGCCGCGTCGGAACTCCCGGTCGCGGACGCCGACATCGCCTACGTGCTGTTCACTTCCGGCAGCACCGGCCAGCCGAAGGGCGTGGCGGTCGGCCACGCGGCGCTGTGCGCCTATGTCGAGGCCGTGCTCGCGCGCTACCCGCAGCTCGACGAACGGCAGCGCTGCACCCAGTTCTTCGAGCCCACCTTCGATCTCTCGCTGCACGACATGTTCGTCACCTGGGCGGCGGGCGCGTGCCTGTACAGCATTCCCCGGTCCGTGCTGATGATGCCGACCGGCTTCGTCAACGAGCATCGCCTGACCGTTTGGTTCTCGGTACCGTCCCTGGCCGCCACGCTGCAACGCTACCGGCTGCTGGACGCCGGCGCGCTGCCCACGCTGAAGCTCGCCCTGTTCTGCGGCGAAGCGCTTCCCGGGCCGTTGGCCAGGACCTGGCTGGCGGCCGCCCCCCATGCCCGCTGCGAGAACCTGTACGGCCCCACCGAAGCCACCATCGCCTGCACTGCGCACCGCGTGGGCGTGCAGGACGGCGAACGCACCGTGGTGCCCATCGGCACGCCCCTGGCCGGCATGGAGATCGTGACGACGCGCGGCGACGGCAGCCGCTGCGAACCGGGGGAGACCGGCGAACTCTGGCTCGGCGGCGCACAGCTGGCCCGTGGCTACTGGGGCGATCCGGAGCAGACCGCGGCCCGCTTCGTGGAGGCGCGCTTTGCCGGGCTGCAGGAGACGCGCTGGTACCGCACCGGCGACCTTGCCAGGATCGAGGCCGACGGCACCGCGCTCTTCTGCGGCCGGGCGGACCGCCAGATCAAGCTGCGCGGCTACCGCATCGAGCTGCAGGAAGTCGAGGCGCACTTGCGCGAGGCCTGTTCCACCCCGGAACATCCGGCGCAGGTGGCCGTGGTTCCGGTCTTCGCCCATCCGGGGGAGGCCGCCAGCGGCATCGCGGCGTTCGTGGTCCGCGCGCAACTCGACGTGCGCGAGGCCTTCTCCGCGATGAAGCTGCGCCTGCCCGCCTACATGGTGCCTTCGGAGATCCACGCGCTGGACGCGCTCCCGCTCAACAGCAACGGCAAGACCGACTACGCCGCCCTGGCCGCACGCCTCCAGGCGAAACCGCCGGCGGCGCGCACGCATCGGAGCACGGACAAGGCGAGGGTGGAATGAACGGACAGGCGGCGACACGGTGCATCTTCTGCGGCATCGCCAGCGGCAGGCTGCCGGCGAGCGTGGTCCACGAGGACCCGGACTGGCTGGTGGTCATGGACATCCATCCGATCCGCGAAGGCCACGCGCTGGTCATCCCGAAGCGGCACGTCGGCAGGATCGCGGAACTGGACCCGGCCGCACGCCAGACGCTGTTCGCGCTCGCCGAGCGCGTGCTCGGCGCGCAGGAAGCCAGCGGTTACGCCGCCGGCGGCGGCAACCTGCTGCTCAACGACGGCATCGCCGCGAACCAGCACATCCCGCACCTCCACCTGCACTGCATCCCGCGCCGCCATGGCGACACCGCCGGCTTCGGCCTACGGCTGCTCGCGCGGACCTTCGGCCTGTTCGGGGCGAAGACCGCCCGGGGCAAGCTCGACGCGATCGCCAGCGCCCTCGCCGTGCACGTCCGCGCCGACCGCGCGCCGTGACGACCGGGGGCCCGGTCACGTTTGCGGATTTATGTACGCGTCCTTGACCTGCGGCGAATGCGGCCCTGCCTAGGCTGGGCACTCGTCCGTTGCGGAGAACATCATGCGAGCCCTGTTCGTCGGCGGTGTCGTGGACAACAGCGAAATGGACATGGACGATGCGCCGCCGCCCCTGCACTACCCCGCCAACACCGGCAGCGGCCGCCCGCGCTATCGGCTGCACCAGATCGGCACGCGCGAGGACGGCAGCATCGCCTACGCCGTCTACGGCGCACCGGAAATGCCCGACGAGGACATCGCGCGGATCGCCGAGGAGCGCGGCTACGCGCGCCGCTTCGAGGCCACGCCCGAATCGCCGGATGCGTTGAGGCAGTCGTAGCCCACCGCGCGCCGACGAACGACCGAGGCTACCGGTACGACTGTCGTCGGCCGCGTGGCGGACGGACGCAACGCCTTTGCACGCGATCGGGACCGAAGTCCTCGCGCGGGACATCGGGGCCGCCCGGATCCCTCATCGGGTTCCCGCCGCAGCCCGGCCGATGCGGCTGGATCACGGCGTTCCGGCCCGCTTGGGCGTCACCCGCCAGATCACGTTGCCCACGTCGTCGGCCACCAGCAGCGCGCCGCGCTTGTCCAGCGTCACCCCGACCGGCCGGCCCTGCGCGCCGCCCTCGTCGTCGAGGAAACCATCCAGCACCGTGATCGGCATGCCCTGCGGCTTGCCGTCCACGAACGGCACGAAGATCACCTTGTAGCCGCTCGGCGGATTGCGGTTCCACGAACCGTGCTGGCCGATGAAGGCGCCGTTGCGGAAACGCGCCGGCAGTAGCGCGCTCCCGGAGAAGCTCAGGCCGAGCGAGGCGGTGTGCGCGCCCAGGGCATAGTCGGGCTTGATCGCCTGGGCCACCTTTTCCGGGTCCTGCGGCTGCACCCGCTCGTCCACGTGTTGCCCGTAGTAGCTGTAGGGCCAGCCGTAGAACCCGCCCTCGCGCACCGAGGTGAGATAGTCCGGCACCAGGTCGCTGCCGATCTCGTCGCGCTCGTTGACCACCGTCCAGAGCCGTTGCGTGGACGGTTCCCACGCCATGCCGACCGGATTGCGCAGGCCGCTGGCATAGACGCGGATGCCGCCGTCGTCGGTGTCCACCTGCAGGATCGCGGCGCGGTTCAGTTCCGCGTCCATGCCGTTCTCGCCGATGTTGCTGTTGGAACCCACGCCCACGTACAGCTGCTTGCCGTCCGCGCTGGCCACCAGCGACTTGGTCCAGTGGTGGTTGATCCCGCCGGGCAGGTTGGCGACGAACTCCGGTTGCGCGGAAATGTGCGTGTCGCCGTCCTTGTAGGGAAAGCGCACCAGCGCATCGGCGTTGGCGACGTAGAACCGGTCGCCGGCCAGGGCCATGCCGAACGGCGAATACAGCCCGGTCAGGAACTGCGTGCGGGTCTCGGCGACGCCGTCGCCGTCGGCATCGCGCAGCAGCGTGATGCGCTCGGCGCTGGGCGTGCGCGCACCGGCCTTCTTCATCACCGCGCCGGCGATGCGATCCTTCAGCGACGGCTCCTTGTCCGGGCGCGCGGGCGCATTGGTCTCGGCGACCAGCACGTCGCCATTGGGCAGGACGTACAGCCAGCGGGGATGGTCCAGGTCGCGCGCGAAGGCGTTGACCTGCAGGTCCTCGGCCGGCACCGGCGCGGCACCGTCGGCCCAGCCTTTCACCGGCGCCACCTTGACGGTCGGAATCAACCGCTTGACCGGTTCCGGCAGCACCGGGTCGGGCCCGATGCCTTGTTCCACCGGGTACTTGGCGGTATCGCCGCACCCGGCGAGCCCGCCGGCAGCGAGCAAAGCGAGCAGGTGGCGCGTAGCGCCGAACGCAACGGACTTCATCGGTTTTTGCCCCTACAGCGTCGTGTGGATTGCGGAATGGTGCGGAGCGGCCATGGGCGTGCCCAGGCGCGGAGCCCGTGCCGCGGGCGACCACCGTATCTCATCCCGAAGACCATCACACGCTCCAGGCCGACATCCGCCTGCCCGCCGCATGATGCCGGCAGCGCCGCGCCCAAGCGTAAACGCCCCGTCAAAGCGTGCGCGCGCTCACGGCATCACCTGCGGATCGTGCCCCAGCGGGAACGGCGCGACATCGACGATGCGGTCGAGCCAGATCCATCGCGGCCGCTGGCTGGCGTCCAGCGCGTCCAGGCGCAGTTCCCCGTTCATGCCTTCCCGCTCATTCTCGTCGAGGTAGCTCTGCACGGTGGGGCGCACCGCCACCGTACCGGCGATGCGCGTGCCGTCGTCGAGCGTGACCACCACCCGGGCCTCGTCGTCGAGCTGCTTCATCCACTGCTCCATCATCGCGATCTGGCGCTGGTCGGTGTAGACGTGGGGGGCATATCGGCTCATGGCGAGACTCCTGGACGGGCCTGCGGACCCGGTGCGGTCCGCTTGCTGCCTTCGACCATCGCACCGTAGAGGCGCGCCCGTGAACCCGGCAGCAAGCCGCGGGTCCGGGCCGCGGCGGCATTCACGCATGCAAGAGATGCCGCCGCCCCGGGGGCGATCCGGCGTGGACCGGCGCCGTCTCAGGCCCGCTACGCGCTAGCGCTGGCGCGCATCGCGCACCGCGGCCACCAGTTGCGCCACGCTGTACGGCTTGGCCAGGTGCCCCTGGAACCCCGAAGCCAGCGCGCGGTCGCGGTCGTCGCTGCGCGCCAGCGCCGTCACCGCCACCGCCGGCAGCGCGGTCGCGTCCAGCCCCATGTTCTCGCGGATGGTGCGGATCAACCCGTAGCCGTCCATGCCCGGCATGCCGATGTCGGTCAGCATCACGTCGAAGCGCGCGTGCGCCCCGTCGTCCAGCAGTTCCAGCGCCTCGGTCGCGTTGCCCGCCACCGCGACCTCGGCGCCCTGCTCCTCCAGCAGGCGGCGCAGGTACTCGCGCATGTCCGGCTGGTCCTCCACCGCCAGCAGGCGCAGCCCATTCAAAGCCTTGGCCTCGACGACCTGCTCGGAGGCGACGTTGCGGCGCGGTTCGCGGCGCGGGCGCTTGCGCCAGTCGGGCGTGTACTCGGGCAGGCGCACCGTGAACGTGGCGCCCTTGCCCGGCCCGTCGCTGGCCGCGCTCACCTGCCCGCCGTGCATTTCCACCAGTTGCTGCACGATCGCCAATCCCAGGCCGAGGCCGCCGTGCCGGCGCGTGGTGGTGCCGTCGGCCTGGCGGAAGCGGCCGAACAGGTGCGGCAGGAATTCCGGCGCGATGCCGTCGCCGCTGTCGCGCACGCTGACCACGAAGTGGCCGCTCTCGCGCGCGACCGTGACCTCGATGCTGCCGTGCGCGGGGGTGAACTTGATCGCGTTGGAAAGCAGGTTCCAGAACACCTGCTGCAGGCGCGTGGCATCGCCCAGCACCAGGCAGGGCCCGTCCGGCACGCGCAGGCCGATGGCGTGGTCCTTGCCTTCGGCGACCGGCTCCTGCGAGCCGATCGCCTCGCGCAACTGCTCGGCCAGGTCCAGCGTCTCCACCTCCAGCTGCACCTTGCCGAGCAGCATGCTGCTCAGGTCGAGCATGTCCGAGATCAGCCGCTTCTGCGCCTTGGCGCTGCTGGCGATCACCGACAGGCCCTTGTGGCTGGGATCGGATTCGTCCAGGCGCTGCAGCAGCAGTTCGCTCCAGCCGAGGATCGTGGTCAGCGGCGTGCGCAACTCGTGCGAGAGCGTGGCGAGGAACTCGTCCTTCAGCCGCGCCATGCTCTCGGCCTCGTTGCGGGCGATGCGCTCCGATTCCAGCAATTGCTCGCGCGCCAGCTCGATCTCGCGGCGCTCGGTCACGTCCGGGCTGCTGCCGGCCAGGCCGATGAAACGGCCGTCGGCGGAATAGCGCGGCATCGCGCTCATCTCGATCCAGCGCCAGCGCCCGTCGTGGCGGCGCGCGCGCACCAGCGCACGCATGCCGTGCTGCTGCTCCAGCGCCGCGGCGAGCTCGAACTGGAATACCGGCAGGTCCTCCGGATGCAGCAGCTCGCTCCAGGCCGGCACGGTGCCGCTGGCCATGTCCATCCCGAAGAAATCGCCGTAGGCGCTGTTGACGAAGCGCATCACGCCATGCGCATCGAGCACCCATACCGGCATCGGCAGCCCGTCGGCGAGCGCGCTGAAGCGCGCCTCGCTCTCGGCCAGCTCGCGCTCGATGCGCTTGCGCTCGGTGATGTCGAGGAACAGCACGCCGACCCGCCGCTGCTCCTGCAGCCCGACCCGGAACGCATCCACGGAGAACCAGCGCTTCAGCGAGCGCGCCTCCAGCTCGAAGCGCAGCCGCTGGCCGGTGTTCACCACTTCGCCGTAGCGCCGTATCCACTCGTCCTCGATGTCCGGCAGCAGCGAGCGGATCGAGCGGCCGACCGGGCAGTCCAGGCCGGTCAGGCGCTCGAATGCCTCGTTGATGTCGAGGAAGACGTAATCGACCGGGCGCTCGCCATCGAACACCACTTCGATCACGCAGAAGCCCGCGTCCATGCTCGCGAACATGTCGCGATAGACGCCCTCCTCCAGTATCCGGGGGACATGCGTGGACGGCACTTCAGGAGACGGAAGAGGCGTGCTCAAGCGGGATTCCGGGCCTGGATGGGGCGAGGTCGTTGCGCGACGGAACGCGCATGAAGCCACAACCGATGTCGTCATAGGGTGGAAAGAGCGCCCTGGCGCGTCAAGCCGGACCGACCGCGCAAGCGGGGAATGGCCAGGAAAACGCCATCGCAGGCTTGCAGTACAAGGCACGCAGCGGATCGCGCCCCGTTTGCCTGCCGTTCACTCCTTCAGGTAGCCGGGCTCGGGCCGGTCCAGTTCGCGCTCGATCGCCACCCGGGCCAGCCGGGTGTAGTTGGTCCGGGGTCCCTGCCCCCGCCCGACCAGCATCCCCTGGTAGTCCAGCCCCCGCCAGACGCGCGCGGTCCACTCCACGCAGTCCTCGGCCAGCACCAGCATCAGGGAGTAGCGATAGTCGATCCCGCCCGCGGCGCGATAGGCGTAGACCGGCGGGAACTGCACCGCCACGTCGTCCTCCCCGGCGAGCGCCTCCAGCTCGCGGCGCAGGGCCGCGCGCAGGTCCACGCCCTCGCCGCGGGCGGGATGGCGCTCGCGCAGGTCTCGGTCGCTCTGCAATGCCACGAACGCCGCCGCCCCCGTTTCCGGGTTGTGGCCATGCTGTTTGGCCCAGTCGATGAATTGGAGCTTGAAGTCGGAAGGAGGCAGGAACGCGGGCGGGGCCTTCATGGCGGGACGTCTCTGGCGGTTTCGCCGCGATGGTGCTGTGCTGGCCGTGAAGCGCACGCCGATGCCCGGTGAACCCGCCGTCATCGCTCTCGAAGCGGGATTAATGCCGGGCAACAGCGCCCGGAGGGCGGTCGGCCGGTCGTTGCGGCGGTGCGTTTACCGGAGCAGACTGGATCCATCGTCCCGGCCTGGAGGACACCATGAACAAGACCTTCGTTTCCGCCGCGGTGCTGCTCGCCGCGCTCGCCACCGCCGGCGCGGCCGATGCGCGCGTGCGCTCGGTCACCGACCCGCAGGCGCCGCGGGCGCTTGCCAGCAACGCCGATAGCCCGGTCAAGGTCAACTGGACCGACCCGGCCCAGTTCACCGACATCCGCTACAGCCGCAACCGCTGGGAAGCCGAGCGCGGCGACTGGGTGAACGACCTCGCCAGCTACTTCCAGAAGGCGGCCGCCAAGCGCCTGCCGGAGGGCCAGCAGATGCAGGTCACCATCACCGACATCAAGCGCGCCGGCGACTACGAGCCGTGGCACGGACCGCGCCTGGACGACGTGCGCATCATCAAGGACATCTATCCGCCGCGCCTGTCGTTCACCTGGACCCGCACCGACGCTTCCGGCCGGGTCATCGACCAGGGCGAGCAAAAGCTGGTGGATACCGCCTTCCTGATGAGCAGCACCTCGTTCAACGACAGCGATCCGCTGCGCTACGAGAAGCGGATGATCGACGACTGGCTGCGCCGCGAACTGCGCGACGACCGCTACACCGCCGAGCGCTGAGCCGCGCCGGCGCCCGCGTGGCCGGCGTCGCGTCCGCGGCGCCGGCGGATCGTCATTCGACGTAGTGCCGCGGCGCGCGCTTGAGGCCGCACAGCAACCGGTAGGCGCTGGAATTGCAGCGCGCGGCCAGCGCGCCGATCCGCGGAGCATCGCCCCACAGCTGCACCGGCGTCCCCACGCCGGCCTGCGGGTGGTCGGTGAGGTCCACGGTCAGCATGTCCATCGACACCCGCCCGATCAGCTCGCCCGGCCGGCCATCGATCAGCACCGGCGTGCCGTTCGGCGCGAACTGCGGATAACCGTCGGCATAGCCCATCGCCACCACGCCGACGCGGGTCGGACGCTGCGCGACGAAGCGCGCGCCATAGCCGACCGGCTCGCCGACCGCCAGTTCGCGCGTGGCGATGATGCGCGACGACAGCGTCATCACCGGGCGCAGCTGGGCGGTCAGTTCGGTTTCCTGGCCGAAAGGATTGGCGCCGTACAGCATCAGTCCCGGGCGCGACCAGTCGTTGCGCAACGCCGGCCAGCCGAGCAGGCCGGGCGAATTGCGCAGGCTGGTCTCCGCCTGCATGCCGCGGCAGGCCAGCGCGAACGCCACCGCCTGCTCGTCGGTGCGGCTGCAGTCCAGCTCGTCGGCGCGCGCCAGGTGGGTCATCAGCACGATCGAGCCGACCTGCGGCAGGCCGCGCAGGCGCAGCCAGGCCTCGCGGAAATCCTCCGGGTCCAGGCCGAGCCGGTGCATGCCGCTGTCCATCTTCAGCCAGATGCCGAGCGGGCGCGGGCTGTTGAACGCGGCCAGCGCGCGCACCTGCCAGGGCGAGGCGATCGCGGTCCACAGGTCGTGCTCGGCGATCAACGGCAGTTCGTCGACCTCGAAGAAGCCCTCCAGCAGCAGGATCGGCGCGCGGATGCCGGCCCGGCGCAGCTCCAGCGCCTCCTCGATGCAGGCCACCGCGAAGCCGTCGGCCTCGCCTTCCAGCGCCTGCGCGCAGCGCACCGCGCCGTGCCCGTAGGCGTCGGCCTTGACGACGGCCAGAGCCTTGCCGCCGCCGAGGCGGCGCGCGAGGCGGTAGTTGTGGCGCAGTGCGCCGAGATCGATCAGAGCGTGGGCTGGGCGCACGAAGCGGCCTCGTGGTGCGGGCGGGCCAGGCGGGCCGGCAGGTAGCGGAAGATGTCCAGGCCTTCGCTGCTGATCTGCGGACGCCGCGAGCTCATCAGGTCGGTCAGGTAGCGGCCGGAGCCGCAGGCCATCGTCCAGCCCAGCGTGCCGTGGCCGGTGTTGAGGAACAGGTTGGAATACGGCGTGGCGCCGACCACCGGCGTGCCGTCCGGCGTGGCCGGGCGCAGGCCGGTCCAGAACTCGGCGCGCGCCAGGTCGCCGCCGCCGGGGTACAGGTCGTTGACCACCATCTCCAGCGTGGCGCGGCGCTTCGGGTTCAGCGACAGGTCGAAGCCGGCCACCTCGGCCATGCCGCCGACGCGGATGCGGTCGTCGAAGCGGGTCACCGCGATCTTGTAGCTCTCGTCGAGGATGGTCGAGGTCGGCGCGCGGGCGGCATCGACGATCGGGATCGTCAGCGAGAACCCCTTCAGCGGATACACCGGCAGCGCCAGGCCGAGCGGCCGCACCAGGTCGGAGGAGTAGCTGCCGGCCGCGACCACGTAGCGGTCGGCGGTCTCCAGGCGGCCGTCGATCCGCACGCCGGTGATGCGGCCGCCGTCGTGCTCGATGCGCTCGACCGTCTGCCCGTAGCGGAACTCGACCCCGGCCTGCGCCGCCAACTGCGCCAGCCGCTGCGTGAACAGCCGGCAGTCGCCGGTCTGGTCGTGCGGCAGGTGCAGCGCGCCGGCCATCTTGGCGCCGCCATCGGCCAGGCCGGGCTCGTGGCGGGCGATTTCGGACGGCGCCAGCACCTGGTACGGCACGCCGTACTGGGCCAGGACCTCGATGTCCTTCGCCGCCGCATCGAGCTGCTGCTGGGTGCGGAACAGCTGGGTGGTGCCGCGATGGCGGCCCTCGAAGGCGATGCCGGTGGCGGCGACCAGCTCGTCCAGGCAGTCGCGGCTGTAGTCGGACATGCGCACCATGCGCGCCTTGTTGATCGCGTAGCGCTTGGAGGTGCAGTTGCGCAGCATGTGCGCCAGCCACACGTACTGGCGCAACTCGCCGGTCGGCCGGATCGACAGCGGCGCGTGCTCCTCGAACAGCCACTTGACCGCCTTCAGCGGCACGCCCGGGGCCGCCCAGGGCGAGGTGTAGCCGAACGAGAGCTGCCCGGCATTGGCGTAGCTCGTCTCCAGCGCCGGGCCGGGCTGGCGGTCCACTACGGTGACCTCGAACCCGGCCTGGCGCAGGTACCAGGCACTCGTCGTGCCGATCACGCCACTTCCCAGCACCAGTATGCGCATTGCGGACCTCTGACCAGATCATTTCCCACGGCAAGCCCCATGGGTCGGCAATTCGGGGCAGTATATTCCCGCCAAGCCAGTGCTATTTTCCGCCTTTCGCATGAAGCACAGGAAAATTCACCGGAAACAGACCGGAGACCGTGAACATGGCCGCACGCAGCCGCGAGCTGGACAGGACCGACCGCAAGATCCTGCGCATCCTGCAGCAGGAAGGGCGCATTTCCTTCACCGAACTGGGCGAGCGCGTGGGCCTGTCCACCACGCCCTGCACCGAGCGCGTGCGCCGCCTGGAACGCGAGGGCGTGATCACCGGCTACCACGCGCGCCTGGACCCGAACGCCCTGAAGGCCAGCCTGCTGGTGTTCGTGGAGATCAGCCTGGCCTACAAGTCCGGCGACATCTTCGAGGAGTTCCGCCGCGCCGCGCTGAAACTGCCCAACGTCCTGGAATGCCACCTGGTCTCCGGCGACTTCGACTACCTGATCAAGGCACGGATCAACGAAATGGCTTCCTACCGCAAGCTCCTGGGCAGCACCCTGCTGACGTTGCCGCACGTGCGCGAGTCGAAGAGCTACATCGTGATGGAAGAAGTCAAGGAAACGCTGAGCCTACCCATCGCCGATTGAGCAATAACCGCTGTTGCTGCCGTTGCCGTTGCCGCTGCTCGTGATTCTGCTCTGGATCGGGCAACACTTCCTCGCGCCGCGGCGCGCCAACCCCCATGGCCTGCGAACGTCGCTGCGGCGCGGCCCTCCGTAGCGGCGGAGACGGCGCGCGTGCACGAGCAAAGAAAGGTAACCCGCCGCAGGGCGAGAGCTCTTGCTTCAGGCGAGAACGAGGGAAGGCCAAGGCGACGCCGGTCCCACACCTGCAGGACGACAGCGAACCCAACCCACGATCCCAACCCCAAAACGCAAGCGGCGCGCCGAAGCGCGCCGCCACCCTCTACTTCACCAGCTCACATCCCATCACCGCTGCTGCTTCTGGTTCTGGTCGCGTTGCTGCTTCTGCTGTTGCTGCCCGCCCCGCTGGTTCTGCTCGTCGTCCCACTGCTGCTGGTTCTGCTGACGGCCATGCTGATCGCGTTTGTCCTGCTGACCGCCCTGCTGGCCGCGATTCTGCTGGTTCTGGTTAGCCATGACTGCATTTCTCTGTGTGGAAGGAGCACAGGCGACGGGAAAACCCAGCCGACCCGCGCCCGTACAGGCTGTCCCCGCTCCGGTTAACCACGCGAAAAACTTTGGTCAGCGCCGGCTTCACCGCGCTGAGCGCACGCCAACGGATTGAACGATTCAGAAGCCTGTATGCCCGCGTCGCCGGTCAACGCACGATCCGCTGGCCGTCGCCGCTCGGCACCGTGTCGTAGTAGCGACCGGTGCGCGTGTCGAGCACGCGGTTGGCGCCGGCGGGACGCATGCCCGGGATCAACCGGCCGTTGCGGTCGTACACCTTCGCCGGTGGCGCCGGTGCCGGCACCGTGCCCGCCGCCTTGCCGGCGTCCTGCGTACGCGAAGCGCCATGCACCGGCACCGGCGGCTGCGGACGCTGGTCGGGCGAACTCGGGATCGGCGGGACCAGGGGCCGCGGCGGCGGCGCCGGCACGGGTTGGCGCTGGGGCGGCGCAGGGCTGCGGACCGGCTCCACGCGCGTGGTGGAACGGCTCTGCGTGGCCGGCGTCGTGCTCTGCAAGCCTTGCGCATGCGCCGCGCCGGCGGCGAACAGGCCGGCCAGCATCAGGCAGAAAAGCGGTTTCATGGCATTTCCCGGGGACGGGATCGACTACATGGGGGCGGCTCGGGCATCCGGCAACGTGTAGTCGAAGTCGTAGTAGTGCACGCCGTCCTCGATGCGGATCCCGAGCGTGCCGGCGATGCCCTTCAGCTCGCCCGTACCGGAGTCGGGCACCACGCTGACCAGCAGGCTCTGGGTGCCCTGCTCCATCCAGCCGCGATGTACCAGCAGGAAGCTGCCGCTGCGGCCATGCACGCTGCCGGTGAACGCTTCCGCCGCCACGTACGCCGCCGAGCCCTCCACCGCCGTGCGCGCGGCCAGCATCTCGCCCTTGCCCTCGCCTTGCAGGTCCCCGCTGAACACCTTGTCCAGCGACATCCGCGCCAGCGTGTTGCCTTCGACCTGGCGGCTGGCCTGCGGCTGCAGCTTGACCTCGAAGCGGCCGGTGGCGTGCTGTTTCATGGCGCGGCTCCTGGGATTCCGGTTCGGATGCGATGCTTGGATGATAGCCGCCCGCCCCCATCCATGATCGACACCGCCGGTGCATGCCGGCGCGACCCAGAGGACACCATGACCCGGTTCGACCTGACCCCTCCCGACGACGCACAACGCCAGCGCCTGGTCGCCGGCCTGAACGACGAGGAAAAGCGCGTGCTGCTGCACCACGGCACCGAGGCGCCGTTCTGCGGCGTGTTCCTCGACAACAAGCTGGACGGCGTCTACACCTGCCGGCTGTGCGGCCTGCCGCTGTTCCGCTCCAGTGCCAAGTTCGACTCCGGCACCGGCTGGCCCAGCTTCTTCGCCCCGTACGACCCCGCGCACATCCGCGAGGTCCGCGACACCAGCCACGGCATGATCCGCACCGAGATCACCTGTGCGCGCTGCGGCAGCCATCTCGGCCACGTGTTCCCGGACGGCCCGCCGCCGACGTTCGAACGCCACTGCCTGAACTCGGTGTCGCTCGGCTTCACCGAACAGGGCCGTCCCCTGCCGGATCCCCTGCAGCGCGGCGGTGCCGAAGCGCAGCCGGCGTGAAGAAGCGGCCGGGCGCATTCACGCCCGGCTACCGTGCCGCCGCTACGGTGGGGCGCGATCCCCACAGGAGAATGCCCATGAACAAGCATCTGCTACTGATCGCGGCCTTGTGCGTCCTGCCGTTGAGCGGCTGCGGCCGCCCCGATTCGGGCGGCGCCGACACCAGCAACGCCGCACCGGCGACGGCGCCGGGCGCTGCGGGCGATCCGGCCGCCCCGCAGACCCCGGACAGCACCGCCGGCGCCACCAGCCCTGCCAACGACGAGGCGCTGAGCCCGGACACCGCCAAGAACGACGCCGGCGGTACCGCCACGGGTGCCGCCGGCACCGCCGCGGCGGCCACGCGCTGGAACTGCGGCGACAAGACCGCGACCACCACCTTCGACAACGGCACCCAGACCGTGCGCGTCGAGATCGACGGCAAGACCCTGGAGCTGCCGTCGGCGCAGTCCGGCTCCGGCGCGCGCTACGCCGACACGCAGGGCAACGAGTTCTGGGAACACCAGGGCGAAGCGACGCTGTCCACCGGCGGCAACAAGCTGAAGTGCACGCCCGCCGGCGGGAACAACGCCGGGTAACCGGGACGGCGGCGATCGCGCCGCCGGGCTTCAGAAAGCAGGCGCAGCGCCGAAAACGGGATGATCCCCCCGTTTTCCGCTGCCGCCATGCTCATCCTCGCCGGACTCGTCGTCGTCATCCTCAGCGTGCTGGGGGGCTACGTGGGTGCGCACGGCAAGCTCGCCGCGCTGTGGCAGCCCTACGAACTGGTCATCATCGGCGGCGCCGCGTTCGGCGCGTTCCTGGTCGGCACCCCGGCGAGGACGGTCAAGGCCACGCTCGCCGCCGTCCCCGCGGTGTTCAAGGGCCCCAAGTACAAGAGCCAGGACTACCTGGACGTGCTGAGCCTGGTCTACGAACTGCTCAACAAGGCCCGCCGCGAGGGCTTCATGGCGCTGGAGGACCACGTCGAGCGGCCCCAGGAGAGCGCGCTGTTCCAGACCTATCCCAAGGTGCTGGCCGACCCGCACCTGGTCGACTTCATCACCGACTGCCTGCGCCTGATGATCGGCAGCAACATCGAGCCGCACGAGCTGGAACCGCTGCTGGAACTGGAACTGGAGAAGCACCACCACGAGGCCCTGGCGCCCGCGCACGCGCTGGCCAAGGTGTCCGACGGCCTGCCCGGCTTCGGCATCGTCGCCGCGGTGCTCGGCATCGTGATCACGATGGGATCGATCGGCGGGGAGATCACCGAGGTCGGCGCGCACGTGGCCGGGGCGCTGGTGGGCACGTTCCTGGGCATCCTGCTCGCCTACGGCTTCATCGGCCCGCTGTCGGCGGCGGTGGAAGCGCGCGCCGAACAGGACGCGCGCATCTACGAATCGGTCAAGACCGCCCTGCTGGCCTGCCTGCGCGGCTACAACCCCAAGATCGCGCTGGAGTTCGCCCGCAAGACGTTGCCGTCGGACGTGCGCCCGGGCTTCTCGCAGTTCGAGGCCCACCTGAAGACGATCAAGTAGCGCGATGGCCGAGAAACCGACGATCGTCGTCCGCCGCGTCAGGAAGGGGCGCCGCGGTGGCCATCATGGCGGCGCGTGGAAGGTGGCCTACGCCGACTTCGTCACGGCGATGATGGCGTTCTTCCTGGTGCTGTGGCTGCTGGGCGCCACCACGCCCCGGCAACGCGCGGCGATTTCCGAATACTTCCGGAGTCCCTCGCCGCTGGCGGGCGAAAGCCCGGCCCCGTCGCCCGGCATGAACGGCCCGGGCGGCGCCAGCAGCTCGATGATCAAGCTCGGCGGCACGATGGAGATCCCGCGCGGGCCGGGCCGCGACTTCGCCCTGAACAAGATCGACCCGCAATCGCCGGAACAGCAGCGCCAGCAGGAGAAACGGCGCCTCGAGGCGTTGATGCAGCAGTTGCAGGAAGCGATCGGCCGCAGCCAGGCGCTGGAACCGTTCAAGGACCAGCTGCTGCTGGACCTGACCCCCGAGGGCCTGCGCATCCAGATCGTCGACCAGCAGAACCGCCCGATGTTCGACATCGGCAGCGCGCGGCTGAAGGACTACACCAGCGCGATCCTGCGCGAGCTGGCGCGCTTCATCAACCAGGTGCCCAACCACATCAGCATCACCGGCCACACCGACACCACCGCCTACAGCTCCGGCACCGGCTACGGCAACTGGGAGCTGAGCGCGGACCGCGCCAATGCCGCGCGGCGCACGCTGGTCGCCGGCGGCATGGAGGACGCCAAGGTGGTTCGCGTGGTGGGGCTGTCGTCGTCGGTGCTGTTCGACAAGGCCGATCCGCACAATCCGATCAACCGCCGCATCAGCATCGTGGTGATGACGCACGACGCCGAGCAGGCCGCGCTGGCAGGCAGCGGGCAGCCGCTCGCGCTGGGGCCGGCGCAGCCCGATGCGGACACCCGGGTTCCCGAACTTCGCGGCGATGCGCCCGCGCCGCCGCCGGAACCGTCGCAGGGCTCCTCCACGCCACCCGCCCGGCCTGCCGCTCCCGTCGCCGCGAGCGGCACCGGCGCGGATCGCGCCGACGTTTCGACCGCCGGCCAGGTGGCGGCGGCCGCGTCGCTGGCGCGGGCCGCCGAAGTCGCGGCCCGTGCCCAGCGGGAAGCCGGCACGCCCGCGCAGCACTGAAACCGCGGCAGGCCCGCGCGCGCGGCTACAGGCGCTGCGCGGTGCCGTTGCGGACGGTCTCGGCCGCCAGGCGGTTGGCTTCGTCGAGCAGGCCTTCCACGGCCGCCTTCTGGCGCTCGCCGATCGCCGACTGGCGATCCCCCAGTTCGCGCTGCTGTTCGCCCAGCGTGCGCTGGCGCTCGGCCAGCGCCTCGATCCGGCTCGACAGCGCCTCCTGCCCGGCGGCGTCGCGCCCGCCGCCGGTCGCCAGCTGCGCCTGGCGCGCCGCCAGCGCGGCGATCTGCGCTCCCAGCTCGCCTTGCTTGCCGCCGAGCGCGCCTTGCTGCCGGCCCAGCTCGCCCTGCTGCCGGTCGAGCGCTGTCACCGGCTCGTATGCGCGCTTGAGGCGGGCGATCGTGCCCGGATCGCGCACGACGTAGCGCGCATCGCCCTGGCGGAACCACCAGACCGGCGCGTTCCCCTCGCGCAGCCTGCGCGCCGCCGCCACATCCGGCGACTGGCCGACCGCGTGCGTATGGCCATCCTCGATCAGCACCCAGGCCAGCGCGCGGCCGTCGTCGAGCTCGATCAACGACATGCCGGCATCGGGACGCGGCGGCTTCGGCGGCGCCGGGGGCTCCGGCATGGGTGGCGCCTCGGGCGCGGTGGGCGCGGCGGGCGGCGCGGGAGGCCGCGGCAGCGCCGCCGGTTCGGGAGCCGGTGCGGGCGCGGCGATCGCCGCCGCCGGTGCCGGTGCCGGCGAGGCAGCGGGCCTGGACGAGGCGGCCTGGTTGGCCCGCTGCGCGGGATCGAGTTCCGGTTGCGCGACGACGCGGTAAGGCATCACGCCCAGCGCGCCGACCACCGCCACCAGCAGCGGCCCGGCGACGCGCCAGGCGGGAACATGCGATTGCAACATGACGAGCCTCCTCTTGAGGGCGACGAAATCGGGCGATGCGGCGCCGGCCACGGCGACCGCGCGCGGCGCCACGCCGAACTGCAGCAGCAGGCGGCCGTAGTCCTGCGGCGCCACGCGCGGATCGGCCAGCACCGCGGCGTCGCACGCGGCCTCGCGCGCCAGCGCGTACTCGCGCGCGGCCAGGTGCGCGACCGGATGGAAGAAGAACAGGTGCTGCGCCAGCGCCGGCCACCAGCCCCACAGCAGGTCGCGGCGCTGCAGGTGCGCCAGTTCGTGGCGCAGCGCCATGTCGATGGCATCGTCCGGGAGCAGCGGCAGCATTCGCGCCGGCAGCAGCAGGTGCGGCTCCAGCACGCCGACGAGCTGCGGCGAATCGATCGCTCCGCTCAGGCGCAGCGCCGGCGGCGCGACCCGCAACCGGCGCGCCAGTTCGCGGCAGCGCTGCTGCACCGGCCCGGGCACGAGCGGCGAGGCTTCGGCGATGCGCCGCCGCACCGCGCGCCAGTCGCGCAGGCTGCGCCATGCCATCCACAGCACACCGACGGCCCATATCGACAACAGCACCAGGGGAACCAGGTCGGACCAGGCGGTGCCGGCCGCCGCGACCGGCGCCGTGGCCTGCGGCAGGGAGAGCGCATCCGCCGGCATCGGCGGCAGGGCAGGCATCGCCACGACCGGCTCGGCGGCGGCAGGCGCCGGCAACCAGTGCAGCATCACCGGCGCCGGCCAAACCAACCCGGCCAGCAGTTGCAGGCTCACCAGCCACCACAGCCAGCAACGCCGGGCGGCGCCGAGCCGGGGCAGCCAGCGGCACAGCATCCACACCAGCGCCGCCAGCGGCAGCGATTGCAGCACCGCCAGCGCCAGCCGTCCCAGCACCACCCCGGCCCATCCCGCCATCGCGTCCATGTCAGTCCTCCTTGCGCCGCGACTGCAGCGTGGCGACCAGCGCCTCCAGCTCGGCCAGTTCGTCCTGGCTGATGTCGCGGCGTTCGGACATCCAGGCCACGAACGGCGAGACCGATCCCTGCAGCGTGGTCGCGACGAAGCGCCCCACCGCCGAGCGCACCACGTCGTCCGGGCGCGCGGCGGAGGCGTAGCGGTAGACCCCGCCGACCTGGCGCCGGCGCAGGTAGCCCTTGCCGCGAAGCCGCTCGAGCATGGTCAGCACCGTCGAGCGC
The DNA here is from genome assembly GCF_006386585.1 of Pseudomonas sp. Hp2. Classification (NCBI taxonomy): domain Bacteria; kingdom Pseudomonadati; phylum Pseudomonadota; class Gammaproteobacteria; order Pseudomonadales; family Pseudomonadaceae; genus Pseudomonas; species Pseudomonas sp. Hp2. Next base: position 146,990 of record NZ_VAHJ01000007.1, read on the forward strand.
GCCAGCCCGCGCGGCTCGCCGAACGCTCCCGCCACCTCGCTGGCGGAAGCGTCGCCGAGCTCGGACACGTACTGCAGCAGCGCCAGTTCCTGGTCGCCGATGGTCTTGCGGGGCATGCGGGCCTCCGGTTTGACTACAGGTGTAGACACTATGCCTGTCTACACCTGTAGTCAAGCGCGCTGCGCGCAGGCCGCCTGCGGCCCCGGTCGCGAACGCCTAGAATGGCCGCCCGCCACGACATCAGGGTTCACGTGTCCCGCAATTCCAAGGCCAAGCGCGACCAGCGCAAGAAGAAGCAGCCCAGGCGCCCGTTCGCCCGGCTCGACCGCGAGCAGCCGGTCGCCAACCATGCCGTGCTGCAGGACGGCGAGGGCCGCGTGGTGGCCGCGATCGGCCAGCAGGCCGGCGGCGAATGGCTGCTCGGCATCGGCGGCCAGACCATGGGCAGCGCGGACAACCCGGTGCCGATGCTGGCCATGCTCAAGCACCTGGCCAACGTGCAGGAAAAGGAAGGCAAGACCGTCAGCCTGCACTACTCCGAGCAGCTGCAGCAGATGATCGACGACCTCGCCGCCGATGAAGGCAAGAGCGCCGAGGAATACCTGGCCGGGTTGGTCGCCGAGTTCGAGGGCATCGAAGGCGACGGGGAAGGCGAGGACGCCGCCACCGGGACCGAGGACGCCCACCCCGAGGGCGAAGACGCCAAGCCGGCGTCCTGACCTGCGCGATGGCCGTCTATATCGACGATGCGGTGCACCCCTGGCGCGGCCAGCGCTGGGCGCACCTGCTCGCCGACACGCTGGACGAACTGCACGCGATGGCGGCGCGGCTGGGCATTCCCCGCCGCGCCTTCCAGAACAAGCTCAGCGGCGCGCACTACGACGTGACCGCGGAAATGCGCGAACAGGCGATCCTGTTCGGCGCCATCCCGATCTCCCGCCACACCGACCGCGCCCGGCTCAAGGCGCTGATCGCCAATGCGCGCGCGCAGGCGCGCGGCGAGCACCCGTAGCCGCGGCCCCGGGAGCCGACGACACCGCGGCCACGCCGGCCAGGGCATCCTCGGCCTCCCGGTCGACAATGCCTGCGGAGGTCGCAATGCCCGCCTCGTTCCCCACCGCCCTGCTGGGCGCCGCCATGGCCGCCGCTCCCGCCGCGGCGACGCCGCCGGCGCCCGAGCACCTGCATTTCGCCGACGACGGTGCGATCCCCAACAGCCGCCTGCCGCTGCTGCTGTACCGCGATGCGTTCGCGGCGCGCGGCGACGCCGGCGCCGCCTGGCTGGAACGGCGCTTCGCCGAGAACGGCTGGACCGGCGCCTGGCGCTGGACGATCTATCCGTTCCACCACTACCACAGCAACACCCACGAAGTGCTCGGCGTCCACGCCGGCTCCGCCACGCTGCAGCTCGGCGGCGAGCAAGGCCGCGCCGTGCGGGTCCAGGCCGGCGACGTGCTGGTCATCCCGGCCGGCGTGGGCCACAAGCGCCTCGACGCCAGCGCCGAATTCCAGGTGGTCGGCGCCTACCCGGGCGGCCGCGAACCCGACCTGATGCGCGGCGAGCCGGAGGAACGCCCGGCCGCGGACGCGCGGATCGGGCAGGTACCGCTTCCCGCGCGCGACCCGCTGCTGGGCGAGGCCGCTGGACTGCGGCAGGCGTGGCGCTAGCGGCGCGCGTTCAGAACGCGTCGTTGCCGGGCCGCACTTCCACGCCCAGCAGCGAGGTCAGCGCCAGCATCGCCTCGTCGTCGCGGCTGAGCGCGATCCACCCCGCGTAGGCGTCCTCGCCGGTGTTCCAGTTCCACAGCGAATAGCCGTGCTCGCGCAGGCGGTCGTAGGCGGTGGCCATCAGCGCGGGCACGTCCACCCCGGCGACGAAGTCCTCGTCGTCCAGGTCGCCGCCCCAGTCGATGCGCAGGTTCCAGCGCGCGGCCAGTTCGTCCATGGCGGACACGAACGATTCCACGTCCTTCCAGTCCACGTAGAAGCCCGACTGCCAGTCGATCGCATCCTTCAGCGCCCACAGCCACGCCTCGTCGCCGCCGTCGGCGACCTCGCCGCCCATGGCCTCGCGCCAGGCGTCGAACTGGCGCAGCGCGCCTTCCTCGTCGCCCGGGTTGATCAGCACGAGCAGGTTCCAGACCCGCGCGGGGTGGTCGTCCTCGTCGAAATCGGACGGCAGCTCGTCGAACTCTTCGTAATCGGCGCTGTTGTCGGGCATGGGCGGCATCGCAAGGGGAAACTCCGCGATTTTCCTCCCCGCGCCCGCATCGGGGAAGCCGCCCCGGGGCGCACGGTTTAAACTTGCGCCCTCCCAACGGCCCTTTCGTGCAGATCCAGAATGAGCGATACCCCTCCCGACCGCCTGGCGGTGAACCCGCAGAGCCCCTTCCACGATGCCGACGTGCTGGCGCGCGGCGTGGGCGTCCGCTTCAACGGCATCGAGCGCGACGACGTGGAGGAATACTCGGTCAGCGAAGGCTGGATCCGCGTCCAGGCCGGCAAGGCGCGCGACCGCCGCGGCAACCCGATGACGCTCAAGCTCAAGGGCACGGTCGAGCCGTACTTCCTGGCCGCCAAGTAAGCGCGAACCCGGGGCGCGAAGGCGCCCCGGGTTCGCGCATCACGGCTTGAGCCGGTACCCGCTGCGGAAGATCGCCCAGACGATGCCCAGGCACAGCAGCAGGAACGCCAGCGTCATCCCCGTGCTGACCGCGATGTGCACGTCGGCCTTGCCGTAGAAGCTCCAGCGGAAGCCGCTGACCAGGTACACCACCGGGTTGAACAGGCTGATCTTCTGCCACAGCGGCGGCAGCATGTTGATCGAGTAGAAGCTGCCGCCCAGGAAGGTCAGCGGCGTGACCACCATCAGCGGGATCACCTGCAGCTTCTCGAAGCCGTCGGCCCAGATGCCGATGATGAAGCCGAACAGGCTGAAGGTCGCCGCGGTCAGGACCAGGAATCCGGCCATCCAGAACGGATGGGCGATCTCGTAGTCGACGAACAGGCGCGCGGTGGCCAGGATCAGCACGCCCAGGATCACCGACTTGGTCGCCGCCGCGCCGACGTAGCCGACCAGGATCTCCCACCAGGCCACCGGCGCGGACAGCACCTCGTAGATCGTGCCGGCCCAGCGCGGCATGTAGATGCCGAAGGAAGCGTTGGAAATGCTTTCGCCGAGCAGCGAGAGCATCACCAGGCCCGGGATGATGAAGGCGCCGTAGCCGATGCCGTCGACATCGCCCATGCGCGAGCCGATCGCCGCGCCGAACACCACGAAGTACAGCGAGGTCGACAGCACCGGCGAGGCGATCGACTGCATCAGCGTGCGGAACGCGCGCGCCATCTCGAAGCGGTAGATCGCCGCGATCGCATGCAGGTTCATGCGCGCACCTCCGGCCGGCGCGCCCCATGCACCAGGCTGACGAAGATCTCCTCCAGCGAGCTCTCGCTGGTATGCAGGTCCTTGAAGTCGATGCCGAGCGCCTCCAGCCGCCGCAGCAGCGGCGCGATGCCGGTGTCCTCGGCCTGCGCGTCGAAGGTGTAGACCAGCGTGGCGCCGCCGGCCGCCAGTTCCAGCGGCAGCCCCTGCAACTCTTCGGGCAACCGCGCCAGCGGCGCCTGCAGCGTCAGCGCCAGCTGCTTCTTGCCGAGCTTGCGCATCAGCGTGTGCTTGTCCTCGACCAGCACCAGTTCGCCGCGGTTGATCACGCCGACGCGGTCGGCCATCTCCTCGGCTTCCTCGATGTAGTGCGTGGTCAGGATGATGGTGGTGCCCTGCTCGCGCAGCCGCCGCACCATCTGCCACATGCCGTGGCGCAGTTCCACGTCCACGCCGGCGGTGGGCTCGTCGAGGAACAGGATCTTGGGCTCGTGCGCCAGCGCCTTGGCGATCAGCACGCGCCGCTTCATGCCGCCGGACAGCGTGGAGATCTTGCTGTCGCGCTTGTCCCACAGCGACAGCTCGCGCAGCACCTGCTCCAGGTAGCCGGGATTGGGCGGCTTGCCGAACAGCCCGCGGCTGAAGCGCATGGTCGCCCACACCGTCTCGAACGCGTCGGTGGACAGCTCCTGCGGCACCAGCCCGATCGCCGCCCGCGCCGCGCGGTAGTCGCGCACGATGTCGTGGCCATCGGCCAGCACCCGCCCCGTGCTCGGGTTGACCAACCCGCAGACGATGCTGATCAACGTGGTCTTGCCCGCCCCGTTGGGGCCGAGCAGCGCGAAGATCTCGCCCTGCCGGATGTCCAGATCGACCTGCCTGAGCGCCTGGAAGCCCCCGGCATAGGTCTTGCTCAATCCCTGGATGGAAACGATCGGATTCACGTAAAACCCTGGAAGAACGACGAAGTCGCCGCATAGGCTAGGCGGAATGGCGAGCGGGACCAAGTCCCGTCTGGTTCTTCATCAGACGACTGGCGACAGCCGGGGAGCGGCTGTTGCCGTTGCTCGTGATTTTGCACGAGATGGGTAACACCTCCCCGCGCGGCGGCGCGCCAACCTCCATGGCCTACGAATATCGTTGCGGCGCGGCCCCTCCGAAGCGGCGGAGACGGCGGGAAAAACCCGAAGGGCGACGTGCATGGGCTCGCCGGAAAAAGGCGAAGCACTGCTTCGCCCCGGCGGGCGGGCATTCGCCGCGCGGCGAATGCCCCGGACTCGGCCGCGTAGCGGACGAGCACGTCGTTTTTCGCCGCGACAGGAGGTCGCGTCGAAAAATCCTGCCGGCTCCGCGAACCCGCAGCGCAGCTGCGGGCGCGCAGGCGGGGTGTGCTTGATCAGCCATGACCAGCCATTCGGCTGTTGTGAAGCGCTTCGGCTGCTGTGAAGCGCTTCTTTTGGTTACTTTTCTTTACGCGGCACATCCTTGTGCCGCGCCCTTCGGGCCGGCTCCGCCGTGCGGCGCCGCTCCTGCGGCGCGCGTGCACAAGCAAAGAAAAGTGACTCGCCAAAGGCGAAAGCTTTTGGCTTTATTGCCAAAGGCCCAAAAGGCCAAAAGCAACGTCCCTGGATGATCAGCCGTTCGGCTGCTGGAAAGCGCCTCCCGCCTTCGCGGGAATGACGATAGAGAGATTACGAGGACCGGATAGATAGATAGCGAAAAAGTCGCTGGGTCTTCGCCCCCGGCCATCGGACATAGCCCGATGGCGTTCAGCGCCACGCGAGCCAATGGCTCGCAACCAGCGTCGCTTCACCCCTGCCTGCGCGGGGACGGCGACAGGGAGAGAGCGCCAGAACGCCGTATCCCCCAAACAACAACGCAGCCGCGCCGCAGCAACACGCCCCCTCCCTAACTACGCTGCCGCGCCTCGATCAGATCCAGGTTCCGCACCAACCGCCGCGACAACTCATCGGAAATCCGCCGCTCCCGCGCCAACTTGAACAACTCGTTGCGCTCCGCCTTCAACCCCGCGCCGCGCAACTCCCGCACCGCCTGCTCGTACGCCCGCGCCTCCACCGGGTCGCGCTCGGCCGCATCCTCGCTCGCGCCGAGCTTGCGCTGGTACAGCGCGCTGACCTGCGTGGCGGCCGCGTTGTAGCGCTCGGCCAGGGCCTCGTCGTCCGCGTACTTCCGGCGCAGCCGCTCCACCGCTTCCAGCGCCGCGCGCGCCGACGCCGTGCGCGCCAGGTCCTCCTCCTGCTCGTGGTTGGGCTCCTCCGGCAGCTCCAGGCCCTTCAGCAGGCGCGGCAGCGCGATGCTGGCCACCACCAGCGAGACCAGGATCACCGCGGTGGCGAGGAAGATCGTCAGCTGCCGCGCCGGGAACGGCGAACCGTCCGGCATCAGCAGCGGCAGGGTCAGCACGCCCGCCAGCGTGATCGCGCCGCGCACGCCGGCCAGCGACGCCGCCACCATCACCCGCCAGGGCGGGCTCGCGCGCTGTTCGCCGCGGCGCTGCGCCTTGAACAGGTTCCAGCGCAACGACAGCCATACCCAGATGAAGCGCAGCGCCGCCAGCGTCGCGCTGATCGCCAGCACGTACACCGCCAGCCACCAGGGGTTGAGGTGACCCGCCTCGCGCACGCTGTGCACGGCGCCGTCCAGGATGCCCGGCAACTGTTCGCCGAGCAGCACGAACATGATGCCGTTGAAGGTGAACTGCACCGTGTCCCACACCGCCCAGCGCTGCACGCGCATGATGCCGGGCGCGTTGCCGCGCAGTTCCACGTAGCTCATCGTGATGCCCGCCGCGACCGCGGCGAGGATGCCCGAGGCGTGCAGCCATTCGGCCAGCAGGTAGGCGGCGAACGGCGTGAGCAGGTTCACCAGGATCGCCGAGCCCGGCTCCTCGCCGAAGTGGCGCCAGATCCAGCTCTGCACCCTGCTCAGGCCGAAGGTGACCGCCACGCCGGCCGCCAGCCCGGCCAGGGCCACCCAGAGGAAGGTCAGCGAGGCATTGGCGAGCGAGAACGTGCCGGTGACCACCGCCGCCACCGCGAACTGGAAGCACACCAGGCCGGAGGCGTCGTTGAGCAGCGACTCGCCTTCCAGGATATGCATCAGCCGCTTCGGGATCGGCGCCCGCGAGGTGATCGAGGACACCGCCACCGGATCGGTCGGCGAGATGATCGCCGCCAGCGCGAACGCCACCGCCAGCGGCATCGCCGGGATCATCCAGTGGATCAGCAGGCCGGCGCCGACCACGGTGAAGATCACCAGGCCGAACGCCAGCTCCAGGATCGCGCCCTTGTCGCGGAACAGGCCCTGCTTGGGGATGCGCCAGCCGTCCAGGAACAGCAGCGGCGGCAGGAACAGCAGGAAGAACAGTTCCGGCTCCAGCTCGTGGCCGCGGTCGAACACGCCGGCGATCACCGCGCCCAGCGCGATCTGCACCAGCGGCAAGGGCAGCGAGAACGGGAGGATGCGGATGAGGTAACCGCTGGCGGCCACCGCCAGCAGCATCGCCAGGACGACGTCGATCGAGTGCATGTTGGAGCGCGTATGCCTTTGACGGGTGACGGCACGCCGCGGCGGGCCATCGCGGGGAGCGACGCCGCACGCGGCGGCGCCACCCGTGAACATAACGGCTCGCGGGGATCGATGGAAACCGCCGCGCGCGGATGCCGCCGGGCGGCGACACCGCGCATTCATGCATGGCTGCGTGGATGCGCGCCGCGCAGGCGGATCGTCAAGCTCCCGCCGCGGTCCGGCGTTGCGGCCGGTCGCCGTCGAAGCGGTAGCTGTCCATCGCCAGGAAGCCCATGTCGATGCCGGCGTCGATCCGCTGCGCGCCGAGCGCGTCGCCGCCGGCCGCGCCCATCGCGAAGTACAGCGGCAGCAGGTGCTCGTCGGTCGGATGCGCGCGCTCGGCATGCGGCGCCTGGCGCCGGTAGTCGAGCAAGGCGGGTACGTCGTCGGCCTGCAGGCGCTGCTCCACCCATTCGATGAAGGGGCGCACGTAGGGGGCTTCCCCGCCGTCGGCACGGTCGCCGCGCCAGTCGCGCAGGTTGTGGGTGATCGAGCCGGAGCCGACCAGCAGCACGCCCTCGTCGCGCAGCGGCGCCAGCGCGCGGCCCAGCGCCAGTTGGTGCGCCGGCCCGAGTTCGGGCTGGATGGAGAGCGGCACCACCGGGATGTCCGCCTGCGGATACAGCAGGCGCAGCGGTACCCAGGCGCCGTGGTCGAGGCCGCGCTGCATGTCCAGCTGCGGATGCAGGCCGGCCCGCTCCAGCAGGCGATGGACCTGCCGGGCCAGCGCCGGCTCGCCCGGCGCCGGGTACTCGATCTCGTACAGCGCGGGCGGGAAGCCGCCGAAGTCGTGGATGGTCGGCAGCCGCGCGGCGCCGCCGACCAGCGGGCGCCGGCCCAGCCAATGCGCCGAGGCGACCACGATCGCGCGCGGGCGCGGCAGCGCCGCCGCCAGCTCGGCCAGCCGCTCACCGACCAGGCCGGGCCGCAGCGCGGTCATCGGCGAGCCGTGCGAGATGTACAGGGAAGGCAGGGCGTGCATCGATGTCTCCATGGACCAGGACCGACGTGCTCAGCGCGACTTGAGCGCGAACGCGCCGTCGCCGACCAGGAACTGCACCACCAGGGCGATCGCCCACACCGCCGGGTACTCCCAGCCGCCGCCGGGATTGGCGAAGCCGAAGCCGTTGGCGCCATGCACGGTCGCGATCGTGCCCAGCAGCAGGGGCACGCCGAGCAGGCCGAACCAGCGCGCGTAGAGGCCCAGGACCATCGTGAGGCCGAGCAGCAGCTCCAGCCCCATCGATACGTAGGCCAGGCCGCCCGGGAGGCCGAGCGACCGGAAGTAGCCGGCGGTACCGGCCGGCGTGAACACCAGCAGCTTGGTCAGGCCGTGGACCAGGAACAGGCCGCCCAGGGTGACGCGCAGCAGGGCGGCACCGTAGGCGGGCAGCGTTGAACGGACCGGGGTATTCATGGCGTCTCCAGGGGAGGCATTCGGAAGTACGTGCAGGCTATTCCCGCCGCTTTTCTGATAAAACACCGGCTACATCCATTGTTTATTCCTAAAAGCGCAACAAATGGACACCCTGGACGCGATGCGCGTGTTCGTGGCGGTCGCCGAACGCAACGGCTTCAGCGCCGCGGCCGAGGCGCTGGACCGGTCCACCGCCAGCGTCACCCGCCAGGTCGCGGCGCTCGAGCAGCGCCTGGGTACCCGCCTGCTCAACCGCACCACGCGCCGGGTCAGCCTGACCAGCGCCGGCACCGCCTACTACCAGCGCGCGGTGCAACTGCTGGCGGAGTTCGCCGACCTGGAAGCGGCGGTCGGCGCGCAGGCGCTGCAACCGTCGGGCCTGCTGCGGATCAACGCGCCAGTGAGCTTCGGCATCGCCCGGCTGGGCCCGTTGCTGGCCGGCTTCCGCGCCCGCCATCCCCAGGTCACGCTCGACCTGGCGCTCTCGGACCGGTTCGTGGACATGGTCGAGGAAGGCTACGACGTAGCGATCCGCATCACCCGCGAGCCCTCGCCCATGCTGATCGCGCGCAGGCTGGCGTCGGTGCGGGTGCTCGTCTGCGCCTCTCCCGGCTATCTGGCGCGGGCGGGCACGCCGCGGCTGCCCGCCGACCTGGCCGGCCACGAATGCCTGGCCTACAGCTACTGGTCCGGCGGCCAGGAATGGCGCCTGCGGCGGGCCGACGGCGGCGAGGAAGAAATACGCATCGGCGGCGGAATGCGCGCCAACAACGGCGACGTGCTGCGCGAGGCGGCGCTGGCCGGGATGGGCATCATCGTGCAGCCGGATTTCCTGGTGGCCGACGACCTCGCCGCCGGCCGGCTGGTGCAGGTGCTGCCGGAGTACGAGGCGCCGACGCTGGGCGTGTTCGCCGTCTACACCAGCCGCAGCCACCTCGCGCCGAAGGTGCGCAGCTTCATCGACTACCTGGTGGAAACGCTGGGCGGGGACCCGTAGCGCGCATCGGCGTCCGTCCCCGCGGGCGCGCCGCGGAGGACTTCAGCCGCGACCGGCCCCGTCGATGCCGTACGCCGCCCGGTCGTTGCCCAGGCACCGGCGCAGGTAGTCGATGAACACCCGCAGCTTCGGCGCCATGTGCTCGCGCGCCGGGTAGTACAGGTGCCAGCCCGCGAACGGCGCCTGCCAGTCGTCGAGCACGCGCAGCAGGCCGCCGGCGGCCACCTCGTCCGCGATCTCCCATTCGAACACCTGGCCGAGCCCGACGCCGCGGCGCAGGGCCGCCATCCCGACCGCCATATCGTTGACGATCAGCCTGCCCTCCACCTCGACCTGGAAATCGCGCCCATCGCGGGTGAACTCCCAGGGCTGGATGCGGCCGTCGCTGCGCCGCCAGCGGATGCAATCGTGGCCGACCAGCTCGGCGGGCGCGGCCGGCACGCCGTGCCGCTCGAAATACCCCGGCGTGGCGACGATCGCCTGCCGCAGCCGCGGCCCGATCGGCACCGCGACCATGTCGCGCGCCAGCGATTCGCCCAGGCGGATGCCGGCATCGAAGCCGCCGGCGACGATGTCGGCCAGCGTGCGGTCGGCATACAGCTCCACGGCCACGTCCGGATAGCGCGCCAGGAATCCGGGCAGATGCGGGCAGATCAGCTGCTCGGCGGCGGCCCCCGCCAGGTTGATCCGCAGCAGGCCGGAGGGCCGGTCGCGCAGGAAGTCCAGGTCGGCGAAGGCGGCATCGATCTGCTGCAACCCCGGCGCCACCCGCTGCAGGAAGCGCTCGCCGTGCTCGGTCAGCCCGACCCGGCGCGTGGTGCGGTTGAGCAGGCGCACGCCGAGCCGCGCTTCCAGCCCGCGCACGATCTGCGACAGCGCCGAGGTGGAGACGTCCAGCTCGGCCGCGGCCCGGGTGAAGCTGCCGTGGCGCGCGACGCGCACGAACGCATCGACCGCCGGGAGTGGATTGGGTCGCGTCATGCCGCCTCCGGAGTCCTGGCCCCTGCCGGCGCAATGCCGGATTATTTAGTTCTACTTCAAGGAAGGTTCGGATTTTGCGGATTTATCGGCATCGCCGCCACTCCTAGAGTGACCGCACTTCCCCGCAACGAGGTTCGCCATGCAACTCGACCATTACCGCCTGCTCGGCCGCTCCGGCCTGCGCGTCAGCCCGATCTCGCTGGGTGCGATGACCTTCGGCCAGGACTGGGGCTGGGGCGCCGACGAGGCCGGGTCCCGCCGCCTGTTCGATCTCTACGTGGATGCCGGCGGCAACTTCGTCGACACCGCCAACATCTACACCAACGGCAGCTCCGAGGCCCTGCTCGGCCGCTTCGCCGCCGGCCGCCGCGACCGGCTGGTGATCGCCAGCAAGTACACGCTCAACCCGTTCCCCGGCGATCCCAACGGCGGCGGCAACCACCGCAAGAACATGATCCAGTCGGTGGAAGCCAGCCTGAAGCGGCTCGGCACCGACTACCTCGACCTGCTCTACCTGCACATCTGGGACGGCACCACCCCGGTCGAGGAGATCATGCGCGGCTTCGACGACCTGGTGCGCGCCGGCAAGATCGTCTACGCCGGCATCTCCGACACGCCGGCCTGGCAGGTCGCGAGGATGCAGACGCTGGCCGAACTGCGCGGCTGGTCGCCGCTGGTGGCGCTGCAGATCGAGTACTCGCTGGCGCAGCGCACCGTCGAGCGCGACCTGCTGCCCATGGCCAACGAACTGGGCCTGTCGGTCCTGGCCTGGTCGCCGCTGGCGATGGGCATCCTGACCGGCAAGTACAGCCGCGCCGACCTGGAGCGCCTGCGCGCGCAGGGCGCAGCCAACTCGCCCGACGCCGGGAACGGCAGCCGCGGCGCGGTGGCGTACTCGCACGACATGCTCGACGAGCGCAGCATCGACATCGGCGAGGTGGTCAAGGCGATCGCCGCCGAATCCGGCCACTCCCCCGCGCAGATCGCCCTGGCCTGGCTGCTGCAGCGCCCGGGCGCACCGATCCCGATCGTCGGCGCGCGCACGCCGGAACAACTGCAGGACAACCTGGGCGCGCTCGCGGTGACGCTGGACGCCGAGCACGTCCGCCGCCTGGACGCCGCCAGCGCCATCCCCCTCGGCTTCCCGCACGACTTCATCCGCAGCCCGATCCCGCATCAGCTGGTATTCGGCGGCACACACGTGCAGCCCCGGGCCTGACCGGGGTCCAGAACGGCCGCACGTTCACTGTGCTGTTGCTGTTGCTGTTGCTCGTGATGTCGCACGAGATGGATAACATCTCCTCGCGCGGCGGCGCGCCAACCTCCATGGCCTACGAATATCACTGCGGCACGGCCCCTCCGAAGCGGCGGAGTCAATGGGAAACACCCGAAGGGCGGCGCACATGGGCTCGCCGGAAAAGGCGAAGCACTGCTTCGCCCCGGCGGGCGGGCATTCGCCGCCCGGCGAATGCCCAGGGCTCGGCCGCATAGCGGACGAGTCGCGTCCGAAAATCCCATTGGCTCCGCGGACCCGCAGCGCAGCTGTGGGCGCGTAGGCGGGGTGTGCTTGATCAGCCATGACCAGCCAGTCGGCTGTTGTGAAGCGCTTCTTTTGGTTACTTTTCTTTACGCGGCACATCCTTGTGCCGCGCCCTTCGGGCCGGCTTCGCCGTGCGGCGCCGCTCCTGCGGCGCGCGTGCACAAGCAAAGAAAGGTAACTCGCCGCAAGGCGAAAGCTTTGGCCTTTATCGCCAAAGGCCCAAAGAGCCCAAAAGCAAAGTCCCTGGATGATCAGCCGTTCGGCTGCTGAAAGGCACCTCCCGCCTTCGCGGGAATGACGGTAGTGGGATAACAGGAGCCGGACAAATTGCGAGGAAGACACTGGATCTTCGATCCCCGGCCATCGGGCATAGCCCGATGGCGCTCAGCACCGCGCCAGAAGCGATGACCAGAAACACGAACCTCCGCAACACTGCATCCCATCCCGGCCCACCTCCCACCATCCCACCGCAACATCCCCCTCGTCATCATGGCCCCCGCCCCATCCCCTCACAGGAGATCCCCATGAAGACCCGCACCCTCGGCCGCAACGGCCCCGTGGTTTCCGCACTCGGCCTCGGCTGCATGGGCATGAGCGCGTTCTACGGCGACCGCAGCGACGAGGCCGGCTCCATCGCGGTCATCCATCGCGCCCTCGAGCGCGGCGTCAGCCTCATCGACACCGCCGACATGTACGGCCCCCACACCAACGAGGTGCTGGTCGGCAAGGCGATCGCCGGCCGCCGCCACCAGGTGTTCCTGGCGACCAAGTTCGGCATCAAGCTCGACCCCAACGATCCGCAGGTGCGCGGCATCGACGGCCGCCCCGAGTACGTGCAGGCCGCGTGCGAGGCCAGCCTCAAGCGGCTCGGCGTGGACCACATCGACCTGTACTACCAGCACCGCGTCGATCCCGGCGTGCCGATCGAGGACACCGTCGGCGCGATGTCGCGCCTGGTCGAACAGGGCAAGGTGCGCTTCCTCGGCCTGTCCGAGGCCGCCCCCGCCACCATCCGCCGCGCGCATGCCGTGCACCCGATCGCCGCGCTGCAGACCGAATACTCGCTGTGGACGCGCGACCCCGAGGAGAACGGCGTGCTCGCCACCGTGCGCGAACTGGGCATCGGCTTCGTGCCCTACTCGCCGCTCGGGCGCGGCTTCCTCAGCGGTGCGTTCAAGAGCCCGGACGACTTCGACGCCGACGACTACCGCCGCCACTCCCCGCGCTTCCAGGGCGAGAACTTCGCGCGCAACATCGAACTGGTCGCGCAGGTGGAGGCGATCGCCGCCGACAAGGGCATCACCGCCAGCCAGCTCGCCCTGGCCTGGGTGCTCGCGCAGGGCGACGACCTGGTGCCCATCCCGGGGACCAAGCGCATCAAGTACCTCGAGGAGAACCTCGGGGCGCTGGACGTCACCCTGCTGCCGGACGAACTGGACCGCATCGGCTCGGTGTTCCCGCCGGGCGCCGCCGCGGGCGCGCGCTATCCCGCGGCGACCATCGGCGCGCTGCACCGCTGACCGGCGCGCGCTGGCAGCGTGCCGGCGGCCGCCTCAGGCGCGGCCGCGCAGGTACGCGATGATCCCGTCCAGCGGCGCCGGGGTCCCGAGCAGGTAGCCCTGCAGCTGGTCGCAGCCGTTCGCGACCAGCCAGGCCTGCTGCTCGGGGCGCTCCACGCCCTCGGCGATGACGCGCAGGCCGAGGCTGTGGCCGAGCGTGATCAGCGTGCGGCAGATCGCGGCGTTGCGCGGGTTGCCGTCCACGTCGGCGACGAAACTGCGATCGATCTTCAGCGAGTCCAGCGGCATGTGCTGCAGGTAGGACATGCTGGAGAAGCCGGTCCCGAAATCGTCCAGGGAAATGCGCACGCCCTGCGCATGCAGGGCGTTCATCGTCTGCAGCGCCTGGTCGGGATCGCGCACCAGGCTGGTCTCGGTCAGCTCCACGTGCAGCGCGCCATGGCCCAGGCCGAACTCGCGGCAGGCGGCGGCCACGTCGCCGGCGACGTCCGAGTTGAGGAACTGCAGCGCCGACACGTTGATCGCGATCGGCAACGCCTCCCATCCCGCGTCGGCCAGCCGGCGCCGGTCGCGCGCGCCCTGGTGGATCGCCCATCGCCCCAGCGGCAGGATCAGGCCGGTGTCCTCGCATAGCTTGACGAACTCGCCGGTGGACACCTGCCGGTGCTCGGGGCTGAGCCAGCGCACCAGCGCCTCCAGCGCCGCCGGCGCACCGCTGCGCGCGTCCAGGATCGGCTGGTAGTGCAGCTCGAACTCGCCCCGGTCGATCGCCTCGTGCAACCGCCCGATCAGGTGCAGGCGTTCGCTCAGGCGCGTGGCGATGGCCTTCTCGAAGTGCATCACCGTGACATCCGCCTCGCGCGCGGCATGCGCCGCCTGCGCGGCCTGCGCGATCACCTCGTCCGCGCGCAGGCCGTCCTCCGGGAAGCGCGCCACGCCGATGCGCACGTCCAGCGAATGCAGCGAATCGCGCCCGCGCACCGGCTCGGACAGCATCGCCTCCAACGCCTGCAGCGCGCGGTCGGGATCGTGTTCCTCGCCGATCGCGAGCACGAAATCCTCCGACGGCTGGAACGCCAGCCAGCCGTACTCCTCGGCCAGCGACTGCAGGCGCACGCACAGGTGGTGCAGCACGTCCTCGCCCACCCGCCGCCCCAGCGTGTCGCCGATCAGCTGCAGGCCGCGCAGCTGCACGTGCGCGACCGCATAGCGCGGCAGCGCGGCCTCCTGCAGCTGCTCGGCCAAGGCGGGCACGTTGAGCAGGCCGGTGGCCGCGTCGTGGCTGGCGCGGTGCGCGAGTTCGCGCTGGTAGGCCATGTACTCGCTGACGTTCTCGGCCAGCACCAGCCGCGCCTGCAGCCCGCCGATCTCCAGCATCGTGGTGTGCACGCGCACGTCCATGCGCGTGCCATCCCGGTGCCGGTGCACGACGGTGAGCAAGGTGCCGCGCCCGGGCGGATCGGGCTGGCGCAACTGCTGGGCCAGCCGCTCGGCCTGTTCGGGCAGGCCGATGTCGAGGATCCGCATCGACAGGAACTCCTCCCGGCTGTAGCCGTACTGCCGGATCGCCGCGGGGTTCACCTCCAGGAAGCGCAGCGTCTCCAGGTCGAACAGCCAGCACGGCAACGGGCTGATCTCGAAGATCCGCTGGAACCGGTACTGCGCGTCCGTGGCCAGCGCCTCGATCTCCATCCGTTCGCTGATGTCGACCACGGTCCCGGTCATCCGGCGCTCGCCGTCGTCCTCCACCATCGCGCCGCGCACCGCGATCCAGTGCTCGGCCTGCGCCAGCAGCAGCCGGCAGGTGACGTCGAATCCCTGGCGGCCTTCGCGGGCCTGCGCCAGGATGCGCTTCACCTTGTGCCGGTCGTCCGGGTGCACGCGCTCGACGAACGCGGCCACCGCCACGTCGCGCCTGCCCAGCCCGAACATCTGCATCGTCTGCGGCGCCAGGTGCAGCCATTCCCCGTCCGGCCCGATCCACCAGGTGCCCACGCCCCCGGCCAGGTGCGCGCGCCGCAGGTCCTCGTTGCCGGTGCGCAGGTCCGACAGCAGTTGCGCCTGCCGTCGCTCGGCGTGCCAGAGGCTGCGCAGCAGGTAGGCCAGGCTCAGGCCATAGACCGCGAGCAATGCGATCGCCAGGGTCATGAACATCCACCTCGGCCGCAGCGCCTCGCCATGGCCGGTCGCGGCGAACGCCAGCAGCAGCGCGGCCAGCACGCCGAAGCCGAGCACGCCGCGCCATTGCCACCGCCGCGACCGGAGCTGGCGCATCACGGCACTCCGCGCGCATCCGCGGGCACGCCAGGGGCGCGGCCACGCCGCCCCGCGGCCGGTGCGCCGGAGTTCAGGCCGGCGACTGTCGCACGCCGTCCATGCGGCCTACACTGCCGGTTTTCCCGTTGCCGAGTTGCACCCATGCTCCAGCTGCATCGTTCCGCCTTGATGGTTGCCATCACCGCCATCCTCGCCCTGCCGCTGACCGCCTGTGGCCGCCACGATGCGTCGCAGGCCTCCCTTGATGCGGCCTCCGCTCCACCCGCCAAACCGGTACTGGGGGACTTCGGCTTCGATGCCGCTGGCATGGATCGCTCGGTCGCGCCGGGCGACGACTTCTTCGGCTATGCCAATGGCCAGTGGGTCAAGACTACCGAGATTCCGGCCGACCGCGCCAGCTACAACAGCTTCACGCGCATCGTGGTGGATACCGAGAAGCACGTGCGCGACATCGTCGAGGGCGCCGCCGCCAACGACCGCGCCACCGGCGACGAGAAGAAGATCGGCGACTACTACGCCGCCTTCATGGACGAGGCCGGCATCGAGGCCAAGGGCGCCTCGCCGGTGCAGCCGCAGCTGGACGCGATCGCGCAGATCGCCGACAAGCAGGCGCTGGCCGCCGCGCTGGGCGCGCAGCTGCGCGCCGACGTGGACCTGCTCAACGCCACCGACTACTACACCGACCGCCTGTTCGGCCTGTGGGTGTCGCAGGACATCCACCACCCAGAGCGCTACGTGCCGTACCTGGTGCAGGGCGGCCTGGGCATGCCCGACCGCAGCTTCTACCTCGAAGGCGGCCGCATGGCGGAGTTGCGCAAGGCCTACCAGGCGCACGTCGCCAAGGTGCTCGCGCTGGCCGGCATCGCCGATGCCGAGGCCAAGGCCGAGCGGATCGTGAAGCTGGAGACGGAGATCGCGCGCGTCCACGCCACCCAGGAGCGGACCAACGACGTGCAGGCCGGCGCGAACGCCTGGAAACGGGCCGATTTCGCGGCCAAGGCGCCGGGCCTGGACTGGAACGCGTTCCTGAAGGCGGCCGGCCTGGATGCGCAGCAGGACTTCATCGTCTGGCAGCCGGAGGCCGTGGCCGGGATCTCCGCGCTGGTCGCCGCGCAGCCGCTCGACCTCTGGAAGGACTACCTGGCCTTCCATGCCGTCGACCGCGCCTCGCCGTACTTGTCCAAGGCGTTCGCCGACGAGCGCTTCGCCTTCTACGGCGCCACGCTCAACGGCACCCCGCGGCAGCGCGAGCGCTGGAAGCGCGGCATCGACGCCACCAACGCCGCGCTCGGCGAGGCCGTCGGCAAGCGCTACGTCGACCGCTACGTCAGCCACGACACCAAGGAGCGCGCCGAGGCGATGGTCGCCAACATCGTCGCCGCGTTCGGCAAGCGCATCGACGCGCTGGACTGGATGAGCCCGCAGACCAAGCAGCACGCCAAGGCCAAGATCGCCGGCCTGACCGTGGCGGTCGGCTGGCCGGAGCGCTGGCGCGACTACTCGGCCCTGGACGTGCGCCGCGACGACGCGCTGGGCAACGCCGAACGCGCCGGGCTGTTCGAGTACGGGCGCAACCTCGCCAAGCTGGGCAAGCCGGTCGAGCACAGCGAGTGGTACATGCTGCCGCAGGAGGTCAACGCGCTGAACGTGCCGCTGGAGAACCGCCTGATCTTCCCGGCCGCGATCCTGCAGCCGCCGTTCTTCGACCCGGCCGCCGACGATGCCGTGAACTACGGCGCGATCGGCGCGGTGATCGGCCACGAGATCAGCCACAGCTTCGACAACACCGGCGCACTGTTCGACGAGCGCGGCGCGCTGCACAACTGGTGGACGCCGGAGGACCTGAAGAAGTTCGAGGCCGCCGGCGCCGCCCTGGCCGCGCAGTTCGACGGCTACAAGCCGTTCGACGACCTGGCGGTGAACGGCAAGCTCACCCTCGGCGAGAACATCGCCGACGTGGCCGGCCTGGCCACCGCCTACGACGCCTACCACCTGTCGCTGCAGGGCAAGCCGGCGCCCACGCTGGACGGCTTCACGCCGGACCAGCGCTTCTTCCTCGGCTTCGCCCAGGCCTGGCGCGGCAAGTACCGCGATGCCGCGCTGCGCAACGCGGTCCTCACCGACGTGCATGCGCCGGGCCGGTTCCGCGCGCAGACCGTGCGCAACCTCGACGCCTGGTATCCGGCGTTCGAGGTCAAGGAAGGCCAGAAGCTGTACCTGGCGCCGGACCAGCGCGTGAAGATCTGGTAGCCCCGCGACGGTAGCGACGCCCGGCGGGAATCCGGCCCCGGCAAGCCTTCCTGGCAAGGCCTGCCGGGGTTGAAACCCCTCCCACAGGACTTCGGGAGTTGTCCTCCGTCGTTTGTGGGAGGAAGGCCAGAAGCTGTACCTGACGCCGGACCAGCGCGTGAAGATCTGGTAGCTCCGCGACGGTAGCGACGTCCGGCGGGAATCCGGCCCCGGCAAGCCTTCCTGGCAAGGCCTGTCGGGGTTGAAACCCCTCCCACAGGACTTCGGGAGTTGTCCTCCGTCGTTTGTGGGAGGAAGGCCAGAAGCTGTACCTGGCGCCGAACCAGCGTGTGAAGATCTGGTAGCCCCGCGGCGGTAGCGACGCCCGGCGGGAATCCGGCCCCGGCAGGCCTTCCTGGCAAGGCCTGCCGGGGTTGAAACCTCTCCCACAGGACTTCGGGAGTTGTCCTCCGTCGTTTGTGGGAGGGGTTTCAACCCCGACAAGGCCCTTCCCGGCCACGCCGGCTACGGCCAGCGCGCGAGCACCTCCGGCGCGACCCCGACTCGACGGCAGGCGCGCACGGCCAGGCCGTCGTTCAATGCCGCGCGGAACAACGGCGCCGAGGCCCGCATCAACCGTGCCGAGGCGCGGTCGCGCGCACGTTGCAGCGGGCTGCGCCCGAGCATGTCCAGCGCCCAGCCGGGCAGCAACGCGGCGCCCGCCCCCAGGAACACGTCGCGCGACAGTCCCGCTACCGGCACCGGCAGCCGGATCGAGGCCAGGATGTCCAGCACCTCGCGCGAGCGCGCATCCACCGCCAGCTGCGGCCGCATCGACTCGAAATAGGCCTCGATGTCGCGCTCGGAAGCGGGCACGTCGCGCGCGCCCAGCGCTTCGGCCACGCGCCGGTACTCGGCGTAGTAGCGGTCGGCGATCGCCGCCGGCACCTCGCGGCAATGGCGTCTGCAGCCTTGCAGGAACCCGTAGGCCTCGGTGGCGTGCACCCAGGTCAGCAGCCGCGGATCGTCGGCGGCGTAGCCGCGGCCGTCCGGCAGCGTGCCGCGCACCCGCGCGTGGATGGCGCGGACCCGGGCGACCAGGCGCTCCGCCTCGGCGCGCGGCGCATAGGTGGTGCCGGCGACGAAGTTGGTGGTGCGCCGCAAGCGCCCCACCAGGTCCTCGCGGAAGTTGGAGTGGTCGTAGACGCCGGCCAGCGCCAGCGGATGCAGGGTCTGCAGCATCAATGCGCACAGCCCGCCGGCGAGCATGCCGGGGAACTCCGAATGCACGCGCCAGGTGACGCTGTCCGGCCCGAACCAGCCCGGGTCGCCGGCCGGACGGTCGTACTCGATGCCGCTCTGCCCGCGCGGGAAGGCGCCGAGCACCCAGCGGCGGATCTGGGCGGTGGCGGGGGCGGCGAGCGTGCGGAACACGGCGGACATGCGCCTATCGTACCGCCGCCCCGGCGGCCGGCCGCGGTGGCCCGCCATCGCGAATTCGCGATGCAGTGCAGCAAGGCGGCGGCGCCCCCGGACCTGGGAAAACCGCGTTTTTCCCGGGGAAAAATGCCGATCGCGCCGGAGCCGGCGTCTTCGTGACGCCCCGCTCACGCGCTCTTGATTGCGAACCGGTGCGGAAGTGCTAGAAAGGACCTGCGACCGTTTGTCGCATGCCACATGCTCGTACCCGCCGGAAGGAGCTCGTCATGATTGCTTTGTTCAGGGGTTTGGGACTGCTTCTGCAGGACAACGCACTGCACCGCCAGCCGTTCGAGGAACAGGTCGCGCACTGGCGCGACAAGACCGACGCCGAGATCGACGCGGAGGTCGAACTGCTCACCGTCGCCAAGCAGCAGTGGGTCGTCGCTTCGATCATCGGCTGGCAGGTGATCTCGCTGGTCCTGCTCGGCGTGATCACCCACCAATTGTGGCAGCACGACTTCCACGTGACCTTCAGCCGGGTGGTGATCGTGTTCGCCTCGTGGCTGGCCATCCTGTTCGTGCTCTGGTACATCGCCGACCTGTTCGACCACAGCGCCGGCTTCGAGCGCTGGCTGCGTGCCTTCAACAGCCGCGCGCGGCTGGCCCCGGACGCCGATTCGGTCGAGTGCGTCAACGAGGCGCTGGAGATGGCGCGCCGCTATCCGGAAGTGCTGCGCTACAAGCAGCAGGTGATGGCCAAGCGCGACCTGCGCCACGAGGACATCGTCAACATGCGCGAGATGGGGCGCATGCGGCAGTACACCGAGATCGTGCGCGAACTCGACCACTACGACGGCGGGCCGCGGCTGGCGGCGACCGCCTGACGCCCCCTTCGGGGCGAAGAGGCGGCGCTTCGCCCCGTACCCCCCGAGCCCACGCCAGCGGCGTGGGCGCTTCAGGCACGCGCACCCGCGGTGCGCAAGCTGTGCCTTGTCGCCCCGGCGGGAGAGGGGCCTCGAAACTACGCCGCCGCGACCGCCTTCTCGATCGCCGGGGTGCGCCAGCCGCTGCGCACGCCCCATGCGTAGAACGCCAGGCCGACCAGCGCGACCACCGCCAGGTCGGTGCCGTAGGCCAGGTAGCCGTGTCCGCCGAAGGTGGTGCTGCCGGCCCACGACAGCAGGGCGATCGCCGGCAGGTACGCGATCATCCAGGCCGCGCCCTTGAGGTTGCGGCGGAAATCCTTGAAGCCCTGTCTGGCCTGGTAATAGAAGTACACCGGCAACGCCACGACCATCAGCAGGATGATCTCGCCGGTGAGCGGCCAGCGCGCCCAGTACAGCAGCTCGGTCGCCATCACGAAGGCGATGCCCGCCAGCACCGGCATCGCGAACACCCGCAGCGGGCGATGCACGTCCGGCGCGGTGCGGCGCAGCGTCATCGCGCTGATCGGCCCGGTCAGGTAGGAGATGATCGTCGCCACCGAGATCACCGCCGCCAGCGTGCCCCAGCCGCGGAAGAAGAACAGGAACAGGTAGGACACCGCCAGGTTGAAGAACATCGCCGGGCGCGGCACGCCCCACTTCGCGTGCACCTTGCCGAGCACCGCCGGCATCGTGCCGTTCTTCTCCATGCCGTAGATCATCCGCGCGGTGGTCGCGGTGTAGGTGATGCCGGTGCCGCTGGGGCTGACGAAGGCATCGATGTACAGCAGCATCGCCAGCCAGTGCAGGTTGACGATGATCGCCAGCTCGGCGAACGGCGAGCGGAAATCGATGCCGTGCCAGCCGGCCTTGGCCAGCAGTTCCGGCGGCACCGCGCCGATGTAGGCCACCTGCAGGATCAGGTAGACCACGGTGGCCAGCGCGATCGAGCCGAGCACCGCGAACGGCAGGCTGCGCCCGGGATTCTTGGCCTCGCCGGCCAGGTTCACCGGGCTCTGGAAACCGTTGAAGCTGAACACGATGCCGGCGGTCGCCACCGCGGTGAGCACCGCGGCGAAGTCGATCACGTGCGCATCGCCGTGCAGGCCGACGCTGAAGTTCTCGCCATGGAAACCGCTGGCGATCAGCGCGATGCCGGTCAGCGCCGGCACGATCAGCTTGAACACCGTGATCGCGGTGTTGGAGCGGGCGAACAGCTTCACGCTCCAGAAGTTCAGGAAGAAGTACACCAGCACCAGCGCCGCGGCGATCAGCAGGCCGGCGGTGGACAGCTCGCCCGCGCCGCCCGGCGCCTGCGCGTACAGGTCCTGCGCCCACTGCCACGGCCACGACGCCATGTACTGCACCGACGCCTCGGCCTCGACCGGGATCACCGAGACGATCGCGATCCAGTTGGCCCAGCCGGCGATGAAACCGACCAGCGAGCCATGCGAATAGTGGCTGTAGCGCACCATGCCGCCGGACTCGGGGAACATCGCGCCGAGCTCGGCATAGGACAGCGCGATGGTGGTGATGATCGCCGCGCCCAGCACCCACGCCCAGATCGCGCCCGGACCGGCCAGCCCCGCCGCGCGCCATGCACCGAACAGCCAGCCGGAACCGATGATCGAGCCCAGGCCGGTGAGCATGAGCGCAAAGGGGCCGACTTCGCGGCGCAGGGGGCTATGGGACATGGGCTACCTGACGTTGAACGCCGCGGGCACGGCAACAAGCCGGCAATGATCGCAGAAGCGGGCGCCGGACGTCATGGCGCATTCAGGCAAAGGCCGGGACTCGGGAAATGCACCTGGCCTGGTCGTCAAGCGGCCCGGTGCTACCTTGCGGTTCTTTTCTCCCACACCAGCACTCGGTCCGAAGCAGGCCTTTCGCTTTTCCGGCTGCCGGTTTCCCGAGCTCCCTCGGGTGCGCCTCAACATCCGCCCACGATCGCCGTGGCCGACGCGCACTGACGGAAGTCCTCGGTCAGGCCGCGCAGTTCGCGCACCTGCCCCACCGCCAGTTCGAAGCGGTCCAGTTCGCGGCGCGGGCAATCGGCCGCGGCCGTGGCGGTCGCGCTGCAGGCGGCCTCGTAGACGAGGTAATGGCAATGGCCGCTGCTGCTGGCCAGGCAATGGAAGACCGCGTTGCCGGCATGCGATTCGACCTTGCTGAAGAGCAGGTCGCGGCCATCGACGGTGGAGCGGGTGATCGAGGTGGTGCCGCTTTCCTGGTGGCAGCCGAACAGCCCCATCAGGCAATACAGCATCGAAGCGAGCAGGCGCATGGCGAATCCTTCCTTCTGCGATGGGACGGCGGCGTCACATGCCGCGGAACAGGCTCATGAACGGCTGGCTGACCACGAGCGTCTCCGGCCGGTTCTTCAGTTTCAGGCAGCCCTTGCCGGTGTCGTCGCGCGACACCGAGGACACCGCCCTCATGTTGACGATGGTGGAGCGGTGGACCTGCTTGAAGATGCGCGGGTCGAGCACCTCCAGCAGCTCGCGCAGCGGCGTGCGCAGCAGCGATTCGCCCTCGGCGGTCATCACCACCGTGTACTTGTTGTCGGCCTGGAAGTAGGCCACCTCGTCGAGCATCACCAGCCGCGTCTCGCGGCCGGCACTGGCAGTGATCCAGGCCATGGGAGGCTTCTCCGGAGCGGGCGGCGCGGGGCGCTGCGCCAGCCGTTGCAGCAAGGTTTCCAGCATCGCGTGGTCGGGGCCGCCGCTGGCGGCGCGCGCGCGCACGCGCTGCACGGTGGCCTGCAGGCGTTCGCGCGATACCGGCTTGAGCAGGTAGTCGACCGCGCCCTGCTCGAACGCGTCGATCGCGTACTGGTCGTAGGCGGTGACGAACACCACCTGCGATGCGGGACTGGCTTCCGCGGCGCCGCGCGCGACCTCGATGCCGGTCAGGCCCGGCATGCGGATGTCGAGGAACACGACGTCCGGGCGATGCTCGGCGATGCTCTCCAGCGCGCTGGCGCCGTCCTCGCATTCGGCCACCACCTGCAGCTCGGGCCATGCCTCGCCGAGCAGTTGCAGCAGCGATTGCCGCAGCAGCGCCTCGTCCTCGGCCACGACCGCACGCAGCGCGCTCATGCCAGCCCCTCCTGCCGCGGCACCGGGGGCGGCATGTCCGCCGGCAACGGCAGGCTGATCGTCGCCGCCATGCCGGCCGGGAAGTTGGACACCAGCGCGAACGCCGCCCGGTCGCCGTAGATCAGGCGCAGGCGCTCGCGCAGGTTCTTCAGGCCGATGCCGGTGCCGCTGTTCTGGCTGCTGAAGCCCTGCCCGTCGTCGGCCACGGTCACCGTGACGTGCTGGTCGGTGCGCCGCGCCAGGATCCAGACCGTGCCGCCGCCCGGCTTGGGCTCCAGCCCGTGCTTGATCGCGTTCTCCACCAGCGTCTGCAGCATCATCGACGGCATCGGCACGCTCCGCAGCTCGTAGGGCACTTCGATCTGCAGCGCCAGCCGCGTGCCCATGCGGATGCGCAGGATCTCCAGGTAGGCCTGGGCCCGTTCCAGCTCGTCGCCGAGCGTGGAGGGCGCATCGCCGGCATTCGGCAGCGAGTGGCGCAGGTACTGGATCAGGTGCCCGATCATCGCGTCGGCACGCGGCGGATCGGTGCGGGTCAGCACCTGCGCGCTGGCCAGGGTGTTGTAGAGGAAGTGCGGCTCGACCTGCGCGTGCAGCAGGTTCAGGCGCGCCACCGCCAGTTCCTTCTCGGTGGCCGACTGCTCGGCGGCGGCCTGCTCGCTGCGGCGCTGGCGCGCGACCTGCGCGGTGATCGCGCGCGAGAGCGTCTCGGCATTGTCGTAGTTGCTGCCCTCGTCGACCAGGAACAGGTCCACCCAGGCGCCGGCGTCCGGCTCGCACAGCAGGGTGACGCTGCTGGTGCCGTTGCCCGGCGCCAGCGTGGCGAGGACCTTGTTGTGGCTGATGCTCATGCGCGCGAACACGTTCCAGCTGGATGGGTTGTGGTTGTCGCGCAGGTCGTCGCGCCGCACCCGGGCACGGATCAGCAGGCTGCCCGGAGAGCTTTGCACGTCCTCCACGCGCGGCAGCTGGCGGATCGCCGACTCGACCACCGCGAAGGCCTCCGGCGCATCCAGGGGCACCTCGATCTGGCGGCGCTGGCGGCTGGTCAGGGTGTCGTGGCCGAGGCGGCCGGCGGCCAGCTTCACCCGCCGCAGGTGGGTGGCCAGGTTGGTCAGCACGATGGCGAGGGTGACCAGCACCAGCAGGGTGAACACCGAGCCCGTCGAGCCGAACAGCTCGTCCCACAGATTGCTGGCGACGATCAGCACGATCATCCAGGCGAACAGGATGCGCGCGAACAGGAAGAGGCTGGCGGACACGGCGGCTTCCGGGGTTGAGTGCCGGGCGAGCATAGCCGCGTGCGCCGGCGCCGTGGCGGGCGATGCGATGGAACCGCCGAATCGGCGACGGAAGCCGGCCGCCAGGGCGCGAAATCCCGCTCCCCGGCAGGAAACCGGCCGGCGCGGCCCCGGGCCCGGCGGCGCGGCGCTATGCTCGGCGCTCCCCCGGACGAAGGATCTCCATGCATCGCCGCCACTTCCTGCGCGGCGCGGGCGCCGCCCTCGCCGCCGCCTCCACCGGCGCGCTGGCCTCCGGGCCGGCCAAGGCCGCGCCGGCCGCCGCGCCCCTCCCGCCGCCGCTGGCGTCGCGCTTCGCCGGGCCGCGGGCGCTGGCGCCGATCCGCGCCACGCCCGACCGCATCGTCGCGCTGAGCGTCTGCACGCGGCCGTTCCGCGCGCAGGGACCGCGCATCGAGGTCGAACGCATCGGCCGCAGGCAGGTTGTCCACAACTACGGCCATGGCGGCAGCGGCTGGTCGCTGTCGTGGGGCAGCGCCGAGCTGGCGGTGCGGCTCGCGCAAGCCGCCGGCGCCCGCGACGGGCTGGCGGTGATCGGCTGCGGCGCGATCGGGCTGACCACCGCGCTGGTGGCGCAGCGCGCCGGCCTGCGCGTGCGCATCTACGCCAAGGAACGCCCGCCGGAAGTGCGCTCGTTCTTCGCCACCGGCGTGTGGTCGCCCGGCTCGCGCGTATGCACGGCCGAGCACGCCACGCCCGAATTCCGCAGGCGCTGGGAAGAGATGGCTCGGATCTCGTTCCGCCGCTACCAGACCCTGCTCGGCCTGCCCGGTGAGCCGATCGAATGGCGCGACGGCTTCGTGCTCTCCGACGTCCCGTTCGACCAGCCCGTGCCCGGCGCCGAGGACCACGAGCCGGAGTATCCGCACCTGGAACGCGAGCTGCTCGCCGACCTGGGCCCCGGGACGACGCCCCTCGCCGCCGGCGAACATCCCTTCCCGGTACCGTTCGCCGCCCGCTACACGCAGATGACCTTCAACATCAGCGCCTACTCGCGCATGCTGCTGGACGACTTCCTGCAGGCCGGCGGCGAACTGCGCACGCGCGAGTTCGAGAGCCCGCGCCAGTTCGCCGACCTGCGCGAGAAGGTGATCGTCAACGCCACCGGCTACGGCGCGCGCGCATTGCTAGGCGACGAGAGCGTCGTCCCCGTGCGCGGCCAGACCGCACGGCTGGTCCCGCAGCCGGAAGTGGACTACGGCCTGTACTGGCGCGGCCACAACCTGAGCGTGGTGCCGCGCCGCGACGGCATCCTGGTCCAGGCCCAGGGCCCGCACGACTTCGGCAACGCCGACGCCACGCCGGACCGCGCCGCCTCGGAAGCGGCCGTGGCGCAGCTGGCGAAGTTGTTCGGTTAGGTCCCTTCTCCCGTTCACGGGAGAAGGTGGCGCGCAGCGCCGGATGAGGGCGCTTCAAGTTAAGCGATCTACCGCATCCCCCATCCGCCCTTCGGGCACCTTCCCCCGCAGGCGGGGGAAGGGAAGTCGGCGCCGGTCCAGAACACACCATGGGAGCACCTTCCCCCGCAAGCGGGGGAAGGGACGTTGGGACTCACTTGCGCTCGGCGGCGCTCGCGTCGCGGGTGGCGCGGAACTCCGAGTCCTGGCTCCAGTTCGGCCACTGGCGCGAGTCGGCCAGCTGCATCCCGAGCCTGTACAGCACCGCCAGGTCGCGCGCGGCGCCGGCGAAGGTCCAGTCGCGCTGCCATTCGTCGCCTTGCTGGTGGTAGCGCTTGGCGGTGTAGTCGTCGGCCGCGGCCTTGCCGGCGGCGATGCCGCCGCTCTCCCAGTCCTGGCCGGCCGAGTACGAGATCGCCGGCACGCCGCGCTTGGCGAAGGAGAAGTGGTCGGAGCGGAAGAAATAGCCGGCTTCCGGCTTCGGATCGGGCGTGTAGCGCAGGTTCCAGCCCTGCTTGGCGACGGTCTTCAGGTCGTCGAGCAGTTCCAGCTTGGCGGTGCCGTAGATGCCGAAGTCGCGCGAGGGCACGAACGGGCTCATGCCGTCCATGTTGATCACCGCCACGGTCCTGGCCAGCGGGTACAGCGGCTTGGAAGCGTAGAACTCGGAGCCGAGCAGGCCCTTCTCCTCGGCGGTCACCGCCAGGAACACCACCGAACGCTCCGGCCTGGGCCCGTTGGCGAAGCCGCGTGCCAGTTCCAGCAGCGCTGCGGTGCCGCTGGCGTTGTCGAGCGCGCCGTTGAAGATGGTGTCGCCCCGCGCATCCGGCTTGCCGATGCCGATGTGGTCCCAGTGCGCGCTGTAGACCAGCGTCTCGTCCGGGTACTTGCTGCCTTCCAGCCGCGCGACCACGTTGTGCGAGGTGATCACGTCGCGCTTGACCTGGTAGCTCGCGCTCAGGCCCTCGCCCTTGAGCGCCACCGGCTTGAAGCCGCGCGTGGCGGCCTGCTTCTTCAGCGCGTCGAAATCCAGGCCGGCGTCCTTGAACAGCTGCACCGCCAGGTCGCGCTGGATCCAGCCCTCGACCTTCGGGTGCGCCGCCGCCGGGTCGTCTCGCACCACGTCGAACATGGTGTTGGTGTTGGAACTGGCGACCGTGGCCCAGCCGTACGAAGCCGGCGCGGTCTCGTGCACGATCAGCACGCCGAGCGCGCCCTGGCGCGCGCCTTCCTCGTACTTGTAGGTCCAGCGGCCGTAGTAGGTCATGCCCTTGCCGTCGAAATCGCCCTGGCCGGTCTCGAAGTCCGGGTCGTTGATCAGCACGACGGCGATCTTGCCCTTCAGGTCCACGCCCTTGAAGTCGTCCCAGTTGCGCTCCGGCGCCTTGACGCCGTAGCCGACGAACACCAGCGGCGCGTTGACGATGTCCACCGACGTGGAGCCGTCCATCGCGGCGCGGACCGCGATCTCCTTGCCCTGGGTCAGCGCCTGCGTCTTGCCCGCGACGCCCAGCGCCAGCTTCGGCGTGCCGACGATGTCGGCGCGCTGCAACGGCACCGCCTGGGTCCATGCGCGGGTGCCGCCGGCCTGCAGGTCGCCGCCCGGCTGCAGGCCCGCCTCGCGGAACCGCTCGACCAGGTAGGCGATGGTCTTCTCCTCGCCGGCCGTGGCCGGGGCACGCCCCTCGAACTCGTCCGACGCCAGCACCTTGACGTCCTGCGAAATGCGCTTGCCGTCGAAAGCCGGCGTGGCCGCCATCGCCAGCATCGGCGCCGCCGAGAGCGCCAGCACTCCCACCAGATGTCTTTTCACCGCGAACCCCCGCTCTATCGAAACAGCGGTCGAGTTTAGGCCAAGACCCCGGGGCCCCGGGATGTGCCGGATGGCCTGGGTGGCTCCACATGAACGGGGCCCTGCCCGGTCGCGGCCGTCCGGTCAATTTTCCGCCACCTGGGCCGATATCGCGGGCGATGTTCGAATACGAAGACGCCCCATGAACCCGATCGCCTCGTTGCGCCGCCGTGTCGCCGACCTCCCCGTCACCCGCAAGTTCGTCCTGCTCTGCGCGCTGCTGGCGCTGGGCGTGGTCCTGCTGGCCATCGGCGCCGCGCGCCTGCAGTACCTGGACCTGGTCGAGGCGCGCAAGCAGAGCGTGAAGACCCAGGTCGACATGGGCATGGACATGATCGGCCACTACGCCGGCATGGCCGCGCGCGGCGAGATCAGCACCGCCCAGGCCAAGGCGCTGGCCCAGTCGGCGCTGGCCTCGGTCCGCACCAACAACGGCGTGGACTACTTCTTCATCGCCGACCCGCAGATGCGCATCGTGATGCATCCCACGCGCAAGGCCGGCACCGACATGAGCGGCTACCGCAGCGATGCCGGCGAGTACGTCTACCGCGACATCCAGAAGGCCGTGGCCGAGGGCGACGGCTTCAGCTACTACTCCGCGCCCAAGCCGGGCCAGAAGGCCCAACTGCCGAAGATCAGCTACGCACGCGCCTTCCCCGAGTGGAACTGGATCCTGGCGATGGGCGTCTACGCCGACGACATCCAGCGTGAGGCGTGGGGATTCACCGGCTGGGTGACGCTGATCGGCGCCGGCGTGGTGGTGGTGATCACGGTCCTGTCGTGGCTGATCGCCGGCTCGATCGTCGTGCCGCTGCGCGCGGCCACGCGCACTGCCGAGGCGATCGCCGGCGGCCGGTTCGACAACGCGATCGCCGCCACGTCCAAGGACGAGACCGGCCAGCTGCTGGCCAGCATGGACCAGATGCAGCACCAGCTGCAGCGCTTCAACGGCGAGATGCAGACCATGATCCGCCTGCAGCAGGGCGAGGACATCGGCCATCGCATCCCGGAGGATTTCCCGGGCGACTACGGCACGCTCGCGCGCGGCGTCAACACCGTGCTGTTCGAGCACCTGGACGCGATCAACGACGCGATGGCGGTGATGGACGAGTACGGCCGCGGCGACCTGCGCCGCGACATGCGCCGCCTGCCCGGCCAGCGCGCGCGCCTGCACGAGGCGCTGGACGCGGTGAAGGCCAACCTGTCGTCGATCAACGGCGACATCGCCCGCCTGGCCGAAGCCGCCGCGCATGGCGATTTCTCCGCGCGCGGCGACGAATCCCGCTACCAGTTCGCCTTCGCCGAGATGGTGCGGGCGCTGAACCGCCTGATGCAGCAGGCGGACGCCGGCCTGGGCGACGTGGGCCGGATCATGGCCGCGATCGCCGACGGCGACCTGAGCCAGCGCGTGGACGCGCGCTACGAAGGCGCGTTCGGCCACCTGGCCGACGCCGCCAACCGCACCGCCGGGCAGTTGGCCGCGATCGTGCGCGGGATCCAGCATTCGGCCCGTTCGATCGACACCGCCGCGGCGGAGATCGCCACCGGCAACGCCGACCTTTCCAAGCGCACCGAGAGCCAGGCCGCCAACCTGGAGGAAACCGCGGCGTCGATGGAGGAGCTGACCTCGACGGTACGCCAGAACGCCGACCACGCCCGCGAGGCGGACAAGCTGGCGCAGAACGCCGGCCAGGTCGCCGGCGAAGGCGGCCGCGTGGTCGAGCAGGTGGTGGCCACGATGGCGTCGATCCAGGAGGCCTCGGCGCGCATTGCCGACATCATCGGCGTGATCGACGGTATCGCGTTCCAGACCAACATCCTGGCGCTCAACGCCGCGGTGGAAGCGGCACGCGCCGGCGAACAGGGCCGCGGCTTCGCCGTGGTCGCCAGCGAAGTGCGCGCGCTCGCGCAACGCTCGGCGCAGGCGGCCAAGGAGATCAAAGCGTTGATCGACGACTCGGTGGAGCGCGTGGCCCAGGGCTCGGCGCTGGTCACCAGCGCCGGCAGCACGATGTCCCAGGTGGTGGAAGCGGTGGAGCGCGTCACCGGCATCATGGCCGAGATCACCGCCGCCTCCCAGGAGCAGTCGGCCGGCATCGAACTGGTCAGCCAGACCGTGATGCAACTGGACGAAATGACCCAGCAGAACGCCGCCCTGGTCGAAGAAGCCACCGCCGCCGCCCGCAGCCTGGAAGACCAGGCCAGCCAGCTCACCCAGGCGATAGCCGTATTCCAGCTGGACGACGAATCGCACGCCCGACAAACACCGGATGTGCACTACGCGTCGGCGGCTTGAGTGAAACGCGAGCGACCTGCTGTTGCTGTTGCTCGTGATTTTGCTTCGGCTTCTTGCCTTTGACTTACCGGGGCCCCTCCGAAGCGGCGGAGCCGGCGGGAAAAACCCGAAGGGCGACGTGCATGGGCTCGCCGGAAAAGGCGAAGCACTGCTTCGCCCCGACGGGCGGGCATTCGCCGCGCGGCGAATGCCCCGGACTCGGCCGCGTAGCGGACGAGCACGTCGTTTTTCGCCGGGGCAGGATGCCCCGTCGAAAAATCCCGCCGGCTCCGCGGACCCGCAGCGCAGCTGCGGGCGCGAAGGCGGGGTGTGCTTTCTTTGGGTTACCTTTCTTTGCACAAGCAAAGAAAGGTAACTCGCCGCAAGGCGAAAGCTTTTGGGCTGTACTCGCCAAAGGCCACAACAGCCAAAGCAAAGTCCCTGGATTCCCGCCTTCGCGGGAATGACGATAGAGAGATAGCGTGGATCGGATAGGTGACGGGGAAAGTCACTGGATGATCAGCCGTTCGGCTGCTGAAAAGCGCTTCCCGCCTTCGCGAGAACGACGGCAGAAGGATCGTCCGGGTTGATAGAAAGATCACGCGAGCCGATAAAAAGCCGCTTGATGGAGAGCCAACAGGCGCGCTGATACAAAGACAACAGCAGAAGAACCAGACACCAAATCGAATAACGCAGAGACACCCGCACAACATCCAGCTCCACCCCAATCACCCCACTTGAACCAACCACCAACACCCCACTCCATACCCTCCGAAAACATTTGCATGCCGCCCCCACGCAGGCATAGCCTCCACGGCTCGAACCCGTACATGGAGCGACGCATGCCCCGCCCGCTGTCCCTGCTGATCGCCGGCCTCCTCGCCGCCGGCCCCGCCTTCCTGCCACCAGCGGACGCCGCCCCCGCCTCCTTGGCCCGGACCACTGCCGACGCCGCCATCCCCGACATCGCCTACGAGCGCTTCACCCTGCCCAACGGCCTGACCGTCGTGGTGCACGAAGACCACAAGGCGCCGGTGGTGGCGGTCAGCATCTGGTACCACGTCGGCTCCGCGGACGAACCGGCCGGCAAGACCGGCTTCGCGCACTTGTTCGAGCACCTGATGTTCTCCGGCTCGGAGAACCACAAGGGCACCTACTTCGCCCCGTTCGAGCAGGCCGGCGCCACCGACCAGAACGGCACCACCTGGTTCGACCGCACCAACTACTTCGAGACCGTGCCGAGCACGGCGGTGGACATGGCGCTGTGGATGGAGTCCGACCGCATGGGCCACCTGCTCGGCGCGATCGGCCAGAAGGAGCTGGATACCCAGCGCGGCGTCGTGCAGAACGAGAAGCGCCAGGGCGAGAACCGCCCCTACGGGCGCGTCGACCAGAACATCCTCTCCCACCTGTTCCCGGCCAACCACCCGTACCAGCACGACACCATCGGCTCGATGGAAGACCTCGACGCGGCCTCGCTGGACGACGTCAAGAACTGGTTCCGCGACTACTACGGCGCCGCCAACACCACCCTGGTGCTGGCCGGCGACATCACCGTGGCCGAAGCGAAGGCCAAGGCGGAGAAGTATTTCGGCGACATCCCGGCCGGCAAGCCGGTGCCGCGCCAGCAGCCGTGGATCACGCCGCTGGCCCGCCAGGCCCGCGGCGTGCAGCACGACCACGTCGCGCAGCCGCGCATCTACCGCACCTGGGTGGCGCCGCAGCTGGGCAGCGACGACGCGATCCGGCTTGACCTCGCCGCCACCGTGCTCGGCGGCGGCAAGACCTCGCGCCTGTACCAGCGCCTGGTCTACCGGGACAAGCTGGTGGACGACGTGTCCGCCAGCCTGCAGCCGTTCGCGCTGGCCAGCCAGCTGCAGATCCAGGCCGACGTGAAGGACGGCGTGGACCCGGCCAAGGTCGAGGCCGCCATCGACGACGAGCTGAAGAAGTTCCTCGCCGAGGGCCCGACCGCCGACGAATTGCAGCGCGCGCAGGTCGGCTACCGCGCCGGCTTCGTGCGCGGGCTGGAGAAGGTCGGCGGCTTCAGCGGCAAGGCGGTGATCCTGGCCGAGGGACAGGTCTACCGCGGCGACCCGGGCGCCTACCGCAAGGACCTGGAGCGCGCCGCCGCGGCCACCCCGGCCAGCGTCCGCCAGGCTGCCGGGACCTGGTTCGGCAAGGGCGACTACCTGCTGACCGTGCTGCCGGCCGGCGAGGACTTCGACCCGGCGGCCGAGGACAAGGCCGTGGTCGCGCGCGGCGCCGAGCCCGGCAAGCCGTCGCCGAAGCTGCCGGCCCCGGCGGCCTACCGCGTCGCCGGGAGCCAGGTCGACCGCAGCCAGGGCGTGCCGCAGACCACGCGGTTCCCGAGCCTGAGCTTCCCCGAGCTGCAGCGCGGCAGGCTGAAGAACGGCATCGAGGTGGTCCTGGCCGAACGCCATGCCATCCCGGTCACCCAGGTCGAACTGCTGTTCGACGCCGGCTACGCCGCCGACCAGGGCCACAAGCTCGGCACGGCCAGCTTCACCGCGCAGCTGATGAGCGAGAGCACCAAGTCGCTGGACTCGGTGGAAGTGGCCAAGCGCCGCCAGCGCCTGGGCGCCGGCATCGCCACCGGCTGCGACCTCGATGCGTGCAGCGCTTCGCTGGACGCGCTCAACGACCAGCTGCGGCCCTCGCTCGAGCTGTTCGCCGACGTGGTGCGCAACCCCGCGTTCGATGCCGGCGACATCGAGCGCGTGCGCGGCCAGTGGCTGGCCGGCATCGCGCAGGAGAAGACCCAGCCGCAAGGCCTGGCCCTGCGCACGCTGCCGCCGCTGCTGTACGGCAGCGATCATGCCTACGGCATCCCGTTCACCGGCACCGGCACCGAGGCGGCCATCCGGAGCCTCACCGCCGCCGACCTGCAGCGCTTCCACGATACCTGGCTGCGCCCGGACAACGTGCGCATCCTCGTCGCCGGCGACACCACGCTGGAGCGGATCATCCCGCAGCTGGACGCCGTGTTCGGCGACTGGAAGGCGCCGGCGTCCCCGGTACCCAGGAAGAACGTCGCCCGGGTCGCGGCCCAGCCGAAGCCGCGCGTGTTCCTGATCAACCGCAACGACGCGCCGCAATCGCTGATCCTGGCCGGCCTGCTGGCGCCTTCGACCAAGGACCCGGCCGACCTCGCGATCGGCGTCGCCAACGACGCCTTCGGTGGCACCTTCACCTCGCGCCTCAACATGAACCTGCGCGAGGACAAGCGCTGGGCCTACGGCGCCTTCAGTTTCCTGATGGACGCGCAGGGCCAGCGGCCGTTCCTGTTCTACGCGCCGGTGCAGACCGACAAGACCGCCGAGTCGGCCGCCGAGGTGCTGAAGGAAGCCAGCGAAGTGGTCGGCGCCAGGCCGCTCACCGGCGAGGAAGTCGACAAGATCAAGAACCAGAGCATCCGCGCGCTGCCCGGCAGCTACGAGACCACCCACGCCGTGCTCGGCGCGATCGAGGGCATCGTCCAGTTCGACCGCCCCGACGACTACGTGCGCACGCTCAAGGCGCGGCTGGAAGCCATCGGCCAGCCGCAGGCGCAGGCGGCGATCAAGCAGATCGTCGCGCCGTCGTCGATGACCTGGGTGATCGTCGGCGACCTCGGGAAGATCGAGGCGCCGATCCGCGCGCTCAACCTCGGCGAGGTGCAGGTGATCGATGCCGACGGCAAGCTGGTGAAATGAGGCCCGGATGACGCGGCGCCGTAGCGATGGCGCCGCGTCTGCCTCACCGTCGTAGGAGCGGCTCCTGTGGGAACGGCTTCAGCCGCGAAGGCGGCTTTCTCATTTGAACCCCTGCACAGGGATGTGCAGGCTGTTGCATAGGGATCTGCATGAAGGCCTCGTCGCGGCTGAAGCCGCTCCCACAGGGCCGCTGCTTTCTCGGTAGAGTCCCATCGCGGCTGAGGCCGCTCCTACGGAACCTACTTACCCGCACGTCGTCCACTGCTTGCGCGCGTACCACAGCGCGCGTCGCGCCAGGTCGTAGGCGCTGTCGGCCTGGCGCGGCAGCAACTGCTCGGCCATCACCGGGTCGGCACCGTGCGCCAGGGCGTGCTCCACGCGCTCCAGGTCGGCCAGGTGCGTGCGCGCCGGCGCGAGCAACTGCGTGCGCCGCGCGGCATTGCAGGCGGTCGGCAACGCCTCCAGCGACGCCAGCTCCTCGCGGATGCGGCGGCTGGCGCCGCCCTTCAGGTCCGGCACGTCCTCGTGCGCGATCGGCGCGGCCTTGTAGGCATCGCCGGTGGCTTCGCTGCCCAGGTCGGCCTTGTTGCCGGCCAGCGCGGGGTTGAACCGCACGTCCGGCGGAGGCCGCGCCTTCACCGTCTGCACGTCCTTGCCCCAGATCAAGCCGTTGATGCGTTTCATCCCGCGGTTGAGGCCCTGCATCGCCACGTCGCCGAGCGTGCCGTCGCTCTTCCAGTCCTTCTCGAAGCGGGTCTCGCGGTAGTCGACCGGGTTGGGCCGTTCCAGCACCTTGCGCGCCTTGTCCAACGCCCTCTCGTCGGTCATGCCCGGCGGCACCGCGGCGTAGCCGGGGTCGAGCGGATCGACCACCTCGCCCATCCGCACCTGGCCTTCGCGCGTGTACAGCTGCGCCTGCGTGCCATTGGAACGGGCCGGTACCGGCGGCGGGGCGGATGGCGCGATGGCGGGCGTCACCTGCGCAGGACGGGCCGGCGCAGGCGGCCGGGCGTGCGCCGGTACGCGTGGCGGCGGCGCCTCTTGGGTCGGCGGCAATGCCGGCTCGCGCGGCAGGAAGGTCACCCGCATCGCCGAGGCCTGGCGCGCCACCTGCGGCGAGGCCGGCGCCGGCACGTGCAGCAGCACGCGCGCGAACAGCAGCAGGATCAGCAGCGTGCCGGCCATGGCTCCCAGGTGGGTGAGCATGTCTTCCCTGCGGCTGGGCTGCTTCACGGATAACGGCGAGTGCGGGATGCGGATGAGGGATTGTGCCGCGCCGGGGGTACATGCCGGGTGCCGGCGCGTGTCCGGCGTTGCACGCTGGCGTCGCGGCCCGCCAATCTAGCGGCCGGCCCCGCCCGGCGCGTATGAATTCCGTTGCATCGGCATGCCGCCAACAGCCGGCGTTCACGTTGGCGCGTCCTGCCCGCCACGAGGCGGCGTGAAGACGATGCCGATGCCACTTGCGCCGGCGTGGCCTATCCTGCCGGTCCGCCGTCACGAGGATTGCCATGTCCATTCCACGCGTCGCGCATCTGCGCCTGCTCGTCGTCGTCCTGCTGGTCGCCACCGCCTGCGCGCCGTTGCAGCGCGGCAGCGCGCCACCTGCGCCGCTGCCGCCGCAGCAGGCCTATCCGGCGCTGTTCGAGGCCGTGCAACAGGCCGAGCTGTTCGAGGACCAGAAGCAGTTCGTCGACATGGTCCCGCGCAGCGAACCGGCCCGGATCGAGGCCGACTACCTCGCCCGCCGCGGGCAACCGGGCTTCGACCTGCGCGCCTTCGTCTCCGCCCGTTTCGATGCGCCGGCCTCGCACGTGTCGCCCGCGCTGCCCACGCGCGCCTCGCTGCGCGCGCACATCGACGCGCTCTGGCCGCTGCTGGTCCGCGACAGCCGCCAGGTGCCCGCGCATGGCAGCGAGCTGGCGCTGCCCAAGCCCTACGTCGTGCCGGGGGGGCGCTTCCGCGAGCTGTACTACTGGGATTCGTACTTCACGATGCTCGGCCTGCACGAGAGCGGGCAGGCGCAGCGCTCGCGCGACATGCTCGACGACTTCGCCTACCTGGTCGACCGCTACGGGCACATCCCCAACGGCACGCGCAGCTACTACCTGAGCCGCTCGCAGCCGCCGTTCTTCTCGCACATGGTGGAACTGGAAGCCACCGCCGGCGGCGACGGCTCGCTCTACGTGCGTTACCTGCCGCAGTTGCGCGCCGAGTACCGCTACTGGATGGACGGCGCCGACGGCCTGGCCCCCGGCAGCGCCGCCCGCCACGTCGTGCGCCTGCGCGACGGCAGCGTGCTCAACCGCTACTGGGACGCCTCCGATACTCCGCGCCCGGAATCCTACCTGCAGGACCGCCAAACCGCCGCGCAGGCCAGCGGACGCCCCGCCGACGAGGTGTATCGCGAACTGCGCGCGGGCGCCGAGAGCGGCTGGGACTATTCTTCGCGCTGGCTGGGCGACCGCCGCCAGCTGCACACCATCCGCACCACCGCGATCGTGCCGGTGGACCTCAACAGCCTGATGCAACACCTGGAGCGCACCATCGCCCAGGCCTGCAAGCAAGCCGCGGACGAGGCCTGCGCCAGCGAGTTCGCGCAACGCGCCGAAACCCGCAGGCAGGCCATCGAACGCCACCTCTGGAACCCGGCCGGCTACTACGCCGACTACGACTGGCAACGCGGCAGCGTGAGCGAGCAATTGACCGCGGCGGCCGCCTTCCCCCTGTTCGTCGGCATCGCCTCCCCCGAGCGCGCGCATGCCACCGCCGCCGCCCTGCGCTCGCAACTGCTGCGCCCCGGCGGCCTGGTCACCACCGCCCTCGACACCGGCCAGCAATGGGACGCACCCAACGTCTGGGCCCCGCTGCAATGGGTGGCGGTGGCCGGCCTGCGCCGCTACGACGAGAACGACCTGGCCGCCCGCATCGCCCGCAACTTCCTGGCCCGCGTACAGGCGGTCTATGCGAGCGACCACAAGCTGGTGGAGAAGTACAACGCCGAATCCGGCCAGGGCGGCGGCGGCGAATACCCCCTGCAGGACGGCTTCGGCTGGACCAATGGCGTCACCCTCAAGCTGCTCGCGTTGTATGGCGAAGGTGCTGACACGACGGCTCTATGAAATTCCACGAAACGTCGCGGCAGGAGAACGGCAGCAAGCGTAGTGATCGTGGCCGCAGTTACGACTGCAATTGCAGCTGTTGCTGTTGCTGTTGCTGTTGCTCGTGACTTTGCTTCGACTTTTCGCCTTTGACTTACCGGGGCCCCTCCGAAGCGGCGGAGCCGGCGGGAAACACCCGAAGGGCGACGTGCATGGGCTCGCCGGAAAAAGGCGAAGCACTGCTTCGCCCCGGCGGGCGGGCATTCGCCGCGCGGCGAATGCCCCGGACTCGGCCGCGTAGCGGACGAGCCCCGTCGAAAAATCCCGCCGGCTCCGCGAACCCGCAGCAAAGCTGCGGGCGCGAAGGCGGAGTGTGCTTGATCAGCCATGACCAGCCATTCGGCTGTTGTGAAGCGCTTCTTTTGGTTACTTTTCTTTACGCGGCACATCCCTGTGCCGCACCCTTCGGGCGGCTTCGCCGTGCGGCGCTGCTCCTGCAGCGCGCGTGCACAAGCAAAGAAAAGTGACTCGCCAAAGGCGAAAGCTTTTGCTTCAAGCAATGAAGATGGAAACCAAGCAAAAGCTCCAGGGGGATAAGCCATCCGGTTGCTGAAAGGCGCTTCCCGCTACCGCAGGGATGACGATAGATCGCGAGGCTTCGCCCGTACCCTCATCCGCCCCTTCGGGGCACCTCGCTTCGCGCCCCGGCCTGGCGCAGTGCGCCAGGCGTTCCGGCGTGTGCGGGCCCGTGGCTCGCAAGCCACGCCGCCTTCACCCCGAAGGGAGAAGGGGAAAAAAACCGCCTCCGCGGGGAAACGCAAACCCCATCCAACATCCCTAGATCCATCCCTTCCGCCGAAACCACACCAACGGCGCCACGATGCTCAACCCGATCACCCCCAACGCCCAGAAATACGCGTCGTGCCACTTCAACTCCGGCATGACCGCGAAGTTCATCCCCCAGATCCCCACCAATACCGTCGGCGGGATCCCCACCACCGACGCCACCGCCATCACCTTCATCACCTCGTTCTGGTCCATGTTGATCAACCCGAGCACGCTGTCCAGCAGGAACTCGATGCGATCGCTCATCTGCTGCTCGAACTCGCCCAGCGACGCCACGTCCTTGCGGATCAACTTGACCCGTTGGCGCGCCGCCTCGTCGAACCACTGCGGCGGCACCTCGTCCAGGTAGGTCGCCAGCCGCAACAGCCCGTGCACCGTGTTGTGCATCGCCCCGATGCGCTGCCCCATCGCCCCCACCTCGCGCAGCATCCGCTCCAGGCCGCGATTGCGCCGCTTCGGCGCGAACGCCAGGCGGGTCGCCTCGGTCACGTGCGCCTCCAGCGTCTCCAGCCGGTCGGCGAGCTTGTCGACGATGTGCTCGAGGATGCGCAGGAACAGATCGAGCGAGCCCGCGCAGGGCCGCTGGGCGATGTCCTCCTCCACGTCCTTGAGATAGTCCAGCGCCACCTCGCGCTGGGTCACCAGCGCATCCGGGGACAGCACGAAGCCCAGCGGCGAGACCGTGCCGTCCTCGGACTGGAAGCGCGGCAGGTTGAGGATCCACGCATCGCCGATGCTGCGCACGCGGCTGGTGAACTCGATCTCGCTGATCCCCGCGCGCCCGGGGACCTCGAAGCCCACCTGCCTGGACGCTTCCGCCAGTTCCTCCGGTTCCGGCCGGCACAGGTCCACCCAGACGCCTGGCGCGGCCCGGCTGCCGGTGATCGGATGGATGGAGATCATGTCCTGTCCCGTACTCGAAGTTGGAGGCATCTTTGCGGGCCTTGCGCCAAGCCGGCGCGAAGGGCCTTCCGGGCCCGCGGGCGGATCAGACGATGCGGGTGCGCTTCCACCACCGGGTGACCTTTTCCTCGCGCACCAGCGTGAACAGTCCCGCTCCCAGGATCAGCGCGATGCCCACCGCCATCGGCCAATCGAGGTGGTCGTGGAACAGCAGGTAGCCGAACCCGATCGCCCACAGCATCTGGCTGTACTGGGTCGGCGCCACCGCGCTGACCGGCGCCATGCGCGTGGCGTACATCAGGAAGATCGCCGCCAGCCCGGCGAGCAGGCCGTAGCCGGCCAGCAGCCCCCACTGCGCCGGCGTGGGCCATACGAACGCCGGCAGCATCAGGATCGCCCCCATCACCAGCGGGCCGAGCACGCCGGCGCCGTACAGGGTGATGCGCTTCTCCGACGTGCCGGCCATGCGCAGCGCGATCACCGACACCGCGCCCACCAGCCCGCACACGATCGCCGCGACATGGCCATGGCTGAGATGGCGGAACCCCGGCCGCAGCACCACCAGCACGCCGACGAACCCCACGATCACCGCCGACCAGCGCCGCCAGCGCACCTGCTCGCGCAGGAACAGCACCGACAGCACCGTGACGAAGATCGGCATCAGGAAGATCAGCGCGAACGCCTCGGCCATCGGCAGCGTGGTGAAGGCGATCACCGAGGTCAGGTTGCCGATCGCCGCGGCCAGCGCGCGCAGCAGCCACAATGCCGGCTTCTTCGCCACCACCAGTTCGCGCCAGCGGTCTTCCGGCGCCTTCAGGAACGGCACCGCGACCAGCATCAGCGCCGCGCCCAGGCACAGCACCTCGTAGGCCGGCAGGCCGCCCTCCAGCAACTTCACGAACGCGTCGCTGATCGAGTACGCCGCATAGCTTGCGAAGCCCAGCAGGATGCCCTTGACCATCCGAGATTCCGGTGCGGCGGGCGCACGCGCGCCCGGGACCGACAGTATGCGGCCCGGCCTGCCCGATGGCGTGCCGGGCCGGGCGGGGCTCAGGTCCAGTCGCTGTCGTCGAAGCCGGAATCGTCCGCGAAGCCGGCGTCGTCGGCCAGGCCATCGCCGCCGGCGTCCGCCGGTCGCGCATCGTCGTAGTAGTTGTTGGTGGTGACGTTCTCCACCACCACGTCCTGCCCCGCGTTGCCGCCGAGGAAACCGCCGCCGCCGTGATGGCCGCCGAACAGGTTTTCCAATCCCTGGAACAGGAACATGCCGCCGGCCACGCCCGCGGCGGTGCTGGCCGCGGTACCCAGGAAGCCCGGCCCGCGCGCGGCCGGAGCCGCCTGCGGCGCCGGCTCCGGCGTGGCGCCGCCGAACAGGCGTTCGCGCCAGCC
>NZ_VAHJ01000008.1:0-183660 GCF_006386585.1 Pseudomonas sp. Hp2
GGTGTAGCCGGCCAGGATCGGGTTGCCGGCCGCGGCCACCGCTCCCGGCACCCCGCCCACCGCCCCCATCAGCGCCTCCACCTGCGCCTGCGTGCTGGTGTCGCACCACAGCTTCACCGGCGCGGTCACCGTCCCGTCCGCCGCCACCGGCACGAACCCGTGCTGCTGGCCCGACACCGCGATCCCGCGCACCCGCGCCCGCTGCTCGGCCGGCAACCCGG
This sequence comes from Pseudomonas sp. Hp2, assembly GCF_006386585.1. Classification (NCBI taxonomy): domain Bacteria; kingdom Pseudomonadati; phylum Pseudomonadota; class Gammaproteobacteria; order Pseudomonadales; family Pseudomonadaceae; genus Pseudomonas; species Pseudomonas sp. Hp2. The sequence continues at coordinate 222 of NZ_VAHJ01000008.1, forward strand.
CAAAGCACGCCACGACCCCCTCGATCCACCACGCCGCTTCCTGCTCGCGCGTGCCGTCCTCCGCGCTCGTCAGCGCCAGCGCCGACGACTGCGTGGACACCACCTCCCCCGCCTCGGGATCGTAGGCCACCAGCTTCACGCTCTGCGTGCCCACGTCCAGGCCCACGTAGAGCGCGCTCATGCCGGGCCTCCGGCGCGGACCGCGATGTTAGCGCTACCAGGAATCGCAGCAAAAAAAACCGCAAGGGCGGGACGGGGGCTTTGCATCGGAGCGACGGCTCGTCGGGAGTCGGCCGAACTCTAGCAGCAGTTCGTGCAAAGGCCTTGCTGCGTTGCGCCATCGCGCCCGCCGGGGCCGGGCCGCTCCCGCCAGGAGCGGGCGCCGCCGGAAGGCCGTTGCCGCGACCGAGTAGAATGCGCGGGCCATGAATGCCGCCGTCATCCCGCTCCCCGATCCTTCCCCGACCCGCCGCGATCCCCGCGCGGTCGAGCGCGAACATGCCAAGCTCGCCAAGCGCCTGCGCCGCCAGGTCGGCCAGGCCATCGCCGACTTCGGCATGATCGAGGCCGGCGACAAGGTCATGGTCTGCCTGTCCGGCGGCAAGGACAGCTACACCATGCTGGACATCCTGCTGCAGCTGCAGAAGAAGGCGCCGGTGCCGTTCGAGCTGGTCGCAGTCAACCTGGACCAGAAGCAGCCGGGCTTCCCCGAGCACGTACTGCCCGACTACCTGGCCTCGATCGGCGTGCCGTACCACGTCATCGAGCAGGACACCTATTCGGTGGTCAGCCGGGTGATCCCGGAAGGCAAGACGATGTGCTCGCTGTGCTCGCGCCTGCGCCGCGGCTCGTTGTACGGCTACGCCGAGCAGAACGGCTTCACCAAGATCGCGCTGGGCCACCACCGCGACGACATGGTCGCCACGTTCTTCATGAACCTGTTCCACCACGCCAAGCTGTCGGGCATGCCGCCCAAGCTGCGCAGCGACGACGGCAAGCACGTGGTGATCCGCCCGCTGGCCTACGTGCGCGAGGCCGACATCGTCGAGTACGCGCAGGCCAAGGCGTTCCCGATCATCCCCTGCAACCTGTGCGGCAGCCAGGAGAACCTGCAGCGCAAGCAGGTCGGGGCGATGCTGAAGCAGTGGGAGAAGGACCATCCCGGCCGCGTCGAGCAGATCGCGCGCGCGCTCGGCGACATCCGGCCCTCGCAGCTGGCCGACCGCACCCTGTTCGACTTCCTCTCGCTCGGCCACCGCGAAGGCGCGGTGCGGGCCGACGCGCACGCCTGGCTCGCGGGCGAACCCACCGCGGCGGCCGAAGACGGCGTGGCCTGAGCGGGTGGCGATGTTCCCACCGTCGTTCCCGCCCCGGCGGGAACCCAGCGACTGTCGTCCGGACCGCGTCCCGCGCGGGCAGGACGCCCGATGCCCGCCCTGGCGGGAACGGCGGATCCCGACCAGTCCCGAATTCCCCTTCATCCCGGATCCCAGATGTTCTTCCGCAACCTGACCCTGTTCCGCTTTCCCACCTCGATCGACTTTTCCGAAATCGACAAGCTGCTGCCCGAGGCGCTGCTGCGCCCGGTCGGCCCGCTGGAGATGACCTCGCGCGGCTTCATCTCGCCGTTCGGGCGCGACGAACAGGAGGCGCTGAGCCATCGCATCGGCGATTTCCTGTGGCTGACCGTGGGCGGGGAGGACAAGATCCTGCCCGGCTCGGTGGTCAACGACCTGCTCGCGCGCAAGGTCGCCGAGATCGAGGAGAAGGAAGGGCGCCGCCCCGGCGGCCGCGCGCGCAAGCGCCTGAAGGACGACCTGATCCACGAGCTGCTGCCGCGCGCGTTCGTGAAGACCTCGCGCACCGATGCGATGCTCGACCTGCAGCACGGCTACGTCGCGGTGGATACCTCCAGCCGCAAGACCGGCGAGAACGTGATGAGCGAGATCCGCGGCCTGCTCGGCAGCTTCCCCGCGCTGCCGCTCAACGCGGAAGTGGCGCCGCGCTCGGTGCTGACCGGCTGGATCGCCGGCGAGCCGCTGCCGGAAGGCCTCAGCCTCGGCGAAGAATGCGAGATGAAGGACCCCATCGAGGGCGGCGCGGTGGTCAAGTGCCAGCATCAGGAACTGCGCTGTGAGGAGATCGACAAGCACCTGGAGGCCGGCAAGCAGGTGACCAAGCTGGCGCTGGTGCTGGACGACCACGTCTCCTTCGTGCTCGGCGACGACCTGGTGATCCGCAAGCTCAAGTTCCTCGACGGAGCGCTCGACCAGCTCGAGCACAGCGAGGAAGACGGCGCGCGCGCCGAGCTGGACGCCCGCTTCGCGCTGATGAGCGGCGAGGTGCGCCGGCTGTTCCTGCTGCTGGAACAGGCGTTGAAGCTGAGCAAGGCGGATACCTGAATCCGCGGACGAGAGGCACGGCTTGCGCGCCACGGGCGCGCGTGCCTTGGAGCACCCATGGCACGGCTTGGGCGCGCCATGGATCGGAGCCTCGAAGCCGCGCCGCAGCGCTCGATCGGTAGCGGCACGGACGAGCGCGTCGCCGCGCGCCCGACCGGCCGGCGATCCGGGCATCCGCTCGGCGATGGTCGGCCTTGGCCGGTGCGTGGCGGCGCGTTCTCCATCACGATGTCCACCGGCCCGGTACGCCGCGGCTTCGCCCGTGCCCACCCCGCCGGCGCACCATGCTCCGCGCCCGGGCCCGGAGGAAGAAGGGTATTCCTCGACACCCATCTGCAAACCTCCCGTCGTATGCTGTACCGGCCATGCCGAACGTCCTCCGCCGCCTGATCGCGCCCCCGCCGCAGGTGGTCGAACGCGACCACGTCCGCCTGCGACTGGAGGAACGCGAGATCGTCGTGCTGCGCGTGCGCGATCCGCGCGCGCGCCGCATCAAGCTGAGCGTCGACGAGCGCGGCGCGCGGCTGACGCTGCCGCCGCGCGCCAGCCTCGTCGCCGGCGAGCGCTTCCTGCACGAGCACCGCGACTGGCTGGCGCAGCAGCTCGCGCGCTACCGGCAGGCGCACGCGCTGGTGACGTTGCAGCGCGGCCAGCCCGGCACGCTGCCGCTGCGCGGCGAACTGCTGCCGCTGCACTGGCACGAGGCGCGCTACACCCGCATCGAGGCCGCCGACGGCGCGGTCCACCTGCACCTGCCGGCACGCGCGGGCGAGCCGGCGCTGCGGCGCGCACTGAAGGACTTCTACGAGGCGCAGGCCCGCGCCGACGTCGGCCGCTGGCTGCCGAAGTACCTGCCCACGCTGCCGCGCGCGCCGCGCACGGTGCGCTACAAGGTGATGTCCTCGCAATGGGGATCGCTCGCCCCCGACGGCAGCATGGCGCTGGACCTGGCGCTGGTGCTGGGCCGGCCGGCGGCATTCGAGTACGTGCTGGTGCACGAGCTGTGCCACCTGATCCAGGCCAACCATTCGCCGGCGTTCTGGCGCGAGGTGGGCAAGCGCTTCCCGGGCTGGCGCGACGAGCGCGATTACTTCCACCAGCACGGCCGCCAGCTCAAGGCGCAGCTGCGCCATCTCCTGCAACCCACCGAACCCTGAGGGCAGGGCGCCGGCCCGCGTCGCGGAGAGCCGTGGTGCGCGGCGCGCCGCCGCGAGATGACGCCACGTGCAGGGCCGTTCCGGGAGAGTCCCGGGCCCCTGGAGCCCCTCCCGCGGATCAGCCGGGCAACGCCTGCAGGAACTCGCGCACGATCGCGGCCACCGCGGCGGGCTCTTCCATGTGCAGGTGGTGGATGCCGGTCAACGCCGCGAACTGGCTGTCTAGCGGCATCTGAACGCGAAGGTTCCAGGCAGGAGCTCGCGTCTGCGTATGGTTTCCCAAATGTGTGAATTATCAAAAATACATATTTGAAATATGTTTGCTTCTGCATGCAACCAGTGCAAGTAAAGCAACCCGCACGCGACTCATTACCTAACCTGGTGCAGTCGACGTGATATGTTAACGGCAAGTCGAATCCGACATGGAAAGGGGGATAAGGATGAGAGCATCGGCGTGGGCCGTTACGGCCCTGATCTTCATGTCGTGCAATGCATGGGGACAGAAGTCAGATCGTTCCCCATGGGAGGAATACGATAAGTTAATCAAAAAGCAGGGAGATATATCCCTGTTGGGAACCTCGCTGTTCGGTGATCGGGTTTCGTTGCAAAGCGGAGAATTGAGCTTTGCGGTAACGGACGTGGATATTCCCGGGAACAGCGATCTGCCCGTAGCGATATCCCGCTCTTTCAGCGTAACCAACCGCTCGGGTTACCTGATTGTGGACAAGCCATTCGCCGACTGGGACTTGGAGGTCCCGAGAGTGGTGGGAGTATTTGCAAGGCAGTCGGGTTGGGGAAGCAAATGCTCGCTTAACTCGGGGAGCGGCCAACCTCCAGTGGTTCAAGCACAGGATGGAGGGTATTTCTATCCGACGGATTACTGGCATGGAAATTACGTGGTGATCCCGGGCCGCGGATCACAGGATATGCTGGTAGCCAATAATCAGAATTTTCCTCGCCCGGAATCCGGCGGGCCGTACTATTGGTTGACGCAGGACCTTACGTACTTCTCGTGCCTCCCAGCGTTGAAAAATGCGGCGGGGGAGGGATTCCTGGCCATAACTCCGGATGGAAAAAAGTACTGGTTCGACTGGCAGGCGCAGTATCTAGAACCGGTCTTGGCCAAGCCGAGGGGTAGTGGCAGCGCATCCAGGCTCGATAGGAGAAGGACGGTTCTGTATGCCACCCGGGTGGAGGACAGGTTCGGGAACTGGGTAACCTTGCAATACGCCAATGGGGCGACCGATCCGGCCAGGCTGGTCAGGATCGAAGCCAATGATGGGCGTGTGCTGAACTTGCAGTACAACGCAAGAGGGTATGTCTCCAGCATAAACGATGGTGTGCGTACCTGGATGTACGAATATGCCTATCCCTCTTCGCAACTGGCTACGCTGACCTCGGTGGCACTGCCGGATCAGAACCGCTGGAACATGGATTTTCGCAGCTTCCTGGATGCTGCGATCTGGTACGAAGAGTCCAACTATCCCGAGGACATCGTGCGGACGTGCGGCTATCCGGGCTTCGTGATGAGTCCACCGGAATATACCGGCACAGTGACACACCCTTCGGGAGCATCGGGCGAGTTCCGGGTCAAGGTGGTCAGGCTCGGCCGGTCCAATGTTCCCATGGTGTGCAACAATTATACGACGCCAAACAACAACCCGAACGACGACGTAGCGGTGTACACCCTTGCCTACGATGCCTTTGCGCTGTCGAGCAAACGTGTACGTGGTCCGGGTATCCCGGAGATGGTGTGGAACTACTCCTATGGCTCCGCTATCTCGTTCGCCCCGGGAACGGGGCCCGTCTGCACGTCCGGAGATTGCAGTGTGCCGCGATGTCAGTCGGACGATTGTGCCGGCACGACAGTGACACGGGTCGATAACCCTGGCGGAGACTGGGAGATATATACATTCGGAAACAGCTATCGCTATAACGAGGGCTTGCTGCTTCGAACCGAAAGGGGAGGGCCGGGTACGACGGCGAGCCTGAGGAAAGAGGACAGGAGCTATGTCCTCCCTGTAGCGGGCCAGCAATTCCAATCGGCGATCGGCAGTACCCAAATGCCACGAGGCGACGGCTTTACTTCCGAGTACTTGCGTCCGGAATCAAAAGTTGTAGTCACTCAGGATGGCACGACATTCAGTCGCACGACAGAAAGATTCGACAATATCGCGCGTCCATTGAGCATCACCCGATCCAGTTCGCTAGGCTATAGCAGGAATGAATCGCTGGTCTACTTCGACCAGAAGAACAAATGGGTACTCGGCCAGCTTCAATCACTGACGCATGCCGCAAGTGGAGGCGTTGAGGAAAGGACTGACTACAGCGCGGATCAGGCGCTGCCCGTGAAGAAGTACTCGTTTGGCGTATTGCAGCAGGAGTTGGGGTACAACCCGGACGGCACCTTGGCCTGGAGCAAGGATGGCGCAGGCAATGCTACCCGCCCGTCGGCATGGAAGCGCGCCATACCGCAGACTATCCAGTATGCGGATGGGAGTACCCGCTCTGCCCAGGTGAACGACCATGGATGGGTCGTATCGATTACCGACCCGAATGGATACAAGACGTCCTACGACTACGATGTGATGGGGCGACTGACCAGGATCGTGCCGCCTGCAGCGGCTGGAGAGAACATCAATGCCACTAGCCGCGTGTTCGAGCGCCTGGGCAACGCCGAGCACGGGATTGCAGCGGGGCATTGGCGATTGAGCGAGTCCACGGGCAACGCCCGCAGGCTGACCTATTACGATGCACTTTGGCGGCCCGTGCTGACGAGAGAGTACGACGCCGCCAACGAAGCGGAGACGCGGCGTTTTCAACGCTTCGCGTACGACAGGGCCGGCCGGCCGATGTTCACCTCGTATCCCGGGGATACGGATGTCCTGACGAGCGGAACATGGACGGAGTACGACGCCCTCGGCAGGGAGGTATCTGTGTCGCAGGACGGCGAACAGGGGCTACTGACGACGACGATCCAGTATCTGCCGGGGTTCCTTCGGCGTACCACCAATCCGCGCGGATACGCGACGACGGAGCGATTCCAGGCATTCGACGTACCAACCTATGAATTTCCCGTCCTGATGGAATCCCCGCAGGGCGCAGCGACGAAGGTGGTCAGGAATGTCCATGGGCAGCCGGTGGAAATACAGCGGACGGGGCCGGAGGGATAAGCCATGGACTGGATCGGAGTGGGGCTGAGGGGATGTCTGTTGCTGTGCTCGCTGTTGGGATCGCCGTTGGCTTGGGCGCAGGCCAACACCTACATCTACGTCGGCCTCGATGAGCCTGTCGGGGGAGACGTATACACGGCGCCGGCTACAGTGCGGGTCACGGCCACCGCGCTGACTATCGACGATGGCATCTACGTTTCCTCGGTTGCCGTATACAGCCTGAGCCACGGATTGCTCGCGGAGAACAAGTCCGGCGACAGCGTGTCCCATACGCTCACCGGCCTGGGTCCTGGCACCTATACCTTCTGGGCCACCGCCAGGAACAATGCTGGGAAGACCGCCAGCAGCGGCAACCGAAGCATCACCGTGGTGGCTCCCGGGGCCAAGCCGCCTACGGTATCGTTGCGTGCGCCGACTGGGCAGCCCTGGATCGCGCCGGCAACGATCGGATTGTCGGCCGACGCGGCAGACAGCGATGGTCACGTGACCAAGGTGGAGTTCTTCGCCAACGGCAACCTGGTGGCCACCGCCAACGCGGCTCCCTGGACCGGCAGCTGGTCCGGGGCCGGAGTGGGCAGCTACAGCATGACGGCGCGTGCGACGGATAACAGCGGCAACACCACGACATCGAACGCGGTCAGCGTGTCCGTGGCGCAATCGATGGTGAAGGGAAACATCGATGGGATTGGTCTGGACGCGGCGGGGATCTATCAGTTGCGTGGATGGGCCTGCTCCACGGGCCGCAACGCGCCCATCGACGTGCATCTCTATGCAGGCGGCGCGGCAGGCAGCGGCGGGGCATACGTCGGCAGCTATGCGGCCAACAGGGCCAGCGAGCCGGGTGTGGCCACCGCGTGCCAGGCGCAGGGCAGCACTTACCGTTTCCAGATTCCTTTGACGGCTGCATTGCGGCAGCAGTATGCCAACCAGCGGATCTACCTGCATGGGATATCCCCGGCGGGTGCGGAGAACCGGCTGCTGGACAATTCGGGCGTGCACGCGATCCCGGCGCCATTGGCCCTGTCACGTCGTTACGTGTATGACGCGAACCAGCGGCTATGCAAGACGATAGAGCCGGAGAGCGGTGCCACCGTGATCGATTACGATGCGGCCGGCAACGTGGCCTGGCAGGCCAGCGGCTTGGACTTGTCCGATCCGGCCAACTGCAATCGCACCGAAGCGCGCGCCTCGGGACGGGTGGTGAGCAGGGTCTACGATGAGAGGAACCGGCTCAAGTCGCTGACGTTTCCGGACGGCCGGGGCAACCAGTCCTGGCAGTACTGGGCCGACGGGCTGCCACGGACGGTGACGACCAGCAACGAGGGCATCGGGCTGGGGAGTGTGATCAACGACTATGCGTACAACCCGCGACGTCTGTTGATCCGCGAGAGCATGCAGTCGGACGGGCAGGTGACGGTCCTGGACCACCGCTACGACGGCAACGGGTACCTGACAGGGACGACCTATCCGAGCGGCCTGGCGGTGGACTATGGGCCGAACGGATTGGGCCAGCCGACGCGGGTGGGCCACTATGCAAGCGAAGTGCGCTACTACCCGAACGGAGCGCTGCGCCGGTTCCGGTACGGCAACGGCTTGGTGCACAGCATGACGCAGAACGCGCGGCAGCTGCCTGCGCGCAGTACCGATGGCACGGTGCTGGACCTGGGGTATGCGTACGACGGCAGCGGCAACGTGGCAGGCATCACGGACCATCTAGGGGGACGGCAGACGCGTTCGATGAGCTACGACGGGCTGGACCGGCTGTTGACGGCGCAATCGGCGATGTTCGGGGGCGACGGCGTGGCGCGCTACAGCTACGACGCGCTGGACAACCTGCGGACGGTGCAGATGGGGGGCAGCCAGCGCCGTTATCACTACGACGGCAGCAACCGTCTGACCAATGTGATCGATCAGGCGAGCCAGGCGACGGTGATCGGGCTGGGCTACGACGTCCAAGGAAACCTGAACCGGCGCAATGGGGCGAGCTACGAGTTCGACTATGGCAACCGGTTGCGGAAGGCGATGCCGGTGGCGGGAGCGGAAGAGAGCTATCGTTACGATGCGTACGGTCGGCGTGCGCAGGCGCGCGCGGGCAACGGGGTGATCCACTCGCATTACAGCCAAGGAGGGCAGCTGGCGTACCAGCAGGACGCGCGCCGGGGTATGCGGGTGGACTATCTGTACCTGGGCGGGAGTCTGCTGGCGCAGCGCGAGCGCCCGCTGGGAAGCGAGGCGGAGACGGTGCGTTACCATCACACCGATGCGCTGGGCAGTCCGGTGGTGGTAACGGATGCGAACCAGGCGGTGGTGGAGCGTAGCGAGTACGCGCCGTATGGTCAGCTGCTGAACCGGCCGATGGTGGACGGTCCGGGGTACACCGGTCACGTGATGGATACGATGACCGGGCTGGTGCAGATGCAGCAGCGCTATTACGATCCAACCATTGGAAGGATGTTGTCGGTCGATCCCGTGACGGCAAACAGTAGTACCGGCGACAACTTCAACCGGTATTGGTACGCCAGCAACAACCCGTATCGATTCTTTGACCCGGATGGTCGCGAAGACGAAGAGAAGCATGTAAGGCCGGATAGGAGGTCGCTGGACTCCTGTCTTAGCTGCAGAGGCGCTAATGGATCTTCGGTTTCTCTACATGGGGAAGGTGGAAAGAAGCGGAGTGATGCGCAAAGCTCCAACGCTGAGCGTGCGGGGCCTGGATCCGTATTCGCTAGTAGCGCTGCTGCAAGTGAGGCGGGTGATGACTTTGTAACCGAACTGAATGGAGGTCCGGTGTTGGATGCTCTGTTTGGTGACCCTTACCTTGTCAACGTGGTGCCAATCGGAGATGCATTCACCTACACACTGACCCCTATAAATGCCGGCATGCCGCCAGCTGTTGGCTTGAGAGGAGCGTCAATTGGCTCAACGGTGTTTAGAACGGCGCACTATGCCTCTCGTCTGGAAGCGGCAGGGTTGAACGTAGCTCGGACGCAAACGATCATCGCGCGTGAAGTAGCGCGCGTAAGACAAAATCTGGCGATTGGGGCGGACGTGGTTGGGAGGATGCGCGTGAATGGGGTTCTTATTGAGTACAGAATGCGGGCTCTGCCGAACGGCAACGTTAACGTTGGAACTATCTTTCCTGTGAAATGATGCGACCGCTAAACAACCATGAGAGAACTTTGATCTGGCGTGTTGCTAATCGGCTGCCAGAAGCTCAACGCGATCAACTGTGTGCAGACTTATCGAATGCCTCGGTAAGCTCCGAGTCGGAGGATAGGTCGCGGGTTTCGTTCGATATTGCCGGTTATTGCCGCCCCGCTTACTCAGGTCAGCATCCGTATCCGGTTGAGATAAGAGTGCTTGATGTGGATAACGTGGAGCTAACGTTACTGCTGCATGCGGATGAGCAAGATCGGCTCCTAGAACTGGAACTCATTCGCTGGGAAGATGGTGTCATTAAGGGGCCGAGATGGGACACATTGACATTGTTCTAGGCCCGTAGCCCGTAGGATGGGTTGAGCGAAGCGATACCCATCAATTCCGCTATAAAGCACAAGGCCCGCAGCGATGCGGGCCTTGTCGTTTTTGCTGTTGTGCCGTTGACGTTGTTACGACTGTCCCAGCATGGAATCAAGCACCTGCGCGATGGCGCGTTGCTTGGCCTTGGGCAAGCGGCTGACTTGTTCGAGCTGCTGTTGCAGCTTCGGCGCCGGCCCGCGCTTGCTCGCGCTGCGCTTGGCGGTTTGCCCGATCAGTTCCTCGATGCTGACGCCGAGCGTGGCAGAACGCGCGGCAGCTGCCTGCGCGCAGTACCGATGGCACGGTGCTGGACCTGGGGTATGCGTACGACGGCAGCGGCAACGTGGCAGGCATCACGGACCATCTAGGGGGGACGGCAGACGCGTTCGATGAGCTACGACGGGCTGGACCGGCTGTTGACGGCGCAATCGGCGATGTTCGGGGGCGACGGCGTGGCGCGCTACAGCTACGACGCGCTGGACAACCTGCGGACGGTGCAGATGGGGGGCAGCCAGCGCCGTTATCACTACGACGGCAGCAACCGTCTGACCAATGTGATCGATCAGGCGAGCCAGGCGACGGTGATCGGGCTGGGCTACGACGTCCAAGGAAACCTGAACCGGCGCAATGGGGCGAGCTACGAGTTCGACTATGGCAACCGGTTGCGGAAGGCGATGCCGGTGGCGGGAGCGGAAGAGAGCTATCGTTACGATGCGTACGGTCGGCGTGCGCAGGCGCGCGCGGGCAACGGGGTGATCCACTCGCATTACAGCCAAGGAGGGCAGCTGGCGTACCAGCAGGACGCGCGCCGGGGTATGCGGGTGGACTATCTGTACCTGGGCGGGAGTCTGCTGGCGCAGCGCGAGCGCCCGCTGGGAAGCGAGGCGGAGACGGTGCGTTACCATCACACCGATGCGCTGGGCAGCCCGGTGGTGGTAACGGATGCGAACCAGGCGGTGGTGGAGCGCAGCGAGTACGCGCCGTATGGTCAGCTGCTGAACCGGCCGATGGTGGACGGTCCGGGGTACGCTGGGCACGTGATGGATACGATGACCGGGCTGGTGCAGATGCAGCAGCGCTATTACGATCCAACCATTGGAAGGATGTTGTCGGTCGATCCAGTGAGTGCTGATCCGAACACCGGCGCGCTGTTTAACCGCTACATGTATGCCGCGAACAACCCATACCGCTTCTTCGATCCTGATGGACGCTGTACGGGCTCACGCATCGAGAACGATGACGGCACATGCAAAAGTACTGGTGGGTTTACCACGCAGTCGACTTCGGCAACGGCTGGGAGGTCGGGGAGTGGCCGGCCTACGCAGTGGATGCAATCAGGTGATTGGCAAAGGAATGTATCTGAGCCTCTCAGCAGAGAGTGGTCACCTTTCCGGGCCGCTTGGGATGCGTCTACAGAAGCTGGCGATGCCGCTGCACAGAGCTGGGCGGATGCTCATGTGAAAACAGGCAACTGGCTTTACGCCGTGCCAGGGGGCTTTGCCAGTTTGTGGACGCCAAAGACCGCGCCAGCTACATCAGTTGTGTTGTCTGCTGGGGCCTCACTTGGTGCTTGGTCCGCACGTCCATTCTGGCAGTACTACCCTGCCGGCAACACTGCATATAACAGCACTTGGATGACGCGAGGTTGGGGATGGCGGCCGCCATACGCTACTGGTGCGGAAGCGAGGAATGCTTTGGCCCTGCCGCCTTGGAACTCTGCTACTGGTGTTCGTCCAGTGTCGCCAACAGGTTTTGTATGGGGCCCTCGTTCTGTTGCTCCGCAGCCTCAATGGGGTCACGCAGCGCCGTGGGGAGTGGAGTATAGGACTGTGCCATTCGGGGACTGAGCCATGTTTCGTCGAATACTTAATGCGGCTACTCGTATGCTGGGCTGGAATGTTGTTGGCAAGAGAGTGTTTTTGATATCAGGTGAGGGGCCAAGTTCTGCCACGCTTACAGGGGTATCCGGACTAATTGAGGACGTTAGTACGGGTCAATTCGGTCAAGAAGTAATTCGAGTAGTTCTTGATCGAGCCATTTTGGTTAATGGCGCATCGCTGGCTGAGATTTTTCTTGTTCCGCGACATCGTGGTTATGGATCGGTCGCGCTGGCTACAACCTGCATTGCTGTCTACGTTATCGATAAACTCGGAACCGCAAGCGAGCCCATAATGGATGAGGGCAGCATTCTGGCTTTGATGGACGTGCGTGTTAGGGATGGTCTGAATAACACGCTCCGACGCTTCAGCTTCTGACCCCGGAGCAGAAATTGGTTCCTGATTCGGCATATTTTGCGCCGCCGATAGCGTATTTCGGCGGGTTTTCCCGCCTCACAGACGCAATGACCCTACCGCCGGCAACAATTAATTGCCGGCGCACCATCCACAGGTTCGACAGCGCGAACAGTGTCAGCACCTGCGCCGTGTTCTTCGCCAGCCCGCGGTAGCGGGCAAGTAAGGGGTCAGGTTCATTTTATCCGGGAGACCATGCAATGGGCGCCGACGACCAGCCTGACTGCGCCCACTGCCAACCAGGTCATCGCCACCCGGCAATACCACCCTAGCCGCCACCGCTTCCGACCAGGACGGTACGATCAGCAAGGTCGAGTACTACCAGGGCAGTACCAAGATCGACGAGGCGACGGCGTCGCCGTACACCGTCACCTGGAGCAATGTGCCCGGCCGGGCGAACGACTATGTGCTCACGGCCCGCGCCACCGACAACCGGGGCGTCACCACCGATTCGGGGAGTAACGAAGTCAGATTCACTTACTTGGCGGAGGGTATTGGTTTGCAGCCGATGAGGGGGGCATGCTTGCGAAGCTGATCCAAGTTCCTACGTTCGATGGCAGCATGGCGCTGGACCTGGCGCTGGTGCTGGGCCGGCCGGCGGCATTCGAGTACGTGCTGGTGCACGAGTTGTGCCACCTGATCCAGGCCAACCATTCGCCGGCGTTCTGGCGCGAGGTGGGCAAGCGCTTCCCGGGCTGGCGCGAAGAGCGCGATTACTTCCACCAGCACGGCCGCCAGCTCAAGGCGCAGCTGCGCCATCTCCTGCAACCCGCCTCCTCCGAAGCGGATTCGCCGTAGGAGCGACTTTTGTGGGAGCGGCTTCAGCCGCGATGGGCTCTATCGGTAAAGCCCTATCGCGGCTGAAGCCGCTCCTACAAAAACCGCTCCTGCGACCGGGAACTCAGCCCGGTAGCGTCTGCAGGAACTCGCGCACGATCGCGGCCACGGCGGCGGGCTCTTCCATGTGCAGGTGGTGGATGCCGGCCAACGTCGCCAGCCGGCCCCGCGGCAGCAGCGTCACGCGCCGGCTGCGCAGCGGCTCGGGGAAGTAGGGCTGCGCCGGCGTGGCGAAGATCACCTGGGTGGGGCATTCGATCGCGGCCACCAGGGCATCGATCTGGGCTTCGGTCATGCGTACCGCGGTGGGCAAGGTCAGGCGCTGGTCGGTGCGCCAGCTGTAGCCGCCGGGTACGGTCTGGACGCCGCGCTCGACCAGCAGCCGCGCGGCGGCCTCGCTCAGCTGGTTGGCCATCATGCGCGCGCGGACCGCCGTCTCCAGGGTCGGGAACACCCGCAGCGGCCGCTGCGGCAGCGAACGCGTGGCGGTCACGCTCTGGCGCAGGCGGTCCACGGTGTTCTCCACCGATTCGCCCAGCCCGCCCAGCGCCTCGATCGCGACCAGCGCCTCGACCCGCGCCGGCTCGGCGGCGGCGACGAAGCTGGCGATGCCGGCGCCCATCGAATGCCCGAGCAGGGTGAAGCGCTCCCAGCCGAGCGCGTCGGCGGCGTCGAGCACGCTGTGGATCGCGCCGATCATGGTGTACTCGCTGCCGGCGGGCAGCGAATCGCTGTGGCCGTGGCCGGGCAGGTCCAGCAGCACCAGGTCGAGATCGTCGAGGTAAGGCGCCATCGGCGCGAAGCTGTTGGCGTTGTCGAGCCAGCCGTGCAGCGCCAGCACCTTGCGGCCCCCGGGGCGTTCCGCGCGCAGGCCGCGCACCTGGCCGAGGCGGATGCCGCAGGCGAATTCCTGCAGGCTCATGGCGCGCGCACCGCCAGCTGGGCCAGCGCCTGTGCATGGATGGCGCGGTCGTTGAGGCAGGGGATGTAGCGCAGGCGCGCGCCGCGTTCGGCGAGCGTGCGCGAGAACCCCATCGCCACTTCCTCCAGCGTTTCCAGGCAGTCGGTGGCGAAGCCCGGGCAGACGATGTCGATCTCGCGGATGCCGCGCTCGGCCATCGCCCACAGCGCCGGCTCGGCATAGGGCTGCAGCCAGCGCTCGCGGCCGAAGCGCGACTGGTAGCCGATCTCCCAGGCCTCGTCTTCCAGCTCCAGCGCCGCGGCGATCGCGCGCACGCTGGCCTCGCAGCGTTGCGGATAGGGATCGCCGTTGTCGGCCACGCGCTGCGGCAGGCCGTGGAACGAGAACATCAGGCGCTGCCCGCGCCCGTTGCGCTGCCAGTGCTCGCGGATCGAGGCGGCCACCGCCGCGACCCAGGCCGGGTCGGTGGCGTAGTCGTTGATCAGGCCGACGCGGGTGTCCGGATGCGCCCGGCGCCAGCCGTCCACCACGTCCTCGACCGAGGCGGTGGTGGTGGTCGAGTACTGCGGATACAGCGGCAGCACGACGATGCGGCGGACGCCTTCGGCATGCAGGGCGTCCAGGGCCGGGCGCAGCGCGGGGTTGCCGTAGCGCATCGCCGCGCCCACGCGCCAGTTGCCCGGCAGCTCGCGCGCGATGCCTTCGGCCAGGCGCTGGGTATGCACCGCCAGCGGCGAGCCTTCCGGCAGCCAGACCTGCGCGTACTTCTCCGCCGAGCGCGGCCCCCGCAGCGGCAGGATCACCCCGTGCAGCAGCGGCTTCCACAGCAGCGGCGGGATCGAGACCACGCGCCGGTCGCCGAGGAATTCGGCGAGGTAGCGCCGCACCGCCGGCGCGGTGGGCGCATCGGGCGTGCCGAGGTTGACGATGAGCAGGGCGGTATCGGCGGTCGAGGTCATCCACCAATTGTGGCAGAGGCCCGCGCGCGGCTGCGGTACGCATCCGCGATCGGACCGATAGGCGGGCCGTCGCACTCACCGGTGATTCATTGCCGGGCGACTAATTTCGCCGCTTGGCTTATCTTCGGCAGATCGCCACCTGGAGCCCGTCATGCCACGCCTTCCGCGCCTCGCCCTGCTCTTGTCGCTCGCCTTCGCCGCCGGCCACGCCGCCGCCGGTCCGGAGGAGGACCAGCGCGCACGCAACGCGGTGCGGGTACTGACCGAGATCCAGGAGATCCCGGAGCAGGCGATCCCGGACAAGTTGCTCGACGAAGCGCGCGCGATCGTGGTGATTCCCGACACGCTCAAGGCCGGCCTGGTGATCGGCGGGCGCCGCGGGCACGGCCTGATGTCGGTCAAGAACCCCGACGGCAGCTGGTCGCAGCCGTCGTTCGTCAAGCTGACCGGCGGCAGCATCGGTTTCCAGGCCGGCGTGCAGTCGTCCGACGTGGTGCTGGTGTTCCGCAACGACCGCAGCCTCGACAACATCGTCAACGGCAAGTTCACCCTGGGCGCCGATGCGGGCGTGGCGGCCGGGCCGGTGGGCCGCAACGCCGCGGCCGCCACCGACGGCCAGCTCAAGGCCGAGATCTGGTCGTGGTCGCGCGCGCGCGGCCTGTTCGCCGGCGTGGCGCTGGATGGCGCGGTGCTGCAGATCGACAACGCCGCCAACCTCGACGTCTACGGCACCGGCAGCACGCCGCGGATGATCTTCGAGGGCCGCACACCGGAGCCGCCGTCGGCGGACGTGGTGGCGTTCCGCGACCGCCTGGAGGAAGCGACCTATGCGGCGCGCAGCAAGCGCGGCACCGACACCGCCGCCGCGCCGCGCCGTGCACCTGAACCGGCCCCGAGCGTGACCACCTCGGTGCCCACCGCGCCGCCCGCCGAGGCGACCACGGCGCCGATTCAGCCGGCGCCGGCGGCCCCGCAGCAGCAGGGCTTCCAGCCGGTGTCCGAGGGCGAGATCCGCACCGAGCCGCTCGACGGCCACAATTGAGCCGGCGCGCGCGCCCTGGAACGCAGGGTGCGCTATCCTGATCACCCTATTTCAAGCAATGGCGAGTGGATCATGGGCGGTTTCAGCATCTGGCACTGGCTGATCGTGCTGGTGATCGTGCTGCTGGTGTTCGGCACCAAGCGCCTGACCAGCGGCGCCAAGGACCTGGGCAACGCAGTCAAGGAATTCAAGAAGGGCATGCGCGACGAGGACAAGCCGGCCGGGCAGATCGGCGACGATTCGCGCAGCCACGAGCAGTCCCGCGAGTCGCAGGCCGAGCGCGATCGCGACGCGCGCTGATCCAGGCCGGGCGCCGTGTTCGACATCGGGTTTGGCGAGCTGCTGCTGATCGCGGTGGTGGCGTTGGTCGTGCTCGGCCCCGAGCGCTTGCCCAAGGCGGCGCGCTTCGCCGGGCTGTGGGTACGCCGCGCGCGCCAGCAATGGGAGTCGGTGAAGCAGGAGCTGGAGCGCGAACTGGAGGCCGAGGAACTCAAGCGCAACCTGCGCAACGTGCAGGATTCGCTGCGCGAGGCCGAGCAGCAGCTGCGCGAGGGCCAGCAGCACCTCCAGGAGCAGACCCGCGCCTTGCGGGAAGAGGTCGACCGCGACGTGGACATCCGCACCGCCGATGCGCGCAAGCCCGATGAGGCGGGCGCCGGGATGGCGGCGGAGCCGGACGCGGGCATCCCGGCCGGAGAGGCCGCGCCGCCACCGGCCGGCACGCAGGAGAAGCCGCATTGAGTTCGCACGACGAGGCGCAGGCCGAGAGCAGCCTGATCGAGCACCTGATCGAATTGCGCGCGCGCCTGGTGCGCGGCCTGGCCGGGCTGGCGGTGGTGCTGGTCGCGCTGTTGCCGTTCACCCAGAAGATCTACGGCTGGCTGGCGCACCCGCTGGTGTCGCAGCTGCCGGCCGGGCAGACGATGATCGCGATGAACCCGGCCGGCGCGTTCTTCGCGCCGCTCAAGCTCACCTTCTTCCTGGCGGTGTTCCTGGCGGTGCCGTGGTTGCTGTACCAGGCGTGGGCGTTCGTGGCGCCGGGCCTGTACCAGCGCGAGAAGCGGCTGGCGATGCCGTTGCTGTTCTCGGCGGTGCTGCTGTTCTACGTGGGCTGCGCGTTCGCGTACTTCCTGGTGCTGCCGGCGGTGTTCCATTTCCTGACCACGTTCAAGCCGGACGTCATCGCGATCACGCCGGACGCCGGTTCGTACCTGGACTTCGTGCTGGTGATCTTCTTTGCCTTCGGCAGCAGTTTCGAGTTGCCGGTGGCGCTGGTGATCCTGGTGCTGCTCGGCTGGGTGACGCCGGAGCAGCTGCGGCAGGGCCGCGGTTACGCGATCGTGGGCATCTTCGTGCTGGCGGCGATATTGACGCCGCCCGACGTGGTGTCGCAGTTGATGCTGGCGATCCCGATGTGCCTGCTCTACGAGTTGGGCATCGTGGCTTCGCGGTGGTTGGTGCGGCGGGAGTGACGGTGGGGTGGGTACGTCATCTCGCTACCGTCGTCCCCGCGCAGGCGGGGACCCCGTGTCTTTCGTTGCCTGTCAGCCCAAGCCATCTCTCTATCGTCATTCCCGCAGAAGCGAGAAGCGCTTTTCAGCCGCCGAACGGCTGATCATCCCGTGGTAATAAAGCCAAAAGCTTTCGCCCTTGGCGAGTGACTTTATCTTTGTTTGCACAAAGATAGACCCAAGGAAAGCACACTCCGCCTTCGTGCTTTCCATTGCATTGCGAAGGCCCGCCCCGCCGGGCGAAGGAGTTCTTCGCTTTTTCCCGGTGAGCCCTGTCGCAGCCGAAAACGGCGCTCTCGTCCGCTCTGGGGGCCAAGTAACAGCACGCATGGAGGGCTGTGGAAGCGGCGCGAGCCGCGATAGCGCCTAGCCAAAGCCTCATCGTGGCTCACGCTGCTCCTACGATGATCCCGATACTCGTAATTGCCTGGAGCAAGAACGCATTGGCGCTCTGTCTTCTCCCTTCCGGAGGAAGGTGCCCGCAGGGGCGGACGAGGGCACGAGCGAAGCCGGATGTCGCGGGATTCTTCGTATGGATTCTTCTGCGCCGCACCTCTATTCCCAGCCTGAGGACCTGCATATGGGCGGGTATTTCCGCACCGCATAGTTCTGACCCAACAATTCATTTGTACGGCATTGAGGGCATTCCTACTCTCGCCTCGTAGCGAGGGCGACATAACGGAGCATGCGCCCCATGTCCTGCCTGGCAGGATCCCTGGCCGGATGAGAAGTGCATTGGGAGGCGGCAGGTTCTCGTGCATGGAAGTACTGCGAGAGTGGAGGCTTTGCGCAGTCGCGATGGGATGCGTCAAACGAACGATCCGTGAAATCCAGGTGCAGGCCACCGGACTGCGCCGCGTAGCGGCGTAGCCAGACCGGCCCGATCGATGCTGTGTTCAAAATCAATCTCGGGAGGGATTTCTCATGTTTTTTTCGAAGATGGTAAAAGCCGCCTGGTTGTTGGCGTTGCCGCTCGCATTCCAGGCCAGCTCGGCGATGGCGCAGTTCGCCAAGGGCACGGACGTGAGCTGGATTAGCGAGGAAGAATCGAATGGCTACGTGTTCCGTAATGCGTCGGGCGTGCAGACGGATGCTTTCGTACTGTTGAAGAACACCGGCGTCAATGCGGTGCGTCTGCGCGTGTGGGTAAACCCGTCCGGCGGCTGGTGCGATGGCGCCGATACGCTCTACAAGGCCAAGCGCGCGGCTGCGCAAGGCATGCGCATCATGATCGACTTTCACTACAGCGACTCCTGGGCCGATCCGGGCCAGCAGACCAAGCCGGCGGCGTGGGCCAGTCATACGGGCTCGACGCTGGTCAACGACGTGTACGCGCACACCTACGGCATCCTGAACTACCTCAAGTCAAACGGCATCACCGTGAGCTGGGTGCAGGTGGGCAACGAGATCAACAGCGGTCTGCTGTGGCCGGATGGCAAGGTCAACAACTTCAGCACGATCGCCAATCTGATCAACAGTGGCTACAACGCGACCAAGGCGGTGTATCCGAACGCGCCGGTGATCGTGCATCTGGCCAATGGTTATGACAATGCGGTCTTCCGCTGGTTCTTCGACGCGTTCAAGGCCGCCGGCGGCAAGTGGGACGTGATCGGCATGTCGCACTATCCGGCCGCGAATTCCTGGCAGACGAGCAACAGTCAGATCAATACGAACATGCAGGACATGGTGTCTCGCTATGGCAAGCCGGTGATGGTGAGCGAAGTGGGCATGGACTGGCAGCAGGCCAGTACGTCCTACTCGATGCTGGTCGACCTGATCGCCAAGAACAAGGCGCTCGGCTCGAATGGCCTCGGCGTTTTCTACTGGGAGCCGCAGGCATATCCGGGGTGGCAGGGCTATACGATGGGCGCGGTCAATGCCAGCGGCCAGTTCACGCAGGCGATGAATGCTTTCAACTGACGTGCCTTCATGCACGGACGAAACAACGAGGTCCGCGATGGCGGGCCTCGTTGTTCTCGGCATTTACTTTGGAGTCGCTGAAAAATCACAACTGCCGCCTCGCGGGGACGGGACCCAGTGGCATTGCACGGTGAGCAACGAACTTCCTGGATCCCCGCCTTCGCGGGGATGGCGAATCTTGTGGGTGGCGCCGGGTGCCGAGAGCAGCTTGGGGTCGGTCAGTTCTCAAACCACAAAAGGCCGCGCCCGGGTGGCCTGTACCGGAATTCGCAGCGTCGCCGGCTTCAACCCTGGCGAGGTCGCCCGTAGCGTGATCGTGCCGGTGTCGCGGGTGGCCTGGACGATCGCCATGCACAGGCCGTTGAAGGCCTGGCGAATGTCAGCCTTGTCAGCTTCGTGACTGGTCGGATTGCCGTTGCCGACACCAAGCAGATGTCCCGGTCCCTGCATTGCGAAGCGCACGGCGTTGTCTGCAGTCGGCACGATATTGCCCTGTGCATCGACGATCTCCACCGCCACCACGCTCACATCCTCCGCATCGGCCGATAGCATGGGACGATCGGTACGCAGAAGAATGCCAGCGGCCGCGCCGGTGGTCCGGCGGATCTGCGTCTGTACGACACGACCATCACGATAGCCGCGCGCTTCGATCGCGCCGGGGGCGTAGCGCACGCGCCATTCGACGTGGCCGTGGCGCGGTACCTGCTGCATGCCCTGGCTGACGCCGTTGACGATCAGTTCCACTGCGTCGAGGTTGGTATGGCACCACACGTCGACCTGGCCGTTGGCGACCTCGGGCAGCAGGCCGTCCCAGTTCCAGTGCGGGAACAGGTGCAGCACCGGCTCGCGGGTCCATTGCGCGCGGTAGTACCAATAGTTGTCCTTGGGGAAACCGCAGCTGTCGAGCACGCCGAATTGCGAGGCGACGTTGGGCCAGCGGTTGTAGGGCGTGGGTTCGCCGCGGTAATCGAAGCCGGTCCAGATGAAGCCACCCGCCACCCAGGGCCGCTCGGCAACGAAGGCCCACCACGATTCGGACGAGGACGCCCACCACGGGTAGTTCACGTCGTAGGCGCTGGTGTAGCCGCACGCGTCGTCGTTGAGATATTCGCCGCGTACCGATACCGCGCTGGCGGTCTCGCTGCCGTACACCGGAATGCCGGGGAACTGCGCGTGGAACTCGTCCATCTGGTTGGTGCGGTAGTTGAAGCCGACCACGTCCACGACCTTGCCCACACCCTGGTCCCAGCCTTTGTCCATGGCGAAGGTGCTGGGCCGGGTCGGGTCGAGCCGGTGTGCCAGCCGCTTCATGCTGCCGACGATGCGCGCGCCGCGTTCGGTGACCATCTGCGGCTCTTCGTTGCCCAGCGACCATGCGATCACCGATGGATGATTGCGGCTGCGCCGGATCATCGATTCGAGTTCGTGCAGCGCTTCGCTGTCCGATGACATGCGCCGGGTTTCCTCGATCACCAACACGCCCAGCCGATCGCAGATTTCCAGCAGCTCCGGCGTGGCGGGGTTGTGCGCACTGCGATAGGCATTGCAGCCCATCGTCCTGAGTTGCTCGATGCGCCATTCCTGCAGGCGATCGGGGATCGCGGTGCCGACGCCGGCATGGTCCTGATGATTGCAGGTGCCTTGCAGCTTGACCGGCTCACCGTTGAGCAGAAAACCGCGCTGCGGGTCGAAGTTAATACTGCGAATGCCGAACAGGGTATCGACCGCATCGCAACAAATTTCGCCGGCATGCAGTTCGGTGATCAGCCGGTAGCGCTGCGGTGTCTGCAACGACCATAGCGCGGGTGCGCCGAGCACGAGCGCCTGCTCGACGTTGCGTGTCTCACCGGGGCGCACCGTGAGAGGTTGTGCGGCCTGAAGAATGATCTCGCGACCATCCGGGGCGATCGCGCGTGAGACGAGTGTGCATTCGATCGGCTCGATACCGTCGTTGCGGATCTCGCTGACAACCTGGGCGATGGCGCGACCATCGCGCACTTCGCTACGCACGAACACACCGTCGGTGGGCACGTGCAGCGGATCGGTCCGGCGCAACCAGACATGCCGGTAGATGCCGGCGCCTTCGTAGAACCAGCCTTCGCCGAGCGTGGCATCCACGCGTACGGCGATGACGTTGCGCGCACCGTAGTCGAGCACGTCGCTCAGGTCGACCTCGAAGCCGGTGTAGCCGCTGGCGTGGTGCGCGACGATGTGGCCGTTGCAGAACACGGTGCAGTCGCGGAACACGCCGTCGAATTCCAGGTGGATGCGCTTGCCCAGGTCGGATGCGGCGACCTCGAAGATGCGCCGGTACCAGCCGATGCTGGTCTCGGGAAAGGTGCGGCCCAGCGGTTTGTAGCCGTGCGCGGCGGCCGGGTCTTCGCCGTTGATGCCGGCCGAGGCCGGATCGGGCTGGAACGGCAGCTCCACTGCCCAGTCGTGCGGCAGGTCGAGCAGACGCCAGCTGCTGTCGTCGAACTCCAGCATCGCCGCGTCGGCGGTCTTCTCACCGGCCTTGGCGTAGGTGCGCTGGAACGTGCCGAAATTGAAGTCGCGTGCCGGGTCGTTTGCGTGTCCCAGATGGAAGCGCCAGCCGAAGTCGAACAGCAGGCGCTCGCGCGCGCTGGCGCTGGTGGCACCAAGGCGTGCGGGTGTGCGCGAAGGTGGCGCCGCACTGGCGGCCGATGCCGCGCCCAGTCCGATGCCCGCGATGGGCATGGATGCGCTTACGCCACTGGCAAGCATCGCCCGGAGAAGTTCACGTCGGCTGAGTTCAGTCATGGAGACTCCTTAATCTGTATCGCCTGCCCGAGCGGGAGTGGCTGCGGGATGGGCTGCAGCCCCGACGCTTTTCCGCAAAGGCCCATCGGGGCCGAAGCCCCTCCCACAGTGGCCAGGGGCAGCGCTGCTCAGCGCGGTTCGCGCCGGAGGTAGTCATGCTGGGCGAAGTCGATCCCGGGCAGCAGTTCGTTGCCATTGCGGAAGTCGAAGAAACTCGCGTTCTCCCACGACGAGCCTGTGCCCCAGCGGGTCTTGCAGCGGTTGCTGGTCCAGGCCGGTTCCCAATACACGACGCCGTTGCCACCGTTGTCCACGACCAGCTGAGTGAGATCGATCATGTAGCGGCGCTGGCCTTCCGGCGTGGCCGGATAACCGGCGATCAGCGAGTCCTCACCCAGCAGATTGTGCAACTCGTCGCCCGATTCCAGCGTCCATGGATACGCGGTCTCCACCACCATCACGTCGGCAGGGTAGCGCCCGCGCAGGCGCTTGATCGTTGCGCCCAGTTCCGGCATCGATTCGGTGGACCACTTGCGGTAATAACTGATGCCGATCACGTCGAAATCGGTCACGCCGGCCTTGGCGGCATCGGCGAACCACGGCTCGACATGTTCGGGCTGGGCGATGTGCAGCATCACCTTTGGCTGGATCTTCGCGCGCGCGCCGGCATCGCGCACCGCCTTGATGCCGGCGTTGAACAGCTTGGCGTTGCGGGTCCAGTCGATCGGGCTCTTCTTGTTCCACGGCACGCGCGACATCAGTTCCGGATTGGTTTCGTTGCCGACCTGCACCAGTTCCGGCATCAATCCTGATCGATCCAGCGCTGCCAGCGTGTCGTAGGTGAAGTTGTAGAGCGTGCGCGCCAGATCATCCACGTTGTCGATGTCGGCCCAGGCCTTGGGGATGAGCTGCTTGTCGCCGTCGGCCCAATCGTCGGAGTAGTGGAAATCCAGCAGCACCTGCATGCCCTGTTCGCGTGCGCGACGGATGGTTTTCTTGACGTCGGTCAGATCGCTGTAATTAGTCCAGCGCGCGTCGTTCCACAGGCGCACCCGTACCAGATTCGTGCCGTGCTCCTTGAAGACCACGAACGGGTCCTTCTCGACGCCGTTCTCGCGATAGCGCACGCCGCAGTCTTCCATCTCGTTGACGTAGGACAGGTCGGCGCCGAAATAGAGCGGCTTGGCGGGCTCGGCGGCCCAGGCCGGCAACGCGGCCAGCACTGCGGTCAGCAGGAAGGCGCGCCGCCATCCTGTCATCGGAGTTGCCATGGATATCGCTCCTCGCACGGCGACACTCAGAACTTGAACGTCGCTTCCAGCGCGAACCGCCGTCCGAACAGCTGGTAGCCGCCGTCGTCCATGTTCGCCAGCCGGTACGGTAGGTTGTCGGTGTAGGCACGCATGGACTCGTTGGTGAGATTGCTGACCTGCAGCTTCACGCCCCAGTGGTCGTTGATCTGCCAGCCCACGCTCGCGTCCCAGGTGCCCATGCTGTCCAGGCGGACCAGGCGCGCCGCGTTCCAGCCATACACGGTGGTGTAGGGGCTGTGGTAGCTGTAGCCCACGCGCGCCTCCACCTTGCCGTTGCTGTACCACAGGTCGGCGGTGCCGCTCTTGCGGGCCAGGCCGCTCAACGGCAGCGGGTTGTTGGCCGGCGCGAACTCCTTGAGGTCGGAATCGACATAGGAGAAGTTCGAATAGATGCCGAAGTTCTCCATGTGCGGGATGAACCAGAACGGCGTCTGGAAAGTCAGCTCCACGCCGTTGATGTGGCCGCCGCCGCCGTTGAACGGGCCGCTGATCAGGTAGTCGTGGCGGTTGATGGTTTCGTGCGCGGTCTTGTAGCCGATGCTCGAATCCACCCATTTGCGATACACGGCCAGTGCCGCCAGCGCCTCCTTGCGGAAGTACCACTCGTAGGACAGGTCGAGCTGCTTGGCGCGGAACGGATCCAGCTTCGGGTTGCCGCCGCTGCCGGTCAGCTGGCCGCTGACCGTGGCCGGATTGTCGAGCTGGCGCCCGGTGCGCAGCTCGTCCAGCGGCGGCCGGGCCACGACCTTGGCCGCCGACAGGCGCAGGATCTTGTCGTCGGCGATCAGAAAGTTCAGCGTGGCGCTCGGCAGCACGTCGGTATAGCGGTTGCTGGCGCGGCTGGGCGAATAGGTGCTGCCGTCCAGCGTGTCGTAGCCGGTGCTGGTGGTGCGGGTGTTGACCACGCGCACGCCAGCGTTGCCGGTGACGTCGATGCCGAACCAGGTGCTGCTGAAGCTGGCCTTGGCGAAGGCTTCCTGCACCTTTTCCTGCACCTTCCAGTGGTCGAGCATCTGCTCGTTCAGTGCCGACGGATCGTAACCGCCGAAGGCGAGATCGGCGACTGCGTTGAGGTTGCCCGAATAGACCGGCGGCACGTTCAGGCCGGGGATGCTGGATTCGCGGATCAGCCCGTCGTAGGCGGAGATCGGCTGGTCGAAGCCCGAGTAGTCGGCCAGATAATGGCGGTTCTGCTTGACCCGGTCCGAAGCACGCGCGCCGAACTGGATCTGGTTGACCGGGCCTTCCAGCTGGCGGGTAGCGTCGATGGCGAAGGCGCCGATGCGGTCGCGCAGCGATTGCGGCTCGTTGCTGCCGGACACGCCCCAGGTCGGCGCGGACGAGCTCGCCGAGATCCACGGTGCGTGGCCGGGGCCGAAGTCCCAGGAGATGCTGTCGGGATTCAGGCCGAACGAGACCGAACGCCAACTATTGTCGCGCTTGGCCT
The DNA here is from genome assembly GCF_006386585.1 of Pseudomonas sp. Hp2. Classification (NCBI taxonomy): domain Bacteria; kingdom Pseudomonadati; phylum Pseudomonadota; class Gammaproteobacteria; order Pseudomonadales; family Pseudomonadaceae; genus Pseudomonas; species Pseudomonas sp. Hp2. The sequence goes on from NZ_VAHJ01000008.1 coordinate 25,496, forward strand.
GCGAGGCCGACAGGTCGGCCTCGACCGTCCACACCTCGCCGGTCCATTTGCCGTTGAGGCCACCGGCCGTCAGCGTCTTGACCTCGTTGTACTTGGCGATCACCTGGTCCATTTCCAGCGGAGTACCCCACTGGGAATTGATCAGGGTGCCGCCGACCACGTTGTGGTCGATCATGCGCACGGACGAGCCGGGCTGGGCATACGGGTTCCACCACGACCAGATGCTGTAGTCCCAGTTGCGGAACCAGGTCTGCATCTGGTCCTCGTCGATGCGCACCCGTGAGTACAGTGCGTCGGCCTTGAGTTCGAAGTTGCCGCTGCGCCACTGCAGCGTGGCAGTAGCACCGGTGCGGGTCTGGTCGATCAGCTTGAGCTGGTCGGCTGCGCCCCAGGGTGTGTAGTCCTTGACGCCGTCGCCATCCACGTCCATCGCGCTGGTGTCGTCGGTGTAGCCCCAGCTACCGATCAACGCATTGGCGTTCTTCTGCTTCTGGTAGGTGGCGCCGATGGCGATGGCGAGGTTGTCGTTGAACTTGTGCACCCAACTGGCGCCGAAGCGGCTGCCCCACGGGCTGTAGCCGTCCACGTCCTTGCCCTGGTCGTAGAACACCGGCCCGGCGGTGCCCACGAACTGCGGGCCGGTGTAGTCCAGCGGTGCGATCGTGGAAATGTCCACGGTGGCGGCAATGCCGCCGGCGATCAGGTCGGCCGATGGCGTCTTGTAGACCTTGACGGTGGAGACGATCTCGGTCGGGAACACCTCCCAGCGCACTGCGCGGTCCGGCTCGGACGAGGCGATCTCGCGGCCATTGACCGTGCCCATCGTCATGCGCGGGCCGAGGCCGCGCACGGTCGCCAGACTGGCGTTGCCGCGATCGAGCGTGGCTGTCACGCCCGGCAGACGAGCCAGCGCTTCGGCCACGGTGACATTGGGCATCTGGCCCATGTTGTCGGCCGAGATCACCTCGACCACGTGGTCTTCCAGTTGCTTGACCGATACCGCCTTGTCCAGAGCGGCGCGCTGGCCGGTGACCACGACGCCGTCGAGCGTCACCGGCTGCTCGCCGGAAGCCGCCTGCGGGGTGGACGGGGGCGGCGCCTGCGCCTGCGCTCGGGCGCCGAAACAGGCAGTCAGGGCCAGGGCCAATACGGAGAGGCGCAGTTCGCGGGCAAAAGCGGGGCGTGCCCGCAGCTCGTGCGGACGGCGCTCGGGTTGCAACGGCATCGTTTGTTCCCTCCCAGGACAAAGTTACCGATGGATCGTTCAGCGGCCGCCCCTTGCCGACGCGGTATCGCCCGCAGGCATGGCTCCGCCGGGATGTCAGAGATGGTCCGGCGTGGTCGGCCGGTTGCTGCAAACGCCATGTCCCACGTGTCACGGCAGTCCCGCGGTGACATCCGGTGGGACCGCCGACATTGCGACCGCCGGCACAAAAACGAGGCTAGGCGACGAAGCTATGCAATACCAATGAAATATTCGCCGTTATGTATATGGTTTTCTAATGCAAAATCTGGCTGCGGGAGCCAAGGGCGCCAGCATGGCGAACTTGCATTTTTTTCCACCGGAACGCCCATGCGAATGCGCCCGCCGGAGGGCGGGCGCGGGCACATCGCCTGGGATCTGCGCGGGATGCGGCCCCGCGCGGCAGCGGACGGATCAGGCCGCGAAGACGTTGCCGGGCGGGGGCGTGCCCGTGCCTGCGGGGCCGCTGCCCGGGGGCGTGAACATCTGCTTCCAGGCCGCATAGACCGCGCCGGCGAACACCGGCATCAGCACGCCCATCAGCAGCAGCTGCGCGACCCACATCGCCGCGCCCTGGCCCGCGACCAGGCCGATCACCAGCGCCACGATCATCACCGCGAAGTAGATCGCGAACAGCGCGATGAAGGCGAGCACGAAGAACACCAGCATCGCCGGCAGGTTGTGGATGCTGGCGCGCAGGCTGTTGCGCAGCGCCTTCCAGCCGCCGCTCTGGTCGAACATCACCTGCGGCGGCATCACGAACAGCGCCAGCGTCAGCGCGGCGAAGGTCGCCAGCACCAGCAGCAGCCACAACAGGATGCGCCCGGCCGGCAGCGTGGCCGCCAGCGCCTCGATCTCGCCCGGGTCGGGCTGCGCGCCCGAGGCGCTGATCGCGTTGAGCTGGACCATCACGTCCGACAGCTGCTGCAGTCCCTTGGTGCCGATCAGCACCAGCAGCGCGATGCCGAGCAGCAGGCCGGCGATGATCTGCGGCAACAGCGCCACCAGCAGGTGCGGCGCACGCCCGTCCTGCAGTCCGTGCAGCAGGTGCGAGGGCTTGGCCGGGCGGCCCTGGTCGACCTCGCGGACCGCCCACAGCAGCCCGCCCATGAACAGCGGGCCGGCCAGCACCAGCAGGAACTGCACCGCGGTGCCCAGCGCCGGCACCAGCCCGGCCAGCAGCAAGGCCAGCGAGGCGATCAGGCCCCAGGTCACGCCCAGCGAGCCCAGCGCCAGCGGCGCGCGCCGCAGCAGCGAGAAGCCGGTCAACAACCATTCCGCGCCGGAGGACGCCGGCACCTTGTGGATCTCTCTCATGGATATTCCGGGTGGGGGATCGCGCCGGAGGCTCCGGCGCCTGCGGATTATCGCCGCTTTTCGTGCGTCCCTCGCAACGGCCCGCACATCCGCGGGCAGGTGCCCCTATCCGCCGGCGCCGGCGGCCGGGCGAAGGCCGCGCGCATGCTGCACGAAGCGCCGCAGCAGCTTGCGCGCCAGGGGCGCGGCGGTGACCTCGCGGGCGATGGTGCGGGCGCAGCGGCCGTGCCGGGCCAGGCAGTCGGCGCGGGCGTTGACGTAGCCGCGGATGTGATGGGTGGCGAATTCGGGGTGGAACTGCACGCCCCAGGTCCGTTCGCCCCAGCGGAAGGCATGGCACTGGTCCTGCGTCGAGCGCGCCAGCACCACGGCGCCGGCCGGCGCGCGCAGCACCGTCTGCAGGTGGGTCGCGTGCGCGGGGAAGCGCAGCGGCAGGCCGGCGAACAGCGGGTCCTCGGCCGCCGGCGGGTGCAGTTCCAGCTCGATCGTGCCCGATTCGCGCCCGGCCGGGTTGTAGTCGACCTGGCCGCCCAGGGCGTGCGCCAGCAGCTGGTGGCCATAGCAGATGCCGAACAGCGGCATGCCGGCGTGCGCGGCCTCGCGCAGCCAGTCGGCGGACCGCTCGCTCCAGTCGGCGCGGTCGGTGACGAAGGCGGCCGAGCCGCTGACGATGACCCCGGCGAAGCGACCGCGGTCCGGGAGCGCCGCGCCGGATTCGACGTCGACCACCACGGTGTCGCGTTCGGCCAGCCCCGCGGCGACGCGGATCCAGTGCGGGAAGCGTCCATAGCGCTTCAGCGACCGCACGGGCTGGCCGGTCTCGAGGATCAGGAAGGGGAGTTGGATCATCGACGCTGGGTGGGGGAACGGCTTGCTCCGGTCGATTAGAGCGTCCGCAGCGACCGGCTTCAACCGTTTCCGCTGGAATCGTTGTGCTCGCGGCTTCGTGGCGGCCTGCCGTCGGTCGGGGGATGGCGGGGCCCTCCAGGGCGAACGCCGCCGGGACTACTCCGTCGGCGGCAGCACCGACAGCACTTCCTCGATGGTGGTCAGGCCTTCGGCGACCTTCTCCAGGCCGGTGCGGCGCAGGGTGCGCAGGCCTTCGCCGCGGGCGGCGCGGCTGAAGCTGGCCAGGTCCATGTCGGCGCGGATCAGCGCGCGCAGGGCGGGCGTGACCGGCAGCAGCTCGTACAGGCCGACCCGGCCGAGGTAGCCGGTGCGCCGGCATTCCAGACAGCCGGCCGGCGCGTAGGTCGTCACCCGTGCCGGCAACGCCTCGCCCGGCTCGCGCAGCGCCGCCCAGTCGGCGTCGTCCAGTGCGTGCGGGCGCTTGCAGTGCGGGCACAGCGTGCGCACCAGGCGCTGCGCCAGCACGCCGTTGAGGGTGGAGGCGACTAGGTAGTGCGGCACGCCCAGGTCGAGCAGGCGGGTGATCGCCGAGGGGGCGTCGTTGGTATGCAGTGTCGAGAGCACCAGGTGCCCGGTCAGCGAGGCCTGCACCGCCATCTGCGCGGTCTCCAGGTCGCGGATCTCGCCGATCATGATGATGTCCGGGTCCTGCCGCAGCAGGGTGCGCACGCCGGCGGCGAAGTCCAGGTCGATGTTGTGCTGGACCTGCATCTGGTTGAACTCCGGCGAGATCATCTCGATCGGGTCCTCGACCGTGCACACGTTCACGTCCGGGGTGGCCAGCCGCTTGAGCGTGGAGTACAGCGTGGTGGTCTTGCCCGAGCCGGTCGGGCCGGTGACCAGCACGATGCCGTGCGGGCGGTTCACCAGCGCGTTCCAGCCGGCCGCCTCGTCGGGGCTGAAACCGAGCTGCTCGATGTCCTTGAACGCCGCATCCGGGTCGAAGATGCGCATCACGCACTTCTCGCCGAACGCGGTCGGCATCGTCGACAGGCGCATCTCGACCTCGCGCCCGCCGGGCGAGCGGGTCTTGATGCGGCCGTCCTGCGGGCGCCGGCGCTCGCCCAGGTCCATGCGCCCGAGCACCTTGATCCGGCTGACCACCGCGGTCATCACGTTCGGCGGCACCTCGAACACCTTGTGCAGCACGCCGTCGATGCGGAAGCGCATCCGCCCCATGTCGCGGCGCGGCTCCAGGTGGATGTCGCTGGCGCGCTGCTCGTAGGCGTACTGCAGCAGCCAGTCGACGATGTGCACCACGTGCTGGTCGTCGGCGGTGACGTCGCCGGCGCGGCCCAGCTCGACCAGCTGCTCGAAGCTGGGCAGGCCGCTGGAGGACTCGGAGCCGCGCACGTCGTTGCGCGCGCCGCGCACCGACTGGGTCACGCCGAAGAACTCCATCGTGTAGCGGTGCAGGTCGAGCGGATTGACCAGCACCAGGTCGATCCGGCGGCGGGTGAGGTGCTGCACGTCGGCGAGCCAGTCCAGCGCCAGCGGCTCGCTGGTGGCGACCAGCACGCGCTCGGGCTCGACCGCCAGCGGCAGGATGCGGTGGCGGCGCGCGTAGGCGTGCGAGACCACGCCGGCCACCGCATGCACGTCGACCCGGGTCGGGTCGATGCGCAGGTAGCGCATGCCGGTGCGGGTGGCGAGCCATTCGGTCAGCCGTTCCAGGCCCAGTTCGCCGGCCGGCGGCTGGCCGGCCCTGAGCTTGAGGTTGGCCAGCAGCACCAGCGGGTGCACCTCGCTGGCGTTGCGCGCGCCGGAGGCGGAGAACTGGATGCGCTCGCGGTCGGCCGGGTCGACCATGTCGTCGGCCAGCAGCGCGGCGACCACGCGCTCGAACGCCAGCCGGCCGCGCGGCAGGGTCGCGGCGGCGAGCACCGACCGGGCGGCGGCGGGCTGGCGCTGTTCCATCGACTGTATCCCCGGTGCGGAGAGGCCCGCAGGTCGGCCGCTATACTAGCGCACCCCTCAATCCGCCGGCCTCTGCAGCATGTCCGAAACCCGGTCCGTTCCGATCACCTTCCAGGGCCTGATCCAGACCCTCAACCAGTACTGGGCCGAACAGGGCTGCGTGCTGATCCAGCCGCTGGATCTGGAAGTGGGTGCCGGCACCTTCCATCCCGCCACCTTCCTGCGCGCGCTCGGTCCCGAGCCGTGGAACGCGGCCTACGTGCAGCCCTCGCGCCGTCCCACCGACGGCCGCTACGGCGAGAACCCCAACCGCCTGCAGCGCTACTACCAGTACCAGGTGGCGATGAAGCCCAACCCGGACGACATCCAGGAACTGTACCTGGGCTCGCTGAAGGCGCTGGGCATCGACCCGCTGGTGCACGACCTGCGCTTCGTCGAGGACAACTGGGAATCGCCGACGCTCGGCGCCTGGGGCCTGGGCTGGGAGGTCTGGCTCAACGGCATGGAGGTCACCCAGTTCACCTACTTCCAGCAGGCCGGCGGCCTGGAGTGCAAACCGGTGCTGGGCGAGATCACCTACGGCCTGGAGCGGCTCTGCATGTACCTGCAGAACTGCGACAACGTCTACGACCTGATCTGGACCTACGGCCCGGACGGCACGCCGGTGACCTACGGCGATGTCTACCACCAGAACGAGGTGGAGCAGAGCGCCTACAACTTCGAGCATGCCGACGTGGCCGAGCTGTTCCACCGCTTCGACGCCTGCGAGCGCGAGGCCGGCAAGCTGGTCGAGGCCAACCTGCCGCTGCCCGCGTACGAGCAGGTGATGAAGGCCAGCCACACCTTCAACCTGCTCGATGCGCGCCGCGCGATCTCCGTCACCGAGCGCCAGCGCTACATCCTGCGGGTGCGCGCGCTGGCGCAGGCGGTGGCGCAGGCCTATCACGCGCAGCGCGAGAAGCTGGGCTTTCCCGGGCTGAAGGCGCGCGCGCCGGAGACCGCATGATCCTGATCGGCATGTACGACTCCTCCTACGTGCGGAGGGTGGCCATCGCCATGGCGCTGTACGGGCTGCCGTTCGAGCATCGCGCCTGGTCGGTCGGCAAGGACTTCGACCGCATCCGCCAGTACAACCCGCTGGGCCGCGCGCCGACCCTGGTGCTGGACGACGGCGAGGTGCTGACCGAGTCCGCGGCGATGCTGGACTACCTCGACGACCGGGTCGGCCCGGAGCGCGCGCTGATGGCCGCGACCGGGATCGCCCGCCGCGACGCGCAGCGCCTGATCGCGCTGGGCATCGGCGCCATCGACAAGGCGGTGCTGATCGTGCTCGAGCGCGTCTTCCGCCCGGCCGAAACGCACAGCGAACTGTGGCTGTCGCGCTGCCGCACCCAGGTCGAGGGCGCCTTGCGCGAACTCGACAAGGCCTGCGCCGCGCGCGCCGGCCACGCCTGGCTGGTCGGCGACGCGATGGGCCACGCCGACATCGCCGTGGCCTGCTTCACCACCCACCTGCGCGAAGCGCTGCCGCTGGACCTCGCGCCCTGGCCGGCGCTGCGCGCGCACGTCGACCGCTGCGAGGCGCTGCCGGTGTTCCGCCAGCACTACATTCCGTTCGACGCCCCCACTCCCACTTCCGGTTCCGCAACACAGGTCACGTCCCCATGATGCAGTCCCTCCTCATCGAACTCGGCACCGAGGAACTGCCGGTCAAGGCGCTGCCTGGTCTGGCGCAGGCGTTCTTCGATGGCGTGATCGCCGGGCTGGACAAGCGCGGCATCGCCTACGAGCGCGGCGACGCCAAGCCGCTGTCCACGCCGCGCCGGCTGGCGGTGCTGCTGCCGGGCGTGGCCACCGAGCAGCCCGAGCAGCGCTCGGAAGTGCTCGGCCCGTACCTCAACATCGCGCTCGGCGCCGACGGCGCGCCGACCAAGGCGCTGGAAGGCTTCGCCGCCAAGGCCGGCGTCGCCTGGGACCAGCTCGAACGCACCCGCGACGCCAAGGGCGAGCGCTTTGTGCACCGTTCGGTGAAGCCGGGCGCGCGCACCGCCGAGCTGCTGCCGGAGATCCTGCGCGAGGCGATCGCGGCGATGCCGATCCCCAAGCCGATGCGCTGGGGCGGCCACGACTACGCGTTCGCGCGCCCGGTGCACTGGCTGGTGCTGCTGCTCGGCCAGGACGTGGTGCCCGCCGACGTGCTGGGCGTGAGCGCCGGCCGTGCCAGCCGGGGCCACCGCTTCATGCACGACGCGGCGGTGCCGCTGGCCGCGCCGCAGGACTACGTCGCCGCGCTGGAAGCCGCGCGCGTGCTGGTCGACCCGGACGCGCGCCGCGCGCGCATCGTCGCCGAGGTGCAGGCCGCGGCCAGGCAGGCCGGCGGCAACGCGCGCATCACCGACGACAACCTGGAGCAGGTGGTGAACCTGGTCGAATGGCCGTCGGCGGTGCTGTGCAGCTTCGAGCGCGAGTTCCTGGCGGTGCCGCAGGAAGCGCTGATCGAGACGATGGAGATCAACCAGAAGTTCTTCCCCGTGCTGGACGAGGGCGGCAAGCTGACCGAGAAGTTCATCGGCATCGCCAACATCGAGTCCAAGGACGTGGCCGAGGTCGCCAAGGGCTACGAGCGCGTGATCCGCCCGCGCTTCTCCGACGCCAAGTTCTTCTTCGACGAGGACCTCAAGCAGGGCCTGGCGGCGATGGGCGAGGGCCTGGGAAGCGTGACCTACCAGGCCAAGCTCGGCAGCGTGGCCGACAAGGTCGCGCGCGTGGCCGCGCTGGCCGAGGCGATCGCGGCGCAGGTCGGGGTCGATCCGCAGCTGGCGCGCCGTGCCGCGGAACTGGCCAAGAACGACCTGCAGTCGCGCATGGTCGGCGAGTTCCCGGAACTGCAGGGCATCGCCGGGCGCCATTACGCGCTGGCGGCGGGCGAGCCGCCCGAGGTCGCGCTGGCGATCGACGAGGCCTACCAGCCGCGCTTCGCCGGCGACGACATCGCGCTCTCGCCGGTGGGCAAGGTGCTGGCGATCGCCGAGCGCCTGGACACCCTGGCCGGCGGTTTCGCCGCAGGCCTGAAGCCGACCGGCAACAAGGACCCGTTCGCGCTGCGGCGCAATGCATTGGGCCTGGCGCGGACGATCATCGAGAGCGGGTTCGACCTGGACCTGAAGGCGCTGCTGTCTTCGGCCAACACCGCGCTCGCCGGCCGCAAGGTGCAGGCCGACGCCGCCGAGATCTACGACTTCGTCCTGGATCGCCTCAAGGGCTACTACGCCGACAAGGGCGTACCGGCCACGCACTTCAACGCGGTGGCCGAACTGAAGCCGCATTCGCTGTACGACTTCGACCGCCGCATCGACGCGATCGGCACCTTCGCGCAGCTGCCGGAAGCCGAGGCGCTGGCCGCGGCCAACAAGCGCATCCGCAACATCCTGCGCAAGGCCGAGGGCGAGGTGGAGATACCGGGCGACATCGATCGCGCGCTGCTGGCCGAGTCGGCCGAGGAGGCCCTGGCCGAGGCGGTGGAGGCGGCGATCGGCGACACCGGCGCCAGCCTGCACCACAAGGACTACGTCGCCGCGCTGGCGCGGTTGGCGCGGCTGCGCCCGCAGGTCGATGCGTTCTTCGACGGGGTGATGGTCAACGCCGAGGACCCGAAGCTGCGCGCCAATCGCCTCGCCTTGCTGAAGAAGCTCGGCGACCGCCTCGGCAGCGTCGCCGCGATCGAGCACCTGTCGAACTGAGCGCCCTGAAGCCCGCGCTTTGAAGCCCCTTCCCATCGGGGCGAAAGGCACGGCTTGCGCGCCGCTGGCGCGTGTCCTTGAGCGCCCACGCCGCTGGCGTGGGCCCGGGCGCGGAGCGGGGATCGGGGGTGAGGGTGCGAGGACGAAGCCGCAGGCTCCCCCGCGGTGGCGCGTTCCTCGATGCGATGGCTGCCGAGTCCTTGCGGCGCGGCTTCGCCCGTACCCTCATCCGGCGCTCCGCGCCACCTTCTCCCGAAGGGAGAAGGGATAAGCTCCTCCTTGCCACAGGCACCTCGCTTCGCGCGCCGGCGGCTCGCAAGCAACACGCCTTCGCCCCGCAGGAAGAGGGGGAGCCGTCCTTGCAAGTCCCGACATCCTCGACACCGCATTAACAGCCAGTGGCGGCACATCCGGATATCCTCGTTGCATGCGATTGAATCCCCAGGTCCTCGTCCTCCTGTCCGCCCTGTGCTGCGCCGGCATGGCCCATGCCCGCGGCACCATCGACAAGGTACAGATCAAGGGCCTGGACAAGGACGACGACGCGGCGATGATCGAGAACATCGAAGTCTCGCTGTCGCTGTACGAGGCGATCGGCAAGGTGCAGGGCGAATCCCGGCTGGAATACCTGCTCAGCCAGGCCGAGGCGCAGACCCGTACCGCGCTGGAGCCATTCGGCTACTACACGCCGAACATCGACATCCAGGCGCCGCGCCAGGACGACCACCTCACGGTGGTGATCACCGTCGACAAGGGCGAGCCGACGCGGGTGCGCGACTCGCGCATCGAGATGGCGGGCTGGGCCGAGGACGACCAGTACATCAGGCGCGACCTGGAAGGGTTCCAGCCCAAACCCGGCGAGGTGTTCAACCACCCGGACTACGAGGCCAGCAAGGTCCGCATCACCCGCCGCCTGGCCGAGCGCGGCTACTTCGATGCCGATTTCACCCGGCGCCGGGTCGAGGTCACCCGCGCCGAACACGCCGCCGATATCGACCTGGCCTGGGACAGCGGCCGCCGCTACGACATGGGGCCGGTGCGCTTCGACTACGACTACTTCGAGAAAGGCCTGTTCGACCCGCTGGTGTACTGGGACGAAGGCAGCTACTACCACGAGGGCAAGCTCGACCGCCTGCGCGAGTCGCTGACCAAGCTCGACTACTTCAGCAGCATCGACATCCAGCCCAAGCCTGAGGAGGCCGACGACCAGGGCCGCGTGCCGGTGGACGTCAAGCTCACCCGCGCCAAGCGCACCATCTACACGGCCGGCCTCAGCTACGGCAGCGAGAGCGGCCCCGGCGTGCGGGGCGGCGTCGAGCGGCGCTACATCAACTCGCGCGGCCACAAGATGGACACGCAGCTGGACTACGCGCAGAAGCGCAAGTCGCTGGGCACCACCTACCGCATCCCCGCGTTCGGCTGGCTGGACGGCTGGTACGCGTTCGGCGCGCGCGTGTACGACGAGCAGACCGACTACATCGACCTGCGCAACATCAAGCTCAGCGCCGCGCGCAGCGGCCAGATCAACGAGCACTGGACCGCGATCGCCTCGATCAACGCGCTGCGCGAGCGCTGGGGCTACTACACCGACGACGGAGACCGGGACCGGCCGCTGGCCTACCAGTACTCCACGCTGGTGTACCCGCAACTGGAAGCGAACTACACCAACGTCGACGACCGCACGTTCCCGCGCAACGGCATCGCCGCGACGATGCAGCTGCGCGGGGGCGTGGAAGGCGCCGGGTCGGACACCAGCTTCGTGCAGGCCTACGGCAAGCTGCGCTGGTTCCTGCCGGCCGGCGCGGACGGGCGCATGATCCTGCGCGGCGAGGCCGGCAGCACCTGGACCAACGACCTGGTCTCCATGCCGCCGAGCCTGCGCTTCTTCGCCGGCGGCGACGACAGCATTCGCGGCTACGCCTATCGCGAGGTCGGCCCGCGCACGCCCAGGCCGGACCGGTTCGCGCTCGGCGCCAAGCAGCTGTTGACGATGAGCGCGGAGTACGAGCACTACTTCAAGGGCGGCCCGCTCGGCATGGCGGTGTTCGTCGACAGCGGCAGCGCGTTCGACGATACGCCCGACTGGCACACCGGCGTCGGCGTCGGCGTGCGCTACAAGTCGCCGGTCGGCCCGGTGCGGGTGGACATCGGGCACGGCCTGGACGATCCCGATTCGCAGATCCAGCTCTACATCAACATCGGAGCGAACCTGTGAACCAGAACGCTCCCGCGCCGCGTCCCCGCTTCTATCGCCGCCGCCGGTTCTGGATCGGTTCCGGCCTGGGCGTGCTCGGGCTCGTGCTGTTGCTGCTGGTCGCGTTGTACTGGCTGCTGCAGACCGTGGCCGGCCGCGACGTGTTGCTGGCGCAGGTGGTGGCGCGGCTGCCGGCCGGGGCCACCTTCACCTGGGGCGAGGCGGAAGGCCCGCTGGCCGGCCCGCTGACGCTGCGCAACGTCGATTTCCGCTACCAGGACATCCACTTCGCCGCCGAGCGCGTGTACCTGGACCCGGACATCCGCCCGCTGCTCGGGCGCAAGCTGCGCCTGGACGCGCTGGAAGTGCGCAACGCCACGCTCAACCTCGGCAAGAGCGACGAGCCGTTCGAGCTACCGAGCTGGCCGGGATCGCTGCCGCAGATCGAAATGCCGCTGGCGATCCAGGCCGACCGCATCGCCGTGGACGATCTGCGCATCACCCAGCTGCAGCAGCCGGTGATCGCGCTGCGCCGCATCCGCGGCGAGCTGGAAATCGCCAACGGCGAACTGCGTGCGCGCCAGCTCGCGGTGAACAGCGACCGCGGCGATTTCCGCATCGACGGCGATTACCTGCCGCGCAACGACTACCGCGCCGACCTCACCGCGACCGCGGTGCTGCCGGCGCCGCGCGGGCGCACGCCGGCCAGCATCGGGCTGGTCGCGCGCGGCGACCTGTCGAGGATGGAGGTCGCGCTGGCCGGGCGTGCGCCCGAACCGCTGCGCGCGACGCTGGTGCTGACCGGCCGCACCGATCCCGCCTGGCAATTCAAGGCCGCGACCCAGGCGCTGGACCTGTCGCTGCTGGTCCCGCCGGCGGAAGGCGAGGTGGCTGCGGCTGGCGAACCGCTCGCCTTCGATCTCAGCGCCACCGGCAAGGGCGGCGACGCGCGCCTGCAGGGCACGCTCAAGCGCGGCGAACTGCAGGCGACGCTGCAACCCTCGCATCTCGTGCTCGAGGACCAGGTGCTGCAGGTGCAGCCGCTGGTGGTGGATGCGTTCGAAGGACGCACCCGGCTGCAAGGCAGCGCCGACTTCCGCGATCCGGACAACGCCAACTTCCGTTTCTCGGTCAACGCGAGCGGGCTGCGCTTCGTGCCGGCGCCGGACCCGGCCACGCCGCAGGCGCCGAGCGTCCCGGTCGAACTGAAGGAAGCGCGGCTCGGCGTCGCGGGCAACCTCAAGGCCTGGGCCGCGATCGGGCGCGCCGACGTCGAGCGCGACGCGCAGCGGGCCGCGCTGACGTTCGACGTGCGCGGCAACGACCAGCGCGCGCACATCCAGCAACTGCAGGCCACCACGCCGGGCGGCGCGCTCGACGTCGCCGGCGACGTGGCGTGGACACCTGAACTGAGCTGGGACGCGACCGCGACGCTGGCCAAGTTCGATCCCGGCTACTTCGCGCCGGGCTGGGACGGCAGCCTGTCCGGGAAGATCGCCTCCAAGGGCCGGCAACTGCCGGCGCCGGCCGGCGGGGTGTCGCCGGGCTACGAGCTCACCGCGCAGATCGACGCGCTCAAGGGACAGCTGCGCCAGCGTGCGCTCGACGCCAGCGGCAAGTTCGCCCTGCAGGGAACGCAAGGCGAAGGCCGGGTGTCGCTGTCGCTCGGCAACAGCCGCGTCGTCGCGCAGGGCAAGGTCGGCGATGCGCTCGACATCGACGCGCAGCTGCAACCGCTGCAGCTCGACGACCTGCTGCCCGGCGGTGCCGGCACCTTGAGCGGCACGTTGCAGGTGAAAGGCCGCCGCGACGCGCCCGACATCACCGCCGACCTCGCCGGCAGCGGCCTGCGCTGGGACGGCTACACCGCCGATGCGCTGAGCCTGCGCGGGCGGCTGCCGTGGCGTGGCGACGGCGGCTCGCTGGCGTTGCAGGGCACCGCCGTCGGCGTCGGCACGGTGCTGGACAGCGTGCGCGTGCAGGCGCGCGGCGCGGTGGAGAACCTCGACCTCGATGCCGAGGTGAACAATGCGATGGCCTCGCTGTCGTTGCGCGGCGACATGCGCCGCAATGGCCAACGCTGGCAGGGCCAGCTGGCGGCGTTGCGGATCGTGCCGTCCAAGGGCGATGCCTGGGCCTTGCGCGCGCCGGCGCAGTTCGCGGTGGATGGCCCGGCGTTCACGCTGTCCGATGCCTGCCTCGCGACGGCCGGCGCCGGCGCGCTGTGCGCCAAGGTGGACTGGCCGCGCGAGGGCGTGGAAGTGAAGAGCGATGCGCTGCCGCTGTCGCTGGTCCACCCATGGCTGCCCAAGCAGGACGGGCGCCCGATCATCCTGCGCGGCCAGATCGCCATCGACGGCCGCTTCCGGCCGCGCGGCAACGCCTGGGAAGGCGGCTTCGAGATCGTGTCGATGGAGGGCGGCGTGCGCCTGGGCGAACCGCGCTTCCGCGTCGACCTGGGCGGCAACCCCAATCGCGGCGAGCTGATCCGCTACGACCATTTCAGCCTGCGCGCGACCTTCGACCCGAAGCACATCAACGGCTATCTGGGCGTCGGCTTCCAGGGCAACGGCTTCGTCGACGCCAAGTTCGACACCGGCTGGGACGACTACGCGCCGCTCAACGGCGAGCTGTACATGAACATCTCGCGGATGAACTGGCTGCAGCTGTTCGTCGCCGAGATCGACCGCCCCAGGGGCCTGGTCGAAGGCCATGTGAGCCTGCGCGGCACCCGCAGCAAGCCGCTGCTCGGCGGCGACGCCACGCTCAGCGACTTCACCGCCGAGTACCCGTCGATGGGCCTGTCGCTGAGCGAGGGCAAGGGGCGCTTCGATGCGCTGCCGGACGGCTCGGCCAAGATCACCGCCTCGGTGAAGTCCGGCGACGGCACGCTCAACGTGGACGGCGGCCTGTCCTGGTACGGCGAGGGCACGCCGTTGCAGCTGGATATCCGCGGCCAGAACGTACTGGCCTACAACACCACCGAGCTGCGCGTCGTCGCCAATCCCGACCTGCAGTTCGGCATGCAAGGCAAGGTGATGCAGTTGCGCGGCCAGGTCACGGTGCCCGAGGCGGACATCGACCTGGAGCGCCTCGACCGCGGCACCTCCGTGTCCGAGGACGTGGTCGTGCTCGACCCGGTCGACCCCGAGGAAACCCCCGAATCGCCGCTGGACATGCAGCTGACCGTCGCGCTCGGCGACAAGGTCAAGATGAGCGGCTTCGGCCTCAAGGGCTCGCTGACCGGGCAGATGCAGATCCGCGCGCGGCCCGGCTACGAGATGACCGCCAACGGCGGGCTCGACGTACGCGGGCGCTACAAGGCCTACGGCCAGGACCTGACCATCACCCGTGGCCAGCTGACCTGGAACAACAACATCGTCTCCGACCCGCGCATCAACATCCGCGCCGAGCGCAAGATCGGCGACGTCACCGCCGGCATCGACGTCAGCGGCCGCGCCGAGTCCCCGCGCGCCGACGTCTGGTCGGACCCGGCGATGTCGCAGTCCGAAGCGATGTCCTACCTGGTGCTCGGTCGCGGCCTGGCGACCGCCAGCAGCAGCGAGACCGAACAGGTCACCGCCGCCTCCGCGGCGCTGTCGGCCGGCAGCGGCCTGCTCGCCTCGCAGCTGGGCGCGAAGCTCGGCCTGGACGACGCGGGCGTGCAGCAGTCCAGCACCCTGGGCGGCTCGGTGCTGGGCTTCGGCAAGTACCTCTCGCCCAGGCTCTACGTCGGCTACGGCGTCTCGATGGTCGGCAGCGGCTCGGTACTGACCCTCAAGTACCTGCTCACCCGCGGCTTCGACGTGGAAGTCGAATCGAGCACGGTGGAGACGAAGGGGTCGTTGAACTGGCGGAAGGAGAAATAAGCTCCTGGTTCGGCGGACCGGGCGGGGCGGCACGGAGACGGCCCGGTCCATTGCGGAATGCCCGGCCGGACCGCTATGGTCCGCTTCCCCAGCGCCGCGGCCGCATGCAATGACTTCTCCTTCTTCGCACGACGCTGCATCGCCCACGATCCCGGCGCTGCTCGCGGCCTTGGAATCCGGCCGTGCCGGGGAACTGGAGCGGGGTGCGCTGCGCCATCTGGAGCGCTTTCCCGACGACGTGCTGGCGCGCAGCCTGCTGGCCGCGAGCCTGCAGATGCAGGGGCGGGTGGCCGAGGCCGCCGACGTGCATGCCGAGCTGGCCCGGCGCCAGCCGGGCGAGGCGGCGCACTGGAACAACCTCGGCAACGCGCTGCGCGAGCTGCGCCGCATCGACGAGGCGAGGGCGGCGTACCGGCGCGCCTGCGCGCTGGAACCGCGCGATCCGCTCACGCACCACAACCTCGGCCTGTTGGCGATGGACGAAGGCGACTACGCCGCCGCGCGCGAGCATCTGCTGGATGCGCACGAACTGGATCCATCGGCGCCGCTGACGCGATTGCACGCGGCGATGGCCTGCCACGAATGCGGCGATTTCCAGCGCGAGCAGCGGTTGCTCGCGTCGTGGCGCCAGTGGCCGCCGCTGGATGCGGACGGCACGCAGGACCTGGCGTGGCTGCTGGCGCAGGACGGCCGCACCGACGAGGCCGATGCCCTGTTGCGCGACTGCATCGCACGGTCGCCCGATCCGACCCGGGCGTGGGCGCGCCGGGTGATGGTGATGGAGCGCGCCAATCGCCTGGACGATGCGCGCGCCGCCGCGGCGCGCCTGCCTGCCGCGCAGGCCGTCGCCGATGCCGACGTGCGGCAGGACGTGCTCAACGCCCGGGCCGTGCTGGCGATGCGCGAAGGCGAGTGGGCCCAGGCCAGCCAGGCCCTGGAAACCCTGCTGGCCGAGCCCGGCGACAAGCGCAAGCGCAGCAACCTCTACTTCGCGCTGGCGCGCTGCTACGACCGGCTCGGGCAGCCGGACGAGGCGATGCGCGCCTGCGCCGAGGCCCACGCCGCGCAGCTGGCCGGCATCGCGCCGCTGGTGCCGGAAGCGATGAAGCGCAGCGATGCGCCGCTGCCGGTCGCGCGCCAGCGCTGGTCGCCGCAGCGCCATGCCGCCGCGCGCCCGGTGGCGGGGCCGGCGATGGCCGATTCGCCGGTCTTCGTGGTCGGCTTCCCGCGCTCGGGCACCACGTTGCTGGAGCAGATGCTGGATGCGCATCCGGCGCTGTGCTCGATGGACGAGCGGCCGTTCCTGCAGGAGCTGGCGGAGCGGCTGGAACGCGAGGGCCTGGCCTGGCCCGACGGCCTGGGCGAGCTGGACGATGCCGCCTGCGAGGCGCTGCGCGGCGAGTACTGGCGACGGGTGCGCGAGGTGGCCTCGCCGATGCCGGGCCAGCGCCTGGTCGACAAGAACCCGCTGAACCTGCTGCGCCTGCCGCTGATCCATCGCCTGTTCCCGCAGGCGCGGGTGATCCTCGCGCTGCGCCATCCCTGCGACGTGCTGCTCAGCTGCTACATGCAGGCGTTCCGTTCCCCCGCGTTCGCGATGCTGTGTTCGGACCTGGACCGGTTGGCGCGCGGCTACGCCGACGCGATGGACCATTGGCTGCACCATGCGCGCCTGCTCGCGCCGATCGCGATGGAAAGCCGCTACGAGGACCTGGTGGACGACGTCGCCGGGCAGGTCGGCAAGCTGGGAGCCTTCCTGGAGCTGGAACAGCCCGAGCGCCTGCTCGACTTCCAGCGCCATGCGCGCGGCAAGGGGTTCATCAGCACGCCCAGCTACGCGCAGGTGGTCGAAGGCATCAACCGGCGCGGGTTGGACCGCTGGCATCCCTACCGGCGCCATTTCGAACCGGTGTTGCCGGTGTTGCGGCCCTACCTGGAGCGGTGGGGCTACGGCGGTTGATGCTGCCGGCGAGGAATTGGCGAGTGGCAGGAGGTTCCAAGCCGATCGCCGTCCCCGCCATGACTACATGAATCGCGGATAACGGCTTCGTAACCCGTGCCCGCACCAAAGCGATGCACGAGACCTGCTTCTTGCACCGGACCGACACGTGAACGGGTCTCCCGGCCCGTTCCGGTGCCGTTTATCGCTCGAATATTCCTTGGCAAGACATTGCGTGTCATGCCTGACACACGTGGACAACCAAGCGGCACGCGGATGCCCGCCTCGTCTTATAAAAATTTAACCAAGTGTGCACATCCCCGGTCATATGGCGGTGGTCGCACGCGACCCGACACCTGCCCGTCCCTGGGCGCCACGAGCCGGAACCTGCTTTCCGCAACTCGTGCTTTCTTCCATCGAGGCCGTTGCAATGCCCGCAAGAACCAGCAAGCTCGCCCACGCCGTCCGCCTCGCGCTGCCGCTCGGCCTGGCGCTCGCGCCCGTCGCGCTATATGCGCAGACCCCCGACACCTCCAATGACAAGACGCCGACCAGCCTCGATACCGTCACCGTGACCGGTTCGCTGGTCCGCCGCGTCGATGTCGAGACCGCCAGCCCGGTGGCCGTGGTCGATCGCCAGCAGATCCAGCAGAGCGGCAAGCAAACGCTGGGCGACCTGCTGCAGTCGCTGCCGGGCATTGCCGGCGCGGCGACCAATCCCGCCGTCAACAACGGTGGCGGCGATGGCGCCTCGACCATCTCGCTGCGCGGCCTGGGCGACCAGCGCACGCTGTTGCTGATCGACGGCCACCGCGTCTTCAACAACGACGTCAACTCGATCCCCGCCAACATGATCGAGCGCGTCGAGGTGCTGAAAGTGGGCGCGTCGGCCGTGTACGGCTCCGACGCCATCGGCGGCGTGGTCAATTTCATCCTGCGCAAGAACTTCGAGGGCGGCGAAGTCACCGCCAACTACGGCCAGGCCAGCGCCGGCGACGGTGCCCGCCACGGTGGTACCTTCACCTTCGGCAAGACCTGGGACCGCGGCAACGTCGTGGTCGGCCTCGACTACAACAAGCAGAACGAAGTGTCGTCGGCCAACCGCGACTACTCCAAGTACGCGATGTATCTTTCCAGCGGCAGCATCATCAAGAGCGGATCGAGCCGCACGCCGACCGGCTACTACAAGCTGCCTTCGAGCGTGCTGACCGCCAACGGTTGCGATGCCAACGGCGCGATGACCAGCAACGGCAGCGGTGGCTACAAGTGCTACTCCTCGTCGGATGCCTACAACTACCAGGCGCAGAACCTGCTGATGACGCCGCAGGAGCGCATCGGCGGCTTCGTACTCGGCAGCTTCAACATCACCGACAACATGCAGGCGTACATCAACGCCTATCACAACCACACGATGTCGAACTTCGCGATCGCGCCGTTGCCGTTCGACGCGCAGAGCGACGGCATCACCATCGCGGCCGACAATCCGTACAACCCGTTCGGCGTCGAGTTCGGGCCGAATGGCTACGAGTATCGCAATCGCTTCATCTCGCTGGGCCAACGCGAAGGCTTCTACGACACCAGCAACGACCAGGTAGTCGCCGGCCTGAAGGGCACCTTCGGCGACAGCAGCTGGGCCTGGGACGTCAACTACAACTATGGCCATTACAAGCAGAGAAACTGGAGCCACGGCTACGTGGACTATTCCACGCTGCAACAGGCAATCGACAATGGCGAGATCAACATCTTCGACCAGGAAGCGGCCTCGACCTGGCTGAACAGCCACGAGTCGATCCCGCGGTACTCCACCACCACGATCAAACGCCAGTGGGAGGCCAGCGCCAACGGCAGCCTGTGGGAGCTGCCTGCCGGTACGATGCAGTTGGCGGTGGGCGCGCTGTATCGCAAGGAGACCCTGAACTACACCGTCTCCAGCAATGCGTTGATGGACGAGGACCTCACCTGCGCGATCTCTTCGGAAGCGTGTTCCACGCCGATGAGCGGCGGCTTCAACGTCAAGGAGGCCTATGCGCAGCTGTACGTCCCGCTGCTGGAGCAGTCCTCGCCGGTTGGCGCGCTCAGTGCGACCCTGAGCGACCGCGTCTCCGACTACAGCAGCGTGGATAGCACCAACAACAGTGCCTCGTTCCAGCTCGAGTGGCGGCCGGTCCAGGACCTGATGGTGCGTGGCACGGTGTCGCAGGTATTCCGCGCTCCGACCCTCAACGACATCTATGCCGGGCCGGGCGCGAACCAGCCGACCTTCAGGGACCCGTGCATCGGCTACAGCGGTACGGGCCATGAAAAGGCCTGCGCCGGCGTACCGGTCGGCTGGGAAGGCTCGGGCCTGTCGCAGACCGATGCCGTCACCTCCGGCTCGCGCTATGTCGGCTACGACCTCAAGCCTGAAAAGGGCACCTCGTACGACTACGGTATCGTCTACAGCCCTGAGTTCGTGCCCGGCCTGTCGGTCAGCCTGGACTGGTGGAAGGTCAAGCTCGACGACGTGATCCAGGACATCTCCGCGCAGACCGTCGCCAATCTCTGCTACAACGACGAGAACAGCCCGTACTGCAGCTACCTCCACCGCTATCCGTCGACCTCGGTTAGCGCCGGCAACATCGACTACATCGAGACTCCGGTGATCAACATCGGCAAGCTCGATACCCAGGGCATCGACTTCGGCGTGAACTATGCGCTGCCCGAGACGCAGTGGGGCCGCTTCAACTTCGCCCTGGACAGCACCTACCTGCAGCGCTACGACATCGACACGGGCGCTACGGTGATCCACATGGCAGGCCGTTACAATTCGTCCTACGGCAACTATGCCCGTTGGCGCGCGCGCGCCCAGATCGGTTGGAAGCTGGGTTCGTGGGATGCGACCTGGACCACGCGCTATATCGGCAAGATCCAGATCGGCAGCACCGATCCGTCCCAGTACATGACCGCCGACGGTGGCGTGGGCTACGACGGTGTGGTGCTGAACTACGGTAGCTACATGTACCACTCGTTCCAGGTGGGTTACGACATGACCGCCGCCAACCTGCGCTTCGACCTGGGCGTGGACAACCTGACCAACAAGCAGCCGCCGGTCATGTACCAGAACAACGTCCTGAACGCGAATACCGACGTGAGCACCTACGACACGATCGGCCGCTATTACTGGATGCGCGCGACCTACCGGTTCTGAGGACGGCCGTTTTCTGGAACGAAGCACCTAGACGGCGCGCCCTTGGGCGCGCCGTCTTCTTTCACGGAGACCGCATGAGCGCGACCGACCTCAAGCACTACGTACGCTGCTACGACGGCGACCTGGAGCCGGCGTTCTGCGAGCAGCTGATCGCTTCGTTCCATGCGTCCTCGGGCTGGCACAGCCGCAATGGCATGGGCGCGCGCGCCGGGCTGGAGCAAAGCGCGTGGACCGAGTTGAACGTCTCCAGGTTGGCCGATCCGGCGTTCAAGGGCTTCTTCATCCAGCGCGTCCAGCAGGCGCTGGCGCGCTACAACCGCGATATCGGCCTGTCCGCCGAGGTGCCGTGGCGGCCGCGGCTGGCGGACCTGCGGATCAAGCAATACCGCGCGCAGGCGGGCGATGCGTTCCAGCCGCACTTCGATGCCTGCGACGAGGAGACCGGCCGTTACCTGGTGTTCCTCTGGTACCTCAACGACGTCGCCGAGGGCGGGCAGACCCGCTTCGTCGACCTGGACCTGGACATCGTTCCGCGCGCCGGGCGGCTGCTGGTGTTCCCGCCGTACTGGATGTACATGCACGCGGCGCTGCCGCCGCGCAGCGGCGACAAGTACATTCTTTCGACCTACCTGGAGTTCACCGCGCGGCCGGCACCGCCGTGAGCCGGCATGCGCGGCCGGTAGCCGAAGGCCGGCGAACGGC
This sequence comes from Pseudomonas sp. Hp2, assembly GCF_006386585.1. Lineage (NCBI taxonomy): Bacteria > Pseudomonadati > Pseudomonadota > Gammaproteobacteria > Pseudomonadales > Pseudomonadaceae > Pseudomonas > Pseudomonas sp. Hp2. The sequence continues at coordinate 46,513 of NZ_VAHJ01000008.1, forward strand.
CGGAGGCGGCGATACGCACAATTTACGCTGCCGCCGCGCCGCGGGAATGGCGGCTTTACGCGGTGGTTTCCTATCGTGGCCGCTCCGCACCTTGGGGTGCATGCGAGTGTGACGACGATGTCGCTGTTGATCTTGCAGGGACCAGGCATTCCACCGGAGGGCCTGCCGCCCGTGCTGCCTTCCCGATGCGCCGGACATGGCATCGGGCGCGTGTCGTGCGAGGACGTGGAGGCCATGGCCGCGGCGCTGCGTGCCGTGCCAGCGTCGGATGCGGCGCTGGTCCTCATCGAACCGGGCGAGTTGCAGGTGCCGCGATCGGCGATACCGTCGCTGCGGCGCACGTTCGATGCGCTGCCGGTGCCCTATATCGAGCTGCACGCCGATGGCGGCGCGGAGCTGGAGGCGTGGCTGCATCCGCAGCACGGCCCGATGGCGGTGGTGGTCACGCCGCACGACCGTGCGCGCGGCTATGCGATGTCGCTGGGCATCGCAGCGCGCCGGTTGGCGTCGATCGAAGATGCAGAAGGAGCGGACCGGTCATGTCCATCCTGATCGTGCGCGGCCCGGCGGGACAGGGCGCCCGTGGACCCGTGCCGCTGCCACGCGGATTGCTGGGCCAGCTGGCGGCGAGCGTGGGCGAGGCGGGGCATGCGCTGTCGGTACGCGCCTGCGGCGACGAGCGGGAATTGCTCGATGCCTTGCGCCTGGCGCACCCGAGCGGCGGGCATGCGCTGATCCTGGATGCCGGCGCCGCCGCGGGCAGCGCCCGCCTGGCGCGCGTGCTCGCCTCGCTGCAGCTGCCGCGCGTGGACGTGGACGTGCGGGCGGCCCGCACGGCCGGCTTCGCTGACGACGCGAAGCATGGCTGCCTGGCGCGGGTACGGGGCTATGGCATGCAGGGCTACATGCTTGCCGCGTACATCCTGCTCGAGCACCTGGGCTGCAGCGGATGGAGCGAGAGCGTCCACGTCGGGACCTGACCATGGAACGCCATTACTTCGCCGATTTCGAGGCCTATTCCGGCGGCCGTCCGGTGCTGTGGGGCCAGGTGACCTACAGCATGCACGCGGAGCGCGACGAGGACATCGACCCGCAGGCGTTGATCGAGGCGCTGCGGGCGCGCGCCGCGCAGGCCCATGGCATCGAGCCCGGGCAGGTGCGGCTGTGCCATGTCGCGCGCCTGTGAGGCGATGGAGCCTCGCCTCGCAGGCGCGCGCCGGTGGCGCTACTGCTTGCGTGCGTCGTACGCGTACGGCCCGAAGGTGACGCCGATGAAGCCGCCGGCGGTGTCGGTGCTGAGCAGGCTCGCATCCAGGTCGCGGGCCAGCGGTTGCCAGTCGCCGCGGCCGCTCGCGTAGAACGCATCCAGGCGCGGGCCGTCCAGCTGGAAGCGCAGCCGCAGGGCCTGCTTCGCGTCGGCCAGGGCGATCCGGGCGACGGGCACGCCGGCCTGCGGTTGTTCCTTGCCCGCGCGCCGGTACAGCACCACGGCAGGTCCCTCGGCGTCGTCCACGCGCATCGCCGCGTAGAAGTGGGTCTCGTTCTGCAGCAGCGCCAGCCCGGCCTGCTCGCCGGCGGAGAGCTGCCGCGGATCGAGGGTGGCGTCGATCGTCGCCTTGTGGTGCTGCAGGCGGTGGCCGATGTAGGCCGGCTGGCCGCTGGCGTACTCGCCCAGCGGCGTGGCCGAGGGCGTGATGCGCAAGCCCTGCTTGCCGGTGCCGTACCAGCGCTGCCGCGGCACGTTGATCGTCATCCACGGCAACGGCAATGCGCTGCCGGTGAAGCGCTCGGTCCAGCCGAACGGCCCGGTGGTCGGCTGCGCCGCCTTGCCGGCCGGCAGGTTCGGCCGCGTGGCGACCGCCGGTATGCGCTCGCCGCGCGGCAGCACCACCGGCCAGTCGTCGTGCCATTGCATCGGCAGCAGGAAGGTCTCGCGGCCGAGGTTGTACTGGTTGCCGCGGTAGGGACGCGTGGCCAGGAACACGGCCCACCAGCTGCCGTCCTTCAGTTCGACGAACTGGGCGTGGCCGGCCGAGGTGATCGGGTCGGGCCGCGACGGATCGAGGTCGCGCTGGGTCAGCACGGGGTTGCCCGGGAACGGTTCGTACGGCCCGGTGACGGCGCGGCTGCGCCACACCATCTGCGCGTGCTGCTCGCCGGTGCCGCCCTCGGCGGCGGTCAGGTAGTACCAGCCGTTGCGGCGGAACAGGTGCGGGCCTTCGACGTGCTCCGGGTTGGTCGAAGGATCGGCGCCGGAGTCCACCAGCACGGTGCGCGGGCCGACCAGCGACATCGTCGCCACGTCGAACTGCTGCAGCCAGATCGCGCGGTGGCCGTCGTAGCGCATCTTGCCCTGGGGAATGCCGTTGTTGACCAGCCAGGCGCGGCCGTCGTCGTCGAAGAACAGCGAGGGGTCGATACCCTCGAACTTGAGCCAGTGCGGGTCCGACCAGGGGCCGGCGGGGTTCTTCGCGGTGATGACGAAGTTGCCGCGGTCGCAGTAGAAGCAGGTGTTGACGATGTAGAAGGTGCCGTCGTGGTGGCTGATCGAGGCGGCGAACAGGCCGCGCGAGAGTTCGTTGTGGCCGTAGTCGATCTGGCCGGGGCGGTCGATCGCGTTGCCTATCTGGGTCCAGTGCACCAGGTCGCGGCTATGGAACACCGGCAGGCCGGGGAAGTAGCCGAAGGTGGAGTTCACCAGGTAGAAGTCGTCGCCGACGCGGATGGCGGAGGGGTCGGGATAGAACCCGGCAACCACGGGGTTGCGGTACTGCGTGGCGGTCGGGACCGGTCCGCCGTCGTCGCCTCGGTAGGCGATCTCGGTGAACAGGGCTTCGGCGGATGCAGCGGGGATGGCGATGCTGCATAGCAGCGCCAGGATGAGGCGTTTCATGTCGGTTCCTTCCCGTTGGCCCCTCGGCGAGGGATGCGCCAAGCTTGTCAGGTGGCGCGGCGGAAGTCTGCGCATACCTCGATTGCGGTATGGCATAGGAGGCTTTTTCTCATCCTTTTACAGGGTGAGGATGTGCGGCTTGCAAGCCGCTGGTTCGCGCATGTCTGAACGCTCGGCGCGCTGCGCTGGTTCGGGGCGCGAAGCGAGGTGTCCGAGGAGCGGGCGAGGGTACGGGCGAAGTCTCATATCTTTACTATCGTCAATCCTGCGAAGGTGGGAAGCGCTTTTCAGCAGCCGAACGGCTGATCATCCAGCGATCCTCTGCCATTCTTCCGATCTCCGATCTCCCATTACCGTCATTCCCGCGAAGGCGGGAATCCAGGGACGTTGCTTTGTTTTGGCTTGGGGCCTTTGGCAATAAAGGTAGAAGCTTTCGCCTTTGGCGAGTTACTTTTCTTTGCTTGTGCACGCGCGCCGCAGGAGCGGCGCCGCACGGCGGAGCCGGCCCGAAGGGCGCGGCACAAGGATGTGCCGCGTAAAGAAAAGTAACCAAAAGAAAGCACACCCCGCCTGCGCGCCCGCAGCTGCGCTACGGGTTCGCGGAGCCGGCGGGATTTTTCGACGGGGCATCCTGCCCCGGCGAAAAACGACGCACATCCATGTGCGTCGCCCCTGCGGGGTTTTTCCCATCGTCTCCACCGCTACGGAGGGGCCGCGCCGCAGCGACGCTGGCAGGCCATACGAGGTTGGCGCGCCGCCGCGCGAGGAGGTGCTGTCCCATCCAGAGCAAAATCACGAACAGCAACAGCAACAGCAACAGCAACAGCAGCTGGGGGCCGACTTGTCCTTTGCGCACGCCACCGTTGCCGCGCGTGTGCGCCTGCGGCTATGGTCTGCGCTGGTTTTCAGGGGGATTCCATGCCCATGCGCAATACGCTTTCCGCCTCGCTGGCCGTCGGGCTGGCGTTGTCCGCCCATGCACGTGCCGACGAGGGCATGTGGATGCCGTCGCAATTGCCGCAACTGGCCGATACGCTGCGCCAGGCCGGGTTCCAGGGCGATCCGGCCTCGCTCGCCGACGTGGTCCGCCCGCCGCTCAGCGCCGTGGTCAAGGTCGGCGGCGGTACCGGATCGTTCGTCTCGCCCGATGGCCTGCTGCTGACCAACCACCACGTGGCGATGGGCGTGATCCAGTACAACAGCACGCCGGAGCACGATTACATCGACAACGGCTTCATCGCCAAGGACCGTGGCGACGAACGTCCCGCGAATCCCGATTTCCGGGTGCTGGTCACGGTGGGGTTCGACAAGGTCACCGACGAGGTGCTCAAGGGCGCGCGCGGCAAGACCGGGCGGGCCTACTACGACGCGGTGGACGCGGCCAGCAAGCGCATCGTGGCCGACTGCGAGGCGTCCGGCGAGGTGCGCTGCAGCGTCGCCAACATGTACTACGGCACCGACTTCTACCGCATCCGCCAGCTGGAGCTGCGCGACGTGCGGCTGGTCTACGCGCCGCCGCGCGCGATCGGCAACTACGGCGACGAGATCGACAACTTCATGTGGCCGCGCCATAGCGGCGATTTCACCTTGCTGCGCGCCTACGTCGGCAAGGACGGCAAACCGGCCGACTACAGCCCGGACAACGTGCCGTACCAGCCGCCGGCGCACCTGCAGATCTCGCGCGAAGGGCCCAGGGTCGGCGATTACGCGATGCTGGCCGGCTATCCCGGCATCACCTATCGCCATCGCACCGCCGCCGAGTTCGACGAGCAGGTCAACTGGACGCTGCCGCAGCGCGTGGCGGTGCTCGACCAGCTGATCGGGGTGATCGAGGCCGCGGGCAAGGGCGATGCCGAGGCCAGGACCCGTTACGCCTCGCAGCTGCAGTCGCTGAAGAACAACCGCAAGCGCGCCGCCGGCGAACTGGAAGGATTGCTGCGCAGCGATGCGGTGCGCCTGCGCGCGGAGGACGAACGCGGGATGCTGGCGGCGACCACCGGCCAGGATGCGCGCGACATCGCCGCGCTGCAGGCCTCGCTGGCCGAGGGTTCGGCGCTGCATGGCCGCGAGCTGTTGTTCGGCCTGTTCGGCAGCCAGACCCAGCTGATGCGTTCGGCCCTGCTGCTGGAGCGGCTGCGCGTGGAGTCGCTCAAGCCCGACGCGCAGCGCGAGGCCGGCTACCAGCAGCGCGACCAGGCCCTGATCGAGGGCGTGCTCAAGCAGGTCCAGCGCCGCTACGACCCGGCGGTGGAAAAGACCTTGCTGACCGCGCTGCTCACCCGCTACCAGCAACTGCCCGACGCCCAGCGCGTGCCGGAGTTCGACGCCGCCTTCGGCCGCACGCCCGCGCAGCTGGCGCAGGCCTTGGACACGCTGTACGGGACCACCCGGCTCGGCACCGAGGGCGAGCGCCTGTCGCGGTTCGCGGCCGCGCGCGAGGGCAAGGCGCTGGCGCCTGATCCGCTGATCGCGCTGGCCCAGCGGTTGATACCGGCGCAGCTGCGGCTGGAAGAAGGCCGCAAGGCGCGCGAGGGCGAGCAACTGCGCCTGCGGCCAGCCTACATGCGCGCGCTCGTCGCCTGGCGCGGCAAGCAGGGGCGGGCGGTCTATCCGGACGCCAACAGCACGCTGCGGGTGAGCTACGGCCGGGTCGAGCCGCTGGCGCCGCGCGACGCGGTCGCCTACGCGCCCGTGACCACCGTGGCCGGCATCGTCGAGAAGAACACCGGCAAGGTGCCGTTCGATGCGCCCGGGCCGCTGCTGGACGCGATCGCCAGGGGCGACTTCGGCGACACCGCCGATCCGGCGCTGAAGACGCAGCCGGTGAACTTCCTCACCAACCTGGACACCACCGGCGGCAACTCCGGATCGCCGGTGCTCAACGCCAAGGGCGAGCTGATCGGCCTGAACTTCGACAGCAACTGGGAATCGGTGAGCGCGAGCTGGTGGTACGACCCGCGCTACAAGCGGGCGATCCACGTCGACATGCGCTACCTGCGCTGGCTGATGGCCAGGGTCTACCCGGCGCCGCGCTTGCTGGAGGAGATGGGCGTGGCCGGGGCGACGAACGCCGCACCGGCGCGCTGAGGCGCGTCTTCGCCGGGCCTGGCGCCTGCCGGGTCCGGCTCACTCCGGCAGCGCAAGGCACCACGCGGCCAGGTAAAGGCCGAGGCCGAAGACGAAATGGGTGGCCAGGCTCTTGGCGCGGTTCCGGAACGGGGCCGGCGTCCTGGCGGACGCGATCCCGGCGCCCATCGCGGGTTGCATGACCAGCCAGGGCGCGGCCACGGTGGCGATGCCCAGGGCGATGGCCGGCCCAAGGGTCGGCCGGTGCATCCAGCCGGCGCCTTCCAGGAGCACGAGCAGCGCGGCGAACGCGATGCCGACGATGTAGTGGACCGCCCAGCCGAGGGCGCGCTCGTGGCGGACCGGCGGCGCGTCCGCGATGGCGGCGTGGAAGAAGATGCCGCGCCGCCAGTGGCCGACCCAGCGTCCGATCAGGGCCATGGCCTGGGTCCTGGCGCCGAGCCGCTTCAGGCAGGCCAGCCAGAGATCCATGAAGGCGGTTGCGCCCAGGCCGACGAGTACGACGTGGACCGCTTGCTGCGCGAGGGTTGCCATGGTTGCGCCTGTGGGACGTTGACCGGCAGATCCGGCGGACGCATCGTAGAAGTTGAAGTCAACTTCAAGTCAACGGGTTTCGCCATGGACATTTCCGAAGTCGCGAAGCGTTCGGGAATCGCCGCCTCCGCGCTGCGCTTCTACGAGAAGAAAGGCCTCATCCGGCCGACCAGCCGGCAGGGAGCGCGGCGCCAGTTCGCGCCGGACGTGCTCGACCAACTCGCGCTGATCGCGTTGGGCCAGCTCGCCGGCTTCAGCCTGGACGAGATCGGCGCGATGCTTCCGCACCTGCCGGTGGCCGGGATCGACCGGCAAAAGCTCGCCGCGAAGGCCGACGAAATCGATGCGAGGGTCGAACGACTGCGCGCAATGAGCCGAGGCCTGCGCCATGCCGCGGCCTGCCGCGCGCCGAACCACGCGCAATGCCCCACGTTCCGCAAGCTGCTGAAGGCCGCCGCATCGGGCGCCCTCGGCGAACGCCGCACCCGCCGGGTACCGGCGGCCTGATCCGCGCGGGCTCCCGCGTTCACGCCGGCAGGGCCTTGCGCGCTCCCGGCGGTGCCTGGTCCAGCTTGGCGATCGCCTCGGCCACCACCTCCTGCGGCGGCTGGGCGACGTCCACCGCGATCACGTCCGGCTCGTCCGCCGGCGGCTGCAATGCGTCGAACTGGCTGTCGAGCAGGGAGGACGGCATGAAGTGCCCGCCGCGCGCGGACAGGCGCGAGGCGATCACCCCGGCCGATCCGTGCAGGAACACGAAGCGCATCGGCACGCCGCAGCCGCGCAGCAGGTCGCGATGCTCGCGGCGCAGTCCGGAGAACGCCAGCACCGAGGACCGCCCGGCGTCGGCGAGCTGGCGCAGCCGTTCGCCCAGGCGGCGCACCCACGGCACGCGCTGCTCGTCGCTGAGCGGGGTGCCGCCGGCCATCTGCGCCTTGGCCTCGTCGCTGTGGAAGTCGTCGGCGTCGAGGAAATCGAAACCGTAGTGGCGGGCCAGGGCCGAGGCGACGGTGGACTTGCCGCTGCCGGAGACGCCCATCACCACGATGGCGCGGGCGGGGGAGAGCTGGGTCGGGTTCATCACGGGACGTTATACGTGCAAATCGATTCGACATGGTGCGGGCGCATGCGCCGTCGCTGGTGTAGCGTGTGCGTCCCCGAGGGAAATCGCCGTCCTGCGCCAGGGAGGATCGTATGCCGACAACGCCGCGTCCGGAACCCGCCGCCAAGCCGTTGCGGATGCGCGAGAAGGCCGGCTACGCACTCGGCGACCTAGGGCTCAACTTTTATTGGGCCAACATCTCCGCCTTCCTGCTGATCTTCTACACCGACACGATGGGCCTGCCGGCCGCGGCGGTGGGCACGATGATGCTGGTCGCCAAGATCGGCGATGCCGTCAGCGACCCGCTGATGGGCATGCTCGCCGACCGCACGCGCACGCGCTGGGGGCGGTTCCGGCCCTGGCTGCTGTGGGGCGCGCTGCCGCTGGCGGCGACCGGCCTGCTGACCTATACGGTGCCCGACCTCGACCAGGGCGGCCGCCTGGTCTGGGCCTACGCCACCTTCTCGGCGATGATGCTGGCCTACACCGTGGTGAGCATCCCGTACTCGGCGCTGTCGGGCGTGATCACCGCCGACGGCCAGCAACGCACCACCCTGGTCAGCATGCGCTTCATCGCCGCCTTCGCCGGCACCACGCTGGTCAACTACGCGACGCTGGACCTGGTGCGCTGGCTGGGCGGCGGCGACGATGCGCAGGGCTGGCAACGCACGATGCTGCTGTACGGCGTGCTGGCCGCGGCGCTGTTCGCCACGGCCTTCGCGACCACGCGCGAGCGCATCGAACCGGTGTCGACGCAGCGCACGCCGCTGCGCCAGGACGTCTCGGACCTGATCGGCAACCGGCCCTGGCTGGTGCTGTTCGTGCTGGCGCTGGTCATCATGGTCACGATCGTGATGCGCGGCGGCGCCGGCGTGTACTACTTCAAGTACTACCTCGGGCGGCCGGAGCTGACCGGCTGGTTCCTCGGCAGCTACTCGGTGGCGCTGGCGCTGGGCGCCGCCTCGACGCCGTTGCTGACCCGCTGGCTGGACAAGCGCCGCCTGCTGATGCTGTTGATGGCGCTGGTCGGCGTGCTCAGCTGCGCGATGTACCTGCTGCCGCCCGACGCGATCGCGGCCGCGTTCGCGCTCAACATGCTGATCGGGTTCGCGCCCGGGCCGAAGTCGCCGCTGGCGTTCTCGATGTACGCCGACACCGCCGACTACAACGAGTGGCGCACCGGCCGGCGCGCCACCGGCCTGAACTTCGCCGCGGCCACGTTCTCGCAGAAGCTGGGCGGCGCGCTGGCCTCGGCCGCGATCGCCTGGGTGCTGGCGGCGATGGGCTACGTCGCCAACCAGTCGCAGAGCGATGCCTCGCAGCACGGCATCGTGCTGCTGATGACGGTGATCCCCGGCCTGGTCGCGCTGCTGGCGGCGGCGACGATGCGCTTCTATCCCCTCGACGACGCGCGCCTGGCCGAGATCCAGCAGGCGCTGGCCGCGCGCCGGCACTCCCAGGAAACCCCTCCATGACCGAACTCGACGACCTGCTCGCCCCCAGTCCGGACGGCGAGCGCTACGTGCTGCACAGCCCCACCGCGATGCCGCAGGCCGGCGCCTTCCTGTGGAACCGCCGGATGATGATCCAGGCGACCTGCCGCGGCTACGCGACCGCGCAGTTCATGCAGCCCGAGCCGGCCAAGTACGCGCACGCGCCGAACCTGGAGGCGCGCACCTTCATGCAGCCGGAGCAGCCGTACTACGCGCACCATCCCGGGCGCTTTTTCTACCTCAAGGACGAGGAAAGCGGCGCGCTGTACTCGGCGCCCTACGAGCCGGTGCGCGCGCGCCCGCAGCGCTTCGCGTTCTCGGCCGGCAAGCACGACATCGCCTGGGAGGTCGAGTACGACGGGATCGTGCTCGAGCTGCACCTGGCGCTGCCGGCCGAGGATCCGCTCGAACTGTGGGAGTGCACGGTGCGCAACCGCTCCGGGCGGGCGCGCAGGCTGTCGCTGTACCCGTACTTCCCGGTCGGCTACATGTCGTGGATGAACCAGTCCGGCGAGTACCGGCCCGACCTGGGCGGCATCGTCTGCCGCAGCGTGGCGCCGTACCAGAAGGTGGCCGACTACTTCCGCCAGCGCGACTTCAAGGACTGCACCTTCCTGCTGCACGAGCAGCCGGCACTGGCCTGGGAGGCGCGCCAGGACGCCTTCGAGGGCGAGGGCGGGCTGCATGCGCCCTCGGCCCTGCTCGGCGAGCGGCTCGGCGGCAGCGACGCCCGCTACGAAACGCCCACCGCCGTGTTGCAGTACCGGTTGGCGCTGGCCGACGGCGAGTCCGCCACGCAGCGCTTCCTGTTCGGCCCGGCGCGCGACGAGGCGGAGATCGCCGCGCTGCGCGCGCGCTACCTGTCGGAGGAAGGCTTCGCCCGCGCGCGGCGCGAACATGCCGCGCACCTGGAGGCCGGGCGCGGCTGCCTGCGCATCGAGACGCCGGACCCCGCGCTCGACAACCTGGTCAACCATTGGCTGCCGCGGCAGGTGTTCTACCATGGCGACGTCAACCGCCTGACCACCGACCCGCAGACCCGCAATTACCTGCAGGACCACATGGGCATGAGCTACCTGCGGCCGCAGGTGGCCCGGGCCGCGCTGCTGCACGCGCTGTCGCAGCAGGAGCCCGGCGGCGCGATGCCCGACGGCATCCTGCTCGAGGAAGGCGCCGAGCTGAAATACATCAACCAGGTGCCGCACACCGACCACTGCGTGTGGCTGCCGATCTTCCTCGAGGCCTACCTCGGCGAGACCGGCGATGCCGGCGTGCTGGACGAGACCGTGGCCGATGCCGCGGGCGAACGCCGCAGCGTCGCCGAGCGCGTGGACGCGGCGATGCGCCACCTGCTGCAGGCGCGCGACGGGCGCGGCCTGAGCTACATCGCGCAGGGCGACTGGTGCGATCCGATGAACATGGTCGGCTGGCGCGGCACCGGCGTGTCCGGCTGGCTGACGCTGGCCACCGCGTACGCGCTGCGGCTGTGGTCGGGCCTGTGCGCACGGCACGGGCGCGCCGCCCAGGCGGAGGAGTTCGCCCGCGCGGCGGATGCGGTCAACGCCGACGCCAACCGCGAGCTGTGGGATGGCGATTGGTACGCGCGCGGCATCACCGACGACGGCGTGCGTTTCGGCGTGTCCGCCGATGCCGAGGGACGCATCTACCTGAACCCGCAGAGTTGGGCGATGCTGTCCAGCGCCGCCGATGCGGAGCGGCGCGCGCGCCTGCTCGCCGCGGTGGAGGCGCAGCTGCACACGCCGTACGGCCCGGTGATGCTGGCGCCGGCCTACACCGGCATGCGCGAGGACGTGGGCCGGTTGACCCAGAAGCATCCGGGCTCGGCCGAGAACGGCGCGGTCTACAACCATGCCGCGGCGTTCTACCTGCACGGCCTGTACCACGTCGGCGAGGCCGACCGCGCCTGGTCGGTGCTGCGCGCGATGATCCCCGGGCCATCGCGCGAGGACGTGCTGCAGCGCGGCCAGTTGCCGGTCTACCTGCCCAACTACTATCGCGGCGCCTGGCGCGAGTTCCCGCGCACCGCCGGTCGTTCCAGCCAGTTGTTCAATACCGGCACGGTGGCCTGGGTCTATCGCTGCGTGCTGGAGAGCCTGTTCGGCCTGCGTGGGGAAGGCGATGCGCTGGTGGTGGCGCCGCAGTTGCCTTCGCATTGGCAGTGGGCGCGGGCGGTGCGGGAGTTTCGGGGGGCGCGTTTCGAGGTTGAGTATCGGCGTGATGTGGCCTGTACGGAGGTGCGGGTGCGTGTGGATGGGGAGGATTGCCCGCGTGGGCGTATCGGGCCGGTTGTGCGGGGGGCGAGTTATCGGGTGGAGGTGGTGTTGCCGGTTGTGGTGGGAGTTGGGTGAGTGGGATAGGGTTTGTTCTGGGTGGCTTTGGACTATTTCCCTTCTCCCTTTGGGGTGAAGGCGTGTTGCTTGCGAGCCACAGGCTCGCACACGCCTGAACGCCTGGCGCGCTGCGTCAGGCTGGGACGCGAAGCGAGGTGCCCCGAAGGGGCGGATGAGGGTACGGGCGAAGCCTCACGATCTATCTATCGTCATTCCCGCGAAGGCGGGAAGCGCTTTTCCGCAGCCGAATGGCTGATCATCCAGGGACGTTGCTTTGCTTTGGCTTCGGCCTTTCGTGCATGAAGAAAAGCTTTCGCCTTGCGGCGAGTTACCTTTCTTTGCTTGTGCACGCGCGCTGCAGGAGCAGCGCCGCACGGCGAAGCCGCCCGAAGGGCGCGGCACAGGGATGTGCCGCGTAAAGAAACGTAACCCAAAGAAGCGCTTCACAGCAGCCGAACGGCTGATCAAGCACACCCGCCTTCGCGCCCGCAGCTTTGCTGCGGGTCCGCGGAGCCAATGGGATTTTCGGACGCGGCATCCTGCCGCGGCCGAAAACGGCGCACTCGTCCGCTATGCGGACGAGCCCGGGGCATTCGCCGCGCGGCGAATGCCCGCCCGCCGGTGCGAAGCGGTGCTTCGCCTTTTTCCGGCGAGCCCTGCCCCGGCGAAAAACGACGTGCATCCATGCACGTCGTCCTCCGGGTTTTTCCCGCCAGCTCCACCGCTTCGGAGGGGCCGCGCCGCAGTGATATTCGTAGGCCATGGAGGTTGGCGCGCCGCCGCGCGAGGAAGCGTTACCCAGCCCAAAGCAAGACCGCGAGCAACAGCAACAACTGCAATTGCACTCTCAATCGAAGCGGCAATCGCCACAGTTCCCCAGATCCTTCCGCCGTCGTCCCCGCGAAGGCGGGGACCCAGTGCCTTGGCTTTTCGCCGGCAAAGCCCTCTGGCTCCGGCTATGCGGGGACGCCAGACGAAGTAACCCCGGCAGAGCCGCCACGCGGGCGCAAGGTTCCCGAACCCGGGCAAATCGTCGCCATCCGCGTCCCGGCCCAGGCCGCCCGAGGCTAAACTCGCCTCCTCGCGCAACGCCGGAGGGGCCTTGGTCTCGAGCTGGATCCTGCTGCTGGTATCGGTCGGCTACGCCGCGCTGCTGTTCGGCGTGGCGTGGTGGGGCGATCGCCGTCCGCTGTATCCGGACCGGCCGTGGCTGCGGCCGGCGGTCTACAGCCTGGCGCTGGCGGTGTACTGCTCGTCGTGGACCTTCTACGGCGCGGTCGGTACCGCGGTGCGCAACGGCATCGGCTACCTGCCGATCTACCTCGGCCCGCTGCTGCTGCTGATCTTCGGCTGGCGCATCATCGAACGGCTGGCGCTGATCGCGCGCAGCGAGAACACCGTTTCCATCGCCGACTTCATTTCCTCGCGCTACGGCCGGTCGCGCCGGCTCGCCGCGCTGGTGGCGGTGATCGCGCTGGTCGGCATCGTTCCGTACCTGGCGCTGCAGTACAAGGCGGTGGCGATGAGCCTGGAGGTGCTGACCGGGCAGGTCGGCACCGAGCGCGGCTTCTTCACCGACCCGGCGCTGTACGTGGCGCTGCTGATGGCGCTGTTCGCCACGCTGTTCGGCACCCGCCAGGTCGATGCCACCGAGCACCACCACGGCATGATGCTGGCGATCGCGCTGGAATCGGTGGTCAAGCTGGCGGCGATGCTGGCGGTCGGCCTGTTCGCCTGGATGTGGCTGGGCGACCACCAGCTGCACATCGTGGACTCGGCGCGCACGCTGTTCGACCACACCCCCTCGGTCGGGTTCATCTCGCAGACCGTGCTCAGCTTCTTCGCGATCATCTGCCTGCCGCGCCAGTTCCACGTCGCGGTGGTCGAATGCAGCGACGTCGGCGACATCCGCCGCGCGCGCTGGCTGTTCGGCATCTACCTGGTGCTGATCTCGGCGATGGTGGTGCCGATCGCCTCGGCCGGCATCGCCCTGTTCGGCGGCGACAGCCAGGTGGTGGACGACGCCATGGTGCTGGCGCTGCCGCTGGCCGAAGGCAGCACGCTGCTGGCCCTGGTCGCCTATGTCGGCGGATTCTCGGCCGCCACCGGCATGGTGATCGTCGCCTCGATCGCGCTGGCGACGATGGTCTCCAACGACCTGGTGATGCCGGTGCTGTTGCGCCGCGAAGGCGGCCGCGCCGCCGCTGCGGACCGCGTGCTGTGGATCCGCCGCCTGGCGATCCTGCTGCTGTCCCTGGTCGCCTACGCCTACTACCGCAGCTCCAGCGACGACAGCACGCTGGCGTCGTACGGGCTGATGGCGTTCGCCGCGGTGGCGCAGTTCGCACCGGGCGTGATCGGCGGGCTTTACTGGCGCGGCGCCAGCCGCAAGGGCGTGGAAGCCGGCATGGTGCTGGGCTTCGCGACCTGGGTGTACACGCTGCTGTTGCCGGCGATGACCCACGCCGGCGTGCTCGACCCCGCATGGTTGCAGCGGGGGCCGTTCGGCATCGCCTGGCTGCGCCCGCAGCAGCTGTTCGGCATGAGCGGCTGGGACCCGCTCGCGCACGGCACGTTCTGGTCGCTGTTGATCAACACCGGCGCGATGATGGTGGTCTCGGCGCGCTGGCGCCCCGGCGTGGACGAGCGCCTGCGCGCCGCGCCGTTCCTCGATCCTTACGCGCAGCGCCCGGTGGTGGCCGGCGACTGGCCCGGCCAAGTGCGCGTGGACGACCTGCTCGCCCTGGCCGAGCGCGTGGTCGGCGAGCGCCATGCGCACCGCGCGTTCGTCGAGCAGGCGCAGTTGCTGGGGCGCGAGCTGCAGTCCAGCGCCGCGGCCGATCGCGCCTGGGTGCAGTTCACCGAACGCCTGTTGGCCGCCTCGATCGGCGCGGCCTCGGCGCGGCTGGTGCTGACCAGCCTGTTGCGCGGCTCCGGCATGGAACTGGGCGAAGTGATGGCGGTGCTGGACGAGGCCGGGCAGGAACTGCGCTTCAACCGGGAGATCCTCTCGACCACGCTGGAGAACATCAGCGCGGGCGTCAGCGTGGTCGATCCGGAGATGCGCCTGACCGCCTGGAACCGCCGCTACCAGCAGCTGTTCGGCTATCCCGACGGCATGCTCTACGTCGGCCGCCCGGTGGCCGACCTGATCCGCTACAACGCCGAGCGCGGCGAACTGGGCGAGGGCGACGTCGAGGCGCAGATCAGCCGCCGCATCAACCACATGCGCGCCGGCACGCCGCACGTGTTCGAACGCACCCGCAGCGACGGCAAGGTGATCGAGATGCGCGGCCAAGCGCTGCCCGGCGGCGGCTACGTCACCAGCTACAACGACATCACCGACTACAAGCGCGCCGAGCAGGCCCTGCTGGAGGCCAACGAGACCCTGGAGCAGCGCGTGGCCGAGCGCTCGCGCGAGGCCGAGGTCGCGCAGCAATCCAAGACCCGGTTCCTGGCCGCGATCAGCCACGACGTGCTGCAGCCGCTCAATGCGGCGCGGCTGTTCGCCTCGGCGTTGCGCGACAGCCACCAGAACAACGAGGAACAGCGCCACCTGGCCGAGCGCGTGGACGCTTCGCTGCGCGCGGCCGAGGAACTGCTCGACGGCCTGCTCGACGTCTCGCGCCTGGATGCCGGCGGTCTGCGGCCGACGCTGGAGGTCTTCGATGCCGGCACGCTGTTGCAGGAGCTGGCCGCGCAGTACGCGCCGATCGCGGCCAGCCGCGGGCTGAAGCTGCACGTGCATCCGCGCGCGCTGTGGGTGCGCAGCGACCGCCGCCTGCTGCGCCGCGTGCTGCAGAACTTCATCGCCAACGCGTTGCGCTACACGCGCCAGGGCCGGATCGTGCTCGGCGCGCGCGGGCGCGGCGCGCAGGTGGAGCTGCAGGTCTGGGATACCGGTCCCGGCATCCCCGAACACCACATGCAGCAGATCTTCGACGAGTTCCACCGCTACCAGCAGCCGTTCGACTGGGGCGAGCAGGGCCTCGGGCTGGGATTGTCGATCTGCCAGCGCATCTCGCGGCTGCTCGAGCATGGGCTCAACGCGCGCAGCCAGGTCGGCCGCGGCAGCATGTTCTCGATCCTGCTGCCGCGGGTGGCGCCGGCCGTACGCGCCGCGGCGCCGCCGGCCGACCCGGTGCGCTCGGCCAGCAACGGCGACTCGCTGGCCGGCATGCGCGTGCTGTGCGTGGACAACGACCAGGAGATCCTCGACGGCATGCGCGCGCTGCTGGGCCGCTGGCAGGTGCAGGTCATCGCGGCCAGCACCGTCGACGACGCGCTGGAAAAGGTGCGCGCGCAGCCGGACGTGATGCTGGTCGACTACCACCTGCACGACCGCCTGGATGGCCTGGACACGCTGGACGCGCTCAACGCCGCCTCGCCGCGCCACATCCCGGGCGCGCTGCTGACCGCCGATGGCCGCGACGAGTTGAAGCAGCTGGCGCGCGAGCGGGGCTATCGGTTGTTGACCAAGCCGGTGAAGCCGGCCTCGCTGCGGGCGTTCCTGACGGCTTTCCACGATGTGTTGAAGGAGCGCGGCCCCTGATCGGGGGAGAGCCGGGCCATTGGCCCGATCCCGGGACCTGGAAAAGCGACAGGCCTGCTCGGGATCGAGTGTCGTTGCGGGAGGGACTTCAGTCCCGACAGGGCTTTACCGGCCTTCCGCCGGGACTGAAGTCCCTCCCACAGAAAAGCAAGAATTACTCGCAAAGAAGCATCAGGCCGCTTGACAGCCGAACCCGGGCAAAGACGCTTTTCCCGAATCCCGAATCCCGAATCCCGAATCCCGAATCCCGAATCCCGAATCCCGAATCCCGAATCCCGAATCCCGAATCCCGAATCCCGAATCCCGAATCCCGAATCCCGAATCCCGAATCCCGGCACTACGCCACCCCGCTCAGGTGTTCGTACAGGATCGTGCTGCCCACGATCACCAGGATCGCGCCGCCGACGATCTCGGCGCGCTTGCCGACCAGGGCGCCGAGCGCGCGGCCGAGCATGATGCCGATCGTGACCATGGCCAGCGTGCACAGGCCGATGACGGTGGCGACCACGCCGATGTGCACGTCGAGGAACGCCAGGCTGACGCCGACCGCCATCGCGTCGATGCTGGTGGCGATGCCGGTGGTCGCCAGCGCCAGCAAGCCGTGGCGGCCATTGCCGGTTTCATCGTCGTCGTGGTCGGTGCGCAGGCCGGCGACGATCATGTGGATGCCGAGCGCGCCGAGCAGGCCGAACGCGATCCAGTGGTCGAACGATGCGACGTACTGGGAGGCGGCGCGGCCCAGCAGCCAGCCGAGCAGCGGCGTGATCGCCTCGATCAGGCCGAAGACGATGCCGGCGCGCAACGCGTCGCGCAGCTGCGGGCGCCGCATCGCCGCGCCCTTGCCGATCGCCGCGGCGAACGCGTCGGTCGACATGGCCAGGCCGATGAGCAGGATGGAGAAGAAAGACATGGGGGCAACGCGGTCGGGCGAAGCGGCAACGGCGCGCGTCCGCGCCCAACCGTCGTTGCGCACGCGTGCCGCTGGTCTCGCCAACCCGGATGGTTGCCCGCGCCACGGCGCATCGGCCGAGTGTGTTGACGCGGGCGCTTCCTGGTGCAGGAAGCAGGCTACTCCCCAGAAGGGACGCGCAGTCTAACCGCGCAATCGCCGGAAAAAACCGATTCGCCGAAACGCGAAGGTCGGTCTGATCTTCATAGCCTTGGCTATCGATACCGTTCGCGTGAGACGCGGACGGCTTCCAGAAGGCGCCTACGTTCAAGCGTCGTTCGAACGGATGCTCCTGCGGGAGGGACTCCGGTCCCGACAGATGGCCAGTAAAGTCCTGTCGGGACCGGAGTCCCTCCCACGATCGCCAGCGATGCAAGCGGTCGGTTGGTCGCTCGAGGACCGGATGACACGACGCCCGTGATTCCCGTGTTGCCAGGAAAGGTGTTCCCGATGCTCCCGGGGATGGGCAATACGGACGCCTGCTTCAGGCGCGCGGCGGCGCGTAGCTGAGCGCGCGCGAGATCTCGGCGGCGGCGGCGCGCAGGGCGTCCAGCGCCGTGCGCGCGCCGACGCGCTCGGGACGGCGTTCGATGAAGGGCACGGTCAGCGTGTAGGTGGCGCTGCCGTGCTGCAGGATCGGCGCGGTGAGGTCGACCACGCCGACCACGGCCTCGCTGGCCTGCATGGCGTAACCGGCCTCGTGTACTGCCCGTGCCGCCTGCACGAACGCCTCGCGGTCGTAGGGCACCGGGCCGGCATCCAGCATCGCCAGCCAGTGCGCCTGCACGTCCGGATGCTGGAACGCGAACAGCACCAACCCCGACGTGGAATGCGCCAGCGGCCGGCGATGGCCCGGCCGCACCACCAGGCCGAGGTCGCTGGGCACGTCCATCTGCGCGATCACCACGATCTGGTCCTCGGACGGGGCGACCAGGTGGCAGGGCTGGGCGATCTCGTCGGCCAGCCGCCGCATCACCGGCAGCGCCGCCTCGGTGACGTTCTGCACCTGCGGCTGCTGCATGCCGAGCATGAACAACCGGTTGGTCAGCACGTAGCTGCCCTCGCCGTCGCGGGTCAGGTAGCCGCGCTCTTCCAGTACCTGCAGCATCCGGAAGATCTCCCCGCGCGAGCGCCCGATGCCCTGCGCGATCTCGCCCATGGTCTGCGGCCGGCCGTGGCGCGCCAGCAGCTCCAGGATGTCCAGGCCCTTGTCGAGGGCGGGGGCACGGTACTTGGGAAGGGAAGGGTTGTTCATCCGCCAGGCAGGTCGTGGTTCGGGATAGCGTACAAGGATCGATGCGGCGGACCATGGAGTCCTCCGGCCGGATCCGATCTTCGTCTTCCGGGCCGCCTGCCGGAAGCATCCCCGGAAAGCGGAGGCGGAGCGTGGTCCGTTCGTCCACATATGAACGAACATTTTATATTTGCATGATGCGGCCGGCCGCATTACCCTCCGACCACATTCCAGCAGTGCCGCAGGCCTTGGGAGGGGCGGGCGCATGCATTACAGCGACAACGCCACGGTTGCGTCCGGCAACCTGGCCCGCACGGCCCTGGTGCCGTTGGTGCTGATCGTCAGCCTGTTCTTCTTCTGGGGCGTGGCGAACAACCTCAACGACATCCTGATCAAGCAGTTCAAGAAGGCCTTCGAACTGTCGGACCTGCAGGCCGGGCTGGTGCAGAGCGCGTTCTACCTGGGCTATTTCGTGTTCGCGATGCCCGCGGCGATGTTCATGCGCCGCTACAGCTACAAGGCGGCGGTGGTGCTCGGGCTGCTGCTGTACGCGGCCGGCGCGTTCCTGTTCTACCCGGCGGCGCAGGAGCATGCCTACGGCCTGTTCCTGCTGGCGCTGTTCGTGATCGCCAGCGGCCTGGCGTTCCTGGAGACCACCGCCAACCCGCTGGTGACCGTGCTCGGCCCGGCCGAAGGCGCGGCGCGGCGGTTGAACCTGGCGCAGGCGTTCAATCCGCTCGGCTCGATCACCGGCGTGCTGATCGGCCAGCACTTCATCTTCTCCGGGGTGGAGCACAGCGCGCAGGAGCTGGCGGCGATGGCGCCCGCCGCGCGCGAGGCCTACTTCGCCGCCGAGTCCGCGGCGGTGCAGGGGCCGTACCTGACGATCGGCATCGTGGTGGTGCTGTGGGCGGTGCTGGTCGCCTGCGTGAAATTCCCGGCCACGCACGGCGAGGCCGGGGCGGCGGCCACCGGCCGCTCGCAACTGGGCGCGCTGCTGCGCAACCGCCTGTTCGTGTTCGCGGTGGTGGCGCAGTTCTTCTACGTCGGCGCGCAGGTCGGCATCTGGAGCTACCTGATCCGCTACCTGCAGGACGCAGTGCCGGGCACGCCCGAGAAGACCGCGGCCGGCTTCCTGACCCTGTCGCTGGTGCTGTTCATGGCCGGGCGCTTCATCGGCACGGCGCTGCTGCGGCTGGTGCCGCCGGCGCGCCTGCTGGCCGCGTTCGCGGCGATCGACCTGGCGCTGTGCGCGGTGGCCATCGCGTTGCCGGGCTGGATCGGCCTGTACGCGCTGGTCGCCGCCAGCCTCTTCATGTCGGTGATGTTCCCGACCATCTTCGCGCTCGGCCTGGACGGGCTGGACGACGACCGCCGCAAGCTCGGTTCCTCGCTGCTGGTGATGGCGATCATCGGCGGCGCGCTGCTGACCGCGCTGATGGGCGGCGTCTCCGACCTGGCCGGCATCCACTGGGCCATCGCGGTGCCGGCGCTGTGCTTCGCGGTGATCCTCGCCTTCGCGCTGCGCGCGCGCCGCGCCGTGCCCGCCGCTTCCGGAGCCTGACGAATGCCGCGCCATTGCTACGTGCTGGACCTGTACGACGATCCGGCGTTGATCGCCGAGTACGAACGCTGGCATCGCACCGACACGGTATGGCCGGAGATCGTCGCCTCGCTGTCCGGGGCCGGCATCCGCGAGCTGGAGATCTTCCGCAGCGGCGACCGGCTGGTGATGCTGATGGACGTGGACGAGGACTACTCGCCGGAGGCCAAGGCGAAGGCCGATGCGGCCAACCCGCGCGTGCAGGCCTGGGAAGAACTGATGTGGCGCTTCCAGAAGCCGCTGCCGGGTTCCGCGCCTGGGGAGAAGTGGCGCGAGGCTCTGCGGATCTTCGCGTTGAGCGAGGCGGTGGCGGTGCAGGGCGGCCGCGCGACGGCGTAAGCGCTGCGAGCAGGGCCTGCCATCAGGCCGAACTCGTCATTCCCGCTTTCGCGGGAATGACGAGGGATGCTCCGAGGGGATCAACCCTTCGCCAGATCCTCTACCCAGAAGCGCCCGTCCGGATACCGGAACTCGGCGATCGATGCCGCATGCATCTCGGCCGAGAACCCCGGCGCCTGCGGCGCCAGGTAGCGGCCGCGCTCGATCCGCACCGGGTCTACGAAGTGCTGGTGCAGGTGGTCGACGAACTCGATCGCGCGGTCCTCCTTGCGCCCGGTGATCGCCACGAAATCGGCCATCGCCAGGTGCTGCACCAGCTCGCACAGGCCCACGCCGCCGGCATGCGGGAACACGCGCACGCCGAACTTGGCCGCCAGCAGCAGGATCGCCAGGTTCTCGTTGACGCCGCCCACGCGCGCGGCGTCGATCTGGATCAGGTCCACCGCGCCGGCCTGCAGCAATTGCTTGAACACCACGCGGTTCTGGGTGTGCTCGCCGGTGGATACCGGCACCGGCGCGATGCCGCGGCGGATCGCGGCGTGGCCGAGCACGTCGTCCGGGCTGGTCGGCTCCTCGATCCAGGCGATGTCGAACCGGGCGAGCTGGCGCATCCACTCGATCGCCGGGCCGACGTCCCAGCGTTGGTTGGCGTCCACCGCCATCGCGACGTCCGGGCCGATCGCCTCGCGCGCCAACCGGCAGCGGCGGATGTCGTCCTCGACGCTGGCGCCCACCTTCAGCTTGATGGTGCGGAAGCCGTCGGCCACCGCTTCCTTCGCCAGCCGCACCAGCTTCTCGTCGGAGTAACCCAGCCAGCCGGGCGAGGTGGTGTAGGCCGGGTAGCCCTGCTCGACCAGTGCGGCGATGCGCTCGGCCTTGTGCGGCTCGGAGGCGCGCAGCAGCGCCAGCGCTTCGTCGCGGGTGAGCGCGTCGGTGAGGTAGCGGAAGTCGATCGTGTCGACCAACTGCTCCGGCGCGAGCTCGGCGATGTAGCGCCACAGCGGCTTGCCGGCCCGGCGCGCGGCCAGGTCCCAGGCGGCGTTGATCACCGCGCCGATCGCCATGTGCATCACGCCCTTTTCCGGGCCGAGCCAGCGCAGCTGCGAATCGTTGGTGAGCCGGCGCGCGAAGCCGCCGAGGTCGGCGACCACATCTTCCACGCGCAGGCCGACGACGTGGTCGGCCAGGGCCGCCACCGCGGCCGTCTGCACGTCGTTGCCGCGGCCGATGGTGAACACCAGGCCATGTCCGGCCAGTCCGTCGGCGGCGTCGGTGCGCAGCACCAGGTAGGCGGCGGAGTAGTCGGGATCGGGGTTCATCGCGTCCGAACCGTCCAGTTCGCGCGAGGTGGGGAAGCGGACGTCGTGGGTTTCGAGGGCGACGATGGTGTTCATGGGGATCCAGGTGGAGGGAGATGCTATTTCCTTCTCCCTACGGGAGAGGGGCTTCGAGCGGCATTACGCCTCGCGCGGATGCGCGACCACGGCCTGGCGCTGCCGGCCCAGGCCCTGGATCTCCAGTTCCATCACGTCGCCCGGCTTGAGGTAGACCGGCGGCTTCTGGCCCAGGCCGACGCCCGGCGGCGTGCCGGTGCTGATGACGTCGCCCGGCATCAGCGTCATGTAGCGGCTGATGTGGCTGACCAGCTCGGCCACGCCGAACACCATCGTGCGGGTGCTGCCGTCCTGGTAGCGGTAGCCGTTGACCTCCAGCCACATCGACAGGTCCTGCGGGTCGGGTATCTCGTCGGCGGTGACCAGCCACGGGCCGATCGGGCCGAAGGTGTCGGCGCTCTTGCCCTTGACCCATTGCCCGCCGTGCTCGAGCTGGAACTCGCGCTCGGACAAATCGTTGACCACCACGTAGCCGGCGACGTGCTTCATCGCCTCCTCCAGCGGCACGTCGCGCGCGACGTCGCCGATCACCACGCCCAGCTCGACCTCCCAGTCGGTCTTCTTCGAGCCGCGCGGGATCACCACGGTGTCGTTGGGCCCGCTGATCGCGGTGGTGGCCTTCATGAACAGCACCGGCATCTTCGGCACTTCCATGCCGGATTCGGCGGCGTGGTCGGCGTAGTTCAGGCCGACGCAGATGAACTTGCCGACGCGGCCGACCGCGGCGCCGTAGCGCACCTCGCCGTCCACCTTCGGCAGCGAGGCCGGGTCGAGCGCGCGCAGCCGCTGCAGGCCGCGCGCGGTCAGGTGCTCGCCGGCGATGTCGTCGATGATGCCCGACAGGTCGCGGATGCGGCCCTCGCCGTCGAGCAGGCCGGGGCGTTCCTGGCCGGGTGCGCCGTAGCGTACGAGTTTCATGGGGTTCCTCTTCCTGGGGCGGGATCAGTTGGACCAGCCGCCGTCGATGACGTGGGTCTGGCCGGTGGTGAAGGACGATTCGTCGGAGGCCAGGTAGACGACCAGCTGCGCGATCTCGCGCGGGTCGCCGAGCCGGCCCATCGGCTGGCGATCGGTAAAGCTCTTCCACACCGCCTGCTCGTCGCCGCCGAGCGCGGCCACGCGCTGCGCCAGCGACGGCGTCTTCACCGTGCCCGGGCAGATCGCGTTGCAGCGGATGCCGCGCGCGACGTAGTCGGCGGCGATCGCCTTGCTCAGGCCGATCACCGCGGCCTTGGTGGCGCCATAGGCGAAGCGGTTGGGCACGCCCTTGATGCTCGAGGCGACCGAGGACATGTTGACGATGCTGCCGCGGCCTCGCGCCAGCATGCCCGGCAGCACCGCGTGGCAGGTGTGGTACATCGCGTCGACGTTGATCGCGAACGAGCGCCGCCAGGCCTCGGCATCGCAGTCCAGGATGCTGCCCTGGTGCACGTAGCCGGCGCAGTTGAACAGCACGTCGAACGGGCCCTGCGCCTCGACCAGCGCCGCGATCGCGGCCGGATCGGTGACGTCCAGCGCCTGCACGGCGATCGCCGGATGCTCGGCGGCCAGCGCATCGAGCGCGGCGGCGTCGACGTCGGTGGCCAGCACCAGCGCGCCCTCTCGCGCGCAGGCCAGCGCGCTCTCGCGGCCGATCCCGGCGCCGGCGGCGGTGATCAGGCAACGCTTGCCTTGCAGACGGTTCATCGGAGACCTCGTGGGAAGTGGAGAAAAGACCCCGCGCATGGACGCGCGGGGCGATTGCGAAGGGCTCGCAGAAACAGGGACCCCGCACAGGGACGTGCGGCGCCTTTGCGAAGGACTCGCAGAAACAGAGACCCCGCACAGGGATGTGCGGAGCTTGTGCGAGGGACTCGCCAAAACAGGGACCCCGCACAAGGATGTGCGGAGCTTGTGCGAGGGACTCGCCAAAAAGACCTCATGCCGGCGCCCCGGGCGGCAGCCGGTAGAACGCCGCGGCGTTGCCGGCGAACACCGCCGCTTCGTGGCCCGGCGCATGGCGCTCCAGCAGCGCCCGCGCGATCGCCAGCCAGCGCGCATAGTCCGCGCGCAGCGTCAGAACCGGCCAGTCGCTGCCCCACAGCACGCGCCGCGGGCCGAACTGCGCGAACAGGTGCGCGACATGGCGGTCCAGGGTATCGGCGTCGGCACCGGGCGCGGCTTCGGTGAGCAGGCCGGAGAGCTTGCAGTGCACGTTCGGATGCCGCGCCAGCGCGGCCAGCGCCGCCGCCCAGGCATCGAACTCGCCGGCGGCGATGTCCGGCTTGGCGGCATGGTCGATCACCACGCGCAGCTGCGGATGGCGTCGCAGCCGCGCTTCCAGCGCCGGGACATGGACGCTGCGGACCAGCGCGTCGAAGGCGAGGTCGTGCGCGACCAGCGCATCGAAGGCCTGATCCAGCGCCGGCCGCGCCAGCCACGCGGGATCGGCGAGGTCCTGCACCATCGGCCGCAGGCCCTTGAGCAGCCCGCCGCCGTCGGCACGCAGCGCGGCGATGCGGGCCGGCGCGTCGGTCGCCTCGAAATCCGTCCAGCCCACCACGCCGGCGATGCGCGGCTCGGACTTCGCCAGCGCGAACAGATGGCGCGTCTCGGCCTCGGTGGCCGCCGCCTGCACCACCACGACCCGGTCCACCCCGGCCGCCTCCAGCGCGGCGCCCGCGTGTTCCGGCAGGAAGTCGCGATACAGCGGCGCCAACGCCGGCGTCAGCCAGTCGTAGTCGCCGCGCGACAGCTGCCAGAAATGCAGGTGGGCATCGACGCGCTTCATGGCGTGGGCAGGTCGTTCTCGAGCAGGCCCTGCGCGCGCAGGTCGCGCCACAGGTCGGCGGGCAGCGACGCGCGCAGGCGCGCCACGGCGATCTCCACTTCCCGTTGCGTGCGCAGGCCGGCCACGACCGTGGCCACGGCCGGGTGCGCCAGCGGGAACTGCAGCGCCGCCGCGCCGGTATCCACGCCGTGCGCGGCGCAGGCCGCGTACAGCCGCCGCGCATGCGCCAGCGTGCCCGCATCGGCGGGCGCGTAGTCGTAGGTGCTGCCGGGGCCGCGCGGATCGCCCAGCAAGCCCGAGTTGTAGGGGCCGGCGACCAGCAGCGAGAGGCCGCGGCGTTGCGCCTCCTCCAGCAACGCGCGCGCACCCTGCTGTTCGAGCAGGGTGTAGCGGCCGGCGAGCATGACGCAGTCCAGGGCGAACTCGGCCAGCACTTCCAGCGCCACGTCCTGCTCGTTGACGCCCAGCCCGATCGCGCCGCAGGCGCCCTGCGCCTTCAGCTCGGCCATCGCCGGCAACGCCTCGTCCAGGGCTTGGCGCAGCACGCCGGCATGGCGCTCGCCGTGGGTGAGCCGGCCGATGTCGTGCAGCAGCAGGATGTCGATGCGATCGGTGCCCAGGCGTTGCAGGCTGCCCTCGAACGCGCGCAGCACGCCGTCGCGGCTGTAGTCGAACTCGGCGCGCCAACCGGCCACCGCGAAGCCGTCGCGCCCGGCAGGCGCGCCTGGGTCCTCGATCACGCGGCGGCCGACCTTGGTCGAGAGCGTGTAGCCCGCGCGCGGCAGCCCGGCCAGGGCGCGGCCCAGCCGAGCTTCGCTCAGGCCGTAGCCGTAGTAGGGCGCGCTGTCGAAATGGCGGATGCCGCCGGCATGCGCGTCGCGCACCGCGGCGAGCGCGTCGTCCTCGTCCACCTCGCTGTAGAGGTTGCCGATCGGCGCGGCGCCGAAGCCCAGCGGAGACACCCGCACCGAAGTCGCGCCGATCCGGCGCGCGGCGTCCGCGGCCGGGGCGGATACCTGCGATGGAAGCGCGGGCGCGCTGTCGTGCATTGGAGAACCCCGCAGGACCGGTTGGTCGGTGATGTTCGTATATGAATATACGAGTCACTGGTAAAAATCATGTTGCGATGCAGCGCGGCCAATCCGGCGCACCGACCGTCGCATTCGCGTCATCCAATCGACATGGCCCGGTGGTGTGATGGCGCCATCGCGCCTGGCCTATCGTGCCCTTGCGCAGGCCGTGCCGCCGGTTCGGGCGGCATCCGCCGCGGTCGCTCCTGAAAGCCCCGGCATCCGGGCTAAAGAATCCACTTCCAGCGTCGATACCGGGTGCGTATTTCTGCTCCGGTCTCCCCCATGACGCTCTCGATGGATATCGCCCGCAAGCTCCGCTTCAGCCTGGTCGCCTTGGTGCTGGGCCTGAGCCTGATCGGTTTCGCCTACTGGCGCGTCGGCGCCGGCATCGCCGCCGGCGACGCGCGCGTGGAGCGCTTCCAGCAGGAAGACGCGCGTACCCAGCGCGTGGCCGAGGCCTTTGCCGAGGCGCGCCGGCTGCAGTCGGAGTATGCGCTTTCGTTCTCGGAAGACAGCGGTGCCCGCTTCCGCGCGGCGCTGGAGGCGCTCGAACGCGCCGCCGCCGCGCTGCCGGTCGCGGCGAAGAAGCCCGATCCGCTGCGCGCTGCGCTGAAGGACTACACCGACTCGGGCCGCTCGCTGGACGCGCGCGTCGCCGAACTGGGCCACACCGCCGACGACGGCCTGCAAGGCCAGTTGCGCGATGCCGTGCATGGCGTGGAGGACCTGCTCGCGCGATACGACAACCCGCGGCTGCAGGCCTCGATGCTGACGATGCGCCGGTACGAGAAGGACTTCGTCCTGCGCCGCGAGCAGGCGTTCGCCGACCGGTTCGGCGAACAGGGCATGGCGTTCGAGCTGCTGCTGCAGAAGGCCCGCATCCCGGACGCGCGCAAGAACGAGATCCGCGCGCTGATGCAGCAGTACCAGGAGCGCTTCACCGCCTATGCCGCCTCCCGCTTCGGCATGGACAGCGAGTCGCAGGCGCTGGACGACATCGCCGCGCGCGTGCAGCCGGCGCTGGCCGCCCTGCGCGCGCAGCAGCAGGCGGCGCTGCGCGACGGCCGTGTCCGGCAGGCGCGAGAACGCGCGCACATGGACCTGGTGTTCGTCGCGACCCTGCTGGCGGTCGCGCTGGTGCTGGTCAGCATGCTGGTGCTGTTGCTGCGGGCGATCGTGCGGCCGCTGGCGGCGGCGGTGGACTTCGCCCGCGACATCGCCGATGGACGCCTCGACGGCGCGCTCGCCGTGCGCGACCCGCGCGACGAGATCGGCCTGCTTTCGCGCACGCTGCTGCAGATGCAGGCGAGCCTGCGCGAGCGCATCGAGGCCGGGCGCGCGGTCGCCCGCGAGAACAGCCGCGTGCGCCATGCGCTCGATGCCGCGCAGGCGCCGGTGATGGTGGCCGACGGCGAGGGCACCATCGTCTATGCGAACGCCGCGCTGCAGGCCGCGTTCGCCGCGGCGGGCGTCGAATCGGAAGGGCGGATCGGCACGCACCTGGACCTGCTCGGCGAACAGGCCGCGGCCATCGCCCGGTGCGTGGCCGAAGAAGGCACCTCGTGCCAGGAGGAGATCGCGCTCGGCGATACCTGGTTCCTGTTGCGGATCAGCCCGGTGTTCGAGGACGCGGCGCTGATCGGCCTGGTGCTGGAATGGCAGGACCTTCGCCTGGAACGCATCATCGAAGGCGAGGTCTCCGCACTGGTCGCGCGCGCGGCGCAGGGCCATCTCGACCAGCGCATCGCCACCGCGGGCAAGAGCGGCTTCGTCGCGGTGCTGGCCGAGAGCATCAACCGCTTGCTGGGCAGCATGCAGGCGCGCCTGTTCGAGGTCACCCGGGTCATGGACGCGTTCGCGCGCGGCGACCTGCGCGAGCGCATGCGCGGCGAGCACCATGGCGTCTACGCGCAACTGCGCGACGGCCTCAATGCCGCGATCGGGCAGGTCAACGGCATCGTCACCGACATCCAGCATTCCGCGCAGGCCGTGCGCGCCTCGGCCGACGAGATGGCGAGCGGCACTTCCGACCTGTCCACCCGCACCGAACGCCAAGCCAGCGACCTGCAGGCGGCGATGGGCCTGATGGCGCACGTCTCGGCCGAGGTGGACGAGAACATCGGTCGCGCCCAGGCCAGCGCGACGATGGCGGCCGCCGCCAGCGACGCCGCGCGCCACGGCCGCGAAGTCGCCCGTTCGGCGGTGGACGGCATGGGCCGCCTGCGCGGCTCGTCGCGGCGCATCGGCGAGATCGTCGCCACCGTCGACGGCTTGGCGTTCCAGACCAACCTGCTCGCGCTCAACGCCGCGGTGGAGGCCGCGCGCGCCGGCACGCACGGCCGCGGCTTCGCGGTGGTCGCCGGCGAAGTCCGCAACCTGGCCCAGCGCTCGGCGCAGGCGGCGCAGGAGATCCGCAGGCTGATCGACGAATCCCTGCAGCAGGTCGAGGCCGGCGCCAGGCTGGTGGAATCCACCGGCGCCACCATGGAGGAGATCCTCGAAAAGGCCCAGCGCGTCGCCGAAGTGGTGGAGCAGATCCACCAGGCCTCCGGGCGGCAGGGCACCGCGGTACGCGGCATCGACGAACGCCTGCGCCGCATGGGCCATGGCACCGAGCAGAACGCCGCGCTCGCCGAGGAGTCCTCGGCCGCCGCCCGCCACCTGCTCGAACAGGCCGACGCCCTGGCCGAGGCGGCCGCCAGCTTCGCGGTGGTGCAACCGCAGGAGGCCTCGGCGTTCCAGGCTGCGTGAGGGGGCCGGCCAACATCCGGTTTGGGATGCGCACCATCAGCCAGGGCTATGCAGGATGCAGGGTAGGGCGATCAACCCGGGGCGTATCGCTACGCGACCCTGGCGCTGCTGCCTGCGCGGCAGGAGATCGTGCCGGCCGACCAGGCACTGGCCGGCACTCTCTGAGCTACCTGCACGGCAGTAACGCTCGGGTCCTTCAACGCCTAGATCTGCTTGGCTTTTGACTGCCTATGCGGCAAATGCAGGCGTCTGGTCCACCATCGCCGGCTCCTTGGCACCCAAGGGCCCGGGCTCGAGCCGCCTCTCGGTTTCCATCGGCAAGTGGAGGGATTTCTGATCGTCCGTGTGATTGTGGGCTAAGAATCTGTTCACTCTTTAGAGTCATGGAGTGCCTTCATTCCCGTATAGGTGGGAGTAGTAGGTAAGAAAAGATCCTGAGGGCCGGTAGGGAATCTCCGATGGATTCGCTTCTGAGCTGCCCACCAGCGGCAAACAAGCTCTGCATGATCGCCGAGGGCGTCTTATGTTCCTGAGCTGCCTACTCGGCAGTAAACGACGCAGAAACGGGCTACGTTGCCGCGGCCGATTTCTGAGCTGCCTACTCGGCAGCAAACCGCGCATCGCCTCGACCTCGATGTCCTGCACCTTTCTGAGCTGCCTACTCGGCAGCAAACACCATGACGGTCCGGGTCTTGGTGTCGCTCATTTTCTGAGCTGCCTACTCGGCAGCAAACGGCCGGATTCCAGAACACACCCGATCCTGGAATTTCTGAGCTGCCTACTCGGCAGCAAACCCGGATCTGCGCTGGGCCTGGGACTGGCTGACTTTCTGAGCTGCCTACTCGGCAGCAAACGAAAAGGCGTCCTCCCAGCTCTGGCAGCGTATTTTCTGAGCTGCCTACTCGGCAGCAAACTCGCCTTCGGTCTTGGTCATCTTGCCCACTGCTTTCTGAGCTGCCTACTCGGCAGCAAACCGTGAGTAGTTGATGTGGAGCGCCATGGCTCATTTCTGAGCTGCCTACTCGGCAGCAAACGGGGGCAAAGCGGTACTGCGCGCCGACGACCATTTCTGAGCTGCCTACTCGGCAGCAAACGCTGTGCGGGGCGCTTGCGACCCGCAGCGGCTTTTCTGAGCTGCCTACTCGGCAGCAAACCCGGCAATGAGATAGCGCATCCACATCGGCATTTTCTGAGCTGCCTACTCGGCAGCAAACTCGGCGTTCGTTGACGCTACGTCGCACTTGCTTTTCTGAGCTGCCTACTCGGCAGCAAACCTCCATATCCCCGCATTGCAGGAAGAACGGGATTTCTGAGCTGCCTACTCGGCAGCAAACACGCCTTCCGGCCGAAGCACGCGGAAGCACTCTTTCTGAGCTGCCTACTCGGCAGCAAACGCCTTGCGCGCCGCGTTTCGCTTCATCGTCCATTTCTGAGCTGCCTACTCGGCAGCAAACGGCCGATCAGCGCGACATCTCGTTCAACCAATTTTCTGAGCTGCCTACTCGGCAGCAAACCTGTCGATCAGCTGCCGGACGAGCCCCGCTACTTTCTGAGCTGCCTACTCGGCAGCAAACAATGCCGAGGGCACGTTGCAACGCACCGGGGATTTCTGAGCTGCCTACTCGGCAGCAAACAATTGAGAATGCTGATGGTACTATGAGTCATTTTTCTGAGCTGCCTACTCGGCAGCAAACTGGCACAACTGGGACATGTACATTGTCGTGAATTTCTGAGCTGCCTACTCGGCAGCAAACAGGCTGACAAGGCTGAACTTGACGCGCGCGTTTTTCTGAGCTGCCTACTCGGCAGCAAACCGTTCATCTGCGGTCAGCTGGCGCTGCCAGATTTTCTGAGCTGCCTACTCGGCAGCAAACGGCACACGCCCGCACGGCCTGAGCATCCGGCATTTCTGATGCTGCCTACTCGGCAGCAAACCCTTATCTAAGCCCTTGTTTTCGATACCGCGTTTTCTGAGCTGCCTACTCGGCAGCAAACTCGGCGACTTCCTGATGATGCAGCAGATTAACTTTCTGAGCTGCCTACTCGGCAGCAAACTGCTGTACGGCCGAGAATGAGATGGGACCGCATTTCTGAGCTGCCTACTCGGCAGCAAACTGAGCGTGGCCGATATGGTCGCTTACGTGTTCTTTCTGAGCTGCCTACTCGGCAGCAAACACCGAGGAGCAGCAGAAGCAACTTGCGGAGTTTTTCTGAGCTGCCTACTCGGCAGCAAACGCAACTGACATTCCGACGCCGCCGGCTGGCAATTTCTGAGCTGCCTACTCGGCAGCAAACTCCGCGCCCAGGCCCACGCCATGAATGCCCGTTTTCTGAGCTGCCTACTCGGCAGCAAACATGAGCGCGAAGGTGATGGAGGCGCTTACCGTTTTCTGAGCTGCCTACTCGGCAGCAAACCAATTGCTGATTCGGGTGCTGCCGTGCCGGATTTTCTGAGCTGCCTACTCGGCAGCAAACTACCTTCTGCTGGAGGGAATGGCGGAGAAGGTTTTCTGAGCTGCCTACTCGGCAGCAAACTGCAATCTGATCATCTGTAACTCCGTCTGGCATTTCTGAGCTGCCTACTCGGCAGCAAACTAGATGAATTTCCCTCTAAAGCACTGTTTGTAAAGCAAAATTCAAAAAATGGGCACGCGGCACCCTTTTCAAGGCGCCGCGCGCAAATGGTTGATTTTAAAAGAGCAGAAGCCTGGGCTCTGGAAAAGGGTCAGAACCAGGGAACGGTAGCCAAGCCGCTCAAGCCATAGCTGTTGAAGGAGCCCGGTACGGCTTCATGGCGCAATGGCCCCAAGGCCAGGAACATGCAAAAAGGCTGTCCGGTGCTGCGACTGCGCAGTTGCACATAAGGCAGGCCCGGCCGGTCCTTTGCCGAGTCGGGAATCGCCCGCGCGGCCTGTTCGGCAGTTTCCCCCTTGCGGCGCATGCGGCGCCGACGCAGCCGCTCTACGTTGGTCTGGAACTGGCGTCGCTGCACGGTGCGAAAGGGGACGCCTTCGGGAACGGGCTGGACGCCGCTTGCACGGACATGATCGCGGACGCCCTTGAGCCAATCCTCGGCCATCAACCGCTCCAGAACGCCGCCTTCGCCATGCAATCGCAATACATTGCCGATGGCGCGTGGCGTGAGGCAATAGCGCGGAAAACTCACTCCCACGCGATCCTGTCGCTGTTGTACCAGCGCAAGGTGCAGCCGCTCGTACAGCGCGCCCAGCAGGTGCGCCGCGCTGGTTTCCGGATCGGGCAGCACGGTCAAATCGAGATAATGCGTGGTCATGGCGTCAGCCCGCATCGCCGAACACGCCGCCGCGGATCAGGGTCGCGACGACGAAATGCTGCTGCTCCAGGTCCGGCGCCTTGTCCTTGATGATCCAGTTGTCGAGCAGGTTGTAGAAATCCTGCTTGTCCTTCGGTTGTCGATAGGCCTTGCCCTGGGTGGTGACCGAGCCATAGGGCTCCACGGCGATCGGGCCGTTCTCCTCGGCGCCGGGGTACCAGGTGTCGATGGTGCGCAAGGCATTGCCGATCTTCTGCGAGTGGATCGCGGCCACCGCCTTGTCGCCTTCGCCCACGGCATACAGCGTCTTGCTCTTGTCGCCGCGACCGCGATCGAGGATCAGTTCCTGCGAAGGGAACACTTCTTGCCCGGCACCGACGCGTGCGAATGCGGTGACCTGCAGCAGTACATGCGAAGTCCCTGCCAAACCGGTTTCGATCAGCGAAGCCAGTGTCGCCACATCGTTCGCTTCGCTGGCCGGCGCGGACAGCTCGCGCAAGGAATGGTCGTGCGCCCGGAAGGTCCACTGCGCGGCCGGCTTTCCGTCCCTCAAATGGGCAACCTGAACTTCGACCTGCTCGGCGCCGATGCGGTTGCGCCACAGGAAGCGGCCGTTGGCCAGGTTGGCGGCATAGCGCCGCGCCAGTTCGCCGAAGCCCTTCTGCTGTACGTAGTCGCCGACGGTGGCTACGAGCTTCTTGCGGTAGTCGGAATCGTTGCAGGCCGACGGTTCGCCGGTTCCGCCGAGCACGCGCAGGGTGAAGCGTACCTTGAGCGTGTCGGCCTCCAACGGGAGGGCGGCCACGTCTACTGTCTGGAGGTTGGGGTTCTCGATGGCGGCATCGAGCTTGGCCGGATCTTGTTCCTTGGTCTTGAGCCGGTTGGAAATGGTGCCACGCACCGATTTCTCGCGGATCTTCACCGGCTGCCAAGTGGCCGAGTCGCCACGTGCATCCCACTCGCCAGCGAAGAACAGTGCGTCGGATGGATCGAGCTTGCGCTCGAAGGCAAGCACGGAAGCGGTCTTGAGGTCTTTGGACATGATGAGGCTCCTTGTCGTGGTGGACGGTCAGTCGAAGTCGTAGAGCTGCTCGAGCGTATCGCCCGCGGAACGGTAGTCGTTGCGGCAGCGGTAAAGGCCTTCCTCGGGTCGGCTATCGGCATACCAGAGCAGTTGCTGGGGCGATTGCAGGCGGTGCGGGCTGATCCATTCGCCGATCGAGTAAAGGCTTTCGACGAAACGGAATGGCGTGGCCGCATCGCGTGCGTTGGCGATGCGGCCGGCCGGATGCAGCTCGCCGAGTGCGCCGTAGCCGACCGGAATAGGCACGACCCAGCCCTGGCCCTTGCGGTCGTTGAGCCATTCGCCTTCGTCTTCCTGGTAGCGCCAGTTGATCCGGGACAGCGACAGCCATGCATCGAGACGGGTGGATGCAGGGTTCTCGGCCTGCAGTTCGGCCAGCCGTGCATCCAGCCGATCCTCACGCGATACCAATGCGAAGCCGGGCAGTAGCCGCATGCGTGCCTTGCGGAACTCGGCCTGCCGATCGCCGTCGGTGCCGGTCAAGTCCAAGGTCCATGGGTGGTAGCGGAACCGGCCCGGCTGGGCAGGCGGCAGCAGAATACCCCCTGCGATGCGCATGCCGGCCAGCAGTCCGGCCACGGTAGCGATGTCGGCTTCCTGCGTTTCCGGTTCACGGTTCCAGCGTTCGCTATGAATGCCGAACGTAAGGCTCAGCTCCAGGTGGATACGGCCCTCCTCGACAATGGCGGCGGTGCTGCCGTCCTTGCCGACCGGGTTGCGGGTCAGCCGGAACGCCTTGACGAAACCGCTTTCGGTCACCTGTTCCTGGTGATCGTGGCTGACCACGCCGACCGCCCTGAACGCCAGGTCGAGACCGGCGGCGCGGGCCTTGCGTTCCAATGCCCACGTCAGGCCGAGGAAAGCCGTCATCGATGGGAATCCATGCGTTAACGGGCTGGAAACGGCATTGGCGTTCTGCACGTGCAGGTGTGGCAGTACCAGCAGGTGGCTGAAATGGGGGCAGGCGCTCATGCTCCGACTCCCGCAGGAATGCGCCGCTGCATCGGTACCGGCCAGGCTGCGTCGATGATGGCTTGCCTGGCCCAGTGCTTGTACTCGGCATCACCGACCGTAGGCAGGCCGGCATCACGCAGTTGTGCATTGATCCAGTTGGCGAAGCGGCTCGCGACTTCGTCCGGCCAATCGCTGTGGTGGTAAGCGGCGATGAACTCCTCGTCTTCTTGCTCATGTCCCGTGCGCGGCGGCAAGTCGACACGCTCGGGATCGAGCCAAAGCTGTTCACAGAGCGGAAGCGCGCAGTCCGGGTCACGGGTCCAGCCAGGTCCGGAGTTGGCCTGGATGCTGGCGGCGAACACGGGCAACTGGAAACCCAAGGCTTGTTCGATGGCTTCTCGTCGGTCCCGGGTTTCCATGTTCTGGTCGGGATTGGAGTGCAGGAAATCGGCCAGCGTCCTTACCAGGAAACGCACGCCCTTGAAGTGAGCGAACCTATCGAACGCCGTGTCCACGTTCAGTAATTGCCGAAACCTATCCTGGTCCCACTTGGGCGGCGGCAAAGAGGCCAGCAGGTAGTTGATGCCGCCCCGTTCGCTATTGAGCTGGGAGATGTTCTGTGGCTTCGTTCCTCCCAGCTTGCGCGCGACGAGATTGCGGTAGTCACGATAGGGAGCCCCATGCGCTTCCTTGGCCCGGAAGGCTTGTCGCGCCAGCTTGTTGGTCTCGCCGAAGCGGGCATCCTGGATGTCCGCATGTACCGCATGAGCCAGGCTGCTGGAGAACAGCGGTTGCAGCAGGTGGTAGTCGGCATCGTTCGATGGCTGTTCGCCGACCAGCCAATAGATCTGCTTGGCGGCTTCGTGCGAACTAGGAGCGGAATCGCTGCGGACCAGCCCTCCAAAGGCTTCCATCCAACCATCGGCAACCGTGGGGTCCGGATGAAGGGCGCTACGCAGGTCATCGTCGCCGGCCTGCATCCAGTCCAGCAAGCGACGGCCATCAACCTCGATCTTGAGAAACTTGAACACGTCCAGTGCGGCGGCGTTGCCGACCACGTCCTCCGCGAAGTCCTCGCCGAGCAGATGGCTTCCGACCTCTGCGTGCCGCGGCAGCTCCGCGGGAACAACGTGCAGGCTGCTGCCACGCGCATCGGGATGGGTGGCCTTGAGCACGTGGGTGACGGCCTGGATCTGGCCGACCCGGCGCGCCGCATCGGCCAGCCACGTCGCGTACTCGTACTTCGATGCCCCGTCGGCATCGTCCTCCTTGCCTTTTAGCTTGGCCTCGCGCCGCTCATCGATGAAGTCGGTGATGGCCGAGCGAAAACGCTCGGACCGTGACCCGCGTCCCGGCTCTTCACTCATAGGGAGAGTCCTTTCATTCGACCCTGATGGGTCAGACAAGTAGAATCCCTGCGGCAGCTAGCCGCCGCAGGGTGCTATGGGAGAGGGCTCAACGCCCTTAATTCCATATGGTTGTCGTGCGATGGCCAATCACCTCTATTCCTCCTATGTGCGCTATTTGTGACTAGGAGCCGGTCCAACGGCTGGCTGTGCTCGCCCCTGGCGTCGCGTGAACGGCGCCAGGGGCATCTCACGTTGCCACATTGGTCCTGGGTATGCAACCATTGCATGATTAGTTGTATACCATTGCATGACTAGATGTTTCCTGCCGCAGAGGCAGCTCAGAAAATTGCGTGACAGGTTGTCTCTTGCTGCCGGATAGGCAGGTGATCGGGCATGGATGCCCTTCAGTTCTTCTCTCCAAACCCCAGCCAAGGGTGATACCGCCACCCTTGATCACTCTCGGGCACCTCCACCGTGGCCAACCGCTCGGCGCAAGAGCGTGGCGGTTGGTCGAGGTATTCGGCTTGCTCGGCCAGCAATGCCATCAGGTCGAACTCGCCCCATGTGTGGATGCGTTCGCCGACGGCCAGCTCCACGTCATGACGCAGGCTGCGGTCGATGGGGACGTACAGGTTCCGGCCACGCCGGGTCGGATCGTCTTCGATCCGATGCAGGACCAGGCGTTCGCCGTCTTCGTCAGGTAGGAAGACCAAGGTGGCCTTGCGCAATCTGTCCTCGCGGAAGGGTTGCTGCTGCGGCAGCACGCCGGTCAGGGACGCCTGTGGGTGTTGCCACGACCATGCGGATTCGTCGCGCTCCATGGGCGCATCCGCAGGTGGTGCCGCCGAACCAGGCATGCGTTGCCTCGGCAGCATGCCGGCGGCGATGCGTGCGTGCTCCAGATCCACGAGCCGTTCGCGGCTGGCCCATTCGGATTCGGGTCGGGGGTGGATGCGCGGCAGCGCAGTCAGCGTGCGGTACTCGTCCGGCGAAAGCAGCCGCTCCAGGCGTTGGGTACGCAGGCGGAAGCGATGGGTGTCGTCATGCCGCTCGAAACCAGGACGAACGAAGACGGGCGCCGGATGACCGCCGGCCAGCGTCCGACCTTCCAGCGATTTCAGGTTCCGCTCGAACACCAGGAGATTGGGTTGGTCGGCCCGCTTGCCGCGGTGCCGCTGCACGCGTCCTGCGAGCTGGATCAGCGAGCGCATCGAGGAAGGTTCGGCCACCGCCCAGTCGGCATCCCAGTCGCGTCCGACTTCGCAGACGGGCGAAGCCAGGACGACGAACAGGTGGTCGCTTTCCGAATGAGCATCGAGGGCTGCGCGTATGGCCGGCAGCCGATAGACACCGTGTCCGTTGCCGCGCCGATTGAGGGCGGTATCGAGCTGCTGCTCGATGGCAGATCGCTGTAGCAGCGGGAAGCGCGCGTGGTAGACGCATAGATGGATGTGGGTGCCTGTCGGAGCGCCTATGGCGAACAGCGCCTGCGCTACGTCGAACAGCGGATCGATGTTGGCCATGCGCACGATGCCGAAGCTGACGCGCTTGCCGCTGACCGGATCGGTTTCGGCGTGGTCGCCGTGCAGGCGTAGGCAGGCTTCGTGCACGTGCCGGGCGAATTCCGCGCGAAGCTTCTCCTTGGCAAGCCCTTTGGAGATGTCCAGTGGCCATAGCTCGGCCCGCCGCAGCGGTTCGGCCTTCTCCAGCTTCGCCGAGCGCTTGCCGACGAACTGTGCATGCTGACTGGCGAAGGCGTCGCCGTCCGCGCAGGTGGCAACCTGGGCGCCGAATTCATCGGTCCACAGGCACGGTACTTCGATCTGTTCTGGCCGTTGTCCCACTTCATTGCCGCGATTGCGGCGGTAGTGGATGCGTCCGGCGCGATAGGCGAGGAACATGCCCTCCACCAGTGCCGGCGGCAGCGTGGCCGAGGACAGCACCACGCGCGTGCCCAGCATTCCCGCCCAGTGCACCAGCCGGGTCAGCGCAGGCAGGTCGTCGAGGTCGTAGTCGTCCAGTTCGTCGAGGATCAGGTCCGAACTCATCAGTCGCAGCATTGGTGCGATCTGGCGCCCGGCGCGCAGCGCTTCGGTGGCGGGCACCATGTGGTCCACGGTGCAGACCAGCATCGGCGCCGACAGCAGGTTGCGGATGTCGGGATCGTGCAACGCGCGCGACAGCAGCGGGTGGTCGGCGACGACGCCTTCGTAGAGGACGTGGCTGTCCTCCTCGATCAGGTCCTGCACCGAGGCCGAGCCGTGCGCTTCGGCCCTCTGCTCGTGGTACTCGAACAGGGCGCGACTGGCCGAGCCGCCGACGCGGATGGCCAGTTCGTCCTCGCCCAGGTGCAGGTCGGTGCGGTAGCTGCGGCCGGTCTGCAAGGTAAGCGTGCGCAGGCCGAGCGCATAGGTGGCACGCAGGCCCTGCTGCGGATCGGCCAGGGCGTAGAGGATGCGGGCGTTGGCGAGGGTCTTGCCGCAGCCGGTGGAAGCCATGTTGATGACGAATGCTCCCTGTTCGCGGGCGCTTTCGCGCAGCGCGGCGGCGGCATCGGCGGCCTTGTCCTGCCAGGAAAAGCGCGGATCGGCGCTGCGTTTGCGCAGGCCGCGGTGATTGGCCAGTCGCGGCAGATGGCGTTCGAAGCCGGGCAGGGCATGGGCGATCAGGCCCGCGTCGCGGGTGACGCCGAGCAGGTGTTCGTCCAGTGGTTGCTTGAGGGTGCCGTCGCGGTCGGTATTGGCGTACAGGCGAGTGTTGCCGTCGCCCTTCACGCGCAATGGCGATTCCTTGGGCAGGCCGGAATAATGATGATCGGCCAGCATCAGGCTCAATCGGGCCAGATGCATGACGTAGGGATTGTCGGGCCAGTCGGTTTCGCGTAGCGGATATCGTTCCAGCAGGCGTTTCGCCAGGCGCGCGGCTTGCGCGCGCCATTTCGGTTCGATGACCGGCAGCGGGCCGGCGGGGATCCAATAGAATTCGATCCGTGCGCGTTCGGCCTGCTGGCGGATCTCGTTCCAGTCGTGGGCGACCTGTGCCAGTGGCGTGTTCAACCATGCAAGGTTGAAACGACGCGAGCGCTTGCCGAGCCAGTCTTGCTCGCCGTTCTCCTTCTCGACCGGCACCACCGGCAGGCGGTGGTGCGACACGATCAGCCAGGCCACGGCGGCCGCCAAGGGCGGCAGATCGCGGAACGGATACCTGTCGCGCGCATCCAGCCCGTCGCGCTGGTAGCGCGCGGCGGCGATCCAGAGCTGCTCGTCGAAGGCTTCCGCATCGGCCAGTCGGCGCAGCCAGGTTTCATCGTCATCGCCGCCGACGAAGGCCAGGAACAGCCGCAGCGATACCCATTCGTGCCGATAAAGGTTGCGTTCGGTGCGCTTGCCTCGCAGGCGTTCCTGGAAGGCAACGCTGGCTTTGCCCAGATCATGCAGCAGTGCGGCCAGCTGCGCGAGCAGGCGGATATCCTCGGCCGTGTGCCAATCGTTCTCGTCCCCCTGACGCAGCACGTTGCGCACGGTGGTGTCGGTGGGCACCGCGCCCTCGGCGTTGAAGCGGCGGGCGTCGCCGACGATCCACAACAGCTCGCTGTGATCGAGGCCGCGAATCCAGTGGCAGGCCACCGCGGTGTTCTTGCGCGCGGTCCTGCGCAATAGCTTGCGCAAGGTATCCAGGCCGGCCTGGGTGATTGGGGTCTGCCAGGTGCGGTCGCCACGGCGCTCGGCGAACTGGTCGAGGATGCGCCGGGTTTCGGTCAGGGCGCGCTTGTCGCATTGGGAGATCAGCAGGATGTTCATGCGACCTTGCTCGCGGTCTCCATCGCCACGGCTTTGACCGTATCGATCATGAAATCCAGCGATTCGCTGCGCGTAAGCGCTTCGATGCAGCCGCGGCGGAATGCCTGCTCGTCGTCGCCACGCATCGCCGACAGGAACGCCTGCGGCAGGATGTTGGCATCCTTGACCAGATCGGCCACGTCGAATACCAAGCCGCCGCGACGGGTTTTGCCGTGCAGCACCGCCAGCCCGTGCGGCAGGCCAAGCACCCAGGTGGCGGTCGCGCCCAGGCCGTAGGCTAGATAATTACCATGGTCGAGGAAGCGGTTGGCCGGATCGCTGCCGCTGCCGCGCTTGGCGCGGGTGAAGTCGCCGTAGCCGACGGTGTCCACCGCCAGCTTGAACAGCGCCTTGGTCAGGCGCGCTTCCTCGGTGAGCAAGGCGGTGTTGTCCTGGGCCAGCTCGATCTGCCGCGAGGTGCGCTGCAAGAGGTCATCCAGGCGAGCCAGGTCCACGGCGAAACCGGCCTCGCGCAGATGCCTGTGCGCCCACTGTTCGCGCAGGCGTGCCGCGCGTGCGTGCTGGAAGGCCTTGGCTGCGTATAGACGCAGGTCGTCGTCGAACCAGAACTTCACCCAAGCTTGGAGGTATTCGGTGGGCCGGTATTCGCTTTGCGGCGAGAACCAGGCGACCTCCACGTCCATTTCATTGGCCGAGAACAGCGGCGTGCCGCCACCGCCGCAGAAGCCGACCAGCACGCCCGCCTTGGCCAGTTCGCGCATCGCCGCCTGGGTGATTGAAGTGCCCGTGCCGAGCAGGATCGTCGTGGTGTTGGCGATCGGAATGTTCCAATACAGCGATCGCTTGCCGGCGTCGGTGACGTACTCGACGCGTCCACCGTTCACCAGCACCCTGCAGTGCTGCAGGTAATAGAGGTTGGCCCGCTTGGAATGCAGGATCGTTTTCAGATCCGAAGGCGACAGGTCGTCCATGATTCCCCCCTGTCCGCCGATCATAGACCGGCATCGGCAGTTCGGCACAGTCCCCGCCCGGCCGCCGAGGCGAGGCAACGCCCCACTGTCCTCGTGGAAGGGACTTCAGTCCCGACGTCTTGCCGGTGACGCCTGTCGGGACTGAAGTCCCTCCCACAGTGCACACACAGGTGTTCCTTCCTGCGGCCGGCCTCAGTCCTCTTCCGGCGGCAGCACGATGCCGTCGGCGTCGATGGCGAGCTTGCCGGCCATCAGCACCGCCTGGGTGCGGTTGGTGACGCCGAGCTTGCGCAGGATCGCGGTCACGTGGGCCTTGATGGTCGCCTCGGACACGCCCAGGTCGTAGGCGATCTGCTTGTTCAGGCGGCCGGCGCCGAGCATCTGCAGTACGCGGAACTGCTGCGGGGTGAGTTCGCGCAGGCGTTGGCCGACCTCGCGTTCCTCGTGGTCGGTCGGCGGCAGGTTGCGCGCCTCGGCGGGGATCCAGCGCTCGCCGTCGAGCACGGTGGAGAGCGCCTGGCCGATGGTGTCCGAATCGGCCGACTTGGGGATGAAGCCGAACGCGCCGTGGTCGATCGCGCGGCGCATCACGGTCGGTTCCTCGCGCGCGGACACGACCACCACCGGCAACTGCGGATGCAGCGCCCGCAGGTGCACCAGCGCGGAGAAGCCCTGCGCGCCGGGCATGTTGAGGTCCATCAGCAGCAGGTCGGCATCGGCGTGCGCATCGGCCAGGCTGTACAACGCATCGACGTTGTCGGCCTCGAACAATTGCACGCCGGGCATTACCCGCTGCACCGCGCCGCGCAGGGCTTCGCGGAACAGCGGATGGTCGTCGGCGATCAGCAGGGTGGGCATGGGGCGGGGATTCGGGATGGGGGGATTGGGGATTCGCAACAGCAATAGCGGGAAGCCGGGCCGGGCAGGGAGCCGCTCTTGCGAATCCCCAATCTCGAATCCCCAATCCCGGCCGTTCAGCGCGCCAGCCGCTCGTTCACCAGCGAATCGACCACCGACGGGTCGGCCAGCGTGGAGATGTCGCCGAGCTGGTCCGGGGCGTTCTCGGCGATCTTGCGCAGGATGCGGCGCATGATCTTGCCCGAGCGGGTCTTGGGCAGGCCCGGCGCCCATTGCAGGTGGTCGGGCGAGGCGATCGGGCCGATCTCCTTGCGTACCCAGGCGATCAGTTCCTTGTGCAGCTCCTCGCTGGGTTGTTCGTCGGCGATGAGCGTGACATAGGCGTAGATGCCCTGGCCCTTGATGTCGTGCGGGAAGCCGACCACCGCGGCCTCGGCCACCTTGGGGTGCGACACCAGCGCGCTCTCGACCTCGGCGGTGCCGATGCGGTGGCCGGAGACGTTGATGACGTCGTCCACGCGGCCGGTGATCCAGTAGTAGCCGTCCTCGTCGCGGCGGCAGCCGTCGCCGGTGAAATAGGTGCCGGGATAGGTGCGGAAATAGGTGTCGATGAAGCGCTGGTGGTCGCCGTACACGGTGCGCATCTGGCCCGGCCAGGAATCCAGCAGCACCAGGTTGCCTTCGGTGGCGCCTTCCAGGACCTGGCCGTTGGCGTCGACCAGCGCCGGGCGCACGCCGAAGAACGGCAGCGTGGCCGAGCCGGGCTTGAGGTCGGTGGCGCCGGGCAGCGGCGAGATCAGGATGCCGCCGGTCTCGGTCTGCCACCAGGTGTCCACCACCGGGCAGCGCGCGTCGCCGACCACCTCGTAGTACCAGCGCCAGGCCTCGGGATTGATCGGCTCGCCGACGCTGCCGAGCAGGCGCAGCGAGGCGCGGGAGGTCTTCTTCACCGGTTCCTCGCCCTCGCGCATCAGCGCGCGGATCGCGGTCGGGGCGGTGTAGAAGATCGTGACCTTGTGCTTGTCGATCACGTTCCAGAAGCGCGAGACGTCCGGATAGTTCGGCACGCCCTCGAACATCAGCGCGGTGGCGCCGTTGGCGAGCGGGCCGTAGACGATGTAGCTGTGGCCGGTGACCCAACCGACGTCGGCGGTGCACCAGTAGATGTCGTCCTCGCGCAGGTCGAAGACGGTCTCGTGGGTATAGCTGGCGAACAGCAGGTAGCCGGCGGTGGTGTGCAGCACGCCCTTCGGCTTGCCGGTCGAGCCGGAGGTGTACAGGATGAACAGCGGGTCTTCCGCATTCATGCGCTCGGGCTCGCACTGCGCCGGCTGGCCGTCCACCACGTCGTGGAACCAGCGGTCGCGCGGGGCCTGCATGTTCACCGCGCCGCCGGTATGGCGCACCACCAGCACGGTCTCGACCGAGTTGGTGCCGGGGATCTTCAGGGCCGCGTCGACGTTGGCCTTCAGCGGGATCTTCTTGCCGCCGCGCAGGCCCTCGTCGGCGGTGATGATCAGCTTGCTGCCGCAGTCGATCACGCGGTCGGCGATCGAGTTCGGGGCGAAGCCGCCGAACACCACCGAGTGGATCGCGCCGATGCGCGCGCAGGCCAGCATCGCCACCGCCGCGTCGGGGATCATCGGCAGGTAGATGGTGACGCGGTCGCCCTTGCCGACGCCCAGGCTGCGCAGCGCGTTGCCGAGCCGGCACACGCGCTCGTACAGCTCGCGGTAGGTGACGCGGTAGCTCGGCGCGTCCGGGCTGTCCGGCTCGAACAGCAGGGCGGTCTTGTCGCCGCGCTTGGCCAGCTGGCGGTCCAGGCAGTTCACCGAGGCGTTGAGCTCGCCGTCCTCGAACCACTTGATGCGGAAATCGTCCAGCTTGTAGCTGACGTTCTTGATCCTGGTCGGCTTGACGTACCAGTCCAGCCGCTCGGCGGCCTTGCCCCAGAAGGCATCCGGGTCCTCCACCGACTCGCGGTAGAGCTTGTCGTAATGCGCCTTGTCCACGCGCGCCTTGGCGGCGAAATCGGGCGGGACGGGATACAGATCAGCCATGACACCCTCACTAGCACTCAGCTTTATGGGAACCGGCGGCCGGTTGCGGCCGACTCAGGCGTTCAGTTTGCCGCATCGCCCCGGGGCCTGAGCGAAGAAGGCGTTAGACGATGGTCGTAAAGGCCGGTCCAGGGGCGATTGGTTCGACCAAAGGCGAATAGGCGCGGACCAGGACGGGCCGCACGCTCCGTCAAGCCGCGCCCCCGGCGCGGCGAGCCATTATTCGGGAGGGAGTAATGAACATCCGCATCGCGTCGCAGGCGCGCCGGCCGCTGGCCGTCGCGTTGTTGTTCGCTCTGGCTGCACCGGGGGCCGCATTCGCCGAGACGGCGAGGGAAAAGGCGCTGGAGGCGCGCGTGGCCGAACTGGAGCGCCAGGTGCAGCTGCTGCTGTCCGCGCAGCAGCAACAGCAAGGGCAGATCACGCAGGCCCAGAGCCAGATCACCGAGGTCAAGGCCGCGCAGGCCGCCCAGCCCGCCACGCCGGCGGTGCCGGCCGGCAAGCAGCCGATCCAGGTGACCACGATCACGCCCGGGGCCGCGCCCGGCACCACGTTCAAGGTCGGCGGCTTCATCAAGGCCGACTTCCTGGCCACCCGCACCGGCGACGGCCAGCTGGCCGACGACGCCACCGGCCGCGCGCTGTACCTGCCGGGCCAGACCCCGGTCGGCGGCAGGTCCTCGGGCACCGACTACAATGCGCACGCCAAGTTCTCGCGCATCAACTTCGGCGTGGACAGCGTGACCGAGGGCGGCAACAAGGCCGGAGCGCTGGTCGAGCTGGACTTCTTCGGCAATTCGCTGGGCAAC
Source organism: Pseudomonas sp. Hp2 (assembly GCF_006386585.1). Taxonomy (NCBI): domain Bacteria; kingdom Pseudomonadati; phylum Pseudomonadota; class Gammaproteobacteria; order Pseudomonadales; family Pseudomonadaceae; genus Pseudomonas; species Pseudomonas sp. Hp2. The sequence continues at coordinate 89,815 of NZ_VAHJ01000008.1, forward strand.
CAGACCGCCACCAACACCTACGGCGCGACCTTGCGCCACGCCTACATGTACTGGAACAACTGGCTGGCCGGCCAGACCTGGTCCAACTTCATGGACCCGGCCTCGCTGCCGGAAGCGGCCGACTTCATCGGCCCCACCGACGGCGTGATCTTCGTGCGGCAGGCGCAGGTCCGCTACACCAAGGGCGGTTTCAGCATCGCGCTGGAGAACCCGGAGACCACGCTGATCGGCGGCTCCAGCTCCGACCGCGGTGCGCTGCCAGACCTGACCCTGCGCTACGGCTGGAAGGGCGACTGGGGCACGTTCGGCATCGGCGGCCTGGTGCGCCAGCTCAAGGTCGACAACAACACGACCGGCGCCGACGACAGCAAGATCGCCGGCGGCCTGACCCTGGGCGGCAAGTGGGTGGCCGGGGACAGCGACAGCCTGGTCTACCAGCTGACCGGCGGCGAGGGCATCGCCCGCTACATCGGCCTGGGCATCACCCAGGACGCGGTCTACGACGCGGCCGACCGCAGCCTGGATTCGACCGGGGTCCTGGCCGGCTTCGTCGGCTGGCGGCACCAGTTCACGCCCAAGCTGCGCACCAACCTGATCTATGCGCGCAGCGACTACGACAACGACGTCGCCCTGACCGGCACCGGCGTGACCAAGAGCGTGCAGAGCATCCGCGGCAACATCTTCTACTCGCCCCTGCCCAAGGTCGACGTCGGCGCCGAGCTGATGTACGGCAAGCGCGAGATCGAGAGCGGGGCCAAGGGCGACATCACCCGGTTGCAGTTCACTACCAAGTACAGCTTCTGAGGTTCCCGGCGGCGGCGCAGCGCCGCCGCCACGACCTTCGCGACTTCCACAATTCGCTAGATAACGCTTCGGAGGGGAAGCTCCCATGTCCAGCACTACCGCCAATACCGGCCAACCGGCCGTGCTTACCCAGGGCCACAAGAAGGTGATCTTCGCCTCGTCCCTGGGCACCGTCTTCGAGTGGTACGACTTCTACCTGTACGGATCGCTCGCGGCGATCATCGCCAAGCAGTTCTTCAGCGGCGTCAACGAGACCACCGGCTTCATCTTCGCGCTGCTGGCCTTCGCCGCCGGCTTCGCGGTGCGCCCGTTCGGCGCGGCGTTCTTCGGCAGCCTCGGCGACCGCATCGGCCGCAAGTACACCTTCCTGGTCACCATCCTGCTGATGGGCATGTCGACCTTCATCGTCGGCATCCTGCCCAACTACGCCAGCATCGGCATCGCCGCGCCGATCATCCTGATCGTGCTGCGCCTGGCGCAGGGCCTGGCGCTGGGCGGCGAGTACGGCGGCGCGGCCACGTACGTGGCCGAGCACGCCCCGCACGGCAAGCGCGGCCTGTACACCAGCTTCATCCAGACCACCGCCACGCTCGGCCTGTTCCTGTCGCTGCTGGTGATCCTGGGCACGCGCATGTGGCTGGGCACCGAGGCCTTCGAGGCCTGGGGCTGGCGCATCCCGTTCCTGGTTTCGATCGTGCTGCTGGGCGTGTCGGTGTGGATCCGCCTGCAGCTGAGCGAGTCGCCGCTGTTCCAGCAGATGAAGTCCGAGGGCAAGGGCTCCAAGACGCCGTTCCGCGACAGCATCAAGGGCGGCAACCTGGGCATGATGCTGCTGGTCCTGCTCGGCGCCACCGCCGGCCAGGCCGTGGTGTGGTACGGCGGCCAGTTCTACTCGCTGTTCTTCCTCACCCAGACGCTCAAGGTCGACGGCACCACCGCCAACCTGCTCATCGCCGCGGCGTTGGCGCTGGCCACCCCGTTCTTCGTGGTGTTCGGCTGGCTCTCGGACAAGATCGGCCGCAAGAAGATCATCATGGCCGGCTGCCTGCTGGCCGCGGTCACCTACATGCCGATCTTCAAGGGCCTGACCCACTTCGCCAACCCGGCGATCGAGGAAGCCCGCGCGCAGTCGCCGGCCCTGGTCATCGCCGACCCGGCGACCTGCTCGTTCCAGTTCGACCCGATCGGCAAGAAGGTGTTCACCAACTCCTGCGACATCGCCGCCGCGGCGCTGGCCAAGGCCGGCATCCCGTACGAGATCCAGCCGGCGGCGCCGGGCTCGCTGGCGCAGGTCAGCATCGGCGGCACCGCCGTCGCGGCCTACGAGGGCGCCGGCCTGGGCAAGGACGAGGCCAAGGCCAAGGCCGATGCGTTCGGCAAGGAGCTCAAGGGCGCGCTGACCTCCGCCGGTTACCCGGAGAAGGCCGACCCGGCGCGGATCAACAAGCCGATGACGCTGCTGCTGCTGTGGATCCTGGTGATCTACGTGACCATGGTCTACGGCCCGATCGCCGCCTACCTGGTCGAGCTGTTCCCGACCCGCATCCGCTACACCTCGATGTCGCTGCCGTACCACATCGGCAACGGCTGGTTCGGCGGTTTCCTGCCGACCATCTCGTTCGCGTTGGTCGCGGCCACCGGCAACATGTACTACGGCCTGTGGTACCCGATCGGCATCGCGCTGCTGTCGGTGGTGATCGGCGGGCTGTTCCTGCGCGAGACCAAGGACGAGGACATCAGCAAGTAAGCGGCCGCGGCCGGACCGTTCCGGTCGTCCCCGGCGCCGGCCCGCGAGGGCCGGCGCTCGTTCTTGGCGATTCCTGGTCAATCGGAGTCCGATCCCGCAGTCCGATCCGGAACGACCGCGAGGGCATGCCCATGCCGCCAGGCGACGAAAGCGAACCCGCGTTGCTGCGCACGCCGCTGTGCGGCGCGCTCGACTGCCGCCTTCCGCTGCTGCTGGCGGGTGCGCCGGCCGGAGCGGTCGCGGCGATGGCGCAAGCAGGCGGATTTGGCCTGCTCGACGCGGGCAGCGTGCCGGCCGGGCGGCTCGGCGCGGAGATCGCGCGCCTGCGCGGCCGGATCGGCCGCCGGTTCGGCGTGCAGCTCCCCGCGGTGGATGCGGGGCCGTGGATCGACACCTGCATCGAACAGGACGTCGCCTGCGTCCTCGGCGGGATGCCCGGCGCCGCGGTCGCCCGGCTGCACGATGCCGGCATCCTCGCGGCCCGGTGCGTCGCTTCGGCGACCGAGGCCTGCCTGGCGCAGGATGCCGGGATCGACCTCTTGATCGTCCGCGACGATCCGGACGAAGACCCGTCGCGGCCATGGACCCGGCTGGAGCAGGTACTGGCCATCGCCGGCACGCCCGTGGCGGCCTGCGTGCGCACGGACGACGCGGCCGGCATCGCGGATGCGCTCCGGCACGGCGCGCAGGCGGCGCTGCTCGGTCCGCCGTCGCTCGCGGGCGAACCGGTGGCGGGACGCATCGAGCGCCTGGCCACCGAGGCGGCCAGGCGCTTGCGGCGCATGGAGGAAACCCAGGTGGAGGTGGCCTCGCCGGCCTGCTATCTCACCGAATTCGGCCTGGACCAGGACGCCCGCGCCCGCCGCGGCCGGATCGTCGCCTCGCTGCGGGCCCTGCTCGATGCCGAGCGCATCGTCGCGCGACTCGCGCTGCGCTGCGCCGCCGAGTCCGAGCAAGCACGGGAGCTTGCCCTGATGGCGATTCACCGCGACGCCGTGGCAGGATGCGCCAGGCTGGTCCGCGCCATCCGCGGATTGCAGGCGTCGCCGGGCACGGCGACGGGCGCTTCCGGCAGCGCAGCCCTGGACGCCATCGACCCGCGCGAGCGCCTGCGCCTGCTCGCCCGCGAGCGAGCCCGGGCGGTCGCGGTATTGCGCGAACTGGTCCCGCAGCTGGACGACCCGGGCCTGCGCGACGACCTCGCCGCGATGCTGGACGCGCACGCATCGGGCCTCGGCGAAGCGGACGAACCGCGCAGCTGAGTCCCGCCGGACGGCACGCGATCGGTCCGGCGACGCGCCGGGTCTGGCAGAATCGCCCGGCGCCGCCCTCGGCGCGTCCCTCCACACGCACAACGGATACCCGCCCATGCGCATCGCCAGCTGGAACGTCAACTCGCTCAACGTGCGCCTGCCGCACCTGGAGCGCTGGCTGGCGGACTTCGCCCCGGACGTGGTCGGGATCCAGGAAACCAAGCTGGAGGACCACAAGTTCCCGGACAGCGAGCTGGCCGCGCTGGGCTACCGCAGCGTGTTCGCCGGGCAGAAGACCTACAACGGCGTGGCGATCCTCGCGCGCGAGCCGGTGCAGGACGTGCAGGTCGGCATTCCCGGCTTCGAGGACGAGCAGAAGCGGGCGATCGCCGCGACGGTCGGCGACCTGCGCATCGTCAACCTGTACGTGGTCAACGGCCAGGACGTGGATACCGAGAAGTACGCCTACAAGCTGCGCTGGCTCGACGCGGTGCGCGGCTGGCTGGGCGAGGAACTGCAGCGCCATCCCAAGCTGGTGGTGCTGGGCGATTTCAACATCGCGCCCGATGCGCGCGACGTGCACGACCCGGCGATCTGGAACGACAACCACATCCTGACCTCGACCGCCGAGCGCGGCGCGCTGAACAAGCTGCTCGCGCTCGGCCTGCACGACGGCTTCCGGCTGCACAACGACCAGGCCGGGGTGTTCAGCTGGTGGGACTACCGCGCGGCGGGTTTCCGCCGCGACCTCGGCCTGCGCATCGACCTGACCCTGGTGTCCGATGCGCTCAGGGCCCGGGCCATCGCCTCGGGCATCGATCGCGAGCCGCGCACCTGGGACCGTCCCAGCGACCATGCGCCGGCCTGGGTGCAATTGGAGGGCTGAGCGATGCCGCGCGAACGCGTGCAGGTACGCGAAGTCGGCGGCGTGCCGGTCGGGCCGGTGCACCTCGCGCGCTGCCATTGCGGCGCGGTGGTGCTGGAGCTGCAGTTGCCCGACGGGATCGTCGACCCGCGCCGCTGCAATTGCTCGATGTGCCGGCGCCGCGGCGCGATCGTCGCCTCGGTGCCGCTGTCGGGGCTGGCCGTACTGCAGGGCGGTGAGGCGTTGCGCAAGTACCAGTTCAACACCTTCACCGCCGAGCACTACTTCTGCGGCACCTGCGGCATCTACACGCATCACCGGCGGCGCTCGAACCCGAACGAGTACGGTTACAACGTAGGCTGCCTGGAAGGCGTGGATCCCTACGCGCTGGCGGTGGCGGTGCCGGTCGAGGACGGCGTGCACCACCCTGCGGACCGGTGAGGCGGTGCAGCGGAAAAGCCCCGGCGCGCCGGGGCTTTTCCATGCATCCGCGCGGTGGCCGTCAGCGCACCCGGCCGCGCGTGAACAGGTTGACGATGGCCAGCAGGATCACCGCGCCGACGATCGACCAGATGAAGGTCCATAGCGTGATCGCTTCGTTGATGCCGCCACCGAACAGCCAGCCTGCGATCAACGCGCCGATGATGCCGACCACGATGTTCAGGATGATGCCCTGCTGTGCATCGCGGCGCATGATGATGCTGGCGAGCCAGCCCACGATGCCGCCTACGATCAGCCAGATGATGATGCCCATGCCCGAATCTCCTCCTCGTTGTTCCGCCCCGGGACGGGTGCGGCACCGCCATTCAACGCGCGCCTTCGTGAAGTGCCCGTCGAATGGCGCCGTGCACCATGGCCGGCGGCTCGCCGCCGTGGAGCCGGCGTGAAGGCGATGCAGGCGCAGTCCGGCGAGTGGACGTTCGGCCCGGTGCGGGTCTGGCTGCGGCCGCACGTGCCCGGCGAGCGCGGGGAGCCGCAGGCGCGGGTGCTGCTCGGCCAGGCGTTGGCGATGGCGCCGGAAGCGTTGCCGCTGACGCGCGACGAACGCGGCCGGCCCTGGTTCCTGCCGCCGCTGGCGCATGTCGGCACCGGTTGGAGCCACAGCGGCACGCAGTTGCTGGTGGGGCTGGGCGAGCGGATGAGGCTGGGCGTGGACCTGGAACGGTTGCGTCCGCGTCCGCGCATGCGCGAGGTGGCGCAGCGCTTCTTCCACCCGGAGGAGACCGCATGGCTGGCCGGGCTCGACGACGAATCCCACGCGGGTTGGTTCTTCCGGCTCTGGTGTGCCAAGGAGGCGCTGTTGAAGGCGCACGGCCATGGGCTGTCGTTCGGGCTGCATCGGCTGCGCTTCGTCGAGCGCGACGGTGCGCTGGAACTGGATTGGTGCGATCCGGCGTTGGGGGAGGCGGGGCGTTGGCATCTGCAGGAGTGGCAGGCGACGCCGGAGTATCGGGCGGCCTTGGCTTGGTATCCGGATGTGGAGGGGTAGTGGGTTTTTTCGCTTTCCGGGCGAGTCGTTTTTTCTTTTGTTGTTGCCGTGAAGGTGTGGATGGCGGAGGCAGCGACTTTACTTTCTGGCCATCCTTCCGGTCTCCGTTATCCCACTACCGTCATTCCCGCGAAGGCGGGAAGCGCTTTTCAGCAGCCGGATGGCTGATCATCCAGAGACTTTTCCGTTCTTTTTCCGACCTGCGCCATCTCTCTATCGTCATTCCCGCGAAGGCGGGAATCCAGGGACGTTGCCTTTGGAGCCTTGGGCAATAAGGGCAAAAAAGCTTTCGCCTTTGGCGAGTCACTTTTCTTTGCTTGTGCAAAGAAAAGTAACCAAAAGAAAGCACACCCCGCCTGCGCGCCCGCAGCTTTGCTGCGGGTCCGCGGAGCCGGCGGGATTTTTCGACGCGACATCCTGTCGCGGCGAAAAACGGCGCACATCCTTGTGCGCCGCCCTTCGGGTGTTTCCCGCCGTCTCCGCCGCTTCGGAGGGGCCCGGTAAATCAAAGTCAAAAGCTCAAAGCAAAATCACGAGCAACAGCAACAGCAACAGCAACAGCAACAGCAACAGCTGCAATTGCAGCTGTTGCCGCGGTCATCACGTCATGCCGGCTCAGACCCGCGCCGTCAGTGCTTTGCTGAACTGAACCGCTCCGTCCAGGTCGCGTAGCGTCACCGTCATCGCGGCGCTGGCTGCGTCGATCTCGATTTCGCCGAAGAACTGGAAGCCGGCCAGTGGCGAGGCGTTCGGCGCCGGCGGAGCCTTCTGGAACACCACCTGCGGGCCGAAGGTCGCGTCCAATGCATTGGGGCCGAAGCTGCCGGCGTTGAGCGGGCCGGCGACGAACTCCCAGAACGGCTCGAAGTCGGCGAACGCGGCCTTGCCCGGGTCGTAGTAGTGCGCCGCGCAGTAGTGCACGTCGGCGGTGATCCAGACCGTGTTGCGGATCCGCCGCCGGGAGACGAAGCGCAACAGATCGGCGATCTCCAGCTCGCGCCCGCGCGGTGCGCCCGGCTCGCCGTTGGCGATGGCCTCCCAGCGCGGCTGGCCGTCGTCGCCGCGGCCGTCCGGTACCTGCAGGCCGATCGGCATGTCGGCGGCGATCAGCTTCCAGGTCGCGCGGGAGGCCGCCAGTCCGCGCTTGAGCCATGCCAGCTGCTCCGGGCCCAGGAACCAGGCGGCGGGAGCGGGGCCGGCCTGCAGGTTGGCGCCGTTGGCGCCGCGGTAGCTGCGCATGTCCAGCACGAACACGTCCAGCAGCGGGCCGTAGGGGATGCGGCGATAGATGCGGCCCTGGCCGTCGGCGTCGATGCGGCGCAGCGGTGCGTACTCCAGGAACGCCTGCCGTGCCCGGCGCGACAGCGTGGCGATGTCGCGCACCGCGGCGTACTCCGGGCCCAGCACCTTGCCCGGCGACCAGTTGTTGACCGTCTCGTGGTCGTCCCATTGCCAGACCTGGGCGACCTCGGCGTTGAAGCCGCGCAGGTTGGAATCCAGCAGGTTGTAGCGGTAGTTGCCGCGGAACTCGTCCAGGGTCTCGGCGACCTTGTCCTTGGCGGGGTGGGTCAGGTTGCGCCAGCGCTTGCCGTCCTCGACGGTCAGTTCGGCCGGCACCGGGCCGTCGGCGTAGATCGTGTCGCCGCTATGGACGAACAGGTCGGGCTGGCGCTGGCGCATCGCCTCGTAGATGCGCATGCCGCCGATGTCGGGGTTGATCCCGTAGCCCTGGCCGACGGTGTCGCCGCTCCACAGCACGCGCAGGTCGCGCGGCCGGTCCGGCGCGGTGCGCAATTTCCCGGCCACCGGCTCGCTGAGCGCACCGCTGTGCAGGTCCTCGAAGCGCACGCGGTAGCAGATCGTCTGGCCCGGCGGCAGGCCGGACAGGTCCAGCCGTGCGGTGAAGTCGCCGTCCGGCGTGGCGACCGGCCCGGCGATGCGGCGCGCCCCGGCCAGGCTCTCGCGGGTATCCCACTCCACCCACAGCCGCGCGGGGCGGTCGCAGCGGCTCCAGACGATGGCGCGGTCGCCCAGCGCGTCGCCGGCCTGCACGCCGTCGGTGATCGCCGGGCGGCCTAGCGGCGCCGCCCAGCCGCGGCGCGCCAGGGTCGGCAGCAGCAGGCCGGCGCCCAGGCCCTGCAACAGGCGGCGGCGGGTGGCGATCGGTGGCATGGCGGACTCCGCGGTGTGGGGCTCCCGGTATAGCGCGGGGTTCTTACCCGGAAAAGTCCGGCGGGCAGGCGGGATCGGGAGCGCGCCTGCGATAATCCGCCGATGAACGACGCTTCCCTTCCCCCCGAGGTCCAGGCCGACCTTGCGCTCGGCCTGCAGCGGCTCGGCCTCGATGCCGCCTTCGCCGGCCCGCTGCTGGCCTACCTGGCGCTGCTGGCGCGCTGGAACCGCACCTACAACCTGACCGCGATCCGCGACCCGCGCGAGATGGTGGTGCGGCACCTGCTCGATTCGCTGGCGATGCGCCCGTACATCGAGTCCGGCACCCTGGCCGATCTCGGCACCGGCCCCGGCCTGCCGGGCATCCCGCTGGCGATCACCCGGCCGCAACTGCGGGTGACGCTGGTGGAGAGCAACGGCAAGAAGGCCCGCTTCATGCGCGAAGCGGTGCGCCAGCTCGGCCTGGGCAACGCCCGCGTGGCCGAGTCGCGCGCCGAGGCGCTGGACGAGCCGGCCGCCTACGACCACCTGACCGCGCGCGCGCTGGACACGCTGGACGGGATCGTCGCCGTCGGCGGCCACCTGCTGAAGCCCGGCGGCACCCTGCTGGCGATGAAGGGCGTGTACCCGCACGAGGAGATCGCCGCCTTGCCGGCCGGCTGGCGCGTGCAGGACGTGCACCCGCTGCAGGTGCCGGGCCTGGACGGCGAGCGGCACCTGGTGGTGGTGGGCAAGCAGGCGTGAAGCGGAAGGCAGTGCCGTTGCGGGAAGAACTTCAGTCCCGACGGGGCTTTACCGGCAAAGCCCGCCGGGACTGAAGCCCCTCCCAAAGGGACCCTGAAGGAGCCGGCCCCATGGACCGCGGCAGGGAATGCGATCCGCCGCGCCTGCCGCGCCGGGATTTCCCCGATCCCGCCCCCAGCCCGCATAATGCCCGGTCCTAACTCCTGCCCGCGAGGCTCCCCTGCATGGCCCGGATCATCGCCATTGCCAACCAGAAAGGCGGCGTCGGCAAGACCACCACGGCGGTCAACCTGGCGGCCGGCCTGGCGCGCGCGCCCAAGCGCGTGCTGCTGGTGGACCTGGACGCGCAGGGCAATGCGACGATGGGCAGCGGCGTGGACAAGCGCGAGCTGGCCGCCTCCACCTGCGACCTGCTGCTGGGCGAGAACAGCGCCGCCGAGATCCGGGTCGAGGCCGCCGAGGGCTACGACCTGCTGCCGGGCAACATCGACCTCACCGCCGCCGAGATCCAGCTGATGGAGCAGGGCGAGCGCGAGCAGCGCCTGAAGCGCGCGCTGGCGCCGATCCGCGACGAGTACGACTTCATCCTGATCGACTGCCCGCCGGCGCTGTCGCTGCTGACCCTCAACGCGCTGACCGCGGCCGACTCGGTGATCGTGCCGATGCAGTGCGAGTACTACGCACTGGAAGGCCTGTCGGCGCTGCTGGAGACCATCGAGGCGCTGCGGGCCAGCCTCAATCCCTCGCTGGAGATCGAGGGCGTGCTGCGCACCATGTTCGACATCCGCAACAACCTGGCCAACGCGGTCTCGGCCGAACTGACCGAGCACTTCGGCGACAAGGTGTTCCGCACCATCGTGCCGCGCAACGTGCGCCTGGCCGAAGCGCCGAGCCATGGCCAGAGCATCATCGGCTACGACCGCACCTCGCGTGGCGGCGTGGCCTACCTGGGCCTGGCCGGCGAGATCATCCGCCGCCAGGCCGAACGCAACAGAACCGTACGGCCCGTGGAGATCGCCTGATGAGCAACAAGCCGAACCCTGCCAAGAAGCGCGGACTGGGCCGTGGCCTGGATGCGCTGCTGGGGCCCAAGGGCGCGGCCGCCGCGGCGCCGGTCACCACCGTCGAGGAACTGCAGCCGGGCGATTCGCTGCGCAACCTGCCGGTCGGGCAGCTGCAGCCGGGCAAGTACCAGCCGCGCCGCGAGATGGACGAGGCCAAGCTCGCCGAGCTGGCCGAATCGATCAAGGTGCAGGGCGTGATCCAGCCGATCGTCGCGCGCGAGCTGGCGCCGGGCAGCTTCGAGATCGTCGCCGGCGAGCGCCGCTGGCGCGCCTCGCAGCTGGCCGGCCTGGGCGAAGTGCCGGTGGTGGTGCGCGAACTGGACGACCGCACCGTCATCGCGATGGCGCTGATCGAGAACATCCAGCGCGAGGACCTCAATCCGCTGGAAGAGGCGCAGGCGCTGCAGCGGCTGATCGAGGAGTTCTCGCTGACCCATGCCGAGGCCGCCGAGGCGGTGGGCCGCTCGCGCGCGTCGGTGTCCAACCTGCTGCGCCTGCTCGAGCTGCCGATCGGCGTGCGCGTGCTGCTGGAGTCGCGCCGCCTGGAGATGGGCCACGCGCGCGCGCTGCTGACGCTGGCGCCGGAACTGGCCAGCAAGCTGGCGCAGGAGGCGGCCGACGAGGGCTGGTCGGTGCGCGAGGTCGAGCGCCGCGCCCAGGCCTTCGCCGCGGGCAAGGTGCCGAGCGCGCGGCCGGCGCCGGCGCCGAAGACCCGCCAGGCCGACATCGCCTCGCTGGAAACCGAGCTGTCCGAAACGCTGGGCACCAAGGTGGCGATCAACCACGGCCGCGGCGGCAAGGGCAAGCTGGTCATCCACTACACCGACCTGGACATCCTCGACGGCGTGCTCGAGAAGCTGCGCGGCCGCGTCGAGTAAGCGTTCTTTCCCGCAGGCATTGCTTCGGATTTCACGTATGACCCTGCCCGCCACAGGCGCCGCCGCGCTTCCGGGACCGGCCCGATGAGCATCCTCGTCACCGGCGCGGCCGGCTTCATCGGCGCCTACACCTGCCGCGCGCTGGCCGCACGCGGCGAGCGCGTGGTTGGCCTGGACAACTACAACGACTACTACGACCCGCAGCTCAAGCGCGACCGGGTCGCCGCGCTGTGCCCGGGCGTGGACATCCGCACGCTCGACCTGGCCGACCGCGACGGCCTGGCCGCGCTGTTCGACGAAGTGCGGCCCGTGCGCGTGGTGCACCTGGCCGCGCAGGCCGGCGTGCGCTACTCGCTGCAGAACCCGCACGCCTACGTCGAGTCCAACCTGGCCGGCTTCGTCAACGTGCTCGAGCTGTGCCGCCACCGCGGCGTCGCGCACCTGGTCTACGCCTCGAGCAGCTCGGTGTACGGGGACTCGGCGGTGCCGCCGTTCTCCGAGGACCAGCGCATCGACAAGCCGCGCTCGCTGTACGCGACGACCAAGGCCGCCAACGAGCTGATGGCCTACACCTACGCGCAGCTGTACGGCCTGCGCGCGACCGGGCTGCGCTTCTTCACCGTCTACGGCCCCTGGGGCCGGCCGGACATGGCGCCGCTGATCTTCAGCCGCGCGGTGCTGGCAGGGCGCCCGATCGAGGTGTTCAACCACGGCCGGATGCAGCGCGATTTCACCTTCATCGACGACATCGTCGCGGGGGTGCTCGGCGCGCTGGCGCATCCTTCCGGGGAAGAGGTGCCGCACCGGGTGTTCAACCTGGGCAACCACACCCCGGTGGAGCTGGAGCGCTTCATCGCGGTGGTCGAGCAGGCCGCCGGGCGCCCGGCCGAGAAGGTCTACAAACCGATGCAGCCGGGTGACATGATCGCCACGATGGCCGACACCACGCGCGCGCAGGCCGCGTTCGGCTTCGATCCGGCCACGCCGATCGAGGCCGGCCTGCCGCAGGTGGTGGCCTGGTGCCGCGATTATTTCGGCGCCCGGGCATGACGCTTCATCCCCGGGTCACGCGAACCGGGGAAAATGCGCGGTCTTTTTCCATTGATCCAGCGACTGGCCGGAAACCATGAGCGAACCGCAACTGTCCGTCGTCGTCCCGGTGTTCAACGAACGCGACAACGTCGCGCCGCTGGTCGGCGAGATCGTCGCCGCGCTGCGCGGGCGGGTGGACTTCGAGATCGTCTACGTCGACGACGATTCGAAGGACGACACGCTGGCCGTGCTGCAATCGCTCAAGCCGGGCGCGCCCGAGCTGCGGGTGCTGCACCATGTCCACCAGAGCGGGCAGAGCACCGCGGTGCGCAACGGCGTGAAGGCCGCGCGCGCGCCCTGGGTGGCCACGCTCGACGGCGACGGCCAGAACGATCCGGCCGACATCCCCAAGCTGCTGGCCGCGCGCGATGCCGCCGGTCCCCAGGTCAAGCTGTTCGCCGGCTGGCGCGTCAACCGGCAGGATTCCGGGTCCAAGCGCTGGGCCAGCAAGTGGGCCAACGCGATCCGTTCGCGCATGCTGCGCGACGACACGCCCGACACCGGCTGCGGCATCAAGCTGTTCGAGCGCGCCGCGTTCCTCGACCTGCCGTACTTCGACCACATGCACCGCTTCCTGCCCGCGCTGATGCAGCGCGCGGGCTGGAAGACGGTGAGCGTGCCGGTCAACCATCGCCATCGCACCGCCGGGGTGTCCAAGTACAACAACCTCAACCGCGCCCTGGTCGGCATCCGCGACCTGCGCGGCGTGGCCTGGCTGATCGCGCGCAGCAAGCGCACCGCGGTGGAAGAGCGCTGAGATGGAACTGCACATCCTCGATCAGCCATTGACCTGGCTGTTCTGGACCGGCCTGCACGTCACCGGCTGGAAGCTGATCGGCTATGTCGGCGCGCTGATGTTCGGCGGGCGCTGGCTGGTGCAGTTCATCGCCTCCAAGCGCGCCGGCAAGCCGGTGATCCCGCGCCTGTTCTGGTACATGAGCGTGGTCGGCAGCCTGATGACGCTCAGCTATTTCATGTTCTCGGCCAAGCAGGACTCGGTCGGCGTGCTGCAGAACCTGTTTCCCGCCTTCACCGCGCTCTACAGCCTGTACCTGGACATCAAGCACCGCGGCTGGAAGCGGGACAAGGCCGGGCACTAGCCAAGGTCTCGTGCGGTCCTTGTGGGAGGGACTTCAGTCCCGACGGGCTTTTGTGCGGCCCTCTCCGCAGAATCCCGCACCTCCATGCGCAGGATTAAACGGAACGCTTGCCGAGGCTGAAATCCGTTCCGAAGAGATCGCGCCGGTGCGCCGTCCGAAGCGGGGAATCCCGACGGCGCGACACGACATGCCCCGACTGTGGTCTTTCGCACCCGGCGGCACGATCTGGGGATGGATATTCCCGGTCAATCGATTTCGCCTGGCTATTCCTCATTGCGACGCGGACGGTGCAGCGGGCCCGGCCGCATCTATCTGCTGACCACCGTCGCCGAGGGGCGCGTGCCCCTGTTCGCGGATTGGCGCTGCGCCCAGGCCGTCGCGGCCTGCCTGATTTCCAAGGACACCTGGATCGAGGCGCGCTTGCTGTGTTGGGTGCTGATGCCCGACCACTGGCATGGTCTGCTGGAACTGGAGGGACATGCCTCCCTGGCCCGCGTGATGAAGCGCATGAAGGGACGCGCCGCCCGGGAAGTGAATCGCGCACGTGGCCGTGGCGGTGCGGTCTGGATGGAGGGTTTCCATGACCGTGCAGTGCGTGCGGAGGAAGACCTTCGTGCAATTGCCCGCTATGTGATCGCCAATCCGTTGCGTGCGGGCCTGGTGGGGAGCATCGGTCAATATCCGTATTGGGATGCCATATGGCTCGAAGGCCGGGAAAGGCCATGATCCCATAGTCCCAAGTAAGGAGAGCTTCGATCCCGCACATGGATGTACGGGCTTCTGCAGAGGGGGCCGCGTCAAGGCCCGTCGGGACTGAAGTCCCTCCCACAGGATTCGCCGGCCTTATAGGACTTCTGGCCGGTTCCCACGGGCATCGCGGATGCGATCATCCCCGGTTCCATCCATCGCCCGTCGTGCTCCGATGAAATCGTCGCTTGCCGCTGCCCTCTCCCTGGCCCTGTTCTCGGCCCCGCTGGGCGCCGTCCTGGCTGCCGAAGCGCCCATGTCCGTCGCCACTGCCGCCAAGCCGGCGGAAAGCGCCGCCGACGCGCGGTTCCGGGCGATCTACGAGAAGGAGTGGAGCTGGCGACAGGCCCAGACCGGCGGGGCGGACGAGGACAGCGACGCCTCCGGCAACAAGACCCGCCTGCCCGACGTGGGCCCCGCCGCGCAGCAGGCGCGGCTGAAAGTATGGGACGACGTGCTGGCGCAACTCGATGCGCTGGACGTGAAGCGGCTCTCGCCCGACAACCAGGTCAACTACGCCATCTATCGCCCGCAGGTCGAGAACCTCGCCGCCGAGGTGCGCTTCAAGGCCTACGAGATGCCGTTCAACTCCGACAGCTCGTTCTGGTCGAACCTGGGCTTCATGGCGCAGCGGCCGCTCAACACGCCCGCCGAGCTGCGCGCCTACATCGCGCGGCTCAACGACGTGCCGCGCTACTTCGCGCAGAACATCGACAACATGCGCGCCGGGCTCAAGCGCGGCTTCAGCGTGCCGCGCGCGGTGCTGGACGGGCGCGACGTGTCGATCGCCACCGTCGCCGAGCTGAAGGATCCGGCCGAATCGGCGTTCTACGCGCCGTTCAAGCAACTGCCGGCGACCATCCCGGCGGCCGAGCAGGCCAGGCTGCGCGAGGAGGCCAGGGCCGCGATCTCGAAATCGGTCATCCCCGCCTTCGCCGGCCTGCTGGCGTTCTTCCGCGACGAGTACGTGCCGCAGGCGCGCACCACGCTGGCCGCCGAGGCGCTGCCGGACGGCAAGGCGTTCTACCGCCAGCAGATCCGCGAGTACACCACGCTCGACCTGGGCCCGGAGCAGATCCACCAGATCGGGCTGGAAGAGGTGGCGCGCATCCAGAAGCAGATGGACGCGATCATCGACCGGGTCGGCTTCAAGGGCCGCAGCCCGCAGACCCGCTTCGCCGATTTCCTGCAGTTCCTGCGCACCGACCCGCAGTTCTACGCCAAGACCCCGCAGGAGCTGCTCGACCGCGCCGCCTGGATCTCCAAGCGCGTGGACGGCGTGGTCGGCAAGTTCATCGGCACGCTGCCGCGCGGGCGCTTCACGATCAAGCCGGTGCCGGCCGACATCGCGCCGTTCTGGACCGCCGGCCGCGGCGGCGTGGGCACCTACTGGGTCAACACCTACAACCTGCCGTCGCGCCCGCTGTACAACCTGCCGGCATTGACCCTGCACGAATCCTCGCCCGGCCACTCGCTGCAGGGCGCCCTGGCGCTGGAGCAGGGCGAGCAGCCGGCGTTCCGCCGCGAGAACTACATCTCCGCCTACGGCGAGGGCTGGGCGCTGTACACCGAGAAGCTCGGCGAGGAGATGGGCATCTACGAGACGCCCTACGAGGAATTCGGCAAGCTCACCTACGAGATGTGGCGCGCCTGTCGCCTGGTCATCGACACCGGCGTGCACCACTACGGCTGGAGCCGCGAACAGGCTCTGGCCTACCTGCGCGACCATACCGCGCTGTCCGAGCACGAGGTCACCACCGAGGTCGACCGCTACATCTCCTGGCCGGCGCAGGCGCTGAGCTACAAGCTCGGCGAGATCACCATCGTCAGGCTGCGCGCCGAGGCGGAGAAGGAGCTGGGCGACAAGTTCGACATCCGCGCCTTCCACGACGCCGTGCTCAAGCAGGGCTCGGTGCCGTTGCCGGTGCTGGAGCGGCAGGTCCGGCAGTTCGTGGCCGACAGCAAGGCCAAGGCGCGGACCTCCTGACGCGCCGCGCCGCGCGGAGCGGCGCCGGCCGCGGCGGCTTGCCCGTGCGAACGGCAGGCATGCCGCGGGTGCGCGCCGGCCGCGTTGGCGCGACAATGCGCCAGGACCCGATCCGAGCGGACAAGCCGATGAGCGAGTGCTGCGGTTGCGGCAAGACCCTGGCCGTGGAGGCGATGCAGGCGCGCCAGCGCCGCGTGCTGCGCTGGGTGCTGGCCATCAATGCGGCGACCTTCGCGATGATGATGGCCGCGGCCTGGCACAGCGGCTCGGCCTCGCTGCTGTCCGGCAGCCTGGACAACCTCGGCGATGCGTTGACCTATGCGCTGAGCCTGGCCGTGGTGGGCGCCAGCGTGGCCGCCAAGGCGCGGGTGGCGCTGTTCAAGGCCGCGCTGATCCTGGCCGCGGCGCTGGCGGTGGCGGCCGGCATCGGCTGGAAGCTGCTGCACCCGCACTTGCCGGTGTTCGAGAGCATGGGCGTGGCCGCGCTGCTCAACCTCGCCGCCAACCTGGCCTGCCTGCGGCTGCTCTGGCCGTACCGGCAGGGCGACATCAACCTGGCCTCGGCCTGGGCCTGCTCGCTGAACGACGTCTACGAAGGCTGCGCGGTGATCGCCGCCAGCGTGGCGGTATGGCTCTTCGGCGCCGGCTGGCCGGACCTGCTGATCGCCGCGGCGCTGCTCCTGCTGTTCCTGCGCTCGGCATGGCGGGTCGCGCGGGCGGCATGGGCGGAGCTGCCCCGGGCCGTCATGGCCGGCTAACTCCTTGCGCGGGAAGGAAAAGTCCCGCATAATGCGCGGCTCGCTGTGTCCGGTCCATGCCGGCGGCAGCCCGGGAGCGCGATCCCCGGGCCGGCTTTCGTCAGCGTAAGTGCTTGATTCCCTTGATTGCGTGGTGGCCTCCCGGCCGCCGGGGCCGCCGCCTTCCGGGCTATGGAAGGCACCAGCCTGCGGATCGATCCGCAAACTTATCGAGGTGCGCAATGTCCCGCGTATGCCAAGTTACCGGCAAGCGTGTGCAGACGGGCAACAACGTCTCCCACGCCAACAACAAGACCCGCCGTCGCTTCCTGCCGAACCTGCACGAGCGCCGCTTCTGGGTCGCCAGCGAGAACCGCTGGGTCAAGCTTCGTGTTTCCACCCATGCCCTGCGCACCATCGACAAGAACGGCATCGACGCCGTGCTGGCCGAACTGCGCGCCCGTGGCGAGAAGGTCTGAGGAGTAAGCAATCATGGCAGGCAAGCGCGACAAGATCCGTCTGATTTCCTCGGCCAACACCGGCCACTTCTACACGACGGACAAGAACAAGAAGAACACCCCCGGCAAGATGGAGATGAAGAAGTACGATCCCGTCGTCCGGAAGCACGTGATCTACAAGGAAGGCAAGATCAAGTGACGCAATGGCGCGGGCGCCAGCGCCCGCCCTTGCGCTTTTCGTCAGGGCCGGGGATCGCAGATCCAGTGCCTTGACAAGCAAAGCCCGCCGCAAGGCGGGCTTTGTGCTTCTCGTGGGGCGACTCCGGTCGCGACCGGGCTTTCCCGGCGACCGTGCACCGGCTGTTCCCCGGCCGGTGCGCCAGGCCACGTTCTCCCGCAGAATCCCTCCGACGCTCTCGACAGGACGACGGATGCTGCCGCACTGGTGGGAAGGGACCTGGCTGTTGGCGCTGGACTGGGTGATCCGCCTGGTCGCGCTGTTGTGGATCCCCACGCGCACCACGCCGGGCGCGGCGCGCAGCTGGTTGCTGCTGGTCGGCTTCGTGCCGCTGCTGGGATTGCCGCTGTACCTGCTGTTCGGCCATCCGTGGCTGTCGCGGCAGCGCCTGCAGCGGCAGGCGCAGGCCTCGCAGGTGATCCGCGAGCAGCAGGTGGCGCTGACTTCGCTGCGGTGGCCGCCGGGCGAGGCGACGGTGGCGGCGGAGATGGTGCCGCTGGTGGAGCGGCAGGGCGACTTCATGCCCACCCGCGGCAATGCGGTGGAACTGCTCGACGACTACGACGGCGCGCTGCGGGCGCTGATCGCCGACATCGACGACGCGCGCGAGCGCGTGCACCTGCTGTACTACCTGATGTTCGACGACGCGGTCGGCCAGGCGGTGGCCGACGCATTGCTGCGGGCCGCCGCGCGCGGCGTGCAGGTGCGACTGCTGCTGGACGCGGTGGGCGCCAAGCGCGGCCTGCGTCGCTATCGCCGCGCGCTGGTCCGCGGCGGGGTGCAGGTGCACGCGGTGCTGCCGGGCGGCCTGCGCTGGCGCCGCAGCGGCCGCATGGACCTGCGCAACCACCGCAAGATCGCCGTGGTCGACAACCGCATCGGCTTCGTCGGCTCGCAGAACCTGGCCGAACCGGGGTTCGTGCGCGGGCATCCCAATCGCGAACTGGTCGCGCGGGTGCAGGGGCCGGCGGTGAACCACCTGGAGGCGGTATTCGCCAGCGACTGGTTCGTCGAGACCGGCGAGCGCCTGCAGGTACTGCCCGACGCGCCGTCGTACCCGCAGGACGTGGCCGCGCAGCTGCTGCCGAGCGGGCCGGCGTATCCGTTCGAGAACGCGCGCGATGCGGTCAATGCGCTGATCCACCTGGCGCGCCACCGGATCGTGCTGGTCACGCCCTACTTCGTGCCGGACGAGGCCACGCTGAGCGCCTTGCGCATCGCCGGCGTGTCAGGCCTGGACGTGCAGCTGATCCTGTCGGAGAGCAACAACCAGCGCCTCACTGCCTGGGCACAGGAGGCGTACTACGACGACCTGCTCCGCTGCGGGGTCAAGATCGCGCTGTACCGGCCGCATTTCCTGCACGCCAAGCACATGAGCGTGGACGACGACGTGGCGCTGGTCGGCTCGATCAACCTCGACATCCGCTCGTTCGCGCTCAACGCCGAGATCGGCATGCTCTGCTACGACCGCGGCGTGGTGGCGCGCCTGCGCGAGGTCGAACGCGACTACCTGGCCGATGCGGTCCAGCTCGACCTGGCGCAGTGGCGCGCGCGCCCGGCATGGCGGCGCAGCCGCGAGGGCATCGCGCGGCTGGCCGATGCGCTGATGTAGCCGGCGCGGCCGGCGAACGCCATCCTCTACAATCGCGGGGATGAACGAACAGATGTCCGGCCGCGATTGCGATATCGCCCTCATCGGCGGCGGCGCCTCCGGCGTGCTCGCGGCGATCCAGCTGTTGCGGCAGGCCCGCAGTGCGGTCCACGTCGTCATGGTGGGGACGGCGGCGGCGCTGGCCGAAGGCGTGGCCTATTCGACGCGCCGCGACGAGCACCTGCTCAACGTGCCGGCCGGCAAGATGAGCGCGTTCCCGGAGCTGCCGGGCGATTTCGTGGCGTTCCTGCAAGGCCGGGCCGATCCGGGGCAGGCGCCGGACTCCCGGCTGGAGCAGCGCTACGTCGCGCGCCGGACCTACGCGGACTACCTGCGGGAACGCCTGCGGCAAGCGCGGGAAGGCAGCGTGGCGACGTTCGAGGCGATCCACGACCGCGTGGTCGAGCTGGAGAAAGCCGGCGGCGCGATGAGACTGCGGCTCGCGGGCCAGGGCGAACTGCGGGCCCGGCGCGTGGTGCTGGCGGTCGGCAACGCGCTGCGGCCGCTGCCGGCGCGCGGCGCCACCGGCCTGGAGCGGCGGCACCTCGTGGAGGCATGGGACAGCGCGGCCTTGGCCGGGATACCGCCCGAGTCGGCGGTATGCATCGTCGGCTCCGGACTGAGCATGGCCGACAGCGTGGTGACGCTGCATGCGCGCGGCCATCGCGGGCCGGTGCACGTGGTCTCGCGCCACGGCTTGATGCCGTTGCCGCACGCGCAAGGCGCTGCTGCCGACCTGGACGTGCAGGCGTTGCTGGCCATGCCGTTGCGCAGGCGCATGCGCGCGCTGCGCGCGCGCGCGCGCGCCGCGGCCGCCCTCGGCACGCCGTGGCAGAGCGTGATGGATGCGCTGCGCCCGCACGGCCAGGCGCTGTGGCGGTCGCTGTCCTGCGCCGACCAGCGCCGCTTCCTGCGCCATGTCGTGCGCTATTGGGACGTGCACCGGCACCGGATCGCGCCGGAAGTCCATGCGCGCCTGCGCGGCATGCAAGCCAGCGGCCAGTTGCGCGTGCACCGCGCGCGCCTGGACACGGTGTTCCCGGTCGCGAATTGCGTGCAGCTGGGCGCGCGTTCCGCGCAGGGCGGCATGCTGCAGCTGGATGCGCACCAGGTCGTCAACGCCACCGGCGTGGAGATGCGGGTGCAGGCGATGCGCAATCCGCTGCTGCAGCAACTGCTGGGCAGCGGCCTCGCGGTGGCGGGGCCGCATGGCATCGGCGTAGATACCGACGACGAGGGATGCCTGGTCGATGCCGATGGCGAGGCCGACCCGCGCATCCGGGTGATCGGCAGCCTGCGCATCGGCCGGTTGTGGGAGAGCCTGGCGATCCCGGAGCTGCGCGAGCAGGCGCGGGACGTGGCGAGGGGATTGCTGGCGTTGTGAGGCCGGGCCGGGAAAGCATCTTTGCCTGGGTTCGGTTGCCGGGCGATCCGATGCTCTTTTGCAGTTCTTCGCTTCCCGTCGGAGGGACTTCAGTCCCGACAGGTGGCCGGCAAGCCTTGTCGGGACTGAAGTCCCTCCCACAACGACACCCGAACCGGAGCTGGCTTGTCGCTCTTCCGGAATCCGGTTGCCCGGACCCCACTCCGCTTTCTAGGTAAAGCCCCGTCGGTGCTGAAGTCCCTCCCACAACACCCGCTCCTGAGTTGGCTTGCCGCTCCGCCGGGTCCCGGGTCCCGCTTCGCGTAAAATGCGCGGGTGGATGTCTCTCATTTGCTCGATCACCTGAACCCCGCCCAGCGCGAGGCCGTTTCCGCTCCTCCCGGGCACTATCTGGTGCTGGCGGGCGCCGGATCCGGCAAGACGCGCGTGCTCACGCATCGCATCGCCTGGCTGAACGAAGTCCACGGCGTGCCCACGCACGGCATCCTGGCGGTGACCTTCACCAACAAGGCCGCCGGCGAGATGCGCCAGCGCACCGACCTGCAGTTGCGGCAGGGCAGCCGCGGCATGTGGATCGGCACGTTCCACGGCCTGGCCCATCGGCTGCTGCGGCTGCACTGGCAGGACGCGAAGCTGCCGGAAGGCTTCCAGGTCATGGACAGCGACGACCAGCTGCGGTTGGTCAAGCGTACGGTGCAGGCGCTGGAGCTGGACGAGTCGCGCTACCCGCCCAAGCAGGCTATGTGGTGGATCAACGCGCAGAAGGACGAGGGCCGCCGGCCGGAGCACATCCAGCCGGAGGCGCGCGACGACTGGACCGAGGCCCAGCGCCGCATCTACGCCGCCTACCAGGAACGCTGCGACCGCGCCGGCCTGGTCGATTTCGCCGAACTGCTGCTGCGCGCGCACGAGCTGCTGCGCGACAACCCGGCGCTGCTGGCGCATTACCGCGCGCGCTTCCGCGAGATCCTGGTGGACGAGTTCCAGGACACCAACGCGATCCAGTACGCGTTCGTGCGCGTGCTCGCCGGCGATTCCGGCCACGTGTTCGTGGTCGGCGACGACGACCAGGCGATCTACGGCTGGCGCGGCGCCAAGGTCGAGAACGTGCAGCGCTTCCTCAAGGATTTCGCCGGCGCGCAGGTGATCCGGCTTGAGCAGAACTACCGTTCCAGCGCCAACATCCTCGGCGCCGCCAACGCGGTGATCGCGCACAACCCGGACCGCATCGGCAAGCAGCTGTGGACCGAGTCGGGCGAGGGCGAGCCGATCGACCTGTATGCGGCCTACAACGAGGTCGACGAGGCCCGCTACGTGGTCGAGCGCGCGCGCCAGTGGGTGCGCGACGGCGGCAGCTACGGCGAGCTCGCGGTGCTCTACCGCAGCAACGCGCAGTCGCGCGCGTTCGAAGAGGCGCTGCTGTCCGAACAGATCCCGTACCGCGTCTACGGCGGCATGCGCTTCTTCGAGCGCGCCGAGATCAAGGATGCGCTGGCCTACCTGCGCCTGCTGGCCAACCGCAGCGACGATGCGGCGTTCGAGCGCGCCGTGAACACCCCGGCGCGCGGCATCGGCGAGCGCACCCTGGACGAAGTGCGGCGGCTGGCGCGTGCGCAGCAGCTGTCGCTGTGGGAGGCGGCGATGGCCTGCACCCAGTCGTCCGGACTGGCCGCGCGCGCGCGCAACGCGCTGGCCGGTTTCCTCAACCTGGTCCAGCAGCTCGGCGCGGAAAGCGCGCAGATGCACCTGTCCGAGCGCATCGACCACGTGCTGGCGCGCTCCGGCCTGCGCGAGCACTGGTCGAAGGAGAGCCGCGGCGGGCTGGATTCGGAATCGCGCACCGAGAACCTGGACGAACTGGTCTCGGTGGCCTCGCGCTTCGTGCTGCCCGAGGGCGACGAGGAGGTCCAGGGCATGACCGAGCTGGTCGCGTTCCTGTCCTACGCCTCGCTGGAGGCGGGCGAGGGCCAGGCCCAGGCCGGCGAGGAAGGCGTGCAGCTGATGACGCTGCACTCGGCCAAGGGCCTGGAGTTCCCGCTGGTGTTCCTGGTCGGGCTGGAGGACGGGCTGTTCCCGAGCGCGCGTTCGCTGGAGGAGAGCGGCCGGCTCGAGGAGGAGCGCCGGCTGGCCTATGTCGGCATCACCCGCGCCCGCCAGAAGCTGGTGCTCAGCTATGCCGAGTCGCGCCGCATCCACGGCCAGGACAACTACAACGTGCCCTCGCGCTTCCTGCGCGAGATCCCGCGCGAGCTGCTGCACGAGGTGCGCCCGAAGGTGCAGGTCTCGCGCCAGGCCTCGCTGGGCGCGGTGCGCGGGCCGGTGCACGGCGTGGTCGAAGCCGCGCCGATCAAGCTCGGCGCCAACGTGGTGCATGCCAAGTTCGGCAACGGCGTGGTCACCGACTACGAGGGCAGCGGCGCGCACGCCCGCGTGCAGGTGCAGTTCGACGAGCACGGCGCCAAGTGGCTGGTGATGGCCTACGCCAACCTGACGGTGGTTTGATCGGGATCAACGCTGCCTTTAGGCAGGGTGTGCGATGGTAGGTCGCCGTCATCGACGGCGTAACCGGAGATCGACATGTACAAGCGCATCCTGATCGCCATCGACGGCTCCGAACTGGCCAACCGCGGTCTGCAGCAGGGCCTGACCCTGGCCAAGGATACCGGCGCGGCGGTCGACCTCGTCACCGTGTCCGAGCCCTGGGCCATGGGCATGTACGACGCGATGGGCTGGAGCGTCGGCTACGAGGCCAGCCCCGAGTACAGGAAGGAGCGCGAGGAAGGCGCGCAGGCCATCCTCAAGCCGGCGCTGGAGGCCGCCGGCGCGGCCGGGGTGTCAGCGACCCCGCACCATGTGCTGGACCGCTATGCCGCCGAAGGCATCCTGCAGACCGCCAAGGACTGCGGCAGCGACCTGATCGTGATGACCTCGCACGGCCGCCGCGGCATGAGCCGGGTGCTGCTGGGCAGCCAGACCATCGAGGTGCTGACCGGCAGCACGGTGCCGGTGCTGGTGGTGAGGTGACCGGAGCCGGGCCCGGGACGGCCTGGGCCCGGGTCTGGGGCGGGACCAGCGGCAACCCGGCTTCGGATCGGACGCTGTTGTGGTCGGACGCTGTTGTGGGAGGGACTTCAGTCCCGACGGGGCTTTTGCCGGCCGACGGTCGGTGCCGGAGTCCCCTCCCGCGAAAATCTGAAAAGCATCGGGGCGCCTGGCAGCCGGACCGGATGCTTTCCCGGATCCCTCACCAGCTGTACAGCTTCCAATACACCGGCGAAACGCCCTCGCGGTCGTTGTCGAAGCGGCCGTCGCCGTCCTTGTCGTACAGGTAATAGGGCGCCCCGCGCACCGGGGTGATCTTGACCATGCGCAGCTGGCCGGCCACGCGGTACTCGTCGATCTTGTCGCCGTTGTCCATGGTCTTGCTGGAAATGTCGGCGTCGCGCAGGTCCAGCGGCGCGCCGTCGGACCCGAGGGTCGCGCAGCCGGCCAGCAACAGGAGGGGCGCCAGTAGCAGGCTCGCTCGTTTCATCGTCGGGACTCCATGCGGGGTACCCGCGATTATGCGCGCTGTCGCCGCGGCCGTGCGCGGGGCGGCCGCGTAGAATGGCGCGATGAGCAGATTAGTCCTGATCGACGGGTCCAGTTACCTGTACCGCGCGTTCCACGCGCTGCCGCCGCTGAGCAACGCCCAGGGCGAGCCCACCGGCGCGCTGTTCGGCGTGGTCAACATGCTGCGCGCGACGTTGAAGGAAAGGCCCGACTACGTCGCCTTCGTGGTCGACGCCCCGGGCAAGACCTTCCGCGACGAGCTCTACCCCGAATACAAGGCGCAGCGGCCGCCGATGCCGGACGACCTGCGCGCGCAGGTGCAGCCGATGTGCGAGATCGTGCACGCGCTCGGCATCGACATCCTGCGCGTGGACGGGGTGGAGGCCGACGACGTGATCGGCACGCTGGCGCTGGCCGGCGCGGCCGACGGCATCGCGGTGACCATCTCCACCGGCGACAAGGACTTCGCCCAGCTGGTGCGGCCCGGCATCGAACTGGTGAACACGATGAGCGGCAGCCGGATGGACTCGGACGCGGCGGTGTTCGGCAAGTTCGGGGTGAACCCCGGCCAGATCGTCGACCTGCTGGCGCTGATGGGCGACGCGGTGGACAACGTGCCGGGCGTGGAGAAGTGCGGGCCCAAGACCGCGGCCAAGTGGCTGGGCGAATACGGCTCGCTCGACGCGATCGTCGCCAACGCGGACAAGATCAAGGGCAAGATCGGCGACAACCTGCGCGCGGCGCTGCCGCGGCTGCCGCTCAACCGCGAGCTGGTGACGATCAAGACCGACGTGGCGCTGGACAAGCGCCCGCAGGACCTGGTGCTGCGCGAGCGCGACACCGAGGCGCTGCGCGGGCTGTACCAGCGCTACGGGTTCACCCAGGCGCTGAAGGAGCTGGACGGCGGCGCCGCGGCGCCGGCGGTCGGCGAGACCGAGCCCGGGCGCGCGCGCGGCACCGGCTTCGTCGCCGCGCCGGTGCCGGCCACCGCGGCCGACCTCGACCCGGCGCTGTCCGCGCCCGGCGAGTACGAGACGATCCTGTCCGCCGCGCAGCTGCAGGCCTGGATCGCGCGCCTGCGCGAGGCCGGCCAGTTCGCCTTCGACACCGAGACCGACAGCCTCGACGCGATGCAGGCCAACCTGGTCGGCCTGAGCTTCGCCGCCGAACCGGGCAAGGCGGCCTACCTGCCGCTGGGCCACGACTATCCCGGCGCGCCGGCCC
The DNA here is from genome assembly GCF_006386585.1 of Pseudomonas sp. Hp2. Taxonomy (NCBI): domain Bacteria; kingdom Pseudomonadati; phylum Pseudomonadota; class Gammaproteobacteria; order Pseudomonadales; family Pseudomonadaceae; genus Pseudomonas; species Pseudomonas sp. Hp2. The sequence goes on from NZ_VAHJ01000008.1 coordinate 115,001, forward strand.
AGCTGGACCGCGCGCAGGCGCTGGACCTGCTGCGCCCGCTGCTGGAGGACGCCTCGGTGCGCAAGCTCGGCCAGCACGGCAAGTACGACCTGCACGTGATGCGCCGCCACGGCATCGCCCTGGCCGGCTATGCCGACGACACCTTGCTGGAGAGCTTCGTGCTCAATTCCGGCAGCGCCCGCCACGACATGGACAGCCTGGCCAAGCGCTACCTCGGCTACGAGACGGTCAAGTACGAGGACGTGGCCGGCAAGGGCGCCAAGCAGATCCCGTTCTCGCACGTCGGCCTGGACGAGGCGACCCGCTACGCCGCCGAGGATGCCGACATCACCCTGCGCCTGCACCGCGTGCTGGCGCCCAAGCTGGCGGCCGAGCCGGGCCTGGAGTCGGTCTACCGCGGGATCGAGATGCCGCTGGTGGCGGTGCTGGAGCGGATCGAGGCCAACGGCGTGCAGGTCGACGCCGAGGAGCTGCGCCGGCAGAGCGCGGACCTGTCGCGGCGGATGCTGGCCGCACAGCAGAAGGCCACCGAGCTGGCCGGGCGCGCGTTCAACCTGGATTCGCCCAAGCAGTTGCAGGCGCTGCTGTTCGACGAACTGAAGCTGCCGGCGGTGGTGAAGACGCCCAAGGGCCAGCCGTCCACCAACGAGGAGGCGCTGGAGGCGATCGCCGACCAGCACGAGCTGCCGCGGGTGATCCTGGAATACCGTGGCCTGGCCAAGCTGCGCAGCACCTACACCGACAAGCTGCCGGAGATGATCCATCCGCAGACCGGGCGCGTGCACACCAGCTACCACCAGGCCGGCGCGGCCACCGGGCGGCTGTCCTCGTCCGACCCCAACCTGCAGAACATCCCGATCCGCACCGACGACGGCCGCCGCATCCGCCGCGCCTTCGTCGCCCCGCCGGGACGCAAGCTGGTCGCCTGCGACTACTCGCAGATCGAGCTGCGGATCATGGCGCACCTGTCCGGCGACCCGGGCCTGGTCGCCGCGTTCGAGTCCGGCGCCGACGTGCACCGCGCCACCGCGGCGGAGGTGTTCGGGCGCAGGATCGACGAGGTCACCGCGAACGAGCGCCGCGCCGCCAAGGCGATCAACTTCGGCCTGATGTACGGGATGAGCGCGTTCGGCCTGGCGCGCCAGCTCGGCATCGGCCGCGGCGAGGCGCAGGACTACATCGCGCTGTACTTCAGCCGTTTCTCGGGCGTGCGCGACTTCATGGAGAACACCCGCCAGCAGGCGCGCGAGAAGGGCTACGTGGAGACCGTGTTCGGGCGCCGCCTGTACCTGGACTACATCGCCAGCGGCAACCAGGCGCAACGGGCCGGCGCCGAGCGCGCCGCGATCAACGCGCCGATGCAGGGCACGGCGGCGGACATCATCAAGCGCGCGATGGTGGCGGTGGACGGCTGGCTGGCCGGGCAGCGCAACGAGTCCGGTGAAAGCCCCGCGCTGATGATCCTGCAGGTGCACGACGAACTGGTGTTCGAGGTCGAGGAGGCCTTCGTCGAGGAGTTGCGCCGCAACGTGGTCGAGCGGATGGCCGGCGCGGCGCGGTTGCGGGTGCCGCTGGTGGTCGATGCGGGCGTGGGCGACAACTGGGACGAGGCGCATTAAGGCGCGGCGAGCCCTGTCCCCGGCGGCGGGGACGGGCGCTTCGCTCGTTGTGGGCGGGATTCCGGTACAGGTCGGTCTTGCCGGGCGGTGAGTTGGCTTTTGTTTCCGTTTTCAGAAACAAAAGTTTCCGGAGAAATGGCTTTCGCCCTTATTGGCGAACCACTTTTTCCTTGCCCGTGCAAAAGCGCCGAAGCGAGATGCCAGCAAGCAGTGGGCCGGCGCCATGCAAGCGATCGGCGCAGCGGCGTCGGAATGAATCCGTCCTTAATCCGACGATTTCTTAACCGGAATCTTCACGATCCATCAATGTGCGGAGTGGTGTTATAGCCCTCGACAGGCGCAATGCCTGTCTGTAGATCTCCTCCCATCCCCTGGAGCAGATCTCGGAACGGAACTCCTCCCCAAGTTCCCGTTCCCTGGCCCCGCCGACCTCCCCCTGGTCCGCGGGGCTTTTTATTGTCCGCGCGAAATGTTTCACCAAGGTAAATACGTGCCGGCGGCGTCGCCTGTCGAATGCCACGCATGCGGCGCCGGGATAAACCGGTGCCGAATGGGGGATCGCCGCGCGGCATGTGCAGGCATCCGCTTTCGCCCAGACTGTGCCGCACCCGTTACATCGCCCGATTCCCATGCGCCCATCGGTCCCGCCCCGTTCTCCCGCACGGCCGTATTGCGGCCGCTCGCCGCATCCGGAGCCCTTGCCATGCGCGTACTGATCGCCGAGGACGAGCCGTCGATCGCCGACGCGGTGGTGACCGCGCTGCGCCAGCAGGGGCATGCGGTGGACCATGTCGACGACGGCGGCCACGCCGATGCCGCGTTGCGCAGCACGGACTACCAGTTGCTGGTGCTGGACCTGGGCCTGCTCGGCGAGATGGACGGCGTGCGCGTGCTGGAACGGCTGCGCCGGCGCGGGAACCACACCCCGGTGCTGGTGATCACCGCGCGCGAAGGACTGGACGAGCGCGTGCAGGTGCTCGATCTCGGTGCCGACGACTACCTGGTCAAGCCGTTCGCATTGAAGGAATTCGAGGCGCGGGTGCGCTCGGTGCTGCGCCGTGCGATCAGCCAGGGCGCGCCTGAGCTGCGGCTGGGCCGGCTGCGCCTGGACCTGACCGGCCACCGCGCCTGGGTGGGCGAGGACGCGCTGGAGCTGACCGCGCGCGAGTTCGGGCTGCTCGATGCGCTGGCGGTGCGCGCCGGGCGGGTCACCAGCCGGGCGCAGCTGGTGGAGACGCTGTGCGGATGGGACGAGGAGATCAGCGACAACGGCCTGGACATCGCCATGCACCGCCTGCGCCGCAAGCTGCACGGCAGCGGCGTGGGCATCCGGACCATCCGCGGGCTCGGCTATCTGCTGCAGGAGTGCCAGGATGGCGGCGATGAGCCTTGAGCGCGCGGTGGCGCGGCCGAGCCTGCGCCGGCGCCTGCTGCTGTTCCTGGCGGTGCCGATGCTGATCCTGCTGGCATTGGACGCGGCGGTGACCTACCGGATGGCGCTCGGCTACGCCAATCGCGCGCACGACAAGAACCTGACCGACGACCTCAGCGCGCTGGCCGCGATGCTGCGCAACAGCCCGGGCGAGCGGGTGCTGTCGGCGCAGGCGCAGTTCCTGCTCCGCTACGATCCCGACGGCCCCAACTACTTTTCCGTGTCCAGCCGCCGGCATGGCCTGATCTACGGCGATACCGGGTTGCACCGGGTCCACCAGCCGGCGCCCGGGACCGGGCCGCTGCTGTACGACATCGACGACGGCGTGCGGCGGTTGCGCGCCGCCTCGATCGGCGTGCCCTCGCCCTACGAGGCCGGCGACGTGCTGACCGTGACCGTGGCCGAGACCCTGATCGACCGCCAGCGCAGCGCCCGCGACATCCTGCAGCTGACCCTGCCGGTGCAGGCGGTGCTGATCGCGGCGGTGATGTGGCTGGTGTGGTTCGGGGTCAGGCACGGCCTGGGCGTGCTCGATCCGCTGACCCGGCGCCTGGCCGAGCGCGAGCAGGCGCTGGCGCCGGTCACCGGCCCGGACGTACCGCTGGAGATCCTGCCGCTGACCCAGACCCTGGATGCGCTGTTCGCGCGCGTGCGCGGCACGCTGGCGCTGCACGAGCGCTTCATCACCGACGCCGCGCACCAGCTGCGCACGCCGCTGGCCGGCCTGCAGTTGCATGCCGAGCGCGCGATGGGCGCCGACCCGGAGCAGCTGCGGGATTCGCTGGCGCATATCCGCCGGCTGACCGGGCGCACGGCGCGCGCCGCCAGCCAGTTGCTGGCGCTGAGCCGGGTGCAGTCGCCGCACCGCGACGCCGACGCCCAGTCGCCGGTCGCGCTGCACCGGCTGGTGCCGCAGGCGGTGGCGGCGCGGGTGCCGGAAGCGCTGGCGGCGGACGTCGACCTGGGCTACCAGGCCGAAGGCGGGGAGCCGCAGGCGCTGGTGGTGCCCGGCGATGCCTCGGACCTGCAGGAACTGCTCGACAACCTGATCGACAACGCGCTGCGCTATGCCGGGCCCGGCCACAGCGTCACCGTCGGGCTGGCCGCGGCCGGCGCGCAGGCGGTGCTCAGCGTCGAGGACGACGGCCCGGGCGTGCCCGATGCGCTGCTGGCGCGTCTGGGCGAGCGCTTCTTCCGCGCACCGGGCGCGGGCGGCGACGGTTCCGGCCTGGGGCTGGCGATCGTGCAGGGCATCGCCAGCCGGCACCACGCCACGGTCGAGTTCCTGCGGGGAACGCAAGGCGGCTTGCGGGTGGAGATCCGTTTCCCGTTGCCGCGCGATCCGTCCGCAAACCGATACGTCGCCTGAACGCACGCGCCCGGACGCGTCGCCGAAAGCTTCGGGAAAACCTCGACGGGGATGCTGGCCGCCTTCCAGGAGGTGCCCGACGTGATCCGTTCCAGCGAATTCTTCTTCCCAGGCGGCCGCCACGGCGTGCTGCTCGTCCACGGCCTGACCGGCACCCCGGCGGAGATGCGCCGGGTCGGCATGGGCCTGAACCGCGCCGGCTTCACCGTGCACGGCGTGCAACTGGCCGGCCACTGCGGCGACATGGAGGACCTGCTCGCCACCGGCTGGCGCGACTGGTATGCCAGCGTCGACAACGCCGCCGGGGCGCTGGCCGGCACGGTCGACCGGATGTTCGTCGCCGGGCTGTCGATGGGCGCGTTGCTGGCGCTGCTGCTGGCGAGCGAGCGGCCGCAGTGGGTGGCGGGCGTCGGGGTCTATGGCGCCACCTTCCGCTACGACGGCTGGAACATCCCGTGGACGCGCCACCTCTCGTTCCTGCTGCCGTGGTTCAAGCGCTTCGGCATCGGCCGCCACCGCATGTTCATGGAGGAGCCGCCGTACGGGCTGCGCGACGAGCGCCTGCGCGCGCAGATCGGCGCGGCGATGCAGGGCGAGGACAGCAGCGTCGCCGGCCTGCCCGGCAATCCCTGGCACGCGCTGGCCGAGCTGTACGCGCTGTCGACGCGGGTGCGGCGCGCGCTGCCCCGGGTGACCGCGCCGTGCCTGGTGGCGCATGCGGCCGAGGACGACGTGGCCAGCCTGCGCAACGCCGAGTGGGTGCTGGACGGCGTGTCCGGGCCGACCGAGTTCCTGCTGATGGAGGACAGCTACCACATGCTGACCCTGGACCGGCAGCGGCGCCTGTTGACCGACCGCACCGCCCACTTCTTCCGGCGCATCGCCGGGGAAGGCCATGGAACCCAGGCGCAGGACCTGCCGCTGCCGGTCGCGGTGCCGACGTGAGCCTGCTCGCGGCGACGCTGTGGCTGCTGACCGTGGTGGTCGATACCGCCGGGCAACTGGCGTTCAAGACCGCGGCGGTGGAAGGCATCGCGGCCGGCGGCGACGTGGTGGCGCGCTGGCGCCATCGCCTGGCGCGGCCCTGGCTGTGGGTCGGCGTGGCCAGCTACGTGGTCGAGTTCCTGGCCTGGATCGCGTTCCTGTCGCTGGTGCCGTTGTCGGAAGGGGTGCTGCTCGGCTCGGTCAACATCCTGGCGCTGATGCTGGCCGGGCGGGTGTTCTTCGGCGAGCGGCTGACGCCGTTGCGGCTGGCCGGGATGAGCCTGATCGGCCTGGGCGTGATGGTCGTGGGAGTGGGCGGATGAGAAAGCTGTACCTGATCGGGTTCCCGCTGCTGATGGCGTTCGACACGCTGGCGCAGCTGTGCTTCAAGCTGGCCGGCGCGCATGCGCTGCCGCTGGAGTTCGGCGTCACGTGGCTGGAGCGGTTGTTCGGGCAGCCCTACATCTACGGCTCGCTGCTGGGCTACGTCGGCGCGTTCTTCACCTGGATGACGCTGCTGGAACGCGCGCCGATCGGCCCGGCCTTCGCCGCCTCGCACCTGGAGGTGGTGACGGTACTGGTGCTGTCGGCCTGGCTGCTGGGCGAACCGGTGACCGGCGTGCACCTGCTCGGTGCCGGCCTGATCCTGGCCGGCGTGGCCTGCCTGGCGCGCGCCGAATCGCAGCGCATCGACGCGGCGATGGCCGATGCCGCGATCTGAGCTGCCGCCGACCGCCGGCCTGCCGCTGCATCTCGGCGACCTGTGGCCGCGCCGCGGCGATGTGTTGGAGGCACGGCTGCAGGCGCTGTTCGGATTACCGGAGCCGCTGCTGACCTGCTCGGGCACGGTCGCCCTGCTGCTGTCGTTGCGGGTGCTGCGGCGCCTCGCGCCCGGGCGCGACGAGGTGGTGGTGCCGGCCTACACCTGCCCGCTGGTGGCATTGGCGGTGCATGCGGCGGGCCTGAAGTTGCGCCTGTGCGACCTGCGCGCGGGCCACTTCGAATTCGATCCGGACGCCCTGCGCGTCGCCTGCGGGGCACGCACGCTGGCGGTGGTGCCGACCCATCTCGGTGGCCGCATCGCCGACGTGGCGGCGGCGTGCGCGGTGGCGCATGGCTGCGGCGCGTGGGTGATCGAGGATGCGGCGCAGGCGCTGGGCGCCCGGGTCGGCGACCGCAGCGTGGGGCTGCATGGCGACATCGGCTTCTTCAGCCTGGCGGCGGGCAAGGGCCTGTCGCTGTACGAAGGCGGCGTGCTGGTCAGTACCGACCCGAACCTGCGCGCGCTGCTGGCGCGCGAGCTGGCGCGGGTGCCGGCGCGACCGCTCTGGGAGCTGCGGCGCAGCGCCGAGCTGCTCGGGTTGGCGTTGCTGTACCGACCGCTCGCGCTGGCGCTGGCCTACGGCATGCCGCTGCGGCGCGCGCTGCGCGAAGGCGACCCGGTGCGCGCGGTCGGCGACCTGTTCGGTCCGGACATCCCCGTGCACCGGGTCGGCCGCTGGCGGCGCGCGGTCGGTGCCAATGCGGTGCCGCGGTTGCCGGGATTCCTGGACGCTGCGCGCGAGCGGGCGCTGGCCTGGCGCGAGGAACTGGCGGCGTTGCCGGGCGTGACGGTCTACGGCGATCGTGACGGGGAACGCGGTACGTGGCCGGTGCTGTGGTTGCGGCTGCCGGACCGGACGCGGCGGGACGCGGCGCTGCGCAGGTTGTGGACGGCGGGGCTGGGAGTGAGCCGGATGTTCGTCCATGCGTTGCCGGACTACGCATACCTGGGCGATCGCGTGGTGCCGGCGGAGGTGCCGCAGGCGCGGGCGTTGGCGGATTGCACGCTTACGGTGGGCAATGGGGTTTGGTTGGATGCGCGTGCGCGGGGAAAGGTGGTTGAGGGGTTGGCGGGCTGACCCACGCCGTCTCACTGTTCCCCGGAATTCCCCACTACCGTCATTCCCGCGAAAGCGGGAGGCGCTTTTCAGCAGCCGAACGGCTGATCATCTATGGATGTTGCTTTGGGGGCCTTTGGCGAGAAAGGCAAAAGCTTTCGCCTTTGGCGAGTCACTTTTCTTTGCTTGTGCACGCGCGCCGCAGGAGCGGCACCGCACGGCGAAGCCGGCCCGAAGGGCGCGGCACAAGGAGGTGCCGCGTAAAGAAAGGTAACCCAAAGAAGCGCTTCACAGCAGCCGAACGGCTGATCAAGCACACCCCGCCTGCGCGCCCGCAGCTTTGCTGCGGGTCCACGGAGCCGGCGGGATTTTCGGACGCGGCATCCTGCCGCGGCCGAAAACGACGCACTCGTCCGCTACGCGGACGAGTCCGGGGCATTCGCCGCGCGGCGAATGCCCGCCCGCCGGGGCGAAGCAGTGCTTCGCCTTTTCCGGCGAGCCCCTGTGCGCCGCCCTTCGGGTTTTCCCACCGTCTCCGCCGCTACGGAGGGGCCCCGGTAAGTCAAAGGCGAGGAGCTGAAGCAAAGTCACGAGCAACAGCAACAGCAACAGCAATAGCAACAGCTGCAATTGCAGCCGTAGCCGTAGCCGCAATCATCACGCTCGCACGCATCTCCCCATCGTCGTCCCCGCGAAGGCGGGGACCCAGTGTCTTTGAGGCTTTCCAGGGGAAACCATCAATGTGCGGCGCGAATAGCGCCTACCGATCTCCGATCGCGCGCAGCAGTTCCAGGTTGAGTGCGTGTTGTCCGGCTTGCCAGGCGGGGAGGGTCTCCGGGTCGGGGGGCGTTTGCCCGTCCAGCGAGGAGAGCAGGCGCTTGAACAGGCTGCGGTAGCGGTGGTGCGATATCTCGCCGGTGATGTCGCTGCCGACGATCGGTCCGGCCAGGGCGGCGATCAGCGCTTGTGCGTCGGCGAGCCGGAAGCGGCCCTGGTCCCAGTTGGTGCGGGCCACGTCCTCGGCGAATACGTCCTTGTCGATCGACAGGTAGATGGGCAAGCGGGCGTCGCGGCGGGCGGCGAAGGCCGTCAGCAGGCTGGGGACGTCGTCGAAGTTGTGGACCGCACCGGCGCAGCCGAGCGGGCGCGCCCAGCGCGTGTCGACGCCCAGGCACCAGTAGTGCAGCCGTCCCGCGCGCAGCGGGGCGAGGTGCTGTTCCCAGCAATGCGCGGTGCCGGCGTCCGGCGAGCAGATGCCGACCACGTGGACCTGCGCGACCCGCGCCAGCGCGGCGGCGTGGCGTACCCACGAGCCGCAATGGATGCCGAACGGGTAGCGCATGTTGTCCGGATGGTTGTCGAGCACGATCACCTGCAGCGGACGGTCGCTGCGCTCGGCGGCGAGCCGCACCAGGGGCCAGCTCAGGTGGTGGAAGTCGCCGCTGCCCAGGAACACGGTGCCGTGCCCGCGTTCCAGCGCCGGCCGGACCTGCCCGACGAAGCGGTGCAGGGTCGCATGGCCGCAGCCGAAGCGGACCGCTTCCTGCCAGTGCCGCAGCGGCAGCACCCGCGCCTCGGGAACTGCACCGGTGGACGCGTCCAGGTCGAGGATCAGCGGCGCGTTCATCCCATCGCCTCGGCCTGCGGCATGTCGCCGGCCTCGTGCTCGAAGCGATGGGCATTGCGGCGCAACAGCAGGCGCAGCAGCGGATTGCGCGCGTAGACCGCGTGCCGGGTCGGGCTGAGGCGCGCGCCGAGGTAGCGCTTGATCTCCGGGTCGGTCCAGCCGGCCACGTAATGGCTGAGCCCCTGGCCGCGCGCGTATTCCAGGTTGTGCATCCAGCTCACGGCATAGAGGTTGTGCTCGCGCGCCTGCGGGTAGGCGAAGCCGACGTACTTGTCCACCAGCATCCCGGCGTGCTCGTAGCACAGGTTCCAGCCGACCAGTGCCTCGCCGTGGTAGTAGGCGAACACGCGGCCGCCGCTGCCGCCGTCGCGCAGCAGTTCGGCCAGGAACTCCGGGCCGAGCAGGTCGAAGTGGATCTGGCTCTGCGCGTAGACGTTGAGGTACAGCGCGTAGTAGCGCTGGCACAGCGCCGGATCGTCGAAGCAGGCCGCGCCGGTGGGCTGGCACTCCACGCGCAGCCGGGCGCGCGCGCGCAGCTTGCGGCGGATGTCGCGGCGGCGCCCGGACGACAGTTGCGCCAGGTATTCGTCCTCGCCGGCGAAGTCGATCGGCACCCAGGCCAGCGACATGCCCTGCATCAGCACGAAGCCGCGCTCGGCCAGCGCCTGCGCGAACGCCTCGGCGCGCTGGTTGCCGTGCACGTCCAGCAATGGCGATTCCCACGGCAGGTCCTTGACGATCAGCAGCGGCGCGCGCCGTGCCTGCGCCAGCGTCTCGTCGGCCAGCGCCTCGACGTGGCCTGCCAGCGGCAGCGGCGCGTACTCGGTGACGGTGCAGCCGATGAAGCAGGCGTTCCACTCCAGCCAGCGCCGCCACCAGCGGTAGCCGGGCAACGCGGCCACGCGCGCGCGCAGCGCGTCGTCGGCCGTGGTCAGCAGGTCCAGCCGGGCGCAGAACAGCGGCAGGCCGCTGTCCAGGCGCTCGGCCCTGAAGCCCTGCGGCGGATGCGCGAGGAAGCTGCTCAGCAGCGCCTCCGGCTCGAGCTGGGTGCAGTAGCGCATGGCGCGGCCCGGAACCCGCGTCAGCCGGCCTTGGCCTTGGTCAGCAGCTGGTCCAGCAGCGCGATCGCCAGGTCGATCTCCTCATGGGTGATGTCCAGCGACGGAGCCAGCGTGATCACGTTCTTGTACCAGCCGCCGACGTCGAGCACGAGGCCGATCTTCTTGCCGCCGTGGGTGAGGTCACCGGCCAGGCCGATGTCGACCATGCGGTCGAGCAGCGCCTTGTTGGGCGTGTAGCCGTCGGCCTCGCAGATCTCCGCGCGCAGTGCCAGGCCGAGGCCATCGACGTCGCCGATCTCCGGATGGCGCTTCTGCAAGTCCTTCAGACCCTCCAGGAAGTGAGCGCTCTTCAGCGGCACGGTGCGCTCGTAATCCATCTCGTAGCCCATCCGGATCACTTCCAGGCCGAGCGAGGTGCCGAGCGGATTGGAGTTGAAGGTGGAGTGGGTCGAGCCCGGCGGGAACACGGTCGGGTTGATCAGTTCCTCGCGCGCCCACAGGCCGGACAGCGGGTTGAGGCCGTTGGTGAGCGCCTTGCCGAACACCAGCACGTCCGGGGTCACGCCGAAGTGCTCGATCGACCACAGCTTGCCGGTACGCCAGAAGCCCATCTGGATCTCGTCGACCACCATCAGGATGTTGTACTTGTCGAGCACCTTCTTCAGGTCGCGGAAGAAGTTCGGCGGCGGCACCACGTAGCCGCCGGTGCCCTGGATCGGCTCGACGTAGAACGCGGCGTACTCGGCCTGGCCGACCTTGGGATCCCATACGCCGTTGTATTCGGTCTCGAACAGGCGCGCGAACTGGTTCACGCAATGATCGGAATATTCTTCAGGCGTCATGCCCTTCGGGCGCCGGAACGGGTACGGGAACGGGATGAACATCGCGCGCTCGCCGAAATGGCCGAAACGGCGGCGGTAGCGGTAGCTGGAGGTGATCGACGAGGCGCCGAGTGTGCGCCCGTGGTAGCCGCCCTCGAAGGCGAACATCAGGCTCTTGCCGTTGCGCGCGTTGCGCACCAGCTTCAGCGAATCCTCGATCGCCTGCGCGCCGCCGACGTTGAAGTGCACGCGCCCTTCCACGCCGAACTTGCGCTCCACGTCCTGCGCGATCGTCTTGGCGAGCTGGATGCGGGTCGGGTGCAGGTACTGGCTGGCGACCTGCGGCAGCGTGTCGATCTGGCGCTTCAGCGCGTCGTTGAGGCGCGGGTTGGAGTAGCCGAAGTTGCACGCCGAGTACCACATCTGCAGGTCGAGGAACGGCACCCCGGCGCTGTCGAACATGTAGCTGCCTTCGCAGCGGCGGAAGACCTTGGGCGGGTCGACGTAGTGCACGGTGTCGCCGAAGGAGCTGTAGCGCGCCTCGTCGGCCAGTAGCTGGGCATCGTCGTCGAGCGTCAGGGCAGGAGTGTGCAGCAGGTTCATGGGTCGCGTATCCGGAAGGTGGATGAGGCCGGCTCAGGCCGGCAGCGGAGCAAGGGCAAGCGCAGGCAGCGGTGCGGGATCGGTGAGGCGGCCGTCGAGCAGGCGCGGCAGCAGCGCGAGCGCGTCCTGGAAGTCGTCGATCGGGCTGTGCGCGATGCCGCGCAGGCGGCAGTGATCGATCAGCTTGCGCTTGGCGAACACGTAGTCGGCGCGCCCGGCGGCGCAGAAGTCGGAAGTGCCGTCGCCGATCAGCAGTACGCGGCTGTGCGCGTGCGGGCGATGCTGGCGGACCTGCGCGCACTTGCAGGTGCCGGCGGTGCAGCCGGGCGCCTGGTAGGGTGAGTCCAGGCGCCAGCGGCGCGGTCGTTCGGCACGGCTCAGCCGATTGGCGACGGTGGGCAGGTGCCGGAGGCCATGACGGGCGAGCAGGACCTGGATCGGCTGGTCCAGGCCGTCGCTGACGACCTGCAGCGGCAGGCCGCGCGCGGCGACGGCGGCGGCGAAGCGCGGGAAATACGGGTCGATCGCGAGGCCGTCCAGGTGCCGTTCGAACTGCTCGGGGCCCATGTCGAGCAGGGCGACCTGGCCTTGCATGCAGGCGGCCGATCCGATGCGGCCGGCCTGCCAGTCCGCCTCCAGCGCTTCCCAGCCGGGCAGGCCGAAGCGGTCGAGCAGAGTGTCGATCACGTCCTGGAGGCCGATGGTCCCGTCGAAGTCGCACAGGACGCTCCAGGACAAGGGGGGTTGGGGTGACATGGGACTCACGGAGTCGTGCAAGGTGGACGCCACCGTAGGCGGGCGACCTTTCGGGCTCCTTTCCGGGATTTCCCGGTCCCGGATGTCTTCAGGCAGCGTTGGCCGGCGTGACCGGATCGAGCCGGCGAGGCCCGGCGGATGCAGGCCGGTACCGGGGTTGCCTTGTGCTTTCCGTGAAAGGGACTGCGGCCGCGACGGGCCTTGTCTGCCTTCTGTCGGGACGCCGGCACCTGTTGTGGGAGGGACTTCAGTCCCGGCGGGCGTTATCGACCCTCTGTCGGGACTGAAGTCCCTCCCACAAAGAAACGGATCCCTTTATGGAATCAACCGACGAAACCGCCGGCGATCGAAGCCCTCAACCCAGCCAGTCGCGCGGCACCAGGTAGTCGGCTAAGCGCGCTTCGGCGCTGCCCGGCTCGGGTTGGAAGCCGTACTCCCAGCGCACGCGCGGCGGCAGGCTCATCAGGATGCTCTCGGCGCGCCCGCCGCTCTGCAGGCCGAACAGCGTGCCGCGGTCGTAGACCAGGTTGAACTCGACGTAGCGCCCGCGCCGGTACAGCTGGAACTCGCGCTCGCGCTCGCCGTACGGCATGTCCTTGCGGCGCTCGACGATCGGCAGGTAGGCGTCGAGGAAGCCGTCGCCGACCGCGCGCAGGTAGGCGAAGTCGCGCTCGAAGTCGCCATGCAGGTCGTCGAAGAACAGGCCGCCGACGCCGCGCGTCTCGTTGCGGTGGCGCAGGAAGAAGTACTCGTCGCACCAGCGCTTGTGCGCGGCGTAGCGCTCCTCGCCGAACGGCGCGCACAACGCCTGCGCGGTGCGGTGCCAGTGCAGCACGTCCTCGTCGAACGGGTAGAACGGGGTCAGGTCGAAGCCGCCGCCGAACCAGGCCGCCACCGGTTCGCCGTCGCGCTCGGCACGGAAGTAGCGCACGTTGGCGTGGGTGGTCGGCAGGTAGGGATTGCGCGGGTGGAACACTAGCGAGACGCCGCAGGCGCGCCAGCTGGCGCCGGCCAGCTCGGGGCGGTGCGCGCTCGCCGAGGGCGGCAGGCGCGTGCCGGCGACGTCGGAGAAGCCGATCCCGGCCTGCTCGAACACCGCCCCCTCGCGCAGCACGCGGGTACGGCCGCCGCCGCCTTCCGCGCGTTGCCACAGGTCCTCGGCGAAGCGGGCCCGGCCGTCGGCGGCCTCGACGGCGGCGCAGATGCGGTCCTGCAGGTTGGTGAGGTAGTCGCGTACGCGCTCGAATTCGTTCATGCCGGTGATTCTAAGCGGCGGGTGTTACTTGCAGGAGCGGCCTTCGTGGGAGCGGCTTCAGCCGCGATGGGGTTTTCATGCAGATCCCCCTGCAACAGCCTGCACATCCCTGTGCAGGGGGTCAAAAGGAAAGCCTCTTCGCGGCTGAAGCCGCTCCCACAAAAAGCCGCTCCTACAGGGGGCCGCGCCGGAACTCGGCGCGGATCTCCGGCCGGCACAGCTTCCAGGCGATCCAGCCGTGCAGCGCGGCGACCAGCAGCGCGCTGGCCAGGCACGACCAGAACAGGATCTGCCGCAGCGCATGGGTCATGGCCTGCAGTTCGCGCAGGTCCACGTCCGGGCCGGCCATGCCTTGCAGCAGGCCGTCGAACAGCGCATCGACCAGCGGCAGGCCGGCGAAGTTGGCCAGGGCCGCCAGCACCAGGCCGGCGATGAAGCCCTGCCGCGCCCATTCGCGCCGGCGCAGCAGGCCCCAGGAGACCCAGGCCAGCACCGCCGAGAGCAGTGCGCCGGCCAGCGACAAGCCGGCCAGGTGGGCGTCCAGCCACAGCAGCGGCGCCGGCACCGGTGTCCCGGGCGGCAGCAGGCCGGCCGCCAGGCTTGCCGAGGGCAGCGTCCAGGCCAGCAGCAGTTGCAGCAGGTTGCCGAGCACGCCGAATCCGCCCAGGGCCAGCGAGATCGCGGCCATCACCGTGACGAAGCTGCTGCGGGTGGGGGTCGTGGGCATAGACGGGGCGGGCGGTCTCAGGCGGGCAACCGGGCCAGGTGGGCATCGAGCATGGCCTGGCCCTCGGCATCGAGGCGGGCATGGATCGCCCGGTACCAAGGTGCGATCGCCGCGGGCGGCAGTTGCGCGTGCAGCAACGGCAGGCTGCGTTCCAGGAAGGTGTCGAAGAACGGCAGCCCGCGCACGTACAGGAAGTGCGAGTCGGTGATCGAAAGCGACGCATAGGCTTCGCGCAGCCATTCCAGGTGCGGCAGCGTGCGCTGCCCGTAGCCCGCCTGCTCCAGCGCCGAAATGAAATTGCCGCGCGCCAGCGCGGCGGACATCTCCCGGGTCTGCGCGTTGACCTGGTCGAACTTGGCCAGCCATGCCTCGCCGCGGCCGGGCTCGCCGCACATCACCGACACCGTGGCCAGTTGCAGCGCGTTGTGGGCGCTCGGCTCGCGCTCGAACAGTTGCAGCCAGTAATCGAACGCCTCCGGATGGCGTCCCAGCGCGCTCAACGACAGGGCGCACAGCCGGTGGGCATCGGCGCCCGCCTGCAGTTGCCGCGAGGCCAGGGCGAACGCCTGTTCGTGCCGCTCGCCCTGGAAGGCGTCCAGGGCTTCGGCCAGCGCGGGATCGATGGCTCCCTCCGCCTGGTCGGGAGCGGCCGGCGGCGCGGGCGGCGCATCGGGGCGGGCACGCCGGAACAGGCGGCTGAGGAAACCCATCGCGACGTCCTTGTGGAGTGGAGGAGGCGGGGAAGGTACCCGCTTCAGGGCACGGCGGCCAGCAGCGGCAGGATGTGCACCGCGCTCAGCGGGGCGACCGGCACCGGCCAGGGCGGCGCGGCCGGCAGCCAGGCCAGTTCGGCGATCTCGGCCTGCGCGCGCGGCGCGCGGTCGATGCGCACGAAGTACACCTCGGCGCGCACGCGCCGGCCGGCCTCGTTGACCGCGTCGTGCTCGAACTCGCCCAGGCGGCGCGCGCTGCCGGGCACGATGCCCACGTCCAGTTCCTCGCGCAATTCGCGCACCAGGGTCGCCAGCGCCTCCTCGCCCGGCTCGCGCTTGCCGCCGGGCTGGATGAAGGTGGACGAGCCGTGCTTGCGCACCAGCAGCGCGCGCCCGGCATCGTCGCCGATCAGCGCGGCGACGATGCGGATCGGGCCGATGCCGGCGGCGACGGTCACGGCGCCGGCTTCACCTGTTCCTCGAACAGCTTGAGGATGCGCTTGTACTCGTCCAGCCAGGAGTCGGCGCGGGTGAAGCCGTGGCGTTCCAGCGGGTACGGAGCGATCTCCCAGTTGTCCTTGCGCAGTTCGATCAGCTTCTGGGTCATGTCGACCGAGTCCTTGAAGAACACGTTGTCGTCGATCATGCCGTGCGCGATCAGCAGGTGCCCCTGCAGGCCCTCGGCGTAGTTGATCGGCGAGGACGCCTTGTACGCCTCCGGGTCGATGTCCGGGGTGTTGAGGATGTTGGAGGTGTACTCGTGGTTGTACTGCATCCAGTCGCCGACCGGGCGCAGCGCGGCGCCGGCCTTGAACGTGCCCGGCGCGCGGAACATCGCCATGAAGGTCATGAAGCCGCCGTAGCTGCCGCCGTAGATGCCGGCGCGGTCGCGGTCGCCCTGCTTGGTATCCACCAGCCAGTCCAGGCCGTCCAGGTAGTCCTCCAGCTCCGGGTGGCCCATGTTGCGGTAGATCGCGGTGCGCCAGGCGCGGCCGTAGCCTTCCGAGGCGCGGTAGTCCAGGTCGAGCACGATGTAGCCCTTCTGCACCAGCAGGTTGTGGAACATCTGCTCGCGGAAGTAGTTGGTGTAGCGCGCCGAGACGTTCTGCAGGTAGCCGGCGCCGTGCACGAACATCACGATCGGGTAGCGCTTGCCGGGCTCGGGCCGGGCCGGGCCGTAGTACTTGCCCCAGATGGTGCCGGCACCGTGTTTGGACGGGACCTGCACGTACTGCGGCTGGATCCACTGCCGCGCCTTGAAGGCCGGCGTGCGGGTGTCGGTCAGCACGGTGGCCTGGCCGCCGCTCGCCGGCAGCACCGCCAGTTGCGGCGGCAGGTAGGCGCCGGAGTAGCGCACCAGCAGGTGGCTGCCGTCGGGGGAAACGCTGAAATCCTCCACTCCGTCCAACGAGGTCAGCTCGCTGACCTGGTTGCTGGCCAGGTCGAGCTTGCAGACTTCGTAGTCGCCCGGCCATTTCTGGTTGCACAGGAAGTAGAAGCCGCGGCCGTCGGGCGCCACCTGCGGGGCGGAGACTTCCCACTTGCCGGAGGTGCGCTGGCGCGGCTTGCCGTTGCCTTCGATCGTGTACAGGTGCGACCAGCCGGATTCCTCCGACAGCAGCCACAGCGTGCGGTTGTCCGGCAGCCAGCCGAAATCGTTGAATTCCCAGTTGATCCAGGCATCGTCGTGCAGGCGGTGGCGCGAGGCGAGCGTGGCCTTGTCGAGGTCGACCGTGGCGATCCAGCGGTCCTTGTTGTCCACCGCGCGCAGCAGCACGGCGACGTTGCGGCCGTCGGCGCTCCAATGGATCGCCGGATCGCCGCCGAAGCCTTCGACGCCCACGCGCACCGCGCGATCGCCCTTGAGCGGCTCCTTGCCGGCGGCCTTGCGCAGCTTGGCCAGCGGGTCGGTGGCGATGCCCGGCAGGCCGTCGTAGCCCAGCTTGCTGGCCTTGCCGGTGGCCGCGTCGACCAGCCACAGCGCCTGCGGCACCGGCGGGTTGCGCCCGACCCGGGTGCGCACTTCCTGGAACTCCTCGTAGCCGGACTCGGTGACGTACTTGGGCATCTTGCCGGCCTGGCCCTCGTCGGCGCCCTTGGCCTGGGTGACGACCAGCAGGTGGCGGCCGTCGGGCGAGAGCGCGCTGTCGACGATCTCCACGTCCTCGCCGAGGTAGACCGGGCCCGGCGCGCGGGTCGGGTCGGCCTTGCGCCAGGCGTCCTCCTGCTGCTTGAGCGCCTCGCGCTGGGCGCGGTCGTTGCGCAGCGTCGCCAGCGTCGCCAGCTGCTGCTCGCGCAGCACGTCGGGCTTGGGATCGGCACCGGGGTCGCGCGCGGCCTTGAGCACCGCGACCTGCGCGGTGCCGCCGCCCGGCGTCCAGCGGTACCAATCGTTGCCGGCGCGCCAGGTGACGCTGCCGTCGCTGGCGAAGCGCGGGCGCGACTCCGCCTCGTTGCTGCGGGTCAGCTGGGTCAGCGCGCCGCTGCGCAGGTCGCGCAGGAAGACGTCGCCGTTGCGCATGAACAGCATGCGCTGGCGCTGGGCGTCGTAGACCGGGTCGTCGGCGTCGAGCGTGGCGCGCGCCTCGTCGCCGACGCGCGCGGCCGCGCCGCGGCCGTCGATGGACTGGCGGAAGGTGTCGCGCACCGGGCTGCCGTCGCGCTTGAGCAGGTATTCGACCTGGCGGCCGTCCCAAGACCACCACGCCTTCTCGACCGGCGGCCCGATCCAGTCCGGGTCGGCCATCGTCTGTTCGATGGTCAGCGGCGCCGAAGGCGCCTGGGCGGAGGCGGTGGCGACGAACAGCAGCAGGGACAGGGGCAGGAATCTGGGCATGGCAGGCAGCGGCAAGGAAAACCGGACAAGCCTAGCAGTCCCCCTGCGTCCGCCGGCTGGGCCACAGGTCATGGCCGGCTTGCCAGCGCGGCCGGGCTTCGGCCATTGTGGCGGCCGTTATCCCGTCCCGGCCCAGGTTCGGACGCCGCAGCCACAGCCCCTCTCCCGCCGGGAAAGGGGTTGGAATGAGGGTAGGGGTGGAACCCTCGGTGCTCGGTGCACGAGGCTCCGCCGGTACCCTCAATCGCCCCTCCGGGGCACCTTCTCCCGGGGGAGGAGGGAACGGCGGCGGCATGCCGAGCAGGTCATTTCGTCCTGGATTTCCGTTCCCATGTCCGCAGTTCTCGAAAGCGCCAGCCCTTCCGCACCGACGCTGACCCTGGGCAGCGGCGATCCCGGCCGGATCCTGGTCTACGACGGCGCCACCGCGATCGACCTGGCGCAGTTCCATGCGCATGTGCGCGGCGTGGCGGCCTGGCTGCCGGCCGGCAGCCACGCGGTCAACCTGTGCGAGGACCGCTACCGCTTCCTGGTCGCGCTGTGCGCGGTGGCGCTGCGCGGGCAGACCACGCTGCTGCCGCCGTCGCGCGCCTCGGCGGTGGTGGAGGACGTGATGCAGCGCCACGCCGGCGCCTATGCGCTCGGCGACGAGGTGCTGGAGGGCGGGCCGGCGCGCTACCACCGCCTGCCGGACGCGTTGCCGCAGGCCTCGGGCGAGCCCCCCCGGGTGCCGGCCGGTGCGGTGGCGGTGATCGGCTTCACCTCCGGCAGCACCGGCCAGCCCAAGCCGTATCCCAAGACCTGGGCGCAGTTCCGCGACGGCTGCGGCCAGAACCTGCAGGCGCTGCGCCATCTGTGGGCCGGCACGCCGCCGGCGGTGCTGGCGACCGTGCCGCCGCAGCACATGTACGGGATGGAGATGTCGGTGATCCTGCCGCTGCTGGGCGGCCTCGCCGTCGCCAACGGGCGCCCGCTGTTCCCGCAGGACGTGGCGAACGCCCTTGCGGCGCTGCCGCGCCCGCGGCTGCTGGTCACCACGCCGGTGCACCTGCGCACGCTGGTGGCCGCGCAGGTCGCGATGCCGCCGGTGGACGGGATGGTCTCGGCCACCGCGCCGCTGCCGCAGGACCTGGCGCGGCAGGCCGAAGAACGGTTCGGCGGGCCGATGTGCGAGGTGTTCGGTTCGACCGAGACCTGCATCTTCGCGCGCCGCCGGACCGCGCTGGAGACCGCATGGACCCCGCTGCCGGGCGTGCGCCTGACGCCGCAGCCGGACGGCACGCTGGTGCATGCGCCGCAGCTGCCGCAACCGGTGGCGCTGGCGGACTTGATGGAGATCCACGCCGACGGGCGTTTCGAGGTCAAGGGCCGGCAGGCCGACCTGCTCGACATCGCCGGCAAGCGTGCCTCGCTGGGCGATCTCACCCGCCGCCTGCTGGCGGTGCCCGGGGTGCAGGACGGGGTGATGGTGCAGCTGGAAACGCCGGACGAGATCGGCGTGCGCCGCATCGCCGCGGTCGTGGTGGCGCCGGCGCTGGACGAGGCCGGCCTGCTGGCCGCGCTGCGGCAGGCGATGGACCCGGTGTTCCTGCCGCGCCGGCTGCGCTTCGTCGAGCGCCTGCCGCGCAACGAGACCGGCAAGGTGCCGCGGGACCGGGTGCTTGCGCTGTTGGAGCCGGGGCCCGGAAAAGCGTCCTCTCCCTGAACGTTCTGTCCGGGTCCCGATCCCGGTTCACCCATGCACGCCGTCGATCTCGACCATCAGGTCGCGGCGGCAGACCACGGCGTTCAGCAGGATCCGCGGCACCGCATTGCCGAGGCGTTCCTCGAGCGCGCGCTCGATCGCCGGCAGGTCCTCCGCGCGGGTCACGTAGACCTTGAGGCGGGCGCCGGGGCCGATCGCTTCCGGCAGCGCCGGCGAGCGCGTCCGCGCGGTGCCGATCAGCGCGTCGAAGTTGGCGAAGATCTCGCCGAATTGCGCCAGCAACTGGCCGCCATGGCGCGTCTCGTGCCCGACCACGCTGGCGGTGCCGGACAGCAGCAGCGGCATCGCCGCGCCGGCCGGCGGCAGCATCGCGCGGGCGAAGCTCGGCGATTGCGGTCCGTACTGGCGCGGGTAGTGGTAGGCGCTGACCTGGCGCGGGTTCTCCAGCGGCGTGCCCGGCTCGCGCGCGGACAGCCAGTACACCTGCAGCGTGCGCACCCCGTCGGTGCGGCCGATCGCGGTCGCCGCCGGCAGCCGGCCGGTATCGATCGCGCCGATGCCGCGGGCGCGGCCGACGCAGAAATGCCGGTAGCGCTCGTCGTCCCCCTCGCCTTCGACGATGGCGTCCAGGTAGTTCCAGATCCGCAGCAGGTGCGGCTTGGGATGGCCGTTCAGGTGCTCGCCCAGGCGCCGGTAGGCGTACTCGGCGGCGCCGGCGATGCCGCCGTGGGCGGCCTCGTCGACCTGCAGCGCGCCGAACGCCAGCGCTTCGCCCTCGGCCCAGGCCAGGTCGCCGTCGCGGCCCCGGCGGACCGGGCCCGGGCTGCGCCAGACCTCCAGCCGTTCACGGCCGTGAAGCCGCAGGCCGACCTGCAGGTAGCGGGGATCGTCGCTGGGGGGCGCCGCGGCACCGGCGCGGAAGCCGAACACCGCCAGGACGCGCGGATCGGCAAGCAGGGCGGGCAGTTCGGCGGGATCGGCGTAGTCCACGGACAGCGCGTGAGCGTTGGAACCGTTCACGAACGCCACCCGGAAAAACGGCGGCTGGACATCATGTGTTCACTGCGGAGTGATTGCGAAGCGGGCATGATAGCCCGGCACGGTCGGGGGGCCGGCTTGCCTGAGGGCGCGCAATCCCGGATCGTTGCGCCCTTTGCCCCTACGGAAGTACCTAATGTCGCAACAGAACGACGCCGAACGCGCGCTCGCCGAGCTCCTCGTGGAAAGCCTGAACCTGGAAGGCGTGGAGCCTGCCTCGATCGATCCCGAAGCACCGCTGTTCAACACCGGCCTCGGCCTGGACTCGATCGATGCGCTGGAACTGGCCCTGGCGATCGGCAAGCAGTACGGCGTCCAGCTGCGTTCGGACAGCGAGGGCAACCGGCGCGTGTTCGCCTCGTTGAGGACGCTGTCGGCGTATGTCGAGTCGCATCGCACCCGCTGAAGCGCCGCATCCGGAGGACACCGGCCTGGCGCTGGGCCTGCGGATGCTGCTGCTGCTGGCCTATCCGGTGCTGTCGCACCTGGCCAGCCTGCGCGACGACGGCCGCTGGTCGGCGCTGGCGCTGGCCAGCCTGGTCCTGCTGATGCTGCTGGGGCCGCTGCTGCACCGCCGGCTGTGGGCGCTGGGCGCGCTGGCGGCGGCGCTGGCCGGCCTGTACGCCCTGGCCGGCTCGCGCTTCGCCTGGATGACGCTGCTGGCGCCGCCGGTGCTGTTCACCCTGGTGGTGGCCTGGGGCTTCGCGCGCACGCTGCGGCGCGGGCAGGTGCCGTTGATCACGCGGATCGTGCGGGCGCTGCACGAGCAGGCGCGCATGCCGATGCCGGAGGCGACCGAGCGCTACACGCGCCGGCTGACCGCGGCCTGGGCGCTGCTGCTGGCGACGCTGGCGGCGATCAACCTGGCGCTGGCGCTGATCGCCGCGCCCGACGGCGTGCTGTGGTCCCTGGGCGTGCGGTCGCGCTGGGCCATCACCCATGCGCAGTGGTCGTGGTTCGCCAACCTGGCGTGCTGGGGCCTGATCGGCGGCTTCGCCGCGGTGGAATACGCGGTGCGCCAGCGCCGCGTCGAGGAACATCCGTACCGCACGCCGGTCCAGTTCGTGCGCCAGCTGATGCAGCTGGGCCCGGCGTTCTGGCGCGAGCTGTTGCGCTGAGCGGCCGCGATGCGATTCCGCGTGCCTTCCGACCATCCCTGCCTGCCCGGGCATTTCCCGGGCAATCCGGTCGTGCCCGGCGTGGTGATCCTCGACGAAGTGGTGGCGCTGGTCGCCGACCGGCTCGGCCATGCGCCGGCGGCGCTGCAACTGGCGCAGGTGAAGTTCGTGCAGCCGCTGCTGCCGGAGCAGGAAGCCACGATCGAGCTGCAGGGCGAGGCGCCGCAGTGGCGATTCGCGGTGCGCCACGGCGAGCGCGTGCTCGCCAGCGGCAGCGTGCGCGTGCAGGCACAGGCATGAGCGGCGACTGGAAGCAGCGCCCGGAAGGCGGCGGCCGTTTCGCGATCGGCCTGATCGTCGCGATCGCGCGGCGCTGCGGACGGCGCGCCACGCGCCTGCTGCTGTATCCGATCACCGCCTACTTCCTGCTGGTGCGGGGGCCGGAGCGTGCCGCCTCGCGCGCCTACCTGGCGCGCGCGCTGGGACGGCCGGCGACGCTGGCCGACGTGGCGCGCCACATCCACACCTTCGCCTCGACGATCCTGGACCGCGTGTTCCTGCTCGGCGGGCGGACCGACCTGTTCGACATCGACGTGCGCGGCGCCGAGACGCTGCTGGACGCGCTTGCGCGCGGCCGCGGCGTGCTGCTGGTCGGCTCGCACCTGGGCAGCTTCGACGCGTTGCGCGTGCTCAAGCGCCTGCGCGGCGACATCGCCTTGCGCGTCGTGCTCGATCGCAAGCACAACCCCGCGATCAGCCAGGCCCTGGACGCGCTCGATCCCGCGCTGGCCGCCGGCATCATCGACGCCGGGCAGGACGGCGCCAGCGTGGCGCTGGCGATCAAGCAGGCGGTCGACGAGGGCGCGCTGGTGGCGATGCTGGCCGATCGCGCCCAGCCCGGCGAGCCGGCGCTGTGGCTGCCGTTCCTCGGCAAGGCCGCGCCGCTGCCGACCACGCCCTGGCTGATCGCCGCCACGCTCGGCGTGCCGGTGATGCTGGCGTTCGGCGTGTACCGCGGCGGCAATCGCTACGAGCTCTCGTTCGAGCCGTTCTGCGACGCCCTGTCGCTGCCGCGCGAGCGCCGCGCCGAGCGCCTGGCCGAAGTGATGCGCCGCTATGCGGCCGTGCTGCAGGCGCGCGCGCTCGATGCGCCGTTCAACTGGTTCAACTTCTACGACTATTGGCAAGACGATGGTTCGACCGATGCGCCGCCTGTTCACGCCGATGCTGATCTGCGCCGCCGCACCGCTGCCCGCCGCAGCGGCTGACGGCGCCGACGCGAGCGCGATCGTGCATGCGCTCGCGCGGCCCGCGCCGAGCGCGACCGCGTTCGTCGAACTGCGCGGCTCGGCGTTGCTCAAGCAGCCGCTGCGGGTGAGCGGCGAGTACCGCCGGCCCGATGCCGACACGCTGGTGCGCGAGGTGCGCGCGCCCTACCACGAGACCACCACGATCCGGGGCGGCCAGGCCACGATCGAGCGCGACGGCAAGCCGGCGCAGCGCTTCGACCTGGCGCGGGTGCCGGAGCTGGCGGGATTGCAGGCCAGCTTCAGCGCGTTGCTGGCCGGCGACGCGGATGCGTTGCAGCGCCAGTACCGGGTGCAGGCGACGGGTGGCGCGCACGGGTGGACGCTGACGCTGCAACCGCAGGACGCCGCGCTCGCCAGGCGCGTGCGCCAGGTGGCGCTGCACGGGGCCGGCGACGAATTGCGTTGCATCGAGACCACGCCGGCGCGCGGCGAGGTGCAACGCACCTTGCTGGGCGGCGCTGCGCTGGCGGCGCCGCCGTCGCTGGATGCGGGGGCATTGCGGGCGTTGTGCGGGAGTGGTGGCTGAGTGGCGGCGGGACTGGAAGCCTTGCTGGCGCGCGGGCGGGGACGCAGTGCCTTTTCCCTTCTCCCTTTGGGACAGGGTGTGGAGCAAGGTGCCTCGAAGGGGCGGATGGGGATACGGACGAAGCCTCATGGCCACCGTCATCCCCGCGCAGGCGGGGACCCAGTGTCTTTCCCGCTTTGGGTCCGACCTGCGCGATCCCTCTACCGTCATTCCCGCGAAAGCGGGAATCCAGCGACTTTTCCGTCCTCTACCCGACCCACGTTGTCTTTCTACCGTCGTCCCCGCGCAGGCGGGGACCCAGTGCCTTTCTCATTCCGTATCCGACCAACGCCATCTCTCTATCGTCATTCCCGCGAAAGCGGGAATCCAGCGACTTTTCCGTCCTCTACCCGACCCACGTTATCTTTCTACCGTCGTCCCCGCGCAGGCGGGGACCCAGTGTCTTTCCCATTCCGTATCCGACCAACGCCATCTCTCTATCGTCATTCCCGCGAAAGCGGGAATCCAGCGACTTTTCCGTCCTCTACCCGACCCACGTTGTCTTTCTACCGTCGTCCCCGCGCAGGCGGGGACCCAGTGTCTTTCCCATTCCGTATCCGACCAACGCCATCCCTCTATCGTCATTCCCGCGAAAGCGGGAATCCATGGACGTTGCTGTTGGGGCCTTTGGCGAGAAAGGCAAAAGCTTTCGCCTTTGGCGAGCCACTTTTCTTTGCTTGTGCACGCGCGCTGCAGGAGCAGCGCCGCACGGCGAAGCCGCCCCAAGGGCGCGGCACAGGGATGTGCCGCGTAAAGAAAAGTAACCAAAAGAAAGCACACCCCGCCTGCGCGCCCGCAGCTTTGCTGCGGGTCCGCGAAGCCGGCGGGATTTTTCGACGCGACTTGCCCGCTACGCGGCCGAGTCCGGGGCATTCGCCGCGCGGCGAATGCCCGCCCGCCGGGGCGAAGCGGTGCTTCGCCTTTTTCCGGCGAGCCCATGCACGTCGCCCTTCGAGTTTTTTCCATCGCCTCCGCCGCTTCGGAGGGGCCCGCGCCTCAGTGGCATTCGTAGGCCACGGAGGTTGGCGCGCCGCCGCGCGAGGAGGCGTTGCCCGATCGGGGGCAAAATCACGAGCAACAGCGGTGGCACCATGCGATCCGGCCTGACTTCGTTGCAGCGCACCTCGCTGGCGTTGCTGTGGCTTGTGCTGCTTGGCGTGCTCGGGTGGTGGCTCGGTACGCGGCTGTCGCTGTCGGGCGATCTGCGCAAGTTCATGCCCGAGGCGCGTACGCCGGCGCAGAAGCTGTTGATCGACGAGCTCGGCGAAGGCCCGGGTTCGCGCCTGTTGCTGTTGGCGCTGTCCGGCGCTTCGCCCGACGTACTGGCCGGTCAGTCGCGTGCGCTGCGCACCGCGCTGCAGGCGCAGCCGCTGTTCGTCGGGGTGTCCAACGGCGAAACGCCCGGGCTGGATGCGATCCCCGAGGCGCTGCTGGCCTATCGCTACCTGCTGGCGCCGGCGCCGCAGCCGGGCGATTTCTCCGCCGCCGTATTGCGCGAGGCCTTGCAAGCACGCGTGCAGGACCTGGCATCGCCGGCGGGCGACTTGGTCGAGCCGTTGCTCGGGCGCGACCCGACCCTGCAGACGCTCAAGGTCGCGCAGGCGCTGCAGCCGGCACGGCAGCCGCAGCAGGTCGATGGGGTGTGGTTCGACCGCGCCAGCCGCCAGGCCTTGCTGCTGGTGCAGACGCGTGCGCCCGGGTTCGATCCGAGCGGGCAGGCCGAGGCGGTGCAGGCGATCCGGCAGGCGTTCGCCGGGATCTCGGCCGGGACCGGCAGCCGCCTGGAGATGACCGGCCCGGGCGCGTTCGCGGTGAAGATCAGCGAGCGCACCAGCAGCGAGGCCGGCACGATCGGCACGCTCGACACGGTCGGCATGATCCTGCTGCTGCTGCTCGCCTATCGCAGCTGGAAGGCGCCGTTGCTCGGCTTCCTGCCGCTGGCCAGCGCGGGACTGGCCGGGCTGGCCGCGGTGGCGGCGCTGTTCGACGGCGTGCACGGCATCACCATCGCGTTCGGCTTCACGTTGATCGGCGTGGTGCAGGACTATCCGGTGCATTTCCTCAGCCACCAGCGCCCCGGGCAATCGGCGTGGAGCAACGTGCGCCAGTTGTGGCCGACGCTGGGCACCGGCGTGGCGTCCACGTGCATCGCCTACCTGACCTTCCTGTTCTCCGGCGTGGACGGCCTGCGCCAGCTGGCGGTGTTCACGATCGCCGCGCTGGCCGCCGCCGCGCTGGCGACGCGGTTCCTGCTGCCGGCGCTGGTCGACCCGGCGCGCCGCGACCTCGCCGATTCGGCGCGGTTGTCGCGGTTGTGGACGCGGATCGAACGGCTGCCGCGCCCGCGCTGGTCGTTGCTGGCGCTGGCGCTCGTCGCGGTGGCGCTGGCATGGCGCGCGCCGCAGCCGTTCTGGGAGAACGACCTGTCCAGGCTGACCCCGGTCGATCGCGCCGACCTGCTGCGCGACGAACGACTGCGCGGCGAACTGGGCGCGCCCGACGTGCGCTACGTGCTGGCCCTGCGCGGTGCGGACGCCGAACGCGCATTGGTCGCCTCCGAGCGCCTGCGGCCGTGGCTGGACCGGGAAGTGGCCGCCGGCCGGCTCGGCGGCTACGACATGGCCGCGCGCTACCTGCCGAGCGCGGCCACGCAACGGGCGCGCCAGGCGGCGTTGCCGGCGCCGGACATGCTGCGCGCGGCGCTCGCGCAGGCGGTGGCCGACTCGCCCTTCCGCGCCGATGCGTTCGAGGATTTCCTGGCCGACGTCGAGCGCGCCCGTACCGCGCCGCCGCTGCGCGCGCAGGACTTCGCGCGGACGCCGTTGGCGAGCGTGATCGACGGCCTGCTGCTGCGCTCGGGCGACCACGCCACCGCGCTGGTGTCGCTGGGCACGCTGTCCGATCCGGCGGCGCTGGCGGCGCTGGCCGCGCGGCATGGCGCCGAACTCATCGACCTGAAGCAGGCCTCCGAATCGCTGGTGGCCGCCTACCGCGTGCGGTTGCTGCTCGCGCTCGGCGTCGCCGCGCTGTTGCTGGTGGCGACGGTGTGGATCGCGCTGCGCTCGCCGCGCCGGGTGGCGCGGGTGCTGCTGCCGATGGCGCTGACCACGCTGCTCACGCTGGCGGTGTTGCGCACCGCCGGGGTGGAGCTGAACCTGTTCCACCTGATCGGGCTGATCCTCGGCGCCGGGCTCGGGCTGGACTACGGCCTGTTCTTCGAGCACGCCGGCGACGGCCGCGCCGACCAGCTGCGCACGCTGCACGGGCTGGTCGTGTGCAGCGTGATGACGCTGGTGGTGTTCGCGCTGCTGGGATGGTCGTCGATCCCCGTGCTGCGCGCGATCGGCACCACCGTCGCGCTGGGCGTGGTCGGCAATTTCGTGCTGGCGCTGCTGGTGTCGCGGCATCCGGCCAAGGAGATCGAAGATGCTCGGGCGTGATCGCATCCTGGCGCTGGTGCCGCATGCCGGCGCGATGTGCCTGTGGGACGAGGTGCGCGCGTGGGACGCGCGGCGCATCGTGCTGGCCGCGCGCAACCACCGCGACCGCGCGCACCCGCTGCGGCGCGCCGGGCGGCTCTCGGCGGTGCACCTGTGCGAGTACGGCGCGCAGGCGATGGCGGTGCACGGCGGCCTGCTGGGGCAGGAACACGGCCGCGCGCCGCGCCCGGGCATGCTGGTGTCGCTGCGCGGCGTGGAACTGCATGCCTCCCGCATCGACGACCTCGAAGGCGAGTTGCTCGGCGAGGCCGAGCAGCTCGTCGCCAGCGAGGACGGCCAGCAATACCTGTTCCGCATCCACCACGAAGGACGGCTGCTCGCCGAGGGGCGCGCGGCGGTGATCCTGCAACCGGAGAACCCACGATGAACCAGACGACCCGGCGCGCGCTCGTCACGGGCGGCAGCGGCGACATCGGCGGCGCGATCTGCCGGCGGCTCGCCGCCGACGGCCTGGAGGTGATCGTGCATGCCAACGGCAATCTCGCCCGCGCGCAGGCCCTGGCCGGGGAGATCGCGGCCGCTGGCGGTCGCGCGCACGCGGTGGCGTTCGACGTGGCCGACGCGGCCGCCAGCGCCGCGGCGATCGAGGCGCTGCTGCAGGGCGGGCCGGTCCAGGTGGTCGTCAACAACGCCGGCATCCACGACGACGCGCCGATGGCGGGCATGGGCGAGGCGCAGTGGAAGCGGGTGATCGACGTGTCGCTGCACGGCTTCTTCCATGTCACCCAGCCGCTGTTGCTGCCGATGGCGCGCACGCGCTGGGGGCGCATCGTCAGCGTTTCCAGCGTGGCGGCGGTGCTGGGCAATCGCGGGCAGACCAACTACGCGGCGGCCAAGGCCGCGTTGCACGGCGCGTCGAAATCGCTGGCGCGCGAGATGGCCAGCCGCGGCGTCACGGTCAACGTGGTCGCGCCCGGGGTGATCGAGGGCGCGATGGCGGCACAGGCGTTCGCGCCGGAGGCGATCAAGCAGATGGTGCCGGCGGGCCGGGCCGGCCGGCCGGAGGAAGTGGCGGCGCTGGTGGGCTTCCTGTGCTCCGACCTGGCCGGATACGTCAACGGCCAGGTGATCGGCGTCAACGGCGGGATGGGATGAGGCGCCTTGGCGGGGGCCTGCCTGCGGAGGCTCCCACCGCTGCGGGAGGGACTTCGGTCCCGCGGCCTTGCCGGCATCGCAATCGCGGCGAACCTCAGCCGCGATGCTCCTTGGCCTGGATCCCGATGTCCTGCCGCTCTTCGCCGAGATCGTCGATGCGGGCCGGCGTGTCGCGGGTGAGCCGGTAGCGGGCGCCGACGTGGCCATAGGCGATCACCTGCCCGACCACGTGCGAGGTGATGCGGTACAGGTCGCGCAGGGGACGGAAGTGGCTGCGGCGGAACTGCGCCTGGGCCGCGGCCTGCCCATAGCGGGTCTCGATCGGCACCGACACCACGCCCAGGCCGAGCTCGCGCGCGGCCGAGATCAGCAGCTGCGCTTCGAACACGAAGTCCTCGCCCGGGATGTCGCCGAGCCGGCACACGTCGGCCGGGTAGTAGCGCTGGCCGCTCTGGCTGTCGGCGATGCGGAACCCGCAGGCCCAGCCGATGCCCCAGTCGCCGAAGGCGTTGGCCATGCGGCGGTGGCGCGGTTGCTGGGCGCGTTGGCGCAGGCGCGCGCCGATCACGATGCAGCGCGGATGCCGGATCGCCGCCTGCAGCAGCCGCGGCAGGTCGGCCGGATCGTGCTGGCCGTCGCCGTCCATGGTCAGCACGCCCGCGCAGCCGCGCCGCATCGCCTCGGCGAATCCGCTGCGCAGCGCCGCGCCCTTGCCGCGCCGCCGCGGATGCCGCAGCAACGTGACCGGCAGGCCTTCCAGCTGCGCCACGGTGGCGTCCTCGGAGCCGTCGTCGACCACGATCACCTGGGGCATCTGCGCGAGCGCCCCTTGCACGACCTCGCGGATGCGCAGCGCCTCGTTGAAGGCGGGGATCACCACCGCCACGGTGTCGCGGGCGGGCGTGGGCTCAGTCATATGCCAGGTCCAGGGCCAGTACCCGGCCGGGGCCGGCATGCAGGCGTGCCTGCGGCCGCCGCAGCGCCAGCGCGTCGAACAGCGGCAGCATCGTCGCCATGATGTTGCCCGCCGCGAACGCGGCGAGCGGGCCGGGCGCGGCGTCGGCTTCGCCGTCCTGCCACTGCACGTGCAGGCGCGGGCCTTCGCCGTCGCGGGCCAGTACCAGCGCGCCGCCGAGCAGGCCGTCGCTGAGCGCCATCTCGCCGAGCGGGCCGCTGCCGCCGCCGTCGTAGCCGGCCAGCAGCACCGCGTCGGCGCCCGCGTGCAGCTGCACCAGCGCTTCGAGCAGGCCCTGCGCGAAGCTGGCGCGGTAGGCGCTGATCGCCGTGGCCGGCAGGGTCGCGCCGGTGCCGATGGTCCAGTAGCCGGCCGCGGCGTTGTGCACCGAGTTGTGGAAGCGCGTCGGCGACAGCGCCAGCGGTTCGGCCGCCAGCGTCGCCGCCATGTAGTCGGTGATCGCCAGGTCGCCGTGGCTGGAAGCGAACACCGACGGCAGCGAGGCCGGATCGCGCCCGGCCGCCTGGCAGGCCGCCAGGGCCACCTCCAGCGCCACCGCCACGGTCTCCGGCGCGCGCCGGCGCTCGTTCGGCGGCAGCAACTGCGGCGAGGGTCGGGCGGGGGCGTCCGCCGGCGCGGGTTCGCCGCGGGCGAAGGCGCACGCGGCGGCCCAGTCCGGCAAGCCGCGCGTCCAGAAACCGACGCCGGCGACGGTGGCCTGCAGCAGCGAGGCGGGCCGGCTCATGCGCGGCCGAACAACAACGTGCAGTTGTTGCCCCCGAAGCCGAACGAATTGTTCATCGCATGGTCGATCCGGCGCGCGGCCGGGGCGAAGCGGATCTGAGGGCCGCAGGCCGGGTCCGGCTGCTCGCTGTTGAGCGTGCCCGGCAGTTCGCCGTCGCGCAGCGCCAGCAGCGCGAATACCGATTCGACGATGCCGGCGGCACCGAGCGTATGCCCGGTCCAGGCCTTGGTCGAACTGGCGTGCAGCGTATCCGGGAACAGCGCGGCGACCGCGGCCGCCTCCACGCTGTCGTTGGCCGGCGTGGCGGTGCCGTGCAGGTTCAGGTAGCCGACCTGCGCCGCCTCGACGCCGCCGCGCGCCAGCGCCTCGGCCATCGCCAGGCGCGCGCCCAGGCCTTCCGGATGCGGGGCGGACATGTGGTGCGCGTCGCTGGACTCGCCGTAGCCGCACAGGTGGGCCAGCGCCTCGCCATCGCGTTCCAGCAGCGCGAAGCCGCCAGCCTCGCCGAGCGACAGCCCGACCCGGCGCGCGTCGAACGGCCGGCATGGATCCGGCGCGACCAGCTGCAGCGAGTTGAACCCGAACAGCACGCTGCCGCACAGCGTATCCACGCCGCCGACCAGCGCCGCGTCGGCCAGCCCGGCCTGGATCAGCCGCGCCGCCTGCGCGAATACCTTGGCGCTGGACGAGCAGGCGGTCGCCACCGTCGCCGCCGGCCCGCGCACGCCCGTGGCGGCCTGCACGAACATGCCCAGCGAGTGCGGCGTGTGCAGCGCCGGCCGGGCCAGGTCGGCCGGGAAATGCGGCGTGCCCTCGCGGTCCGGCTCCAGGCGCGCATAGGCCTCTTCGGTCGCCCCGATGCTGGAGGTCGAGGTGCCCAGCACCAGCGCCACGCGATCGGCGCCGTGGCGGGCGAGCGCCGCCTGCAGCCGCACCCGCAGGTCGTCCTGCTGCAGCGCCAGCCAGGCCAGGCGGTTGTTGCGGCAGTCCCATTCGGCCAGCGCATCGGGCAGGCGCAGTTCTTCCAGGCCGTCGACCCGGCCGATCCAGCAAGGCAGCGGTTGCGTGCCGAAATCGTTGGGTCGCAATCCGCTGCGCCGTTCCCGCAGGCCTCGTGCCTGCGCCTGGAGTCCCGCCCCCAGCGCCGTGGTGGCGGTGAAGGCGGTGATGGGGAGGGGGACCATGCGGGTCGGCGACAGCGCTGGGTTCACTCGTGGCTCGCGTCGGAAAAGCTGGCGGGGAGTATATCGGCGGTGCATCAAGCCCCCGTCGTCGATGACATTCACGTGACGTCGCGCCAGATGAATGGCGCCCATGCTGGCGAAGCTTTCGCCAGTGCCGTATTTCCGACACAATCTCAAGCCACTTCGATCTCCCTACGCCGGGCGCGGCCCCGCGCGCATGCAAGCCTACGTCTACAAAAGCCAACGCAAACAGGACACCTACGTCTACCTCGCCCGGCGCGACGACTTCGCCACGATGCCCGCGCCGATGCACGCGCAGCTGGCGCCGTTCGCGTTCGTGCTGGAGGTGGCGCTGACCCCCGAGCGGCGGTTGGCGCAGGCCGACGCGGAGCAGGTGCGCCGCCAACTGGCCGAGCGCGGTTTCTTCGTGCAGTTCCCGCCGTCGCCGCTGGCCGGCATCGGGCGTGGCGATGAGTGACGGCGCTTCCCGGCGTTCGCGCGCCGCCGCGATGGCCCTGGCCGCCGGCGCGGCGCTGTCGTTGCTGGCCGGACTCGGCGGCGTGGCCGCGGCGCTCGCCGCATGGCTGGCGCAGCCGGCGTTCGCGCTGGCGGTGTCCTGGCGCCGCGGTACCCGCGCGCTGCCGTCCGATCCTCGCGCGCTCGCGCAGGACGTCCTGCCGTTGCTGGGCCTGTGGGGCGCGGCGCTGGCGGCGCTGGCGCTGCTGGTGACCTGGCCCCTGGCGGCGCTGCGCGAAAGCGGCAGCCTGGCCGCCGCGCTGGCGCTGAGCGTGGCGGTCAGCGCCGCGCTGCTCGCGCTGTGGCGCACCTGGCCGCTGTGGAGCGGCGCCGAACGCGAGGCCGGCCCCTTGCGCACGCGCTGGCAGGCGCTGGCCGGGCAGGAACTGCAATCCTGGCCGGGGCTGGGCGTGGCCGCCCTGGTGCTGGCCGCCTGCGCCGGCGGCGTCGCGCTGGCCTGGCCCGCGCTGCTCCCGCCAACCGCGCGCTGGACCCTGGCGATCGCCGCCGCGGTGCTGTTGCCGTTCGCGCACGGCCTGCTGCAGCGGGTCGTGGCCGCGCCTGCGCCCGAGGCGCCGCGCCGTCCGCAGGCGCACGAACTCCTGGAAGAGGCGGCCAGCGCCCCGCAGCCGCTGGAGCCGATGGCGCGCGAGCGCCTGTTGCCGGAACTGTACGAAGCCGCCCGCAACGGCCGCGTCGATCGCGCGCTGCAACTGCTCGAAGCCGGTGCCGACCCGCATGCGCTGCCGCCGCCCGACGCGCGCGACCAGCGCAGCCTGGCGGTGCTCGCCGCGGTGCTCCCGGACCTGCGCCTGCTGCGCGAGTTGATCGTGCGCCGGGTCGACGTCAACCATGCCCATCGCGGCATGACCCCGCTGCTGGCCGCCACCCGCGACAGCTGGCACGGCCGCCCCGAGGCGGTGATGACCCTGCTCGCCAACGGGGCCGATCCGCGCGCCACCGATGCCGAGGGCAACACCCCGCTGCATCACGCCGCGCGCAGCTCCGACCCCGGCGTGGCCGCGCTGCTGCGCGATGCCGCCGCGGAGCTGGATGCGCTGAACCACGAGGGCCATTCGCCGCTCGCCACCGCCTGCC
The DNA here is from genome assembly GCF_006386585.1 of Pseudomonas sp. Hp2. Classification (NCBI taxonomy): domain Bacteria; kingdom Pseudomonadati; phylum Pseudomonadota; class Gammaproteobacteria; order Pseudomonadales; family Pseudomonadaceae; genus Pseudomonas; species Pseudomonas sp. Hp2. The sequence goes on from NZ_VAHJ01000008.1 coordinate 147,513, forward strand.
AGGTCGGCAACTGGCGGCTGGCGAAGTTCCTGCTCGAACGCGGCGCCCGGCCCGAGCCGGAAGGCGGCGTCCCGGTGCTGCTGGCCGCGGCCGGCACCGAGGAGGACGATCCGGCCGGCGTGCAGCTGCTGCTCAAGCACAAGGCCCGCATCGACGCGCGCGACCGCCAGCGCCGCAGCGCCCTGCACGAGGCCGCGCTGGCCGGGCACGGCGAGATCGTCGAAGCGCTGCTCGCCGCCGGCGCGAACATCGAGGCGCGCGACACGCTGGCGCGCACCCCGTTCCTGGATGCCGCGCGCAACGCCCGCGGCGCGGTGATCGAGGCGTTGCTGGCGCGCAAGGCCGATTTCACCGCCGTCGATGCCGAAGGCCGCAACGCCGTGCTGCTGGCTTGCGGCGCCGAACAGGTCCCTCCGGCGCTGGTGCAGCGCCTGCTGGAGCTGGGCATTCCCGCCGACCAGCCCGACCATGCCGGGCGCCGCGCGGTCGACCTGGCCGCCGAGGCCGGCCGCTGGGCGATCGTGTCGCTGCTCGATCCCGGCTATCCGCTGCCGAGCGCGGTCGCCGACGCCGGCGGCGATGCCGAGCCCGCGCCGGGCACCGCGCCGCGCGCGCTGCCGGACCGCCCGCCGCTGGTCCTGCTGCGCGAAGGCCTGCAGCTCGGCCAGCGCGATGGCCTGTCCGCGCTGGCCCGGCTGTGCGATCCCCAGGAGATGGGCGGGTTGCTGCACGACCCGCACCTGGCGCTCAATCCCGAGGCGGTCGACTGGCTGCTCGGCCACGGCGCCCAGCCGGAAGTGCGCGACGCCTGCGGCGACGTGCCGATGTTCGCGCTGCTCTCGCGCGGCGTGGACGCGGTGCCGGTGCTGCAGGTGCTGCTGCGCCACGGCGTGTCGCCGGCCGGCGCCGGCGGACTGGGCCGGTTCCTGGCCGCCTGCGTGCAGCACGACGCCGCCTCGCGCGGGCTGGAACAGTTCGCGCTGGAACTGCTGGAGCGCGGCGCCGATCCGTTCGCGCCGTCGCCGGCCGGCGACCCGCCCCTTTCGCTGGCGGTGCGGCTGGGCTGGCTGCGCCTGCAGCAGGCCCTGCTGGAGCGGGGCGTCGACCGCGAGGCGCGCGACAGCCACGGCATGACCGCGCTGCACCTGGCCACCGCGCTCGGCCGCGAAGCCTCGTTGAAGCTGCTGGTCGTGCAGGGCGCCTCGCCGGAAGCGCGCGCCGCCGACGGCCAGACCCCGCTGGGCGTGGCCCTGTCGAGCGGCCGCCGCGACCTGGCCGATTGGCTGGACTGGCGGGTCTGGGCGCTGCCGCGTCGCACCCTGCGCCCGGCCGACGTGCCCGCCGCGGCCACCAGTGGCGATGCCGACGCGGTGCGCCGCCTGATCGACCTCGGCCTGCCGGTCGATGCCATCGATGCGCAGGGATGCACCGCCTTGCTGCGCGCCGCCGGCGGCGGCCACATCGCCGTGGTCGACCTGCTGCTGGCGCGCGGCGCCGATCCGCAACACGCCGCCAACAGCGGCGCGACGCCGTTGTCGGCGGCGGTCAGCATGCGCAATGCCGGCATCGTCGCCGCATTGCTCGCCGCCGGCGCGCAGATCGAGCACCGCCTGCCGGGCGGGGTGACCGTGCTGATGCTGGCCAGCGCGCTGGGCCTGCCGGACATCGTCGCGCGCCTGCTCGCCGCGGGCGCCGACGTGCATGCCAGCGACGCGCAGGAGCTGTCGCCGCTGCATTGCGCCGCCCTGTACGGCTTCACCGCGCGCGACAAGGCCCGCCTGCTGGCGCTGCTGGACACGCTGCTGCTGGCCGGCGCCGACCCCGAGGCCGTGGCCGCCGGCAAGGTCAGCCCGCTGCTGCTGCTGCTCGGCGCGCGCGCCGAGCCGGGCACGCCGTGCGAGGAACAGGTCGTGCTGGCCGGCGTGGAGCGCCTGCTCGACGAGGACGTCTCGCTGGACGTGGCCGACCCGCGCGGCTTCGGCCCGCTGCACTTGGCCGCTTTGCACGGCCTGCCGCTGCTGGTGCAGCGGCTGCTGCGCGCCGGCGCCGACCCCGACCGCCGCGACGCGCTCAACCGCACCCCGCGCGAGATCGCGATCATGCGCGGCTTCATCGACGTCGCCGGGCAGTTCGAACCCACCGTGCCGGGCGTATCGTCGATGGCGCGGTTCCTGCGGTAGGCGTTTCCAGCTTCGCAAGCCACGCTTCGCGGGCTTGCCGTGGACGATCCTGCCCCTGATCGCGGGGCCCGATCCTCGCGCTGTCGCCGTAATCGCGGCGGAAAGGGCTGCGCACCAGAAACGCCCGGATGGACGGAGCGACGGGCGCATGCCCTCGGCGGCGCGTCGTCGTTCCGTGAGCGGCCACGGAGGTCGACCATGCCAGACTGCGCCTTCGCGCGCCGCGCGGCGCGCCTTCGAGGAGGACGTCCATGAGCGATCCCGCATCCGTCCCGCCCTGCATCGTCGTGGTGTTCGGTGCGCGCGGCGACCTGACCCGCCGCCTGGTCATGCCGGCGCTGTACAACCTGCGGCGCTCCGGCGGGCTCAGCGACCACTTCGCGATCGTCGGCGTCGACCACGGCGATGTCAGCGAGCGGGCCTGGCGGGCCGACATCGGCCGCACCATGCGCGGGTTGATCGGTGCGCGCGATGCCGAGTTCCAGTCGGACGGGTTCGACGAGCAGGCCTGGGATTGGCTGCGCGAGCGCATGCACTACCTGCGCGGCGATTTCACCGATCCGGGGGCCTATGCCAGGCTCGGCGCGCTGTTGGACAAGTTGCAGCCGCGCTACGGCGCGCAGGGCAACGTGCTGTTCTACCTCGCCACTGCCGCGCGGTTCTTCGAGACCGCGCTGCTCAACCTGGGGCAGGCCGGGTTGACCAAGCAGCGCGCAGAAGGCGGCTGGAGGCGGGTGATCGTCGAGAAGCCGTTCGGCCACGACGTGGCCAGCGCGCGCCATCTCAACGAGGTGGTCGCGCGCGTGCTGGAGGAGGACCAGGTGTTCCGCATCGACCATTTCCTCGGCAAGGAGACGGTGCAGAACATCCTCGCGTTCCGCTTCGCCAACGGGTTGTTCGAGCCGGTATGGAACCGCGACCGGATCGATCACATCCAGATCACCGTCGCCGAGACGATCGGGGTGGAAGGGCGCGGGCGCTTCTACGATCCGACCGGTTGCCTGCGCGACATGGTGCCCAATCACCTGTTCCAGTTGCTGGCGATGATCGCGATGGAACCGCCGTCGGCGTTCACCACCGAGGCGATGCACCGGCGCCGTGCCGAGGTGATCGAGGCGGTGCGGCCGCTGACGCCGGCCGACGTGGTGCGCGGGCAGTACGCCGCCGGGGCGGTCAACCGCACCGCGGTATGCGGTTATCGCGAGGAGGACACGGTGCCGGACGATTCCAACACCGAGACCTACGTGGCGATGAAGCTGCAGGTGGACACCTGGCGGTGGGCCGGCGTGCCGTTCTACCTGCGCACCGGCAAGCGCATGCGCGAGCGCACCACGGAGATCGCGATCCGCTTCAAGCCGGCGCCGCTGGCGCCGTTCCGCAGCACCGAGATCGGCGGCTACGGGCCGGACTGGCTGGTGCTGCACATCCAGCCGGACGAGGGCATCTCGCTGCAGTTCGACGTCAAGCGCCCCGGCCCGCAGGTGGCGCTGGCGCCGGTGCGCATGGATTTCCGCTATCGCGACTGGTTCCCTAAGGAATACACCGTCGGCTACGAGCAATTGCTGCGCGACTGCATGAACGGCGAGTCCGGCCTGTTCCAGGATGCGGCGATGGTGGAGGGCGCGTGGCGCATCGTGCAGCCGATCCTCGATGCCTGGAAGGAGCCGCCGAACGATTTTCCCAACTATGCCGCGGGCAGCGCCGGTCCTGCGGCGGCGGACGCGCTGCTGGCCCTGAACGGCGGCCATGCCTGGCGGCCGCTGACGCCAGGACGGCGGCCGCCGCCGGCGAGCCGGTCGGCAGCCAAGCCCGCACCGGCGAAGAAGGCGCGGGCTCCGGCCAAGGCCGGGACCAAGAAGGCCGCGGGAGCCGCGCGCAGGCGGACGGCCAAGGCGGCGAAGAAGCGATAGCTGGAGAGAGGCAGAGGCTCTCGTTTCCGAAGCAGAGGCAAGTCCGTCGAGTGCGCAGGCAGGCGCGCCGTCCAGCACGCCATGCGCGCCCGGAACCGCGGCGGGCATCCGGCGACGCGCGGCCCGGCATGGAAACCCGGCGTCAGCCGGGCGCGTTCTGTCCTGTGCCGGCCTGTCCCCTGGCTGTTCCGGCGGCGGCGGGTGTTTCCGCATCCACGTCGGCCTCGAACAGCTTCATCAGGTCGGTGCGCGCATCGCGCGAGGCCTGGATCACCGCGGCTTCGTCGTCGTAGACCAGGTATTGCCGGCGCAGCAGCTCCTCGTCGTGATGGCGGAAGCGCTCGACGCGATCGCGCGCGAGGCCGGCATCGATGCCCAGCGCCACCAGCAGTTGCTCGCTCAGTTCCAGGCTCGACCCGAACAGTTCGCGGAACGGTTCCGCGCCCAGGTCCATCAGCTTCCAGGCGTGCTGGCGGTTGCGCGCGCGCGCCAGCACCTTGGCCTGCGGATACAGGCGGCGGATCAGCCGCGCCGCCTTGATGTTGGTGTCCGGATCGTCCATCGCCACCACGAACACCTTGATGCGCTCGGCGCCGGCCGCGCGCAGCAGGTCCGGGCGGGTCGGGTCGCCGTAGTACAGCTGGCTGCCGAAGCGGCGCAGGTCCTCCACCGTCTCCGGGTTGTTCTCCAGCGCGACGAAGGGGATGTGCTGCGCGGTCAGCAGGCGCGCGACGATCTGGCCGAAGCGGCCCATGCCGGCGATCAGCACCTGCGGCGCCTGGATCTCGATCGTGTCGAAAGGCTTGTCGTCCTTCGGCGCCGCCGCGCGCTCCGCGCCGACCAGGATGCGCTGCATCGCCAGCAACACCACGGGCGTGAGCGCCATCGACACGCCGACGATGGCGATCAGCCGGTCATGGTCGGCCGCGCCGAGCAGGTTCACGCGCTGGGCCTCGTTGAACACCACGAAGGCGAACTCGCCGCCCAGCCACAGCACGCTGCCCAGCATCAGGCAGCTGCGCACCGGCAGTTTCGCCCATCGGCCGACCCCGACCAGCAGCGCGAACTTGACCAGCAGCAGCAACGCCACGCCGCCGGCGATCAGGCCGGGCTCGCGGGTCACGCGCTCCAGGTCGATGCCCATGCCGATGGCGATGAAGAACAGGCCCATCAACAGGCCTTCGAACGGCTCGATCTGCGATTCCAGCTCGTGGCGGAACTCCGAGTCGGCCAGCAGCACGCCGGCCAGGAACGCGCCCAGGCTCGGGCTCAGCCCGGCCTCCTGCATGAACCAGGCCGTGCCCAGCACCACCAGCAGCGCGCTGGCGGTGAACACCTCGGGCATGCGGGTGCGCGCGACGATCCGGAACAGGTGGCGCAGCACGAAGCGCCCGCACAGCACCACCAGCGCCAGCGCGCCCAGCGCCTTGGCCACGTCCTGCCACTCCAGCGCATCGTTCTTCGCCCCGCCCAGCAGCGGGATCGCCGCCAGCAGCGGGATCGCGATCAGGTCCTGGAACAGCAGGATCGCGAACGCCAGCCGGCCGTAGTCGGTATTGAGCGCCTTGCGCTCGGACAGTACCTGCAGGCCGACCGCGGTCGAGGACAGGGCCAGGGCCAGGCCGACGATCAGCGCGCTCTTCCAGCCGAAGTGGTCGGCCATCAACATCGCGCCCAGCACCACCGCCGTCAGCGCCACCTGCACGGTGCCGGCGCCGAACACCGAGCGCCGCATCAGCTTCAAGCGCGCCGGCGACAGTTCCAGGCCGATCACGAACAGCAGCATCACCACGCCGATCTCGGCCGCGCTCAGGATGCGGTTGGTGTCCTGCACGAAACCGAGCCCGTCCGGGCCGAGCACCAGGCCGGCGATCAGGTAGGCCAGGACCGCGCCCAGGCCGAATTTCTTGAACACCGGCACGGCGACGATCGCCGCCAGCATCAGGACCAAGGCCAGTTCCAGGCCGCCGCTATGCATCTGCGTTCTCCATCGGGTGGCCCATTATGGGCGGCATCGTCCCTCGTGGCTCGCGCATGGCGCTCCGCACGCGCGCGACCCCGGCCTGCACGGCCGGCGCTCGCCGCGTGCGCCCTCGCAGGAGCCCGCGCGTGCGGCCATCCCATTGACCCTGCGGGCCCATCGGCGCAGACTTCGCGCCGCCGCCGGCGGCCGAACCCGCCAGCGCGTCTTGCGGGTCCCCCGCCAAGGCGCCGCGCCTCCGAGGTGCGGGCATCCCTCTTTGGAGTCCCAACACCATGTCCAGCGACAGTCACCCTAGACCGGGGTCGATGACAGGGCTGGCGACCGCCTGAGCGATCGGGACCGGTTCGCCGCCGCTGCATCGGCCGTGGCCGAAACGAGGCGAACCCCCATGAACAACGAGAACCTGCTGCGGCTGCCCCCCGAGGCGGCCGATGCGCTGATCGCGCCGCTGGCCGAGCTCAACACCGCCGACGCGGTGGAATACCTCAACGGCATCGACCGCGAGGACGTGGCCGCCATCCTGGCGGTGCTGCCGCTGCCGCGCGCGGTCAAGATCCTGGAACAACCCGAACTGCGCGATGCCAGCGCGCTGGTGGCCATGCAGGACGCCGGCCGCGCCGCCGAGCTGCTCGGGCTGATGGCCGACGACCGGGCCACCGACATCTTCCAGGACCTGGACGAGGACGACCGCGACCAGCTGCTGTGGCGGCTCGGCCCGGAGACCCGCCGCGCCATCCAGAAGCTGCTGCACTACCCGCCCAACACCGCCGGCGCGCTGATGACCACCGAGTTCGTCGGCGTGCCCGCCGACTGGACCGTCGGCCGCACCCTGCAGTACGTGCGCGAGGTGGAGCGCAGCCGCGAGACGGTCTACGCGATCTACCTGCTCGACCCGCGCGAGCGCACGCTGGTGCAGGTGGTGACCATGCGCCGGCTGATCACCGGCGAGCCGAACGCGCCGATCCTGGACGTCGCCCAGGTCAATCCGCCCATCACCGTCGATGCGCAGCTGGACCAGGAGGAGGTCGCGCGGCTGATCCGGCGCCACGACCTGCTGGCGATCCCGGTGGTCGACGCGCAGCGCCACGTGCTCGGCATCGTCACCGTCGACGACATCCTGGATGCGCTGATCGCCGAATCGACCGAGGACGTGCACAAGTTCGGCGGCGTGGAGGCGCTGGACAAGCCGTACATGCAGATCGGCTTCGGCGAGATGATCCGCAAGCGCGCCGGCTGGCTGAGCGTGCTGTTCCTCGGTGAGATGCTGACCGCCAGCGCGATGCAGCACTTCGAGGACGAGCTGGCCAAGGCGGTGGTGCTGACCTTGTTCATCCCGCTGATCATGAGTTCCGGCGGCAACTCCGGGTCGCAGGCCACGTCGCTGTTGATCCGCTCGCTGGCCTTGCGCGAGCTGCGCCTGCGCGATTGGTGGAAGGTGGCGCTGCGGGAGATCCCGACCGGCGCGGTGCTCGGCGGCATCCTCGGGGTGCTGGCGATCGTGCGCATCGCGGTCTGGCAGAACGCCGGTTTCTACGACTACGGCCCGCACTGGGCGATGGTCGCGCTGACCATCGGTGCGGCGCTGGTCGGCATCGTCATGTTCGGTTCGCTGTCCGGCTCGATGCTGCCGTTCGTGCTGCAGCGGCTCGGCTTCGATCCGGCCAGCGCCTCGGCCCCGTTCGTGGCGACGTTGGTGGACGTGACCGGATTGGTGATCTACTTCAGCATCGCGGCGTTGATCCTCAGCGGCACCTTGCTGTAGCGAGGGGAGCCCTTCATCCGTGCCCCGGGATTTCCCGCCGGGGCAGGCTGCCCCGGCGGAAGCGGCCGTCTCCCGCAACGCCGCTCCGGGCATCTTCCCCGGCACGCGGGGAAGGGCCGGTCACCGGCGCGACGCAAGGCGGCGCATGCTCAGAACGTCCAGTACAGCGTCACCCGGTAATTGCGGCCCGGTTCGCTGTAGCGGCCGATGCCGTAGTCGGTGGCGTAGCCGTACAGGTAGAAGTCGCCGCGGACCACGTTGCGGATGCGGGCCCATTGGTAGTAGCGCTCGTCGAACAGGTTGTAAATGCCGGCGTTGATGCGCAGGCGGTCGTTGACGCGATAGCTGCCGAACAGGTCGAACACCGTGTAGGCATCGCTCAGGAACGGCTCGGCCTCGGTGCCGAACACCGTGGTCACGGCATCGACGTCCTTGCGCTTCTTGGCCAGCGAGTGGGTCATGTTGCCGGTGATGCGCAGGCGCTCGTCCAGGCCCTGCCAGCTCAGGCCGAGCACGCCGCGATCCGGGTTGATGCTGTCCAGCGGGCGGCCGTCCTTCTGCTCGCCCTCGTTGTGCGACCACGCCGCGCGCAGCAGCCAGGCCTCGCCGAGCTTCCACAAGCCTTCCAGTTCGGCACCCTTGACCGTGACCTCGCCGACGTTGACCACCGAGGTATAGCTGTAGCCGTTGCGGGTGGAGCACGCGCCGCGCGTGCAGCTCAGGTACCGGGTGCCTGCGTTCGCGGTCAGGGTGACGGTATCGATGAAATCGTCGTAGCGGTCGCGGAAGACCGAAAGGCCGATGCGGGCGCGTTCGCTCTCCCAGCGCCAGCCCAGCTCCAGGTTGAGGCTCTTCTCGGCGTCCAGGTCCGGGTTGGCGGCGACGGTGGGCACGGTCACGCTCGCGCCGGTATCCGCCTCGGTGAGGGTGGTGGTGCTGGTCGGCGCGTACATCTCGCCGGTGGTCGGGGCGCGGAAGCCGCGGCCGGCCTGGAACCACACGGTCTGGCGCGGGGCGAAGGCGTAGCTGATGCCGGCCTGCCAGGTCGGCGAGGAAAAGCTCACCGCGCGCACCGTGCCGGTGGGATCGACGAAGGTGTCGTCCAGCTTCGGCGAGTAGCGGTAATGGTCGTAGCGCGCGCCCAGGGTCAGCTGCAGGCGGTCCTCGTACAGGCCGATGCGGTCGCGCAGGTAGACGTTCCAGGAGGTCGCGTCGGTCCTGGGCACCTGCGCCGGGTCGACGGTGGCGCTGTCGAGCACGCCGGCGTTGTTCCAGCGGTAGTCGATCGCGGTGTAGTCGATCCTGCGCCGCTGCCAGGCCGCGCCGTACAGCAGCGACTGGCGCCAGCCCTCGCCCTGCAGCGCCTTGTCCAGGTCCAGCGCGATGCGGTCGAGCTTCTGCTCGTCGCGGCGGTCCTCGGCGCGCTGGCACGGCAGCGCCGGCGTGCAGGCGGTGGTGACCGCGCTGGCGGTGGGGTTGGCGGAGGTGCCGCTGCCCGCGCTGATGCGGGTGATGCCCCGGCTGGCGGTCTTCTGGTGGTCGGCGTGCGCTTCCAGCGTGTCGAACAGCGCGTTGCCGGCCCGCCACGTGTAGCGTAGGCCATAGCGGTCGCGGTCGTTGCTGTCGTCGCCGACGCGGGTCAGGTAGCCGGGCGAGGCCACCCGGCTGAGGTTGTCGACCGTGTTGTCGGCGCGGTTGCGCTCGTAGACCACGCCGATGCGATGCGCCTCGTCCGCGACGAAATCGACCTTGGCCAGCACGTTGTCGCTGTCGTGGTCGATCGGGTCCGGCGTGCGCCGGCCGCTGCCGGTCGCCACCTCGGTATCCGAGTACCAGCCTTCGGCCTCGTGGCCCTTGCGCTTGGTATAGGTCAGCATCGACTCGATCCGGCCGGTGCGGTTGGCGAAGGTGACGTTGCCCAGCGCCTGCTCGTTGTAGCCGGTGTAACCGGTCTTCAGGCCGAAGTAGCGATCGTCGCCCTGCGGCGCGAGGTAGTCGTACGGGTCCTTGGTGGTGAACACCACCGCGCCGCCGAGGGCGCCGCTGCCGGCGCCGATCGAGTCGGCGCCCTTGACGATCTCCACGCGCTTGAGCGAATCGATGTCCACGCCGCCGCGGCCGGCCCGGAAGAACTCGTAGCTGCGCGCGGTCTCCAGGCCCTCGGCCATCGGCAGGCCGTCGAGGGTCATCGCCACCCGGTCGCCTTCGATGCCGCGGATGTTGAAGCCGTTGTCGCCGAACCGGCCCAGGTCGGCGATGCTCACGCCGGGCACGTAACGGACCACGTCCTCCATGCTCTCGGCCTGCTCCTGCTCGAGTTGCGTGGCGCCGATCACGGTGACGTTCTGGTTGGCGGAGGCCTGCTTCTCGCGCTTGGCCCGCACCTCGACCGGGTCGAAGTCGCGGGCGTCGGCGGGCGTTCCGGCATGCGCAGGCAAGGCCAGGCCGGCGGCGATCGCCAGCGCCAGCGCGTGGTGGGTGGATCTCATGGCATTTCTCTCCACAGTCAGGAAAAGGACGGGGCGCCGTTCTGGCGCGGACCTGGCTGCGGGCGCATGTGCGCGGTGCGTCGCTAGGAGAAGGAAGATCGAGCCGCGGCCGGGGCCGCGGCATGGACGGGAATGGCGGCGCCGGGCGGCCGGGTGGCGCCCGGCGGCAGGCGCGGATCAGTCGCTGCGGCGGCGTTCGGTGGCCGGCACGTGCAGGTCGGATGCATCCACCACGCCATCGCGGTTGCGGTCGGCGGTCTCGAACAGGCGCTTGCCGGAGACCTGGTACTCGGCGAAGGTCATCCGGCCGTCCTTGTCGGCATCGAGCACGCCGAAGCGCACGCGCACCTGGCGATCCTCGCGCCGGGTCAGCGTGGCGATGCGTTCGTCCAGCCGCGCCTCGTACTCGGCCAGGTATTCGTCGAGCGCCAGCGCGCCGTCGCGGTCGGCGTCGGCGCGGTCGAACTGCGCGTCGCGCACGCGGTCGAACTCGGCGCGCTCGACCTTGCCGTCGCCGTTCTCGTCGTACAGGGCCAGGAAGCCCTCGGCGGTGTGGCTGGTCGGCATGCGCAGCAACCGGCCGGCCTGGCCGGAACGCGTCCTCGATGCGTCCGCCGGGGCCGCCTTGCCTTCGCCCGCCAGCGCCCGCTGGCCGCCTTCCCAGGTCTTCCCGCCGGCCTGGTCGAATTCCCGGCGCGAGACCTTGCCGTCCTGGTCGGCGTCGAGCGCGGCGAAGCGCGTGCGGGCCTGCTCGACCTGCGCGGCGCGCTCGCGGCGGAGTTGCTCGTGCAGGCGCGCATCGAACTCCTGCACATACTCGGCCTCGTCCACGACGCCGTCGCGGTTGCGGTCGGTGGCGTCGAAGCGCGCGCGCCGGAACGCCTCGAACTCGGCCCAGCCGACTTTGCCGTCGCCATCGGCGTCGTGTTCGGCGATGAAGGCCGCGACATTGTCGCCGTGGCCGCCGACCAGGGGACGGGGAGCCGCGGAAGGGGTCTGCGCCCGGGCGGCGAGCGGGAGCAACGCGGCCAGGCACGCGCCGGCGAGTACGCCAGTTTTCATGGGATGTCTCCGGGGTTGGAAAGAAGTCTTACGGCTCGAGCACGCGGAAGGCGAGCGTGTAGCTGTGGCTGTACTCGGCCACCGGCGCGCCGGCCGGTGCCGGGGCGCGATGCCGGCTCAGGGCCACGAAGGTGCCGGCGCGCTTCAGGTCGAGCTGGGCGCGGCCCTCGGCATCGGTCTGCAGCGTGTCCACCTGCGGCTTGCGGTCGGAGGTCCATACCGCCTCGGTGACCTCGACCTTCTGGTTCGCCAGCGGCTTGCCGTCGTACTGCACGATGAACTCGAAGCGCTCGCCCACGTACAGGTCGTTCGGGTGCGCGACCGGCACGAACTCCAGGCCGCGGCCGCGCGCGGCCAGCGCGGTGCGGTCCGGCGCGCCGACGCTGACGTAGGCCTCGGCGAGCGTGAGCGACTGGAAATCGGAAACCACCTTGGCCCCGGCCGGGATCTTCGCCGACGCATCGCGCGAGCTTTCGCGCTTGCCGTCGACCTCCCAGGTGCGGAACCGGGCGCCCAGCCGTGGGCCGGTGCTCAGGCGGTAGGTGCCGGTGCCGGGCGGCAGGGTGTATTCGGCGACGGTGCGGGTCTTCATCGCGTGCACCGCGTCCGGTGCGGCGCTGCCGCCGTCCGGCCGGACGATGACGAAGCGGCTGTCGTCGAAGGCCGCCTCGGGCACGAAGAAGGTCTCGGCGAAGGATGCGTCCAGCGCCACGGTCTGGCCCGCGCGCGGCGCGAAGTCGCTGGGGACGAGGTAGGGCGTGTGGGCCGAAGCGGCGAAGATGGAGGTGGCGCCGAGCACGGCGGCGGCCAGCAGGGTCAGCGGTTTCATGGGGTTCCCCGGTCCGTAGTCGAAGATCGCTGGCCGGACGGGCGTCGCGTGCTGGCTGACGGCGCGATTCTACCGCAAATGAGAATCGTTATGAACAAGTGAAGCGCTGCCGCGATTGCGTTGCGTCATGTCGCGTCCCGGGACTGCCGTGTACCGTGGGATCCCTCGCCGACAACCGCCCGTTGCATGAGTACCTACCACCTGCAGTCCGTGTTCCGACCCAAGTCCGTGGCGATCGTCGGCGGCAGCCCGCGCGAGCGCTCGGCCGGGCGCGCGGTGGTGCGCAACCTGCGGGCGGCCGGGTTCCCGGGCCAGATCGGCTGGGTCAGCCCGCGCTATCCGGAAATCGACGGGATGCGCACGGTGCGCCGCCTGGCCGACCTGCCCTGGGTGCCGGAGCTGGTCGTCATCACCACGCCGGCGCGGATGGTGCCGCGGGTGGTCTCGCTGGCCGCGCGCCAGGGCGTGGCCGCGGCGATCATTCTCACCGCCGGCCTCGGCGAGGGGCCCGGCTCGCCGGCCGCGCGCGCCGAGGCTGCCGCGCGCGCCAAGGGCCTGCGCATCCTCGGCCCGCATTGCCTGGGCGTGATCGCGCCGCATGCGCGGCTCAACGCCTCGATCGCCGCGCATTGCCCGCAGGCCGGCGACCTCGCGCTGGTCTCCGAGTCCAGCGCGATCGCCGCCGCGCTGGTGGAGTGGGGCGTGGCGCGCTCGGTCGGCTTCTCCGCGGTGGTCTCGCTCGGCGACGCGGTGGACGTGGACTTCGGCGACCTGCTCGACTACTTCGCCACCGACTACCGCACCCGCGCGATCCTGCTCTACGTCGAGCGGATCCGCGACGCGCGCAAGTTCATGTCGGCCGCACGCGCGGCGGCGCGCGCCAAGCCGGTGGTGGTGGTGAAGTCCGGGCGCCAGGCGCGCCCGGATCCGAATGCCGACACCCACTCGCAAGTGCTGGCGCGCCCGGATGCGGTCTACGGCGCGGCCTTCGCGCGCGCCGGCCTGCTGCGCGTGGGCGCGCTCGACGAGCTGTTCGCCGCGGCCGAGACGCTGGGCCGGATCGGCACCTTCCCCGGGCGCCGGCTGGCGGTGCTCAGCAACGGCGGCGGCGTCGGCCGGCTGGCGGTGGACCAGTTGACCCTGCGCGGCGGCACGCTCGCCGCGCTGTCGCCGCAGACGATCGAACGCCTGGACCGCGCGCTGCTGCAGGGCTGGTCGCGCGAGAACCCGGTCGACATCGTGGTCGATGCCGACGGCGAGCGCTATGCGACCGCGATCGAGGCGTTGCTGGAAGACCCGGGCAACGACGCGTTGCTGGTGGTGAACGTGCCGACCGCCTTCACCTCCTCGGCCGACGCCGCCAAGGCGCTGACCCGCTCGCTCGGCCCGCGCGGCCAGCACGCGCGCGACAAGCCGGTGTTCGCGGTGTGGCTGGGCCAGGACGATGCGGCCATCGCCGCGCTCAACGCCGCGCGCGTGCCGACCTACGCGACCGAGTCCGACGCGGTGCGCGGCTTCACCCACATGGTCCGCTACCGCGAGGCGCAGGCCGCGCTGATGGAGACCCCGCCGAGCCTGCCGGAGGATTTCGTCGTCGATGCCGCGACGGCGCGCGCGCTGGTCGAGCAGGCGCTCGCCGCGGGCCAAGCCTGGCTGGACCCGGTGGCGACCCAGCGCCTGCTGGAGGCCTACGGCATCGCGTGCGTGCCGCTGCAGGTCGCCACCACGGCCAACGAAGCCGCGCTGCTGGCCGACCCGATCCTGGCCGCGGGCGGCTCGGTCACGGTGAAGATCGTCTCGCCCGACATCGGCCACAAGTCCGACGTGGACGGCGTGCGCCTGAACCTGCCGAGCGTGGCGGCGGTCCGGCTGGCGGCCGAAGGCATCCTGGAGCGCGCGCGCAGGGTGCGGCCGCAGGCGCGCATCGACGGCGTGATCGTGCAGCCGACCATCCTGCGGCCGAAGGCCCGCGAGCTGATCGCCGGCATCGCCGACGACCCCGTGTTCGGGCCGGTGATCGTGTTCGGCCGCGGCGGCACCGCGGTCGAGGTGATCAACGACCGCGAACTGGCGCTGCCGCCGCTGGACCTGCGCCTGGCGCACGAACTGATCGGCCGCACCCGCGTCTCGCGCATCCTCAAGGGCTACCGCGACGTGCCGGCCGCCGACGAGCGCGCGGTGGCGCTGGTGCTGGTCAAGCTGGCGCAGCTGGCCGCCGACATCCCCGAGATCCGCGCGCTGGACATCAACCCGCTGCTGGCCGACCGCGACGGCGTGCTGGCGCTGGACGCGCGCGTGGCGGTGGCGCGTTCGCGCATCCTGCACAAGGGACGCGGGCATCCGCGCTTCGCGATCTTCCCGTACCCGAAGGAGTGGGAGCGCACCCTGGTGCTCGGCGACGGATCCACCGCATGGCTGCGCCCGGTGCGGCCGGAGGACGATGCGCTGTTCCGCGCGTTCTTCGCCCGCGTCACCGACGAGGACCTGCGGCTGCGCTTCTTCCAGTCGGTGAAGCACTTCAGCCACGAGTTCATCGCGCGCCTGACCCAGCTCGACTACGCCCGCTCGATCGCGTTGGTGGCGATCGACCCGAAGGGCGGCGACATGCTCGGCGCGGTGCGGCTGCACGCCGACGCCGACTACGAGAAGGGCGAGTACGGGATCCTGATCCGCTCGGACCTCAAGGGCCACGGCATCGGCTGGCAACTGATGCGAATCATGATCGAGTACGCGCACTGGCTCGGCCTGAAGGCGGTGGAGGGGCAGGTGCTGCGCGAGAACCGCACGATGCTGGCGATGTGCGAGAGCCTGGGATTCCAGGTCAGGCCCGATCCGGAGGATGCGTCGCTGATGAACGTGCTGCTGCAGGTGGGGACGGGATCCCTGCGTCCTTGAACGGCGCCGCGGCGTGGCCGTCGTTCCCGCGGGCAGGGCTCCGATCCCCGCGGGGCTTTGCCGGCGACGCGACAGCGTGCCCGCATGCCGCGCGCGGGGCCTGGCCGGCGTGGCGTGGAGCGCCATTCACCTTGCCGGGTGCAGCATGGGCGACGCCAAACCGCCCGGAGCCCGCCCGCATGTCCAAGCGCCCGATCCTGTCCGTCGTCTGCCTACCGGTCGTGCTGGCGCTGGCGGCCTGCGGGCGCCAGCCACCACCGGCAGCGGATGCCACCGCCGATCCGGCACCGTCGCCGCCGGCGGGCCCCGCGCCGGTGTTCGCGGATGCGTCGATCGGCCTGCGGCTGATGCCGGTGCCCGGCACCACGCTCGAGCGGGACTTCGACCGCGAGTACCTCGATACCGACGGCTGGAAGGCGTTCGCGCCCGGCGACAGCGAGGGCAAGCCCCTGGCTGCGCTGGTGCTGGACGGTTCCAACGATCTCGCCGCCGCCGAACTGCGCATCGGCAGCAGCGACAGCCTGCGCGAGGCCGCGCGCTGCCTGGAGCCGCCGCCGGAGGCGCAGGGCGACCCGGACCAGGTCGAGATCGGCGGGGTGGCCTTCGTCCACTTCCGCGCCGGCGACGCGGCGATGAGCCACTTCCTGCAGGTCGAGGGCTACCGCAGCGTGCGCAACGGCCGCTGCGTGGCGATCGACCTGATGGTGAGCGGCACCCGCCCGGAGGTCTACGACCCGCCGCGCAAGCCGCCGTTCGACACGGGCACCGCGGTGGCGCGGCTGCACCAGGCGCTGGACGCGGTGCACTGGCAATAGCGCCGGCCAAAGGCACGGGGCGCGGAACACCGTTTTCCATTCCGGTCCAAGGGGGGCGCCCCACGACCCAAACGGACCGGAACCCCGCCCCGGGAACCGCCCCTCCGGTGCTTGACTGCGCAGTGTTTTTGGACGTGCCCGGCCGCGCGCTGGAAACGGTTCACGGGGATTTCCGCCGCGCGCTTGTCCCACAAGGCTTTTCCGAATTTGCCTATATTTCGTGTTGACCCCCGGTGGGGACCCCACTATCTTGGGGCGGTCGGTGTCTCCGCTCACGAGGGCGGAGGCGAAGAGGGAAGCCGGTGACGCCCCCGATGGGCCACTCCGGCACTGCCCCGCAGCGGTAATTGGGAACGACGCCGTCAACGCACTGGGATCCTCCCGGGAAGCGACGGCCGAGGTGGCCGACCCTCGCGTCGGCCGTACCCATCAGTCCGAAGACCTGCCGACAGCCGCGCGCATGCACATCGCGCGGTGCCGGCCGTGACGTCCCCGGAGGGGGATGGCCGGTGAAGCGGGAGCTGCCCGCGGGCCTGGGCCCGCGCGCGCCGCGGCCCCCGCGACACCGCCGTCCGCTCCGCCGACACGGCCCGCCTCGCCTGCGAAGGGCGGGTCCGTGCACCACATGGAGGACGTATGACAAGCAACGACATCCTCGCCGCCGCCGCGGCCACCTCTTCGCAGTCCACCCCCGCCGCACCCACCCGCGTCGCTCCCCCCGCCGCGGCCGAGACCACCCCCGATTCCGCGGACCTGGTTCCGCCGCCCCCACAAGCAGCCGCAATGCCCGTTCAGACCCTCGACGAATCCGCTGTCTCCACCTGGATCACCAAGGAAGCCGGCAACCGCCGCATCCCGTTCGATCGCGCGCGCCTGGAGCGCAGCATCGATTCGGTCCATGCCGAGTTCCCGCACCTGGACGTGAGCGACTACAAGCGCGCCGTGTTCGGCTTCGTCGAGCGCAAGGAGAGCGTCAACGCCGACGACCTGGTCGACCTGCTGATCCGCGAGGCCGAGGCGCGCGTGGACCTGACCGCGCCGGACTGGGAGTTCTTCGCCGCGCGCCTGTACCTGCGCCGCCTGTACAAGCGCGCCAGCCGCAACCGCTTCTACGACGCGAGCCAGAAGTACGGCTCGTTCGTCGGCCTGCAGGAGAGCCTGGCCGACCGCAACGTCTACTCCAACGACATCCTGCGCTCCTATTCCAAGGACGAACTGCAGGAAGCCGGGCGCATGATCGACCCGGAGCGCGACAAGCTGTTCGCCTACAACGGCCTGTACCTGCTGGCCACGCGCTACCTGGCCACCGACAGCTCGCGCGGCGTGTTCGAGCTGCCGCAGGAGCGCTGGCTGACCATCGCGCTGTACCTGATGCAGGACGAGAAGCCGCGCGAGCGCCGCATGCAGCTGGTCGGCGAGGCCTACTGGGCGCTGTCCAACCTGTACATGACCGTGGCGACCCCGACCCTGGCCAATGCCGGCAAGGTCGGCGGCCAGCTGTCGAGCTGCTTCATCGACACGGTCGACGACAGCCTGCAGGGCATCTACGACTCCAACACCGACGTGGCGCGCGTGTCCAAGCACGGCGGCGGCGTCGGCGCGTACCTGGGCTACGTGCGTTCCTCCGGCTCGGCGATCCGCGGCGTGGCCAACTCGTCCGGCGGCGTGGTGCCGTGGATCAAGCAGCTCAACAACACCGCCGTGTCGGTGGACCAGCTCGGCCAGCGCAAGGGCGCCATCGCCGTGTACCTGGACATCTGGCACCGCGACATCGAGGCGTTCCTGGACCTGCGCCTGAACAACGGCGACCAGCGCCTGCGCGCGCACGACGTGTTCACCTCGGTGTGCATCCCCGACCTGTTCATGGAGACGGTGGAGCGCCGCGGCGACTGGTACCTGTTCGATCCGCACGAGGTGAAGCGGATCAAGGGCTGGTACCTGCAGGACTTCTACGACGAGAAGAAGGGCGACGGCAGCTTCCGCAAGAAGTACGAGGAAGTCGTCGCCGACGAGCGCATCAGCCGCAAGACGGTCAAGGCGATCGACATCTTCAAGCGGATCATGGTCAGCCAGCTGGAGACCGGCAATCCGTTCATGTTCTACCGCGACGAGGTCAACCGGAAGAACCC
This sequence comes from Pseudomonas sp. Hp2, assembly GCF_006386585.1. Classification (NCBI taxonomy): domain Bacteria; kingdom Pseudomonadati; phylum Pseudomonadota; class Gammaproteobacteria; order Pseudomonadales; family Pseudomonadaceae; genus Pseudomonas; species Pseudomonas sp. Hp2. The sequence goes on from NZ_VAHJ01000008.1 coordinate 165,568, forward strand.
GAACAAGCACGTTGGCATGGTGTACTCGTCCAACCTGTGCACCGAGATCCTGCAGAACATGAGCCCCACGCGCATGATGCAAGAGATCATCAGCGGCAACCAGATCGTCACGACCAAGCAGGCCGGCGACTTCGTCGTCTGCAACCTGTCCTCGGTCAACCTGGGCCGGGCGGTGGTGCCGCAGGCGGGCCAGGGCGACCTGATCACCGACGTGCTCGAGCGCCTGATCCCGATCCAGGTGCGCATGCTCGACAACGTGATCGACCTGAACCTGCTGCCGGTGCCGCAGGCGACGATCACCAACCAGAAGTACCGCGCGATCGGCCTGGGCACCTTCGGCTGGCACCACCTGCTGGCGCAGAAGGGCATCCACTGGAACTCGCCGGAAGCCGAGCAGTTCAGCGACGAGCTGTACGAGCGCATCAACTACCTGACCATCCAGGCGAGCATGGCGCTGGCCAAGGAGAAGGGCACCTACGCGGTGTTCCGCGGCAGCGACTGGCATACCGGCGCCTATTTCCGCGACCGCGGCTACAACAGCCCGCAGTGGCTGGACCTGGCCGCGCAGGTGGCGGTCAACGGCGTGCGCAACGCCTACATGGTCGCCGTCGCGCCGAACATGAGCACCGCGCAGATCGCCGGCTCGACCGCCTCGATCGACCCGATCTACTCGGCGTTCTACTACGAGGAGAAGAAGGACTTCCGCCGCCCGGTCGCCGCGCCCGGCCTGTCGCTGGAGACCTGGCCGTACTACGAGAAGGGCGCCTACAAGGTCGACCAGTTCGCCTCGGTGCGCCAGAACGCGCGCCGCCAGCGCCACGTCGACCAGTCGATCAGCTTCAACTTCTACGTGCCGTCGACCATCCGCGCCAGCACCCTGCTGGAGCTGCACATGACCGCCTGGCGCGAAGGCCTGAAGACCACCTACTACGTGCGTTCCAACGACATCGACATCAGCGAGTGCGAATGGTGTTCGAGCTGACAGCGCATCCGCGCTGTCGCTCCCCACGGTTCGCTTTGCGAACCGCGGGCCCCGTCCCATCAGCACCCACAACCCCGCGCCTGCGGCGCGCGCCCCCCTGACTCAGGGGGGCTTTCCTCCAGTTGCCGCGCGCAACCTGAAACACGAGAAAGCATCCATGTCCGCCACCCCGCTCGATCGCATCAAGATCCTCGAGCCGCGCAACCCGAACCGTTCGACCGGCATCATCAACGGCAAGACCAGCGGCATCCTGAACTGGAACGACATCCCGTACCCGTCCTTCTACCGGGCGTACAAGGAGCTGTCGACCAACTTCTGGATCCCCGACGAGGTCGACATGAAGATCGACGCGCGCCAGTACGGCGAGCTGTCGGGACGCGAGAAGAACGCCTACGACTCGATCATCGGCCTGCTGGCGACGCTGGACTCGCCGCAGACGCGCTTCATCTACAACGTCGCCGAGTACATCACCGACCCGGCCGCGCACGCCAACGCCGCGATCATCGGCCAGCAGGAAGTGATCCACAACGAGAGCTACAGCTACGTGCTGGCCTCGATCACCAACCTGGACAACCAGAACCGGGTGTTCGAGATCGCCCGCACCCACCCGACGATCCTCAGGCGCAACGCGCCGATCATGGCGTCCTACGACGACTTCATGCGCGAGAAGACCGCCGAGACCCTGCTGCGCTCGCTGATCCAGTCCTCGATCCTGGAGGGCATCAACTTCTATTCCGGCTTCGCCTACTTCTACAACCTGGTGCGCCAGAACCGGATGACCGGCACCGGCAAGATCATCAGCTTCATCAACCGCGACGAACTGGCCCACACCAAGTTCATCAGCGAGGTGATCCGCGCCATCGTCGGCGAGAACCCGGAGCTGCAGACCAACGAGCTGACCGACTACGTGCACAAGGCGTTCGCGCACGCGATCGAGCTGGAGACGCAGTGGACCGGCGAGGTGCTCGACGGCATCGACGGCATCGACGTGGACGAGATGATCCGCTACGTGAAGTACCGCGCCAACAAGATGGCCGGCATGCTCGGCATCGAGAAGCTGTACGCGGAGACCACCGACAACGTGATGCCGTGGATCAAGGCCTACGCCGACAACTTCACCGAGACCAAGACCGACTTCTTCGAGATGCGCAACGCCAGCTACAAGAAGACCAACTCGGACAACGGATTCGATGATCTTTGAGGAGCCGTGATTCGTGATTTGCGATTCGTGATTGGCAAGGGCAGGAGCAAAAGCACCGGCCATCCGGATCGGCTTTTACGAATCACGAATCACGAATCACAAATCACGCCCCTATGAACATCCTGCTGGCCCTCGCCTCGCTCAGCGGCAACACGCGCGAAGTGGCGCGCCGGGTGCGCGCGCGCTGCGAGGAGGCGGGGCACGCGCTGGACTGGATCGAGACCGACCTGCAGTCGCTGGCCGACGCATCCTTGCCGGCCCAGGCCTACGACCTGTTCCTACTCGGCTCCTGGACCGACAACGCCGGCCGCACTCCTTCGGAGATGAAGCGCTTCATCGCCGAACTGGTCGAGGCGGCCGGCAAGCCGCCGCGGGTGGCGGTGTTCGGTACCGGCGAGACCCAGTGGGGCGAGGAATACTTCTGCGGCGCCGTGCATCGCATGGCCGCCTTCTTCGCCAGCCCGTTCCCGCGGCTGGCGATCGAGCAGATGCCGCACGGCGAACGCGACGCCGAGGCCATCGACCGCTGGATCGCGCAGGTGCTCGCCACCTGCCCCGACAACAACGACACACACGAACATGCAGACCATTACCGCCACGTCGCCTGACGACTACGCCGCCGCGCTCGCGGCCCATCCGCGCCTGCTGGTGGACTTCAACAAGGACAATTGCCCGGGCTGCCGCATGCTCGACATGTCTCTGGACAAGTTCGCCGCCAGCGAGGCCGCTAACGGCCTGACCCTGCTGAAGGTGAAGCTGGAGGACATCGGCGAGGACTTCTTCCGCGGCCTGGGCCTGCGCCAGACCCCGACGCTGGCGCTGTTCAAGGACGGGGCCGAGGTCGCGCGGCTGCCCGGTTTCCAGTCGCCGGCCCAGGTCGAGGCGGCCGTGCGCGGCAGCCTGTAAGCTCGTAGCGTCTCCGATCCAGGGCCCATCGCATGGACACCCCCGAACAGGCGCCGCCCACCGAGGTGCGGATGGCGGAAATCGTCTTCCCGAACAACACCAACCACATGGGCACGCTGTTCGGCGGCCAGGCGCTGGCGTGGATGGACAAGGCCGCGTTCCTGGCGGCGGCACGCTATTCGCGCCACACCGTGGTGACCGCGCGCTCGGAGCAGGTGGACTTCGAGCTGCCGATCCGCCAGGGCCAGATGGTGGAGACGATCGGCCGCGTGGTCGGGGTCGGGCGCAGCTCGATCCGGGTGGAAGTGGAGCTGATCGCCGAGGACCTGCTCAGCGGCGAGCGCAAGCTGTGCACGCGCGGCCATTTCGTGATGATCGCGCTCGGCCCGGACGGCAAGCCGACGCCGGTGAGGCCGCTGCCCGCCGCAGGGGCCTGAGCCGCCCCGCGCCGCGGGGCGACGGCGCTACTCGGCCACGTCGCGGTCCTCGCGCTTGGCTTCCTCCATCGCTTCCGGCTCCAGCTCCTCGGCGCTGCGGTTGAGCCGGACGAACACGCCCCAGGCCAGCAGCAGCATCGCCGCGCACAGGCCGGTCGTGGCCGCGTACGGCAGCTTGGCGGGATCGTCGTGCATCAGCTCGAAGATCGACACCAGCGTCTCGATCGCCAGCGCGATCACGATCACCACGAAGAAGCGCGACAGGTAGCGCCGCACGCGGGTGGGGCCGCTGACCTTGACGTCGCGCAGCACTTCTTCCTCGAAGATGGTCTGGCCCAGTTCCAGCGTCACCAGCGCCACGGTGAGCAGGCCGATCGCCTCCAGCACCACGTTGAAGCGAATGCGGACCGCCATGTCGCCGCCGGGCGAGAGCCCGTGCCACAGCTCCATCGCGGCCATCGTCACCAGGCCCGCGGCGCAGAGCACGAAGAAGCCCAGGATCACCACGTGACCGCCGCGGAACAGGACGCTCAGGAACTTCATGGCCGGGCCCAACCGGAAGGAAGCCAGAGCATCCGGCCGGGCCCGTCAGTACCGCGCGAAGGCCGGGCCGCGCCCGGGCCCGCGGGACGTCGGCCGGGCGCGCGGTTCAGCCGCCGCGCGCGAGCTGGTACGCCTGCAAGTGCACGTTCGCGGCCATCAGCCACGGCGCGTTGCGGCCGGTCTCGCGCACCCGCGCCAGCATGTCGCCGACGATGTGCTCGGCCTCGACCGGCTGGCCGGCCTCCAGGTCGCGCAGCATCGAGGCCTTCAGGTCCGAGCCGGGCTGCAGCAACGTCAGCAGGGCCTTCTCGCGCGCGGCCAGCGGCACTGGCTCGCCGGCCGCGTCGGCGGCGATCAGGCACTCGTTGTACAGGCCGTTGATGAAGGCGCGGCCGTCCTCGGTGGCGACGATGCGGCCGATCGGCGAACGCGCCAGGCAGGTGGCCGCGGCCAGCGCGCACAGGAACGTGTACTTGATCCACTGCTCCTGGGCGATCCGCGGCGAGGCCGTGTGGTCGATGCCGGCCTGCGCGCAGGCCGCGGCGAAAGCGCGCACGCGGGCGCTGTCGGCCCCGCCGTCGCGCTCGCCGAAGGTGATCGAGGCCGGCTTGCCCAGGTGCAGGATCTCGCCGCCTTCGCCCTTGGTCGCGCTGATGAAGCACAAGCCGCCGAGCACGCGCTCGCGGCCGAAGCGGGCGTCCAGCGCGTCGTAGTGGCGCAGGCCGTTGAGGATCGGCAGCACGGTGGTGTCCGCGCCGACCGCGGGCGCGATCGCCTCGATCGAGGCCTCCAGGTCGTAGGCCTTGCAGCTGAGGATCACCAGGTCGAACGGGCGTTCGGCGACCAGCGCCGGCAGCGCCCCGGCCACGGCGTGCCGCACGGCCAGGTCGGCATCGCCGAGCGGGCTGCGGATCTTCAGCCCGTCCGCCTGCAGTTGCGCGGCGCGGCCGGGCCGTACCAGGAACGTCACGTCCGCGCCGGCCTGGGCCAGGCGCCCGCCGAAGTAGCCGCCGGTGCCGCCGGCGCCAAGGATCAGGATACGCATGTCGCTCTCTTCGTCGTTGCGATGCCGGTCAGCTGCGCAGGCCCACGCCGCGCCGCAGCAGCCACAACGCCAGCGCGCTGAGCACCGCGACGAACCCGAGCATCAGCGCATACGCCACCCACAGCGGCACGTCGGAGCTGCCGAGCAGGCCGTAGCGGAAGGCGTTGACCATGTAGAAGATCGGGTTGGCGTGGGTGGCCGCCTCGGCCCAGGGCGGCAGCAGCTTCACCGAATAGAACACGCCGCCCAGGTAGGTCAGCGGGGTCAGGATGAAGGTCGGCACGATCGCCACGTCGTCGAACTTCTTCGCGTACACCGCGTTGATGAAGCCGGCCAGCGAGAAGATCGTCGCGCCCAGCAGCACCGTGGTCAGCGTCACCAGCGGGTGCGGCATGCGCACCGGCGTGAAGAACATCGCGATGACCAGCACGATCACGCCGACCATCAGCCCGCGCATCACCGCGCCGGCGACGTAGCCCCACAGGATCACCCAGTTCGGCATCGGGCTGACCAGCAACTCCTCGACGTGGCGGCCGAACTTGGCGCCGAAGAAGGAGGAGGAGATGTTGCCGTAGCTGTTCTGGATCACGCTCATCATCACCAGCCCGGGGACGATGAACTGCATGTAGGAGAAGCCGCCCATCTCGCCGACGCGCGAGCCGATCAGCCCGCCGAAGATCAGGAAGTACAGCGTCATGGTGATCGCCGGCGGCACCAGGGTCTGGCCCCAGATGCGCAGGATGCGCTGCACCTCGCGGCGCACGATGGTGCCCAGCGCGGTCAGGTTGCGGGAACCGTGATTCGTGATTCGTGATTCGTGATTCGTAGTGTTCATCGTCGTCGGTGGAGATCGGTCAGGTGGCGGGAGGCTGCTTTTGCGAATCGCCCGTCACGAATCACGAATCACGGCCTTCGCCCGTCAGCCGCACGAACAGTTCCTCCAGCCGGTTGCTCTTGGTGCGCATCGACCGCACGCGAATGCCGGACGCGTTGAGCGCGGCGAACACGCGGTTGAGGTCCATCGCGCGGGGCATGTCCAGGTCCAGCGTGTGCGCGTCGAGCGCGACCAGCGAGGTGCCGTCGATGGCCGGCAGCTGCGCCGGTAGCTCGCCGTCGATGTCGAACAGGAAGCCCTCCACGTCGAGCTTGGCCAGCAGCGCGCGCATCGGGCCCTGCTCGACGATGCGGCCGTGGTTGATGATCGCCAGGTTGCGGCACAGGCTCTCGGCTTCCTCGAGATAGTGCGTGGTCAGGATGATGGTGGTGCCGGCGGCGTTGATCTCGCGCAGCACCCGCCACATGTCGCGGCGGATCTCGATGTCCACGCCGGCGGTGGGTTCGTCCAGGATCAGCAGCTTCGGCCGGGTCATCATCGCGCGGGCGATCATCAGCCGGCGCTTCATGCCGCCGGACAGCGTGCGGCTCATCACCTGGGCCTTTTCCCACAGGTGCGCGCGCTTGAGCTCGGCCTCGGCCAGCTGGCTGGCCTCCGCGCGCGGCATCCCGTAGAAGCCGGCGTAGTTGACCAGGATGTCGAACGGCTTCTCGAACAGGTTGAAGTTGATCTCCTGCGGCACCAGCCCGATCAGCCGCATCGCCTCGCTGCGATGCGCCGACAGGTCGGTGCCGAACACCTGCACCGAGCCCTCGCTGAGGTTCACCAGCGAGGAGACGATGCCGATCAGGGTGGACTTGCCGGCGCCGTTCGGGCCGAGCAGGGCGAAGAAATCGCCGGGTTCGACGTCGAGCGAGACCCCCTTGAGGGCCTGTACGCCGTTGTCGTAGGTCTTGCGCAGGTCGCGCACGCGCAACGCTGGCGCGCCGGTTGCGATAGAAGAATTCAATCTGTTGTCCTCGCGCCGGATGGGCGGCGCCGCCGGAATGCAGCCGGTATTATAGAAGGCCACGCGGGCCCGGCCCCGGAAACAGACTGTCCCAACCTCTCCAGTGCTCGCCCAATTCCCCATCAAGCTCGTCGGCTGCCGCATGCTGGCGCCCACGGTCGGCCACTACCAGTTCGTCCGCGCCGACGGGCAGCCGCTGGACTTCCAGCCCGGCCAGTTCATCCAGGTGCATTTCCACTACGCCGACGGCGCCGCGGCCAAGCGCAGCTATTCGCTGGCGACCATCCACGATCATGCGCTCGGGCCGGGCGAGGCCGTGGAGATCGCGGTCAGCTTCGTCCCGGGCGGGGCGGCCACCGCGCTGTTCGAGAGCCTGGACATCGGCCAGGAGCTGTCGGCGAGCGGCCCGTACGGGCGCTTCTGCCTGATGCCGGGCGACCAGAACCGCCGCTACCTGTTGATCGCGACCGGGACCGGCGTGACCCCCTACCGTTCGATGCTGCCGCTGCTGGCCGAGGCGATGCGCGAGCGCGGCATCGAGGTCGTGCTGCTGCAGGGCGCGCGCACGCCGCAGGACCTGCTGTACGGCGAGGATTTCCGCGCCTTCGCCGACGCGCACCCCGGGTTCCGCTACATGCCGTGCTTCTCGCGCGAACTGCCGGAGCACCCGCACCCCGACGTGCGCCATGGCTACGTGCAGCAGTTCCTGCCGGAACTCGCGCCGGACCCGCAGCGCGACATCGCCTACCTGTGCGGCAACCCGGACATGGTGGACGCCTGCTTCGAGGCGCTGAAGCAGGCGGGGCTGCCGAACGCGCAGATCCGTCGCGAGAAGTACGTCAGCAACAAGTAGGCGCGCCGGCCTTGGCCGTTCCCGGGGCGACCTGGTGTAAAGGTCGCTTGACAGGATGGCGATCCCGCCCCATCCTCCGTGTCAAGTACGCTTGACAGGGAGGTCCCATGAAGCATCGTTCGTCGGGCAACGTCGCGGCCGGGTGGCCGCGGGCGGCAGGCGAGGTCGTCATCGTCGCGGGATCGCGCCCGCCGGCGCCGTCCGGTGCCGGCATGGCCTTGTCCGGACCGGGCTTCCACGGGGCCGTGTGGGAGCGACGCTCGTGAGCGCCGGCCGTCGGGGCGCCATCGCGATGCTCGCCGCCGGGCTGGCGGTGCTCGGTTTCGGCGTTGCGGACCTCGCACCGGGAAGCGGCCGAGGCGCCGGCCTGATCGGGGCCGGCATCGGCCTCCTCGCCGCGGCGGCGATGATGTGGCGAGCGCCGGCATGGTTGCGCGACGCCGCGCCACCGGCGCTGGCGCGGCGCTACTACCGCGATTTCCTGCCCCCGATGCTGGCCTACGTGGCCGTCATGCCGACGTGGCGGCCCCTGCTCGACGCCGTCGGGCCGACCTGGCTGCGCGTCGTGGTGGCCTTGCTGCCGGCCTTGCTGGTGGTCCTGGTGATCCGCGCGGTGGCGCGCTTCATGCGCGATGCCGACGAGATGCAGCGTCGCATCGAACTGGAATCGGTGGCGATCGCCGCGGGGGGCGTGGCCGCGGTCTACATGGCCGGGGGGTTCCTGCAATCGGCGGGCTTGATCGCGATACCGGCCAGCGTGGCGATGTTGTGGGTGTTCCCGATGTTGTGCGTCGGCTACGGCTTCATCAAGATCGCCATCGCGAGCCGCTACGCGTGAACAACCGCATGCGCGAACTGCGCGAGGCCAGCGGCTGGTCGCAAGGGGAACTGGCCGAGCGGCTGGCGGTGTCGCGCCAGACCGTCAATGCGCTGGAAACCGGCAAGTACGATCCGAGCCTGCCGTTGGCCTTCCGCATCGCAGCATTGTTCGGCGAGCCGATCGAACGGATATTCCTGTTCGACGGAGGGGATTGAGCGATAAAGGGCGGTGCGGCGCCGTCACGTCCGGCGCGCTTGCGCGTCATGGCTTGTGGAATCTGCAGAGGGGGAACGCGGGAGATGTCGAAGAAGATCAGGCTCGTTCTGGCGCTGCTGGTGGTGGTGGCCTTCGTCGGCCATCGCTACTGGAAGGCGCATGCGCCGCCGCCCACGGCCAAGCCCGCCGCCGACGCTGCCGGTGCGGCGGCCGGGCAGGCCGCCCGCAGGCATGGCGCGCTGGAGTTCCAGCCGTGCACGCTCACCCATCCGCAGGCGCCGGGCAACGTCGAAGCGAAGTGCGCGACCCTGCAGGTGCCGGAGAATCCCGCCGCGCCGCAAGGGCGCCGCATCGCCCTGAAGATCGCCTGGCTTGAAGCCGACAGCGACGGCCCCGGCGAGGCCGACCCGGTGTTCTTCATCGCCGGCGGGCCGGGCCAGTCGGCCACCGAATCGGCGAGCCTGGTCGCACCGGCGCTGGCCGAGGTGCGCAAGAAGCGCGACATCTTCCTGGTCGACCAGCGCGGCACCGGCGGCTCGAACGCGCTCGCCTGCACCGGCGCCGACGGCAAGCCGCTGTCGCCGCCGGACGAGGAGGATGCCTCGGCGGAGGCGGTCGCCGACTACGCAAGGCGCTGCGCGGCTTCGCTGCAGGGCCGGGCCGACCCGCGCTTCTACACCACCACGGAAGCGGTCGGCGACCTCGATGCCGTGCGCCAGGCGATAGGCGCGGAGACCATCGACCTGATCGGCGTGTCCTACGGCACGCGGGTGGTCCAGCACTATGCGGCGGCCCATCCGCGGCACACCCGCGCGATCGTGATCGACGGCGTGGCGCCGAACGACCTGGTGGTGGGCGGCGAGTTCGCCACCACGTTCGAGGACGCGATCCGCCTGCAGGCGGAGCAGTGCCGGACCGACCCGGCCTGCGCCAAGCGCTTTCCCACCGATACGCGCGAGCAGCTGCGCAACGTGATGGCGCGCCTGCGGCAGGCGCCGGTCGATGTGGAATACCGCAATCCCGGCACCGGGGAGATCGAACGCGGCAAGGTCACCGCCGACACCGTGACCGGGCTGGCGTTCGCGTTCTCGTATGCGCCGCAGACCGCTTCCCTGCTGCCGTTGATCCTCGACGAAGCCGCACAGGGGCGCTATGGGCCGCTGATGTCGCTGGCCGGCCTGGCCAGCCGCCAGTTCGGCGACACCATGAACCGCGCGATGCAATGGTCGGTGATCTGCGCCGAGGACGCCGATCGCTACCGCGCCCCCGAGGGCGCGCAACAGACCCTGTTCGGCCCGGACGTGGCCAAGATGTTCTTCGCCGCCTGCCCCGCATGGCCCACCGGCACGCGCCCGGCCGGATTCACCGAGCCGCTGCGCAGCGACGTGCCGGCCCTGCTGCTGTCGGGCGAGCTCGATCCGGTCACGCCGCCGCGCTACGCCGAGCGGGTGCTCGAGGGCCTGCCCAACGGCCGCCACCTGGTGGCGCCAGGGCAGGGGCACAACGTGATGGCGCTGGGCTGCATCCCCAAGCTCATCGGGCAGTTCATCGACCAGGCCGACGCGAAGTCGCTCGACGCGCAGTGCGTGGGCACGCTCAGCCGCGTGCCCGCCTTCACCTCGTTCAACGGGTGGGAACCATGACCGCCCTCGTCGCCCAGGAGGCCACCGCATGATCGCGGCCGAACACCTGTACAAGTCGTTCAAGACCCGGACCGGGCTGGTGAAGGCGGTGGAAGACGTCAGCTTCCATGCCGCGGACGGCCAGATCACCGGCCTGCTCGGCCCCAACGGCGCCGGCAAGACCACCACGCTGCGCATGCTCTACACCTTGATGTCGCCCGACCGGGGCCAGGTCGCGGTCGATGGCATCGATGCCGCCCGCGACCCGATCGCGGTGCGGCGCCGGCTCGGCGTCCTGCCGGACGCGCGCGGCGTGTACAAGCGCCTCACCGCGCGCGAGAACATCGCCTACTTCGGCGAGCTGCACGGCATGACCCGCGAGCAGATCGCCGAGCGCACGCGGATCCTGTCCGCGGCGCTGGACATGGACGACATCCTCGACCGCCAGACCGAGGGCTTCAGCCAGGGCCAGCGCACCAAGACCGCGATCGCGCGCGCGCTGGTGCACGACCCGCGCAACGTCATCCTCGACGAGCCCACCAACGGCCTGGACGTGATGACGACGCGCGCGCTGCGCGGATTCCTGCACGAGCTGCGCGAGGAAGGGCGCTGCGTGATCTTCTCCAGCCACATCATGCAGGAGGTGGCGGCGCTGTGCGATCGCATCGTCATCATCGCCAAGGGCACCGTGGTGGCCGCGGGAACCGCCGACGAACTGCGCCGCTACACCGGCGAGGACAACCTGGAAGACGCCTTCGTCAAGGCGATCGGCTCCGACGAGGGACTGCACGCATGAGTCTGTTTTCGACGTTGTGGACCGTCATGCGCAAGGAACTGCGCGACATCTCGCGCGACCATCGCACGTTGATGCTGTCGCTGTTGCTGGCGCCGTTGCTCTACCCGGTGCTGATCCTCGGCATGGGCAGGCTGGCCGAGAGCCGCGTGCAGACCCAGGTCGACAAGCCGCTGGACATCCCGGTCGTGGGCAAGGCCAACGCCCCCAACCTGGTGCAGTTCCTCGCCTCGCAGGGGCTGAACGCGGTCGATCCCCCGTCCGACCTCACCGCCGCGATCCGCAACCAGGACGTGGACGTGGCGCTGCGCATCAGCGACGACTACGCGCAGGCCTGGCGCGGCGGCCGCCCGGCGCTGGTCGAGATCATCCGGGACAGCACCCGCCGCGACGCCGACATCCCCACCACGCGCCTGCAGACCGCCTTGTCGGCCTACAGCCAGCAGGTCGGCGCGCTGCGCCTGCTGGCGCGCGGCATCGACGCGCAGATCGCGCGGCCGGTCGACATCGCCACCCAGGACCTCGCCACCGCCGAGGCCAAGCGCAATGCGCTGATGTCGGCATTGCTGCCGGTGCTGCTGATCATCACCTCGTTCCTCGGCGGCGCCTACCTGATCCTGGACGCCACCGCCGGCGAGCGCGAGCGCCATTCGCTGGAGCCGCTGCTGGCGACCCCCGCGCCGCGCAGCGCGGTGGTGAGCGGCAAGATCGCCGCGGCCTGCGTGATCGGCATGGCCTCGCTGCTGCTGACGTTGCTCGCCTTCAAGTTCAGCGCGCAGTTCGCCACCGGCATCGGCCGCCAGCTCAACGTCGGCTACCTGGCGATGGTGCAGATGCTCTTCATCCTGCTGCCGATGGTGTTCATCGGCACCTCCCTGCTGACCTTCCTCGCCGCGGCGGCCAAGAGCATGAAGGAGGCGCAGAGCCACATGACCTGGCTGATGCTGCTGCCGATGCTGCCCGGCTACGCGCTGATGGTGTATCCGCTGAAGACCCAGCTGTGGCAGTTCGCCGTGCCGTTCCTGGCTCAGAACCAGATGCTGCTCAAGGTGACGCGCCACGAAGCCATCGACGGCCAGACGTGGGCGGTCTACCTCGTCGCCGGCTTCGGCCTGGCGGCGGTGCTGTGGTACGCCGCGGTGCGCCGCTACCACCAGGAGCGGTTGGCGATCGCGGGATGATGTCCTCGTGGCCCAACAACCTTCCGAGGCAAGGTGGCCAGGGCCGCGAACATCCGCTACCCCGCATGTTCGCGAAGATCGCCGGAGCATCGGCCCGGGCTCCTGAGCGAGCCCGGGGGGACTTCTTCGGGACGACGCCATGCCGACGTGCGCACGGGCGCGAGCCGAGGGATGCCGCCCGCCGGCCGGGCCCACGGGCGTCACTGCGTATACCCGTCCGCGGCCGCCTTTGCCGGGTCCGCAAAGATGGCCATGGCGGTGTTCATGCGGCGAAAGCCGAACTTCTCGTAGAACGGTTCCCTGCCGGGGACCGCGTACAGGATGATCTTGCGGTGGCCCTTGGAGAGCTCGATCAACTTGCGGATAAGCTCCTTGCCGAGCCCGGAACCCTGGTAGGCGGGATGGACCACGATGTCGCAAAGATAGGAGCAGTCCACGCCATCGGCCACGGCGCGCCCGGCCGCGACGACCTTGTCCTCGTCGAACGCGATGCACTTGAACATGCTGTTCGAATAGGCGGTCCTCAGCCACTCCCCGCTCTTGGTCCCGAGCGGCGCGATGCGATAGAGCTCGGACAGCTCGTCCCAGTCGACCGTGTCGGTGGACTGCGTCCAATGGATCGGCATGAATCCTCCTGTGAACCTGATGCCGGGGCCGTGCGTCCGGCCTGGTAGGCAATACGCACCAAGCCTGCCCGGTCGGTAAACGGCAGCCACGACGGAAGCGGCAGACGAGGCCTCGAAGACGCCGGGCCGTTCGAGTATCGCCGATCGGGAGCCGAGGTGCGTGCCCGGCCACCGGAGGGGCTGGGGATCGTTGCTAGTCCCGCAAGATCGTCTCCCCGGTCCGGGGATTCGTGAGCGTCACGTTCTCCAGGGCGCGGATGCGCCAGGTTCCGTCCTGCCGGCTCAGCACCGCGAGGATCAGCGTATCCACTTGGTGCGCGCCGGCCGGGTGTGCGGCGCCGGTCGCCAGGCGGCTCCAGAAATGGACGACCGCGACGCCATCCGCCAGGTGGACGACATCGATCAGCTCGTTCTCTAGCGTGGAGTCGCTATAGATCGTTTCGTGGATGGGAGCGTGGAGCGCCACGATCTCGTCGACGCCCCGGACGTAGTGCCCGAAACGATTCACGAACGTGGCATCCCGATCGAAAAGACGGCCGAGCGCCTCCATGTCATGGGCATTCCAGGCAGCCTGGAACGCGGCGGGCGCATCCTCCGGTCTATGCATCGTGGTCATGGTCATCGCTTGGGTGAGAGGAAAACGGACGGGATCACCGGATCCTACGGCAGGATGGCCGCGTCCGGTTCGTCGCCGCTGCGCCCTGGATGCCGCAGCACCAACCCCACGGCGGGGAACGCTTCGTTGCCCTCGAGCCGGCCTGCAATCCTGCGCTCGACCGTGAAGCCCTCGGAGAGATAGAGTGACAAGGCGGGCTCGTTGCCTTCGAGGACCTCGACGGTCAGCGGCTGCCGCGACGCGGTTAGGACATGCCGGACCAGGGCGCGGCCCACGCCGCGCCGATAGGCCGCCGGGGACACGTAGAGCCAGCTCAGCTCGTCCGGCCTGTAGGCGACGAAGCCCTGTACTTCGCCGTCCACGAGCGCCACGGCCACTTCTCCTGCAAACAGCCCCTCGTTCTCCGCGGTGTGCTCCAGCGTGAGAAAGGAATCCTCGCCCGCGGAAAGGCGCAGCTCATCGAGCCGGGCCGCGTCATGGATCGCGCACAAGCGCGGCCAGTCTTCTGCAAGATAGGGGCGGATCTGCACCTGGGCCATGATCAATACCGAGCCGGTCGAGAACTGTTCGAGTGATCCAGGAGTCGGCCACGGACGAAGGTGCGCCGCCGTATCCCGTGCGTTGCGCTGGAACTCGCGCGTGAACCGTTGGACCCCCGTGGCCGGCGAACACCGCCCGGCGGAGGCCAGTGCGCTGCGGAGATCCTCCCTGGTCGCCCGGCCAACCGAAGGTGACGAACATCCTGGCTTCCATGAACGCTCTTCGTCGTCGGCTTGCCAATCGGACCCTGGCGGCCAAGCAGCGTCAGTCTGGATGCCGGTGGCGTCTCACCTGCCGGTTTGTTCCGGCAATCCGGGGCCGGTGCACTGGTATTCCTTGGTGACGAGCCAACGATTGCAACCACCTGTACCGTCCGGCAGGTTGCATTGCTGTATGGCCCCGCCGAAAGCTTCCGCCCCGGTATAACCCCAGGCCCGGCAACGTGCCAAGGCGAGTTCGCGGGCCTGCGCCTCGTCCGCGCGGGGCTTCTCGAGCGCGCCGTACTCGTAAGAGAGCCTTACGGTCGCATCCGCGCGACTGCCGCCGGTTGCCGCCCAGTTCTTGGCAGTGGCGCACCCGGCCAGGATGGCCGCCGAAAGAAAAACAAGCAGCGCTTTCATTGTCGATACTCGTCCTTTGCGATCAACAAGCCGAAGACAAAACGAGCTCCGCGATATCGCCTCGATTCCTGGCCCGGGCGGTAAGCGAGGCTCGGCCTGGAACAACCGCCGGGTACCTACGCAAAGTAGCGCAATGCGAGGTATACGAGGAACAGCGCGCAACCGGCAAGCGACGCCTGTCGGGCACGTCGGTTGGGCGTATCTCTGGAAAAGCCGTTCGCGTACGTCCCATAAGCCATCATGGCAAAGGCGATGCCGGCAACGAGGTTGCGCATGGCTTGTCCATATAGGACGAAGTCGATGAGATGCACCGCACCGAAGACGACGAAGAACACCACGAGCGCTTTTGCCGGGGTGCTGATGGGGGCCTGAGCTACTGAAGTCATGTCGGGAGGTCCGTTTCCGAGTGCCGATGTCTGGATCCGGCTCGTTTCGCCAGACGGCGCCAGCGTGATCGAGCCGTCGGGACTTTAGCACTGATAGCGGTCCCGGATGTGGTCGTTGTAGTAGGTGCCCTTGGATCGCGCATGGAGAAGCCCTTGGAACACATGCGCGGGAACCCGGCAGAAATCGTACGTATGTCCTAGTACGAAACGGATCTTCATGCGCCGGGTCGCGGGATCGTAGCCGATCGCGGTGATGGCTGACGAAGATACGGGAATCATGCCCATTGGATGGCCTGATGCCAGGAGCCTGCGTTGAAGCGGTGTGATCGGGCCGGTGACCCGTGGCAGGTGCCTCGGCGATGATCCATGCTCCCGGACGCAAGGTAGCCTAGGCGTCCTGGTGCCGGAACCGAGCTGCCTAGGATCGCCGGCCTTCCGTCTCCATCACCGATGTGCGCGTGGGTTGCGTGACCGGGAACGCGCCTGCCTTGGCAAGGAGCTCGACGAGTTCCGCCGTGGAATGCGAGCGCGCCCAATCGCGCTCCGCCTCCGTGATGCCGACGAGGTGGAGGAAATCGAACTTGCCGGACGCCAGCTGCTGCTGGGCAGGGTAGTGTTCCGGTTCGGCCACGGCCACGATCTTAACGCGAGTGGACGGCTCGCCGCCGATCGGGCCCGTGGGGACGCGGTGCCCGTAGTCGAGGGGCGTGCCATCGAGCCTGTCCATGCACAGGAGCAGGTGGTAGGCGAGCACTTTGCGCAGGAGCCTTATGGGCCACTCGGCTTGCGCAGGCGCTTCCACCACGAACTCGACGCCGAGCCAGGAGTACTCCGTGGGGTCGAAGTCCCCCGGCTCCGTATCCCATGGCGTGGAACCGCCCGATGTCGCATACAGCCAGGAATCCCGCTCGGGTGTCGGAGAAAACTCGAAGACGCCCAGGTGCAGCCACCTTGGGTCCACCTCGTCCTCGCCGAACTCGGCGAACGTTTCATGGGTGAGCGGAAATATCCCGCGCGAGACCGGCCCGAACAGTGAGGGATACAAGCGTTCCTCGCGTTCTTTCCAAACGCTTTCCAACGAGTTCATGGGTGCTCCGGCGGCAACGAATACATAACTAAAAAGAACAACACGAATGCGAGAAATCTGACTATGAGGCTCGACGCCTTAATTTGGCTGACCAGTGAAGCGGTTTCGGCTTGAACGAACTGTTAGGCGGCAATACATAGGCCCTATGCCGCCGTACCTTGATGGTAGACCATCTGCCACTAGCCATCATTGTTACGCCAGACCGAGCACCGCTTGGATGTTGCCGATACACCGCTAGAAGTGCGCGTGGCCAAGTAGGTGACAAGCCCAACGCAGGAAGAAAGCAGATTGACACGCATGTCTTCGACCAGGAACGACACGCCGATCTCCATTGGAAGTCGCGTAAGCACCTCGCCCTTGCCGAAAGTTCTACCACTAGCTGCGACCTCAACGAAATTGTCCGCGATCAACTTGTTGAGAACTGCGCGGTCGGCGCGGCCAGCTGGATCTAACAGTGCAAGCTCGAGTTGTTGCAACAATTTGCAGGAATCTTCCATTGCCACCAAACGCCTGAATTAAGCCGACCCGCGAAGCGGGTTACGCTTGAATGAATTGTTAGGCTTCACCTGCGCGTGCATTGTGTAGTCCGGTGACACGTGTGACACGACCGACAGCCACCCGTTTGGGGCCTTCATGGCAGTAGAACTCCACACCTGGCTTGATACGTGTACGATGCGTTTGCTGTCGCATCTCTTCAACGACGACGGTCATTCGGGCGTGCAACTCGACGCCGAGAGGTAGCGGAGCGTTCGGGGGCAAGCTATCTCCACTGGGGTCATAAAAGTCGGGCCAAATCATGTACAGCTGGTCCGAAGAGTTATCCTCAGCGTAGGAAAAGTCCCAGCGAATGCCGTTGAAAGGCGCGGTCTTACGACCACCCTCGGCCTCCGTAAGGATCCGAATGGTTGCTTCAAAGTCATCTGCTATCGGATAGAGACGATGCATGGTGTGCATGCCTAACGCCTGAATTAAGCCGAGCCGCGAAGCGGCTTCGGCTTGAATGAATTGTTAGCGCTCATGCCGCGATCTCTCCAGCCTAGGCCAGGCCGGCTGGCCTGACACATCGAGCGGAACGAGTACGCCCCGACGTGAGCGTTTGGCCGAGCGAAACATGCTGACATGCTGCTCCGTCTCCGAGAGCGGGCTGAAAGTGATGACATCGTCTGTCAGGGACCATGTCCCATGGGAGATGCCCCAGACCCCAATATCTCCACGGATCTCTGAGGAGTAGCCACCCTCGTGGTCTAGGCAAAGCCGCAACCGGTTGTATCCAGTGCTATCAGCGCCAACGTAACACCCAGCGACGTCCTGCTCATAGGCAGACAGGGAATGGCACGCCGCCAAGGCGAGTAAACAGATCACCGCTGCCGTAAACCTGTTCATGAGCGCTAACGCCTGAATTAAGCCGAGCCGCGAAGCGGCTGGGAGTTCCTACGGAAAAGTGGACACTCGTTTGCTAGTCGCATTGTTCGAACTCGACGGGTGAACGGTAACCCAGCGCCGAATGCAGCCGCTGGTGGTTGTAGAAGTGAACGTAGTCACCGATCGCCAGGCGTAGCGTCCGATCGCTGTCAAAGCGGCGACGGTGGTACAGGTCCGACTTCATCGACTTGTTCCATGACTCCATGTGCGCGTTGTCGTTCATGCGTCGCGTGAGATTGACCGACTGCGCCAGCCCCGCCCGGCCCAGCCGGCGCCGGAAATCGCCGGCCATGAACTCGATCCCCCGATCACTATGGAACAGCGTATCGCATGCCGGGGCGCGGGTGCGCAAT
>NZ_VAHJ01000009.1:0-135655 GCF_006386585.1 Pseudomonas sp. Hp2
TCGCCGAGGAGGTTGCCGCCGCTTCAATCCGGTCCGAAGACCCTCTCGAAGCGAGCCGCTCATTCTGCGGCCACTTCCTCGAATCGTCAACACCTTTGTCGCTGAAGTCGTTGATTCGAGAACCCTTCCGTTTGCCGCGCTTTGCGAGGCGCCCGTGTCGGGAGGAGCGGAAGTATGGGCGCTTTTGCCGCGCTTGGGAAGAGGCGGCGGGAAATATTTTTCCGCGCCGCCCGCCGCTCAGCCCGCCACCAACGCCACGCGCGCGAAATTGCGCTTGCCGACCTGGATCACGCCCTCGAAACCCGGCGCGAACTGGCGCTGCGGATCCTCGACGACTTCGCCCTCGACCCGTACCGCGCGCTCCTTGAGCTTGCGCATCGCCTCGGAGTTGCTGGGCGTCAGCCCGGCGGCGGTCAGCAGCGCGGCGATGCGCAGGCCTTCCGCCGGCACCTGGACCTGTTGCAGCGGCAGCAGCGAGGTATCGCCCTGCCCGGTGACCACCGCATGCCAGCCGGCGACGGCCTGCTCGGCGGCGGCCGCGTCGTGGAAGCGCGTGGCCAGTTCGCGGGCCAGGCGCAGCTTCACGTCGCGCGGGTTGAGCTGGCCGCTCTCCACGTCGCCGCGCAGCCGCTTGGCCTCGGCGGCGGAGATCTCGAAGCTGAGCAGTTCGATCCAGCGCCACATCAGGTCGTCGCCGATCTTCATGGCCTTGGTGACGATGTCGATGGCCGGCTCGCTGATGCCGATGTAGTTGCCCAGCGACTTGCTCATCTTGTTGACGCCGTCCAGGCCTTCCAGCAACGGCATGGTCAGCACGACCTGGGCAGGCTGGCCATGGTGCTCCTGCAGCCCGCGCCCCATCAGCAGGTTGAACTTCTGGTCGGTGCCGCCGAGTTCGACGTCGGCCTCCAGGGCGACCGAGTCGTAGCCCTGCACCAGCGGGTAGAGGAACTCGTGGATGGCGATCGACTGCTGCGCGGCGAAGCGCTTGGCGAAGTCGTCGCGCTCGAGCATGCGCGCGACGGTGTGCTGCGCGGCCAGCTTGATCATGTCGGCCGCGTTCATCCGGCCGAACCATTCGGAGTTGAAGCGGACCTCGGTGCGCCCGCGGTCCAGCACCTTGAAGACCTGCTCCTCGTAGGTGCGGGCGTTGGCCAGCACGTCCTCGCGGGTGAGCGGCTTGCGGGTGACGTTCTTGCCGGTGGGATCGCCGATCATGCCGGTGAAGTCGCCGATCAGGAAGATCACCTGGTGGCCGAGGTCCTGGAACTGCCGCATCTTGTTGAGCAGCACGGTATGGCCCAGGTGCAGGTCGGGCGCGGTGGGATCGAAACCGGCCTTCACCCGCAACGGGCGGCCGCTTTTCAGGCGGGTTTCCAGCTCTTCGGGCTTGAGGATCTCGTCGGCGCCGCGGCCGATGAGAGCGAGCGAATCTGCGATCGAGGACAAAGGAGGGCTCCAGCGGCGCTGCGCCGCACAAAATCGCCGGCGATGTTAAACGGGGGTTAATTCGACGACAAGGCAAAAAATGAACAGGCTCAATGGTTTGACGCGCTGTTGATGGGTCTCTATGGTACCGGCGTTTGAGCTCGCGCTTCGAGCAGAGGAACCGGTAGATGCATAACTCCGAACAGGGCCGCGCACGCAAACAGCGCATCCGGGAACGCCTCCACGTCCTCCACGACACGGCCCTGCATCGAAGGCTCAAGCAGCATCTCCCCGCCGCATTCAACGAGCGCTGGACGCGCCGCCACTGGATCCACGCCAGCCTGTTCGCGACCATCGGGGCCCTGGTGGCGACGATCGTGCCGGGCTTCTCCAACGCGATCGACCCGTCGCTGGCCAGCCGTTCCACGCTGCCGCTGCCGTTGCCGCCGCTGTCGCTGGCCGAGAAGGCTCCGGCCCACAGCGACAGCTGGCAGATCGTCCATATCAAGCCGGGCCAGACCCTGAGCAGCCTGTTCGGCGAGCTGGGCATCCCGACCGTGGTGATGTACCAGGTGCTGGAGCACCCGGGCGTCCGCGACGTGCTGACCAAGCTGCGCCCCGGCGCCGAACTGGCGTTCGACCTGCCCAAGCAGGGCCAGTTGCGGGCGCTGCGGTTCGACCGCGATCCCAGCCACCGGATCGAGCTGCAGCTGCAGGGCGATGCGATCCGCGAGAAGGTGACCGAGCGTGCGACCGTGACCCGCACCGTCGTCACCAGCGGCGAGATCACCAGTTCGCTTTACGCCGCCGCCGGCAAGGCCGGGTTGCCGCTGTCCGCGGTGGCGACGATGACCGACGAGATCTTCAAGTACGACATCGACTTCGACAAGGACCTGCAGCCGGGCGACCGCTTCAGCGTGGTGATGGACGAGACCTGGCGCGAAGGCGAGCGCATCGACACCAGCAAGATCCTGGCCGCCACGTTCACCACGGGCGGCAAGACCTACACCGGCTTCCGCTTCGAGCGCGCCGGCAAGCCGGCCGAGTACTTCGACATCAACGGCCGCCCGCTGAAGAAGAGCTTCATCCGCATGCCGGTGGCGTACAGCCGGATCAGCTCGACCTTCGGCGCGCGCAAGCACCCGGTGCTGGGCACGATGCGGATGCACAAGGGCATCGACTACGCGGCGCCGTCGGGCACGCCGATCATGGCCGCCGGCGACGCGCGCGTGCAGTTCGTCGGCCAGCAGCGCGGCTACGGCAACGTGGTGATCCTCGACCATGGCCGCGGCTACAGCACGCTGTACGGGCACATGTCGCGCTTCGGCAAGGTCAAGGCCGGGCAGCGCATCAACCAGGGCACGGTGATCGGCTACGTCGGCATGACCGGCCTGGCGACCGGCCCGCACCTGCACTACGAATTCCGCGTCAACGGCACCCAGCGCAACCCGGCGTCGGTGACGATGCCGCCACCGGAGCCGCTGAAGGGCGCCGAGCTGGCCGCGTTCCGCGCCCAGACCACGCCGGCGATGGCCCGCATCAAGGGCATGGAGCAGTTGATGTTCGCCGACGCCGGCGGCGAGAAGCCGGCCCGCAAGGGCGAGAAGAGCCGCGGTTGAAGAGCCGCCGGGCGCAGCGCGCGTCCGGTGCTTGCCGCCATCCGCCGCGATTGACCCGAGGCGCGCGCGGGCCGAAGCTGCGCCGTCTCCCCTGCCCGGTCCACGCATGCCATCCGCTCCCTTCTTCATCGGCCTGATGTCCGGCACCAGCGCCGATGGCATCGATGCCGCGCTGGTCCGCTTCCACGAAGGCGACGGTCCGCGCTGCGAACTGGTCGACGGACTGACCGCGCCCTGGCAGCCGGCGCTGCGCGAGGAACTGGTCGCCCTCGGCCAGGGCGGCGATGCCGGCTCGCTGGACGTGCTGGGCCGGCTCGATGCGCAGGTCGGCATCGCGTTCGCCGAGGCGGCGAACCGGCTGATCGCGCAGAGCGGGGTGGACCGCGCGCGCATCCGCGCGATCGGCTCGCATGGCCAGACCGTGCGGCACCGCCCGCTGGCCGATCCGGCATTCACCTGGCAACTGGGCGATGCGCACCGCATCGCCGAGCTGACCGGGATCACCACGGTGGCCGATTTCCGCCGCCGCGACGTCGCTGCCGGCGGCCAGGGCGCGCCGCTGATGCCGGCCTTCCACCTGGCGATGCTCGGGGCCGCGCACGAGGACCGGGCCGTGCTGAACCTGGGCGGCATCGGCAACCTCACCCTGATCCCGCGCACCGGCACCGTCCTCGGCTTCGATACCGGGCCGGCCAATGCCTTGCTCGACAGCTGGTGCCAGCGGCATCTCGGGCAACCATTCGATGCCGGCGGCGCGTTCGCGGCCAGCGGCCAGGTGGACGAGGCGCTGCTGTCGGGCCTGCTCGCCGATCCCTGGTTCGCACTGCCGCCGCCGAAGAGCACCGGCCGCGAACAATTCCACCTGGACTGGGTGGAGGCGCGCCTGGGGGCGACGCCGCGTGCCGCCGCCGACGTGCAGGCGACGTTGCTGGAACTCACCGTGGCGACCGTCGCAGAGGCCTTGCACCGGCAGCAGCAGGATACGCGCCGGGTCCTGGTCTGCGGCGGCGGCGTGCGCAATCCGGTGCTGATGGCCCGGTTGGCGGCCCGGATGCCGGGCACGGTGGTCGAGTCGAGCGCGGCGCACGGGCTGGACCCGGACTACATGGAGGCGATGGGCTTCGCCTGGCTGGCCGCCGAGGCGCTGGCAGGACGCCCAGCCAACCTGCCTTCGGTCAGCGGCGCGCGCGGGCCGCGCATCCTGGGCGCGATCCATCCGGCCTGAGCCGCGCCGGGCCGGATGCGCAATAGCCCGTCCCTGCCCGCGCAGGGACCGCACGGATCAGAAATCGCTGCCGGCCGGCAGGGCCTTGAGCGCGGCGATCGCCTCGGCGAGGGCATCCACTTCCGGGTGCCGCAGTCCGCCATGGACTTCCTGTTCGCTGGCGAACAGCCCTTGTTCGAGCAGATTGACGACCGTCTGGTACTGGGTCCAGCCCCGCGCCACGGAAATGCGCCGGATGCGGTCCACCAGCATCGGGTCGATGTCGCGCAACACCAGATCGGTCATGTCACTCCCCAGCGACGACGTACCGGATCCCCCGGTGCGCATGATCGGCAACTGGGCAGCGTCTTTCAATCCGCCACCTTGCCGGGCGAAGAGCGTTCGCGGATATGCGGCCACAGCCACGCCAGCAGCAGCAGCGTGGGGATCACCGTCAACGCGCTCAGGACGAAGAAGGTGCTGTAGGAGGTCGCCTCGACGATGAACCCGGACGCGCCGCCGACGAACTTGCCGGGCAGGTTGGCCAGCGATGCCAGCAGGGCGTACTGGGTCGCGGTGAAGTTGCGGTCGGTCAGCGACGACATGAACGCCACCAGCACGGTGCCGGCGAACCCCTGCGACAGGTTGTCGGCACCGATCGCCGCGAAGAACGCCCACTCCTGGCCGGGGTGCTGCGCCATCAACAGGTAGGCCACGTTGGACAACGCCACCGCCAGGGCCGCGACCAGCAGCATGCGGCGGAACCCGAACGCCGCCAGGCACACGCCGCCGGCGAAGGCGCCGACGATGCCGATCCACACGCCGAACAGCTTGGAGACGGTGGCGATGTCGGCCTTGGTGTAGCCCGAATCCAGGTAGAACGGCCCGGCCATCACCCCGATCACCTGGTCCGGGAACTTGAACAGGCCGACGAACAGCAGCAGCGCCAGCGCCAGCACCACGCCATTGCTGCCGAAGAAGCTGCCGACCGGCTGCCAGAACGCGCCGACCACGTCGATCCGGCGCGCCACCGTCGCCTCCGGCGCGACCGGCTCGCGGCAGGCCAGGGTGGTGGCGGCCGGCAGCAGCATCAGCCCCGACATGGCCACGTAGGCCCAGCTCCAGCCGAGGAACTCGGCCAGGTACAGGGCGCCGGCGCCGCCGAGGATCAGGCCGATCCGGTAACCCAGCGTATAGGTGGCGGCCAAAGCGGCCTGGGCGCTTTCCGGGGCGATCTCGATGCGGTAGGCGTCCACCACCGCGTCCTGGGTCGCACCCCAGAACGAGGCCACCAGCACCCAGGCCACCAGCCCGGCCACGCCCAGGTCCGGCCGCGAGAACGCCAGCGCGAACAACCCCGCCATCACGCCCAGCTGCGATACCAGCAGCCAGGAGCGGCGGCGCCCCAGGAACGCCGTGAGCGGGAAGGCGTAGCGGTCGATCAGCGGCGCCCACAGGAACTTGAGCAGGTAGAAGAAGCTGGCGAGGCTGATCAGGCCGATGCTGCCCAGGTCCAGGCCGACGTCGCGCAGGCGCGTGGACAGGGTCTGCGAGGCGATCAGCAGGAACGGCAGGCCGCTGCCGAAACCGAGGAAGGCCATGGCCGCCGCGGACGGCGTGGCGAAGGCACGGCGGATGCCCTGCCAGCCCTTGTAGGAGACCGGCTGTGCGCCCGCGGCGGGATCGGCTTGGCTCACGGCGCGTAGTCCACCGTGAACGGCGCATGGTCGGAGAAGCGCTGCTCGCGGTAGATCGAGCAGCTCCGCAGCCGCTCGCGCAGCCCCGGGGTCACGAACTGGTAGTCGATGCGCCATCCCACGTTGTTGGCGCGCGCCGCGCCGCGGTTGCTCCACCAGGTGTAGTCCTCGCCGGTGGGATGCAGCGCGCGGTAGCTGTCGACCCAGCCGCGCCCGGCGGCGAGGTCGGCCTGTTCCGGGAGATCGGCGCAGAGGCCGTTGAGCCAGTCGCGCTCGGGCGGCAGGCAGCCGGAGTTCTTCTGGTTGCTGGTCCAGTTCTTGATGTCGAGCCGGCTGCGCACGATGTTCCAGTCGCCGCACAGCACGTAGTCGCGGCCGCTGGCCAGCCATTCGTCGAGGATCGGCCTGAGCCAGTCCATCACCTGGAACTTGTAGCCCTGGCGCAGCTCGCCGGAGGACCCGGACGGGATGTAGAACGAGACCACGCTCAGGTTGCCGAAGCGCGCCTCCAGGTAACGCCCCTCCTCGTCGAATTCCGGCCAGCCCAGCGCGGTGCGCAGCTCGTCCGGCTCGCGCTTGGCATAGATCGCCACGCCGCTGTAGCCCTTCTTGGTGGTGGCGTCGCGGAACCAGGCCTTGTAGCCGGCCGGCAGGAATTCCGGCCCGGCCAGCTGGTGCTCCTGGGCCTTGGTCTCCTGCACGCAAAGCACGTCGGCCTGCTGGCCGGCGAACCATTCGAAGAAGCCCTTGCTGGCGGCCGAGCGCAGGCCGTTGGCGTTGAAACTGATGATGCGCATGGGGACGGCGATTGGAGATGGGGATTCGCGGAAGCGTACCCCATTCGGCCCCCGGCGCCCGGACCCGCTATGCTTTCGCGCATCCAGAACCCCACTCCGGAATTCTTCTCCATGTCCGACCACCGCCACCGCTTCCTGCAGCTGGCCCTGGACGCCGATGCGCTGCGCTTCGGCGAGTTCACGCTGAAGTCCGGGCGCGTCAGCCCCTACTTCTTCAATGCCGGGCGCTTCGACTCCGGCGCCCGCACCGCCGCCCTGGCGCAGTGCTACGCCGACGCGATCGACGCGGCCGGGCTCGAGTTCGACCTGGTGTTCGGGCCGGCCTACAAGGGCATCCCGCTGGCGACCGCGCTGGCCTGCGAATACGCCCGGCGCGGGCGCGACCTGCCGTTGGCGTTCAATCGCAAGGAGGCCAAGGACCATGGCGAAGGCGGCACCCTGATCGGCGCGCCGCTGGCCGGGCGCAAGGTGCTGATCGTCGACGACGTGATCACCGCCGGTACCGCGATCCGCGAAGCGCTGGCGATCATCCGCGCCGCCGGCGGCACCCCGGCCGCGATCGTGGTCGCGCTGGACCGGCAGGAGATCGCCTCCGAGGACGACCGCCGCTCGGCGGCACAGGCGGTGGCGGCCGAGGCCGGCATCCCGGTGGTGGCGGTCGCCAACCTGGGCGACCTGCTTGCATTCGCTGCCGGAAACGCCGACCTTGTCGGCTTCCGCGAGCCGCTGCTGGCCTACCGCGGGCGCTACGGAACCGACGCGTAATCGCGCGCCCCGCGCATCCGTGCGCGGGGACGCAAACCGACAGACAGCAGGGGGCTGCCATGAGGTCGAACCAATCCCGCCGGGCGGCGCTGGGTGCCGCGCTGGTCGCCTGCATGGCCGTTCCCGCGGCCGCGCAGGACAAGCCGGCGGCGAACAAGAAGCTGTATTGCTGGAACCAGGACGGCCAGCGCATCTGCAGCGACACCCTGCCCCCGGAAGCCGTGAACCAGGCCCGCGACGAGTTCAACGCCAGGAGCGGCCTGCGCAGCGCCGAGGTCGAGCGCGCGCTCAACGCCGAGGAGCGCGCCGCCGCCGCCGCGGCCGAAGCCCAGCGCCGCGCCGACGAGGCCGCCGAGCAGACCCGCAAGCGTACCGACCAGGCGATGCTGATGTCCTACCAGACCGAGGACGACCTGCGCCGCGTGTTCAACGAGCGCACCACCATCATCGACAACAACGTGCGCACCGCGCGCTACAACGTCGCCAGCCTGCGCGAGGACCTGGTGACCCTGCTGCGCAGCGCCGGCGAACGCGAGCTGGCCGGGCAGAAGGTCAGCGACAAGCTCGCCGGCGACATCCGCCAGCGCCATGCCGCGCTGGTGTGGCAACAGCAGATGCAGGCGAATTTCGAGCGCCAGCGCCGCGAACTGGATGGCGAGATCGACGGCATCCTGCAGCGCTACCGGGCGTTGAAGGGCGCGTCGGCCGGAATCCCGGACGTGCCTGCCCGGGGCTAGGCGCCGTTCGCGACGACCGGGAACCGCAAGCAGGAGCCCCGGCGTCCTCGCGAGAACGGGAATGACGGCGAGAGAAGGCGTGGGCGGTAGGAGTGCGTGAAAGACGCGGGATCTTCGATCCCCGGGCATCGGGCATAGCCTGACGACGCTCGCCGTGCGAGCGAGTAGTTTGCAAGTGGCGATCCGCCTTCGCGGGAATGGCGGTAAAGGGATCGCGTGCGAACTGAAGCACACCCGCAATCCCCCGCCGCACTCAGAACATCACCGCCCCGTCCGGCAACAGCGGCCGCAACTGCGCACGGAACACCTCCTGGATCCGCGCCAGTGCCGTCTCGTCGTCGGCCTCGAAGCGCAGCACCAGCACCGGCGTGGTGTTGGAAGCGCGCAGCAGGCCCCAGCCATCGGCGAAATCGGCCCGCAGCCCGTCGACCGTGGACAGGCGCGCACCGGCGAACGCGCCTCCCTCCTCGGCGCTGGCCGCAGCGACGAAGCGCTCCACCAGCGCATGCGGAGACGCCTCGACCGGCACCTTGATCTCCGGCGTCGCCACGCTCGACGGCAACTCGGCCAGGATCTCCGACAGCGGCTCCTCGCGCTGCGCCAGGATCTCGAGCAGGCGCGCGGCCGCGTACAGGCCGTCGTCGAACCCGTACCAGCGTTCCTTGAAGAAGAAATGGCCGCTCATCTCGCCGGCCAGTTCGGCGCCGGTCTCGCGCATCTTGGCCTTGATCAGCGAGTGGCCGGTCTTCCACGTCATCGGGCTGCCGCCGTTGCGCAGCACGAAGTCGGTCAGCCTGCCGGTGCACTTCACGTCGTAGATCACCAGCGCGCCGGGATTGCGCTGCAGCACGTCGGCGGCGAACAGCATCAGCAGCCGGTCCGCGTACACCATCGCGCCCTCGCGGGTGACCACGCCCAGGCGGTCGGCGTCGCCGTCGAAGGCGATGCCGAGGTCGGCGTCGAAGCGCTGCACCATCTGCGCCAGGTCGTCGAGGTTGTGCGGCTCGCTCGGGTCGGGATGGTGGTTGGGAAAGGTACCGTCGATGTCGCAGTACAGCGGAATGACGTCGGCGCCGATCGCCTCCAGCAGGCGCGGCGCGATCTCGCCGGCGGCGCCGTTGCCGGCATCGGCCACGACCTTGAGCGGGCGATCCAGCTGCACGTCGTCGGCGATGCGCTGGATGTAGTCGTCGCCGACGTCCCGCTGTTCCAGCGCGCCCGGTTCTTCGGCGCGATGCAGGCGGCCCTCGCTGATGCGCTGGTACAGCTCGGCGATGGCCTCGCCGGCCAGGGTCTCGCCGCCGACCACGACCTTGAAGCCGTTGTATTCCGGCGGATTGTGGCTGCCGGTCACCGCCACGCAGCTGCCGGCATGCAGATGATGGGCGGCGAAGTAGACCACCGGGGTCGGCGCCAGGCCGATGTCGATCACCCGGCAGCCGGCACGGCGCAGGCCTTCGATCAACCCGCCCGACAGCTCCGGCCCGGACAGCCGGCCGTCGCGGCCGACCACGACTTCGCGCAGCCCTTGCGCCTGCATCACGCTGCCGATGGCCTGGCCGATCAACGTGGCCACGCCCGCGGTGAGTTCCTTGCCGACCACGCCGCGGATGTCGTACGCGCGGAACATGCCCGGCGCCACCTGCACCGGCGCTGGCGCCGGCTTCTGCTCCGCCTCGGGAGCGCCGGCGGCAGGCGCCGCCGGTATTTCCTGCATGGCCTCGCGCAAGGTCGGTGCATCCTGGTCGCCGCCCGCGTCCGGACGGCCCCGCGCCAGGCGGATGCGGCCGCGCTCGAGGGCCATCACCAGGACCGCCACCAGCACCAGCAGCGCGGCGACGACCAGGCTCGGGAGCGCGCCGATGCCCAGCGGGCCGCTGTCGGGTTCTTCGGTCGCCGCGGCGATGCGCAGCCCGCTCTTGCCGACCGGGCGGGCCATCGATTCGCCGCCGGCCCCGAGGGCGGCAACGCCCTTTTCCACCACGTTGTAGCCGCCCTGGCGCAGCGCCAGGTAGGCCTGCGACGGCAGATCGACCCCTTCCAGCGGGGCGGTCAGCTTCGACAGCGGCAGGCGCGCGTAGACCAGCGCCGGCGCCGATCCCAGCGCGACCGGCGCCGCCACGCCGAGTTGCGCCTTGCCGCCGTCGCGCACCACCTGCGCCATCGCCTGCCCGCTCGCCTGCGCGCCTTCCAGCAGCGCCAGCCGGGCATAGCCGAAGCGCTCGGGCTGGGCGTAGGCATCGGCCAGGTCGGCCGGCAGCACCTGCACGTCCTGGACACCGGGGAACCCGCCGTGGATCGCGGCGGCGGCGGCCGAGGCATCGCCGCCGGCCAGCGCCGCCGCCACGCGGGCGTCCTTGAGCAAGGCATCGAGCTGGCGGGTCTGCGCGGCCAGGGCCTGCGCGACGCCGTCCACGGCCTGGTCGCGCGCCTGCCGGACCCGCTCGGCGGTCGCGTCCGCGCGCCATTGCGCGTAGCCGCTCCAGCCCAGCCAACCGGCCAGCAACACCAGCAGCACCGCCAGCAGCGGCGCAGCCTTGCGCAACTCAGCAGGCCGGAGCCTGCCTTCGTGTGCCTTGCTCATGGTGACGATCCCCTGTCAGCGCACGCCGGTGTGGCCGAATCCACCCGCTCCTCGTGCGCTGTCGGCGAAAGTATCCACCACCTGCAAGGCAACGCGCACGATCGGCATCACGACCAGCTGGGCGATGCGGTCGCCCGGCTCGATCGTGAAGGCCTCGCGGCCGCGGTTCCATACGCTGATCAGCAGCGGCCCCTGGTAATCGGCGTCGATCAGGCCGGTGCCGTTGCCGAGCACGATGCCGTGGCGGTGCCCGAGCCCGGAGCGCGGCAGCACGATCGCGCACAGGCCGGGGTCGGCGACATGGATGGCGATGCCGCTGGGAACCAGCGCGGCGTCGCCCGGCTGCAATGCCAGCGGCGCCTCCAGGGCGGCGCGCAGGTCCATGCCGGCGCTGGCCTCGGTGGCGTAGGCCGGCAGCGGCCAGGCGTCGCCGAAGCGCGGGTCGAGCAGCTTGACCTGCAACGGCTGGGGCGCGCTCATGCCTGCAGCCTCTCGGCGATCAGGTCGAGGAGCCGCTCGGCCAGTTCGGTCTTGCTGCTGCTCGGGAACGCCCGCTCGCCCCCTTGCCAATAGGCCGTGGCGGCGTTGTCGTCGCTCTCGAAACCGCCGCCGGCGATGCCGACCTGGTTGGCGATGATCAGGTCCAGGTGCTTGGCGGCCAGCTTGCCGCGCGCGTACTTCTCCACGTCGTGGGTCTCGGCGGCGAACCCGACCACCAGCTTGAGCGTGCCGGTCTGCGAGGCGACCTCGGACAGGATGTCGGGGGTGCGCACCAGTTCCAGCGTCAGCGTGTCGCCGGTCTTCTTGATCTTCTGGTCGGCCACGCGCCGAGGGGTGTAGTCGGCGACCGCGGCCGCGCCGATGTAGATGTCGGCCGGCAGCGCGCCGAGCACCGCCTCGCGCATCTGCGCGGCCGAGCGCACGTCCACGCGGGCCACGCCGGGCGGCGTCGGCAGGTGCACCGGCCCGCTCACCAGCACGACCGTGGCGCCCTGTGCGGCGGCCGCGCCGGCCAGCGCATAGCCCATCTTGCCGCTGCTGCGGTTGCCGACGTAGCGCACCGGGTCTAGGTCTTCGTAGGTGGGGCCGGCGCTGATGACCACGCGCAATCCCTTCAGCCGCCCCGCGGGTGCGGCAGGCACCGACGCGGCCTTGGCCGAGGCCGCGTCCGCCAGCGCGGCCACGATCGCGTCCGGCTCGCTGAGCCGGCCAGGGCCGGATTCGCCTTCGGCCAGCGGGCCGTCCTCCGGCCCGACCACCTGCACGCCGCGCGCGCGCAGCGTGGCGAGGTTGGCCTGGGTCGCCGGATGCAGCCACATGCGGTGGTTCATCGCCGGGCACACGGTCAGCGGCGCGGTGGTGGCCAGGCACAAGGTGGTCACCAGGTCGTCGGCCAGGCCGTGCGCCAGGCGCGCCAGCAGGTCGGCGGTGGCCGGCGCGACCACCACCCGGTCGGCCCAGCGCGCCAGTTCGATATGCCCCATCGCCTGCTCGGCCGCGCTGTCCCACAGCGTGGTGCGGGTCGGCTGGCCGGACAGGGCCTGGAAACTGAGCGGGGTCACGAACTGCTGCGCGCCCTCGGTCATCGCGACCTGGACCTGCGCCCCGGCGTCGCGCAGGCGCCGCACCAGTTCGAGGGATTTGTAGGCGGCGATGCCGCCGCCGACGCACAGCAGCACGCGCTGTCCGTCCAGTGGGCGTGCCTGAATGGAGCCGGTCACGTCGGGGATTTCCTACCGTTTCAAGGACAACTAGATTAGCCCAAGCGCCATGGCGGCCTGATGCCCCGGGCGCATGAGCAGCGGCAATCTGGCCATATGCACATCCGCGACTGGCCCTCCACCGAACGTCCCCGCGAAAAACTGCTGGCCCGCGGCGCCGGCGCGCTGTCCGACGCCGAACTGCTGGCGATCTTCCTCGGCTCGGGCCTGAAGGGCCGCGACGCGGTGCAGACCGCGCGGGACCTGCTGCAGGCGCATGGCCCGCTGCGGCGGCTGCTCGATCGCGCACCGGCCGAACTGGCCCGGTTGCCCGGACTGGGCCCGGCGCGGGCCTGCAAGCTGGCCGCGGCGCTGGAACTGGGGCAGCGCCACGTGGCGGCCGAACTGGAACGCGGCAGCACCCTGAATGATCCGTTCAGCGCCGGCCAGTACTTCGCCCGGCGCCTGCGGGCGCAACCGCAGGAGGTGTTCGCCGGGCTGTTCCTGGACAACCGCCACCGCGCCCTGGCCTTCGAGGAGATGTTCCGGGGCACGATCGACGGCACCGAGGTGCATCCGCGCGAGGTGGTGCGCCGCGCCCTGGCCCACAACGCCGCGGCGGTGATCGTCGGCCACAACCACCCCTCCGGCAACCCGGAGCCGTCGGCGGCCGACCGCGCGGTCACCGAGCGGCTGCGCAACGCCCTGAACCTGGTGGACGTGCGCCTGCTCGACCACTTCGTGATCGGCGACGGCCCGCCGGTGTCGATGGCCGCGCGCGGCTGGATCTGAAGGTGCCGGAACCCGGGGCTCGAGGCTCGAAAAGCAAAAGCCCGGGGGAGCAGTCTCGCTCTCGATCTCCCGAGTCCCCCGGCAGCTGAACCGTCCCCCGGGCCCCACCTCGCCCGGTCGGTTAAAATCTCCCGTTTCTTGCTCCAAGCAGACCCCGACGTGAAACCCCAACTCCGCGCCCTGATTGGCCAAGGCATCGAAGCCTTGCGCGCCAATGGCACCCTGCCCGCCGACACCCTGCCGCCGGACTTCGTGGTCGAGCGCCCCAAGACCCGCGAGCACGGCGATTTCGCCACCAATGCCGCGATGCTGCTGGCCAAGGCCGCCCGCACCAATCCGCGTGCCCTGGCCCAGGCGCTGGTCGATGCGCTGCCCGCCAGCGACGACGTGGCGCGCGTGGAGATCGCCGGACCGGGCTTCATCAATTTCCACCTGGCCCCGAGCGCCTACCAGCGCGAGGTGGTCACAGTAATCAAGCAGGCCCACGACTACGGCCGCGGACTGGCCGGCAAGGGCCATACCGTCGGCGTGGAATACGTCTCGGCCAATCCGACCGGGCCGCTGCACGTGGGCCACGGCCGCGCCGCGGCGATCGGCGATTCGCTGGCGCGCCTGCTGGAAGCCAACGGCTGGAACGTCAAGCGCGAGTTCTACTACAACGACGCCGGCGTGCAGATCGAGAACCTGACGCGCTCGGTGCAGGCGCGCGCGCGCGGCCTCAAGCCCGGCGACGCCGACTGGCCGGCCGAGGCCTACAACGGCGAGTACATCGCCGACGTCGCCCGCGCCTACCTGGCCGGCGAGACGGTCGACCTTGAAGGCATGCTGGTCACCGGCGCCAGGGATCCGGAGGACCTCGAGGCGATCCGCCGCTTCGCCGTGGCCTACCTGCGCAACGAGCAGAACCACGACCTGGCCGCGTTCCGGGTCGATTTCGACATCTATTTCCTGGAAAGCTCGCTGTACAAGGACGGCAAGGTCGAGGAAGCGGTGCAGAAGCTGATCGCCTCCGGCCACACCTACGAGGAAGGCGGCGCCCTGTGGCTGAAGACCACCGACTTCGGCGACGACAAGGACCGCGTGATGCGCAAGTCCGACGGCACCTACACCTACTTCGTGCCGGACGTGGCCTACCACCTGACCAAGTGGCAGCGCGGCTACGAACGCGCGATCACCGAACTGGGCGCCGACCACCATGGCTCGCTGGCGCGGGTGAAGGCCGGCCTGCAGGCGCTGGAGGTCGGCATCCCGCAGGGCTGGCCGGAATACGTGCTGCACCAGATGGTGACGGTGATGCGCGGCGGCGAGGAAGTGAAGCTGTCCAAGCGTGCCGGCAGCTACGTCACCCTGCGCGACCTGATCGAGGAGACGAGCGCCGACGCGGTGCGCTGGTTCCTGATCGCGCGCAAGCCGGACTCGCAGCTGACCTTCGACATCGACCTGGCCCGCCAGCAGAGCAACGATAACCCGGTGTTCTACGTGCAGTACGCGCATGCGCGCGTGTGCAGCCTGCTGCGCCAGGCGCAGGAGAAGGGCCTGGACTACGACCAGGCGGCCGGCATCGCCGAGCTCGCGCGCCTGGACGACGAGACCTCGCTGTGGCTGATGATCGAGCTGTCGCGCTACCCGGAAGTGGTCGAGGCCGCCGGCCAGGCCCTGGAACCGCACCAGGTCGCGCAGTACCTGCGTGAATTGGCGCATGCATTCCACACGTGGTATCACGGCACCCCGGTGCTGGTGGACGATGCCGGCGAGCGCAACGCCAAGCTCACGCTGGCGCTGGCCGCGCGCCAGGCGCTGGCCAACGGCCTGGAGATCCTCGGCGTCAGCGCACCGGAAAAGATGTAACGGGCCGCGAGGCCCTTCGCAGTGATCGGAGAGAAAGCGAGTCATGGCAGCACGACGCGGTAAGAGTCAGGCACGGCGCAATACCGGCAACGGCACGCCTGCCTGGGTGTGGCTGGTCGCCGGCGCGGCGATCGCCGCGGTGGTGTTCCTGGCCGCGCCCGGGTTGTTCAAGAAGGAAGGCGACGGCTTCCTGCGCGCCGGCCCGCGCCCCAATCCGGACGCGCAGCCGGCGCCGGTGGCCGATGCCGACGTGGACGCGCCGGCCGAACTGCCCAAGCCGGCGGTGACGCAGCCCGCGAAGCCGGCCAGCGGCCAGCCGACGCAGTACGACTTCTACACGCTGCTGCCCGGCAAGGAAGTGCCGATGTCCGATGCCGAGCTGGCCGCCAGCGCGCGCGCCGAGGAGGCGGCACGCGCCAAGGCGGCGCTGGAAGGCAAGCCGGTGCCGCCGTCGCCGGTCGCCGCGGCCTCGACCGCGCCGGCCCCGATCCCCGAGACGCCAGCCAACGCCGCACCGCCCCCGCAACCGGCACCGGCCCGTACCGCCGCCGCCACGCCCGCACCGGCGGCTTCCGGCTCCGCGGCCACGAACCCGCCGGCGGCCCCGGCGGGCAGCCCGGCCGCGCCGGCCGACAACGCGCGCTACATCCTGCAGGCCGGCTCGTTCGGCGCGTCCGGCGATGCGGAGTCGACCAAGGCCAAGCTGGCGATGCTGGGCCTGGCCGCGCGCGTCGAATCGGCCGAGATCGGCGGCAAGACCGTCTATCGCGTGCGGATGGGGCCGTACGGCACTGCCAGCGAACTGGCCGAAGCCAAGCAGAAGCTCGCCGGCACCGGGCTGCCGGCGATCGCGATCAAGGCGCAGTAACACCGCCTTGGCGGTGTTACCCCAAGGTTTGCGGAGCAAACCTTGGGCCCCATGCCCTTTATCCCCATATCCCCGCGCCTGTCGGCGCGCCCCCTTGACTCAAGGGGCTGTTTCCTCGGTTGGCATGCAGGGGGAACACCGGGAAAACTTCCTGTAGGGCAGTGGCCCCATGGGACCGCCGTCCCGCAATGGTGAGAGAATCGGCGGGTTTCTCCCACAAGGAATCCGCGATGACCAAGACCGCTTTCATCACCGGCGCCACGTCGGGCTTCGGCGCCGCCGCCGCGCGCCGCTTCGCTGCCGCAGGCTGGAACGTCGTCGCCACCGGCCGCCGCGCCGAACGCCTGCAGGCCCTGGCCGCCGAGCTGCCGCCGGGCCAGGTGCACGTCGCCGCGTTCGACATGCGCGACGGCGACGCGCTGGAAGCGGCGATCGCCGGCCTGCCGGACGCCTTCGCCGGCATCGACGTGCTGGTCAACAATGCCGGCCTCGCGCTGGGCACCGCGCCGGCGCAGCAGGCCGACCTGGCGCAGTGGCGGCAGATGATCGACACCAACGTGACCTCGCTGGTGACGCTCACCCACCGCCTGCTGCCGACCCTGATCGAGCGCAAGGGCGCGATCGTCAACATCAGCTCGGTCGCCTCGACCTACCCCTATCCCGGCGGCAACGTCTACGGCGGCACCAAGGCCTTCGTGAAGCAGTTCTCGCTGGGCCTGCGCTCGGACCTGCACGGCACCGGCGTGCGCGTGACCAGCATCGAGCCCGGCATGGCCGAAACCGAGTTCACGCTGGTGCGCACCGGCGGCAACCAGGCCGCTTCCGACGCGCTGTACCGCGGCGCCGACCCGATGACGGCCGAGGACATCGCCGAGCAGATCTTCTACGTCGCCACGCTGCCGCCGCACCTCAACATCAACCGGCTGGAGATCATGCCGGTCAACCAGTCGTTCGCTGGATTCCAGGTCGCAAGAGAGAACGTCTGACCGCACGGTTCCGGGCACCTTCTCCCACTATGGGAGAAGGTTGTCTTGACCGTGGCAACATCGGCAAGGCCCGTCGGGACTGAAGTCCCTCCCATAAACCGAACTCCCTCCATAAAAGGCCGGCTTCAATCCGGTCCGCTCCGCCCCCTGTCGGAACCGGATCACCCGGTCTACGCAGGCTGCGCCGACGCATCGATTTCCGCCGGCGATGCCGCTTCCTGCGACTGCCGGGCCGGCAGCAAGTTCCAGCGCTGCAGGTGCCCGATCGCGGTGGCGACGCCGTCCTCGGCGCGGATGCGCTCGCCCAGCTGTCGCGCGGCCTCGCGCATGCCGGACCGCAACGCCTGGCGCAAGGCGATCGCCAGCGCCGGCGCGTCCAGCTTGCGCCGTTCCAGCGCCGGTGGCGCGACGCCACGCTGGGCCAGGCAATGCGCCCAGAATGGTTGATCGCCGTAGAACGGCACCACCACCGAGGGAATGCCCGCCGCCGCCGCCGCGCCGGTGGTGCCGGCACCGCCGTGGTGCACCGCCACGGCCATGCGCGGGAACAGCCAGTCGTGCGGCGCGTGGTCGATGTGCAGGACCTGCGGGTCGGCCTGCGACGTCGCGCTCAACCCGCCCCATCCGCTGGCCAGGACCGCGCGCACGCCGCAGGCGCGCACGGCCTCGGTCACCACCGACGTGAGCGCATCGGCGTCGCGGCTGGTCATGCTGCCGAAGCCGACGTAGACCGGCGGCTCGCCCGCGTCCAGGAACGCCTGCAACGCCGGCGGCGGCGTCCAATGCGCGTCGCGCAGCTGCCAGTAGCCGCAGACCTGCACGCTTGCCGGCCAGTCCTGCGGGCGCGGCAGCACCTGCTCGCTGTAGCCGTACAGCACCCGCATCGACTCGGGCCGGCTGAAGTACGGTCCATACCAGGGATAAGGGCGAAGCCCGAGCTGAGGCCGCACGATCCCGTCGATCGCCGGACGCATCGCCTGCCACGCCAGCAGGCGCAGCAATTGATAGGCACCGACGTTCAACAGGCCAGGCAACCGTTTGCCGGCCAGCGCCACCGGCGGCAGGTGGCGCGAGGGCGTCAGCGGCTGCAACTGCGTGAACGCGACCGGGATCGCGTACACCTCGCCCAGCGCGGCGGCGAGCAGGCTGGCGCTCCCGGTGCCGAGGATCAGGCCGGCGTCGGCGCAGGCGGCGCGCCCCTGCTCGGCCCAGTCCCGCGCCCAGGCCGACATCTGCGCGCGGAACACGCGCAGCATCGCGCCCATGTCCAGGCCGCGCTCGGCGATGCTGCGGTCGCCGCCCAGCAAGGCCTGGAAATCGCCGGTGAGCGGGCGGAACTCGATGCCGTGCGAAGCGATCATGCCGGCGAAGTTGGCGCTGGTCAGGATGCGCACCGCCTGGCCTTGCCGCTGCAGCCCGCGCGCCAGCGCGAGCAGCGGCCGGATGTCGCCCTGGGTACCCAGCGTGATGATGACCACCGGCCCTTCGCGCTGCGCCATCGTCGCGGACTCAGGCATAGGACACGTCCGCGATGGCTTCGTCCGCCGCCGGCACCGCGGCGGTGGCGGCCTGGCGATCGTCCTGCCGGGGCCGCTGCAGGTGCTCCCGCACGAACGCGGCGATCGCCGGCGCGTGCTGCGGGCCGAGCATCGACTGGTGGTCGCTGTCGATGGCGCGGCTGCTCAGCGAACGCACGTGGCCGCGCCAGGCGTCCGGACGGTAGTCCATCGCCGCGGACAGGTCGATCTGCGGGCGTACCGCCGCTTCGACGAACAGCAGGTCCACGTCCAGCCGCGCCGGGCGATAGCGCCGGGCCAGATCCAGGTGGCGGTGGGTGAGCGTGCCGATGTTGTCGAGCAGTT
Source organism: Pseudomonas sp. Hp2 (assembly GCF_006386585.1). NCBI lineage: Bacteria > Pseudomonadati > Pseudomonadota > Gammaproteobacteria > Pseudomonadales > Pseudomonadaceae > Pseudomonas > Pseudomonas sp. Hp2. Next base: position 18,888 of record NZ_VAHJ01000009.1, read on the forward strand.
GCGGTTCGCGTTCCAGCAGTTGCCGTACCAGCGGCAGCGACAGGAGCCCGTAGTGCTCGCACACCAGGGCGGCCATCTCCGCGGTGGTGGCCGGCACCGGCTGCCCGGGCGCGGGCTGCAGCCCGAGGAAGCGCACCGCCGCCTGCACGCGCTGCGATTCGTCCAGCGCCTCGGCCTGCTCCAGGTGCGGGTAGGCGTCCAGCATCGCCAGCAGCTCCACCTCTTCGCCTTCGGCGCGCAGCAAGGTGGCGATCGCGTGGGCGATCAGGCCGCCCAGCGACCAACCCAGCAAGCGGTAGGGACCGCGCGGCTGCACGCCGCGGATCCTGGCCAGATAGTCGGCCGCGATGTCCTCGATGCGCTCCGGCAGCGCCTCCACGGCGCGCAGGGCGGGCGACTGCAGGGCGTACACCGGCCAATGCGCGTCCAGCGAGCCGAGCAGGGTGAGGTAGGACCAGCCCAGGCCCACCACCGGATGGATGCAGAACAGCGCGGTACGCCCGGGCTCGCCTTCGCGCAGCTTGAGCACGCCGGCGAGCGGGTCGCCCTGCGGGCCTTCCGCGCGCCGCATCGCCGCGGCCAGGCCGGCGATCGTGGAAGCGTGGAACAGGCTGCCCAGCGGCAGCTCGACCCCGAACCGGTTCGGGAACTGCGCCAGCAGTTCGGCCGCGGTGAGCGAATCGCCACCCAGCTCGAAGAAGTTGTCGTGGATGCCGATCCGCTCCACGCCCAGCAGCGACTGCCACAGCTCCGCCAGCTGCCGCTCCAGCGCGTCGCGCGGCGCGACGAAGCTGCGCACCTCGCTGCGTTCCGGCGGCGGCAAGGCCTTGCGGTCCAGCTTGCCGTTCGGCGTCAGCGGCAGCGCCGGCATCGGCACGAACGCCGAGGGCACCATGTAGGCCGGCAGCTCGCCCTGCAGGTGCGCGCGCAGCGCTTCGGCGCTCGGGGCCAGGCCGTCCCTGCCGACCACGTAGGCCACCAGTTGCTGCGCGCCCTGCCCGTCGCCGTGCCCGACCACCAGCGCGGCGGCCAGTTGCGGGTGGCGCAGCAGCACGCTCTCCACCTCGCCCGGTTCGACCCGGTGGCCGCGGATCTTGAGCTGGGCGTCGGCGCGGCCGACGAATTCGAGCACGCCGTCCTCGCGCCAGCGCACCAGGTCGCCGGTGCGGTACATGCGGCCCTCGCCGCGGAACGGGTCGGGCAGGAAGCGCGCCTGGGTCAGTTCCGGGCGGCGCCGGTAGCCGTGCGCCACGCCCTCGCCGCCGATGTACAGCTCGCCCACCGCGCCGGGCGGCAACAGGCGGCCGCCGGCATCGAGCACGTACAGCCACGTGTTGCGCAGCGGCCGGCCGATCGGCGGCAGCGCCGCGTCGATCGCCTGCAACGGCATGATCGTCGACCAGATGGTGGTCTCGGTCGGCCCGTAGAGCTGGGTGACGCGCGCGGCGCGCTGCAGCAGCCGCGTGGCGAGTTCGCCGCTGAGGGCCTCGCCGCCGACCAGCGCATGCACCGCTCCCAGCTCGGCGTCCTCGTTGGCCAGCAGGATGCGCCACAGCGACGGCGTAGCCTGCACGAGGCTGATGCGTTCGCTCGCGAGCAGGCGCGCCAGCGCGCGCGGATCGTGCGCCAGCGCGGCCTGCGCGATCACGGTGCGCGCGGCAGTCAGCAGCGGCAGGTACAGCTCCAGCCCGGCGATGTCGAAGGTGATGGTGGTCAGCGCCAGCACGCGGTCGTCGGCGTCCAGCGCAAGGTCCTCGCGCATCGACAGCAGGAAGTTGGCCAGCGCGCGATGGCCGACCTCCACGCCCTTCGGCGTCCCGGTCGAGCCCGAGGTGTAGAGCACATAGGCGACGCCGTCGGGGTCGGCGCGCAGCGGCGCGATCTCTTCCGCGTCGCTGCGCAGGTCCAGCCATTCGACGCCGCCCTGCGCATAGCGCTCGCTCAACGCGGGTTCGCACACCACCGCGATCGCGCCGGCATCGGCCAGCATCCGGCGGTTGCGCTCGACCGGTCCGTCCGGGTCCAGCGGCAGGTAGGCGGCGCCGGTCCACATCACCGCCAGCAGCGCCACCAGCAGGGACTCGCCGCGCGGCAGCATCACCGCGACGACGTCGCCGGGCTGCACGCCGTCCTCCATCCACTGCGCGGCCAGGCGCCCGCTGCGCTCGTACAGCGCGCGCCGGCCCAGCGTGCGCTCGCCGTGCTGCACGGCGATCGATTCCGGATCCGCCGCCACCTGCCGCTCGAACAGGTGCAGCAGCGTGGCCGGCTCCGGCAGCGCGGCGGCGGTGTCGTTCCAGTCGTGCAGCAGGAGGCTGCGCTCGTCCTCGCCCAGCAGGTCGATCGATCCCAGCGGCTGGCCGGCGTCCTGCAGCACCGCATCGGCCAGGCGGACCAGGCGATCGCAATGCGCGTCGATCTCGGCGCGCTCGTACAGCGCCGGGTTGGCGTCCAGGTCGAAGCGCAGCGGCTCGCCGTTGCCGCGCTCGTAGAAGAAGATCGTCAGGTCCTCGGCCGAGCCGTTGGAGAGGTTGTGCGGGATGGCGCGCGCACCGCCGAAATCCAGCGCGTAGTCGAACGCCTCCACGTTGACCGCCAGACGCGCCAGTTGCTGGTCGTAGCCGACCAGGCCCAGGTCGCGGCGGATGTCCTCGTAGCGGTACTGCTGGTGGCGCAACGACTGCCGCACCACCGAGGCGACCTGTCCGAACAGCGCATGGAACGGTTCGTCGGCGCGCATCGCCAGGCGGATGAACACCGCGTTGGCGACCATGCCCGGCGTATTGCGGTACTGCGCGTTGACGCGACCGGTCACCGGCATGCCGAAGATCAGGTCCTCCGCGCCGGTCAGGCGGTGGTAGTACGCCCCGACCAGCGCGATCAGCACTTGCGGCAGGCTCGCCCCATGCGCGCGCCCGAGCTCGCGCAGCCGCTCGACCTGGTCGCTGGAGAGATGGCCCGTACCGCGCAGCAGCCCGCCCTTGGTGAAGTCCTGCCGCCGGGCCAGCGTGACCGCCGGGGGAGGATCGGCCAACTGCTTCAACCAGTATTCGCGATCGCGGCGATTGCGGTCGGAGGCACGATACGCCTCTTCCAGCTCGACCAGCCCGGCCATCGGCAGCGCGGTGCACGGCGGCGGCTCGGCGTCGGCGACCAGCGCGCTGTACACCTCGGCCAGGCGCTGCGCCACCATGCCGCCCGCGTAGCCGTCGACGACGAGGTGGTTGACGATCTGCACCCACAGGTAATGCTCGTCCCCGAGCCGGAACAGCGCGCAGGTCCATAGCGGGCCGTTCCGCAGGTCGTCGGCGCGTTCGAGTTCCCCGGCGATCCAGCGCTCGGCCGCCGCGCGCGGCCTGGGCTCGGTGGACAGGTCGAAGTACGGGAACGTATGCAGGTACTCCGGATCGACGATCTGCCGCGGCACGCCCTGTTCTTCGACGATGCGCACGCGGATGTTGTCGAACTCGTCGGCCACCCGGTGCGAGGCGCGCAGCAGCAGTTCGGGGTCGATCGGCCCGAGCAGCTCGAGCGCCTCGGCCATCTTCAGCGACGTGGCCGGATTGATTTTCTGCCCGACCCATAGCCCGCGCTGGGCCGTCGTCAAGGGCAGGGAAGCGCGGTGAACTCCGTTCATGGGGCGTCCTCGTATGTGCGGGGGGAGAGATGGCCCGCACCGGCCCCGACGCACAGCCTTCTCTGCAATGCGCATCGCGCACCGGCTCGATCATCCGTGTGGCATTCGCGAACGGAATGGCACCACAAGCATGGGCGCCGGCGCCCCGGCGAGGCGCCGCACGAAAACGTTCAAACCCATTCCCCGAAGCATCATTCTGCGCCCAGCCCTGGCGCGCGGATGCGGCTTGGACTGGAGCACGCTCGCCACCAGATCATCGATAGCGGGTCCGCTGGATCGAAGCACGCCGGCGACATCGGCAATGTGCATTTTCGGCAACGCCATTCGCGCCTCCCCAGTTAAGGACGAGGCCGCGATCGCAGTCACGATTTCGCCGGCCGTGCTGCACATTCGAATGCGGCATTGCGTCGATCAGCCACTGTTTTTTCGTGCTTTTTCCGCGCGCATCGCGCCGGCGCGCGCAAGCTTCACGCCGCTGTCACGCGCCATCCGCGTCGTGCCGGGAACTTCGCGCCATGCCAGTCGCGCGCACGGCACGACCTCGGTCGCGGACGGCGCGATGCCCACGGCGAACCGAGGAACGGATGCGATCTTCGCGTTGGACGATGCGCTTCCGGCCGTCCCTCGTTCAAGGGGATCGGCGCAGCGCCTAGAGATAGCGCAACCAGGCCAGGTCGCGCCGGCGCGCCTTGAACTGGGCGAAGGCGCGCGCCGGCCAATACAGCGCCAGCGCCAGCAGCAACGTGCAGGCCGGCAGTCCGGCGATGCCTTCGAACCCGTACTGGCCATCGTGGTTGGTCCCCAGGACGGCTTGCGCCCCGAGTTGCAGCAGCTTCAGCACGTACAGGTGCAGCAGGTAGAAGAACATCGGCGCGGCGCCGAACAGGGCGAGCCAGCGCTGGCGCTGCAACGGCGCCCACTCGAACACGCGCAGCGCCAGCAGCACGATGCCCAGGGTGAGCGACAGGAACAGCAACGACGGCGGGTACTTGGTGACGTTGAAGAAACTCATCGCCGTGCGCACCGGGTCGGCAAAGGTGGTCCATGGCTGGTCGCCGTAGCCGTTCCAGGCGCGCACCAGCACGAACACCGCCAGCGCCGCCACGCCGGCGGCGAGCAGGCGGCGTTGGCGCGCCCGCGGCGCCGGCATGGCGTACCAGGGTCCCATCGCATAGCCGAGCGCGATCACGCCGATCCAGGGCAGCACCGGGTACGAGGTGCGCAGACGCACGCCGTCGGCCAGCACGATCCAGTCGCGCTGGTGCAATACCTTCCAGAGCACCGCCAACGCCCCATCGCCCTGCACGCGCACGCCGTCCAGCAGGTTGTGCCCGGCCACCAACGCGAAACCGACCGCCGCCAGCCAGGGACGCGGCATCCACAGCAGCACCGACAGCGCCAGCATGCTCAGGCCGATCGCCCAGATCACCTGCAGGTAAACGGTCCGGGGCGGGAAATCGAAAGTCCAGGCGAAATTGACCAAGGTCAGTTCCAGCACCACCAGGAACAGGCCGCGTTTGGCCAGGAAGATCGCCGTGGCGCGGCACGGATCGGCCTGGCGCTGCCCGTACAGCCATGCCGACAGGCCGGTGAGCAGCACGAACGCCGGTGCGCACAGGTGCGCCAGCAACCGGCACAGGTACAGCGCGGGCGAGACCGTCTCCACGCCCATCGGATCGGCGACTTGCTGGTGCAGGTAGAAGGTCTCGCGCACGTGGTCGAGCAGCATCAGCAGCATCACGCTGCCGCGCAGTTGGTCGATGGAAGCCAGGCGCGGGGAGCGAGGGGTCGTGTCGGGCATTACGGCAGGGCAGTCTCTTATTGATACTTTATAACATACTCACGGTGCCGCCCGGCATGCCGCCCTACACCTTGCCCGACCTGCGGAAATGCCCCGGGTCGCCGCGCAGCGCCACGCCGTGCGCGCCTGGCCCTGAAACCGGGCACGCATGCACCCGCGATGCCACGCGCCGTCGCGGTTCTACGCGTACTGCGCCTCCCCCAGCCCGAACGACCAGTTCTCCCGCGAGGTCTCCACCAGGTTGATGAACACGTCCTCCGCCCGCAGCCCGGGCGACTGCACCAGCTTCTCGACGATGCGCCGGTACAACGCCTTCTTCTGCGTCACGCCCCGCGACGCCGAGCACGTGATGCGCACGAACACCAGCTCATCGCTGCGCTGGATGCCGAGATAGCCCGGGTCGTAGAAGAATTCATCCGCCTCGTGCTGGTTCACCACGACGAAACGATCGTTTTCCGGCACCTCGAAGGTTTCCCGCAACGCCGCGTAGACGCCCTCCTGGATCGCATGGAGGCGCTCGGAGGTGGTGCGGCGCAGGTCAATCTGGATCAGGGGCATGGTCGTGACTCCGTAAGCAGGAACGAAAGGAAGGGGAACGTTCAGCGCGCCTCGGCATCCGCCGCCGCGAGCCGTTGCAAGGCCGACACCGCCGCAGGCCACCCCGCATAGAAGGCCAGGTGGGTCATCGCCTCGCTCAGCTCGGCGCGGGCCAGCCCGTTGCGCTCGGCCAACTCCAGGTGGAACGGCAACTGCGCGGTCCGCCCCAGCGCCGCCAGGGCGGCCACGGTGACCAGGCTGCGATCGCGCGGCGACAGCCCGGGCCGCTGCCAGACTTCGCCGAACAGCACGCGCTCGCTGAGGTCTACGAAGGCCGGCGCGAGCGTGCGCAGCGGTTCCAGGGAAGGGGATGTGGCCGGAGGGGACATGGCAGACGCTCGGTGGATGGGAGAGCCACGTTAGGCCTGGCCAAACGTCCTGTAAAACGGATAATTCTGAATCCTATATTCCGAAAAACGGGATGATCGATGCGAGAGCCCACCCTGGACCTGGACGCCTTGCGCAGCTTCGCCACTGGCATGGCGCTGGGCAGCTTCGCCCGCGCGGCCGAGCGCCTGCACCGCTCGACCTCGGCCGTCAGCGCGCAGCTCAAGAAGCTGGAACAGCAAGCCGGCGTGCCCCTGCTGGCGCGCCAGGGCCGCGGCCTGGCGCTGACGCCGGCCGGCGAGACCCTGCTCGGCTATGCCCGGCGCCTGCTCGCGCTCAACGACGAGGCGATGGAGGCCCTGGCCGGCCCGCGCTGGCATGGCCAGATCCGGCTCGGCCTGCAGGCCGAGTTCGGCGAGCAATTGCTGCCTGCCGTGCTCGGCCGCTTCGCGCGTGCGCATCCGCAGCTGCAGGTCGAGGCGCAGATCGGTCGCGGCGCCGCCTTGCTGGAAGGCGTGGCGGCGGGGCGCTTCGACCTGGTGCTCGCCTGGCACGACGAGACCGCCGGCCCGGTCGTGCACGACGATGCCCAGGTCCTCGCGGACGTGCCGATGTGCTGGATCGCGGCGAGCCCGCCGGCTTGGCAGCCAGGCACGGCGTCGCCGGTGCCGTTGGCGATGCTCGACGCGCCCTGCCCACTGCGCAGCGCGGCGATCGAAGCGCTGGACCGCGCCGGCCTGTCATGGCGGCTCGCCTTCGGCAGCGCCAGCCTGGCCGGGGTCTGGGCGGCGATCGAGGCGGGCCTGGGCATCGGCCTGCGTACGCCGTTGTGCCTGCCGCCCGGGCTGCGCCCGCTGCCACCGGCCGCGATGGGCCTGCCGCCGCTGGGTTCGATCAAGCTGCGCCTGCACTGCGCCTCGGGCGCACCGGCGGTCGCCCATCTCGCCGAGCTGATCCGGCAAGCGGTCGGCGATCGTTTGGAACAGGACATGCCGAAGCAAGCGCCGGGTCTCGCTTCCACCGCGTCTCCCGCGCCGGCCAGCGCCCATTGACGTCCGTCGCGGCCCCGTCGTTCCCGCCGGGACGGGAACGACCATCGAAGCCGCCTGCGCTCGCGCGACTCCCGGGAGCGCGCCGGCCGCCGCTCAACCCAGCGGTTCGTCCGACAGGTAGGTGTAGCCGGTCAGCCCGGCCTCCAGCGCGGCGGCCAGTTCCTGCGCCTGCGCGGGCGGCAGCTGCGCGGCGGCCACGCGCGCGGCATAGGCCGCGCGCAGCTCGTCCAGCTTGTAGCCGACGTAGTCGAGCATCACGTCGGTGGTGTCGCCGCGACGCTGCTGCGAGATGCGGTAGCGTCCGTCCTCGACCGTGACTTCGACCGCGTCGGTATCGCCGAACAGGTTGTGGATGTCGCCCAGGATCTCCTGGTAGGCGCCGACCAGGAAGAAGCCGATCCGGTAGCTCTCGCCGTGCCGCAGCGCGTGCAGCGGCAGCGACGAGTCCAGGCTCTCGTTCTCGACGTAGGTCTTGACCATGCCGTCGGAGTCGCAGGTCATGTCGCAGACCACGCCGCGGCGGTCCGGCGCCTCGTCCAGGCGCTCGATCGGCACGATCGGGAATACCTGGTCGATCGCCCACACGTCCGGGATCGACTCGAACACGCTGAAGTTGACGAAGTACTTGTCGACCAGCCGCTCGTTGAGCTCGTCCAGCAACGGCCGGTGGCTCTTTTCCTCGTGACTCAGGCGCGCGCGCACGCCGTGGGCGATCGCATAGAACAAGTCGTCGATGCGGGCGCGGTGGACCAGGTCGATCTGCCCCAGCGCGTAGGCGGCCAGGCCCTCGGCATGGAAGTGCTGCGCCTCGTGGAACAGCTCCACCGCCGGGCGCACGTCGAGTTCGTCGTGGATCTCGCGCAGGTGGCGGATCGCCGCCGGCTCGTCGGCGTGCGCGTCCGGCACGCGTCCTTCCGGCGCCTGCTCCACCTCCGAGACGTTGGCGATCAGCACCGCGTGGTGCGCGGTCATCGCGCGCCCGCATTCGGTGACGATGCGCGGCGGCGGCAGCCCGTGCTCCTCGCAGGCGCTGGCCAGCGGCTGCACGATGTTGCTGGCGTAGGCGTTCAGCCCGTAGTTGATCGAGCAATAGCTGCGCGAGCGCGTGCCCTCGTAGTCGATGCCCAGCCCGCCGCCGACGTCGACGTGGCTGATCTTCGCGCCGAGCCTGGACAACTCGACGAAGTAGCGCGTGGCCTCGCGCATGCCGTTGGCGATGTCGCGCACGTTGGAGATCTGCGATCCCATGTGGAAGTGCAGCAGGTTCAGGCACTGCGCGTACTCGGTGTCGCGCAGGCTCTTCCACAGGTCCAGCACCTGGCGCGGCGACAGCCCGAACTTGGCCTTGTCGCCGCCGCTGTTCTGCCACTTGCCGGCGCCCAGCGAGGCCAGCCGCATGCGCACGCCCAGGCCGGGCAGCACGTCCAGCGCCCTGGCTTCCTCCAGCACCAGCTTCAGCTCGGAAGGCTTCTCGATGACGATGAAGGTCTGCAGGCCCAGCTTGCGGCCGATCAGCGCCAGGCGGATGTACTCGCGGTCCTTGTAGCCGTTGCAGACGATCAGCCCGCCCGGGCGCGACAGCGCCAGCACCGCCATCAGCTCCGGCTTGCTGCCGGCCTCCAGGCCGAAGCCCTCGCCCTGGTGGCCGGCCAGGGTGCCGGCCACGCCGCGGTGCTGGTTGACCTTGATCGGGTAGACCGCGGTATAGCCGCCGGCGTAGTCCCAATCGGCCTGGGCCTGGGCGAAGGCCGCCTGCAACTTGCCCAGGCGCTGGCCGAGGATGTCCGGGAAGCGCACCAGCAGCGGCAGCTTGGCGCCGGCCGCGCGCGCGGCATCGACCACTTCCGGCAGCGACACCGCCGGGCCGTCGCCGCCGGTCGGCCTGACCACGACATGGCCGGCGGCGTTCACGTCGAAGTACCCGTCGGCCCAGTGCGGGATCGAGTAGGTCTTGCGGGCTTGGTCGGCGGACCAGGTACGGCTGGGGGTCATGGCTATTCGCTGTGGCAGGCGCGTGGCGGCGCGATGATGATGCGATTCCCTCGCAGGAACCCGCACATCCCGTGCGGGGGATTCGTTTCCATTGCCGCAGCGGAAGGGCCGGCGCGGCGCGGACGCGCATTCTACAAGCAGCGGTCACGCGCGGCCGTTACAATGCGCGCCCGCTGAAGCCCCTCTCCCCCCGGGAGAGGGGCTGGGGTGAGGGTCGGGCCAAGCCCCTTGCGATGCCAGGCGGCACAAGGCTTCGCTCGTACCCTCATCCGCCCCTTCGGGGCACCTTCTCCCGGAGGGAGAAGGGAACGCATCCCACCTTCCTCCAAGGATCATCCGCAATGACCACCAACGACAACTGGTACATCGAACACTTCCAGCCGACCGGTTCGGCCATCGGTTTCCGCATCACCGGCAAGCTGGACGAAGTGCAGTCGCCGTTCCAGAAGATCGAGATCTACGACAGCACCGATTGGGGCAAGCTGATGGTCATCGACGGCGCGATGATGCTGACCAGCAAGGACAACTTCTTCTACCACGAGATGATCAGCCACCCGGTGCTGTTCACCCACCCGGCGCCCAAGCGCGTGGTGATCATCGGCGGCGGCGACTGCGGCACCCTGCGCGAGGTGCTCAAGCACCCGGGCGTGGAGAAGGCTACCCAGTGCGACATCGACGAGCAGGTCACGCGCATGTCGGAGAAGTACTTCCCCGAACTGTGCGAATCCAACGGCGATCCGCGCGCCGAGCTGCTGTTCGACGACGGCGTGGCCTACATGGCCAACTGCGAGCCGGGCAGCGTGGACGTGGTGATCGTGGACTCCACCGACCCGGTCGGGCCGGCCGAAGGGCTGTTCAACAAGGCGTTCTTCGAAAGCTGCTTCCGCGCGCTCAAGGACGACGGCCTGCTGGTGCAGCAGTCCGAATCGCCGCTGGCGCTGCTCGACCTCATCAAGGACATGCGCGCCGAGATGGGCAAGGCCGGCTTCCGCTCGTTCAAGACCCTGCCGTTCCCGCAGCCGTGCTACCCGACCGGCTGGTGGAGCGTGACCCTGGCCAGCAAGCAGGCCGGCTTCGGCTTCGGCTTCCGCGAGGCCGATGCGCAGGCCAAGCCGTTCCAGACGCTCTACTACACCGCGCACCTGCACACCGGCGCCAGCGTGGCGCCGCCGTTCGTCGCCCAGGCCCTGGGCGAGTGATCCCCCGCGAGGGCCCGGGAAACCGGGCCCTCGTCCGTTCCGGGGGCGCCCGGGGCGCTTCGACGCCGGCACGGCCGGGCCGCCAGGGGTTTTTTCCAGGCCGGCCTGGCACCAAGGAGCCGTTCCTGGCCGCGCCGGGGAGGGTGCGCGACCGAGCTCTGCCGGGGACCAGGGACGCCTCGGCGTTCCAGCAGCGGAACATTTCATTTTTTTAACAACAAGCATTCCAATACTGGCAAGTTCTAAAATTCTCCGGCGCCTTCCTCGCATGGACCGCGCCTCGACCCGCCGCCGTGACGAACCCCGGCCGGGTCCCCTGGAGAAAACCGCCCATGAACGCCATTCCCAGCGCCGGCCAGGCCGTCGCCCCCCTGGACGCCCCCGTCCTGCTCAAGCAAGGCACCCGGCTCCTGGAGCCGGACGTCTATCGCACCCACCTCAACGGCCAACCGGCCGTGGTGAAGGACTACAGCCGCTACAAATGGACGCCGCTGGCGCCGATCGCCCGCCTGATGGTGCGCCACGAGGCCAAGATGCTGCGCCGCCTCAGCGGCTGGAAGCATGCCCCGGCGCTGCTCGGCACGCTCGGCGGCCTGGCCCTGGGCATGGAGTTCATCCCCGGCGACACCTTGAGCGCCAGTGCCGCGGTCGGGCAGGACGTCTTCCAGCAATTGCAGGTCGCGCTGCGCAAGCTGCATTCGGCCGGCATCACCCACAACGACCTGCACGGCACCAACGTCGTGGTCAGCGCGGGCGTGCCCGTGCTGATCGACTTCACCTCGGCGATGCGCGTGCCGCGCTGGCTGCGCCGCAACCCGATCTCGCGCCAGTTGCTCCGCGGCGATGTCGCCAACTTCCAGAAGATGCGCCAGCGCCTGGCCGGCGTCGCCCCGACCCCGGAAGAAGCGGCGATGGCCGCCGAACCCCGCTGGGTGCGCGGCATCCGCGATGGCTGGAAGCGCTTCTACCAGCGGATCAAGCGCGGCAGGCCCTGATTCGGGACTCGGGACTCGGGACTCGGGACTCGGGACTCGGGACTCGGGACTCGGGACTCGGGACTCGGGAAAAGCATCTTTGCCCGACTTCGGCTGTCAATCGATCTGATGCTTTTTGCGGCTGTTTGCTTTTTTGTGGGAGGGACTTCAGTCCCGACAGAGGGCCGATAAAGCCCGTCGGGACTGAAGTCCCTCCCACATCGCCACCCGATCCGAAGCAGGCTTGTTGCTTTTCCGGGTCCCGGGTCCCGGCTTCCTTGGTAAGGCCCGTCGAGGCCGAAGCCTCTCCTACAACGGCACGCGATCCGAAGCAGGCTTGTCGCTTTCCCGGGTCCCCGGTGCCGGGTCCCGAGCCCCGGCCTCACCAGCGCATCACAGCGCGTCGGCATCCAGTTCGCCGGTGCGGATGCGCACCACGGTGGCCAGGTCGTAGACGAAGACCTTGCCGTCGCCGATCTTGCCGGTGCCGGCCGCGCGCACGATGGCCTCGACCACCGCGTCCACCTGCGCGTCGGTGACCGCCACCTCGATCTTCACCTTCGGCAGGAAATCCACCACGTACTCGGCGCCACGGTACAGCTCGGTATGCCCCTTCTGCCGGCCGAAGCCCTTGACCTCGGTCACCGTGATGCCGGCCACGCCGCAGCCGGCCAGCGCCTCGCGCACGTCGTCCAGTTTGAACGGCTTGACGATGGCCATGATCATCTTCATCGCGTAATGCTCCGTAGTTCGAACCTCCCGCGCGAACGCGCGGGCGCTTGCGAGGGTTCGCCCGGTCGGCGCCCGCGCAGGACATGGAGGCGCTCGCGGAGGGCTTGCGCCAGGCCGGCAGGATAACGTGCCGCCGCGCAAGTCTCATCACGCCGCGCGGCTAGGATTATCCTTACCTGCGGAAGCACGACTTGCCGATGGTCCGCGTGGCAGGCACCGACTAGCTTCGTTGCAGGACCCGGAGAACCCAGATGATCGACCTCAACCACATCGACGACCTCGCCCGCCGCCTCAGCGACCTGGTGCCGCCCGGCCTGCGCCAATCGCGCGAGGAGCTGCAGAGCACCTTCAAGGGCGCCCTGCAGGCCGGCCTGGCCAAGCTCGACCTGGTCACCCGCGAGGAGTTCGAAGTGCAGCGCGCGGTGCTGCTGCGCACCCGCGAGAAGCTGGAAGCCCTGGAGAAGACCGTAGCAGCGCTCGAAGCGCGCGCCGCCGGCGACACCCCTCCCTCCGCCTGATCCCCGCCACCATGAGCCTGGCGCTGGTGCACAGCCGTGCACGGGCCGGCGTGCATGCGCCGGCGGTAAGGGTCGAGGTCCATCTCGCCGGCGGATTGCCGGCCACGCAACTGGTCGGCCTGCCGGAAGCGGCGGTGCGCGAGTCGCGCGAACGCGTGCGCGCCGCGCTGCTGTGCGCGCAGTTCGAATATCCCGCGCGCCGCATCACGATCAACCTCGCCCCGGCCGACCTGCCCAAGGACGGCGGGCGCTTCGACCTGCCGATCGCGCTGGGCATCCTCGCCGCCAACGGCCAGATCGACCGTGGCGTGCTGGACGGCTACGAATTCCTGGGCGAACTCGCGCTGACCGGCGAGCTGCGCGCGGTCGACGGCGTGCTGCCTGCCGCGCTGGCCGCCGCGCGGGCCGGCCGCAAGCTGGTGGTGCCGGCCGGCAACGGCGCCGAGGCGGCGATCGCCGGCAACGTCGAGGCCCATACCGCCCGCACCCTGCTGGAAGTCTGCGCGGCCCTCAACAGCCAGGCCGAGCTGCCGCGCGCGCAGCTCGCGCACCCGGCCGGGCCCGCCACGAACGCGATGCCCGACCTTGCCGACGTGCGCGGCCAGCCGCATGCGCGCCGCGCGCTGGAGATCGCCGCGGCAGGCGCGCACCACCTGCTGCTGCTCGGCAGCCCCGGCTGCGGCAAGACCCTGCTCGCCTCGCGCCTGCCGGGCCTGCTGCCGCCGGCCGCGGAATCCGAAGCGCTGGAAACCGCCGCGATCGCCTCGGTCAGCGGCCGCGGCATCGACCTGGGCCGCTGGCGCCAGCGGCCCTACCGCTCCCCGCACCACACCGCCAGCGCGGTGGCGCTCGTGGGCGGCGGCGCGCAACCGCGTCCCGGCGAGATATCGCTGGCGCACAACGGCGTGCTGTTCCTCGACGAACTGCCCGAATGGAACCGCGCGACGCTGGAAGTGCTCCGAGAACCGCTCGAATCCGGCGTGGTGACGATCGCGCGCGCCGCGCACAGCACCGACTTCCCCGCGCGCTTCCAGCTGGTCGCGGCGATGAATCCCTGCCCCTGCGGCTGGGCCGGCGACGCGAGCGGGCGCTGCCGCTGCAGCCCCGAGGCGATCCGGCGCTACCGCGGGCGCATCTCCGGCCCGCTGCTCGACCGCATCGACCTTCACGTGGAGGTCCCGCGCCTGCCGCCGCACGAACTGCGCACCGGCGCGCCGCCGAGCGAGGACAGCGCCAGCGTGCGCGAACGCGTGGACCACGCGCGCCGGATCCAGTTGCAGCGCGCCGGTCGTCCCAATGCGCAGCTCGACCAGGCCTCGACCGACCGCGATTGCCGGCTGGCGCCCCCCGACCAGCAGCTGCTCGAACGCGCGATCGAGCAGCTCCAGCTCTCGGCGCGCTCGATGCACCGGATCCTGCGCGTGGCGCGCACCATCGCCGACCTCGCCGGCAGCCAGGACATCGCCACCGCGCATCTCACCGAAGCGATCGGCTACCGGCGATTGGAACGCGGCGGCTGACGCGACTCAATGCGGCCGCGCGACGCCCCGCGCGACCACGCCGCAGGCCATGTCCTCGCTGTGCGCCATGTTCGACAGCGAGACGATGCCGACCAGGCGCTTGTCGCGATCGACCACCGGCAGGCGGCGGATCTGCAGCGAGGCCATGTTGGAGGCGATGCTGTCGACGTCGTCGTCCTCGAAGCAGTACTTGATCGAGCCGGACATCGCTTCGCGCACCGGGCTGTCGGCGTCGGAACCGGAGGCGAGCGCGCGCACCACGATGTCGCGGTCGGTCAGCATGCCGACCAGGCGGTCGTGCTCGCCGACCGGCAGGCTGCCGATGTCGTTCTGCCGCATCAGCACCGCCGCTTCGCGCAAGGTCTGCTCGGGGCCGATCACGGTCACGTCCCGGCTCATCACGTCTTTGATGATCATGTGTGGTTACCTGCTTGGCTCAGGAACCACGGACGCTAGCGCCGGCGTGCTTCGACCCGGGTGAAGCCGGCGTGGCGGGCGGCTTCACGCCGAATTCGCGAATGCCGTATTCAGCCGGCCTGCGTCGCCAGCGCCCGCACGGCGCGGCGCGGCCGGCTCGGGAACGCGTGGCGCAGGATCCGCCACGCCACCTGGCCGAACTGCCGCGGCAGCGAGCCGGTGTTGTAGTGCTGGCCGTAGCGGGCGCAGATCGCCTTCACCTCGACCGCGATCTCGGCGTAGCGGTTGGCCGGGATGTCCGGGTAAAAGTGGTGCTCGATCTGGTGGCTCAGGTTGCCCGACAGCACGTTCATCAGCCAGCCGCCGGTGAGGTTGGACGAGCCGCGCAGCTGGCGCAGGTACCAGTGGCCGCGCGATTCGTCGCGCAGGCATTCCTTGGGGAACGTCTCGGCATCGGCGGTGAAGTGGCCGCAGAAGATGATCACATAGGTCCAGACGTTGCGCAGGCCGTTGGCGGCCAGGTTGCCGAGCAGCACCGGCAGGAAGAACGGGCCGGCCAGCAGCGGGAAGAACACGTAGTCCTTGAACAGCTGCCGGCCCATCTTGGCGCCGACCGGCCGGAACGCGCGCCACAGCTGCTGGCTGCTCATCTTGCCCTTGAGCCAGCGGCCCAGGCGCAGGTCCTGGATCGCCACGCCCCATTGGAACAGCAGCGCGAACACCGGCGCGATCAGCGGCTGCAGCAGGTAGAACGGCCGCCAGCGCTGCTCGGGGAAGATGCGCAGCAGGCCGTAGCCGATGTCGTCGTCCATGCCGCGCACGTTGGTGTAGGTGTGGTGGCGGAAGTTGTGCGTCTTGCGCCAGTTGTCGGCGGTGGCGACGATGTCCCACTCGTAGGTGTTGCCGTCCAGCCGCGGATCGCCCATCCAGTCGAACTGGCCGTGCATCACGTTGTGGCCCAGTTCCATGTTCTCCAGGATCTTGGACAGCGCCAGCAGCAGCACGCCGGCGATCCAGGCCGGCACCAGCGCGCCGTGCACGAACGCGCCGAGGAACAGCAGCGCGCGCCCGAGCAGCCCGGCCCAGCGCACGGCGGCGGCGACGCGGCGGATGTAGCGGGCGTCGCGCGCGCCCACGTCGGCCAGCGTGCGCACGCGCAGCGCGTCCAGTTCGTCGCCGAACGCCTGCAGCTCGGCCGGTGACAGGGCGCGGTTGTGGGGGCGGCTCATGCGGTGTTCCTCACAGGTCCAGGATCAGGTCGGTGCTCGGCGCGTTCACGCACAGGCGCACGGGTACGGCGGGTTCGTCGCTGCGCTCGCCGGTCAGCACGTGGCGGGTGGTACCGGTCTGGCGGCCGCAGGCGCAGCTGTTGCAGATGCCCATCCGGCACCCATGCTTGGGCTTCAGGCCCTGGGCCTCGAGCCCTTCCAGCAGCGACAGCGCGCGCGGCAGGCGCAGGCGCCGGCCGCTGCGGGCCAGCTGCACTTCGACCTCGCCGTCCTCGCCGGCCAGCGGGGTTTCCGGCGTGAACGCCTCGGCCTGGAAACGGGCCACCTGCCCGTCCAGCGCCTGGCGCGCCGCGGTCGCGAAGCCGGCCGGTCCGCACGCCATGGCGTGCCGGCCCGACAGCCCGGCCACGCGCTCGAACGCGTAGCCGCCGATCCTCGGCGCCGATGCCTGCGCGTCGCGCGTGGCGAGCAGCTCCAGGCGCAGGCGCGGATGGGCCCTTGCCAGCGCCTGCAGCTCGTCGGCGAAACAGAAATCCTCGCGGGTGCGCGCCCAGTACAGCAGGTCCACGTCCACCGGCATGCCGCGCGCGGCCAGCTCGCGCAGCAGCGCGCGCATCGGCGTGATGCCGCTGCCGGCGGCGAGCAGCAACAGCGGCGCGGGCACGTCGGGCAGCACCATGTCGCCGAACGCCGCTTCCAGCGTGAACACCTCGCCCGGCACGGCCCGCTCGACCAGGTGGCCGCTGACCTTGCCGCCCTCGACCGCCTTCACGGTGATCGCGACGTGGCGCGCGTCCAGCGGCGTGGGGCTGTAACTGCGCAGCAGCCGGCGGCCTTCGATCTCCACGCCCAGGTTGACGTGCTGGCCGGCCCGCAGGCCTTGCCAATGGCGGTTGGTCCGCAGCACCAGCGTCGCCGCGCCGCGGCCGGCCGGCTGGCGCTCCACCAGGCGCGCGAGCGGACGGTCCAGCGACCACAGCGGGTTGACCTGGCCGGCCCAGAAGTCGAACAGCTTGGGCGAGATCCAGCGCTGCAGGCCTGCGGGGCGACGGGAACGGGGGGAGGGTTTCATGACGATGCACTATACACATGAGAGTACACGTGTGTATACAAGTGTATATTAGGGGCCGAGGGTATGATTCAGCCAGCCCGCCATGACCTGCCCATGACTTCGACCGCCCTGTCCCCGTCCGACGACTCCGCCCCGTCCCGCCGGACGGTCACGCGCGAGGACTTGCTGGCGGCCGCGCTCAAGCTGATCGGCCCGCACCGCAGCCTGTCCACGCTCAGCCTGCGCGAGGTCGCCCGCGAGGCCGGGATCGCGCCGAACAGCTTCTACCGGCAGTTCCGCGACATGGACGAGCTGGCGGTCGCGCTGATCGACCTGGCCGGCCGCTCGCTGCGCACGATCATCGGCCAGGCGCGCCAGCGCGCGACCTCCACCGACCGCAGCGTGGTGCGGGTATCGGTGGAGACCTTCATGGAACAGCTGCGCGCCGACGACAAGCTGCTGCACGTGCTGCTGCGCGAGGGCGCGGTCGGCTCGGACGCGTTCAAGCACGCGGTCGAGCGCGAGCTGCACTATTTCGAGGAAGAGCTGCAGCAGGACCTGGTGCGGCTGGCCGCCGCCGATGGCGCGGTGCTGCACGAGCCGGCGCTGGTGTCCAAGGCGATCACCCGGCTGGTGTTCGCGATGGGCGCCACCGCCATGGACCTGCCACCGGAAAAGGATCCGGAACTGGTCGAGCAGATCTCGACGATGCTGCGCATGATCATCGTCGGCGCGCGCACGATGGGCGCGCAGGGCGACTGACGCCCGGGCGTTTCGCCGGCGTGCACGTTCCGCGCACCGCCTGGCCACGCCCCTCACCGGAGGCCGGCTAACCTGGCGGCGTCCGCTTCCCGGAGCCGCCGTGACCCGCCCGCCTCCGATCCCGCTCGCCAAGCCGGTCGACGAAGTGCCCGCCGGCACGTTGGCTGCGCTGCGCCGGCAAGCCCGCGACTGCCGGCGCTGCCCGCTGTGGCGGGACGCGACCCAGACCGTGTTCGGCGAAGGCCCGCCGCATGCCCGGCTGATGCTGGTGGGCGAACAGCCCGGCGATCGCGAGGATCGCGAGGGCCATCCCTTCGTCGGGCCGGCCGGCCAGCTGCTGCGCAGGCTGATGCTCGAGGCCGGACTGGATCCCGCGCAGGTGTACCTGACCAACACCGTGAAGCACTTCAAGTTCGTGCCGCGCGGCAAGCGCCGGTTGCACCAGCGCGCCTCGGCCGGAGAGCAGGCCGCCTGCCGCCCGTGGCTGGCGGCGGAGCTGTTGAGGGTCCGGCCGCATGCGGTGATGGCGCTGGGGGCGATGGCGGCCCAGACCCTGTTCGGCGCCGGCTTCCGCATCAGCCTCGAGCGCGGCCGCTGGCGCGAACTGCCCGGCGGCGTGCAGGCGCTGGCCAGCTGGCATCCGTCGGCGATCCTGCGCATGCGCGAGCCGGAGCGCGAGGCCGCGCAACGGCAGTTGCTGGCCGACCTGCACGCCGTCGCGGCGCGCGGCCAGGCCGCTTCGCGCCCGCCTCGGGACGCGTCCTAGGACGCGGGCACCGGCCCCACCGAGCCGCGCAGGCACATCGAGTGCGGCATCCGCACCATCGTGCCCGAGCCGGGCGCACGGATCGACTTGATCAGCTCGATGGTCACCACCCGGCCCATGTCGCGGGCCGGCTGGTGCACCGTGGTGAGCGGCGGGAATATCTGCCGCGACACCGGCATGTCGTCGAAGCCGCAGATCGAGATGTCCTGCGGGATGCGCAGCCCGCGCTGCTGGACCGCGCTGAACACGCCGGCGGCCATGTCGTCGTTGGCGGCGAAGATCGCGGTCGGCGGGTCGGGCAGGTCCAGCAGCCGCCGCGCCGCGTGCACGCCCGAGTCGAACGAGAACTCGCCCGGCACCACCAGCGCCGGATCGAACGGCAAGCCGTGTTCGGCCAGCGCGTCGCGGTAGCCGTCCAGCCGCCAGGCGCTGGCGCCGTGTTCCGGATGTCCCTGGATATGGCCGATGCGCCGGTGCCCGTGCGCGACCAGCAGGCCGACGATCTCGTGCACGGCCTGGCGCTCGTCGAGGGTGGCGCCGATGTTGCTGTCGCAATCCTTCGGCGACACGCAGGAGAAGGCGATGCCGGCTTCGCGCAGCGCGCCCAGCAACGCGTCGCTGTCGGTCAGCGGCGGCGTCAGGATCAGGCCGTCGAGCTTGGAGAAATCGACCAGCGCCTTGATCGCCTGCACGAAGTCGGGCCGCTTGAACGAGACCGGCTGCACCAGCATGCCGTAGTGCAGTTCCTCGCAGGCTTCGACCACGCCGCCGATCAATTCCATCAGGTAGTTCGCCGACGGATTGTCGTAGACGAAGCCGACCAGGTACGAGCGCTTGCCGGCCAGCCGCCGCGCCGACGGATCCGGCCGGTAGTTCATCGACCTGGCCACCTCGTTGACGCGCTCGCGGATGTGCGGTCGCACGCCAGGCTCGCCGTTGAGCACGCGCGACACGGTCTTCATCGACACCCCTGCCGCGAGCGCCACGTCCTCGATTCTTACCCGCACAATCCCCGCTCCCTTGACTCCCTTGCCAAGCATACTGGCCGGGAGCGCGGCCGCCGAGCAGGGCCAAGGCCGGCTCCGGCGACGAACCGTGTCCGCCGTCGCTATCCGGGCGCCGCGTGCCCCTCCCCCGTCACTTCACCGACACGGCGAACACCACGATCCCCACCGCCACCAGGACGACCGCGAGCACCGAGCGGAACGCATGCGACGCCATCAGCGCCCGCCACCACGTCGCCGCCTCGGCCACGCCACTGCTGCATTTGTCGCCCTCGCGCCGGTCATCGGCCATGCATACCTCCCATCCGGTGCCGCCCATCGCGGCATCGCCATGCACGGCCGACCTTCGCTTGCGGCCCGTTAGCACGATGTTTGGCGGGACTTGCGATTGCGCTAATCAGTGCGGTGCCTCACATACGACCGATCACGACGCTGACGCGTTCATGCGCTCGACGAGGCGTATGCAGCGAAAACGACTTTCCGATGATCTCCCGTTGACGCTGCGCTCGCTACGGTGATGGGCCATCGCCCACGACCTCAAGGAGGCACAAGGCCATGAACAGAGACCCCGCCGTCATCGACGTACAGGCAGAAATCGCGCATTGGCAATCGCGCCATGCGGAGGGCAACCTCGGCATCGGCAAGTTCAGCGAGCTGTCGCCGGTGGTGAAGATGGCGTGCGACATCTACCTGCAGGCGCCGCATTCGAGCGAAGTGGAGCGCCTGCGCTTGTTCCGCCGTCGCATCGAGCACCATTTCATCTCGTCGAGCACGCAGGAGAACTACGAGCAGCTCGCTACCGACTGCTGGCAGCGGCTCAGCCGGCGCAGCGCCTGACCCACGCCGGGCCGGACCGCCATGGAGCAGGCCCGCCACGACGTCGAGCAGGAACCGGCCCGCCTGGAGCGGCGGGTGCCCCGTTTCGCCGGCGACCGGGCCGCCGGGTCCGCCCGGCGCTGCCGCGGCGCAGCCGCCACCCCGATGGCACGGCCGGCCTGACCGGCACCGTACTGCGCCGCACGCGGTATCCTCTCCCCGGTTCCTGGGAGGGAAAACCATGCAGACCAGCGCGCGTCCGATCGAGCAGTATTTTTCCAGCTACTCCGGCGACCACCGCAACGCCACCAACCAGTCGATCCACGTGGTCGCGGTGCCGGCCATCCTGTGGTCGGTGGTGGCCTTGCTGTGGTGCATCCCGGTCGGCGGCACCTGGTTCCGCAGCGGCGTGTGGGCGGCGCTGGCGATGTTCGCGGCGTGGATGTTCTACAACCGCCTCTCGCGCCCGCTCGGGCTCGGCATGCTGGCGGTGTTCTTCTTCTGCGGCTGCCTGTGCCGGCTGCTGGAAGCGAACCTCGGCATCGCCGGCCTGCTGGCCACCGCCGTGGGCGTGTTCGTGGTCGCCTGGATCGCCCAGTTCATCGGCCATCACATCGAAGGACGCCGCCCGAGCTTCCTCACCGACCTGGTCTACCTGCTGATCGGCCCGATCTGGGTGCTGGCCAAGTTCTACCGCCGGATGGGCTGGCGCTACTGACGCGCCGGAACGATCCGTCGCGCTACGCGTGCACGCCGAGCTCGCCTGCGGTGGGGGCGAACGCCCGCGGCGCGTAGCCGAAGTCCCGGCGGGCCGGCTCCAGGTCGAACACCAGGTCTTCCCGCATCCGCTGCAGGGCGGCCGCATTCATGCCTTGCAGGCGGCCCAGCGCGTGCGCGCCGTGCAGCGCGGAGGCGAACAGCCAGCGCGGGATGCGCCACAGCCTGGCCGGCCGCGGCAGCGCCGCCAGCACGCGCCCGACCATGTCCTCGTACGCCAGCACCTCGCCGCCACCCAGCGCATAGCTGCGCCCGTGGGTCGCCGGTGCGGCCAGCACCGCGCACGCGGCCCCGGCCAGGTCCTCGACATGCACCGGCTGGCGCCGCCCGGTCGCCCCGCTCGGCAACGCGAAGTGGCCGGTGCGCTGCGCCAACGCGGCGATCCGGCTCAACGTCAGGTCGCGCCCGGCGCCGTAGACCAGGGTCGGGCGCAGCACCGTCGCCGCCGCGCCGCGCGCCCGGGCCGCGGCGAACAACTGCTGCTCCGCATCGGCGAGGCGGCGTGCCAGGTCGCGCTCGTGCGCGTCGCCGGAGGCCTGCTTGACCTGCAGGCTGGTCGAGCCGAAGGCGACGATGCGCGCGGCTTCCGTTTCCGCGCCGGCATACCAGCGCGCGAAATGGTCGAGCGGACCGCAGCTGACGATGGCCGCGAACGGCCCCGGCGGCGGCGGCATCGAGAGATCGCCCTGCAACCAGGCCAGTCCGGGCCGCGACGCGCGCGCCTGGCGCGACACCGCGACGACCTCCCAGCCTTGCCTGGCCAGCCGCTCGAGCACGCGCTCGCCGATCTGGCCGCTGGCGCCGAACACCAGCGCGCGGCGGGACGGGGTGGAATGGGACGGAACCTGGACATCGCTCATCCGGCAAGGATACCGGTTGGCTCCGCACAGCCTCCCGCCGCTCCGGCAAAGGCAGCGGTCGCCCAACCCGAACGGCCGTTCATCTGGCGGACCAGCCATGTGAAGGTGTTTGTTAGACTCGGGCATCTGCTCGCGAATCCCGGATTCCCTGCATGATCCTCCTCGACCTCCTGCTGGCGCTGCCATTCCTGATGGCCGCCGCCGTGGCCGCGCTGCGCCATGTATCCCGCGCCACCACCGCGTGGCTGGCGGGCAGCGCGACGTTGCTGGGGCTGGGATTGCTGGCGGCGATGACGCCGGCCGTGCTCGCCGGCGAAGTGCCGCGCGTCGTCCACGCCTGGCTGCCGCAGATCGGCCTGGACTTCGCGCTGCGCCTGGACGGGCTGGCCTGGATGTTCGCGCTGCTGGTGCTGGCGATCGGCGCGCTGGTGGTGATGTACGCGCGCTACTACCTGAGCGCGCGCGACAGCGCGCCGCGCTTCTACGCCTACCTGCTGCTGTTCATGGGCGCGATGCTGGGCCTGGTGCTGTCCGGCAACCTGCTGTTGTTGATGATCTTCTGGGAACTGACCAGCATCAGCTCGTTCCTGCTGATCGGCTTCTGGTCGCACCGCAAGGACGCGCGCGACGGTGCGCGCATGGCGCTGGTGATCACCGGCGGCGGCGGCCTGGCGCTGCTCGGCGGCGTGCTGCTGATCGGGCGCATCGTCGGCAGCTACGACCTCGATGCGGTGCTGGCCGCGGGCGACGTCATCCGCGCCAGCCCGCTGTATCCCTGGGCGCTCGCGCTGGTCCTGGCCGGCGCGTTCACCAAGAGCGCGCAGTTCCCGTTCCAGTTCTGGCTGCCGCACGCGATGGCCGCGCCCACGCCGGTGTCGGCGTACCTGCACTCGGCCACGATGGTGAAGGCCGGGGTATTCCTGCTGGCGCGCCTGCATCCGGCGCTGGCCGGCAGCGACCTGTTCTTCTACACCGTGACCTCGGTCGGCGCGGTCACGCTGGTGATCGGCGCCTGGTACGCGATCTTCCAGCACGACCTGAAGGGCCTGCTGGCCTACTCGACGATCTCGCACCTGGGCCTGATCACGATGCTGTTCGGCCTGTCCACGCCGATGGCCGTGGTGGCCGGCGTGTTCCACGTCCTCAACCACGCGGTGTTCAAGGCCTCGCTGTTCATGGCCGCGGGCATCATCGACCACGAGACCGGCACCCGCGACATGCGCCGGCTCGGCGCGTTGCGGCGCTACATGCCGTTCACCAGCGCGCTGGCGATCATCGCCTCGCTGTCGATGGCCGGCATCCCGCTGCTCAACGGCTTCCTGTCCAAGGAGATGTTCTTCGCCGTCGCGCTGGAGACCCAGGCCTCGCAGCCGATGCGGGTGTTCGCCACCGTCGCGGCCCTGCTGGCCGGCGTGCTCGGCGTGGCCTACAGCCTGCGCTTCGTGCACGACACCTTCTTCGCCAAACCGGCGCGGCCGCTGGATCCGGTGCCGCACGAACCGCCGCGCTGGATGAAGATCCCGGTGGAGGTGCTGGTCCTGATCTGCGTGATGGTCGGCATCGTCCCGGCCCTGACCGTCGCCCCGGTGCTGCGCGCCGGCGCCGGCGCGATCCTCGGCGATGCCCTGCCCGACTACAGCCTGGCGATCTGGCACGGGTTGAACTGGCCGCTGGCGATGAGTGCGCTGGGCGTGGTCGGCGGCGTGGCGCTGTACGTGTTCCTGCGGCGGGTACTGGACCTGCATGCGGTGGAGACGCGCTCGCAGGGGCGCTCGCTGTTCGATTGGCAACTCCGCTCCCTGTTCGGCCTGGCCTCGCGCTTCACCGACGGCATCGCCAACGGCAGCCTGCAGCGCATGCTGATGCTGCTCGTGCTCGCCTCGATCGCGGTGGCGGCGGCGCCGTTCCTGGAAGGCGGCTCGCTGCCGGCCTGGGGCGAGCCGCAGGCGATGCCGCTGCTGGGCTGGGCGCTGTGGCTGCTGATGATCGTCTGCGCGATGGCCAGCCTGTTCCTGTACCGGCAGCGCCTGCTGGCGGTGCTGGTGCTGGGCGGCACCGGACTGGCGGTGAGCCTGGCCTTCGTGTTCCTGTCCGCCCCGGACCTGGCGCTGACCCAGTTGCTGGTGGAGATGGTGACGCTGGTATTGATGCTGCTGGCGATGAACTACCTGCCGGAGTTCTCGCTGCCCGAGCGCGGCCGCCTGCGCCGCTGGCGCGACGCCGCGCTCGCGATCGCCGCCGGCACCGGCATCGCCGTGCTCGCCTACACGCTGATGACCCGCCCGGGCAGCACGATCGCCGGCGAGATGCTGGCGCGCTCGCTGCCGGAGGCCTTCGGCCGCAACGTGGTCAACGTGATCCTGGTGGACTTCCGCGGCTTCGACACCTTCGGCGAGATCACCGTGTTCGCCATCGCCGGGCTGGTCGTGCACGCGCTGCTGCGGCGCGCGCGCATGGCGCCGGAGCGGGTGATGCCGGGGGGGCCGGTCAAGCTGCCGGTGCCGGCGGACCTGGCCCAGATCATGTTCCCGCTCACGCTCACCGTGTCGCTGTTCCTGTTCGTGCGCGGCCACAACGCGCCGGGCGGCGGCTTCATCGCCGGCCTGGTGCTGGCGGTACCGCTGCTGATGCAGTACGTGATCCAGGGCGCGGCCTCGGTGGAATCGCGCTTCGGCTTCGACTACATCCGCCTGGTCGGCGTGGGCCTGCTGGTGGCGATCGCCAGCGGCGCGGCCTCGATGCTGTTCGGCGTGCCGTTCCTGACCAGCGGCCATGCCACGCTGCACCTGCCGCTGATCGGCGAGATCGAGCTGGCCAGCGCGATGGGCTTCGATACCGGCGTGTACCTGGTGGTGTTCGGCTCGGCGATGCTGATGCTGTCGATGCTGGGCACGATCAAGCCCTCGCGCACGCGCGATTCGCTGCGCGGCGCGCTCGATCCCAGGCAGCGCTCGGCTCGGACCGGGGAGGCGCACTGATGGCGCGATCCGCGGCCGGCTCCATGCGCGTCGTTCCCGCGCCGGCGGGGACCCGGCGACTTTGGGCGCCCGTGGGAAAGCCAAGGCACGAGGTCCCCGCCGGCGCGGGAACGACGGCAGATGGATTCGGAGGCATCCCCTGATGGAACTGGCCCTGGCAAGCGCCATCGGCGTGCTGACAGCGATCGGCATCTACCTGCTGCTGCGCGCGCGCAGCTTCGACGTGATCCTCGGGCTCACGTTCCTGTCCTACGCCACCAACCTGCTGATCTTCGCCGGCGGCCGCCTGCGCGTCGGGCAGGCGCCGGTGCTGCGCGACGGCATCCCCGCGACGCTGACCGAGCACACCGATCCCCTGCCGCAGGCGCTGGTGCTGACCGCGATCGTGATCGCCTTCGCGATGACCGCGGTGAGCCTGGTGCTGGCGATGCGCAGCCGTGCCGACAACCGCAGCGACCACGTCGACGCGCACGAGGACGATCCTGACGCCACCGCGCCGGTAGGCGAGGCGGAGGCGCGCGAATGAGCCACCTGCCGATCCTGCCCATCCTGATCCCGATGCTGGGCGCGGCGGCATCGCTGTTCGTCGAGCATCGCCGGTACGGCCACCGCGCGCGCCGCACGATCGCCTGGATCGCGCTGGCCGCGCTCTCGGCGGCGGTGCTGGCGCTGTTCGCGCGCACCGCGGACGGCGCGATGCAGGTCTACCTGCTCGGCGACTGGCCCGCGCGGCTCGGCATCGCGCTGATGGCCGACCGCCTGTCGGCCTGGATGCTGCTGACCACCACGCTGCTGGCGGCGGCCTGCCTGCTGCACGCCTGCGCCGGCTGGGACCGGCGCGCCCCGCACTTCCACGCGCTGTTCCAGTTCCAGCTGATGGGCCTCAACGGCGCCTTCCTGACCGGCGACGTCTTCAACCTGTTCGTGTTCTTCGAGGTGATGCTGATCGCCTCCTACGGCCTGCTGCTGTCGGGCGGACGCGGCCTGCGCATGCGCATCGGCCTGCACTACGTGGTGTTCAACGTCGCCGCCTCGACCCTGTTCCTGATCGCGCTCGGGTTGCTGTACGGCCTGCTCGGCACGCTCAACATGGCCGAGCTGTCGCTGCGCATCGCACAGACGCCGGCGTACGACCTGCCGCTGCTGAAGGCGACCCTGGGCCTGCTCCTGCTGGTGTTCTGCAGCAAGGCGGCGCTGTTGCCGCTGTACCTGTGGCTGCCGGAAACCTACTCGCGCGCGCCGGCGGCGATCGCCGCGCTGTTCGCGATCATGACCAAGGTCGGCCTGTACGCGGTGCTGCGCGTGTCTTCGCTGTGGTTCGGCGACCAGGCCGGCGCGATGGCCGGCTTCGGCCAGGTGGCGCTGCTGTGGGCCGGCATCGCCACGCTGGTGCTGGCCGGGCTCGGCGTGATGGCCGCGGCGCGCCTGCGCGTGCTGGTGTCGTACCTGGTGATCTTCTCGGCGGGCACGCTGTTCGTCGCCTTCTCGCTCGGCAATGCCGGCGCGATCGGCGCAGGCCTGTACTACCTGCCGCACAGCACGTTCATCGCCGCCGCGCTGTTCATGGTCTCCGACCTGATCCGCCGGCGCCGCGGCAGCGCCTCCGACCGCAAGGAGATCGTCGCGCCGCTGCCGGGCCGGGCGCTGCCGGGCACGATGTTCCTGGTCGCCGCGATCGCGGTGGCCGGGCTGCCGCCGCTGTCGGGCTTCCTGGCCAAGGCGGCGCTGCTGCAGCACGTGCCGGACGCCTGGCTGCCGCCGGTCTGGGGCGCCGTGCTCGGCGGCAGCCTGCTGGTGGTAATCGGCCTCTCGCGCGCCGGCGTGCGCCTGTTCTGGCGCGTGCCCGCCTCGGCCGAGGACGAACCCTCGCGCGCGCCGCCGCGGCGCGCGCGCATGCGTCCGGTGGAAACCGCCGCCACCGTGCTGCTGCTGGGCTACGTGCTGGCGATGACCGTCGCCGCCGGCCCGCTGATGCGCATGGCCGATGCGGCCGCGCAGCAGCTGCGCGATCCGGGCCGCTATTTCGAGCAGGTCCGCGACACCACGCCGGAAGTGAGGGTGCCATGAGCCAGGACCGCAAGCCGCTGCTGCGCCGCCTGTTCCCTTCCCCGCCGCTGAGCGCGACGGTGTTCGTGTTCTGGCTGCTGCTGAGCGACAGCCTCGGCCTGGGCGCGGCGGTGGTGGGCATGCTGCTCGGCGTGGCGGTCCCGCTGGCGGCGGCGCGGCTGGACCGCGAGTTCGCCCGGATCGGCTCGCTGCGCTCGGTGCCGAAGATGCTGTGCGTGGTGGCCTGGGACATCGTGCGCTCCAACGTGAAGGTCGCCACGCAGGTGCTGGGCCCGGAGTCGCGCATCCGGCCGGGCTTCATCTGGATTCCGCTGGACATCGGCAACATCCACGGCATCACCGCCCTGACCAGCATGATCACGCTGACGCCCGGCACGGTGTCGGTGGCGCTGTCGGACGACCGCAAGTACCTGCTGGTGCACGTGCTGCACCTGGACGACCCGGACACGCTGATCGCCGAGATCAAGCACCGCTACGAGAAACCGCTGATGGAGATCTTCCCATGACCGGCCACATGTTCATCGAGACCACGATCGTCGTGTGCATGCACGCGGTGGGCGTGGCGATCCTGCTGGCGCTGTGGCGGCTGCTGCGCGGGCCGACCGTGCCCGACCGCATCCTGGCGCTGGACACGCTCTCGATCACGGCGATCGCCGAGCTGATGCTGTTCGGCATGCACCTGGACTCGCCGATCTACTTCGAGGCCGCGCTGGTGATCGCCATGCTCGGCTTCGGCAGCACCGTGGTGCTGAGCAAGTACGTGCTGCGCCGGGACATCGTCGAATGATCGCCTTCACCGAATACCTGCTCGGCGTGCTGCTGATCGTCGGCACCTTCTTCATCGTGATCGGCGCGCTCGGGCTGGTGAAGCTGTCGGACTTCTTCAAGCGCCTGCACGCGCCGACCAAGGCCAGCACGCTCGGCGTGGGCTGCGTGCTGCTCGCCTCGGTGGGCTACCACCTGTTCCTGGGCGAGGACCCGCAGCCGCGCGAGCTGCTGATCACCGCGTTCCTGTTCATCACCGCCCCGATCAGCGCGCACCTGATGGCCAAGGCGGCACTGTCGCTGATGCTGGCCGACCGGCCGCAGGACCCGCGTGGCGACGATCGCGACGGCGGCACGCCTCCGCCGCAGGAAACCTGACCGCGCCGGCGATCACGGCTCCGCCGGCGCGGCCGGGCGGGCGTCGCCGCGTTCGCGCAGGCGGTCGAACGCCAGCAGCAGCGCCAGCAATGCCAGCGCGTACAGCGCCTGCCAGCCGAGCATCGCCAACACCGCCAGGCACAGCACCGCTCCCAGCAGCGCCAGCCCGCGCCAGGCGCCGCGCAGCAGCCGATAGCCGCTCGCCATGCTGAGCAGGTAGATCACCACGAAGCTGCCGTTCGCGTAGCGGATCAGGCGATCCAGCGACAACCCGAGCGCATCGGCCGCCAGCAGGCTGCAGGCGCAGACCGCGACCACCAGCAGCAGTGCCCGCCCCGGAACGCCGTGGCCGTTGAGCCGCGCCAGCACCGGCGGCAGCTTGCCCTCGTCGGCCAGGCTCCAGATCAGGCGGGCGAATCCCTGCAGGTAGATGTTGATCGAGGCGAAGCACGCCAGGTAGCCGACCAGCGCCATCCACCAGGCCGCGTGCGGCCCCAGCAGGCGGCCGAACAGCCTGCCGACCGCGCTGGCGTCGGCCACCGGATCGCCATAGCCGCCGAAGGTGAGCAGCGCCACCGAGCAGGCCCAGTACAACAGCCCCGCCAGCAGCACGCCGGCGATCAGCGCCAGCGGGAAATCGCGCTCGGGGCGGCGGAATTCCTCGCCCATGTGGCTGAACGCCTCCAGCCCGACGAAGCACCAGAACATCACGCCCAGCGCCGCCGGCAGCAGGTGCCAGGTGCCGTCCAGCGAAGGCAGCAACGGCTGGTCCGCGCGCGGCAGTCGGCCGGCCCACCAGATCGCGGCGATCGTGGCGACGATCGCCACGGCGATCAGGCCCTGCACCAGCCCGGTGGCCCTGGCCGGCCGCTGCCCCAGCACCAGCACCACGAGCAATGTGCCGAGCTGCACCGCGAGCGCCTGCAGGCTGCCCAGCGCAAGCACCGATTGCCAGAAGCCCACCGCGATCTTCAGCGCCGCCGGCACGCCGACCGGCATCACCGCCAGGAACAGCATCGCGCTCACTCGTTCCAGCCGCGTACCGAACGCCCTGCCGATCAGGTGCGGAGCGCCGCCGGCATGCGGGAACCTGCGTCCCAGCTGCGCGAAGGTGAAGGCGATCGGAAGCACCAGCACGATCAGCAGCAGCCAGGCCCACAGCGACGCGGCGCCGGCCGCGGTCGCCGCCAGCGCCGGCACCACGAACACGCCGGTGCCGAGCAGCGACGTGCTGAGCAGGGCCATGCCCTGGAACAGGCCAAGCTGCTTTTCGAGTCGACTCATTCGGCTATGCTCTGCGCGATCCGGGGCGGGAATTCTAGGCCGCCGGTTGCCGCCATTGCGTCGGAACACGCCTGCGTTGCGTCGGATGATCCCGTCCTTTCTGCCGCCGAGCCCCATGGACAAGTTCGATCAACGGATCCTGGCCCTGTTGCGCCAGGACGCGCGCATGCCGGTCAGCCGGATCGCCGAAGAGGTCAGCCTTTCGCGCCCGGCGGTGAGCGAGCGCATACAGCGCCTGGAACGCAGCGGCGTGATCCGCGGCTACCACGCCCGCGTGGCGCCGGCCGGGGAATCCTCGGTCAAGGCCTTCTTCGAGATCTTCCACCAGCAGAACCAGTGCCAGGACTACGTGGAACGCCTCGGCGCGTTCCCGGAAGTGCGCCATTGCTACGGCATCAGCGGTGAGACCGACATGCTGATCCAGGTCGAAGCCACGACGATGCAGCGCGTCAACGAAATCCTCGAGCAGATCGAACGCTTCCCCGGCATCCGCCGGGTCCGCACCCACATGGTGATCCGCGACTGGCCCTTCTAGGGCCTCGCGACCAGGACCCGCGATGCCCGTCGCCGCTAGGTGGCCAAGGCCAGCTCCAGCCCGATCCAGCCGCAGAACGCCGCCAGCAGGACCGCGCCCTCGCCGCGGCTGACGCGCAAGTCGCCGCGCAGCATCGGGTACAGCATCAGCGCGAGCACGATCGCCGCCGGCAGCTCCAGGCGCACGAACGAGGCCGGCAGCGGCAACGGCCGCAGCGCGGCCATGCCTCCGACCACCACCAGCAGGTTGAACACGCTCGAACCGATCACGTGCCCGGCCACCATGTCGCCCTGGCCGCGGCGTGCCGCCGCGATCGCGGC
This sequence comes from Pseudomonas sp. Hp2, assembly GCF_006386585.1. Lineage (NCBI taxonomy): Bacteria > Pseudomonadati > Pseudomonadota > Gammaproteobacteria > Pseudomonadales > Pseudomonadaceae > Pseudomonas > Pseudomonas sp. Hp2. Next base: position 49,246 of record NZ_VAHJ01000009.1, read on the forward strand.
CGCCGCCTCGGGCAGGGCGGTACCGATCGCCACCGGCAACAGGCCCATCAGCAGCGGGCTCCACCCCCAGATGCCGCCCAGCGCGACCGCCGAATCGACCACCCAGCGCGCGCCGAACCCCAGCAACAGCAGCGCGATCGCCAGGCGCTGGAGGTTGAGGCCGAGCCCGGTCCTGGTGACCGCATAGCCGCCGACCGCGGCCTGCACCCCGTCGCTCTCGCGGCGCGCCCGGCGCACCAGGAACGCCAGCACGCCGGCGAACCCGGCCAGCATCGCCAGGCCCTCGATGCGGCCGATCGCACCGTCCAGCCCGAACCCGATCAACGCCAGCGAAGCGACCACCAACACCACCAGCAGCGGCGCCAGCAATCTCATCCCAAGCAGCAACGGCGCGGCGAGCGCGGCCAGCGCCAGCGTCAGGCCCACGTTCGCGATGTTGCTGCCGACCGCATTGCCCAGGGCCAGTTCCTGCGCTCCGACCATGAACGCACGCACGTTGACGGCCAGTTCCGGCAACGAGGTGCCGAATGCCACCAGCAGCAACCCGGCCATGAACGACGACGCACCCCAGCGCTGCGCCAGCCCGGAGGCCGCCTTGATGATCGAATCGCCCCCCAGGCCCAGCAGCACCAGTCCCAGCACCAGCCATGCGATCGCAGCTGCCATGAGCGTCCCCTCCCTCGCCTCGATGGGCCGATTCTATGCGCCAGGACGCCCGCGGGCGTCTACGGTCCGGCCCGGTACGGCGCTGTCATCGGCGTTTAACCGCCCGCGCGCAGCCTGATGGACGTTCCGGAAGTCCCCCCATGCATCCCCGCAAGACCGATCTCGCCCGTCGTGCGCTCGACTCGCACCGCACGGCGCTGGACCTTCGCCAGCGCCGCACGCTGATCCTGTGCGACGGGCAGCGCAGCGTCGCCGAGCTGACCCGGCTGCTGGGACCGGAAACGCCGGCGCTGGTGCGGCAATTGCGCGAACACGGCTACCTGGAGGGCGGCGACGACGCGCCCGGCGCCCCCTCCGCCACGGCGCCCACCGCGCAATCCGGCGGCGCACCGGCGCGGCGGCGCTCGCTCGGCGCCGCGCGCATCTACGTGCAGGACATGCTGGAACTGCAGCGCAACGAGGCCGCCCAGTCGCTGCGCCGGCGCCTGATGATGGCGCACGACGAACCGTCGATCGTCAGCGCGCTGCTGGAGGCGCTGGCCGAGCTGCCGCGCATGACCGCGGCCGGCTACGCGCGGCGCGTGCGCGAACGCGTCGCCGAAGTGCTGCCGGAACCGCACCTGCCGGCACTGGCCGCGCTGGAAGCGCGGCCGGGATCGATCGGCACGTAGCCGGACGGCGCGGCCCGTGCCTCACGGCGCGCGGAAGTGCTTGCGCAGGCCCGCCCAGCACTGCTGGTAGTCCGCCTGCCGGTGCGGCGCGGCCAGCGCCTGCCGGGTCGGGCGCAGCACCGTGCGCGTCTCGAACATGAAGGCCATCGTGTCGGCGATCACGTCCGGCTTCGACAGGTCGGCCTGCGAAGCCTTTTCGAACGTCGCCGCGTCCGGGCCGTGCCCGCTCATGCAGTTGTGCAGCGACGCCCCACCCGGCACGAACCCCTCGGCCTTGGCATCGTAGGCGCCGTGCACCAGCCCCATGAACTCGCTGGCGACGTTGCGATGGAACCAGGGCGGACGGAACGTGTGCTGCGCCACCAGCCAGCGCGGCGGGAAGATCGCGAAGTCCATGTTGGCCGTACCCGGCAATTCGCTCGGCGAGGTCAGCACGGTGAAGATGCTCGGATCGGGATGGTCGAAGCTGATCGAGCCGATCGCGTTGAACCGGCGCAGGTCGTAGCGGTACGGCGCGTAGTTGCCGTGCCAGGCGACCACGTCCAGCGGCGAGTGGTCGATGTCGGCGCGCCAGAGGTGGCCGTCGAACTTGGCCACCAGCTCGAACGCGCCGTCGAGCGCCTCGTAGGCCGCCTGCGGCGTCTGGAAGTCGCGCGGGTTGGCCAGCCCGTTGGCGCCGATCGGTCCCAGGTCGGGCAGGCGCAGCAGGCCGCCGAAGTTCTCGCAGACGTAGCCGCGCGAGGGCCCGTCCGGCAGTTCGACGAGGAAGCGCACGCCGCGCGGGACCACCGCGATCTGTTGCGGCTCCAGCTCGATCACGCCCAGCTCGGTGCGCAGCACCAGCCGCCCCAGCTGCGGCACGATCAGCAGTTCGCCGTCGGCATCGTAGAAGTAGCGCCCCTGCATCGAGGCATTGGCCGCGTACAAGTGGATGCCGACGCCGGCGTGCGCGCACGGCGCGCCGTTGCCGGCCACGGTGTAGAGGCCGTCGATGAAATCGGTCGGTGCGTCGGGGAGCGGCAGCGGGCTCCAGCGCAATTGGTCCGGCGACACCGGGCCGCCATCGCCGAAATCGTTGTGGAAGCGCGGCTGCGCCAGCGGCGAGAAGGCGCCGTGCACGGCGGCCGGCCGCATGCGGTACAGCCAGCTGCGCCGGTTCTGCCCGCGCGGCGCGGTGAACGCCGTGCCCGACAGCTGCTCGGCATACAGCCCATGCGCCACGCGCTGCGGCGAGTTCTGCCCGGCCGGCAGCGTGCCCGGCACGGCCTCGCTGGCGAACTCGTTGCCGAAGCCGGTCATGTAGGTGGATGCAGTGTTCATGGATATCTCGCTCTTTGAGCCCCTCTCCCCCGGGAGAGGGGCTAACTGCATTGTCGGCATCTTCCCCACGTGGGCATCAGAGCACCCCGCGCTTGATCTGGTCGCGCTCGATGCTCTCGAACAGCGCCTGGAAGTTGCCCTCGCCGAAGCCCTCGTTGCCCTTGCGCTGGATGATCTCGAAGAAGATCGGGCCGATGCAGTTCTCGGTGAAGATCTGCAGCAGCTTGCGCTTCTTGGTGTCCGGGTCGGCGTCGATCAGGATCCTGTTGCGGCGCAGCCGTTCCACGTCCTCGCCATGCTCGGGAATGCGCAGGTCGATCACGTCGAAGTAGGTGTCCGGCGTGTCCAGGAACACCACGCCCGCCTCGCGCATCTTCTCCACCGTCGCGTAGATGTCGTCGGTGAAGCAGGCGATGTGCTGGATGCCCTCGCCGCGGTACGCGTCCAGGTATTCGTTGATCTGGCTCTTGGGGTCGGAGGACTCGTTGAGCGGGATGCGCACGATGCCGTCCGGCGCGGTCATCGCCTTGGACACCAGGCCGGTCTTGGCGCCCTTGATGTCGAAGTAGCGGATCTCGCGGAAGTTGAACAGCCGCTCGTAGTAGTCCGACCACTTCTGCATGTTGCCGAAGTAGAGGTTGTGGGTGAGATGGTCGATGAAGGTCAGCCCGAACCCGGCCGGATGCGGCTCGGTGCCCGGCACCGGCTCGAACTCCTCGTCGTACACGCTGCCGGCCTCGCCGTAGCGGTCGACCAGGTACAGCATGCAGTCGCCGATGCCCTTGACCACCGGGACGGACACCGCCCGCGTGCCGGCCTTGTGCGCGACCGCCTCGCCGCCGTTGCCGACCACCGCCTCGAACACCTCGCCGGCCGGCTTGCGGAAGCGGATCGCGAAACCGCAGGCGCACGGGCCGTGCTGGGCGGCGAAATCGGCGGCGAACGAATCCGGGTCCTCGTTGACCAGGAAGTTCACCCCGCCCTGCCGGTACAGGGTGATCGGGCGGCGCTTGTGCTTCATCACGGCGGTGAAGCCCAGCTTGCGGAAGTAGTCGTGCAGCTGCCCGCCCTGCCCCGCGGGGGCGGCGAACTCGACGAACTCGAAGCCGTCGATGCCCATCGGGTTCTCGAAGGTGGTCACCTGCATGCCCGGGTCGGGCCGGACGCCGGCGGTATGGGGTTGTGCGCTCATGGTTGTTTGCTCCTCTTCCAGGCCGCCAGGGCTATGCGCGGCGGCAGAAGACCCGCGAGAATGGCAGGCCACGTGCCCTTTGTAGTTTCATATGAAACCACCATCAAGACGCAGCGCAGCATGAGCGAATCCGACTACTCCGCCTCCAGCCACCATCCCGTCCTGATCAACCTGGAACAGTTCCTGCCGTTCCGGATCAGCGTGCTCTCCAACCGGGTCAGCGCCAACATCGCCAAGATCTATGGCGATCGTTACGGCATTGCGATCCCGGAGTGGCGCGTGATCACGATCCTGGCGCTCTACCCGGGCTCCTCGGCGAGCGAGGTGTCCGACCGCAGCGCGATGGACAAGGTGGCGGTGAGCCGGGCGGTGGCGCGGCTGCTTGAACGCGGCTTCATCCGCCGCGAGACCCACGGCGACGACCGCCGCCGCTCGATGCTGGCGCTGTCCTCGGCCGGGCGGCAGGTCTACGAGACGGTGGCGCCGCTGGTCAACGAGATGGAGCGGCGGCTGATGTCGGCGCTGTCCGAGGAGGAGCGCCGCACGCTGGAAAGCCTGATCGACCGGCTGGCGAAGGACGGCCTGCCGCGGATGGTGCAGAAGGGCTGAAGCGGGCCCGCGCATTTCGCGGGAGCGGCTTCGGCCGCTCCCGCTCCCCCGGGGCTCACGCCTTCGGCGGCGCCCACTGCTTGAGGAAGTCGAAGAACTTCTTGCGGTCGTAGCCCTTGCCCTTTTCCAGCTCGGCGGTGAACTGCGAATGCAGCAGCTTGCCGTCGTTGTCGAGCACGAACAGGTGCGGATAGCCCTGGATCGCCGGGTACTGCGAGAGGAACGGCTTGTTCTCGTTCTCCTCGCTGTAGTTGACCTTGAGCCAGACGTAGTTCTCGTCGCGGAAGCCGCGGATCTCCGCGTCGCCGCCGATGAACTCGTCCAGGGTGTGGCACCACGAGCACCACTCGCCGCCGACGTCGATCAGGATGCGCTTGCCGCCGCGCTTGGCCTCGACCTTGGCGGTCTCCAGGTCGGCGAACGGGTCGCGCGCAGGATCGAAGCCGGCGCTGAGCGCGGCCACCGCGGCGATGTCCGCGGCGGCCGGGGTGTTGCCGGAGGCCACCGGCTGGGTCGGATCGGGCGATGGCGGTTTCTGGACCGAGGTATCGAGCGGCCGCGGCGCGGGCGGCTCGGGAGCCTGGCCGCAGCCGGCCAGCGCGGCCGCGCACAGGGCGGCGGCCGCCAGTGCGCGGACGGTGTGCGGGGTCTGGTTCTTCGCCATCGTGGGGGTCCTCACTAGGTCACTTCACGCCATGCATCAGCCTGTTGATCAGCGGGGCGATCAGGAACAGCAGCGCGCCGGCGCCCAACAGCAGCCAGAACCCGAAGGTATAGCCTGCGAGCGAAGATTGCACGGTCATGCCGCCCTCGCCGCTGACGTGGCCGGCGAAGATGCCCGACAGGTTGTTGCCGATGCCGGTGGACAGGAACCAGCCGCCCATGCCGAAGCCGACCAGGCGCAGCGGCGCCAGCTTGGTCACCATGGACAGGCCGATCGGCGAGAGGCACAGCTCGCCCACCGACTGGATGACGTAGACCATGAACAGCGTCCAGAACGGGATCTTGCCGATGTCGCTGACCAGGGAGGACAGCGCGAACATCAGCAGCAGGAAGGCCAGGCCGTTGAAGATCAGGCCCAGGCCGAACTTGCGCGGGATCGACGGATTGGCGCGGCCCATCCTGACCCACAGCCAGGCCAGCAGCGGCGCGATGGTGATGATCGCCAGCGAGTTGACGGACTGGAACCAGGCCACCGGGAAGGTCCAGTCGCCGAACTCGCGGTTGACGATCTTCTCGGCCAGGAAGGTGAACGAGCTGCCTGCCTGTTCGAAGAACATCCAGAACAGGATGTTGAAGACGAAGATCACCAGCATGGCCAGCGCGCGGTCGCGCTGCACGGCGCCCTCGCGGATGCCCTCGGCGACGATCAGCGCGCACAGCAGCAGGAACATCGGGGTCAGCACCCACCAGTTCAGCGTTGCCGCCTCGATGGTGAGCAGGAAGTACACCGTCGGGATGGCGACCAGCGCGCCGATCAGGGTGTACAGCACGCGCGCGCGGCCTTCGCCGCCGGCCGGCGGACGGCCGATGCCGGCCAGCTGGCGGCGGCCGAACCAGAACCACACCAGGCTCAGCAGCATGCCCACGCCGGAGGCGATGAACACCACCTTGTAGTCCGGCATCGCCTCGGAGCCAAACACCTTGCTGGCCAGCGCGCCGGTGAGCACCGGCGAGATCATCGCGCCCAGGTTGATGCCCATGTAGAAGATGGTGAAGCCCGAGTCGCGGCGTTCGTCGCCCACCTTGTAGAGCTTGCCGACCATGGTCGAGATGTTCGGCTTGAACAGGCCGTTGCCGGCGATGATCGTGGCCAGGCCGAGCTTGAACAGCTCCTGGCTGGAGGTGGCGATCAGGAACAGGCCTGCCGACATGATCGCCGCGCCGAGCAGGATCGAGCGCTGGTAGCCGATCACCCGGTCGGCCACGTAGCCGCCGAAGATCGCCGCCGCGTAGACCAGCGCCAGGTAGGCGCCGTAGAGCTGGTTGGCCGGCTGCTCGCCGGTGCCGCTACCGGCGTAGAACTGCTGCACGATGTACAGCACCAGGGCCCAGCGGATGCCATAGAACGCGAAGCGCTCCCAGAACTCCGTCATGAACAGCATCCACAACGGCTTGGGATGGCCGAGGAGGGTCTTGAACTCGGGGATCTGCGGGGGCGTTGGGGTGGCGGGGTTCGGCGCGGCGGCGTCGACGCTCATGAAGGGTTCCCTTGCGTATTCAGTCAATGGCTTGCCCGCCCGCGGGCGGGCCGGGGCGACGGGCGAGGATCACCGACCGCGGTCTTCACGTCAAATTGATGTCAATTGAGACGGATGCCGGCGACGTTGGGGGCCTTTACCGGCAAAGCCCCGTCGCGGCTGAAGCCGCTCCCGCAAAAGCCGCGCCTACGGGGAAGGCTCCGGCGGCATGCCGATCGAGGTTCTTACCTCGAACAACTCGGGGAAGAACGTCAGCTCCAGCGCCTGCCGCAGGAAGCCCACGCCGCTGGAGCCGCCGGTGCCGCGCTTGAAGCCGATGATGCGCTGCACCGTGCGCATGTGGCGGAAGCGCCACAGCTGGAACTGGGTCTCCAGGTCCACCAGGTCCTCGGCCAGCGAGTACTCGCGCCAGTAGCGGTCGGTGTGCTCGTAGATGCGCTCGAACACCGGCCGCAGCGCGGGGTCGGAGACGTGCGCCAGGGTCCAGTCGCGCTGCAGGTGCTGCGGCGGGATCGCATGGCCCCAGCGCGACAGGTAGAGCAGGAACTCGTCGTACAGGCCCGGCGCCTCCAGCACCGAGCGCAGCTTCGCCTGGCCGGCCGGGTCGTGCTCGAACACCCGCAGCATCTGCGCGTTCTTGTTGCCGAGCAGGAACTCGATGTAGCGGTACTGCAGCGACTGGAAGCCCGAGGCCGGCCCGAGCGTGTCGCGGAAGCCCATGTACTCGCTCGGCGTCAGCGTCTCCAGCACCGACCACTGCTCGGTCAGCAGCCGCAGCACCTGCTTGCTGCGCGCCAGCACCTTGCGGCACTGCCACACCTCGTCGCGCTGCAGGTGGCCGATCGCCGCGCCCAGTTCGTGGGCGAGCAGCTTCAGCCACAGCTCGGAGGTCTGGTGCTGGATGATGAACAGCATCTCGTCGTGATGCGGCGGGTCGGACAGCGGCTGTTGCGCCGACAGCAGCTGTTCCAGCCGCAGGTAGCCGCCATAGGTCAGGCGGCCTTCCAGGTCGGTGTGGATGCCGGCTTCCAGTTCACGCAGGTTCTTGTCGACGGACATGGCCGGGAGGCAGGGCCGGATTCGGGGTCGGCAAGGGTAGCGCAACGCGGCCGCTGTCACGAATGCGTCAGGAACCCGACGCACAGTGCACAATCCGGCCGGGAGCGGCAGGGGGGCCGGCTCCGGCAAGGCAGCTTCATCCTTCTCGAGGATTCCTGGGGGAACCACATGCATCACAGACTGCTTCGAGCCGCGGCGCTCGCGTGCGCGCTGGCGTACGCCGGCAGCGGCCAGGCCCAGGTCGTCATCAGCCAGGTGTACGGCGGCGGCGGCAACAGCGGGGCCACCTACAAGAGCGACTTCATCGAGCTGCACAACAACGGCACCAGCGCGGTCGACCTGGCCGGCTGGTCGGTGCAGTACGCCTCGGCCGCCGGCACCAGCTGGCAGGTGACCCGCTTGTCGGGCAGCCTCGCGCCCGGCGCCTACTACCTGGTCAAGCAGGCCGACGGCAGCGGCGGCAGCGTCGACCTGCCCACGCCGGACGCGACCGGCACCATCGCGATGAGCGGCACCGCGGGCAAGGTCGCGCTGAGCCGCTCGTCCACCGCGCTGAGCGGCGCCTGCCCGACCGGCAACGTCGACCTGGTCGGCTTTGGCGGCACCGCCAGCTGCGCCGAAGGCAACGCGCCCACCCCGGCGCCGAGCAATACCCTGGCGGTGCTGCGCGGCAACGGCGGTTGCACCGACAGCGACAACAACGGCGCCGACTTCGCCACCGGCGCACCCACGCCGCGCAACAGCGCCAGCAGCCTGCACCCGTGCGATGGCGACGGCACGCCGGTGCTGACCGTGGCCGATGCCTCGGCCGCCGAGAACGCCGGCTCGCTGGTGCTGCAGGCGGTGCTGAGCCGGCCCGCGGGCAGCGGCGGCGTCCGCGTGGCCTATGCCACCGCGGACGGCACCGCCACCGCGGGCAGCGACTACCAGGCCGCCTCCGGCACGCTGACGATCCCGGAGGGCCAGAGCAGCGCCACGCTGGCGATCGCGCTGGTCGACGACACCCTCGTCGAGGGCAACGAGACCTTCCACGTCGACTTCAGCGACGCCAGCGGCGCCCGCCTGGGCACCACGCGCGCCACCGCGACGATCGTCGACGACGACTTCGACCGCATCCCGATCCACGCGATCCAGGGCAGCGGCGCCCGCTCGCCGTACGAGAACCAGGTGGTGGCCACCTCGGGCATCGTCACCGCGCGCCGCGGCAGCGGCTTCTTCCTGCAGGCGCCGGACGCCGAGGCCGATGGCGATCCGCTGACCTCCGAGGGCATCTACGTCTACACCGGCAGCGCGCCGCCGGATGCGGCGATGGTCGGCAACCGCGTCACCGTGCAGGGCACGGTGCAGGAATACGTGCCCAGCGCCGATCCGGCGCAGCCGCCGCTGACCGAGATCGGCGGCTCGCCGACCGTGGTGCTGCAGTCCACCGGCAACGCGCTGCCGGCGCCGGTCGCGCTGACCACCACCTTCCCGGACCCGAATGGCGCCTACGACCAGCTCGAACGCCTGGAAGGCATGCGCGTCACCGCCGCCAGCCTGACCGTCAACGCGCCCACCGGCGGCGGCGTCACCGAGTCCAGCGCGACCGCGACCAGCAATGGCGTGTTCCATGCGGTGGTGACCGGCCTGCCGCGCGCCTGGCGCGGCCCGGGCGTGCAGATGCCCGATCCGCTGCCGGCCGGTTCCCCGGCCGGCGTGCCGCGCTGGAACACCAATCCGCAGGTGATCGCGGTCGCCAGCGCCTCGCTCGGCGGCGCGCGCATCGACGTGGCCTCCGGTTGCATCGTCACCGGCGTCACCGGCCCGCTCGACTACAGCTACCGCCGCTACACCATCGCGCCGGAAAGCGCCCCGCAGGTCGATTGCAGCCGCGCCGGCCCGACCCCGGCGCCACAACCGTCGGCCGACGACGTCAGCGTCGCCACCTACAACATGGAGCGCTTCTTCGACGACCAGAACGACCCGGCGATCGGCGAGCCGGTGCTCAGCAGCACTGCCTACCAGGGCCGCCTCAACAAGGCCTCGCTGGCGATCCGCGACTACCTGCACCTGCCGGACATCCTCGGCACGGTCGAGGTCGAGAACCTGGCGGTGCTGCAGCAGATCGCCGCCAAGGTGAACGCCGACGCGGTCGCCGCCGGCCAGCCCGACCCGCAGTACGCGGCGTACCTGGTCGAGGGCAATGACGTCGGCGGCATCGACGTCGGCTTCCTGGTCAAGCAGGCCGAAGTCGCCGCCGGCCTGGCGCGCGTGGAGGTCAAGGCGGTCAGCCAGCAGGGCAAGGACGTCACCTGGACCGAGCCGAGCGGCACCGTCAGCCTGCTCAACGACCGCCCGCCGCTGGTGCTCGAAGCGGTCGTGCACTTCGCCGACGGCCGCCAGCTGCCGCTGACCGCGATCGTGGTCCACCAGCGCTCGCTCAACGGCGCCGAGACCGACGACGCAGCCGGCCAGCGCGTGCGCGCCAAGCGCCAGGCGCAGGCGGAATGGCTGGCCAACCTGCTGCAGGCCCGCCAGCTCGCCGACCCGGGCGAGAAGGTGCTGGTGATGGGCGACTTCAACGCGTTCGAGTTCAACGACGGCTACGTCGACGCGATGGGCACCGTCACCGGCAAGCCCGCGCCGGACGAGGAGACCGTGGTGGCCGGCGACGGCGCCGACCTGGTCACGCCGGACTACACCGACCTGACCTGGCTCGACACGCCCGACCTCAGCTACTCCTATGCCTACGACGGCAACGTGCAGTCGCTGGACCACATCCTCGCCAACCACGCGCTGATGAACGCGCAGGACGTGGCCACGCTGGTGCTGGGCCATGCCCGCATCAACGCCGACTTCCCGGAGACCGCGCGCAACGACTTCGCCGCGCCGACCCGGCTGTCCGACCACGACCCGGCCCTGGTCCTGCTCCGGCTCAAGCCGGTGCAGCGCGCGGACCTGGGCGTGGCGGTGAGCGCGGCCAACGATCCGGTCTACGCCGGCGACGCGGTGTTGTTCACCGTGGATGTCGCCAACCGCGGGCCGGAGACGGCCGAGACGGTGGCGGTGGCGTTCGCGATCGATGCGCAGGTCGCGCCGGCCGTGACCGCCGCGCCGGGCTGGAGCTGCCAGGCCGCGCAGCCGGAAGGCGCCAACACCAGCGTCACCTGCACCATCGCCCGCTTCGCCAGCGGCGCCGCACAGTCGTTCGCCATCAGCGTGCCGAGCGAGGCGACGATGGCCGGCCGCGCGCTGACCCTGGCCGCCTCGCTGCGCTCGCAGACCCAGGACCCGCAGCCGGACGACAACGAGCACCAGGCCACGGTCACGCTGCAGGCGCGCCCGGCCGGCAACCTCGCGGTCGCGATCCAGGGCCCGGCCACGCTGCCGATCAATGCGGTCAGCGCGCAGTACGCGATCACCGTGGCCAATCGCGGCACCGCGCCCGCGCGCGGCGTCGGCCTGGACGTGGAAGGCGACACGCTGTCGCTGCTGTCGAGCCTGGCCGCGCCGCGCGGCTGGACCTGCCAGAAGCAGCTGCAGGGCGGGCCGCGCTCGGCACGCTTCCAGTGCGTGGCCGCGCGCGACGTGGCGGTGGGCGCTTCCGTCTCGTTCGCCCTGGTCACGCCGATCGTGCCGCCGCCGGCCGACGGCGTGGTGACGATCCGGGCGAGCGCGCATTCCCGCTCGGCCGATGCCGACCCGAGCGACGATGCGGCGAGCTGGAGCACGCGGATCCAGCGTCCCGGCCGCGGCCGCTGAGCGAGCGGCGTGGGTCCGAAGGGGCGCGGCGCGAGCCGCGCCCCTTTTCTTTGGGCGTTTGCCCTGCGCCTTGTCGACGGCGTATTCCGCGGGAGGGACTTCGTTCCCGACGAGGCGTCACCGGCACGGCCTCGTCGGGACTGGAGTCCCTCCCACAAGGGCATCGCCAGCTGGTCCGGCCCGCAGGGGATGGTGCGAAGGCCCGCGGCGCATGCCAGCTCTTTGCAAGACTCCCCTGCTCGATACCTGACCATCCGAGGGTGGGAGTGCACGATGGGAGTGCATTTTTGGGACTTCAGTCCCGACGGAGCCTTACCGGTCACCCTGCCGGGTTGGAGCCCTCGCGACCCGTGCCCTGCCCGCCAGCACCAATGTGCCGGGCATGGCGTATCGTGCCTCCGAACGCCGCAGCGCAGCACGGCGCAACTGCCTGCGCCGCCGGGATCGCGCGCGCGAAACCGGCCCATTCATGGTGCACGCCAGCATGAAAACGTGCTGCAGCGCAGGACGGGTTCCCGCTACGAGTTCCTTAACATGGCACTTCATATCATCTGAAACTTCTTGATGAAGGTGCCGTACGCAATGACCGTTGCCGCGCAGTTCGAGATCGAGTTTCTCCAGTACCTGGACGCGGACGGCAGGCCGCTCCGCGACGACCTCCCCGCCGATGCCGCCAACCCGCGCCGGCTGGTGGAGCTGTTCAAGCGGATGCTGTACGTGCGCACCTTCGACAGCAAGGCGATCGCCCTGCAGCGCACCGGCAAGCTCGGCACCTATGCCGCCTGCCTGGGCCACGAGGCCTCGCACGTCGGCATCGGCGCGTCGATGAAGGACGGCGACGTGTTCGCGCCGAGCTACCGCGAATACGGCGCGCTGTTCGAGCGCGGCGTGCGCCCGCGCGACGTGCTGTTGTACTGGGGCGGCGACGAGCGCGGCAACGACTTCCCGCACGACACCCCGGCCGGCATCGACTTCCCGTTCTGCGTGCCGATCTCCACCCAGTGCCTGCACGCGGCCGGTGCCGCGCTGGCGTTCAAGCTGCAGAACAAGCCACAGGTCGCGGTGGCCGTATGCGGCGACGGCGGCAGCTCCAAGACCGATTTCTACGCCGCGCTCAATTCCGCCGGCGCCTACAAGCTGCCGCTGATCCTGTGCGTGGTGAACAACGGCTGGGCCATCTCGGTGCCGCGTTCGGCGCAGACCGGCGCGCAGACGCTGGCGCAGAAGGGCATCGCCGGCGGCCTGCACTGCCTGCAGGTGGACGGCAACGACATGATCGCGGTGCTGGAAGCGATGCGGCAGGCGCGCGAGCGGGCGCTGGCCGGCGAAGGCGGCACCGTCATCGAGTTCCTCACCTACCGCCTGTCCGACCATACCACCGCCGACGACGCGCGCCGCTACCGCGACGACGCCGAGGTCAAGGCGGCCTGGGCGCGCGAGCCGATGCACCGCCTGCGCAACTACCTCGTCGCCCAGGGCGCCTGGGACCAGGCGCAGGAAGACGCGTGGAAGGCCGAGTGCGCCGCGCGCGTGGACGAAGAGGTCAACGCCTATCTCGCCACGCCGGTGCAGCCGGTCGAGGCGATGTTCGACTACCTGTATGCCGATCCGCCGCCGGAGCTGTTGTCCCAGCGCGCCGCGGTCCTCGCACTGGAGCAACGCCATGGATGATCTGAAGCAGCGTCCGAACGACAGCCACGCCCCGCACGACGCAGGCACTTTCGACAGCGCCGCCGGTGCGCGGGGAGAGACCCAGATGACCACGACCCCCATCACCCTCATCGAAGCGATCACCCAGGCGCTGGCCTGGGAACTGGAACACGACCCGTCGGTGCTGGTGCTCGGCGAGGACGTCGGCGTCAACGGCGGCGTGTTCCGCGCCACCGCCGGCCTGCAGCAGCGCTTCGGCGCGCAGCGCGTGCTGGATACCCCGCTCGACGAGACCACCATCGCCGGCCTGAGCGTCGGCCTGGCCGCGCAGGGCATGAAGCCGGTGGCCGAATCGCAGTTCGACGGCTTCGTCTACCCGATGCTCGACCACCTGATCAACCACGCCGCGCGCCTGCGCAACCGCACCCGCGGGCGCCTGCATTGCCCGATGGTGCTGCGCGTGCCGTGGGGCGGCGGCATCCGCGCGCCGGAGCACCACAGCGAGGCCAACGAGGCGCTGTTCACCAACGTGCCGGGCCTGCGCGTGGTGATGCCGTCCTCGCCGCAGCGCGCCTACGGCCTGCTGCTGGCGGCGATGCGCGACCCGGATCCGGTGATCTACTTCGAACCCAAGCGCATCTACCGCCAGTACAAGGAAGTGGTCGCCGACGACGGCGAGGCGCTGCCGCTGGACGTGTGCTTCGTGCTGCGCGACGGCACCGACGTGACCCTGGTGGCCTGGGGCGCGCAGGTGAAGGAAGCGCTGGAAGCGGCCGACAAGCTGGCCGGCGAAGGCATCAGCGCCGAGGTGATCGACGTGGCCACGCTGCGCCCGCTGGACTTCGACACCATCGCCGAATCGGTGGCCAAGACCGGCCGCTGCGTGATCGTGCAGGAAGCCCCGCGCACCGCCGGCTTCGGCGCCGAGATCGCCGCGCGCCTGGCCGAGCGGTCGATGTACGACCTGCTCGCCCCGGTCGAGCGCGTCACCGGCTACGACACCCATATCCCGCTGTTCCGGCTGGAGATGAAGTACCTGCCGAGCGTGGAACGCATCGCCGCCGCCGCGAGGCGGGCCGTGGCCGCGAGATAGCGCGTGGCACGCTCCGACATGCTGCGCGCCCGACTGCTCTGCGACTACCGCACGTCCTATCCCAATCCGATCCGCTTCGACGCCGGCCAGGTGGTCGAAGTGGGCGTGCGCGACGAGGAATGGCCGGCGTTCGCCTGGGTGCGCCTGGACGGCGGCAACGCCGGCTGGGCGCCGCATGCCTGGCTGCGCCCGCTCGGCGACGGCCGCGCCGAGGCGTTGCGCGACTACGATGCGCGCGAGCTCGACGCCGACCGTGGCGACACCGTGCTGCTGCATCACGAACACGGCGGCTGGTGGTGGTCCGAACGCGCCGACGGCGCGTTGGGCTGGCTGCCGGAAGCCGACCTGGAACTGCTCGAAGAACCTCTGCTGGAATGCGAAACACCATGAGCGAGACCAAGAATTTCAACCTGCCCGACCTCGGCGAAGGCCTGCCCGACGCCACCATCGTCGAATGGTTCGTCAAGGAGGGCGACACGATCCGGCTCGACGAGCCGCTGGTGTCGATGGAGACCGCCAAGGCGGTGGTGGAAGTGCCCTCGCCGGTTTCCGGCAAGGTCGTCAAGCTGGCCGGCGCGGCCGGCGACGTGGTCGTCACCGGCGCGATGCTGGCGCAGTTCGAGATCGACCCGAACCTGCCGCAGCGCGCCGAGGGCCAGGACACCGGGCACCACCATGGCGGCGCCTCCGCCACGCACCAGGACCCTGCGGGAGGGGCTTCAGCCCCGACGGCGCCTTCCCGCGAAAGCACCGGCGCCGAGACGGAAGCGGCCGACGCCGGTACCGTGGTCGGCGCGATGCAGAGCTCCAACGCGGTGCATGCCGAACAGGCGGTCGCGGTCGGCGGGATCAAGGCGATGCCGGCGGTACGCGCGATGGCCAGGAAGCTCGGCGTCGACCTGGCGCGCGTGCGCGCCAGCGGTGCCGACGGCACGGTGACGATGGCGGACGTGAAGCAGGCGGCAAATGGCGGTGCCTTGCTCCCCTCGCCCTCCGGGACGACGGCGCATGGCTCGCGCGCCACTGGCGCGCATGCGTCGGAGCGCTCGCGCGACGAGCGCGAGCCGGGGCGCGGAGCGGGGGTCGGGGGTGAGGATGCGGCTGCCCGTATCGCCCCCGTGTCCACCGAATCCTCGCCCCAACCCCTCTCCCGGGGGGAGAGGGGCTTGGAAGCGCAGCGCCCGCCCCTGTCCGCCTCCGGCAAGCCGATGCGCACCCAGCCGCCGGGCGTGGCCGCCAAGGGCCAGCCCGAACCGCTCAAGGGCGTGCGCCGCAACATGGCGCGGGTGATGGCCGACGCGCACAGCAAGGTCGTGCCGACCACGCTCAACGACGATGCCGACATACACGCCTGGCTGCCGGGCAACGACGTCACCGTGCGCCTGGTGCGCGCGATCGTCTCCGCCTGCCAGGCGGTGCCGGCGCTCAATGCCTGGTTCGACGGCGAGACCCTGACCCGCACCCTGCACGGCCATGTCGACGTCGGCATCGCCGTGGACACCGACGACGGCCTGTTCGTGCCGGCGCTGCGCAATGCCGACATGCTCGACGCGCGCGGCATCCGCGAGGGCGTCAACCGCCTGCGCGAGCAGGTCGGCAACCGCAGCATCCCCGCCTCGGAGCTGACCGGCTACACGATCTCGCTGAGCAACTTCGGCATGTTCGCCGGCCGCTACGCGACGCCGGTGGTGGTGCCGCCCTGCGTGGCGATCGTCGCGGCCGGCCGCGCCCGCCACCAGCTGGTGCCGGTGATGGGCGGGATCGAGACGCACAAGGTGATCCCGCTGTCGCTGACCTTCGATCATCGCGCCTGCACCGGCGGCGAAGCGGCGCGCTTCCTGCGCGCCTTGATCGACGATCTCGCGCTGGCACAGTAACGGCCGATTCCTCGTCGGCAGGGCCCGGGCATCGCGCGATGCCCGGGCCCTTTTTCATCGCGGGCGCGGTTCAGCGCGCCGGCGCGGCCAACGGCTCGCCCAGCTCGAACCGCATGCTGCGGAAATCCAGCGTCCAGCTGTCGAACGCGTTGAGCATGTCGCCGCCCAGCACGCCCTGGCTGCGCGCCTGCACGTCGGTGGAATCGCGCAGCGCGACCGGCAGCGAGCCCAGGCGGTGGCGGCGCCCGCCGACGGCGACCTCGACGTCCTTCCATTGCGCGACTTCCTGCTCGGTGGCACCGCCGGCGCCGGCAAGCCGCTGGCGGCTGCGCGGCAGCGGCCGCACCAGCTCCGGGTGCAGCGCGGCGAAGCGCGCCGACAACGACGAGCCGTTGCCGCCACTGTCCAGGTGCAGCGGCACGGCGATGCCGCCGACGCCCGCCTCCACGAACAGATCGCTGCCGGCCAGCGCCAGCGGGCTCCCGGCCACGGGGCCGGCGTGCTCGCCCCCCGCGCTCAGCACGCCGTCGTGGCCGAAGCGCACGCGCTGCATCGCGCGGAACACCGGGAAGCCGACGATCGCGTCGATGCGATAGCCGCCCGGGACCGGCATCTCCAGCTGTGCGTCCTCCAGCACCAGGAAGACCACGTGCTCGAGCACGAGCCCGGCCAGTTCCAGGCGATCGGCCACCGCCACGCGGGTCGCGATCGAGCTGCGGCTCGACGTCCCCACGCGGGCCTGGCCGAGTTCGCGCAATCCCAGCCGGGCCGCGGTCGAGGCCGACACCACCGACAGGTTGGCGCCGGTATCGAGCACGGCCTCCTGCGCATGGCCGTTGATCGCGACCTGGGCGCGCGGCAGGCCCACCTTGTCGCGCGCGAATCGCGCCTGGCCGGGCTCGAACGCCACCACCCGCTGCGCAGGCGCCGCGGCGAGGCTGCCCGCCAAGCCGGCCAGCGTACTCGCCCCCTCGATCTGCGCCGCGCCGCCATCGCAGCGCCGCAGCAGGGCCAGGCGCGCGCGCCCGGCTTCGGCGGCACGCGCGTACGACCCGGCGGCGAATGCGGCATCGGCGATGACGCCTTGCGCCAGCGCCGTGTCGCACCCCTCGCCGTCGCGGCGCAGGAAATCCTCGGCCAGGGCGATGGCATGGCGCTCGTCCAACCGTGCGGCGGCCAAGCGGGCCTGCGCCAGGGACTGCCAGCGCGGCTCCAGGGAGGGCGCGGAGGCGGCCAGCGCGGCCACGTCGCCGTCCGCGGCCTGCTGCAGGAGGGTGCGCGCTCGTGCGTCCGCGTCCGCCGGCGGAATCGCCCAGGCGGCGCAGGTCGTCGCCACCAGCATCGCGAACAGGCCGGCACGGACCGGCCGGATGGTACGGGAGGACATATAGGGGTATCCTGATCCAAGACAATTGTTTTCTGTAAAACAGAAATTAATATGCAAAATACGAAAAAGTCAATGCAGCTCATCCGGGCCGCGCGCCGGCTGCGCTGGGCGGTCTGGCTGGGCGTGGTCCTGGTGCCGCTGCTGACGCTGTCCGGCGTGATCGGAGCCTGGCAGGGCGGGGCCGGCTGGGGTGGCGCGACGCTCCATCCGGGCAACCTGGGCCTGGGCTGGGCCACCGCGCTGGCGATCGCGCAGGGCGGCCTGGTGGCAGGCGCGCTCCACCAGTTGGCCGTGCTGCTGGGCCAGGTGGCGCCCGGCCAGGTGTTCCCGCCCCAGGCGGCGCGCCGCTTCGGCCGCTTCGCGGCGCTGCTGTTGTGCGCCGTGCTGGTGCACGGGGTGCTGTCGGCGCTGCTGGAGGGCTGGTCGGCCTATGCGCGCGACGGTGGCCGGCTGGTGCTGGACATCGATGCCGCCGACCTGCTCGCGTTGCTGGTGGCGGCGGTGTTGTGGCTGGTGGCGCGCTTCTTCGCCGAGGCCTCGCGCCTCGAAGAAGACCAGCGCTCGATCGTCTGAGGCGCGCGGGCATGGCCATCGTCGTGCGCCTGGACGTGATGCTCGCGTTGCGCAAGGTCCGTTCGCGCGAGCTCGCCCAGCACGTGGGCATCACCGAGTCGAACCTGTCGCTGCTCAAGTCCGGGCGCGTGCGCGGCATCCGCTTCGAGACGCTCTCGAAGATCTGCGAATACCTGCAATGCCAGCCCGGCGACCTGCTGGTCTACGAGCCGGGCGACGATCCGCCCGGCGACTCCGCCGGCGAGGATTGACCCGGGGTCCGTCGACGCGACGCGCCCCCGGCTACCCCCTCGCGCCGGCAGGCCCTGGGCTCAGCCCACCACGCGCACGGGCGCATGCACCTCGCGCCGGTTCGCCGCCCCGCCGGCATCCTCGAGCAGGTGCCGGACCAAGCCGCGCGCCGCGACGCGCAACTCCGGCACCGCCGTGATCTCCCACAACGCGCCGCGCAGCAGCGGGCCGACGCAGTACAGTCCTTTCACCGGCGCGCCCGCGGCGTCCAGCACGTGCAGCGACGGGTCCACCTCCAAGCCGAGGCCGAGCGGATCGGGCCGCACCAACCCGCCCTCGCGCAGGCTCGAGACCAGCGGATCGCTGGTGCGATCGACGTCGGTATCCAGGCCGGTGGCGCGGATCAGCACGTCGTAGCGCTCGGCCACGGCCTGCTCGCGGCCGCGCTCGCGCAGCACCGCTTCCAGCCCGTCCTCGACCAGCCGGGCGCGCAGCAGGCGCGCCGCGCGGATCTGCAGCCGGCCCAGCTTCTGCAGGATCTGCAGCCGCGCGTACGCTTCCGGCGCGACGCGGTGCCGCGCGACCTCCCAGTACGGCCGCAGATGGCGCAGGAAACGCGCCCGTTCCGGCTGCCCCAGCCCGCGCCAGAACGGTTGCAGGTACGGGCGCAACGCATCGATCACGCGGCGCCAGTCGTCCAGCACCGCCATCAGTTGGCGCACCCCGCGCAGCACGCCGGCCAGGTCGTGCTCGCGCAGCGCGCGCAGCACGTTCGGCGGCAGCTCCAGCGACGGCGCCGGCAGCGCGGTATGCGGTTGCGGCGCCAGTCCCCGCCGCGAGATCGCCGTGATGGTGCCGCGGTGCCCGCGCGCCGCCAGCGTCGCGGCCACGTCCACCATGGTCAGGCCCGCCCCGACCACGAGGATGCGCGCGTCCGGCGCGATCGCCTCCAGCACCGGCCCCTGCCACGGCCAGCCGATGTAGCGCGGATGCACGCCGAGGCGCGGGCCGATGCCGGGCAGCGATTGCGGCGGCAGCGCGCCGAGCGCGAGCACCACCACGTCGCTGCGAAGGCCCTCGCCGCTGGCGAGGAAGATCCGGAAGCCGCCGCCCGGCGCCCGCTCGATCGCCACCGCCTCCTCGCCGATGCGCTCGACCTCGAACGGCGCCTGCTCCACCGCGGTTTCCAGGTGCGAGCGCAGGTAGTCGCCATAGGCCAGGCGCGGCAGGAACTCCAGGCGCCCGCCCTCGCCCAGCTTCAGGAAATCGGAGAATCCGCCGGGCTCGTCCGGATCGATGCCCAGGTCCTTGGCGCGGACGTTGAGCAGGTGCTCGGGCCGCGCCGCGCCGTAGGCCACGCCGCTGCCGAAGGTATCGGCCACGCCGACCAGGCTGACGCGGATGCGCGCGCCCTGCGCCTGGCGGGCCAGCTCGCGGACCAGCGCGGTGCCGCAGAAGCCTGCGCCGATGATCGTGACATGGGTGGTCATGCGTATTCCCCGTCGTTGGACCGGCGGACGTTTTCGCCCGATGCCCAAGGCGATGTGTAAAGCGCGGGTTAATGCCCGGCTGGCGATCGATCATGAGCTTATGCCGCATGGCGATGAGCCTGCCGCGGCAAGGCCCGGCCGCGCGCGGATCGCGCCGGCGGCGATAATGGCATTTGGCTATCTGGACCGAGGTACTGCATGAATCCAGCTTCCCTGCACGGACTGCGCGCGCTCGTCGCCGGCGGCAGCCGCGGCATCGGGTTCGCCATCGCCGATGCGCTCGCCGATGCCGGCGCGGCGGTATCGATCTGCGCGCGCGACCGCCAGGCGCTCGGCACCGCCGGCGAGCGCCTGCTGCGCCACGGCCGGCAGGTGCACTGGCATGCTTGCGACCTCGCCGACGACGCCCAGGTCCAGGCCTGGATCGCCGCGGCGGCCGACGCGCTCGGCGGCATCGATGCGGTGGTGAACAACGCGTCCGGCTACGGCAACGGCAGCGACGACGCGAGCTGGCGCGCCGGATTCGAGGTGGACCTGATGGCCGCGGTGCGCGTCAACCGCGCGGCGCTGCCGCACCTGCGCCGGGGCCATGCCGCGGCGATCCTCAACATCAGCTCGATCAACGGCTCGCGCCCCACGCCGCGCGCGACGGCCTATTCCACCGCGAAGGCGGCGCTGAACTACTACACGGTCACGCTGGCGGCCGAGCTGGCGCGCGAACGCATCCGGGTCAACGCGATCGCGCCCGGCTCGATCGAATTTCCCGGCGGGCTGTGGGACCGCCGCCGCGAGCAGGAGCCGGAGCTGTACGCGCGCATCCGCGCCAGCATCCCGTTCGGCAGCTTCGGCGCGGTCGAGGACGTGGCCGATGCCGCGCGCTTCCTGCTGTCGCCGCAGGCGCGCTGGATCACCGGCCAGGTGCTGGCGGTCGACGGCGGCCAGTCGCTCGGCGCATAGGACGAGCAGCCGCGGGAGACGGCACCGGCGCGTGCGCGCTCAGGCCAGCGCAGCCGATCCGATCACCTCGACGCCGGGCCTGGGCGCCAACGCGGCCGCGACCATGGCCGCGGCGATGCGCGGCGAGGGATTGATCCGCCATGCGCGCGGCAGCAGCGGTCCCAGCGTCCCCAGCACGAGGCCCGACACGCGCTCCAGCGTCCTGGACCGCTCGCGCTCGCCGCCGATCAATCCCGGCCGCACCAACGTCAGCGAATCGAAGCCGAGCGCGCGCAGGTCGCGCTCCAGTTCGCCCTTCACCCGGTTGTAGAAGAACCTCGAGCCCGGATCGGCGCCCATCGCGGAGTTCAGCACGAAGACCGGCACGCCCGCTTCGCGCAGGGCCTGCGCCAGCCACAGGGGATAGTCGTGGTCGATGCGGAAGAACGCCTCGCGCGAACCGGCCCGCTTCATCGTGCTGCCCAGCGCGCAGATCGCCGCGTCCGCCCGCCAGTCGCGCGCCGCCGTGCGTACCCGCTCGAAGTCGATCACCGGATTGCGCAGCTTCGCCGCCAGCGGCGGCGGCAGCGCACGGCGGGTCGGCGCGATCACCTCGGCCACCCGCTCGTCGGCCAGCAATCGCGCCAGGACATGGCCGCCGACCAATCCGGTGGCTCCCGCCAGCACGATCCGCTTCGCCACCGGTGCGATCTCAGGTCAGCGGGGTCATCACGCCGGCCCGGTAGGCCGGCCGCTGCACGAGCCGTTCGTACCACGCCTGCAGGTGCGGCAACTCGGGACGCTCGATCGGCATCCCGAACCAGGCATAGGCGAATGCCCCCAACGGGATGTCGCCCATGGCGAAGCGCTCGCCCGACAGCCACGGCTGCCTGGACAACGCGGCATCGGCGCGGGCGAGCAACTGGCCCGAACGCTCCAGCGCCGCGGCGATCGCGGCCGCGTCCCGCTGCTCCGGCGCGGTGCGCAACACGCCCCAGAACAGGTCGCGGAACGCCGGCGCGAAGCTCGAGGTGGTCCAGTCCATCCACTTCTCGCCGATCGCGCGTTCGGCCGGATCGGAGGGGTACAGCACGTCGAGCGCGTAGCGCGCGCAGAGATAGCGCACGATGGTATTGGACTCCCACAGCGGCAGGCCGTGGTCCTCGATCACCGGCACCAGGCCGTTGGGATTCATCGCGCGGTAAGCGGGCTCGTCGGTGCCGCCGTATGCGCCGCCGACCTGAACCGATTCGTACGGCAGGCCGATTTCCTCCGCGCACCACAACACCTTGCGCACGTTGCTGGAATTGTGACGTCCCCAGATCTTGAGCATCGTTTCGCCTCCAAATGCTGGATTCTAGACGCAGAAAGGCGCCGCGCGGACCATGTTCCATGCTGTCTGGCGCCTGACTTCGGCGGCCGCCCGCTCACATGCCCTCAAGGAAACGGCATCGAGAATGGCATCACCGATCCAGCAGGAAACGTTGATGGCCCGCGAGAGCCGCTACGAAATCGAGACCTATCTGCTGCACGACATCCGCGTGCGCGCGCACCGCGAACGCGCCGGGGATGCATGGCGCGTGCGCGTCGACGTGCGCCGTCCCAATGGCGAGCATTGCCGCCGCATCGAGGACGACACGCCATGGCCGCAAGCCGAACAGGCCGTACTGGAAGGCTTCCGCCTCGGCCGGACCCTGGTGAACAACGGCGAATGCTGAGCATCCGCACCGCGGTCGCCGCCTGAGCGGAACGGACGCGTATGCGTTCCGCGCCGGGTGCCATCGTACCCATCGCATCGACAAGCAAGAACGACGCTGCTGGAGCCCCTGCGTCCTGGATCCGAACAGCCGGCCGCTTCCGTGGCGGAACGCCTAGCTTCCACTGCGGCTCGACACCACCTTCGCCGTGCTCGCGATGCGGTCGCGCTCCACCGCCAGCAGCACCAGCGCGCGCGACGCCACCGTCAACACGCTGCCGCCGGCCACCGCGCGCCCTCCGTGGCGCGCGGTATCGACGAGCACCTTCCAGTGCTCGTCGTGCATCGCCGGCAGCGTGAAAGGCAGTTCCTCCTCCGACGCGTTCAACAGCATCAGCAAGGTCACGTTGGCGGCGATCTGGCGCAGCCCGCTGGCCGGGGCGCGGCCGTCCAGGCGCACCATCAGCGCGCGCTGCTCGCCATTGCGCCAGTCCGCGTTCCGCATCTCCTCGCCATCCGGGCGCAGCCAGGTGACGTCCTTCAATCCGAGCGCCTCGTCGTACTCGCCGTCGAAGAAGCGCGAGCGGTGCAGCAGCGGATAGCGCCGCCGCAGCGCCAGCAACCGGCGCACGAATCCCGACAGGTCCGAGGCCGGCGGCCGCGCGGCGGCCTCCCAGTCGATCCAGGTCAGCTCGTTGTCCTGGCAATAGGCGTTGTTGTTGCCGGCCTGGCTGTGGCCGAACTCGTCGCCGGCCAGCAGCATCGGCGTGCCCTGCGAGAACAGCAGCGTCGCCAGCAGGTTGCGCATCTGGCGGCGGCGCAGGGCGTTGATGGCGACGTCGTCGGTCTCGCCCTCCACGCCGTGGTTGCAGGACAGGTTGTGGTTGTGGCCGTCGCGGCCGTCCTCGCCGTTGGCTTCGTTGTGCTTCTGTTCGTAGGTGACCAGGTCGTGCAGGGTGAAGCCGTCGTGCGCGGTGATGAAGTTCACCGACGCGGTCGGCCGGCGGCCGCGGTGGTCGAACAGGTCGGCCGAACCTGTCAGGCGCGTGGCCAGCTCGGCCAGCGTGCCCCGGTCGCCGCGCCAGAACGCGCGCACGTTGTCGCGGAACTTGTCGTTCCACTCGGCCCAGCCGGGCGGGAAGTTGCCCACCTGGTAGCCACCCGGGCCGATGTCCCACGGTTCGGCGATCAGCTTGACCTGGTTGAGGACCGGGTCCTGGCGCACGGCATCGAGGAAGCTGCCGGACGGATCGAAGCCGTAGCGCTCGCGGCCGAGGATCGTCGCCAGGTCGAAGCGGAAGCCGTCCACGTGCATTTCCTGCACCCAGTAGCGCAGCGAGTCCAGGACCATGCGCAGCGCACCGGCGTTGGTCAGGTCGAAGGTGTTGCCGGTGCCGGTGTCGTTGATGTAGAAGCGCCGCTCGTCGGCCAAGCGGTAGTAGCTGGCGTTGTCGATGCCGCGGAACGACAGCGTCGGGCCGAGTTCGTTGCCCTCGGCGGTGTGGTTGTAGACCACGTCGAGGATCAGCTCCAGCCCGGCCGCATGCAGGCGCGCGACCATTTCCTTGAACTCGGCGACGGTGTGGGTGGAGAGATAGCGCGGCTGCGGCGCGAAGAACCCGATCGTGTTGTAGCCCCAGTAGTTGCGCAGGCCTCTTTCCAGCAGCGGCTGGTCGTCGACGAAGGCATGCACCGGCAGCAGTTCGAGCGCGGTGACGCCGAGCTCGCGCAGGTGGCCGACCAGCGCCTCGTGCTTGAGCGCGGAGAACGTGCCGCGCTGGTCCTGCCCGATCTCCGGGTGGCGCATGCTCAGGCCCCGCACGTGCGCCTCGTAGATCACCGTGTGGTTCCACGGCGTGCGCGGCGCGCGGTCGGCGCCCCAGGTGAACGCAGGATCGACCACCACGCTGCGCGGGACGAACGGCGCGCTGTCGCGGCGGTCGAAGCTCAGGTCCTTGTCCTTGTGCCCGAGCGTGTAGCCGAACACCTGCGGCGCCCATTTCAGGTGGCCGACGATCTGCTTGGCGTACGGATCGAGCAGCAGCTTGTTGGGGTTGAAGCGATGGCCGGCATCCGGCACGTAGGGGCCGTGCACGCGATAGCCGTACCGCAGGCCCGGGCGCGCTTCCGGCAGGTAGCCGTGCCAGACCTCGTCGGTGTACTCGGGCAGCACGATGCGCTCGGTCTCGCGGCCGCGCACGTCGAACAGGCACAGCTCCACCTTGGTGGCGTTGACCGAGTACAGCGCGAAGTTGACGCCCAATCCGTCCCAGGTCGCACCGAGCGGGAACGGCCGGCCTTCGCGGATGCGCGAGCGCTGGCCCAGCTTGCGCGGCGGCATCTCAGCGCTCTCCCGGCGGCGGCGCGGCGTCCTGCTCGGCCGCACGGATCTCCGCGTCCACCAACCGCTCGGCCATCGCCCAATGCCGCAGCTCCTGGCCGTCCGGGCGGCCCTCGGCCTCCCATATTTCGCGCGCGAGCTGCTGGATGCGTCGCTTCCGTTGTTCTGCGTCCATCGGTTTTCCCGTCATGTCGAAAGCAACACGGCGACCGGCCCGCCCGCGAACAGCGCCGGGGCGGCGAGCCGCCCGCCACGCGCGTCGAGCTCGGTGCCGGCCAGCGCGTGGCGATAGCGCCCCGGCGGCAACGCCAGCCGGGCGTCGCCCCAGGTCCTGGCCGGCAGCGGCAACGCGGGATCGGCGCCGGCGCCGCTGGCGCGCGCGACCGCCACCACCAGGTCCCGGCCGCCCTGCCGGCGCCGGAACGCCAACAGCTGCGCGCCGGCGATGCGCGGCGTGGGCAGCGGTTGGTAGTCGCCCTGAGAGAATAGCGCCGGATGGTCATGGCGCAGTCGCAGCAGCCGCGCGACCAGGCGCGCCTTGACCGCCCCGTCACGCCAGTCGTGGAGCAGCGCGCTCCAGCCACGCTCGTCGTGCAGCCAGGCCTGGCGCAGGCCGTAGTCCACCGCGCGGCGATTGTCGGGATCGACCAGCGACAGGTCCCAGCCCTCGCAGCCCTGGTAGAGATCCGGCACGCCCGGCACGGTCAGGCGCAGCGCCGCCTGCGCCAGCCCGTTGCATGCACCGGCCGGGCCGATCGCCTGCGCCGCCCGCCACAGAGCGCGCCGCAACGGCTGTCCGCGCGGCTCGCACAGCAGGGCTTGCACGCCCGCTTGCGCGGCCCGTTCGTAATCCGGGCACGGATCGATCCAGCTGGTGGACAGCTTGGCCTCGCGCAAGGCCTTGCGCTGCCATGCCACGATGCGCGCGGCCAGATCGCGCAGCGCGTCCGGATCGTCCGGGCGCAAGGGCGGCGGCCAGGCCGCCACCAGCGTCTGCCACAGCATCCAGCGATCGCCGCCGTGCAGCGCCTGGAGCCCGCAGCTCGCCGCCAGCGCTTCGAAGCGCTCGACCTGCCCGATCCACCAGCGCGGTCGCGCGGACAGCACCGCCAGGCGCGCACGCACGTCTTCGCCGCGCTTGTGGTCGTGGGTGGCGGTGGTCAGCAGCGCGCGCGGATGGCGCTTGGCGCGGGCACGGCAGGCGGCATGGAAACCCGCCGCGTCCAACGCGAAGTTCGCCGCGTCCGGCAGGCTGCCCACCTCGTTGCGCGAGAGCAGCACGCCATGGCGGTAGTACGCGGTGTCCTCGACCGCCTTGGCGTTGAGCGCGGTCGCGAGCTGTTCGATGCGCAGGCGCGCGGCGCGGCGCGATGCGATCTGCGCGGCGGGCGCGCCGTCGTCGCCTTGCAGCCACGGCAGGACCGCCGCGATGGCGGCGCGCACCGCCTCGGGCATGCCCTCGCCGGCGGCACGTGCGGCCGCCTGCAGCCGCTCGCGGGCGTCCGCGGCCAGCCCCGCGCGTCCATCGGCGCGGTATCCGGGCACTCCGCACAACAGCGTGGCCAGTCCGCGCGCCAGCATCTGCGGGCTGAAGTCGCGTGCGTCGGGCTGGTGCCGCGCCACCGCCGACAGCGCCGCCACGGCGCGCATGAACTCGGCCTGCAGCGGGCCGCGCAACAGCTCGGCGCGCGCCTGCCGCACTTCCGCGTCGAAGTCGCCGTCGCGCCCGCTGAGGCGGCGCCACGCGGCGGCGAGCGGGGCCCGGCCGGAGGCGGCATGCAACCAGCCGCCGACCTGGTCCATGAAGTCGTAGCCGGTGGTGCCGTCGCAGCGCCAGCCCTGCGGCAGGTCTTCGCCGCGGGGCAGGATCTTTTCCACGTACAGCGCGATGCTGCCGGCGGGCAGGCCCCGCCCGCGGCCGGCCGCATCCAGCGCGGCGCGCAATCGCCGCAGGTACCGGCGCGGATCGGCCAGGCCATCGATATGGTCGATGCGCACGCCATCGACATGGCCCTCGGCCACCAGCCGCAGCGGCAGCGCATGCACGGCCTCGAACACCTCCGCCCGCTCCATCCGCAGCGCGACCAGCGAGGCGATGTCCAGGAACCGGCGGTAATTGACCAGGTCGCTCCCGGCGCGCCACCACAGCAACCGGTACGGCTGCCGCTCGATGAGTTGCCGCAGCCGCTCGCCGTCGACGGGCATCCCGGCTCCGTCCGTCTCCAGCGGGAAGCGCTGGTCGTCGTAGGCCAGCTGCACCTGCCCGTCCGCGTCCACCGCCTGCAGCCGTCCTTCGCGCAGGGCCTGGGCCAAAGGCCGGTCGAGCACCGGCAGCAGCAGCTTGCCGTCGCAGCCGGGCGCCTGCCAATCGATGTCGAACCACTGCGCGTGGCGGCTGCGCCGGCCGTGGCGCAGCACGTCCCACCACCATGGATTGGTCGCGTGCGTGGCCATGTGGTTGGGCACGATGTCCAGCAACAGGCCCATGCCATGCGCGCGCGCCGCCCGCGACAAGCGCACCAGGCCCGCTTCGCCGCCGAGCTCGGGATTGACCGTGCCCGGATCGGTGTTGTCGTAGCCATGCGTGGAGCCGGGCACGGCCTGCCCGATCGGCGAGAGGTACAGGTGGCTGACGCCGAGCGCGGCGTAGTACGGCACCTGCGCGGCGGCGGCATCGAAACCGAAGGACGCCTGCAGTTGCAGGCGCGCGGCGGCACGCAAGGGGATCATCGGGTCGCCTCCTCCGGCAACGGCAGGCGCCGGGCTTCGGCGAAGGCCTGCACCGCGGCGTGCAAGGTTTCCGCCGGCACGGGATCGGGCAGGCGCCGGCGCCAGTTGGGATGGCCCGCCACGGTGCCGGGCAGGTTGGGTTGCTCGGGCAAGGCGAGTGCGTCCTCCACCGGCAGCAACGCCAGCGGAGCCGGTCCGCGCGCGGCGTAGGCCAGCGCATCGCGCCAGGGATGCCCGGTATCCAGGCCGGCCAGGGCGATCGCGCGTTGCAGGGCGACCAGGTCGGCCTGGCGCCTGCGCGGCGCGTCGTCCGGCCCCGACAGGCCCAACCGTTCGCGCCAGGCGATGTCCACGCCCTGGCGCCAGCCGACCAGGGTCGGCAAGTCGTGGGTGGTGGTGGTGGCGACCGCGTCGGCGCGCCATTGCGCCGGCGGCAGGAACGCGCCGTCGGCGGCGCGGGTGAACATCAGCACGTCGATGCCCATCACGCCGCGCGCCGACAGCGCCTGGCGGATGCCGGGCGGCACCACGCCCAGGTCCTCGCCGATCACTACCGCCCGGTGCCGCCACGATTCCAGCGCCAGCAGGTTGAGCAGGTCGTGCAGGGGGTAGTCGAGGTAGACGCCGTCGCCGGAACCGGCCCCTTCGGGCACCAGCCACAATCGCTGCAGGCCGAGGATATGGTCGATGCGGATCCCGCCGCGGTCGCGCATGACCGCCCTCAGCAACGCCAGGAACGGCGCGTACCCGGCATCGCGCAGGGCATCGGGCGAATAGGTGGCCAGGTTCCAGGCCTGGCCGTCGGCATTGAACGCATCCGGAGGCGCGCCCAGGCCGACGCCGCGCAGCACCTCCCGCGGCCAGGCCGCGGCTTCGGCGCCATGCGGATCGAAGCCCACCGCCAGGTCGGCGATCAGCCCGATCGCCATGCCGCGCTCGCGCGCGTCGCGCTGCACGCCCTGCCAGCTGCGCGCGGCCAGCCATTGTCCGAACGCATGCAGCCCGGGATCGCCATCGCCGAAGTCGGCGGCGGCGAAACCGGCGTAATCGGCCAGCGCCGGTCCGGCTTCGCGCCGGAACGCGGCCAGGTCGTCGCGCAGGACCGGCGCGGCTTCGCCGAAGGCGGCATGCAGCGCGCGCAGCCATCGCCCCTTCGCATGCGCCGCGCGCGGCCAGTCGATCAGCTCCGCGTCCTGCAGCTGCCGCAGCGCCGAGGACAGGCCGGGATCGCGCGCCAGGACGTCCTGCGCGAGCCTGCCGAGCACGCGGCGCGGCGCGGCATGCAGCGGATCGAGGAAGCGCCGGTCGCTCGGCGAATACGGGCTGTAGGCGGTGCGTATCGGCCGGGCCGCATGGACCGGGCTCAAGGCCAGCGCATCCGCGCGTGCGAGCGCGGCGCGGCGCACCCAGTCGTCGGCCCCGCCGGCGTCGCCGATCCCGCCATCGCCCTCGCTGCGCGCCGAATAGACCTGCAAAGCCAACCCCCAGGCGCGCGCCGGCGTGCCGCCGCAGGCATCGGCCACCGAGAAGCAGCGCGCCGGCGCCACCGCCACGGCCTGCGCCTGCGTGCCGTGCAGCAAGGTCCAGTAGCCGGGGCGTGCGGGCGCGTGCAAGGCACCGCCGGCATCGCGCACCGCATCGCAGGCGTTGCCGTCCTCGTCCACCCATTGCGCCGGGGTGCCGCAGGCGAGCTCCAGCGCGGCCCCGGCCTGCACGGTCGGCAAGGGCGGCGGCGTGGCGGCGCCGCCGAGCCTGCGCAGGCTGTCGCGGCATTGCCGTGCATCGCGTGCGGGCCGGCCGAGCGCTTCGAGCACGGCCCGCAACGTCGGCGGCGTGACCCGGCGCGGGCGGCCGTCCACGTCGGTCCAATCGACCCGCAGGCCGGCCGCGCGTGCCAGGGCGTGCAGGTCGTCGGTTTCGCTCATCGCGTGGCTTCCTGGCGGATTCTTTGCCCGTGCCCCGATCCGTCATTCCCGCCGGGCGGGAAGGATGGATGCCGACGTTCCGCGCGGCACGGCACTATCCCTCCGCCTGCAGGTACAGCGTCGCCAGCGGAGGCAGCTGCAGTTGCAGCGATTGCGCATGGCCGTGCATCGGCACGGGCTCGGTGCGCAGGCCGCCGCCGTTGCCGGCGTTGCTGCCTCCGTAATGGCCGCTGTCGGTGTTGAGGATCTCGCGCCAGAGCCCGGCGCGCGGCACGCCGACCCGGTAGCCGTGGCGCGGCACCGGCGTGAAGTTGCTCACCGCCAGCAGCGGCGGCGCGGCGCCGTCCGGATCGTGCCGGACGAAGGCGAAGGCGCTGTTGGAATGGTCGTCGCCGACGCTCCAGTCGAAGCCCTCCGGCAGGTGGTCGCCGCGGTGCAGCGCGGGATGCCCGCGATAGACGCGGTTGAGGTCGGCCACCAGCCGGCGCAGCCCGGCATGCGCCGGGTGCGCCAGCGCGCCCCAGTCGAGCGTGCCGTCGTGGTCCCACTCGCGCCACTGGCCGAACTCGCCGCCCATGAAGAGCAGCTTGCTGCCCGGGTGCGCCCACATGAAGCCGAGGTAGGCGCGCAGGTTGGCGAAGCGCTGCCAGTCGTCGCCCGGCATCTTGGCCAGCAGCGCGCGCTTGCCGTGCACCACCTCGTCGTGCGAGAGCGGCAATACGAAGCGTTCGGAGAACGCGTACACCAGGCCGAACGTCATCTCGCTGTGGTGGTGCGAGCGGTGCACCGGGTCGCGCTGCAGGTACTGCAACGTGTCGTGCATCCAGCCCATGTTCCACTTGTGGGTGAATCCCAGCCCGCCGCGCGCGGTCGGCGCGGTGACGCCCGGCCAGGCGGTGGACTCCTCGGCGATCATCATCACCCCCGGGAAGCGCCGCGCGATCTCGTCGTTGAGCCTGCGCAGGAAGGCCACCGCCTGCAGGTTCTCGCGGCCGCCATGCTCGTTGGGGATCCATTGCCCGTCCTCGCGGCTGTAGTCGCGGTAGAGCATCGAGGCGACCGCATCCACGCGCAGGCCGTCGACGTGGTAGCGCTCGATCCACTCCAGCGCGCTGCCGATCAGGTAGGCGGCCACTTCGTGCCGGCCGTAGTTGTAGATCAGCGTGTGCCAGTCGCGGTGGAAGCCCTCGCGCGGATCGGCATGTTCGTACAGCGCGGTGCCGTCGAAGCGCTGCAGGCCGTGCTCGTCGCCGGGGAAGTGCGCGCTCACCCAATCCAGGATCACGCCGATGCCGGCCTGGTGGCAGGCGTCGACGAACCGCGCGAACGCCTCCGGCGAACCGTGCCGCGCGGTCGGCGCGTACATGCCCAGCGGCTGGTAGCCCCACGAACCGCCGAACGGATGCTCGGTGACCGGCAGCAGCTCGATGTGGGTGAAGCCCAGCTCGCGCACGTACGGCACCAGTTCCGCGGCCAGCGCATCCCAGTCCGGCAGGCCGCCATCGGCGGCGCGGCGCCATGAGCCTGCATGCAGCTCGTACACCGATAGCGGCCGCCGGTCGAAGCCCTGCGCGCGCGCGTCCAGCCAGTCGCCGTCGCGCCAGGCGAACGCCTCGCCGGCCGGCACCACCGAGGCGGTCGCGGGCGGCGCCTCGGCCTGCCGCGCGAGCGGATCGGCCTTGTGCGGCAGGCGGCTGCCGTCGGCCGCGGTGATCTCGTACTTGTAGCGCGCGCCGGCGGCCACGCCCGGCACGAACAGCTCCCACACCCCGGCGGTGTGGCGCAGGCGCATCGGGTGGCGGCGCCCGTCCCAGCCGTTGAAGTCGCCGACCAGCGCGACCCGGCGCGCATTCGGGGCCCACACCGCGAAGCGCACGCCGGGCACGCCGTCGCGCCGTTCGTGGTGGGCGCCGAGCGCGCGGCGCAGCGCTTCGCCGTCGCCCTGCACGATCCGCTGCAGGTCTTCTTCGGCGATCACCGGGCCGTAGGCGTAGACGTCCTCGATTTCCTCCACGGCGTCCGGCCAGACGATCCGCAGGCGGTAGCCGGCCGGCTCCCGCAGCACGCCCTCGAACAGGCCCGGGAACTCGCCCGGGTGCAGCCGCGCCAACAGGCGGCCCTGCGCATCGACCAGGCCGACCGCCTCGGCTTCCGGCAGCAGCACGCGCACCTTGAGCGTGCCGTCCTCCTGCCCGTGCGGCCCCAGGAACGCGAACGCGTCGGCGGGCTCGCCGCACGCCAGGGCCCGCAACGCCGCAGGCGGGGCCGCCGCGCCGTCCTGCCCGATCGCCACCATGCCCGCCTCGCCCTCGCCGCCCACCGTCCCCTGCTCGCGCTCGCTCATGCGTCCACCGCGGTCGTGCGTTCGTACAGGGCGATGTACTTGCTCGCGGCCACGTCCCAGCCGCTGGGACGCAACATCGCCGCGCGCCGCATGGCGCCCAGCAGGCTGGGCAGGCGGAAGGTGCGGAACGCGCGCTGCAGGCAGCGCCGCAGCGCGTCGGCGCTGGCGCCGTGGAACAGGAAGCCGGTGACGCCGTCGTCGACGGTGTCGATCAGGCCGCCGGTGGCATGCGCGATCGGCAGGCAACCGAAGCGTTGCGCGTACATCTGGCTCAGCCCGCACGGCTCGAAGCGCGACGGCATCAGCAGGAAGTCGGCCCCGGCGAACATCCGCCGCGCCAGCGCCTCGTCGAAGCCGATGTAGGCGCCGACGTGACCCGGATAACGGCGCGCCAGCGCCGCCACCTGCTGCTCGATCTGCGGTTCGCCCCCGCCGATGACCACGATCTGGCCGCCGGCCGCGACGATCTGCGGGGCGACCTCGCAGATCAGGTCCAGCCCCTTCTGGTGCACCAGCCGCGACACCACCGCGAACAACGGGCCGTCGCCCTGCGGAAGGCCGAACGCCTGGCGCACCTGGCGCGCGTTCTCGTTGCGGCCCTGCCACTGGTTGACGCTGAAATGGCTGTGCAGGTGGCCGTCGGTGCGCGGGTCCCAGCTGTCGTCGATGCCGTTGACGATGCCGGACAGCGCGCCGCTGGCGGCGCGCCCGGCGAGCAGGTCGTCCAGCCCGCAGCCCTGCGCCGCGCCGGTGATCTGCGTGGCATAGCTGACGCTGACCGTGTTGACGTGGTCGGCATGCACGATGCCGCCGCGCAGGAACGAGAGCTGCCCGTAGAACGCGAGTTCGTGCACGTGCTCGGGCGGGATGCCGAGCACCGGCGCCAGCGAGTACGGGAACAGGCCCTGGTAGGCCAGGTTGTGGATGGTCAGCAGGCACGGCGTGGTGCCGCCGGCCCAGCGCACGTAGGCCGCGGCCAGCGCGCACGGCCAGTCGTTGAGGTGCAGCAGGTGCGGTTGCCAGTCGAGCCCGGCATGGCCGGCGGCGATCTGCGCGGCGGCGTGCGACAGCGTGGCGAAGCGCACCGCGTTGTCGTCCCATTCCTGGCCGTCGCTGGCGACGTAGGGCGAACCCTCGCGCTCGAACAGCGCCGGGCACAGCAGGATGTAGACCGGCAGGCCGTCGGCCTGCTCGATGCGCCCGATGTCGCAGGCCGGCAACCCGGCATGCGCCACCACCCGGCCGACCACCTCCACCCGCCCGGCGCGCGCCAGTACCGCGCGGTAGCCGGGGATCAGCACGCGCACGTCGTAGCGCCGCCGGAGTTCGCGCGGCAGCGCGGCGGCGACGTCGCCGAGCCCGCCGGCCTTGACGAAGTCGGCCATCTCCGACACCACGAACAAGGCGTTGCGGGTATCGGGCTGCGGGGGCGGCAGGGCCTCGTGGTGGCGGACGAAACGTCCGCG
Source organism: Pseudomonas sp. Hp2 (assembly GCF_006386585.1). NCBI lineage: Bacteria > Pseudomonadati > Pseudomonadota > Gammaproteobacteria > Pseudomonadales > Pseudomonadaceae > Pseudomonas > Pseudomonas sp. Hp2. The sequence goes on from NZ_VAHJ01000009.1 coordinate 82,444, forward strand.
CGCATCGCGCGTGCGCGCCGTCGGCGGAGGCGACGGGGGAGCGTCGCGCAGCAGCGCGACGGAACTGTCGAGCGTAAACAGGGCGACCATCACTACATCCGTCAGTGTGGGGGGAAAGACGGAAACAGCCGGTGCAACGGTGGAGCAACCGCCATCGCCGGCCTTGCGGGCGGGCGATCTGGATCGAGTAACGGGTGGAGGGCCGGCCGGTGGACACCGCGTGCCCTCTGTCGGCGAATCTACCGGAGAACGCGAAAGAATGCGTGAAGCGCGGCGCGATGAATGCGACGCCCGCTCCACCCGCCTTGTGTCAGAACGTCGCCCCCATCGCCGCGACCAGGTTGTCGTGGTCGGCCAGCACGTCGTATTCGTTGTCGCCGAGATAGCGGGTGTAACCGAGGCTGGCGAAATAGCGCCCGGACTTGCCCGCCACGCCCACCGTGACGACGCGGCGATGCGCGACCAGCGCACTGTCCACCGAGTAACCTCGCACGTCGTGGCCCCAGGCCAGGCTGGGCGAGACGGTGGCGCCGCCGACCGCGTAGTCGAGCTGCCCCTTCAGCCGGTAGCCCCACGCCACCCGGGTGAAGTAGCCCTCGTTCACGCACCCGTCCGGGTTCTGCACCGCCGCGCAGCTGCCGTCGAAACCCTGCGGCGAGTACCCCCAGGCGAAGCCGCGCCCGTAGCGCGCCACGCCCAGCGACGGAAGGTCCACGTGCTGCCAGGCGACCTCGCCGGCCAGCATGCCGCCCCGTGCCCCCCACAGCGGGCCGAGCGTGCGGGTGGCGTTGAACTGCAGCTGCACCTTGCGGAACCGGTCGTAGCCCTCGAGCAGGAAGCCGCCGGGCTGGCCAAGCGTGCGCGCGCCGATCGGGCCGCCGCTGGCGGTCAGCGCGCGGAACATGTCGGCGGTGTTCAGCTGCACCGGCAGGTCGTCGGCGAGGCTGGCCTCGGCACCGAACTTCCATTGCCGCCAACGCGTGGACGCGGACAGCCCGAACAGGCGGATGCCGCCCGGGTATTGCCACGATTCGGTGATCGTGGACAGGCGCGTGGACAGCTGCGCATAGACCGGCGGCACGCCGGCGGCGACCAGGCGCGCGGCCAGGCCGGGCTGGACCAGCGCGGCGTCGGGCGTGGTCGCGTCGAGGATCGGCGTGCGCGCGTTGTAGCGCATGAAGTAGGCGCCGAACTCGGTGCCGAGCGCGGCCGCGTCGTAACGCAGCGCCAGCCCGAACTGGCCGCCGTCCTTGCCGGGGATGTCGGTGCCGCGCGGCAGGTAGGCGCCCGCCGCGTTCATGAAACCGTCGCTGAGCCACCGCCCGGCCTCGGCATGGCCGGCGTTGATCGGGTAGTAGGCATTCGATTGCAGGCCGGCGCAGCCGGCGTCGATGCCGATGTCGGTGCCCGACCAGAACGTGCCGCACGGGTCGAGTTCGGCGGCACGCCACTTCCACTGCCAGAACCCCTCCACGCTCAACCCGTTGTCGAAGACGAAGCGATTCCAGACCATTTCCACCGGCAACTGCGCCTCGCTGGCGGCATCCGTGCCCGGCCGGCGCAGGGTCGTGTAGTCGAACGGGTTGGCCTGGTTGATGCCGGCGAAGAACAGCCCCTCGCCCCACTTGATGCGCTGCCGGCCGATGCGGGCGTCCCAACGCACCGACGCGCCGAGCGGGCGGCCGCCATGGACATAGGCGTCAAGCAGCATGACTCCGGAGAACCGGTTGGACGTGGAGAAGCCGCCGTCGCCGAGCGGCGCGTCCGGCCTGAACCCGTTGGCGACGTTGCCCTGCGGCACGTCGCCGTCCTTCTGCACCGCGTCGTACCAGGCGCGGCCGCTCACCGCCAGGCCGAGATCGCGCCAGCGCGCCTCGATGCGGCTGCTCAGCTTGAACAGGCCCGAGTAGGCGTCGCCGGCACCGTAGTTGAGGTTGCCGTCGTCGGAGGTGTCGCTGCCGTCGCCACCCTTGGGCACGCCATCGGAACGGAAACCCTTGCCGACCAGGTGGCGCGAGGCGCCGGTGGTGCGGATGCCGGCACCGGCCACGGCGCGGGCGGTCCAGGTCAGCTTGCCTTCGCCATCGGCGAAGTCGAATTCGGCCGCCTGCAGCGGCAGGCTCGCGAACAGGCAAAAGCACGGCACGGCGCCAAGCAGCGCACGGGAAGGGAACAGCGTCACAGCGGGGGACGTCCGACGTCGGGGGCCGGCGTTATACCACCCCGGTCCGCCCGCGGCACCCGTTGCAGCTGCAAGCATCCCGCCGCGCGGGGGCTCAAGTCCGCGCGCGCATGGCCGATCACCCGATATCGGGCGCATGGCCCGGTTCTTTCCCCGCCAGACCCCGCCTGCCATGTCCGACCGACGCGAATCTCCCCCCGGCACACGGCGCGGCCTGCGCCGGCTGTTGCCCTGGGGCAGCACGGGCGGGCCATCGGTGCATCCGCGCCACGGCGAGGCCGATGCACCGCCGGAGGCGGACTACCGGCCGCTGCTGGCGCCCAAGACTTCCCTGCCCGCCGACCCGGCGGCCGCCACCGCGCACCTGATCCGGCTGTTCGGCCACGTGCACAGCCCGGAGGCGCTGTTGCTCGCCTTCGCCGAGGGCCTGGCCAGCCTGCACGGCGAACTGCGCGACCTCGGCAAGCGCCTGCTCGCCGCCTACGCGGCCGCCGACTGGCCCGGCTATGGCCGCGCCATGCGCCAGCTGATCGACAAGTACATCCGCACCATCGACATCGCCGACTCGCTGGCCGATGGCCGCACCGAGGCCGAGCAGCTGCGCGACCTGCTGCGCCATGCGCTCGGCAACGCGATGGTGATCCTGCTGCAACGCACGCCGCAGCTCGCGCGCGAGGCCGACACCCTCGCCGCGGCGCTGCGCCACTGGCGTCCCGGGCACGAGCTGGTGACGCTGGAGCACCGCCTGCGCGAGCTGACCCACCAGATCGGCCTGCGCGTGGACGACGCCGCCGAGCAGCAGAACATGCTGCTTGGCCTGTTCGACCTGCTGCTGGAGAACGTCGGCGAACTGCTCGACGACCGCAGCTGGCTGCAGGGCCAGATCGGCGCGGTGCGCGAACTGATCGCCGGGCCGCTCGACAACGGCGCCATCGAACAGGCGCGCGGCCGCCTGCGCGAGGTGATCTACAAGCAGGGGCTGCTCAAGCAGGGCATCGCCGACTCCAAGCAGGCGATGCGCGAGATGATGGTGTCCTTCGTCGAGCGCCTGGACGGCATGGCGGCCAGCACCGGGCAGTACCACGAGCGCGTCGCCGGCTACTCGCAGGCGATCGGCCAGGCGCGCAGCATCGCCGACCTCAACCGCCTGCTGCAGGAAGTGCTGCAGGACACCGCGACGATGCAGGCGCAGGCGCTGGGCGCGCGCGACGACCTGCGCCTGGCGCAACGCCGCGTCGAGGAAGCCGAGCAGCGCATCGCCACGCTGGAGCGCGAACTGAAGGACGTCGCGGTCCTGGTGCGCGAGGACCCGTTGACCGGCGCGCTCAACCGGCGCGGTTTCGACGACCTGTTCCGGCGCGAAGCGGCGCGCATCCGGCAAGGCGGCCAGCCGCTGTGCGTAGCCCTGCTGGACGTGGACGACTTCCGCCACGTCAACCGGACCCACGGCCACGCCGGCGGCGATGCCGCATTGAAACACCTGGTGGAGGTGGCCCGCACCGTACTGCGCGCCACCGACGCGATCGCCCGCCTGGGCGGCGAGGAATTCGTACTGCTGCTGCCGGACGCCACCATCTTCGAGGCCGCCGCCGCGGTGGGCCGGCTGCAGCGCGCCCTGTTGCAGCGCTCGCTGGTGCACGACGACGTGCTCGTGATGCTCACCTTCAGCGCCGGCGTGGCCATGAGCCGCCCCCACGAAACCCAGGACGAACTCCTGAAGCGCGCGGACCACGCGATGTACGAGGCCAAGCGGGCTGGCAAGAATCGGGTCGTGAGTGCGGATTAGGGAGATTGGGCGTTTGAGTCGCGCTGAACGCGATGTTTGCGCAGCCTGGGCCTAATGGTGTGCGCGCCAGCCGGATCAAGAACGGCTGAGCCAACGACTGCAATCGTTGCTGTTGCTGTCGATTCTGCGTTGGGCTGGGCAACGCTTCCTCGCGCGGCGGCGCGCCAACCTCCACGGCCTACGAATATCACTGCGGCGCGGCCCCTCCGAAGCGGCGGAGACAATGGGAAAAACCCGAAGGGCGGCGCACATGGGCTCGCCGGAAAAGGCGAAGCACTGCTTCGCCCGGCGGGCGGGCATTCGCCGCGCGGCGAATGCCCCGGACTCGTCCGCGTAGCGGACGAGTGCGCCGTTTTCGGCCACGGCAGGATGCCGCGTCCGAAAATCCCATTGGCTCCGCGGACCCGCAGCAAAGCTGCGGGCGCGCAGGCGGGGTGTGCTTGATCAGCCATGACCAGCCATTCGGCTGTTGTAAAGCGCTTCGGCTGCTGTGAAGCGCTTCTTTGGGTTACTTTTCTTTACGCGGCACATCCTTGTGCCGCGCCCTTCGGGCCGGCTTCGCCGTGCGGCGCGGCTCCTGCGGCGCGCGTGCACAAGCAAAGAAAAGTGACTCGCCGTAAGGCGAAAGCTTTGGCCTTTATTGCCAAAGGCCCCAAAAGCAAAGTCCCTGGATGATCAGCCGTTCGGCTGCTGAACAGCGCTTCCCGCCTTCGCGGGAATGACGGTAGATAGATGGCAGAGAACGGACTGATAGCGTGAAAGACAAAGACGCCGGATCTTCGATCCCGGCCATCGGGCATAGCCCGATGGCGCTCCGTGCCGCGCGAGCCAGTGGTTCGCAAGCAGCGGCCCTTCGTCCCCGCCTTCGCGGGGACGACGACAACACGGATTCAATGCTCCCCAGAACGCCCCCGGACCTTCTGCACCAGCATCACCCCCCCCAGCACGATCGTCCCCGCGACCAGCCCCGCCACCAGATTGCCCAGGTTCGAGACCAGCACCCCGACCGCCCCCGGCGGCGCGATGGCCTCCACCAGGTGGTGCACCACCGGAATGTTGTGCACCAGGATGCCGCCGCCGACCAGGAACATCGCCAGCGTCCCCACCACCGACAACGTCTTCATCAACCACGGCGCCGCCGCCAGGATGCCGCGCCCCAGCGCCGCCGCTGCCCCGCCCTTGCGCGACAGCCACAGGCCCAGGTCGTCCAGCTTCACGATCCCGCCGACCAATCCATAGACGCCGACGGTCATCGCCAGCGCGATCAGCACCAGCACCAGCACCTGGTTCAGGAACGGCTGCGGCGTGCCCGCGGTCATCACCCCCAGCGACAGCACGATGATCTCCGCCGACAGGATGAAGTCGGTGCGCACCGCCCCCTTGATCTTGTCCTTCTCCAGCGCGACCAGGTCCACGCTCTCGTCGGCCAGCGCCTGGCGCTGGCGGGCATGCGCCCGCTCGTCCTCCTCCTTGGAGTGCAGCAGCTTGTGCGCCAGCTTCTCCACGCCCTCGTAACAGAGGAAGGCGCCGCCGATCATCATCAGCCACGGGATCGCCGCCGGCAGCCAGGCGCTGATCGCCAGCGCGGCCGGCACCAGGATCGCCTTGTTGACCAGCGAACCCTTGGCCACCGCCCATACCACCGGCAGTTCGCGGTCGGCCCGCACGCCGGTGACCTGCTGCGCGTTCAGCGCCAGGTCGTCGCCGAGCACGCCCGCGGTCTTCTTCGCGGCGACCTTGGTCATCACCGAGACGTCGTCGAGCAACGTGGCGATATCGTCAAGCAGGGTCAACAGGCTGGCACCGGCCATGCGCGGCTTCCGTTCGAGGGGATCCAGCCCGGATTCTCGCCGATCGCGCGCGCCCGTGGCATCCCCGCCGCGCCAGTTCACCGCGCCACCACCGGCGCCCGGCCACACTCCTGTCTCTTCCACCCCGTGGAGGCGATCTTGACCGCACCATCCGACCTTCCCCGCAACGGGGCCGAGCACGGCGCCGTCGTCGGCGGGATGAGCCGTCGCACGCAGATCCTGCGCCTGCTGCTGCGCTACCGGAACTCCGGCGTGTTCTCCGGCATGAAGCTCGAACCCGGGATCGAGCACGAAGTGCCGGCCGACGGCACGCCGGAGCAGTTCGTGCGCGACCTGGAAGCGCTGGGGCCGACCTTCGTCAAGCTCGGGCAGATGCTGTCCACGCGCCCGGACATCGTGCCGCCGGAGTTCGCCACCGCGCTGGAGCGCATGCAGGAACAGCTCGCGCCGGTGCCGGTCGAGCGCATCCGCGCCACGTTCGAGGAGGAACTCGGCGTCTCGGTCAGCCGCGCCTTCGTCGAGTTCGACGAACGCCCGGTCGGCAGCGCTTCGCTGGCGCAGGTGCATCGCGCGGTGCTGCGCAGCGGCATCGAGGTCGCGGTGAAGGTGCAAAAACCCGAGGTCGCCGCGCAGGTGCGTTCGGACCTGGAGGTGCTGCGCAGCTTCGCCAGCGCCGCCGACCGGTTCACCGGCATCGGCCGGCGCGTGCACTTCGGCGACTGGCTGGGCGAGTTCGCCAAGACCCTGCTGGCCGAACTCAACTACCAGATCGAGGCGGAGAACCTGGTGCGCTTCGGACAGCACCTGCTGCCCTTCCCGGAGCTGTGGATCCCGCAGCCGGTCTGGGACTTCACCAGCCGCCGCGTGCTGACGCTGGCGTTCGTGCAGGGCGTGCGCGTGGACGCGATCTCCGGCTTGCGCCGCACCGAGCAGCCGATGGCGCCGCTCGCCAGCGCGCTGATCCGCGGCTATCTCGACCAGATGTTCGTGCACGGCGAGATCCATGCCGATCCGCATCCGGGCAACCTGCGCGTCACCCCCGACGGGCGCCTGGCGATCTTCGACCTGGGCATGGTCGCGCACGTGCCGCCGCGCCTGCGCGAGCGCCTGCTCAAGCTGCTGTTCGCCGCGGTGGACGGACGCGGCGAGGAAGTGGCCGACGAGACCATCGCGCTGAGCACGCGGCTGGAGGACTACGACGAAGAGCGCTACCTGCGCGAGGTCGGCCAGATGATCGCGCGCTACGCCGCGCACGCGGCCACGACCGAAGGCCAGGTGGTGCTCGAGCTGGTGCGCATCGCCACCGCGACCGGGCTGCGCACGCCGCCCGAGCTGAGCCTGCTCGGCAAGACGCTGCTCAACCTGGAAGCGGTCTGCCGCGCGCTCTCGCCGGAGCTGGACATCCGCTCGGTCGTCGAGAAGCACCTGCAGCACGTCATGCGCGCGCGCCTGAAGAAGTCCCTGTCCGCCGCCAACCTCGCCAGCGAGGCGATGGAGGTGCAAGCGTTGCTGCGCGAGGGCCCGCGCCGCGTGACCGACATCCTCTCGCTGCTCGCCGAGAACCGCCTGCAGATGCGGGTGACCGGGCTGGAGGAATCGCGCCTGATGGAGAACCTGCAGAAGATCGCCAACCGGATCGCCGCCGGCGTGGTCACCGCCGCGCTGATCCTGGCGTCCGTCCAGATGATGCGGATCGAGACCGGATTCAGGCTGTGGGGCTATCCGGCCTTCGCGCTGGTGCTGTTCGTGCTCGCGGTGGCGCTGGGGCTCGGGCTGGTGGGGAGCGCGCTGCTGTTCGACCGGCGCGCGCGGGCGCGCGAGGAGCGCGGCCACCGCTGAGGCCGGTCCGTCCGGCTTGCCCGCACGGGCAAGCCGATTTGTTGCGTCCGTGTCAACGCGCCAACAAACATTTCAGTCAGGTTCGCCGCGGCATATTCCGTCATACGGCGGTCATGCAATCGTGCTTGGCGCCGATGGACCTGGCGAGTGTTGCGGGATTGCGGGCTTGCCACCCTTTTCACCGGGAGCAGGCCCCATGTCGTGGATTCTCGCGCTGTCGCTGCTGTTGCTGTTCTGGTTGCTGCTCGCCTCGCCGCGGCCGGCCTGGATCAAGGCGGGCCTGTTGTCGTTGCTGCTGTTGGCGTTGAGCGCGTGGAGCCTGATCGACCGGCTCAGCGGCGACGGCATCAACGCCGCCACGCTCTACCACCTGCGCTCGGACATGGAGGGCGCGGGCGTCGGCGATTTCCGCGGCTACATCGCGGTGTTCCTGGCGATGGCGCTGCTCTCGCTGCTGCCGTTGGCGCTGGTGAAGGTGAAGCGGTGGCGCTGGCGACGCTTCGGCGCGGCCGCTTCGGCGGGATTCGCCATGGCGTTCGTGGCGGCCCTGGTCGCCAGCCCGCTCTACGCCGACGGCAAGCGCCTGTGGTACCAACTGCGCCCGGTCGACTACGCCCGCATCGCGCCGGAGTACGAAGTGCCGCAGCGGCCGCTGCAGCAGCGCAGGAACATCGTCTGGATCTATGGCGAGAGCCTGGAGCGCACCTACTTCGACGAGAAGACCTTTCCGGGCCTGATGCCCAACCTGCGGCGCCTGGCCGGCGAGGGCCTGGATTTCCGCGACATCGCCTCCCCGGACGGCAGCGGCTGGACCATCGCCGGCCTGGTCGCCTCGATGTGCGGCGTGCCCCTGACCACCGCGCCGGGCGACGAGAACAGCATGGACCGCATGGGCCGCTTCCTCCCGGAGGCCCGGTGCCTGGGCGACTACCTGCGCACGCAGGGCTATCGCAACGAGTTCGTCGGCGGCGCCAACGCCGCCTTCGCCGGCAAGGGCCAGTTCCTCGCCAGCCACGGCTTCGACGTGGTGCGCGACGTGGCCTACTTCCAGCAGAAGGGCATCGCCCGAAAGCATTTCTCGGCCTGGGGCGCGCACGACGACGTGATGCTCGAGGAAGCCTGGGACAGCTTCCAGCGCCTGTCGCGCGCCGGCCAGCCGTTCATGCTGACCGCACTGACGATGGACACGCACCATCCGGCCGGGCACCTGCCGCTGGCGTGCAAGGGCCAGCACTACGACAGCGACCTCGGCCGCATCGGCATGCTGGACGCGCTCAAGTGCAGCGATCGCCTGATCGGCGAGTTCGTCGAGCGCGTGCGCTCCAGTCCCTACGGCAAGGACACGCTGATCGTGATCGCCTCCGACCACCTGGCGATGCCGAACGATCTCAGCGACGTGCTGGCCCGCGAGAAGCGCGAGAACCTGCTGCTGTTCCTGGGCGAGGGGATCGAGCCGCGGCAGATCGCCGCCAAGGCCGGCAGCACGCTCGATTCCGGCGCGACCCTGCTGCAGCTGCTGGACCCGGGTTTCCAGGCGCTCGGCTTCGGACGCTCGCTGCTGGCGGACCACGCCGCGCCCAGCGCCAGCGCCGCCGCGATGCGCGAACACGGCAAGGATTACCCGCGCTACCTGGCCTTCGCGCGCACGCTGTGGACCGGCGGCGACACCCACAGGCTGCGCATCGACGACAGCGGCCAGGTGCTGGTCGGCGTGCAGCAGGTCAGGCCCCCGGTGCTGCTGGAGTACGACCGCAAGTGGAACCTGAAGTCGGTGTACCTGGAGAACACCTCGCGCAAGTTCGACAATGCGCGCCCCAAGAACACCTTCGCCTACGTGGACCGCTGCACCGCCTTCGAGGACGGCTCGGCCGACGGCGACTGGTGCGCGCTGCTGGTCAACCGCGAAGGCGGCATCAGGCTCTACCGCGACCCCGATCTCCGCCAGGGCATCGCGGTGGACGCGCCGCTGGACGGCAAGCTGCAAGGCCCGCCCCCGCGCGTGCGCCAGCCGATCATGCTCACCCGCGAGAGCCGCAAGACGCTGCCAGGCCAGTACGTCCTCGACATGTACGCCAAGCGCCTGCCTTCGCGGCCGTTCTGGGTCGAGGCGGTCGCCTCGGGACGCAACGTGGTGCTCGCCCAGCAATGGGTACAGCCCGACGCCGACGGCCGCATCCGCATCCCGCTGGGCGTGGACCACGAAGTCGACGACCTGGAAATCCGCGCCTGGCTGGACTACACCGAAGCCGTGACCCCCGACGACGTGGCCCTGGCGCTGGTACGCACCGCGCGGGGCGGCAAGCGGTCGTGACGGCCGGAAGCGGACAGTAGCGGCGCTCTGTTGCTGTTGCACGAGATGGGCAACATCTCCTCGCGCGGCGGCGCGCCAACCTCCATGGCCTACGAATGTCACTGCGGCGCGGCCCCTCCGAAGCGGCGGAGACAATGGGAAAACCCGAAGGGCGGCGCACAGGGGCTCGCCGGAAAAGGCGAAGCACTGCTTCGCCCCGGCGGGCGGGCATTCGCCGCGCGGCGAATGCCCCGGGCTCGTCCGCGTAGCGGACGAGTGCGCCGTTTTCGGCCGCGGCAGGATGCCGCGTCCGAAAATCCCATTGGCTTCGCGGACCCGCAGCAAAGCTGCGGGCGCGCAGGCGGGGTGTGCTTGATCAGCCATGACCAGCCATTCGGCTGTTGCGAAGCGCTTCGGCTGCTGTGAAGCGCTTCTTTTGGTTACGTTTCTTTACGCGGCACATCCCTGTGCCGCGCCCTTCGGGCGGCTTCGCCGTGCGGCGCTGTTCCTGCAGCGCGCGTGCACAAGCAAAGAAAAGTGACTCGCCGCAAGGCGAAATCCATTGCTTCCTGAAAAAAAGCAAAGCAAAAGCAACGTCCCTGGATCCCCGCCTTCGCGGGGATGACGATAGAGAGATGGCGTAAATCGGATGGATGGCGAAGAAGTTACTGGATGATCAGTCGTTCAGCTGCCGAAAAGCGCCTCCCGCCTTCGGGGGGATGATGGTAGAGAGATTCCGCAAAACAGTGAGATTGCGTGGGCTGGACAGATAACGTCAAAGACGCTGGATCTCCGACTCCCGGCCATCAGGCATGGCCCGATGGCGCCCAGCGCCGCGCGGACGACTGGCCCGCAAGCAGCAGCCCTTCGCACCGCTCACACCACCCAGCTCACTTCTCCCCAACCACCCCATCGTCAACCCGATGGATCCGCACGTCCTGCGGCGACTGCAACGCGATCCCCTCCTCGGCCATCCGCCGCAACAACGCGAAGAACAGCTGGCTGCGCACCCCGTACGCCTCGCGCGGACTGCCCACGTAGACGAAACTGTTGAAGTTCGCCATCCCGTTGGCCAGCGAATCGATGAACACCGACGGTGCCGGCTCGCTCAATGTCCGCTCGTGCGCCGCATAGATCTCCAGCAGCAGCGAGCGCACCCGTTCCATGTCCTCGCCCAGCGGCACCGAGAACTGCAGCTGCACCCGCCCGAGCGGATTGGACAGCGTCATGTTGCGCACGCTCTTGGTGATCAGCTCCGAGTTCGGCACGATCAGCGTCGAGCGATCGCCGACCTGGATCTCCGTGGCGCGCACGTTGATCTTGCGCACGTCGCCCTCCTGGTCGCCGATGCGCACCCAGTCGCCGATCTTCACCGGCCGTTCCGCCAGCAGGATCAAACCCGAGATGAAGTTCTGGGTGATCGCCTGCAGGCCGAAGCCGATGCCCACCGACAGCGCGCTCACCACCAGGGCCAGCTGGCCCACGCCCACGCCCAGCGCCGTGAGCGTCCACAGGCCCACCGCCACCCACCCCACGTAGCGCGCCACGGTGCTCACCGAATTGCGCGAGCCCGCTTCCAGCTCGGTCTTCGGCAGGTAGGTGTGCACCAGCCAGTGCTGCACCATGTGCACGATCCACAGGCCCACCGCCAGCACCAGCGCGGCCCGGCCGAGCTTGACCGGGGTCAAGGTGAACTCGCCGATCGTCAGCCCGTGCGCCAGCACGTCCAGCCAACCGGTGAACACCGCCAGGTTGGTCCCGTACGGCGCCACCAGCGCCATCAGGCTGGCCAGCACCAGCACCACTCGCAGCACCGCCGACAGCAGCACGCCGGCCTGCTCCAGCCGTCCGCTGCCCACGCCCAGCGCATGCGACAGCGCGCGGCTGAAACGACCGTCCGGCTTGAACAGCCATGTCGCCAGGTCGTCCACGAAGGCCATCAGCAGGCCGGCGAAACCCACCACCACCGCCACCCAGATCACCTGGCTGACCAGCAGCAGCGCCAGATTGAGATAGCCGAACAAAGCGGCGGCCAGCGCGGCGATCACCACCAGGTGGCCGAGCAGGCGCACCAGCACGATCACGCCGCTGCGGCGGCTGGTGACCGGCACAGGCCCTTCCTTCCCTTCCGTCCCGGCCTGCGTCGCCGCCGACGAACGCGCCAGGCTCGACAGCGCCGACAGGATCAAGCCGACGTACAGCAGCGCGGCCACGCCTTCGATCGCCACCGTCAGTGCGGTGCCGGTACGGGCCGAGCGATTGAGTTCCAGCGCCAGCGTGCTGGCCCATGCCAGCAGCGCGGTGGCATGGCAATACCAGCGCAACCGCCGCGCGATGTCGTCGTCGAGCGGGAACAGCCGCCACGACGGGGTTTCCGGCATCAGCAGGCTGGTGCTGAGCGAGCTGATGAACGCGGCGATGAAGCTCGCCACCACGAAGGCGTCGGCCATGTCCGACAGCGATTCCGGCACCGCGTCGATCGCATGCAGGCATTGCACCAGCACCAGTGCGGCCAGGCCCAGCGTCATCGTGCCGACGGTCAGGAACCACAGCGCCAGGCCGGACCGGCGCAGTCGCCCGCCGGGCGCGCGCGAGGCCGCATAGCGACGGCCCAGGTGGCGCAGGAACAGCCGCAGCGGCAACACCAGCACCAGCGCGATCGCCAGGCCGGTGATCAACAGCCCGTAGCCGCGCGCGGCCACCGCGTCCTGCCCGGTGCGGACCGCCTGCGCGTACAACCGCAGCAGCTTGCCCCAGTCGTCCGGGAAGTTCCGCGCCAGCTGGCTCCACAACGCCGGCGACAACGGCGAGGCCACGCGCGTGGACAGGCGCTCGCCGAACTGCTGCGCATGCGCGCGCTCGATGTCGTCGAGAGCCTGCTGCGCCTCGGTGGCCACCAGGTTGGCGCGCTTCAGGGCCGAATCCAGCGCGCTCTGCTGGCTGGCCAGGTCCTTGCGCTCCCGCGCGATATCGGGGGCTTCCTTGACGCCTTCCGGTACCGGGCCGAGCTGGGTCAGCCGCGCCTTGATCTGGTCGAGCTGCGGCGCGATCGCCTGGGCAGCGGCCTGCGCATCGCGCTGCGCCGCCAGCGTGCGCGCGGAGAGCTCGCCGAAGTCGTCCTCCTTGGCACCGTTCTCCAGCTTGGCGCGAACGTCGTCGAGCGCCTTTCCCGCGCCATCGAGCAGCGCCTGCGGGTCGTCCTGCGACGGCTCCGGCTGGGCCTGCGCGGCGGCCAGCCACAGGCCCAGCAGCAAGCCCAACAAAAGGCGGGTCAACAGAGAACGGAACCGGATGCGGGGCACGGGCGGGACGTCGGGAAGCGCGGACCACCGCGCGTGGCGCGCACTATATGCCAGCCCGCCGGAACGGCGCGACGACGCGCCCGGCTCAGTAGTGCAGGTTGAACTCCGGCACCTGCGGGCGCACCGCGGCGTACAGCGCCTGGAACTCCTCCTCGTTCAGCTCGTCCGGCGCATAGACCGCGACCGGCTCCCATTCGCGGTCGGTCGGCAACGGCGTGCGCGGCCCCGCGCGCAACGAATAGCTCACGCCCTCGTGATCGATCAGTTCCGGCGCATCCTCGCGTCGCTCGCGGCTGAAACGCGTGCCGCCATGCAACAGGATCAGCTGGATCATGCCCATACCTCCGACCTGAAAGATGCATGCAGGTTAACGCGGTGCCCGAGCTTTGTGGGAGACGGCGGCACCACGGGCATCCGCTCCGGGACCGCAGTTCCTTCCGCAGGAGGAAGGCTTCTCCCGGGAAAGGAACTCGCACGCGCACGGCTGCAGCCGTGCGGCATCCCGATCATGAGAGGCCAAGATGCCGGCAGCACCGCGCCTGCGCGGTACTTCTGCTGCGCGTGGAAACAGTTGGCCAGCGCCTCCATGTCGCAGCGCGTCACCGCTGCGTGCAGGTGCGCGATCGCGCGCTCGATGTCCGCGACCGAAACCGCGCGGCTCCCCCGCAGGATCTCGGGATGGCCCGTCGCGCCCGGGCCGCCTCCGCGGAACATCGCATCGCGATGGAGGCCGGCGCGAGCCAACAAAAAAGCCGGACTCCCGGGTATCGCGGGTCGTCCGGCCTCTTTCGTGCCGCAGGGACTTCGATGGCGCGCCCGGAGGGATTCGAACCCCCGACCAATGGCTTCGGAAGCCACTACTCTATCCGGCTGAGCTACGGGCGCGTGGCCGGCCATTATGCCAGAACCTGGCCCGCGCGGGCCATGCATCCAGCGAACCGCCGCCCGGCGCACCCCGCCGTGCCCGATGGAGCCCTCGACCGCCGCGCCGTGGCCGCTTCGGGCATGGGCTGCTACGCTTTCGCGATGGCTTACGAACGTTTCGAAACCGCTCCGCCGCCGCAACCGTACTGGCGGGACCGGCTCGGGCTCTACTGGAAGCTGGTCCGCGGCGACCGCCCCATCGGCAGCCTGCTGTTGCTGTGGCCCACCTGGTGGGCGCTTTGGCTGGCCTCCGGCGGCGTGCCATCGCTCTGGACGCTGTTCGTGTTCACCGCCGGCGTCTGGCTCACCCGTTCGGCCGGCTGCGTGATCAACGACTACGCCGACCGCTGGCTCGATCCGCACGTCGAGCGCACCCGGCAGCGCCCCCTGGCGACCGGCGCGGTGTCCGGGCGCGAGGCGCTGGTGGTGTTCGCGGTATTGATGCTGGTCGCGTTCGGGCTGGTGCTCACGCTGAACCGGCTCACCGTGCTGTTGAGCGTGGTCGGCCTGTTCCTCGCCGCCACCTATCCGTATCTCAAGCGCTACACGTACCTGCCCCAGGTCTACCTAGGCATGGCGTTCGGCTGGGGCATCCCGATGGCGTTCGCCGCGGTACAGGGCGAGGTGCCGGTGGTCGGCTGGCTGTTGTACCTGGCCAACATCCTGTGGTCCACCGCTTACGACACCTGGTACGCGATGGTCGACCGCGACGACGACATCAAGATGGGCTCCAAGTCCACGGCCATCCTGTTCGGCGACCTGGACCTGGTCGCGCAGGGCGTGCTCTACGCGTTGACGTTCGCGGCCGTGGCGCTGGTCGGCCAGCGCATGCAGCTCAACCTGTACTTCTGGATCGGCCTGCTGGTCGCGATCGCCCTGGTGGCCTACGAGTTCGTCATTGCCCGCCGGCGCGAACGCGGCCCCTGCTTCCGCGCCTTCCTGCACAACAACTGGGTCGGTGCCGCGCTGTTTGCCGGTATCGCCGTGGCACTCGCGACGGCCTGACGCCGCCCCCGTTCGACCGAAGCCGCAACGGCCCCGGCCGCAGGAGCCGCGCTCTTGCAGGAAGGACATCGGTCCCGACCAGGCCGCACCGGCAAGGCATCGAACGCGGATGAAACCGCCCCGATCCGATCACGGCACCCGCGCACAGACCCAGGCATCCACGCGCTGCACACCCGCCTTGCGCAGCGCGCGCGCAGCCGCATGCAAGGTGGCGCCGGTCGTCATCACATCGTCCACCAGCGCCACGTGGTCCGGCAGCGCCGCCTGCACCCCGAACGCGCCGCGCACGTTGCGCGCGCGTGCGCCGGAACCCAGTTCCGATTGCGGCCGCGTCGCGCGGATCCGCACCAGCGCCGGCACGCAGGGCAGGTCGAGCGCACGCCCCAATGGCCGCGCCAGTTCCAGCGCCTGGTCGTAACCGCGCTGGCGCAACCGGGCCACATGCAGGCTCAACGGCACCAGGGCTTGCGGCCGCGGCGCCTGCCGGCAGCGCTCGGCCAGCAACTGCGCCAGCAATCGCCCGGCCGCGAGATCCTGGTGGAACTTGAAGCGCCGCAGCAGGCCATCGACCGGCCAGCCATAAAGGAACGCCGCCGTCGTGGCCTCCAACGGCGGCGGCGCGCGTTGGCAGCCGCCGCACGCGGTCGTCCCCTGCTCCGCCGGTCCCAGCGGCAACGCACAGCGCGGGCAGGCGGCCTGCAGCCAAGGCATCGCGGCCAGGCAGGCCGCACAGGCGTCCTGCCCTGCCATGCCGGCCTCGCCGCAGACCAGGCAATGCGTCGGCATCCAGGCCGCGATCCGGCGAGCGAGCCAACCGTAAACCAACCACACCTCCGCCAGGTTGACAGACATTCCCGTGCCCACCAGACTGCCGCGCTTCCGAGCCGCTTTCTGTCAGGAAACCCCGATGTCCGCTGTCATCCGCCACGACTGGCAAGCCCAGGAACTGCATGCGCTGTTCGACCTGCCCCTGACCGAACTGCTGTTCCGCGCCGCGGCGGTGCATCGCGAACACTTCGACCCGGCCGAAGTGCAGGTTTCCACGCTCCTGTCGGTGAAGACCGGCGGCTGTCCCGAGGATTGCGCCTACTGCCCGCAGGCCCAGCGTTACGCCACCGGCGTCGACGCGCAGAAACTGATGGACACCGAAGCCGTGGTCGCCAAGGCCCGCCAGGCCAAGGCCGCCGGCGCCTCGCGCTTCTGCATGGGCGCCGCCTGGCGCTCGCCCAAGGATCGCGACATCCCCAAGGTGGCGGCGATGATCGCCGAAGTGAAGTCGCTAGGCCTGGAGACCTGCGCCACCCTGGGCATGCTCACGGCCGGGCAGGCCCAGGCGCTCAAGGATGCCGGCCTGGACTACTACAACCACAACCTCGACACCTCGCCGGACTTCTACGACTCGATCATCCACACCCGCCAGTACCAGGACCGCCTGGACACGCTCGGACACGTGCGCGAGGCCGGCCTGAAGACCTGCTGCGGCGGCATCGTCGGCATGGGCGAGACGCGCGAACACCGCGTCGGCCTGCTGCTGGCGCTGGCCAACCTCCCCGCACATCCCGATTCGGTGCCGATCAACCGCCTCGTACAGGTCGCCGGCACCCCACTGCACGGCACCGCCGAACTGGATCCGTTCGAGTTCGTGCGCATGATCGCCGTCGCCCGCATCGCGATGCCCAAGTCGATGGTCCGCCTCTCGGCCGGCCGCGAAACGATGAGCGACGAACTGCAAGCCTTGTGCTTCCTGGCCGGCGCCAACTCGATCTTCTACGGGGAAAAGCTGCTGACCACCGGCAACCCCGACACCGAACGCGACATGGCCCTGTTCCAGCGCCTGGGCCTGCGCCCCATGCAGGTGACCGTCGACGCGGATCACCACGATCATCCCGGCACCGTGCATGCGGATATTACCTGTCCGACGGAGTGCGGAAAGGCAGCTTAGCCGGCGCCTTGGTTCGTGGAATCGCATGGATTCCGACGCTCCATGTGCCCATGATCACGCCGGACAGCGCATCATCGTGATGCCACGATGGAGCTGCACATCGCCACGACTGACGTGGATCGACCTCACAAATGTCCATTCGGCGCTGGTTCGTCGCCACCGATCAGCATCGGCTCGGGCCAGCGCGATCTTTCGCCCGTCTCATTGGTTGCATCGAACAATTCCGCGGGCCAATGCGGCATTCGACAGGTCTTGAAAATCAGCCAGCGCCAAGCCGTCATGATCGTCAGCACTGTGTAATAAAAGGGAGCCAGAACGTAGCGCAATCGCGCTGCTCCCTCGCCCAGCATCAGCATCTTCCAGCGCCAGCAATTCCGCCAGCTGGGCCGGACCGACAGATCGATTCTGGGGGCCACACCACACGCGGCCAGCGCGTCCGCCCCCCCCTGCATGTAGGTGCAGATGAACGACCACAGCGAGCGCACCCGCTCCTCGCCATTAGCTTCGAAATACTGACCCACCGCGAACATATGCACGATGCGGTCTCCTTCTAGCACCGCACCCCGCAAGTCGTACAGAAAGTCCATGCGCTCGCCACGGCCGATGAACCAGTACACCTCGTCGAACGGCACAGAAAGCACCCCACCCTTGCCATTATGGCGAAACACATGCACCTGCTTCCGGACACGGTCGAACCGCACCGGATAATAGACGTACGCAAACAGCTCACGCCCCAGACCACGGCGCCACAAACTGGTCAGGATGAGGGCAAACACCGCTGTCATTATTGAAACCATCGTAAGCAACGTGCCGGCACTATGCAGCCCCTGCCTGTTGAGCCCCCACACCACGCTGACGACATACATAAAAGCGCCAACGATTATTGACGAACAGGCCAGCGCAAAAAGGGTCACCACGCTTCCACGCATGCGAAAAGCGCGATCAATGAACTCTGCGAACGTGCCGTTGAGCTTGACCAGGCTTAACTGCTCATCCAGCCCTGCACACCGCACATCGGCACTGGTCAACGCGGCCTTCCGCTCCTGCTGCGTCAATGGACGCTGGGTATCGAACGGCTCAAGCCACCCCGTGAACATCGCTTGTTCCTGTCGGTTGCTAATGCATACATCTCGCCCCATGACATCTCTCATCCCACCAATGGCCAGCCCCGCCTAGGCAGGACAAGATTCTTGCTAAGAGTCCGCAACCATCCCAACCTTCCGGTTGCCACGCGACTCAGCGTCAATCTCCATCGGCCATCTGACCTCGGGCGCAACACGCATCGCGATATAGTGACCGATTCCAGAAGGAATAAACAACCAGAATCCTGCCACAAAGATCGGAATATTTACCAGCCAGTCCCATATACTCATACGCGAACGTACTTTGCGCCCTTCCTCCGTCGGGTCGAGAAATCGGATGTGCTCGAATAGGCTACGCCGGAACGAAATTCCCTGTGGGCGTGGCGCATACTGTGGAACCTCGTTAATTCCGCATTTCATATAGGCCTGGCAATACGCCCACGTATTATATAGCTCCGCTGTTGTTGGCATATTTCCTTTAAGTTCAAAACGATCCACGACTTCATTCGTACCCTGTTTGCAACTCACCAACCATAACGAGAATCGCTGTATGTATGCCTTACCACTGTATCCGGCCTGCCGGTGTATTTCCGCATGCAATGTGTCCCAATCGAAGACCTTGATAGAAACTGGGTACCTAGAGAAAATATTCCAATGTGAATTATGCTCGTATACGTAAACCTTCCGGCTAATCCGATTAAAACGAACTGGGCGATCTTGAGAAATATTCAAATCCACTCTCGCAAGATATATAATTACCCAAGAAAATCCGACCATCATTAAGGAGCACAGGATGAATGGGATAATTACATCCGACTCCAATGGAAAAAACCCACTGTACATGTAAAGAGCAAACACGAGAAAAGAAAAACCAAGTGCCGAAAACAATAATCCAAGTCCACGCATTAATGTGGATGTTCTAGATAGCTCCAAATAAACGTCATTCATTGCATTAACGTCATCATGTACCAGTTTAGGCACACCAGCAGACGCTCCACCTTTCGGAAGATCCTCATACCAATGCGGATGCCCTGGTATCCATTTCGAACTATTTTTTGTCATCATCAATCTTCATCTGTCAGTTCAAAGCTGACCAACGCACTTTCATCAGCATAATCCAGCCAATAATCCAACTTCAGACGAGCACATCTTGCTAACCCAAGATAAAAAAATGGAATTAGCTATTATCGTGAAGGGCTTAAAACGACGGCCAATCCTATAGCCGATGAACAGAATAATGCCAACCAAAGAAAATAATTTGACAAGTAGAAAATGGATTATCAAATGCGTTACCGCCCATTAAGGTCTCGAGTGCGGCGAGGATAATAAGGGCGATAAATACCCCTATCCCTCCCGACAACAGCGAAATTTTCAACACGCTCTTCCAATGGGCCTTGCTTCCTGTCGAGACATGCGGATAAAGCACAATGATTCGCTCCTTCGGATCCAATACTGCAAATCCAGTATAGCGGCCATCATTTGTTGGCTCGGCCACGACCTGTATTTCATCTCCCTCCTTGAACGGCCAATTCCACAGCAACGCGTCCACATGCTTGCCGTCTAGGTCAAAGCTTGCCTTGGTTACTGGCTCACTCATTTCCTCCACGGACATTGCCGTCATGCCTGCAGCCATGCCACTGAGCCCCATCGCGGCGGCCAGCGTGCCGGTAGCCGCCATGCCCTCGCGATCACCCGCACGAAAAAACACTTCGGCCGTGATGTTCTCCACCTTCAGGTTACGGATCGTGCCGCTGAGTAGCAGAGTATCTGGCTTACCAATTTTCGTCATCAGTCGCGGCCATCGGCCAATCAACGGTCTTGGATCACGGCGAAGGTGAGGTCTGATCCTGTGACCACAGCCAGAACGTATCGCCGTAGTCACTATCTTCGATCCTCGGAAACACCTCGCCCTGCCTGAAGTAACGGCAGGAGCCGAGCTTGGCGGGCGTGTACCACCAACCGCTTTGCGGGCACGGATTGCCGGCAGGCACGCGCCCGACTCGCGACGAGGCAGCCGCGTCCTGAAGCAGGTCAGCCAGTGGATCATCCACAAACTCGCCGGGCACGCGCTCTACCAGAACCCATTGCGTGGGTTCGCGGCTCACTCTCTCTGCATGGTCCCAGGATCGTAGCCGACGTTGGCCTTGTCCGCGGGCTCGCCCACGATAAGGAATTGCGCGCAACTATCCTCGATTAAGGGCAGATAGATCCCCGTATGTGGGACCGGGTCATCGGTCATGACCGTGATCTCCGTGTTCAGGCGGTACTTCGGCCACTGCTTGAGATCGGGTAACGGGCCACGAGAGTCGGCATTGTATCGGACCGTCAAGGCGCCCTTATTCCAGTACGCGCCAGCCGTCCTCCAGATGGGATCGGCAAGCCGATCTGCGTAGTACAGCAACTCGTAATATTTATCTCCCCCCCTCACCTCGACTTCGTCGAACCATGCCGTCGAGAACTCTCGTTGCCCCCGCACGTCGTTGACCACCCGATGTGCCGCATTAAGCGCGCTGGCATCACCATGGGAAAGTCTGATGTAGGCATCGAACAGACCCAGCATCGTATCCCGGAAGTTCCTGATGACCAGCTCTCCCCAAACGATATCTGGTTGCAACGGCTGCGGGCGGTTGCGATAGTCGGCTGGCAAATTTCGCATGAACCTGCCCAAACATTCATCACAATGTTTGACCATTGTTTCCCATGCATCCCGCATCAACCCAAAGTATTCCAGTGAGCTGTAGCGTTCGAGTAGATAAATCTCCTGTGGGATCAAAGGTGTTGACATGCTCACATCGCCTTCTTGGTAGGTTGTGTCTATGCCACTGTGCTGCTTGCAACCAGACGATGAGTGGCAGGTCAATGTTCATGATCAGGGCAAGGGGAAGTCTAATCCTATGACCACAACGATTTCCGCTGCTATACAGCGCTTACGATAGCCGAGCCGGATCAAAGTTCATAACACGCTCTAATCCAGCGAACTCAATCAGCGACTCAAACGCGCTCCGGTGGTCTCTCCCAGGTTGATCAAGCGTCAATCTTTGATCGCAAGATCCTTCAGCCGATAGCGCCAACTCGGGACTCCACAAGTCGTGCGTAGTACAGTGGAGCGAGCGATTGAACAATTCAAAATCGCAAAAATTGAATTAAAATCGATGAGCCAATAAACCCTGGAATGGCCCCCCAAGAATATGCCATATACACCGACCAAGCTCATCCGAATCATCATCACAACGATCGTAATTATATTCTTCACCAGATGGGTCTATCACTATCTCGCTCGGTGTCGGGGCTGGGAATCCCCATCGAAACGGCTACTGGCCATAAGCCCTATCATTCTTGCTTTCGCCTTCATGTTCAGCGGCTTCTACATGGTGCTGACAAAGTAACGAGACGGCATGGAGCCAGTCGTTCCGATCACTTCGTCATTCGCGCTCATCCACTGAGGCTGCGGTACAGCCCCCTCCCAGAATGGTCCTGTGCTGCTGTGGAGTCAGCTCGAACCAAGGCCCACCGTCCCTCTACTCCGCCAGCAAGATTGATAGCCGGAATTTCCGACTTCGCTCATGCCCCCTATCCTGCCCTGTCAAATTATTGCCTGAGGCGGTGTGATTTCGGCCAGTCGCTCCACCTCCTCGTCGCTCAACGCCGGGCCACCCAAGGTAGTCAGCACCGCCTCGGGGAAGGCAGGCAGATCGCGCCCTTTACGTGGCTTACGCAGCTTCTCTCCATGCTGGATCGCGGGGCCGCCTTCCTCCATGTAACGGCGGATATGCTCATATAGCTGCCAGAGCTTTTCGTCTTCGTACCACCCCAAGTAGCCAATCGGCTCCTTGACCAGCAAGTTCCTCGGATTATCTGGAGTTGGCGCCCAAAGTTCCAGCCGATATGAATCACGCAGAGTCGAACCCATGTACTGTACGAATTTGTAGCTGCGTACTTGTATTGAATCCCAAGGCACTGTAACCGGTGAACTGAATCCAGGCATCACCCAGAACTTCCAAAAAGAATGAAACCGCACTTGCGAAAAAACTACCTTACGAGATTTTCTATCAATTAAAATAGGTTGATCTTTTGGAAGTAAATATGCCAATTTAATTAGATTAAATGACATCATAAAAACAATGAAACCCATTGGAAATATAACCGTCCAAGTAAACAGCTCGTCAACTCCTGTTTTAAAAATTCCGGCGCCCAAGAGAAATAAGGAAAATGCCGCCAGCAACAATCCACCAAAGCCAACATCTCCCCGCTCCACGCTCGCGCCCATAACTCCGCCAATGCTGATCGCGTCTGGGTACACCGTCAGTAACGATTCGCAGGTACTCGCCCTCTCATGTACAGGCTGAGTCTTGTCCATTGGTGCAACGCGATGTGGCGAGCCGCCAAGAATAGTCTTACGTTGCTGCGGAGTCAGTTCAAACCATGGTTCGTCACCTTCCCATTCTGGCAACAAGACGCGATATGCAGGGTTCTTGATCTCGCTCATCATTCCTCAATCATTTAAAATTTGCTGCACCAATACATTGCGCGCCTCCACCGACTCATTCAGATCGGCAAGCACCATCTCTGCCTGGGCACTCCGGAATCGCGTACCATCCACTTCAACCGAGATCAGTACCGCATCCTTGTCGTTCTCCTCCAACTTCACTTCATCTAGTCCGGGCAGTCGGACCAGTTGCTGGCCCACGCCGTTGAGGTAGCTGTACACAATAGTGGACACCCCGTCGGTGCCAGCCAACGTCAGCGTCAAGCCATAGTGCAGCCTCGTACGAAATGCTTTCGGAATCCACAATCGAACTTCTGCGACCTTCCACAGAATTCGCTGTTCCTCTCCGAAGGGCGACCAACCTTCGGCTGCGGCTCCCGAGGCCCCAAGTGTCTTGATCCATTGGGTTGAATAACCCAATTCAACCCTGATGCCCAACAGTAGTTTGTTCAGCTCTTCCTGCTCGCGCTGCGGACTTCCCCACTGCTTGCTAGGATCGACTGCGCCCCAAATGCATTTGGCTGCCCATTCCTCTGCCGGTGTGTCCTGTAACAACAAAGCGACATAGCCCACTAATAGGCCAGCCCCCACCAGAATCAGACCCCAACCTGTCCATGAGAGACCTAACGCCCCTGCCGAGGCTGCCGATGTCCCTCCCGCAAAAGTCGCACTAGCTCCCATCCAAGCTGCATAAGAAGCCCCTAGAAGAATTATCGTCTGAACAGCGTAAAGGGCAGATGCATCATAATCGCGCACTTCATATCTCGAAAGAACAGCAAGCGCAGCTGTCCCCGCCTCCACCACCACAGCTGCAGCTGAAATCCTACCCGCCGCAAGCTTCAGATAACGTGCTCGACCAACTTCTGCAGCAAGGCCACGAGTCTTCTCGACTTCCTTGTAAATGGACTCACCAATTTCCAGCGTCGCTGCTACCAAACCCATGCCGGAGCCGACTAGTCCCGCATAAGCGACTTGCCGCTCCTGCTCGGTACCATAAGTCAGCTGCTCCGGCAGCTTCGCCAATGAGATTGCTTGCAGCACTGCCGCTGCCGCATTGAACGCGGGAGAGCCGCTACGCAAGGCGTCGGCAGTGGCCTTGCCCCAGAGCTTGACATCGTCGGCAACCTGGCCGCCCACACGCCAGACCGTCACCATTTGCCTGCCCAGAGATTCAGGCATTTGCAGCGCCATGGAAAGCGAGCCTGCCAGTACCAGGCTCTTCACCTTGCCCGTCTGATTTTCCACGACACGCTGTACATTGGCGGTTGCCTGCCGCGTACTTTCAGCAGCCTGCTCGCTGGCTGACATACGCACGCGCCTGTCAGCGGTACGCCAGTAAGCCAACGCTAGATCGAAGCGGATCTGTGCAGTAAAGACCTTGTCCGGTTTGA
Source organism: Pseudomonas sp. Hp2 (assembly GCF_006386585.1). Lineage (NCBI taxonomy): Bacteria > Pseudomonadati > Pseudomonadota > Gammaproteobacteria > Pseudomonadales > Pseudomonadaceae > Pseudomonas > Pseudomonas sp. Hp2. Next base: position 106,484 of record NZ_VAHJ01000009.1, read on the forward strand.
CGGTGTCCGCAATGCTGGCCAACAACCGTTCGAACTTCTCCACTGCCCCCTGAGAAATCTGTTTGCGTTTCATCAAACCAAGCAAGACTCCGCCAGAGACCGTGGCCAGCGGGTTGGCAATGCCGTCCAACACCCTCTTCAATACAGGCGCAGCGGCGACGGTCTTGTCGAAAAAGGGAAAGGACTTGACCAGACGTTGGTCCCGCTGGAGTTGAGCCGGGTCTGCCACCTTCGCCGCCTCCTCAAACACCTTCAGCAAGTTCTTGACCTGCTTGGTGGTCGACTTGGCGGTGAACGTCTTGAAGAAGGCATCCTGGTTTCCCAGCATGGCCTGCGTCAGGATCGCATCGGCTTGTGCTGGATCTTCATGGACAAAACCGGCATACCACTCCAGACCGTTCTCCGTCATTGTGCCGCCATTGGTCACGTCACGAACGATGGAGGCAAAGTGCAATCCATCCATCGGAATCGTCCTTGCACAGTCGTGCATGGTCACCAGCTTGCGTGCATCCGATTGAATCCAGGCCTTGTGGTCCAGTTCGACCTTCGCCAGTTTTTTTTGATCCGCGTCCACCATATCCCGGTATTTCTTGATGAAATCCCGGAATGGGTACTTTCCATCCTTTCCGAGCTTGGCGAGCACCTTTTCCTTCATTCTCGCGGTGCTCTGATCCAGTCCACGATCACTCTGCAGCACGATCGTTCCGGTTTGGCTGTTTGCGTTTCCGTCGGGCATCCATTCACCGCGCGCGTCGATGGAGCCAGAAATCTGAAAGAATGTCCCAGGTGGAAGCTCCCCCGCTTTCATCATGCGATCGAATTCCTGCCTGCTTACCTTTTTGCCGGCCAACCCACTCTGCCGGAGGTTCGCCAGCGCTTGCTTGTGTGCTTCGTTGCGATGGTCGATCTCCTTCAACAACCCCTCAATGCTCATGGCCGTCTGCAGACGCCAGGGACGCTGCTCGCTCTCCTTCCCGTTCTCGAAGAGCCAATTCTTCGCGCTACTGCACTGCGTCATACGCGCGCTGGCGGTCTCCGCCGTCATGCCGACGGCATCTGGGACACTCACAATCTTCAATTGCTCGATCGTGTACTGCCCTTTGCAGGATTTGATGAGCGCTTGAGCCTGTGTCATCAGATCGGCAGCAGATTCCGGACGCACACCGCTCGTGCCGACCATGTCGCGCCCTATCGCCAGCGGCGCATATGGCGTATCCAGCAGGTGATTCGCTGGCGGGGACTGATCATAGTCTGCGACCAAGGTAAGTATATTGCGCTCACTCATTGCGATCGAACGTACGCAGGTGCTGCTGGCGGCGTCGATCATGGTCATCCGTGCATCACGTTTTGCCACGTTTGCCACATAGAACTCGCGGACAGGCTCGGACCAGGGGTGATCGCTATACGCCATCCAGACCTTGCCCGCGTTCTTGGGGTCAGGAATCACCATCAGCATTGCTGTCGCATAAGCAGCGGTGCGCTGACATGTGAAGGCGTCACCCGTTTTCTGGCCTGCCTGTTCAATTACTTGCAACGGATAAGGCGACAAGTAACCGCCATCGGACACTTGATAAGCTTGCCACCCTTTGGTTGCCTTGAGCTCGGCGGTGTGCGGGTTTTCGTAGAAAACCATGACGTAGCCGGCGCGTAACGTCCTCAGTACGTAACCACCAAAACTCAACTTTGGTCCAGCAACGTGCTTATCCAGCAATGGCTGACATGGTGCTTGTCGAGCCGCTGCATAGCCTGCATCCGCCAATCCGGGCCTGACCAGCAAGATCGGCAGACCGGCCTTGGCACAGGCAGGACAACCACCAGACTCGACCGCTGGCGTAGCGGCAGCGGCGTTGTTGGCATTGGATGAGTAAGATTTTTTTTGCCCGTCAGCCATATTGGACGTCCTTGCCTTGCTCGATATAAGTCAGATGGCGCTCTTGGAGCAGATCTTCGCGTATAGCATCCCACCCCTCCGGATCCGGGATCCGTTCCAACGCTTCGGAAAGCGTCTCAAACCCTTGACGAACTTGCGCGACGGCCGCTCGCACTTTGGGATGTGATGTCAAACGTGGATGTACTTGAAGCACATAGGCACCCAGGAGCGTAAGGTCCTGGCGATTCTGCAACCCCGTTTGACAAACCGAGGCCACCGCCCCCGTCACCTGATGCAGATAATCGGACGGCAACTGGTCAACAAACGTCCCCCAACCTCGTAGAAGATCCTGAGCGATCACCCCACGTTCCGCATGTTGCAGCTGTGCCGGGTCAAGACGTATTTCCTGCACATCGGCAAGAGAGTTTGGCACTCGAAAATTTTGCAGACGTGAGCGCCGATCGATGTTTATCCAGTCCATGAGCGGGCCAAGCAGGCTGATGCGCTGCTCCTCGCCAAGGATTGGCCACATCCATTCCAGCACGCGCCTGTCCGGCCAACGGAACAACTTGGCCTCCCTTGTCTTTGCAACCGAGGTGCGCATGCACGACGCCAGATGGCTTGCAAGTGACGCACCTTCTACTGCGTTGCCCGCCAAAAGCCATCCACCAATACAAAAACCTTCTTGCGCCTCCTCCTGACCCGATTGTTGCTCCTTGCAGGCCGCAATCACGCTGGCCTCCAGAAGGGCTACGTTGCGAGCCTCCAACTGGATCAAGCGCGGCTGCTGTTCGTCGCCGATGCCAGGGTGCCTGACCGGAAGCCGCCAGCTGGGAGCCGAGGCGACGGGTTCCCAGTCAATTGGGAAGGGCTCCCGTAGCAACGGATCGATCAGCAAGAATGCCTGTGTACCCGGATCCTGTTGCAGGTGCTGCCCAAGCTCTTTGATGATGATGTCGATCATGAGAGGCCCGGCTAGATGAGAGCGGCTCCAGCCGCTACCTGCGAACCCAGTTGTTGGGAACACGCCTTGAGTTGTCCCTGCAGAATCTGTGCCTCGGCACTTGCACTCTGCGGCCCCGTCAACTCCCGCTGGCTCCCCTTGAACTCTACGGTCCCCGGCGCGCCCAGTTCGATGTCACCGCCTTCCAGCTTGAGGTAAGCGCCCGCTGCGGTGGCCAGCAGGTGCGCGTTCGGGGCCGCTACCTGGATGTCCGCCTGGGTGCTGGCGATCTGCACGCGCGTCTTCGCCGTCGCCTTGGCCTGGTTCCTGTGCGCTCGTGCGCTCACTGCGCCCTGCGCGGCATGCAGGGCGATTCCACGTTCGCGCACGGGCGACTGGGCGGGGGCTTCGCTGCCGACCGTGTAGAGGGTCAGGCCGCCGGCCACGGCCATGACCAGGTGTCCCTGGCTCAACCAGTTCAGCGCATGGCCCGCGACGAGCGCCGTCTGGGTACCCGAGACCCAGGCCTGGTCGGCCGGCGTCAGGCTCAGCACGCCGGCCTGGCCGCTGGCCAGCAGGTTCGGGGCGTTCCAGCCGGGGACTTCGCCCTCGCCGCCGCCGAACTCGGCCTGGGCGCTGCCGGTCAAGGTCGCCTTGAGCTGTTCCTGGAGTTGCGCGAGGGTTTGCTGGACGGGGAGTTCGTCCTTGTCGTTGGGCAGGCCGGCCTGTTGGGTGCGGGCGCTGTCGGCCAGGGACTTGAGCAGTTCCTCGCCTTGCTGCAATTGCGAGAGCGCCTGCGGTGCGGCCAATTGCGCGTTGCCGGGCTCGGTCGCCAGCAGCAGGCCCTGACCCGCACGCACCGCGCCGTAGGCCTGGGTGGACAGTTCCGCGCCGAAGCCGCGTTCGCCCTCGCGCTGGTTGTCCTCGCCGCCCTTCAGGTGGCCCAGCGTCAAGGTACTGTCATGCTGGGTGGTCGAGACCTGCGCGCGGCCCTGGCCCGGCGTGTCGTCCAGGCGCAGTTGCTGGTAGCCGCCGGTGCCGTCTTGGCTGGCGCCGAGCGCCTGGCTCTTGAAGCCGGTGTAGACCGCCGCGTGGGTGTTGCCGTCGAACCAGGCGGGCGCATTGCCGGTCGCGCCCGCGCCGCCGCCGGCGACCTGGTTGTGGGCCGCGTCCACCTGGCCGCGGCCGTTGTATAGCGCGCCCACCACGACCGGCCGGTCGATGTCGCCTTCCATGAACCCGACCAGCACTTCCTGGCCCTTGCGCGGCAGTACCACGCCACCCCAGTTGTCGCCGGCCCACGGAGTCATCACCCGCACCCAGGTCCAGGCGCCGCCGCTGGCGGGCGCGTTGTCCTCGCCCGCCGGATGCGACAGGCCGCCGCTCGCGTCCGAGCCGCGTTGCCAGGGGAACTGCACCTTGATGCGATGGTCGCGATCGGACAGCAGCGGCTCGCCGTCGCTGACCACGATCGCGCTCTGCGTGCCGTGCACGCGCGGCTTGGGGTGCATTTGCGCGCCGTCGCCGTCTTCCAGCTGCGGCCGGTAAGTGGCCTCGGCCGGCAGCACGACGAAGCGGTTGTCGTAGAAATCCGTCTCCGGCAGCGCCCAGGCGTCCACCGGGCCCAGTCCGCTGATCGCATCGGGCAATGCCGCACCCGGCGACGCGACGGGCCCCAGCAGTTGCTCCAGGGCGTCGAACACTTCCGTGCCGAGATTGTTGCGGGCCCGATGCTCCACCGACAGGCACAGGAAGCGCGCGCCGGCATCGGTGGTCGGATGCGCCTGCACGCCGAACATTCCGCCGGGCGCCAGGCGGCGCCAGCGGCCGGCGCCGTCGAAGCTGCGGGTGCGCACGCGCCGGGCATCCAGGTGCTGCTGCGCGTGGCGCTGACCGCGTTCGCGGTCGGGCCAGGCATAGGGCCCGCAGGTGTCCTGGTCCTCCGCCTGCGGGCCATCGCCGGCTTGCGCCTCGGCGCTGGCCGGACGCAGGTCGAGGCTGCGGTAGTCCCAACTGCCGCGCGATATCCTGGCGACCCGCGAGCGCCGCGCGGGCGACCAGCGCTGCACGCTGTCGTCGCGCTCGGTCACGTCGGCGCGGTGGTAGCGCACGCTGCCCAGGTCCGGGCTGGCTCCTGCGTGGTCCGTCAGGACCAGCACGTGGCGACCCAGCGTGTCCGCCCCGGCATCGCCCTCGTGCTCGAACCAATAGTAGATGCCCTCTTCGGCCAGCAGGCGCTGCACGAACGCAAGGTCGCTCTCTTCGTACTGCGTGGTGAGGCTGCGACGGGCGTACACCGACGGGTCGGCGAGGTTCCAGCGCCACGCCGGCGCGAGCGCGCCCTGGCCGGCGTAGTCGGAGAACACGCTTTCCACGATCTCCACCAAGCTCATGTCGTGGAAAACGTAGCTGTCCACGCGCTTGCCGAGCAGCGCGAACCACGGCTCGACCACCAACCGGTAGCGGGCCAGCCCGCCGTTGCTGCCGATGCGTTCGGCCGTGGTGACATGGCCATGGAACGGACGCCGCTGCGATGGACCGGCGGCAAGCAGTTCGAGCAGTACCGGCTTGCCGAGCAACGCGTCCAGCGGCAACGCCGCGTCTGTGGACAGCGCGGTCACCTCGAACCGGAAGCCGACCTCGTCGATCCGTTCGATGCCGCCGAAGCGCTCGGCGACCAGCCGCTCGCCACCGAGCGGCGTGTGCAGGCGCAACAGGCGATCGTGCTGCCCGGGCGCCGCCAGGGAAGCGAGAACGGTGGCCACCATATCCATATCGGTTCCTCGCGGGGGTCTGCGTCGTGCCGCGCCGCGGATCAGGCGGCGGTGATGCGCTCGAGCTGCAACGTGCGGCCTTCGGTCAGCTGCAGACGGTAGTCGCGGCCGCCCACCGACAGGCCGACTTCGCGCACGTTGCTGGCGAGCTGGTTGGCCTTGCCCTGGGTCGATGCCTGCATGTGGATGCGCCAGGCCGCGCGCGTCATCAGGCCGGCGATGGTGCGGGCCTCCTGGCGCGCCTCCGGCGAAGCCGTGGCCAGCAGGTCGATGATGTGTTCCGGGCGCAGGCGGTTCCATGTGCGCACGCTGTCGGTGTCGCGGCTGGCGCGGCCCAGGGCGAGGCTGTCGCAATGGGCCAGGGCCTTGCTGCGGTCGAGTCCGTAGAAATCCATGATGTCTTCTCCTTGCTTCGTGGTCAGTTCAGCTTGTACTTGAAGGCGCCGTTCTTGCCGGCGCTCACCTTGATGGCGTCGATCCGGCCGCCATCGGCCATCGTCGCGAGCACGCTCTCGGCGATCTCCGGCAACAAGGTACCGTTGAGGATGTGGTCGACGTTGCGCGCGCCCGAATCGACCTCGGTGCAGCGTTGCAGCACGCTCTCGACCAGACTGTCGTTCCATTCGAACGAGGCCTTGTGGTTGGCGCGCACGCGGTCGCGGATACGGCCGAGCTTGAGCTCGATGATGCGCGCGAGCACGTCGTCGCTGATCGGGTAGTACGGAACCACCTTCATGCGCCCGAGGAAGGCGGGCTTGAAGGTGCGCATCAGCACCGGGCGCAGCGCCTCGGCCAGTTCGTCGGCCTTGGGCAGCTCCTCGGCCGGCTTGTTCAGGCAGGCCTGCATGATCTGCGAGGATCCCACGTTGGAGGTGAGGATGATGAGGGTATTGCGGAAATCGATCTCGCGCCCTTCCGCGTCGTCCATCACGCCCTTGTCGAACACCTGGAAGAACATTTCCAGCACGTCCGGGTGCGCCTTCTCGACCTCGTCCAGCAACACCACGCTGTAGGGGTTGCGGCGCACCGCCTCGGTCAGCACGCCACCCTCGCCGTAACCGACGTAGCCCGGCGGCGATCCCTTCAGGCCGGAGACGCTGTGCGCTTCCTGGTACTCGCTCATGTTGATGGTGACCAGCTTGCGCTCGCCGCCGTAGAGGATATCGGCCAGCGCCAGCGCAGTCTCGGTCTTGCCCACGCCGGAGGGGCCCACGAACATGAACACGCCGCGCGGCTTGTTCGGGTCCTCTAGCTTCGCAGCCGCGGTGCGCACGCGTTGGGCCACGGCCTCCAGCGCATGATCCTGGCCGATCACCCGCTCCATCAGCAGCGCGCGCAGGTTGCGCACGGTACGGATCTCGTCCTTGACCATGCGGCCCAGCGGCACGCCGGTCCAGGCCGAGACGATCTCGGCGACCACGGTGCCGTCGACCTGCAGCGGCACCATCGGGGTCTCGCCCTGCAGCTCGTGCAGTTCCGCCAGCAGGCCGTCCAGTTCCTGCTGCTCGGGCGAGGCGACGGCCTCAGTGCGGGACTTGCGCCCCTTGGCCGGCTTGGCCTCGGCCTCGCCCGCAGCGTGGACGGGGGCAGGCGCGTTTTCCATCGTCTCGCGCAACTGCGCGATGCGCGACGCGAGCTCGCGCTCGCGCGCCAGCCGCGCCTCGTCGGCGGCCACGGCCTGCTCCAGCGCCTCGCGCTGCGCGCGCAGCTCACCGATGCGCTCGGCGTGGTGGCGCGCCCCCGCCGCCACTTCGCGATCCAGCGCCGACAGTTCCGCGGCGATGCGTTCCAGGTGCTTGCGCCCTTCCTCGATCGCCGCCGGCGTGGCGCTCTGGCCCAGCGCGACCTTGGCGCAAGCGGTGTCGAGCACGCTCACCGCCTTGTCCGGCAGTTGGCGACCGCTGATGTAGCGATGCGAGAGCCGCACCGCCTCGGTCACCGCCTCGTCCAGCACGCGGATCCCGAAATGCTTCTCCATCAGCGGCACCATGCCGCGCAGCATCGCCGCGGCCAGCGCCTCGCTCGGCTCCTCGACCTTCACGACCTGGAAGCGCCGCGCCAGCGCGGCGTCCTTCTCGAAATACTTCTTGTACTCGCCCCACGTGGTCGCCGCGACGGTCCGCAGCTCGCCGCGCGCCAGCGCCGGCTTGAGCAGGTTGGCGGCGTCGTTCTGGCCGGCGGTGCCGCCCGCGCCGATCATGGTGTGGGCTTCGTCGATGAACAGGATGATCGGATGCGGGCTCTTCTTGACCTCGTCGATCACGTTCTTCAGGCGGTTCTCGAACTCGCCCTTCACGCTCGCGCCGGCCTGCAGCAGGCCCAGGTCGAGCACGTGCAGCTCAACGCCCTGCAGCACCTCGGGCACGTCCTTCTCGGCGATGCGGCGGGCCAGGCCCTCGACCACCGCGGTCTTGCCCACACCGGCCTCGCCGGTGAGGATCGGGTTGTTCTGGCGCCGCCGCATCAGGATGTCGATGACCTGGCGGATCTCGCCGTCGCGGCCGATCACCGGATCGATCTGCCCGTCGCGGGCGCGCTGGGTGAGGTTGGTGGTGAACTGGTCCAGGGCCGGCGTCCGCGACAGGCCACCCTTGGCCTCCGGCACCGTGGCGGCGGACTCCTCGGCGCCGCCGTCCGCCGGCGCATCGGCGAAGCGCACGCTCTGGCCGGCCTCCTGCGAGCCCTCGGTCAAGCGCGCGAAGTCGTGCTTGAGTTCGTCCAGCTTGAAGCGCACGAACAGCTTGGAGCCGCGATAGGCCAGCTGCGAGAGATCCGGTTCGGTCAGCAGCGCCAGCAGCAGGTGGCCGCTGCGGATGCGGGTGGTGTGGGAATCCAGCGAGGCGATCAACCAGGCATGCTCGAACAGCTTGGGCAGGTGCTGGGAAAACACCGGCGTGCGCGTGTTGCCGTTCTTGAAGCGGCCGATCTCCTCCTGCAGGTCGCGCTCCAGCGCTTCGGGCGAGATGCCGCAGCGGCGCGCGATCAGCACGAAATCGCTTTGCGGCTGCTCGAGCAGCGCCAGGAACAGGTGTTCCAGGTCCACCTCGTAGTTGCCGCGCGACATGCACAGGTTGGCGGCCCGTTCCGCCGCCTGGCGGCAGGTGTCGTCGAGTTTGCCGATCAGGGTCTTGAGGTTGATGCTCATGCGGTTGGTAAAGCTCCTTGCTGTCGTTGCCCGGGCCGCCGCGGTGCGGGACCGCCGATCACTGCAGTGTATGGATCCCGTAGGTGGTATCCGCGCGCGGCGCCGACGCCGGGCGCGTGGCCAGGTAGCTGTCCCAGCCGAGCCGGGCACCGCCTCCGTTGCCGATCTCCGCGCCGCGGACGTCCTGCGCGCGCAAGACCAGCCGTACTTCGTATTCCAGGCTGCCGCCGGTCAGCAGCGTCAGCCATTTGGACAGGGCCTGCGCGGCGCTGCCGCCGGGCAGGAAATCGTCGAACTGCTCGCGGCGCAGCGGCCCGATGCGCAGGCGCATCCGCAGATCGCGCTGCCATACGCGATCGCCCGCCAGCGCGGTGGAACCGAGCATGGCGTTGGCCTGGCCCAACCGGGTGGCCTGCCCCGCCGGCACGCGATACCAGGCGCCGACGAACTGCTCCAGCTCGATCGGCACCCGGAAGTAGTCGGACAGCACGCGCCGCACCATGCACGCCGAGACCGGCCGCTGGCGGATCGACCCGGCGTAGTAGGCGACCGCCTGGTCGAACACGTCGCCATGCCCGTCGAGCATGCGATCGCGCAGGCCGGGCATGCCCATGCCCAGCAGCGACAGCACCAGCGGCACGAAGCGCTCGCGGCGGTCCAGTTCGTACTGCAATGCTAGCCGGTGCTTCTTCCACGCGGCATAGTGCAGCGCGACGGCGCGATTGGCGAAGATGTCCAGGAATGCGCGCGCGGTGCGGTCGCGCTGGTACAGCTCGCGCTCCTGCAGGGTCTCGGTGTAGTGCAGCGGCAGCGCGCCGGTGATGCCGAGCAGGCCCATGAAGTGCGGCGTCAGGTGCACCTCGCCCAGGCCCTCGGTCTCCAGCGCGTGACCCAGCGCGACCTCGCTTTCCAGGCGGTCGCCTTCGCGCGAATAGGCCTCGCCCTGCGAATCGAGCTCGGTCGCCGGGAACGACAGCGAGAGCGTGTTGTGGAAGCGCACCCACGTCGGCACCGCCTGCCCCGGACGGACGCCCTGCCGGGCGAAGACCCGCTCCAGCAACCGGATCGCCTGGAAGAACTGGAAGCGATGCGGCCCGGAGAGGAGCTGCTGGGCTACGCCAGGATCGATTCGCCGCTGCGCGCTGGGCATCGGACGATCTCCTCCCCGCTGTCGCTGGAGACCAGCACCAGGCGGGTGAAACTGTTGGCATGGACGTAAAGCGCGAAGAAGCGGTCCATCACGTGGGCGAAGGCGGCGATGCCGGTGCCGACGAAATGGCTCTCGCTGATGGTCAGCCGTACTTCCAGGCCGCGCACCATCGAGGCGAAGCGCGAACCGGACATCCACGCGGTGACCGGGTGCTGGTCGATGGCGACGATGCCGTCGATCTGGCGCGAGGACACGCTGTTGCCGGACAGGTCGTACAGGCGCAGCATCTCCTTGAGCGCCGGCAGGCCGCTGCCGGTGAGCGAGAGTTGGTTGAGCGACAGGTGCGAGATCAGGCGCCATTGCGCGCCCTTGCCCTGGCGGAACCGCAACGGCCGGCTCGGCTTGCGCAGCAGCGAGATCGCCCGCGCCGGCGTGCCGCCCTCGATCGACAGGTCGCCGCCGGCCACGCCGTGGGCGAGTTGGGTCGGCAGGTCGCGGTTGCTGCAGGTCAGGCGCACGCTGACCACGTCGGTCTGCGGCGCGGCCGGGTTGAAGTCCAGGTCGATGAAGCTCAGCTCGGTCTCGTAGCCCGGGCTCTGCCGCGCCACGTCCTCGTCGCGGCGCGCCACCCAGTACTGCCCGGTGCGCTCGGGATCCTCGCCGTGGTGCAGCGAGTAGAACGGCCGGAATTCCTGGATCGATTCTCCCTGCGGCGTCTGCCGCACGCGGTACACCGAGTCGATCGAATGCACCTCGTACGCGAACGCGCGCCGCGCATCGGCGACCACCGGGTAGTTCACCGTGCGGTGGGTGACGCGGATCGGCTCGCCGCCCTGCTCGAACAGGTTGACGATCGGCGTGCAGCCGAGCTTGACGTTCTTGGTGCCCAGCTCTTCCAGCACCAGGTTGGCGGCGCGGTCGGGCGGGGTCGCCTTGAGCACCAGGTGCACGGTGAACCAGCGCACCGCGCCGCGCGCGACCGTGTCCAGCGGCAGGTCGAAGAAGCCGAACTTCTCCGGGAACGCGAACAGTTCGGTCAGGAGCCGATAGGCCGGATGCGAGCGTGCCGGGAAATCGACCAGCGCCTCGTCCTCGGCGAATCCCACCGCCTCCAGCGGATTGGCCTGCAGCCGCTGCCAGCGCCCGCTGCCATCGGCCTCGACGTAGGCGGCGCGCACGCCGAGCGCCAGCGCGTCGCGCAGCGCAGCGCAGAAGGACGGTTCGCCGTCCACGAAGAAACGCAGCTTCCGGCCCGCCAGGTCGGCGAAGCCGATCTGGTCGGAGAGCAGGCCGAAACTGAGGGAGATCTGGCCGCCGCTCCCCGGCGGCAGGCTGACCGCCAGCGGCGCCTCGGCCACGGCGCGGTAGTCCGCCGCACGTACGCCGACAGGGGCCAGCAACACGTCGTAGGCCGTGCGGAAGCGGCAGCTGATGCCGCGCACCAGCCGCGACTGGAGCATCGTGCCGCGCGGCACGACCAGCGGCGCGCTCAGCTTGGCGGCCACGCCTTCCATGTCGAAGTACGCCACCGAGCAGGACGGGAACGGGCGCAGGTAGTGCGGATAGAGCACGTCCAGCAGCGCGTCGGTGAACTCGGGGTAGTCGTCCTCGATGCGCTTGGAGATGCGCGCGCCCATCAGCGCGAACGCCTCGATCAGGCGTTCCACGTGCGGGTCCTGGCTGCCCTCGGCGGACAGTTGCAGGCGCCCGGCGATCTTGGGATAGCGCTCGGCGAACTCGCGCCCGTAGCGGCGCAGGTAGGCCAGTTCGCGTTCGTAGTAGGGCAGCAGGTCCTGCATGCTCAGACCACCTGCCGGCGCAAGCGGCTCACCGAGTACTGCAGCGTGGACGGCTGCAGCATGGCGTCGAAGCTGACCGGCTCGCGTGCCGGCTCCAGGTCGAGCAGCGCGTGGATCGTGAAATGCAGGCCGCCGCCGGGCTGCGTGCCCGCCTCGAGCTTGACGTTGACGTTGCGCAGGCGCCGCTCGTGGCGCGTCACCGCGCGCTCGAGCGAACGGCAGATCGCGGCGCGGTCGTAGGCGTTGGCCAGGCTCATGGCCGAGAAATCGCAGAGCCCGTAGGTCATCAACGACTGGCGGCACTGCGGGAAAGCGTCCAGCCCTTCCTCATTGAAGGCCGCGCGCGAATTGAGCAGGCCTTCCAGGTCGCGGGCGATCGATTCCTTGTACTGCTCCAGCGACATCGCCTTGAACACGTTGCCGGAGGACGCCGGCGACCTGGGCGCATCGTCGAAAAGCTTTTCCAACAAACTGGGTTCGAGTCCTTTCATCGGCGCTCTCGTTCAGGGCATCCATGCCTGATGGGGCGCGGGCATGGCTGCGGGCCAGACCGCTGGGTTCCATACGACACCGGCGCGGGCCGGCGGAAATGCGATGGCGCCGGGGGAGACGCCATCGCAAACGGTGCATCAGACGGCGTAGTTCGGGATGTTCTTCGTCGCGCTCCACTGCGCAACCGTCTTGCCGCCGATACCGCCTTCCGGCTTCTGCTGGTTATAGGTCCAACGGATGGCCCCATAGCTCAGCTGAACCACTTCCTGCGGCATGCCGTCCTCGTCCACCGTGGTGGTGACGCGGTGCACGAGCACGTTCATCAGCTCGACCAGGTAGTAGTTGATGGCGTTGCCGTCCTTGTCGGCGCGCATGAACTCGATGCGGGCCTTCGGGAAGGTGGTGCCATTGGCGCAAGCCTGGCTGAGAGCCGTGGAAGCGAGGTCGATCGACTTGACGACTTCGATCGGCGAGAGGTTGACGCGGGCGGCGGTGGCGCCGCCGGAGGTGGAGGCGGTGGCCGAACGCGGCTGCGTCAGGTCCTGGGAGAACGACTTGATCTCGATCCAGTCCTTGTGCTTGTCGTCGTGCGACTCGCCCTTGATGGTGTCAATGGTCAAAAAAGCGTGCTGCATGATCTGGTCTCCTAAGTTCCGGTCTTCCGTGAGATTGGTTTGCCGGGCGGACCCGGCGGTCGGTTGCCCTTTCGGGCCGCGTCTTTCTGCAAAAAACGGGATCTCCGTCCCTCGACGCTACAGCAACAGCAAAACGCTACGACTTATTTGCCGCGGCCGGCAGTTCGGCCACAAGTCGCAACGAAACAGACAGCTCGTCGAGCTGGAAATGCGGCCTGATGAAGGCCACTGCACGGTAGACGCCGGGCTTGCCCGGCACCTCCGAAACCTGCACCGACGCCTCGCGCAGCGGATACTGCGCCTTGGCTTCCTGGGTCGCGTTGTCGTCGAGCAGCACGTACTGCGAGATCCAACGGTTCAGGAAATCCTCGACGTTGCGCGCGGAGGCGAAGCTGCCGATCTTCTCGCGCATCATCGCCTTCAGGTAATGGGCGATGCGCGATACCGCGAAGATGTACTGCAGCTGCGCCGACAGGATCGCGTTCGCGTTGGCCGAGTCGGTGTTGTACTTCTTGGGCTTCTGCGCCGACTGCGCGCCGAAGAAGGCCGCATAGTCGGTGTTCTTGCAATGCACGAGCGGGATGAAGCCCAGGTCGCTGAGCTCCTTCTCGCGCCGGTCGGTGATGGCGATCTCGGTCGGGCACTTGAGCGCGACCTCGCCGTCGTCGGTGCGGAAAGTATGCGTCGGCAGGTCCTCGACCAGGCCGCCGCCCTCCACGCCGCGGATCGCCGCGCACCAGCCGAAGTCCTCGAAGGCATGCGTCAGGCGCGCGCCCATCGCGTAGGCGGTGTTGCACCATAGGTACTTGCTGTGGTCGGTCGCCTCGACTTCCTCGACGAAGTTGAAGCCCTCCACGGTGGTGCCGTCCTTCGGGTTGTACGGCAGGCGGCCGAGGAAGCGCGGCATGGTCAGGCCGACGTAGCGGCTGTCCTCCGACTCGCGGAAGGAGCGCCACTTGGCGTACTCGACGGTGTCGAAGATCTTGGCCAGGTCGCGCGGCTTGCCCAGCTCGGTGAAGCTCTCCAGGCCGAACATCTGCTCGGACGCGGCGCTGATGAACGGCGCGTGCGCGGCCGCCGCCACGTGCGACATCTGCTCGACGAAGTACATGTCCTCCGGCTGGCGGCCGATGTAGTAGTCGCCGATCAGCGCGCCGAACGGCGCACCGCCGAAGGTGCCGAACTCCTCCTCGTAGACCTTCTTGAACAGCGCGCTCTGGTCGAAGTCGATCGCCGACTTGAAGTCGCGCACCAGGTCCTTCTTCGGCGCGTTGAAGACCTTGATCTTCATCGCCGGGCCGGTGGAGGTCTGCTGGCACAAGTAGTGCAGGCCGCGCCAGCTGCTCTCCAGCTGCTGGAACTCGGGCGCGTGCATCACCGCGCTGAGCTGCTCGGAGATCATCCGGTCGATCTCGGCGATGCGCGCATCCAGCGTCAGGTTGAGGTTGTCCGAGACCACCACGGTGCCCTCGAGCACCTCCTTGGCCAGTTCGGAAATGATGTCCTTGGCCCGCTGGTGCTCGGTCTCGGACTTGGCGACCTTGCTCTGCTCGACGATCTGGTCGAGCAGGCCGCCCGCCTCGGCGACGGCACCCTGGGCTGCCTGCACGGCGCTACCGGTGGCTTCTGCGGCCATGGCTTATTCCCCCTTGTCCTTCTCCGCGCCGAGCCGCTTGAGCTGCTCGGTGTTGTTCAGCACGTCGGTCAGCAGATCCTCGAGCTTCTCGTTGCCGGCGAGCTTGTTGCGCAGGTCGGCGAGCTTGGTGCGCGACTCGAGCAGCTTGCGCAGCGGCTCGACCTGCTGCACGACCGCCTCCGGGCGGAAGTCGTCGATCGACTTGAACTTCAGCTCCACGGCGAACTCGCCGCCGCCGTCGCCGATCTTGTTCGGCACGCGGTAGACCGCGCGCGGCGCCGCGCCTTCCATGACCTCGTCGAAGTTGTCGAGGTCGACGTTGACGAACTTGCGGTCCTTGACCTTCGGCAACGGCTGCTCGGGATTGCCGCTGAAGTCGCCGAGGACGCCGACCACGAACGGCAGTTCCTTCTGTTCGATGGCGTCGCCCTTTTCGACGTCGTACGTGAGCTGCACGCGCGGCGGCCGGATCTTCTGAAGACGTTTCTGGACGCTGTCCTTCTTGGCCATGGGTCTCTCCTTAGGTATGCGCGGCCCTGACGATCAGTTGCCGCGGATGTTCTTGAATGGATCGGAATCGGCCGAAGGAGCCGGGCGGGAAGGAGCGGTGGGAGCGGCCGGGGCGGTCGCATCCGCGGCGCGGCGCACGGCCCTGGCCGGCTTGCGCGCCGGCTTGGCCGGCGCCGGCGGCGCCAGGATCGCATCGCCCATGGTCGAACGCAGGGTGGCGGCCAGGGTCTCGGCTTCCTTGCGGGCGGTTTCCGAGGCCAGCGCACCGCGGGTCTGCAGTCGCTGCAGCGACTGGTTGGCGATGCGGAATCCTGCGACGGTCATCACACCATCGGCCACCAGATCATCGGGATCGCGCTGCAGCACTTCCTCGGCGGCCACGATCGCGTGAGCATAGTTGGCGCGATCGAACTGCAGCTGCGCGATGCGCACCCAAGGTTCCTTGCGGGTGGGATCGGCACGGGCCGCTTCCTCGAAGGCGGCGATGGACGCATCGGGACTCCCGACGCCCACCTGCGCCTCGGCGCGCGACATCAGCGCGTCGAACGACGGCGGCGGCTCCTTCTTCGGCGTACTCGAACACGCCGCCAGACCGAGCAGCAGCATCGCCACGAACATTGGCCGCATCATGGCCACTCCTTTGATCGCCTTCATAAAACTCCTCGAGGAAACGTCGGCCTCAAGCTTTCCGCACCCCCGCCGTTATAGCTGCGGGATATTGCGGTTTGCCGTCGGGCCCAAAAGTGTACAGCCGCAATTATCCGGCGGTATAGTGCAGCGCGACGGCGGCCGTCAAGGCAACGTGACGGCCCGCACACCGACCACCCCGTGCCCATGGCGCATCCAGGTCGCCATCTTCTACCCGTTTGGCCCGCATAAACAGGCACTTTATGTTTCCAGGAAGGTCTTTTGCCCGCGCTGCCCTGCTTGCTTCCTTGATATCGGTCACACTTTGCAGCTGCGCCAGCGGCGGCATCGGCAAGGCCATGAACCGGACCCTGCAGGCCGTCGGCCTCAAGGAAGATACGCCCAAGGCCCCGTCGCAGATCCCGCTGCGGCTGCTCGCCGGCACCAACCTCAATGCCGGCAACGATGGCAAGCCCACCGCGGCGGTGCTGAAGATCTACCACCTGCGCGGCGCCCAGCGCTTCGAGCAGGCCCCTTTCAGCGCGTTCCTGGACCAGGCCGGCGAACAGGCCGCGCTGGGCGCCGACCTGCTGTCGGTCAACGAAATCGTGCTGATGCCGGGCATGAAGCAGGAACTGGACGAGAAGATCTCCTCGGGCACCGGCACGATCGGCGTGGTGGCGCTGTTCCGCGCCCCGGCCGAAGGGCGCTGGCGCCTGGCCTTCGATGCCACCGTCCCGGAGCTGGCCACCGAAGGCATCACCGTCGGCGCGCACCGCTGCGCCTTGACCACTTCTGCCCCGGGGCTCGTCACAAAGCTGTCCGGGGACCCGTCCAGCCTCGCCTCGGTACGCTGCGCGGCGCCGTGACGATGCGATAGGCGCGCTTGGTAGTATCCGCCCTTCCGATGCCGGGAGGGCGCGCTCGCCAGGCGCATCGAAGCCACGAATTCCAAGGAACGACGAGTGTCACACGTAAGCAGGATGTCGAAGGTGTTCTGGGGCGAAGGTCTGTTCCTGCGCCCGCAACACTTCCAGAGGCAGGACGCCTACCACGAAGCGCGCCTGCACGATCTCGCCCAGACGCTGCATCCCTACGGCTGGGGATGCCGCCGCAGCCGTTTCGATCCGCAGGCGCTCGGCCACGGCACGCTGCGCCCGCTCGACCTTTCCGCGGTCTTCGCCGATGGCGAGACCTTCGACGCCCCGGCGCACGACGCGCTGCCCGACCCGCTGTCGCTGAAGGACCTACCCGCGGGCATCCAGAGCACCGTGGTGCACCTCGCGCTGCCCTTGCTGCGCGAGGACGGCGACAATTGCGCCAGCGAGGGCGACGGGCAGACCGCGCGCTACCGCCAGGTCAACCATCCCACCCACGACTTGTTCACCGATGCGGCCGAGGCCGAGCTGGCCTACCTGGGCAAGGCCGCGCGGCTGCTCACCGACGACCAGCCGCGCGACGCGTACGTGACCGTGCCGGTGGCGCGCGTGCGCCGCACCTCCACCGGCGGCTTCGAGCTGGACGAGGACTTCATCCCGACCTGCGCGCAGATCGCGGCGTCCCCGTCGCTGCTGCGCGAACTGCGCGGCATGCTCGACTCGCTGCAGGCCAAGGTCGACGCGCTGTACGGGCTGCATCGCCAGCCTTCGCAACACATCATCGAGTTCCGCTCCGGCGACATCGCCTCGTTCTGGCTGCTGCATACCGTCAACGCCTCGTTCGGCGCGCTCTCGCACCTGTTCCACCACCCGCAGCTACATCCCGAGCGCCTGCACCAGGAAATGCTGCGCATGGCCGGCGCGCTGCTGACCTTCTCCAACGCCTACCAGCTCAACGACCTGCCGCGCTACCAGCACGATCGCCCGGAGCCGGGTTTCCGGCGCCTGTTCGAGATCGTGCGCGAGCTGCTGGACACGGTGATCTCCGCGCGCTACTTCCAGATCGCCCTGAGCGAGGTCAAGCCGTCGTTCCACCTGGGCCGGCTGGATTCGCAGCGCATCGACGAGGATGCCGCCTTCTACCTGGGCGTGTCGGCCGACCTGCCGGCCCAGGAACTGGTGCAGACCGTGCCCGTGCGCTTCAAGGTCGGCGCGCCGGACGACGTGGAGAAGTGCGTGCTGTCGGCGCTGCCGGGCGTCAAGCTCGCCCATGCGGCGCAGGTGCCGGCGGCGATCCCGGTGCGCCCGGGCAGCTACTACTTCCAGCTCGACGCGCGTGGCGCGTTGTACGAACGCATGCTCAAGGCACAGTCGATCATGATCTACGTGCCGGCCGGCATCCATGACCTGAAGATGGAACTTATCGCGGTGACTTCATGATGAGGACTCCCAACCTGCCGCCGACGCCCGGCCCGATGCCGTCGCTGACCTCCAACGGCGCGCTCGCCGCGCCGCTTCCGCAGGGGCACAACCCGCAGAGCCTGCAGGACCTGATGGCCGACGGCTTCTACCTGCTGCTGCTGCTCAAGCGCGGCCAGATCCCGGGCGATGCGGAAGGCTTCGTGCAGTCCGTCCAGAAGTTCCTGGACGGCGTGGAACGCGGCGCGATCAAGCTCGGCATCTCCTCGGAGGACATCTACGCCGCCAAGTACGCCTTCTGCGCGGCGGTGGACGAGGCCATCCTCTCGCAGCCTTCGCACCTGCACGAAGCGTGGGAGCGCAATCCGCTGCAGCTGCGCATGTTCGGCGAGCACCTGGCCGGCGAGCACTTCTTCGATCGGCTCGAGGAACTGCGCCGCCAGGGCGTGGCGCGCCTTCCGTCGCTGGAGGTGTACCACTACTGCCTGCTGCTCGGCTTCGAAGGCAAGTACCGCCTGGAAGGCACCGAGAAGCTCGGCTACCTGACCGCGCGCCTGGGCGACGAGATCGTCTATCTCAAGGGCAAGCGCACCGGCTTCGCGCCGCACGCGCTGCCGCCGGACAACGTCCGCCACAGCCTGCGCCGCGTGGTGCCCTTGTGGCTGCCGGCGGCGCTGGTCGCCGTCTTCGGCGTGCTCGGCTTCTTCGGCCTGCGCGCCTACCTGGACCACCAGACCGAGCGGCAGCTGGCCGCCTACAACCAGGTGATCCAGATGCCGCAACGGACCGCGCACATCACGATCACGCTACCCTGAACGGGATTGCCGATATGGACTTCGGAACCGATGCGTTGACACAACTGGCGGGCCTGTCGCTGCCCTCGCAGCAGGCACGCCTGCTGCAGTTGGAAGGCCTGGACGAACGATGGGTCGTCGAAGGCTTCGCCGGCCGCGAGGCCGTGTGCGAGCCGTTCCGGCTGCAGGTGGATTGCCTGTCCACCGACCAGGACCTGGACCTGGCCGCCTGGCTGGGACGCACGGCTTCGCTGCTGCTGCGCCAGGACGATGGCGCGATGCGCCGCTGGCATGGCCTGGTCACCTCGGCCGCGCAACTCGGCGGCGACGGCGGCCTGGTGCGCTACCGCATCGTGTTCGAACCGTGGACCGCGCTGCTGCAGCGTCGCCGCAACGCGCTGATCTTCCAGGACCTGGACGTCCGCGCGATCGCCGAGCGCATCTTCGCCGACTACCCGGAAGCGAGCTTCCGCTTCGACGTGCAGGCGACGCTGCCCGTCCGCGCCATCACCACCCAGTACCGCGAAACGGACTGGGCCTTCCTGACCCGCCTGTTCGCCGAGGCCGGCCTGGCCTGGCGCTACGAACACGCGCAGGACGGCGAGGCCGCCCACACGCTGGTGGTGTTCGACCCGCAGGCCGACCTGCCCGATGCCGGCACCTTGCGCTTCCATCGCGCCGACATCGCCGAAGCCACCGATGCGGTGACCGCATTCGGCGAACAACGCAACGCCGTGCCATCGACCGCGACCGTGGCCAGCTGGCAGAGCGAGCAGCTCCGCGCGGCCAATGCGCAGCAGGCCGCCGAAAGCGGGGGCCTGCCGGCCCTGGAGGTCTATACGGTGCCGCGCGCCGGCCGCTTCGCCCAGGATGCCTGGGCGCAGGACGAGGCGCAGGCGCGTCTGGATGCGCTGCGGCTGCCCCAGCGCCTGCATCCGGGCGCCGGCAGCGTGCGGCGGCTCGGTTCCGGCATGCGCTTCGCGTTGTCCCAGCACCCGCAGCACGGCGACGAGGGTTTCGTCGTGCTCGCCATCGAGCACGCGGCCCGCAACAACTTCGACCCCGGCATCGATCCCCTGCTCGACCTGCCGGGCCTGGAGCCGGGCAGCTACCGCAACCGGTTCACCGCCGCCCCGGCCGATACCGCCCTGCGGTCCTGGCCGCGCGCGCGTCCCACCGCGACAGGTCCGCAGACCGCGCGCGTGGTCGGCCACCCCGACGCGGTCGTCACGCCCAACCGCGAGCATCAGGTGCGGGTGCAGTTCCCCTGGCAGCGCGGTGCCCAGCCCCACCCCGGTGGCCTGGCCGAGACCAGCGCCCATGGCGGCCACGCACCGGGCGACGCCACCAGCGGCACCTGGGTCCCGGTCGCCGAATGGGTCGCCGGCCCCAACTGGGGCAGCCATTTCCTGCCGCGCATCGGCGCCGAGGTGCTGGTGGAGTTCGCCCATGGCGACATCGACCAACCCCGCATCACCGGCCAGCTCTACAACGGCGAAGTGGCGCCTCCCTTCGGCGGCGGCCTGGACAGCCAGGACAACCATCCTGGCACCCTCAGCGGCCTGCGCAGCCAGGGCCACGACGGCTCCGGCCAGCAGCAATGGCTGATCGACGACACGCCTGGCCAGCTGCGCAACCGCCTGCACACCGACCTGGCCGACAGCCGACTGGAACTGGGTTACCTGCTCCAGGGCGCCGGCAGTACCCGCGGTGCGTTGCGCGGCCAGGGATTCGAGCTGGCCAGCGCCGGCTGGGGCAACGTGCATGCCGCCCGCGGCCTGCTGCTATCGGCCACGGCCCGCACCGGGGCGGCCTCGACCCAGCTCGACAGCCAGGAGGCCGTGGCGCAGCTCAAGGGCGCCGAACGTACCCAGGACGCCCTGCACGACACGCTGCAGCAGCAACAAGTCCCCGGCCTGGACGAACGCGACCGCCTGGCCAAGCTGCGCGAGGCGATCGACCCGCAGGCTCAGGGCAAGTACGCTGGCAGCGTCGCCGGGCAGCCGGCCACCAAGCCCAACGGCGGATCGCGCGACGGCAGCGCGCCGGTCGAGCGCTTCGCCGACGCCCGCGTGCTGGCCGAGTCGCCCGAGCAGGTCGCCCTGGTCACGCCGGCCAGCGCGATCGGCTACGCCGGCACCACGCTCAGCCTCACCGTCCAGCAGGATCTCCACACCGCCGCCGGCGCCGCCCTGGCCGCCAGCGCCGGCGAACACGCCGCCCTGTTCGCCCAGGCCGGCCCGGTCCGCGCCATCGCCGCCGCCGGCCCCGTCAGCATGCAGGCCCACGACGGCACCCTGGAGCTGCTCGCCGACCAGAACGTCACCGTCACCGCCACCGACGAGGAAGTGGTCGTGCTCGCGCAGGACAAGATCGTGCTGCAGGCCGGGCAGACCAGCGTGACGCTGCAAGGCGGCGATATCACCTTCGCCTGCCCGGGGGAGTTCAGGGTGAAGGCGGCGCAGCATCCGTTCCTGGGGGGAGAAGCAGACGGAGCGGAGCTCGCGATGCTGCCTTATTCGTTACTCAAGCCTATGCCCTACAGCCTGAGTTGGCAGGCATTCTCGGCCGTCACAGGCAAGGCAGCCGAAGCAGTCGATGTAATCGCCATCGAAGACAGGCAGGACGGCACACCTGCGATAAAGGCACTACAGACTCAGACGGGAGGCGAAACCCAACGCCTGTTGGATGAGAAACGCCCAAGAGCCTACTCGGCATTGGTTGGCAGCGGCGGCTGGTCCGTGCTTTGGACCGGCGAAGACCTACCCCAACAGCTGGATTCCGATGACTGGTACGACTGGGAAGCGGTCGATCCAGAGGACGAAGAAGCATGAGCAAGGATGACTTTTACATCGTCAAGCGAGGCGACTCTTTATCCAAGATCGCCAAAGCGCATGGCACCGATGTCAGGATATTGGCGAGCACCAACGGCATCCGCAATCCCGATGTCATTAGGGTCGGGCAACGGCTCAAGCTGAAATCGGCAAGCACCGTACAAGAGCGGGCTTCCCAGCCAGGCGCGAGCACAGGCACAGCCGTGAAAACCGCAAGCGCCTCGCCTGCGCCGGATAAGACCGATGATGCGAACTTGCACTTCCAGTTCTTCGATGTGCTCAGCAAGCCCATAGAAGGACTGAAGGTCATCGTTGAGGCCGGCGGCAATCTTTTTACCCACCTTACCGACGCTGCGGGGCAAATTCCCGAGATCAACATCCAGGCCAGCTTCACGGATGCAGTGAAGGTGCAGGTGGAGAAGGTCACTGGCGGCATAAAGGAAATCGCTAAGTTTCTGCCCATGCCGGGCAGCCAGCACATCCTCTTGACCAGCCCGAAGCTCAAGATCGGTCACCAGCAGCAAGCGCACCAAGGGCCCATCCCTGCGACCAAGATCCCGCCTGCCGCACCGGCCACCAACACCGGGGCTGCGGCAAAAAAACAACAATCCCAGCCATCCGGCCCGCAGGCGAAGGACACCCCGGGTGCGATCGTCGAAACCCGCACGTCGGCTGGCAACCCGGTGGTTCAGGCCACCTTGGAATGTCCAAATCCCGAGAACTTGAGGCTGGATCGCAATTTCAAGTACCGCGACATCATCATCGCCGCTGGCAAGCGCAGCGGCATGATGCCGCAGGCCATCGCCGCGATCATGAATGCCGAGGCGGCGACCATTACCGAGGTCACCTACGTCCCCATTCTCGACAAGAAGAAGAGCCCGGTAATCGACAAAGCGACCGGCAAGCCCAAGACGCGCAAGGTGCGCAAGAACTACGGGGAATGGGATCCCAAATCGGCTTCGCCCGCGTCCAGCGCACGCGGCATGACTCAGTTCCTGGACGGCAGCTGGATCGACATGGCGCTGACCGAAGGCAGCCAGCTCAACACGTTCGCCAAGGGCAAAGGATGGTTGACTACCAAGGCGGTCAAGAACAAGAAGGGTGAAGAACGCCAGGTTCCCGCCTTCAAGCTGTCCGATGGAACGCTGGTGACCGCAGCACCCAAGCGAACTCTCGCTCGCACGCTTTCGAGCAAGCCTTACCTGACTGGCCGTGCCACTGCCAGCGACAGCAATTTGCAAGCCCTGCTAGATCTCCGGTTCGAGGCAAAGCACGCCATCGATGCCGCCGTGGACTATGGCATGCAGAACCTCAAGGGACTTACGAACGACGGCTACGACTTGTCCAAGCTCAACGACGGGGAACGGGCCAAGATCGTATACCTCTGCCATCACCTCGGCTTGGCCGATGCAAAGAGCTTCATCCAGAACACGATCAGCGAAGAGCGTGCCAAGACGCTGCTTGTCACGCAAGTGGGAAGCAGCTCGGCCAAGACATATGCCGACAAGGCCGGTGGCACGTATGTCAATGGGCACCGTGCCTGGCTCAACGGCTACGAAAACAACCGCATCGTGCTCGACAAGTACATGTGCGACCCTAAGAAGGCTCCAACGGTCCGCGAACTGACGTCCATTACAGATTCCATAAAGAAATGATCAGGATCAATCGGCCGCTTTATTGCATCGCGCTGTTGTGCCTTGTGGCGTGCAGTCGCCCGCAAGCCATCGCCGCCCCGAACGAAGCCGGGCCAGAAGCATCCCACAGCCGGCAGCCAAGCGCTTCGTCGCCGCATCCCGCTTCAGGCGAGGCATCACCAGCTGGCCACCAGAAAGCGGGCAAGATCACGCAGGCTGCCTTGGACTTCATCGAGGCGAACTACGATGGCGTGACCGCATCGGCTTCAGGCGATCCTGATGTGGCGGATTCCGGCATGCGTCTGTGCGCCAGCGAGCGCCATGGCACGGAGAACTTCGCGGCCCTTTGCGGCAGCGAGCCTGGTGGAGAAGCCCAGGTCGATCTTTACGTTCTTTCCGACGATGGCGACCTGCTTGCCAGCACGACTGGCCTGCCCGGCAAAGGTACCGACGTAGAGGTCTTCTCGTTTGGAATCGCCGGACAACACCATGGCTTCCTGCTCGAAGCGGGCGATGTCCGGCAAGGCTTGGCGCAACGCAGTGGCACGCTTTACCTGAGGCGTGGAGACGAACTCGCTTCCACCTTCACGATCGCCCTGGAGTATGGGAAGAACCTCGATTGCAGAACGGGCGATCCGAACTGCACTCGCCTTCAACGTCTCTTGCGCCCGGCCACTGGCTTCGACGGAATGGAAGTCGTCGAAACCGGCGTCAAGGAAGGGCAACAGGTGGACAGGACCTACCCCGTGCGGTTCGATGCGAAGGCCGTGGAGTTCAGTCTCCCGGAAGCCCTGCGCACTCCTTGAAACCCTGGTTTTGCCACCGGCCATCATGCATTGATTGCTGTCGGGGAGGATCAGCGAGCCCGGCAAGATCGTGGCCGCACCTGCCGGCCTGCGCTGGCACTCGTCCACATACGGCGTGGCCTTGTCTAGTCGTCGATGATCTGTGAACCGGCCTAGCAGGAATCAGGCGCCGGTATCAGAACGTACCCGAACTCCGACGAAGCCATGACACCATCCAAGCGGACGATCGCCGATTCATCGCGCCGCGCATCTCGGCATGATCGTCTCTGCTAACATCCGCGGCAGTTCCTGCAGGACTCGGATGCTCATGTGCTCTCGCCGTCTCCACACGCTCGTTCTTCTACCTGCATTGCTTTCCCTAGGCGCCTGCCAAGCCGCTACCGGAAACAATGATGGTGTGAAAACCGAAGAAGCAAAGGACAACGCATCGCGTTTGGAAGCGCTCAAGCAGAAGACGCTCAAGGAGCTGATTCCCGTGAAGGGAGGTACGTTCACCATGGGCGACTTCGGCCCCATCGACCCCAAGGCTGAGCTTCCCTATAGCGGCGACACCAACGACGACGTGTTGCGCGAAGTCAGTTTGAGCGACTACGCCATTGCCGCCCACAAGGTCACCTATGCCGACTACGACGTCTACACCGATGCTACCGGCCAGCCCAGGATCGCTCAGGCCGAAGCCGACCTGAAATACCGCAATCTGCCCGGCATTCCAGCCGGAGTGGACTGGTACGGCGCCCAGAAGTATTGCCGCTGGATAGGCCAGGAGATCGGCCGGAAGATGGACCTGCCTACGGAAGCACAATGGGAATTCGCCGCTCGCAATCGCGGACAGAAGGTGGTCTGGCCGACCGACACCGGCGAGATAGAGGATGGCCGTAACGTCGGCTCATTCGACCAGATCCGAAGCTTCAGGAGCCAGCACGGCTACATCGCAGGCCCCACTCCTATCGGCCAGTACCCACCCACGCCGCTGGGCTTGTACGACATGATCGATCATGGCTTCGAGTGGGCCCGCGACTGGTACGCCCCCGCCTATGACCCGAAGGATCTACGCGACCCGCTCGGCCCCAAGAGCGGGGCCGAAAAGGTGCAGCGTGGAAATTCCAGCGAGGGTGGCGATTCGTTGGCGATGGTCTCCATGACGTTCACTCGTTTCAGCATGGCCCCCTCCCCTCCTGCGAAGAAACTGGCCGGGATCGGGGGCGAGGAGTACGACTACAACCAGAACTTCTCGAATACCTTCCGCTGCGTAGCCGAAGGCAAGTGAACTCACCACGAAATACGGCTTCTGCGGGCCGGTGTGGGAATTCGTGCGTCATGCCAATCATCAGGCGAGAGCGCTGCCTTCGCCCTCGGGATCACGGCCATGTTCCTGCGCCAGCAGCGTGGCCGCGGCATCGCGGTCGAGCCACAGGTATTGCGGATCGATCACAGCAAACATGGGCGACTCCTGCCCATCCAGCCTGAGCAGGTCGGGGCCATCCAGCCGATCCAACTGCGCGACTTCGTAGCCCTTGGGGAACTGCCCCAGCAACGACGCACGGTGCTTCAGGTAATCCTCCAGATAGCTGTTGCCCACGTCCTCCGGCTGCACGGTCGGGTCCTTGTTGATGGGATTGAAGACCTTGCCCTTCAGATTCTCGGCCAATGACAGCCCGTAATTGAGGAAGCGGAGAACATCGCCCTCCGCCTTGCTATCGTCAGCCAATTTCGAGCCGTCGATGGACATGTGCTGGAACATGTTCGTCCACTCTTGGCGCAGCTTGACGCCCTTGACGATCTTCAGGATCGCCTGCTTGTGCTCGTTGAGGTAATGCACCTGCGTGTCCCAGCCCTTCTGCTGGACCTCAGGCAGGTCATTCGAATGTGTGGCCCAGTCATGCCGGGTCAGGGCGTAAAGCAACATGCCACGCGTTTCCGGAGTGGCGTAGACCAGCCACACCGGATTGCTGTTGATGCTCCGCACCAGCTTGTAACGATTTTCTGCTTTTTCAAGGCTGCGCATCACGCCTTCGAGGGCCATTTGAATGGCATTGATCGTGGCTTCAAGCTCCTGTCCGATCTTCGTGTTCTTGGAGATGGCCAGGAACAGAAGTTGGGAGAAAGCCGCGAACGCATCTCTCGCAAAGTAAACCAGCACCTTGAAGCCCGCATGCGCCAACTGGTAATAGACCCATTGCACGAACTGGGCCATGCCTTCCGCGTCCACCACGAAATCCACCGCGCCCTTCGCACCGACGCCCCAACACAGGCGCGCGCTGGCCTTGATGCGGAACTTGCCACGGGCGTAATAAATATAAAGCTGGGCACTGGCGCCGGCGCCCGCGCTGACCGCCACATCCAGGCTCAACTTCGCGAAGCTCACCGGCTTGGTCTGCTGTGGCGGTAGCCACTGCAGTTCACCGGAGGGGGTGATACCGCCTTCCGCGCCGGCGAACGCCTCGGCGGTGAGGCTCATGCCATTGATGTCCTTGGGCGGAGCCTCGTTCAGGGCAGCCGGCACGATCCTGGAAGATTTCGCACCACCCGGTGGCGGCGGATCTCCCATGTCGGCCCTGGGCAGGCCCCTTCTCTCGTCGTAGTTGGCAGCCAGGCTGTCCGTGCGGTCGCGCGCCTGTGGCACGATTTTCGCCTTGCCGCCCTGGATGGAGATGCCCACCGCACCGGTAAGCGATGCCTTGGCTCCAACGAAGCCGTACAGCTCGCATGCCAGCTGGAACACGATGGCGCCCAAGTCGATGCCGCCATAGTTCATCTGCCAACCCTTGGCCGAAGGAATGGACCAGGTGTGAATCCACTTGCCTTCGAACAGCACCAACTTGGCCTGCGCGTTCGCCGAAGCCTGAGCGCTGACCGTACCTTTCTTGGGATCCCAGTTGGCTTCCGCGCTCGCGCCCGCACCCGCCACGCAGCGCATCCACTGGGCGGCCTTGTCGACCGAGTAGCTATCGGACTTCTTGACCGTTTCGGCGAACTCGTTGCCGCCGATATCGATCATGTCCCAGACCCATGGATCGGTCTGCGTGCTTCCCTTGGCCTGCACCTTGAGTTTCGACAATGATTCCCTGAACTTCTTCGCGTCGAAAGTCTTGCGGTCAGAGCGCTCGCCCTTGCCCTCGTACTTGGCCGAGGCGGCTCCGTCCTTGACCTTGGCCGAAACGCTCATCTCGAGCTTGGTCGGTATTCCCTTCAGGCGACGACTCTTGTACTGCTCATACTTCTTGCGGGGAATGTATCGCCGCCGCATCCCGACGCGATCAGCCCCCACCTTGCCGGAATGCGCGCCCTTGTCGTAGCTCTCGAAGGTCACTACTTCCACCAAATCCGCCTTCTTGGCGAAGTCCTTGTTCAGCAGTTTTGCGACCTTGTCTTCGGCGAGCCCGAGGTCCTTCTCCGCTTGCCGGATCGCTTCGGCACTGCGCGCCTGCAACGCGTCGCTCAGGTTCTGGCGTGCACGATGCACGCCCGCCATCGTGTTCTCGATGTAACCGCTGACGGCTTCGAACTCCTTCCAAACATCGGGGGTGAGCAACAGCAGCTCCTCATCCTCTGCGTTGAGGATGACGGGCGCGCTGACCTTGCCCGATACATCGGCCACCTTTCCCTTGCCAGGCGCGCTCACGGCGACTTGGCCCTTGGCAGTGACCTGCTGCAACTGCACGGCCGCCCCCGATACGACGGGTTCGACGGCCTTGCTCATGAACTCTGCCTGGGTACCGGGCAGATTGAACACGAACCATGCCTTCTGCTCGCAATAGATCCGCGGCGTCTGCCCAGAACGGTTGGTATTGCCCTTGATCGGCTTGCCGTCGATGTCCACGGCCGCGACCTTCCTGCCGTCCTTGTCGTAGGTGTAGGCCACGTACGGCGCATTCGGCAGCCGCTTGCGCGACTGCTGCATCATGAACTCGAACTGGTGGTATGGCTTGAGGCGCAATGGCTTGACCGTCGCGCCCTGCATCAGCGCCCAGGCGGCCGGCAGGTTATCGGTTCGGCTGCTGACGGGTAGATCAAGCTGCGCGTTGCGTGTTTCCGGATGCAGCACGGGTTCGATCCACTTCCCGGTGATCGAATCCCTGACCTGGAGAACATAGCGGTTGCTGTGCAATGGCAGGAGCGGCGCAGGCCGATATCCCTGCCCTCCCATCGCTGCCGCAGGCATCGGCGTACCTGCGCCGGCCTGCTGCTGTTGCGCCCGAGCAACGACGGTTGCGGTATACCCGTTCTCGTCCGTGATCCCGAACGTGGCAAGAGTACCGTCCATGACGCTCATGATCCGGTAGGTAATGCCGCTGCAAGGCACATCGTTGCCCGCCGCATCCTTGCGATAGAGTTGGAACTTTCCGGAAGACATCAGGCCGCTTCCTCACCACACGGTAGTTTTCGGGGACAGCTCGGTCCAGCTGCGGATCCGCTGTTACTTTTCTGACAGGTAATAACCTTCATGGCCCCCGTCCTGTACGAACAGGTCGATGGCTTCTGGTCCGGAGGTCACGACCTCCTCGGTCTCTCCCGCTCCATTGGTCCTGCCGGAGCGGGTCGTACCATCTCCCATGACCAAGGCGTATGCCGCGTTCTGCATGGGCTTGCCTTGATGATCGCGCAGGACGTACTTGAGCTTGTACGGGGCAGTGCCCGGCGTCGGCAGCGGATAGTCCTGCTGCGCCGGTCCCAGGAACGACTTCTTGGCGGCATGCACGGTGATCTTGCCCGGACAGGCGATGCTGATGTTCCCGCCCTCGATCGTCACGCTCGCCCCGCCCGCCGTCGCCAGCCGCACCCGCTTGCCCGCCGCCAGTTCCACCGCCGCGTTCGCGCTGACGACCTTCAGCCCCTGCCGCGCCTGCAGACGCACCTCGTCGTTCTGCGCCTGCAACTCCAGCTCGCCCTCGCCGCTGACCACGCTCAGGGTGTGGCCCTGCGTGTTGCCGCCTTCCACCGCCGCCGCCAGCACCCCGATCGCCTGGCCCGCATGCAGCCGCGCATCGCCGGCCACCGCCACCTCGCTGCCTCGCCCGCTCGCCAACGTCAGCGTCTCCCCCGCGCTCCAGTGCAGCGCCTGGCCCGCCACCAGCCCGATCCCGGCCGGGGCCGCCAGCCCCAGCAGCGGATCGCCCGTGTGCGGCACCCGGTCCGCCCCGGGGCTGGCGCTGCGCTCGTGCGCCGCCCCTTCGGCCTCGCCGTAGGCCGTGCCCGGCACCGTCGTCGACACGCTCGTCAGCGTCG